>NZ_AP025667.1:4039364-5290819 GCF_022846655.1 Streptomyces seoulensis
GGCGTACGCGCTCGCCGGTCCGGTACTGGACGCGATGAGCGCGACCGTCCACCGGCTGGGCACGAGCGCCGGGCTCGGCTCCAAGGTGAAGGCCGTCAACCAGTTGCTCGCCGGCGTCCACATCGCCGCGGCCGCCGAGGCGATGGCCCTGGGGATCAAGGCCGGCATCCCGGCCGAGACCCTGTACGAGGTCATCACCCACAGCGCGGGCAACTCATGGATGTTCGAGAACCGCATGGCGCATGTGCTCGCCGGTGACTACACCCCCCTGTCCGCCGTCGACATCTTCGTCAAGGACCTGGGGATCGTGCTGGACTCCGCCCGCCCGGAGCGGTTCCCGCTGCCGCTCGCCGCCACCGCCCACCAGATGTTCCTGCAGGCGGCGGCCTCGGGCCTCGGCGGCGAGGACGACAGCGCGGTGATCAAGATCTTTCCCGGGATCGACCTGCCGAAGCCGGAGGATGGCTGACATGGGAATCCGGCTCGGCGCGATCGCCGACGACTTCACCGGCGCCACGGACCTGGCGAACAACCTGGTGCGCGCGGGCATGCGCGTGGTCCAGTTGATCGACGTACCCGAGGACGGCGGCCCGGCCCTCGCGCAGGACGCGGACGCGGTCGTGATCGCGCTCAAGTCCCGTACCGTGCCCGTCGCGGAGGCCGTGGACGCCTCGCTGCGCGCGCTGGCGTGGCTGCGGGACGCGGGGGCGGAGCAGATCTACTTCAAGTACTGCTCGACCTTCGACTCCACTCCCGCAGGGAACATCGGTCCGGTGACCGAGGCCCTGATGGACGCGCTGGGCACCGACTTCACGGTGGCCACCCCGGCCTTCCCGGACAACGGACGTACGGTCTTCAAGGGTCATCTCTTCGTGGGTGACGTGCTGTTGAGCGAGAGCGGCATGCGGCACCACCCGCTGACGCCGATGACCGACTCCGACCTGGTCTCCGTGCTCGGCGCGCAGACCACGCGTCCTGTCGGCCTCATCGACCACACGGTCCTCGCCGCGGGCGCGGACGCGGTGCGGGCCCGTATCGAGGAACTGCGTTCCGCGGGCGTCGCGTTCGCCATCGCCGACGCCGTCTCCAACGACGACCTGGTGCGCCTGGGCGAGGCCGTGCGGGAACTGCCGCTGGTGACCGCCGGTTCGGGGCTGGCCATCGGACTGCCCGCGAACTGGGGGCTCCGGCCGACGTCGGCGGCGGCCCAGTTGCCGCCCGCCGGCGGGCACCAGGCCATCGTCTCCGGGTCGGTGTCGGTGGCCACCAACGGCCAGGTCCGCGCGTTCCTGGACAGCGGACGGCCCGCGTTCAGCGTGGACCCGCTGCGCATCGCGTCCGGTGCGGACGTGACCGGTGAGGCGCTGGCCTTCGCCGAGGCCCACCTGGCACAGGGCCCCGTCCTCGTCTACTCCACCGAGGCGCCCGACGCGGTACGCGGGGTGCAGAGCAGGCTCGGTGCCGCCGAGGCCGGTGAGCTGGTGGAACGCACCCTCGCCGAGGTGGCGCGGGGGCTCGTGGCGCGCGGGGTGCGCCGGCTCGTCGTCGCCGGGGGCGAGACCTCCGGGGCCGTCGTCCAGGCGCTCGGCGTCACCGGACTCCGGATCGGCCCGCAGATCGACCCCGGTGTGCCGTGGTGCGCGGCGACCCTGCCCGACGGGGACACGCTCCATCTGACCCTGAAATCAGGGAACTTCGGCGGCCCCGACTTCTTCTCCGCCGCGTTCGCCCTGCTGGAGAGGTCATGACCGGCCCGGTGGAGGACGCCCGGCGCGAGATCGTCCGGGTGGGCACGAGCCTGTTCGCGCGCGGCTACGTGCACGCCAGCGCGGGCAACATCAGCGCCCGGGTCGGCGACAGCCACCTGATCACCCCGACCGACGCCGCCCTGGGCTTCCTCGAACCCGGCCGGCTGGCCCTCGTCGACGGCCGGGGCGAGCAGATCGCGGGCGACCGGGCCAGCAAGACCCTCACCCTGCACCGCCGGATCTACGCCGCCGACCCCACCGCCCGCTTCGTCGTCCACACCCACTCCACGCACCTGGTCGGCCTGACCCTGGCCGGGGTGTGGAGCCGGGACGACGTGCTCCCGCCGATCACGCCGTACTACGTGATGAAGGTCGGACACGTCCCGCTCATCCCCTACCACCGGCCCGGCGACCCGCGCGTGGCCGACCTGGTGACCGCCCGCATCGCCGAACGCGCCGCGAGCGGTACGCCGATCAGGGCCGTGCTGCTCGACCGGCTGGGCCCGGTCGTCTGGGGGCCCGACGCGGCCTCCGCGCTCGCCGTCCTCGAGGAACTCGAGGAGACGGCCCGCCTGTGGCTGCTCACCGAACGCCGGCCGCAGCCGCTGCCTCAGTCCGCCCTCGCCGAACTGCGATCCGTGTTCGGCGCGCGGTGGTGAACACCGCTCCCCCGTCCCCACTCCCCCGTCCCGCCCGAGAATCCCCCTGAGCCGCTCAAAGGATTCGTCATGTCCCTCCCCACGGTCGCCACCGAAGTCGACCTCAGCCGCGAGAACGCCGTCTTCCGCAAGGTGGTCCGGCGGATCGTCCCCTTCCTCGTCCTCTGCTACATCGTCTCCTACCTCGACCGCGTCAACGTCGGCTTCGCCAAGCTCCAGATGTCCGACGACCTGGGGTTCAGCGAAGCGTCGTACGGCCTCGGCGCCGGGCTGTTCTTCATCGGGTACTTCCTCTTCGAGGTCCCGTCGAACCTGCTGCTGCAGCGGGTCGGCGCCCGCACCTGGATCGCACGGATCATGATCAGTTGGGGCGTGGTCTCGGCGGCGTTCGTGTTCGTCACCAACGAGACGACGTTCTACGTGCTCCGGTTCCTGCTCGGCGCGGCCGAGGCCGGGTTCTACCCCGGTGTGATCCTGTACTGCACCTACTGGTTCCCGTCCCACCGCAGGGCCCGCGTCATAGCGATGTTCATGTCGGCGATCCCGGTGGCGGGCATCTTCGGCAACCCGCTCTCCGGGTGGATCCTGGACGCCTTCCACGGCACGGGCGGCTGGCAGGGATGGCAGTGGATGTTCGCGCTGGAGGCCCTCCCGGCGCTCGCCGTCGGCGTGGCCACGCTGTTCTACCTCGACAACGGGGTGCGGGACGCGAAGTGGCTCAGCGACGAGGAGAAGGACGTCGTGGAGCGGGCGCTCGCCGAGGACGCCGCGCACCGGACCGTGCACGGCAAGGTCTGGGACGGCTTCCGCGATCCCAAGGTGTGGCTGATGAGCCTCATCTACTTCTGCTTCGTGATGGGCCAGTACGCGCTGACCTTCTGGATGCCGACCTTCGTGGAGTCCACCGGCATCAAGGGCAACCTGGCCATCGGCGTGCTCAGTTCGGTGCCGTTCCTGGCCGCCCTGGTCGCCATGAACCTCTTCGGGCGCTCGGCCGACCGGCGCCGGGAACGCCGCTGGCACCTGGTGGTCCCGAGCCTCATGGGTGCCGTCGGCTTCACGCTGGCCGCCTCCTGGTCGGGGTCGACCGTGCTGTCCCTGATCGCGCTGTCCTTCGCCGCGGCCGGCGTGCTGACCTGCGCCCCGCTGTTCTGGTCGCTGCCCACCGCCTTCCTGGGCGGTACGGCGGCAGCGGCCGGGCTCGCCCTGATCAACTCGGTCGGCAACCTCGCCGGTTTCGTCAGCCCGTACATGATCGGCGCGCTCAAGGACAGCACCGGTTCGGCCGCCATACCGATGTACGTCCTGGCGTTCAGCCTCGTCGTGGGCGCCGCCGCCGTACTCACCACCAAGAAGGACGTCGTCAACCGCTGACCGGCGGCCCGACAGGAACCATGGGAGTCACCATGCCGAGGTTCGCAGCGAACCTGTCCATGATGTACACCGAGCATCCGTTCCCCGCCCGCTTCGCCGCGGCCTCGGCGGACGGCTTCGAAGCCGTCGAGTACCTCTTCCCGTACGCGTACGACGCCGCCGAGCTGCGCCGCCGTCTCGACGACCACGGGCTGCGGCAGGTGCTGTTCAACGCGCCTCCCGGTGACTGGGATTCGGGTGAGCGCGGGACGGCCGCGCTGCCCGGACGCGAGGCGGAGACCAGGGCCGGGATCGACCGGGCGCTGGAGTACGCGGCGACGCTCGGCTGCCCGCGCGTGCATGTGATGGCCGGCCTGCTCCCGGCCGGCGCGGCCCGTGACACCTATCTCGGGAACCTCGCCTGGGCGGCCGAACGGGCCGCGGCCGCCGGGGTGGACATCCTGATCGAGCCGATCAACCACCGTGACATGCCGGGGTACTTCCTCAACCGGCAAGGTGAAGCGCACGCTGTCGTCGCGGAGTTGGGTGCCGACAACGTCAAGGTCCAACTGGACCTCTACCACTGCCAGATCACCGAGGGCGACCTCACCACGGCCCTGCGCCGGGACCTGCCGACCGGCCGGGTCGGGCATCTCCAGATCGCGGGCGTGCCCGACCGGCACGAGCCGGACGCGGGCGAACTGAACATCGGCCATCTCTTCGACGTGATCGACGAGCTGGCCTTCGAGGGGTGGATCGGCTGCGAGTACCGCCCCCGCGCCGGGACGAGCGAGGGGCTCGGCTGGCTGCACGACTACCGAGGAGCACACGCATGAGGATCGTCATCACCGGTGGCTTCGGCTTCCTGGGCCGCCAGGTCGCCGAACGGCTGCTGGAGACCGGCACGTTCCTGGGCACGCCCGTGGACCGGCTGGTGCTGGCCGACCGGTTCGTACCGGACGCCTCGCCCCTCGCCGACGACCCGCTCGTGGAGGTCGTCCAGGGCGATCTGACCGAGCGGCTGGGCGAGTTGTTCGCCGAGCCGGTGGACGCGGTGATCCATCTCGCGTCCGCCGTGTCGGCCGAGTGCGAGGCCGACTTCGACCTCGGCATGGGCGCCAACGTGGACACCACCCGTGCCCTGCTCGAAGCCGCCCGCGCCCAGTCGGCCGCCGGGGGCCCGGTCGTACGGCTGCTGTTCTCCAGCAGTGTCGCCGTGTACGGCTCGGACCCGGAGCTGCCGCTGCCTGCGGTGGTCAGCGAGGCCACGCTGCCGACCCCTCGGTCCAGCTACGGCGTGCAGAAGTTCGTCTGCGAGCAGTTGGTCGCCGAGTACACCCGCCGCGGCTTCGTGGACGGGCGGGTGGCCCGGCTGATGACGGTGTCGGTCCGGCCGGGCAGGCCGAACGCCGCCGCGTCCGGCTTCCTGTCCGGGATCGTCCGCGAGCCGCTGGCCGGGCTGCCCGCCGTCTGCCCGGTCGATCCCGGCCTGCGGGTGGCCCTGGCCTCGCCCCGGCGCACGGTCGCGGGCATCCTGCACATCGCGGAGCTGGAGCGGGGCGAGGGGCCGGGCCTGCTCGACGGCCGGCTCCCGGTCAACCTGCCCGCGCTGACGGTCTCGGTCGAGGAGATGCTCCAGACCCTCCGCCGGGTGGCCGGGGACGCGGTCGCCGACCTGGTGACCGTCGCGCCCGAGCCAGCCGTCGAGGCCATCGTGGGCTCCTGGCCGGCCGACTTCGACAACGCGCGCGCCGCCACGCTCGGTCTGGCAGCCGACCCGGACTTCGAGTCGGTCGTGCGGGAGTACCTCGCCGACCACGCCGACGCGGTGACCGCCGTCACCGCGCTCGGGGCCGGTCGGCAGAGCGCCGGTCGATAGACTGAAAAGCATGTTTTCCAAGGTGAGCGGTCCGATACGGCTCGCGGACCGGGTCGCCGCGATCCTCGCGGAGGAGATCGAGTCCGGGCGGCTCGCCGAGGGCGACAAACTGCCGACCGAGGTCGCGCTGGTCAAACAGCTCGGCGTGAGCCGTACGGTCATCCGCGAGGCCGTGTCCCGGCTGCGTAACGCGGGTCTGGTCGAGCCGCGCCAGGGCCTCGGCGTCTTCGTACTGCCCCGGCGCGCCCGGCCGCTCGACCTGGAGGCGGAGTCGCTGGGCACCAAGTCCAAGGTGCTCCAGATCGTGGAGGTCCGCGCCGCCCTGGAAGGGGAGGCGGCGGCCCTCGCGGCGACCCGCGCCACACCGGACGACATCGCCCGGATGCGCCTGGCCCTGGCCGCCCTGGACACGGCGGTCGCGGCCGACCGCGACGGCGTGGACGAGGACCTGGCCTTCCACCGCTCCATCGCGGAGTCCACCGGCAACCCGGTCCTCGTCCAGACCGTGCGCTACCTGGGCGAGGTCGCCCGAGGCGGCATCCGCGTCACCCGCGCCAACGAGGCCCGCCGCAGCGACTTCATCGAAGCCGTACGCGAGGAGCACCACGCCATCCTCGCCGCCCTCGAAGCCCGCGACCCCGAAGCCGCCCAGGCCGCCGCCCGCCGGCACCTCCGCCACGCCGCGTCCCGCCTCCAGGACGCGGACGACCGGTTCTGGACGGAGAACGAGGCCCTGGACGTGGAGCTGGGGACGGGTTCGAGCACCTGACGCACCTGAAGGCACCTGCGGGCCCCTCATCCGGGGGCCCTCCGCCTGCGGGCGCCGTGATCTACGTCATTCCGGGCAATCCATGGAATGTACTCGGCCGTCTGAAAGGTTGGCGTTTACATCTGATAGTCGAGGACCGAGAACGTCACCCAGGGCCGACCGGCCCGCGCGCACCAGCGAGGCACCCGTGAACCACTCCCCCACCGAGCAGCCCGCCGAGACCGTGGCCCGGCTGCGCGCCACCTTCCGCACCGGCCGGACCAAGTCCGTCGAGTGGCGTACGGAGCAGTTGCGCCGCCTGCGCGCGATGCTGACCGAGCACGGGGCCGAACTGGCCGCCGCCCTCCACGCCGACCTGGGCAAGAGCTCCACCGAGGCGTACCGCACCGAGATCGACTTCACGATCCGCGAGATCGACCACACCCTGGAGCACCTGGACGAGTGGCTGCGCCCCGAGCCCGCCCCGGTCCCGGCGTACCTCGGCGACGACGCCACTGCCTGGACGCAGTACGACCCGCTCGGCGTCGTGCTCGTCATCGCCCCGTGGAACTACCCGGCCCAGCTCCTGCTCGCCCCCGTGGTCGGCGCCCTCGCCTCGGGCAACGCGGTCGTGGCGAAGCCGAGCGAGCTGGCTCCGGCCACCTCGGCCGCGCTGGCCGAGCTGATCCCGGCCTACCTCGACACCGACGCGGTCGCCGTGGTCGAGGGCGGCATCCCGGAGACCACGGCCCTGCTGGCCGAGCGCTTCGACCACATCTTCTACACGGGCAACGGCACCGTCGGCCGCGTCGTCATGCGCGCGGCGGCCGAGCACCTCACCCCCGTCACCCTCGAACTCGGCGGCAAGTCACCGGCGTTCGTCGACCGGGACACCGACCTCGACGTGGTCGCCGACCGGCTGGCCCGCGGCAAGTTCCTCAACGCCGGGCAGACCTGCGTCGCCCCCGACTACGTCCTCACCGACCCGGAGACCGCCCCCGCCCTGGAGGCGGCGCTCGTCCGCGCGGTCGAGGGCATCTACGGCACCGACCCGGCGGCCTCGCCCGAGTACGGCCGCATCATCAACGAACGCCACTTCGACCGCCTCTCCGGACTGCTCGGCTCGGGCCGGGTGGCGGTGGGCGGCGGCAGTGACCGCGCGGACAAGTACATCGCGCCGACCGTCCTGGCCGACGTCGCCCCCGAGGCTCCTGTGATGCGGGAGGAGATCTTCGGGCCCATCCTCCCCATCGTCACCGTGCCGGACCTCGACGCGGCGGTGGACTTCATCAACGACCGCGACAAGCCCCTGGCGCTCTACGTCTTCACCGACTCCGACGCCACCCGCGACCGCATCGCCGCCGAGACCTCCTCCGGGGGCCTCGGCCACGGCCTCCCCCTCGCCCACCTCACCGTCTCCGACCTGCCCTTCGGCGGCGTCGGCGAGAGCGGCATGGGCAACTACCACGGCCGCTACTCCATCGACACCTTCAGCCACCGCAAGGCAGTGCTCACCAAGCCGCTGGCCTAGCCGGCCCTGGCAGCGCGACCGGAGGCTAGCCCTGGAGCCACCGTCGCGCCGCCTCGACACTGTCCCCGCCGCTGGTGTTGAACGCGATGGCAGCCTCGGGGGCGTGGCGGTGGATCAGGTTGACGATCTGCTCGAAGAGCGGGAGCAACTGCTCGGTCTTGCGGATTCCTCCGCCGACGACCACCACGTCCCACGGCTGCCGGGTCAGCGCCGCGACGAGGGTGGCCTCGGCGGACCCGTCGAGGACGACGAGGGTCATGGCCGCGTCGATGCCGTGCTCGGCGAACCGGGCCAACTCCGCGTCGAGCGAGGCCCGAAGAGCCGCTCCGTCGATACCGGGAATGGCCTGGGGGTCGTAACCGACGACGAGTGCGGAAGGCATGCGGCCAATCTACGGACCACGCTCGCCGAGCGGCAATTTCACACCGGCGCGAACACGCTGACACCGCCCGTGAAAGCCGCTAGCTTCCTGGCTGAGCTCATGCCAGGCGCATGGGCCAAAAGGGGAGGGGCTCTTCGTGTTTTCCAAGAAAGTGCTGCCCAGAGGGCTGGGCAGAGGGGCTGCCGCGGTGACGGCGATGGCCTTCGTGGCGGTGCTGGGATCGGCCACCGCGGCCAACGCCGGGGCGAGCTGCAGCATCGCGGGCTGCTCGTCCTCGGTGAACGACACCGCTCTGGGGGCCACGGCGCTCAAGAACTGGTGTCGCGGCGGGGACAGCACGGGCGCGTGGACCGCCACGCAGCCGACGTGCAAGAGCGACAACGTCTCGCAGACCACCTACTACCTCTCCTCGGGCGGGGGCCACACCCCCTACCAGGAGGACTGGGACACGCTGCGCGTCGACGCCGGGTACTGCTACAAGGTGAAGTTCATCGTCGACCTGGGCTCCGACTTCACCAAGACCTACGACCGCCGGGGCACGTCGGCCGCCTATGTGAAGGCGGCGGACAACGCGGACGCCCATGTCGTCGGCCAGAGCTCCAGCTCCTGCCCGTGATCACACGGACCGGCAGGTAGGCGAACCGGTGGCGGACGGCTGAGAAGCCGTCCGCCACCGGCGCTCAGCGGGCAGCGCCGACCCGCTCGTCGAGCCGCCAAGTCACCCCATGCCTCCGTACGGACGGCACCGCCAGCACCACCCCGACCGCGGTCACCTGCCACAGCACCCCGAACCCCAGCAGTCGCTCCGCTCCCACGACCCCCGACACCGGCCCGGCCAGCGCCAGTCCGAGCGGCCCCAGGCAGAAGGCGCCCAGGCTGTCGAAGGCGCTGATGCGTCCGCGCACCTCGGCCGGGACGTCCCGCTGGATGACGGTCGCGGCGAGGGTGGTGCACACGGCCGCGCCGACCCCCGCGAGGAACGCGGCCGCCGCCACCCAGGCGAGCGGCAGCCGGCCGGCCAGCGCGGCCGCCGGAACCGCCCAGCCGGCGGACGCGGCCACGGACCAGGTGAGCGCCCGTCCGGGATTCCTGCCGAGCAGCGCCAGACCGCCGACGATCGCGCCGACGCCTTCCAGCGCCAGTACCAGCCCCCAGGACTTCGCTCCGCCGAGCCGCTGCTGGGCGAGAGTCGGCCCCAGCACCAGGAAGGGGGCCCAGAGGACGAGGTTGAAGAGGCTGATGTGGAGCGTCGTGACCCACAGCCAGGTGCGTGAGGTGAACTCCGCCCAGCCGCGCCCCAGTTCGCTGAACAACCCCCGCCGGAGCCCGGCCGACCGCGCCGACGGCAGCCCCACCAGGGCCACGACACTCACGCCGTAGCTGACCGCGTCGACGGCCACGACCGTTCCGGCGTCGAAGACGGAGACGAGCAGACCGGCCAGACCCGGACCCGCGATCGCGGTCATCGGCCGGGCCATCTCCAACAGCGCGTTGGCGTCCGCGAGTTCCTCAGCGGGGACCAGTTCGGGGACCAACACCGACAGCCCCGGCATGAACCCTCCCTCCCCGATCCCGAGGGCCACCGCCAGCACGACCACCTCCCAGACGCGGACGCTGTGGGTGAGCAGCAGCAGAGCCAGCACGCCCTGGGAGCCGAACCGGAGCAGATCAGAGGCCAGCATGACCGTACGGGCCCCGATCCGGTCGGTGAGCACTCCTCCGAGCAGCAGCACGACCAGCACCGCGAGGATCCGGGCCGCCATCACCCCGCCGACGGCATCGACCCCGCCGCCGGGGAGCCGCAGCACGGCGAAGGTCGTGGCGATCGTGTTCATCCCGGAGCCGAGCAGCGAGGTGCTCTGGCCGAGGAGGAAACGACGGAACCGGGCATGCCGCAGCACGCGCAGCCGGTGGGTACCGAGTGGCATGAATCCGCACCCTGCCTCCGCCTGCCAAACGGCGCCGCAGTCGACCGCTACCTGGCCGCGGCGGACCTGGGCACCGCGTCCCGCCGTATCTACCGCATATCGCTGCTCGGCTGGGCCTGGCCCCTGGTGGACCGGTGCACCCCCACCGGCCACGACCGCAGAGGCGCCCGCCCTCCGGCCGTGCCCCTCGCCCTGCTCGACGACCCGGACACCCCGGAACGCCTGCGCCGGGGCCTGGCCGACCGCGCCACCACCGCTCGACCGACGACTCTCACGCGCGTGTTGGCCTGCCTTCGAGCAGCCTCGGCCTGGTGGCGGACGCAGGGCTGGATCACCACGGACCCGACCGTCGGCCTGACCCGACCACCGACACCGGCCCGACTCCCCGTCCCGGACCGCGCCCGAGCCGCCCTGGCCCTGCGCGCGCCGCTGAGGGAGCTGGCCCTGTGGTACCTCCTCCATGAGTCCCGAGCCCCCGTGGACCGCGTACTCGCCCTGGACATCGACCACTTGGACCTCCCCGCCCGACGCACCAGGAGACACGCGGCCCCTCCCCTGAGCTGGGGTCCGGGCACGGCCCGCCTGCTCCCGCTCCTCCTGGCCGGCCGCACCACGGGCCCGGTCTTCGTCACCGCCCGCCGGGCCCCCGCCACCACACCCCCGGGCGACCGCTGCCCGGTGACCGGCCGTGGCCGCCTCTCCTACCGCCGCGCCGCGGAACTCTTCACCGCCGCGACCAGGCCCCTCGACCCGTCAGGCAGGGGCTGGACCCTGCTGGTGCTGCGCGATGAGACAGCGGCCCCCTGAGCGCCGGGCCCTACCCCGCCGGCCCGTCCAGTACCACCCTCAACTGGTGCAGCCGCACCGCCAGATGCAGACGCAGCGCGGAGTCGGCCGAGCGCCAGTCGTCGCCGAGGAGGGCGGCGATGCGGTCCAGGCGCTTCAGGAGGGTGTTGGTGTGCACGTGGAGAAAGTGGGCGGTCCGGCTCAGACTCCCGGCGTGGGCGAAGTAGGCGGCGGCCGTGCTGACCAGGTCGGTCGACCGGCGCCGGTCGTAGTCGAGCAGTGGTCCGAGGGAGTCGCCGATGAACCCCTCCAGCTCCTGCGAGCGCCGGGGGTCGAAGACGAGCCCGTACATCGCGTACCGCCGCGTGGTGGCACCGCGGTCGCTCTCGCCGAGGCAGCGCATGACGTCCAGGCAGCGTTGGGCCAGCGTGAAGGAGTGGGCGCGGTCGTGCCCGGTGATCCGGTCGGCGACCACGAGCACCGGCGTGCCGAGCCTGCGGCGCAGCCGGTGGTGCAGCGTCCGTACCGCCGCCTCGGGGTCGTCGGTACGGAGCAGCATCGTCGCCCGGCCCAGGTATTCGCCCGCCAGCCCGGACCACTCCGGTGAGGAGGCGTGCAGCTCGCGGACGATGTCGCCGGTGGGCCGGTCGGGGCAGTCGGCGGTGACCAGGACGTCGAGCTGGTCGACGTCGACGCCCCGCGCGAGCGCCCGGTCGCGCAGTGCCGGATGGACGGGCTGGAGCGGCGGGTGGGACAGCAGCTCCATGAGCAGTTCGCCCCGTACCCGTTCCTCGGCCTCCACGCGGGCGTCGCGCATGAGCGCGAGCAGGCCGGTTATCTGGGCCGAGCGCTCCAGCATCCGGACGTCGGCCGACTCCGTGACGGCCCGCCGCCGCAGGGACAGGGAGCCGAGGTGGCTGCCCCCGGCCTGGATGGCGGCCACACTGAGGACCGTACCGTCGGCCCCCTCGCCGTGGACGCAGCGGCCGGTCCGGCGCGCTCTCTCCAGCAACTCCTTCTCGAGGCACGGATCGTCGCCCGCCGTCGCCGACCCGGAGGAACGCGTGGCCACGACCTCGTCGTCCCGGTCCCGGATGGTGACCACGCCCTCCAGGTGGTCGACCAGCGACTGGGCGATGTCCCCCGGCCCTCCCCCGGTCAGCACCACATGGGTCAGCGCCTCGTGCACGGCGGCGGCCCGCTCCATCGTGGCGACCTGGTCCTCGATGACGCGGTAGGCGTCCCTGAGCCGCTGGAGGGCGACCCGGCTCTCGTCGTACAGCCGGGCGTTGTTGAGGGCGATCGCGGCATGGTCGGCGAAGGCGCTGAGGAGGGCGACCTCGTCCTTCTCGAAGGGGCGCTCGGTGCGGTCGGCGGCGAAGAGGACACCGATCACGCCATCGCCCACCAGGAGAGGCACTCCGAGCAGGGCCACGAGCCCCTCTCTGGCGACGAGGAGGTCGAAGTCGCGGTGGCGGTGGAAGCCGTCGGCCTGCCGGTAGTCGCTGACCCAGACCGGCGCTCTGGCCTCGATGACCGAGCCGCCGAGGCCCGCCCCCGCGGGCATGCGCGCGAAGGAGAACTCCGGCGAGATGGTGCCGGCCGACGCGCTGAGGGTGAGGTCGCCGTCCGCGTCCAGGAGCGAGAGATAGACGAAGTCGCTGCCGATCAGCTCATGTGCCTCCCGGACGATCGACGGGAGCACCACGTCGACCTCCCCCAGCACGGTCAGCGAACGGGCCGTCGCGTACAGGCTGCTGAGCTCGCGTTCGCGGCGCAGCCGGTAGGCGGCCAGTTCGCCGTGGCCGCCGTCGCTCGCCGGCTCGGAATCGGTCGGTGCCATGGATCGCCTTCGACTGCTCTCGACGAGAGAGGAGGTGGTGGATTCACCCACCCCCAGGGTGCGAGGAGTGTAGCCAATCCCCATCTCGCGAAGTGCCTGCTCAGCCCTACTCTCACCCCACGACACAGACACGGCGCAGAGCTGTGGCACAGGTCCCGACCGGCCGGCGGGCGTCCTCGCACCCACCCCTGAACCAGAACCGGAGGGATGCCTCCCATGGCCTCATCCGCGCAGGCCCACGTCCAGGCTGACGGCTCCGATCCCGCCACGGTGCCCGAGCGCCGCACCGGCTGGAAGCTGCTGGCGGCCGGGCTGATCGGCAGCTCGATCGAGTGGTACGACTTCTTCCTCTACGGCACGGCGGCGGCACTGGTCTTCCCGCACGTCTTCTTCCCGCACTCGTCCGCCTTCATGGGCACGCTGCTGTCCTTCAGCACCTTCTGGGCCGGTTTCGTGGCCCGGCCGCTCGGCGGGCTGCTCGCCGGTCACTTCGGTGACAAGCACGGGCGCAAGCCGACGGTCGTGGCCTGCCTGATCGGCATGGCCGCCGCGACGTTCCTCATCGGCTGTCTGCCGAGCGCCTCGACGGCCGGCGTGCTCGCACCGGTCCTGCTGGTGCTGCTCCGCTTCGTCCAGGGGGCGGCGGCGGGTGGCCAGTGGGGCGGCATCGCGCTGCTCCTCACCGAGTCGGCGCACCCCAAACGCCGTGGCTTCGCGGGCACGTTCGGCCAGACGAGCGTGCCGGTGGCGGTCATCATCGTGAACCTGATCTTCACCACGACCGGGTCCGTCGTGTCGAGCGACGCGTTCCTGGACTGGGGCTGGCGCATCCCGTTCCTGCTCAGCGCGGTCATGTTCCCCGTCGTCCTGCACATCCAGAACAAGGTCGAGGACACCCCGGACTTCCGCGAACTCCAGAAGGCGGCGGCGGGCAAGCCGGAGGCGAGTGTGGTCCGGGCCCCGCTGACCGAGGCCGTACGCCACAACTGGCGCACGATCCTGCTCGGTTGCGGCACCCTGTCCGCCACGAACAGCCTCTTCTACGTCAGCATCACCGGCCTGCTCAGCTACGGCACGACCACGCTGCACATGGAACGCAACTCCCTGCTCACCGTCACCCTGCTCAGCTCGGCCCTGATGGCGGGGATACTCCCCTACGCGGGTCACCTGTCGGACCGCTTCGGCCGCCGCAACCTGGTCCTCGTCGGCGGACTCGGCGTGGCCGCCTGGGCGTTCCCCTACTTCGCGCTGGTGGACACGGCGTCGGCGCCGCTGGTCTTCGTCGCGGTCACGGTCGGCTTCCTCTTCCAGGGCCTTACGTACGGCCCGATGGCCGCCTTCCTCGGTGAGCTGTTCGCACCCAACGTCCGCTATTCCGGGGCCTCTTTGGCCTACCAGCTCTCCGCCATCGTCGTGAGCGGCGGCACGCCGATCCTGATGACCGCCGTGGTCGCCAAGACGGGGACGACCACGCTGGTCGCGGCGTACATCGCCCTCATGGGCCTGATCACCTTCGCCAGCGCCTGGTTCCTGCCCGAGACGAACCCCGCCGAGGTACGCGGTGACCCGGACGCGCTGCCCGGTGCGCAGCTCTACTCCTGACCGGCCGGATTCCCCAACGACGAGGAGACATAGCCATGTTCACCCCCGAACCGGGGTTCCCGCTCGGTGACATCCCGGCCGTGTACGCGGCCGGGCGCCCAGACGCCGTCGCGGTCCGCTGCGGCGACGCGGAGCTCACCTGGGAGCAGCTCCACCAGGCGAGCGACGCCGTCGCACGCGGTCTGAAGCGGACCGGCGTCGAGCGCGGGCACATCGTCCCCCTCATGCTGCCCAACGGTGTGGACGTCGTGGTGGGGGCCTTCGCCTGCCTCAGGATCGGTGCGGTGCCCCAGCCGCTGTCGACCAGGCTCGCTCCGGCCGAGGAGGAGGCGATCCTCGCGCTGTCCGAACCTGTCACGGTCGTCGGCCTGCGGGAGGGCGCACCCGTCGGCGACGGCCGGTTCAGGTCCACCACCGTGGCCGTGCTGCGTCGACTCGGCAGCACGGAGGCGGCCTTGAGGACGGAGGTCGGGCCTTCGTGGAAGGCGCCCACCTCCGGCGGTTCGACCGGCAGGCCGAAGATCATCCTGTCGGGGGCGGAAGGAGCGTTCAACCCGTTCGACATGGAAGCGTGGGGCCTCAGGCCCGGCGAGCGGTCGCTCGTCACCGCGCCCGTCCACCACAACGCGCCCTTCTCCACGGCCATGACGACGCTGTTCAACGGCGGCACCGTCACACTCCTCGCGCGCTTCGACGCCGAACAGGTCCTGGCCGAGGCCGAACGGCACGCGATCACCTGGGTGTACCTGGTGCCGACGATGATGCGCCGCATCCTGGCCCTCCCCGAACCGGTACGCGCCCGCTACGACCTCTCCTCGCTCGTCTCGGTCTGGCACTGCGCCGAACCGTGCCCGCCCGCGACCAAGCAGGCATGGATCGACTGGCTGGGCCCGGAAAGGGTCTGGGAGCTGTACGCGGGCACCGAGGCCCAGGCCGGCTGCACGATCTCCGGCACCGAGTGGCTGGAGCACCGCGGCTCGGTGGGCCGCCCCGCCTGGGGTGAGATCAGGATCGTCGGCCTCGACGGCACACCGGTCACCGAGCCCGGTGTGCCCGGTGAGATCTTCATGCGGGTCGCTGCGGGCAAACCGCCGGCCTTCCGCTACCTCGGCGCCGAACTCCACGAGACCGACGGGTGGTCGACCCTCGGCGACATCGGCGAGTTCGACGCGGACGGCTACCTGTACCTCCACGACCGCCGCTCGGACATGCTCCTGGTCGGCGGGGTGAACGTGTACCCCGCCGAGATCGAGGGCGCGCTCACCGAGCACCCGCACGTCCTGTCCAGCGCGGTCATCGGCCTGCCGGACCCCGACCGCGGCAACCGCGTCCATGCCATCGTTCAGATCGAGGAGGGCCGTACGACCACCCCCGAGGAGCTCACCGCGTTCCTGACCAGCCGGCTGTCCCCCCACAAGCTCCCCAGGTCCGTCGAGTTGGTGACGACCCCGCTGCGCAGCGCGGCCGGGAAACTCAGGCGCTCGGCGCTGCGGGCGGAACGTCTGAACGGCACTCCCGACTGAGGCGTTTCGGGCGCCGGCGGACCATCGGCATGTCAGCCGGCGCCCGGAAGTCACGGCGATTCCCGAAGCTCACTCATTCGGCAGACGGACAAATCGTCGCACATCGATTTCCGACACCTACCCTGCAAAAACCTAACGCAGCGGTCACCCTCATCGGAGATCACACATGAATGACCAGCAGAACGCGAAAGACGTACCCCGGCGTCAATTCGTGGCACTCTCCGGTGCCATCGGTGCCGCGGCGCTCCTGACCGGCGCGGCCGCGATGGGCGGCACGGCCACGGCGGCGAACGGGGGGAGCGCGGGCCCCACGCCCGACACCTGCCCCACTACTCCCCCGCCCCCGGGCGGCGCGAGCCCGTGTCCCCCCGCCCAGCTCCAGGGGCTCTGCGGCAGGCCCACGGACAACGACCCGCTGTGGCACGACGTCCAGTACTGCACCAACGGGACGGTGCCCCCGCCGCCGCAGCCCAAGCCGGACTGCCTGAAGATGACCCCGAACTACGTCGTGCTGCACGGAAAGCCGGAGACCACGCACAACTATCTCCTGCTGCCCACATGCCGTGTCACGGGTATCGAATGCCCGTTCCTGGAGACGGGTGGGGTGGCGAACTACTGGCACGAGGCGTGGGAGAACGCGCGCAGCGGCGGAAGTGTCCCCGTGCAGTACCCCAACATCGGACTGGGCATCAACTCCCAGGGCGCCCGGCGCTTCGACCAGCTCCACATCCACATGGCCGGTGTCCGGGCGAGCACGCAGCGTCGGCTCCAGGAGCTGGAGACGCAGGGCCGCATGGCCACGTCCCCCTCGCAGTGGGCGGCGACGGGCAACCAGGCCGCCATCACGGGGTCGGCGGGCGACCGCGTGTACCGCATCCTCCGGCTCCCCAACCTCAGGGACAACCTCTTCAACCTGCTGTACACGAACGTGGTGCGGCCGAACTCCCTGAGCATGGCGAACCAGACCATGATCGTGGTCCCGAAGATCACAGCCACCGGCTTCGCCAACGCCTTCTACGTCCTCAACAGCGACACGTCGATCCACGACGGCACGAGCACGTGCGACTACCTGCTGGTGTACAACTGACGCCTGCCGACGAGCGACGCGGGCCGGCTCCGTACACCTCGGGAACCGGCCCTCCGCCTCACCTCAGTCGCGCCAGCGCGGGTCGAGGGCGATGGTCCGCAGGCGCCGCATGCTCAGCGCGGGCTCCGGCCGGGTCACCGGGCCCGCCTCGGCATAGGAGTTGATCTCCCGGACCACGACGCGCAGGCCGTTCCGGTCCAGGGTGTCGACCTGCCAGACGACGGCCGAACCGCCCTTCTCGGAGGCGTCACGGGCTTCCTTCACCTCGGTGCCGTCCTCCAGCTCCGCACTGTGGCAGGTGAGATGCTCGCCGGCGCAGCCCATCATCCCTTTCAGCACCTGCGTGCGATCGCGCTGGATCTCCACGGACAGGAAGCTCTGTCCCTTGCCGTCGTCGTGGACCAGTTGCGCCCGTCCGGCGCCGCTGTTCACGTCCGTGACGCGATTCCCACCCGGCAGCAGGGAGCGCAGGACCGAGGTCATCCGGGTGGCGGCCGGGAGGTCGTCCCGACCGGGTGGCGGACCAGGAGTGTTCTCGGCGGGGATGGAGTCGATCGCCTTCCGCCACGCCGGGCTCCGCACGATCGAGGCCAGCCGGTCCATGGACAGCACGGGAACCACGGTGGAGGCCGAGTCCTTCTCGCCACCCCCGCCGAACTCCTGCAGGGACAGCTTCGCCCCGTCCCGCGTCACCAGATCCACGTACCAGCGGCGCTGCCCGGCATCGCTGTTCGGGTACGTGAAGGACTTGGTGGAGGTGAGCACGGAGCCGTCGGAGAACTTCCTCGTGGAGCATTCGTCGTACGGCCGCACCTCGACGGGCAGGCAGGCGCTCCCCTCCTCCGGCCCCGCGGTGTCGCGGCCCGACCGGGTGATCATCAGATCGACGGCGGACTTCGTGCCGTGCCGGTCGGTGTAGACGAGCCCCGCCGAAGGCATCGCCGACCACGCGTCCGCCGGCGTCCCCTTCCCGGACGTGTGCGTGATGGTGCCGCCCGCGGGCATCAGGCTCCGCAGTGTCGCCACCATGTCCGCCGCGCCGACCGGCGGAGCCGTGGTCGTCACGCCGCCCGTGATCGCCGGGTCGGCGAGTGTGAGGCCGGAGGGCCGCGCGGTCCCGCCCTGAAGCAGTCCCGTCCCGGCCAGGACGCCGCCGACCGCCGCCATCGTCAGCACGACACCGCCGCCGACCCGCGCGGCCTGCCACCGCCGCTTCCGGCGCCCGCGCAGGGCGGCGCGTTCCAGTAGTCCGGGGGGCAGTGGGGGCAGTGTGTCAGCGGCGGCGTCCAGCGCGGCGGGCAACCCCAGCTCGAACATCTGGTCGCTGTCGTCCGCTCCGAATGTGTCATGCGCCTGGGAGGGCATGGGAAATCTCCGTCTTCTGCGTTCCTGGGTACGACGATGAGGGCGCGCGGCCCGGATTCTCGGGTGGGGGGGAGGCACGGCTCCTATCGGAGCGCCAGCTCCGCCAACTGGTCCCCGAGCAGCGCCCGCAGCCGTCCGAGGGCGCGCAGGCTCCGGACGCGGACGGCGCCCGGCGAGACACGGAGGACCTCGGCCGTCTCCTCGACCGACCGGTCCTCCCAGTACCGGAGCACCAGCACAGCCCGGTCGTTGGCCGACAGCCGGGCCAGCCCCTCCAGCAGGGTCAGCCGCAGCTCGGTGTCGTCGGCACGGTCCGCGGTCTCGGGTATGCGGTCACTGGGCCGCTCCTTGGAACTGCGTCTGCGGCAGTGCGACAGGAAGGTACGGGTGAGCACCGTGTTCGCGTACGCCACCGGGGAGTCGATCCGGTTGATGCGCCGCCACGAGCAGTACATCTTGGCCAGGGTCTCCTGCACCAGGTCCTCGGCAAGGTACCGGTCGCCGCCGGTCAGCAGGCACGCGGTGCGGAAGAGATATGCCCCCCGCGCCACCGCGAATTCCTGGTACTCCCGGACTGCTGTGCTCGCCATGGGGTCCTTCCGTGATCCGAGTTCACTGCTTGGACGACACGGCAGGCGGCGGACGTTACAGGCGGATCACCGGTACCGGGGCGGCGACTACGGCCTGGTGGTCAGCGCATCGACCCGGTGCCTACGAAAACTGGGAGGCGCCCGTGCGGGCGCCTCCCAGAGGAAGTCAGCGGCGAGGAAAGCGAAGGAACTGGGTTTCGGGAAAGGAATGGAGAAGGAAGCCCCTTCATGGCCTCGCCGTGGGCAACGCTAGCACTCAGCCCGGGATCAGGTCGCGCAGATTTCCGAGGGTGACGACCCGTGAATCCGGGTGCAGTCCCTCGGGACGTTCGAGGCCGATGTACGTCACGGGCTCGTCCGGGATCCACTCGCCGTCCCACAGGTCCACGGGCGTGGTGTCGCCGGACATCAGGTCGATCAGGTACCTCACCGTCAACTGCTCCCGTTCCACGACGGCACGTACCACCGTCGACACGGATACCTGGTTCTCCTCGACCCGGTTGGCCTCCGGGAGGCCCCTCAGATACAGGTGCAGCCACTTCGCACGCCACCGGCCGTCCTCCCCGCGCCGGAACACCAGCGGCAGTGCCACCCGGCCCACCCCGCGCAGCTCGGACTTCATCCGCACCGTGCGCGGCTCGAACGGCCGGCCCTTCTGCTCGCCGTCGCGCAGCATGAAGCCGAAGAACGACTCCTCGACCTCCTCGAAGCCTTCGCCGGCATAGATGGCGACCTGCGGAACGATGAATGTGCCGCGCACCCGGTCCAGGGACAGGCTGATGAACTCCGAGGCCCCGTCCGGTGCCTCGGTGATGTCGCCCGAATGCTCGCCCCCGACGGCCTTGAGGGACGTGTAGGAGAGCCAGGAGTCGGTGCTGTAGTCGGCGTGGAGCAGCAGCGCCGACAGGTCGTAGTCGGTCCGCTCCTCGGTCTCCTTCCAGTACACGAAGAAACGGAGCTGCTCGCCGTCGACCGCGGAGGTCGATCCTCGCGGCAGTACGCCGAGCCCGGCCGCGGTCGCCCGGCCACTGAGCGGAAGCGCCACGTCGAGGACGTCAGGGTCGAGGAGCAGCCGGCCCGGCGCCGGGAGCCGGCTTCGTATCTCGGCGTCCAGGGCGGCGATCAGGCGATCCCGGTCGGCAGCCGGAACCGGCGGCCGGAGGTCGGAGGTCACCCATGCCCGGCCGCGGCGGTTGACGAAGACCCGGGGCCCGTCACTCTCACGTGCCCGGTTCTGGAGATGCTCGCGCACCGAGAGCAGGACCCGCCCGGAGACGTCGGGAGCGACCTGCACGGCCGCGGCCACCACCGCGTCCCGCTGCTCCTGGTCGGCGGCGATGCGCAGCAGGTGGTCGACGGCGCGGAACAGCTTGCCGGGAGCGGCCTTCAGCAGCTTCAGCGCACCCGGAACGTCGAGCGCGTCGAGCAGCTTCTCGATCCGGCTGTCGAGGGACCGTGCCTCCTTCTCGCCCCGCGCGACCGCGAACACGTCGGCGGCGTGCGGCCAGCGCGGGTACTCGTGCGGGTGGAGGCGCTCGCCGAGCCGCTTGAAGGGCTCCCGGTGCGCGTGCACATCGGCGAGCTTCGCGGGGTTCGCCGCGACGACGGCGTCGAGCCCCGCGAGCAGCCCCCGGCGTAGCGGCCGCGACAGCGCCCGGAACCGGGTCGGCTCCTGCAGCGTCACGTCGCCGCCCGACAGCCCGCAGGCCAGACGCAGCACATCGGTGACGGTGTCGAGGAGGAGGTCCGTCCCCGCGCCGAGCCGGGCCTCGTTGATGACCGCCCGGTTCTCCCGGACCGGGATCGCCTCGGGCTGGGGACCTTGCGCGCACCGCTCGGCGAGAGCCTTGAGGTCGCGCAGGTCGTCCTCGCCCAGCGGGGTCGTGCTGCCGGCCAGGGCCAGGTAGAGGTCGACGAGTTCGTCGTCCAGGTCCCGGCCGAGATGCAGGACGGTGACCCGGTCGCCCGCCGAGGCGATCAGCTCGTCCTGCGCCGCGAGCATGTCCTCGTAGGTGTGCTGGTACCGGCCGTACGTGGGGAGGCTGAGCAGGTCCAGCACCCCGCGCCGGGTCGGCACTTTCTCGCGCGGCTTCTCGTCGCCGAGCGCCTTCGCCACGCACCGCATCCAGAACTTTTCGGTGTCCGGCACGTTCGCCGGGAAGTCGATGAAGTACGCGTTGTGCCGGACATGGTCACCGACCATCTCGCTCACGGTGCGCAGCGTCCGCTGGGCGGTGTGCACGACCGCGGCCTCGGACAGCCCCGACAGCCGTTCCAGCAGCTCCGCGGAGAGCTTGAAGCCCACGGAGGTCAACGCCGCGTCGAACTGCCGGGCGGCGACAGCCCCTTGCCCGGTGGAGCCCTTGGGGGACGGAAGGCGGTGGGTGTGCCGGATGACCAGCGATTCGAAACTGTGCGCCATTCGGGGATGATCGCAGAGGTGCACGAGCCGGTGCACCGGAGTTTCGACCTCGCGCGTCGGCTGACCTGATCGCCGAGGATGGGAATGACCGAAGGCCGGTTCGGATGTCTCCGAAACCGGCCCTGATCTACGACTCTCACGAGTCGGGACGACAGGATTTGAACCTGCGACCCCTTGACCCCCAGTCAAGTGCGCTACCAAGCTGCGCCACGTCCCGATGCGATCCCGGCGGAGTGTTCCGCGTGATCACGCAGGTCAACCCTACCGCACCCGCACTGGTGCCCGTACCGAGGCCGGAAAGGGCGCGGTGCTATTTGATGAGTGCGTTGGCGATCACCACGGCGAAGCCGAGCAGGGCGTCCGCCACGCCGGTGAGGATCGCGGCCGGCCAGCGGCGGGAGGCCCCGCGGGCGGTGATCAGGCCGAGGGCGAAGAGGATGGCGATGTTGACGTAGAGCGCCGGGTACTCGACCTCCCCCGGCGGCCACCACCCCCAGCCCGCGCCGGCCAGCAGAAGCACCGTCGGCAGTACGGCCGCCACGAGCGGCCACTCGTCGCGCAGGGCGCGCAGCACCTCCCCGCGGCGCCGGGGGCCGCGCTCGGCGATGTGGTGGGCGTAGCCGTGGGCGAGGGCGGAGGCGAAGGCGGTGACCAGCACCCACAGGGCGTCGTAGCGGCGGCTGGCCGCCGAGCCGTGGCCGTGCTGGGTCAGCGCGGCGACCAGGGAGCTGGCCAGCACGGCGCCGTACACCCCGCCGAACAGGACGGACTCACGGGTGTCGCGCCGCCGGGGCGCGCCGGTCTCCGCCGTCGAGTCAGCAGCCATGCCTCCCACGATCACCCGGACCCCGGGCCCCCGCACCCTGGTGACCACCGGCCGGGGGCGCGCACCAGGGTTGACACCCGGTATTTGTCCGCACAAAGGTGGGCCGCGGCAGATGTGGATCTGGTCCGGAGAAGGGCTGTCATGGTGGATGCGCTGGGTGTCGCCGTCGTCGGTTTCGGCTGGATGGGCCGGGTGCACACCCAGGCGTACGCCCGCCTTCCGCACCACTACGCCCACCTCCCCCTGCGCCCCGAACTGGTGGCGGTCGCCGAGGACGTGCCGGGGCGTGCCGAGGAGGCGGCCGAACGGTACGGGTTCGCCACCGCCACCCGCGACTGGCGCGAGGTGGCCGCCGATCCGCGCGTGCGCGCCGTCAGCATCACCGCGCCGAACTTCCTGCACCGCGAGATCGGCGTGGCCATGGCGCGGGCGGGCAAGCACATCTGGATCGAGAAGCCGGTCGGGCTGAGCGGCGAGGACGCCCGCGCGGTCGCGGACGCGGTGGCCGAGGCGGGCGTCCAGGGGGCGGTCGGCTTCAACTACCGCAACGCGCCCGCCGTCGAGACCGCCCGCGATCTGATCGCCTCCGGCGGGATCGGCCGGGTCACGCACGCCCGCGTCCGGCTGTTCAGTGACTACGCGGCGCACCCGGACGGTGCCCTGACCTGGCGGTACGAGCGGGACCGGGGCGGCAGCGGGGTGCTGGGCGACCTGGCCTCGCACGGCGCCGACCTCGCGTACTTCCTGCTCGGGGACATCGCGTCGCTGGCCGCCGACACGGCGGTGTTCGTGCCCGAGCGGTCCCGGCCCACCGGCGCCACCGCCGGGCACACCCTCGCGGCGGGCGGCGAGCGCGGCCCGGTCGAGAACGAGGACTACGTGAGCTGCCTGCTGCGTTTCGCCTCCGGCGCCCGTGGCGTGCTGGAGGCGTGCCGGGTCTCGGTCGGCGAGCAGAACAACTACGGCTTCGAGGTGCACGGCACCGAGGGCGCGGTCTTCTGGGACTTCCGCCGGATGAACGAACTCCGCGTCGGCCGGGGCGGCACCTACCAGGACCAGCCGGTGAGCACGGTGTACGTCGGTCCGGGCGACGGCGAGTTCGCCGCGTTCCAGCCCGGCGCGGCCAACGCGATGGGCTACGACGACCTGAAGGTCATCGAGGCGTACCGGTTCCTCCGCTCGGTCGCGGAGGGCAAGCCGTACGGCGCCACGCTCGCGGACGCGGTACGCGCTGCCGCCGTACTGGACGCGATGGCGGTGTCGGCGCGGGACCGGGGGTGGGTCGACCTGCCGGTGAGGTGAGGCGAGGGGCCACTGTCACAGCACACGCGAGGAGCACTCGAACACATGCGTATCGGAATTCTCGGCCTCGGCCGCATCGGCGCCTTCCACGCCGAGACCCTGTCCGCGCTGGACGCCGTCACCTCCCTCGTCGTCGCCGACCCGGTCGCGAACGCGGCCAAGGCGGCCGCCGAGCGGTACGGGGCCCAGGTCGCGGACTCGCCGGAGGCGCTGCTCGCGGCCGGGGTGGACGGTCTGGTGATCGCGGCCGCCACCGACGCGCACCCGGCGCTGATCCGGGCCGGTGTCGCGGCCGGCGTGCCGGTGTTCTGCGAGAAGCCGGTGGCCCGCACGATCGCGGAGGGCGTGGCGGTCCTGGACGCCGTGCGGGACAGCGGGGTGCCGGTCCAGATCGGCTTCAACCGCCGCTTCGACGCGGGCTTCATGGCGGCGCGGGCCGCCGTACGCTCCGGCGAGCTGGGCAAGCTGCACACCGTGCGCTCCACCACGCTGGACCCCGCGCCGCCGCCCGCCGCGTACGTCGCCGCGTCCGGCGGCATCTTCCGCGACTGCTCCGTGCACGACTTCGACATCATCCGCTGGGTGACCGGCCGCGAGGTGACCGAGGTGTACGCGGTCGGCGGCAACCGGGGTGCCGCGTACATCGCGGAGGCGGGCGACGCCGACACCACGGGGGCGATCCTCACCCTGGACGACGGCACGATCGCGGTGGTGTCCAACTCCCGCCACAACGCGCGGGGTCACGACGTACGCATGGAGCTGCTCGGCTTCGAGGACTCGCTCGCGGTCGGCCTGGACGACAGGCTGCCGCTCCGCTCGGCCGAGCCCGGGGTCACCTTCCCCTCGGGCACACCGCACGACTTCTTCATGGACCGCTTCGCCGACGCCTACCGCGCCGAACTCACCGCGTTCACCGAGGTGGTGGCCGGAGTGCGGCCCTCCCCCTGCACGGTCGCGGAGGCCCTGGAGGCGGGCTGGATCGCGGAGGCGTGCACCCGCTCCCTGCGCGAGCACCGCCCGGTGACGCCGGCGGAGGTCCGCACCGGCTGAGCACGCCCGCGCCCACAGGACGCACGGAGTGGGCCACCGGCCGGCGACGGTGGCCTCAGCGGTCGACGGCCGGCACCATGTCCAGGCCCGTCTCCCGCATGATCCGCGTCACCGTGTCCGCCAGGGCGCTGCTCGCGTCGATGACGGTCTCGATCCCGCCGGGCAGCAGGTCCCGCTCCCGGTACCAGTCGCGCAGGTGGTCGTCGGTGACGTGGGTCAGGTAGGCCGCGTCACCCTTCGTCGCGTGCCGGCGGAGTGTCTCCGCCAGCGGGACGTCCAGGTAGTAGCAGCGGGAGACGCCGCGGTGTTCACGCACGAGGTCGGTGAGCATCGCGGCGTACCGGTCGGCGTACAGGATGCCCTCGACGACCGTGTGGAACCCGGCGTCCAGCGCGTAGCGGGCCGTCATGCCGATCAGGCCGATGTTGGCCGCGCCGGGCCGGTCGCGTTCGCGCAGCACGTCGCGCCGCAGGTTGTCCTGACCCACGACGGCCAGGTTGCGGCCGAACCGTTCGCGCAGTCCGGCCGCGGCCGAGGACTTCCCCGAGGCGCTGTTGCCCCGCAGGACGATCAGCCGGGTCTCTCTGGTTCCCACCGTCACGACGGGCAGGATACCGAGACCGCCGTCACCTGGTGCGGTCAGTCGGACGTCAGGTCCCGCTCCTCCGGCAGCACTGCCACATCCACCCCTCGCACCTGCGCCAACTCGTGCTTGAGCGCGGCGAGTTCCGCACCGCCCGACATGTGGTTCGTCAGGTCCTCCAGCGTGATGTCCCCCCGCGCCGCGCTGAGTTCGAGGGTGCCGAGGCGGAGGACGGTGAAGTGGTCGCCGACCATGAAGGCGTGGTGGGGGTTGTGGGTGATGAAGATGACGCCGAGGCCCCGGTCGCGGGCGGCGGCGATGTACTTGAGGACCACCCCGGACTGCTTGACGCCGAGCGCGGCGGTCGGCTCGTCCAGGATCAGCACGCGGGCGCCGAAGTGGACGGCCCGGGCGATGGCCACGCACTGGCGCTGGCCGCCGGAGAGGGTGCCGATGGGCTGTTCGAGGTCGTCCAGGACGATGCCCATGTCACGGAGTTCGCGGTCGGCGATCTCCTTCATCCGGGCGATGTCCAGGCGACGCAACGGCCAGGGCCCCTTGGTGAGTTCGGAACCCAGGAAGAAGTTCCGCCAGACCGGCATGAGGGGGATGGTGGCGAGGTCCTGGTAGACGGCGGCGATGCCCTCGGCGAGGGCGTCGCGCGGACTGTCGAAGCGCACCGGCTCGGCGTCCACGAGGAACTCGCCCTCGGTGTGCCGGTGCAGGCCCGAGATGATTTTGATCAGGGTGGACTTGCCCGCGCCGTTGTCACCCAGGACGCAGGTGACCCGGCCGGCGTGGACGGTCAGGTCGACGCCGTGCAGGGCGCGTACGTTGCCGTACGACTTGCCCGCGTCGCGCAACTCCACCAGCGGGGCGGTGTCTTGGACGGTCATCGCATTCACCTCCGGGTCGCCGTGCGCTGGACCCACAGATTGATCAGGACGGCGCCGAGCAGCATCACGCCGAGGAACGCCTTGAACCAGTCGGGGTTCCAGCCCGCGAAGACGATGCCCTGGTTGACCATGCCGAACATGAAGGCGCCGAACACCGGCCCGATCGCGGAGCCCGAGCCACCGGTGAGCAGGCAACCGCCGATCACCGCGGCCGCGATGTAGATCAGCTCCTGCCCTACGCCCTCGCCGGACTGCACGGTGTTGAACGAGAACAGGTTGTGCATGCCGACGAACCACGCGCCGAAGCTCACCAGCATGAACAGCGTGATCTTGGTGAAGTCCACCCGGACACCGACCGCGCGGGCGCTCTCCTTGCTGCCGCCGACCGCGAAGATCCAGTTGCCGTACCTGGTGCGCAGCAGCACCCAGGTGGCGAGCGCGGCGAAGACGAGCCAGTAGAAGACGGTGATCTTCACCTGGACGCCCCCGATGTCGACCGAGGAGGCGAAGACCGCCTTGGCCTGGCCGAAGCCGTCCATGTCGCTGATGTCGTCGGTGGCGACGTTGTCGGTGACCAGCTTGGTCACCGCGAGGTTGACGCCCTGGAGGATCAGGAAGGTGCCGAGGGTGACCAGGAAGCTGGGCAGCCCGGTGCGCACCACCATCCAGCCGTTGAAGGCGCCGATGGCCAGCGACAGCACGAGGGAGACGAGGACGCCGGTCCAGACGTTCACCGTCAACTGGTAGCTGAGCATGCTCGCGGTGAGCGCCGAGGTGATGACGGCGACGCCGGAGGACAGGTCGAACTCCCCGCCGATCATCAGCAGGGCGACCGGCAGCGCCATGAGGCCGATGGTGGAGCACTGGTAGAGGACGGTGGCCATCGAGCCGCCCTGGCGCAGCGAGGGTGCCGCGATCAGGAAGAAGACGAAGACCGCCACCGCGCCCAGGAAGACGCCCACTTCGGGCCGGGCCAGCAGCCGCAGCGCCACCGGGCGCCGGGGGTCGCGTCCGGCGCCCGGAGCGGGGCCGGGAACCGGCGGCGGGGAGGCCGCCGGTTCGGTCTGCTGGGCGGTGCTCATCAGCGGGTGCCCTTCGCCGCGAACTCGGCGACCCGGTCGACGTTGGCCTTGTCCACGAAGGCCGGACCGGTGAGGACCGGCTGCTCACCGCCACCGCTGTAGTTGCCGTTGTTCTTGTACAGCCACAGCGAGTCGACCGCCAAGTAGCCCTGGAGGTAGGGCTGCTGGTCGACCGCGAACTCGATGGTGCCCTTCTTGACGGCGCCGGTGAGGTCCTTGTTGAGGTCGAAGGTGGCGACCTGGGTCTTGCTCCCCGCGTCGGCGACGGCCTGCACGGCGGTCAGCGCGAAGGGGGCGCCGAGGGTGACGACGTGGTCGAGGGAGCCGTCCTGCTTCAGCTTGGCGGTGATGGTGGACTTCACGGACGGCATGTCGGTGCCGTTGACGTACAGCGTGTCGGTCTTGCCGGAGAAGGTCTTCTTCACTCCGTCGCAGCGCTGGGTGAGGCCGACGTTGCCCTGCTCGTGGATCACACAGACGATCTTCTTCGCGCCGACCTCGTTCAGCTTCTTGCCGAGCGCCTCGCCCGCGACGGTCTCGTCCTGCCCGAAGAACTGGAGCAGCCCGAGCTTCTTCCAGTCGCTGAGCCCGGAGTTGATGCCGACCACGGGTATCTTCGCCGCGCCGGCCTTGGCGATGACGTCCTTCATCGCGCCGGGCTTGGCCAGGGTGACCGCGATGCCGTCCACCTTCTGGTCGACGGCGTTCTGCACCAGGTTGGCCTGGGTGCCCGCGTTGGGGTCGGCGGAGTAGACGAGCTTGATGTTGTCCTTGGCGGCCGCGGCCTCGGCGCCCTTGCGGACGATGTCCCAGAAGGTGTCGCCGGGCGACTGGTGGGTGACCAGCGCGACCGTCATCCGGGGGGTGTCGGCCTTGCCCGCAGGCGCCCCCGAGCCTCCCTCCGTCGCCTTCTTCCCGCCGGAACCGCTGGAGCAGCCGGCGAGGGTGAGGGCTGCCGCGGCGGCCACCGCCACGACGGGGGCAAGTGCGCGCGAGCGAGAAGAGCGGTCCATCGTTCCTGCACCTCACTGTGCTGGGGAGGGTGAGCGCTGATGTGCTGGGACGGGATACAAGTCCCTGCGCCGTTCGCTGTCAATGCTTTGTCCAGACATGCCGCCGGGGGCAGGTCAGGATGCGAGCACAAAGGGGTATTTCGCGGTCAGCCGGTGAGCGGCGCGAGTTCGCCGAGGAGGCGGGCCGCCGGGGCCGGGTCGACCAGCCATTTCAGATGGCTGCCCGGGAGGGTGCGTACGTCGTAGGGGTTGTCCGGGGTCAGCGCGTCGCCCTCGCGGATCAGCCGGTCCTGGAGCGCCGGGGGCATGCTCGCGTCGTCGGCGAGGCGTACGTAGGTCTTCGCAACGCGGCCCCAGGTCGCGGCCTGGGCGCGGTCGGCGGAGGTGCCGATGTCCAGGTTCTCGTCGGGCTGGAAGGTGTTCAGGAAGGTGCGGAACTCGTCGTCGGTGCCGTCGGCGAGGAAGGCGGCCTTGAGCGCGGCGAGGGCTTCCGGGTCGGCGGTGCGGAAGTTGACGCGGAGCAGGCCCAGCTCGGCGGGGTTCCCGGCGAGAGCCAGGGTGAGGGAGGCACTGTCGACCGCGGCCATCTCGGGTTCGGCGTAGTAGTCGCCCACGTCCAGTGCGACCGGGCACCAGGCCGAGACGTAGACCAGCCGGTCGATCAGGTCCGGCCGCGCGTTGGCGGCGGCGGTGGCCGTGATGCCGCCCCGGCTGTGCGAGACGAGGACGACCGGACCGTTCGCCCGGGCCCGCTGAAGCACCCCGATCAGATGGGCCACGTTGTCGGCGAGCGTGACGCCCTTGATCGCGCCGGGCGTGGTGGCGAGCCCCTCGGGGTCCTGCGGCGCCTGGTAGGCGGGCGGGTAGGTGGCGCCGAAGCCGTGGGCGGGCAGGTCGACGGCGACCGATCGGTGCCCGAGCAGGCCCAGCTCGGCCTGGAGCGGTGCGAAGGAGAAGGAGTTGGCGAAGGCGCCATGCACCAGTACGAACGTCGGCTGCACCGTCTGCTCACTCCTGCCCGCGAGGCCCGTCATCGGTGGGCCACCGTACGCAGCCGAAGATCACCGGCACTAGTGGTGGGAGGCGATCCGCTTGTGCAGGTGGCGGGTACGCCGAAGCCCGGCGGTCTCCTGAAGAGGCCGCCGGGCTTCGTCGGTGATCAGGCGTCGGCGCGGCGCCGCCGTCCGGCCATCACGGCGTAGACGAGGATGCCGGCGAACAGGAACAGCACGCCCTGGTAGACCGCCGCGTAGCCCGCGCCCGCGACCAGCCAGACGGAGAAGCCCGCGGCGATGGCGGCGATGACCACGTCGCGCACCAGGCGCCGTCCGTCGACCGCGTCGCGGCGGCCGGAGGCCAGGTGGTAGAGCTGCGCGGCCGTGGCCAGCAGGTACGGCACGGTCGCCGTGAAGGTGGTGACCAGCACCAGCACCTCGAAGACGTGCCCGGAGCCCGCCATGAAGTTGTAGACGGTGAGCAGCGAGGACAGGACGACCGTCACTCCGACGCCCACGGTCGGCACCCCGCGCCGGCGCCGGGCGAAGGCGGCCGGGAAGAGCCCGTCGCGCGCGGCGGCGTACGGGGTCTGCGCGCTGAGCAGGGTCCAGCCGTTGAGGCAGCCGGTCATCGAGACCAGCGCGGCCAGCGCCACGGCCCAGCCGCCCCAGGTGCCGCCGAACATGGAGTTCACGGCGTCGGAGAAGGGCGCGGTCGACTTGACCAGGTGGCTGTGGGAGACGGTGCCGAAGACGGAGACCGTGCCGAGGAGGTAGACGAGGGCGGCGCCCACGGTGCCGATCACGGTGGCTCGGCCGACGTTGCGGCGGGCGTCGCGGACCTCGCCGGCACTGACGGCGGCGGACTCCACGCCGAGGTAGGAGTAGAGCAGCAGGGCGGCCGAGGCGGAGACGGCGCCGATGGCGCTGCCCCCGGTGGCGTTGAACGTCCCGAGCTTGGAGGGGTCGAAGAAGAACAGCCCGCCGACCGCCACGAGCAGCAGCGGCACGAACTTCAGCACGGTGGAGACCAACTGCACGGCGCCCACCCAGCGGGTGCCGGCGAAGTTGGCGAGGGCCGGGAGCCACTGGATGACCAGGGCGGCCAGGCAGGCGGTCCAGCGGTGGTGGCTGACCGGGATCAGTACGTCGAGGTACCCCACGGCGGCGACGGCGAGCGCCGCGTTGGACACCCAGGTGGTGATCCAGTACGCCCAGGCCGCGAGGAATCCGGCGAAGTCGCCGAACGCCTCGCGGGCGTAGACGTAGGGGCCGCCGGTGCGCGGGTCGCGCTCGGCGAGCCGGCCGAAGACCAGGGCGAGCGCGATGGCGCCGACCGTGAGGACGCCGAGGGCGACCAGGCTGACCGTGCCGTAGGGGGCGACGGAGGCGGGGAGCAGGAAGATGCCTCCGCCGATGATGTTGCCCATGACCAGGGCGGTGGCGACGGGCAGCCCGAAGCGGCGGGTGTGCTTGTTCGCGTTGCCGCCCGGTTCCTCGGCCGGGGCGCCGAGGGGGCCCGTCGCCGGAGCCGGCGGCGGGGCGGTCCCGGTGACCTGCATGGGTGGGCTACCTCTCGCGGAACTGGCCGTGACCGGCACAGAGGGGGGACGGGCGGTGACCTGGCTCACGGGAAAGGGCCAGGTGGTCGGCCCTCCCGGAGCACCGGGCCAGGCCCCATGGTCGGTGATGCCCCGAGTCGCCGACAAATCACCGCTTCTTGTCCCGTCCCGTCCACGTGATCACGCAAGAACCACGCTTACGGGGCATTGATACCGGCAGATATTCACCCCTCCGCCGTCCCCGCGTCCGGGCTCAGGTCGCCGTCGCCGCGGCCGCCGCCCGGCCCGCCTGACGGCCGGAGAAGAGGCAGCCGCCGAGGAAGGTGCCCTCCAGCGAGCGGTAGCCGTGCACTCCCCCGCCGCCGAAGCCCGCCACCTCCCCGGCCGCGTACAGCCCCGGGACCGGCCGGCCCGAGGCGTCCAGCACGCGCCCGGAGAGGTCGGTCTGAAGCCCGCCGAGGGTCTTGCGGGTGAGGACGTTGAGGCGCACGGCGATCAGCGGGCCGGCGGAGGGGTCGAGGATCTTGTGCGCGGGGGCGGTGCGGCTGAGCGAGTCCCCGATGTAGGAGAGGGCGTTGCGGATGCCCATGACCTGCACGTCCTTGGTGTAGGGGTTGTCCATCTCGCGGTCGCGGGCCTCGATCTGCCGCTTGAGCCGGGTCAGGTCGATCAGGTTGTCGCCGGTGAGCTTGTTCATCCCGGCGACGAGTTCGGACAGTGTGGTGGCGACCACGAAGTCGGCGCCGTTCTTCTTGAACTTCTCGATCGGCTCGGGTGTCTGCCAGATCCGGGACAGCAACTGCCAGACGTTCTTGTTGGTGAGGTCCGGGTTCTGCTCCGAGCCGGAGAGCGCGAACTCCTTGGCGATGATCTTCTGCGTGGTCACGAACCACGAGTAGTCGTACCCGGACGCGGTGATCGAGCCGAGGGTGTGCAGGGTGTCGTAGCCGGGGAGGTCGGGGGTGCCGAAGCGCTTGCCGGTGGCGTCGAACCACATGGAGGACGGTCCGGGCAGGATGCGGATGCCGTGGCCGGGCCAGATCGGGTCGTAGTTGCGCAGCCCCTCGGTGTAGTGCCACATCCGGTCGGGGTTGACGATCCGGCCGCCCGCCCGCTCGGTGATGGCCAGCATCCGCCCGTCGACGTGCGCGGGCACCCCGGTGACCATGGACTTGGGCGGCGTGCCGAGCCGGGCGGGCCAGTTCTGGCGTACGAGGTCGTGGTTGGCGCCGATGCCGCCGGAGGTGACGACGACGACCGGTGCGCGCAGCTCGAACTCGCCGATCACGGTACGGGAGCTGGGCTTGCCGCGGGCCGCGCCGCTGGGTTCGAGGACGGCGCCGCGGACGCCGGTCACCACCCCGCCCGTGGTGACGATGCCGTCGACCCGGTGCCGGAATCTGAACGCGACCTTCCCGGCCGCCACCGCCGCCCGCACCTTCTTCTCGAACGGCTCGACCACGGCGGGGCCGGTGCCCCAGGTGACGTGGAAGCGTGGCACCGAGTTGCCGTGCCCGTCCGCGAGTCCCCCGCCGCGCTCGGCCCAGCCCACGATCGGGAACCACTGCACGCCGAGACCGGCGAGCCAGGACCGCTTCTCACCGGACGCGAAGTCGACGTACGCCTCCGCCCACTTGTACGCCCAGTGGTCCTGTCCGGCGGGGTCGCCCACGCCCCGGTCGAACCCGGCGCTGCCCAGCCAGTCCTGCCAGGCGAGGTCGCGGGTGTCCTTGACGCCCATCAGCCGCTGCTCATCGGAGTCGACGAAGAACAGCCCGCCGAACGACCAGAACGCCTGGCCGCCGAGACTCGCCTCGGGTTCCTGGTCCAGCAGCAGCACCTTGCGTCCGGCGGCGGCGAGTTCGGCCGTGGCGACCAGTCCCGCCAGCCCGTGCCCGACGACGATCGCGTCCGCGTCCTGCGCCTCCCCGGCGAAGGCCGGGAAGGCGTGGGCGGCGAGCGTGGCCCCGGCGAGCATCCCTCCGGTGACGGTGAAGGCGCGGCGACGGGTGATCCCGGTGGGAGCGATGGGGTTGTCCATGGCTGCCTTTCGTCAAGGGGGTGCCCAGGGTGCGGGGTGACGAACGAAGGCTGCCGAGGCAGGAAGGAGGTGCTGACGATCGCCGTCGGCAGGTGTTACCGACGGTAGCCCAGGGGGTGCGGGGCGACCAGAGTCATGCTTCAACTCTGTTGCCAGGTAGGCGAGTTACTGCCTACGGGGCGGCTTGAAGGCGTACAGATCGAGGATGTCGGGGCGGGGCGCGACGCCCGGCCCGCCGGCCCGCACCCAGCCGAGGATGTCCTCGGTGGCCTCCGGGTCGTTGACGAGCCCGAGCCAGGCGGGACGGCCCCCGGCCGCCCGTCCGGCGGCGGAGGGCTGGACGACGATCACGTTGGCCTGGTCGCACACGTCGAGGCAGTCGGATATCCGCACGGGGGCCTCCTCGGCGAGCCGGGCGGTCTGCGCGGCATGGTCGACCCCGGTCACCTTGGGACTTCCGCAGCAGCAGTCCCGGCACACCACGATCCGGCAGGGGGCGGGGGCGGGTCGCATCTCGGGCATGCGGTGATCGTCGCATCCGGCCTGGCGGGGCGTCAGCACCACCCTCGGTGTACCGGCCACGCGGAAAGCCGGTCCCGGCTCTGCGGTGGCTCAGGTCCGCCCGGGCTCGTCCCGGGGGAGGACGACGCCCTCGACGACCGGTCCGGCGCCGGGCGGAGTGGCGGGGTCCGGGGTACGCACGGCTCTGCTCTCACGCTGGAAGACGCGCGTCGCCTGCCCTGCCGAGCGGACGAGTCCGGGCAGCTTCCGGACACCGAGCAGGGCGATCAACACGAGCAGGATCAGGGCCAGTTCACTCAAGCCGAACATCGGATGCGGTTCCTCCCAGCGGGCGGCTGCCGGGACCGGGCGGCCCCACTCACCATGATTGTCCACCTGGCGCCCGCCCGCGATGGCCAAAGGGGCTTCTCCGCTCACCGGAAACGGACGGGCCCGGCGGCCACTCCCCCGGGCCGCCGGGCCCCGCTCACCCACACCGCGTCAGTGCCCCGAGCCGTGCCCGCCGTAGTGCCCGCTGATCTGGTCCCGGTACGCCGGGTCCCCCAGATGCTTGTCCTTGTCGAACTCGGGCGCGTCCTTGATCTGCGCCTTGGTCCGCGCCACGTGCACGGTCCGCTCCGCGTTGTCGACCCCGGTGATGGTCCCCGCCGGCAGCAGCACCTCCTTGCCGAAGATCCACACCCCGGTGTCCACGACGATGTACTGCGCGTCCACATCGTTGGAGTGCTTGTCCACCTTGCCGATGTTCCCGTCGAGCGCCTCGACCCGATACCCGGTCAGATCGGCGTCGGGTGTGTGCCCAGCGGTCGGACCGTAGCTCCAGATGTTCTCCGCGGCCATGTGTTCAACCTCCATATCGATGCCCGAGGAGGTGGACACGGCTCCGCATCACGGCTCCCACCAGGGGCTCTACGGGCGGGTGTCCTGCCTCGGGGGCGGCAAACCCGACATCCCCTTGCGGACCTTCATTCGGCCCACGCCCGCGCCGAGGCCACGCCGGCAGGCGTCCTCGTCACGGACCGGATCACCCCGCGTTGCGCACTCGTGCCGACGGCAGGCTCACACCGCAGGCCGGCGGCGCACGTCGCACGGGTCCCAGTCGCGGTGCCAGAGGGCTTCGAGGCCATGTTCGTGGAGATACCGCATCTCGATGTCGTGGAGGGGGTACAGGCCCACGATGTCGATGAGGTCGTGGCCCTCATGGCCGACGGCGCTCACGTCGAGGCCGGTGCAGTCGGCCGGGTCGGGAAGGGCGGGAGCGAAGACGCAGAAGGCCGTCATCTCCGATTCCGGAGTGACCCGTTCACCGAGGTCGATCGTGTCGCCGAAGGCGAAGGTGCAGGTGCCACGCATCCCGTCGGCTATGAAGCTCAGGGCCTCGGCCCAGACGACGTCGTCCGAGCGGACGCTGATGTGGAGTTCGGGGGTGCTCTCCCGCCATGCGGGGTGCTCGGCCAGGGAGACTCCGTAGGTGAACGCGGTCAGCATTCCTTCGGAGAGGCCCTCGTAGACGAGGGTCGTCACTCCGGGCAGAGCTGGCGACGAGGACTCCTGGGAGTAGAACTGGGCCTCGGCGCCGCCGGAGAGACGGTCGAGATGGGCGAGGTACTTCTCCGCGCGGCTGTCCACGGGCCCAGAATGCAACATGGCTCGACGGAGCCTTCCGGCGGGCCCACTCCGGCCCGCTGCAACCCATGCGACGGCCCAGGGCAGACCACGGCCTCCCGCCCCCGGCGACGCCTCACTCGGAGCCCTCCTCGCCCCCCGCCGTATCCACCTCGGCCCAGATCGTCTTCCCGCCCCCGCTCTCGTACCGCGTCCCCCAGCGGTCCGCGAGTTGGGAGACGATGAACAGGCCACGGCCTCCCTCGTCGCCTTCCTGTGCGTGGCGTAGCAGGGGGGCGTTGCCGCCGCCGTCGGAGACCTCGATGGTGAGGGCCTGGTCGAAGATGAGGCGGAGGCGGGCGGGAGGGGCGCCGTGGCGGACGGCGTTGCCCGCGAACTCGCTGACGATGAGCTGGCCGTTGAAGCGGGTCTCCTCGTCCAGCCCCCACTCGCGCAGGTGTTGCTCGCAGCAGGCGCGGGCGGCCTCCGCCGCCTGGGGTCCGTCGGGCAGCGAGAGGGTCGCCACGCGCTCGCCGGGGAAGGCCATGACCCGGCAGACCAGCACCTGCGCCTCGATCGCGCGCGGGTGGGAGGTGAGCAGGGCGGCCAGTTCGTCGCAGAGGGCCCGCGGGTCCACGCCGTCGGAACCGGGGAGCCGGTCCAGGGCCTTTCGCAGCAGGCCGGGGACGGCGCCGGGGTCGTCGGTGAGTCCGGGGGTGTGCAGGATCAGCAGCGAATCGGGCGGGACGGCGGCGGTGACGGACGGGATCGGTTCGGCCGGTCCGCCGAGGCAGGGGCCCTCGGGGGTGGCGATGGTGTCGACGGTGCGGTCGGGGCGGACGAGGACGACCTCGGGCCCGCCCGCCCGCGCGACGGTGACCTCGCACGACAGCGGGTCCCACTCGGCGTACGTGCACCCGGCCCGCAACGGGGTCCGCGCCGTCTTCTCCTCGCGCTGCGCAGCGCTCCGGTCGCGGGCCAGGGTGGCGGTGGTACGGCTCAGCCGAGCCAGCAGCTCCCCCGGCTGGAGGTCGAGCGTGGCGAGGGAGCGGCCGGCCGTCCTCAGCTCGCCCATGGTGGTGGCCGTCCGTACGCCGAACCCGGTGACCTGACCGACGGCGAGCCCGGTACGGGCCCCCGACAGCGGCATCACGTCGAACCAGCCGCCCCCGCTCTCCTCCCCCGGCAGCCGGAGGTCCGCGATGTCGAGCGCGGCCCCGGTCGGCGGGTGCCTCGGAAGCAGCGAGTGCTGGATGGCCAGCGCGATGGTGTGCTCGCGGTGGAAACTCCGGGCGTGGTCCAGGCACCGCGCGGTGTGCGCGCAGACCTTCTCCACGAGGGCGATGTCCTCGCGGGAGAACGGGGCCGGTGTCTCGCCCCGGTAGAGAAGCAGCATGCCGAGTACGGTCCCCTGGCGCGTGATCGGGGCGGCGAGCAGCGCGTGCGCTCCGGCCTCCCGCAGCAGCCGTCCGATCGCGGGCTCGGAGTCCAGCCAGCGGGTGTCGGCCACGAGGTCGGTGGCCCGCGGCGCCCGGGCGGCCAGGAGCGGGGCGAAGGGCCGCTGGTCCGCGGGCCAGACGTGGCCGTTCCCGGCAGCGCCGCTGCACGCGATCGGGCACAGCGGTTCGAGGTGGTGCCGGGCCAGCGGCGGGGGTTCGCCCTGGGTGAGGTGTTCGGCGAGGGCGATGACCACGGTGTCGGCGGCGGAGGGGACGAGCGCCTCGGCCAGCTCGGTGCAGGTGGTGTCGTGGTCGAGGGTGTCCCCCACCTCGTTCTGGATGGCCGCCAGTCGCCGCAGCGGGTCGGCGCCGGAGTCGTCCGCCTCGTCGGGGGTGACGTCGGCGATGGTGCAGATGAGCCCGGAACCCTCCTTGTCGGGGGCCATCGGGAAGAGCGAGAGGGACAGGGTCCTGGAGCCCCCGTGGAGGTTCTGGCGGGTGCGCACCAGCCGGTTCAGGGAGGCGACGCCGCTGGTACGCACCTCGCGCGCGTGTTCCGTCTCGGCCTCGGGGTCGCGTAGCGGAAGCACGTCGGTGAGCACCTGGCCGGTGGGGTCGGTGCCGGACAGCAGGCGGTGCGCGGACTCGTTGCAGTCGGTGACGCGCAGCTCGTCGTCGAGGACGCAGATCGCCAGGGGCGAGACGGCCAGGGCCTCGCAGGCCACGCGCATGGCCTCGGGGCAGGTCTCAAGGGTCCGCTCGCGTCGGGCGTCGCCTTCCATGGCACCTCCCCAACCAGCATGCGCAACACGCTGGCGGGGCGCATTCCGGGGGCATGACTCCGCCCCGGCGATCACCTTCGCCGGGGCGGAACCGCGTCCGGATCAGGCCGTGCGGCGGCGGATGACACGAAAGGCGGTCAGGGTCAGCAGGGCCGCGGCCGCGAGGACCAGGGCGCTGGAGGCGAGCTGGTACGGCCAGTAGTCGCCGGGGGTGAGGGCGTTGGTGAGGTAGGCGTCCTGGGGCAGGGCGTCGTAGAACATGAGGCCGAATACGCCGCCGGGGTGGAATCCGTGGACCTTGGAGAGGACCGGGAGGTCGAGCAGCAGCATCGCGCGGGAGCGGACGAGTACGGCGGCCACCAGCCAGGTCAGCAGCGGGGCGGCGAGAAGGGTGGGCCAGAGGCGGCGCAGATACGTGCCGGTCAGGGCACCGGCCGCGACGCCGAGGAGGACGTACGCGACGGTGACGGGGCCGATCGTGTAGTACGCGTTCTGCCGCTCGGCCCCGTAGGTGAGCAGGTTGAGGCCGAAGGCGTGCACGACGCTCATCCGGTACAGCGCCACCAGCGGGACGGTCAGCACCACGAAGATCGCCGCCAGGGTCGCCCAGCGGACGCCGAACCAGCGCCGGGGGGTGACCGTCTGGGTGAGGGCGAGGACCACACGCCGGGTCTCCCATTCACGTGCGGTCAGCACACCGGTGAGGAGCGCGGCGGCCAGGGCCGGCTGGAAGGCGAGCATGGCGCCGTCGTCCATGAGTTTCGCCGTCATGGTGTGGGCGTCATCCGCATAGCGCCCGAAGTGGTACGCCTCGCTGCCGACGTGGTTCCGCAGCGCGACGGCGTCGGCCCAGCCGTAGTAGTGGTACACGACCTGGACGCCGATGCGCAGGGCCAGCAGCAGGAGGATCGCACCGGCGACCCGGTACTGGCGCAGGGCGATCGCCGCGAGGGGCCGGAGACGGCCGGGCCGGGGAGACGTCGGGGCGGCGGCGATGGCGGCGCTCATGCGGCGGTGTCCTTGCGAGGCGGTATCGAGGCGGGAAGGGACGAGCCGGTGAGGTGGGCGAGCACCAGCTCCTCCACGGAGGGTGACCGCACCTCCCAGTCGGCGGGGAGCGGCCCCGCGCGGCGGATCAGGGCGGTGTTGCCGCGCCCGGCGGGACGGGACTCGACGACGGCATGACCGGCGAGCTGCTCGGCGCCGCCCGCGAAGGCCACCACGGCATGGGCGTCGGTCAGTTCGTCCATGTCGCCGCACAGCCGGGTCGTACCCGCGTCGAGCAGCAGCAGGTGGTCGCAGACGTCGGTCAGCTCGGACAGGATGTGCGAGGACATGATCACCGTGGCGCCGGTGTCGGCGACGTGCGCCATGAGCAGGCCCATCAGTTCCTGCCGGGCGAGCACGTCCAGGTCCGCCATCGGCTCGTCGAGCAGCAGCAGGTCGGCCCGCTTGCCGAGGGCGAGGGCCAGGGCGATCCGGGTGCGCTCGCCGCCGGACAGGTTGCCGATACGGTCGCCCTTGCCGAAGCGGGAGGGGTCGGCGAACCGCTCCGCCAGTTCCGCGTCCCAGTTGCCCTCGTTGAGCCGCGCGCCCAGGCGCAGCGTCTCGGCGACGGTGAACCGGGGGAACAGCGGCCGGTCCTGCGCCAGGTAGGAGACCTGTGGATTGCCGACGCGGGTGGGCCGGCCGAAGACCTCCACGCTGCCGGAGGTGGGACGCCGCAGCCCGGCCGCCAGTTCCAGCAGGGTCGACTTGCCCGCGCCGTTCGGTCCGACGAGCGCGCAGACGACCCCGGCGGGGACGGCGAAGGTGCAGCCGCCGAGCGCGTCCGGACCACTGCGCCGGTATCTCCTGGTGACGCCGTCCGCGGCGAGCGCCGCTTCAGGACTGCTGGTGGGGAACGACATCGGGTTCCTTCGATGAGTACTTCGACGAGTAGAGGTCTTCGAGGACGGCGGTGAACAGCGCGGCGAGGTCCTCGCGCTCCAGCCCCGCCGCACGGGCCCGCCCGGCCACCTCCGCCAGCTCCGCCCGCCAGGGTGAGTCGCCGGAGGAGGCGCCCAGCGTGCCGGTGATGAACGTCCCGTGCCTGCGCCGAGTCTCGACCAGGCCCTGGGACTCCAGCTCGCGGTACGCCTTGAGCACGGTGTTCGGGTTGAGCGCGGTCGCCTCCACGACCGCACGCGCGGTCGGCAGACGGTCACCGGGTTCCAACTGGCCCAGCCGGAGCGCCTGTTGGACCTGCTGGACGATCTGGACGTAGCTGGGTACCCCACTGGACCGGTCGATCCGGAAGGCGAACGCCACGAGTGAACCCCGCTTTCAACCAATGAACTAGTGGAATGATGCATTGAGTGTTCCGGGCACGTCAAGGCCCGTCTTGACGGCGATGCGCCGGGCCCCTGAATGGGTGGGTGCGCTCGCCCGCGGCATGGCCTTGGGGAAGGGTGGGCGGGGCCGAGTGTCACCGCGAGGGAGTCGCCGCATGGCCGGGAGCAGCGCCGCAGAACCCAGTATCAGCAGGGGCAACGCCGAGATCGGCGAGCGCTGTCCCCTCGACGACACGCGGGACTTCGAGGACGTGCGCCGGGGCTTCGTCGGCACCGCCGAGGAGACCGTGGTGCGCGGCGACGACGGCGAGGTGTGGGACCTGGAGGCGTACGGGTTCCTCGACCGGGACTGCCCGCCCACCGCCAACCCCAGCCTGTGGCGCCAGAGCCGGCTGGCGGCCCAGCACGGCCTGTTCGAGGTGACCGAGGGCGTTTACCAGGTCCGGGGCTTCGACCTGTCCAACATGACGATCGTCGAGGGCGACAGGGGGGTGCTGGTGATCGACCCCCTCATCAGTACGGAGACGGCCGCGGCGGCGCTCGCGCTGTACCGCCGTCACCGCGGGGACCGTCCGGTCACCGGTGTGCTGTACACACATAGCCACGTCGACCACTTCGGGGGCGTCCGGGGTGTGCTCAGCGACGAGGACGTGGCCGCCGGGGTACCGGTCATCGCCCCCAAGGGCTTCCTGGAGCACGCGGTCAGCGAGAACGTCTACGCCGGTACGGCCATGGGGCGCCGGGCCGCCTACATGTACGGGGCCGCCCTGCCCACCGGTGAGCGCGGGCAGATCGGCGCCGGGCTCGGGCAGACCACGTCCACCGGAACGGTCACCTTGATCCCGCCCACCCTGTATGTCACGCACACCGGGCAGACCGAATCGGTGGATGGCATCCCTATGGTCTTCCAGCTCACGCCGGGCACCGAGGCCCCGGCCGAGCTGAACATCCACTTCCCTGACCGCGCGGCGCTGTGCATGGCGGAGAACGCCACCCACAACCTGCATAACCTGCTCACCCTGCGCGGTGCCCAGGTGCGCAACCCACATGTGTGGGCGCACTACCTCACCGAGGCGATCCAGTTGTTCGCCCCACATGTGGACGTGGCCTTCGCCTCCCACCACTGGCCGACGTGGGGACGGGACCGCGTCCTCACGTTCCTGTCCGAACAGCGGGACCTGTACGCCTACCTGCACGACCAGACCCTGCGCATGCTCAACGAGGGCATGACACCGCTGGAGATCGCCGAGGCCATGCGGATGCCCCCGGCCCTGGAACGCGCCTGGCACACCCATGGCTACTACGGGTCGGTCAGCCACAACGCCAAGGCGGTCTACCAGCACTATCTCGGCTGGTTCGACGGCAACCCCGCCCACCTGTGGGAGCACCCCCCGGTAGAGGCCGCCACCCGTTACGTCGATTTCATGGGCGGCGCCAACACCGTGCTGCGCCGCGCCCGCGAGTCCTACGCTTCAGGTGACTTCCGCTGGGTCGTCCAGGTCGTCAACCACGTCCTCTTCGCCGACCCCGACAACGCCGAGGCACGTGCCCTCCAGGCGGACGCCCTCGAACAGCTCGGCTACGGCAGTGAGAACGGCACCTGGCGCAACTTCTACCTCACCGGTGCCCTCGAACTCCGCGAAGGCCCCGTCGGCACCCCCACGGTGGCCGCCTCCCCCGACATCATGCGCGCGCTTCCCCTGAGCCAGCTCCTCGACTCCCTCGCGATCCGGGTCGACGGCCCGCGAAGCTGGGACGCCGATTTGGCCATCCGGTTCCGGCTGAGCGACGGCGACCCGGTATCCCTCCGCCTGCGCAACGGCGTCCTGATCCACACCGCCGGCACGACGCCCGGCGAGCGGGCCCCCGACACGGAGATCACCCTCTCGGAGACCGACCTCCGGGCGCTCCTCCTCGGGGCCGCGTCCCTGACCGACCTCGCCGCCGATGGCCGCGCCGAGACCACCGGCGACCCGGACAAGCCGGCTGAGCTGTTCAGCTACCTCAGCGCGCCGGACCCGGACTTCGCCATCGTGACGCCGTGAGCGGAGTGCCGTCCGCGGTGAACGCGTGGTGGAAGGTGAAGGCGTGCGGCGAGGAGCCGTGGTCCTGGAGGTGTTCCAGTGCGGAGACCCCCTCCTGCCAGGTGGGCGTCACGTCGTCGGAGACCCACCAGAGGACGTAGTTCGGGTGCCCCGTCCTCTCGAACCAGTCGTAACGCCTGTTCAGGGCCTCGCGGTGCAGGCCGGCATAGATGGCGTCGAAGGCGGGGCGCAGGTCGGTCCAGAGGGAGAGGGTGGCGGCGAGGGCGGTGGTCTCCGCCGTACGGCCCTTGGCGTACCAGGCCGGTACGGCGAACTCTCCCCACGCACCCCAGTCCGCGCCGAACAGCTCTCCCTGGTCGCCGTCCGCCGGTTCGGCATGAGCGAGGTATCCGGGGTGCCGGCTGATCTTCCGGTAGACGGCCGCACCGATGTCGTAGAACTCGCGCGTGAGTGGTGCGGGGTCGGCGAGAGGTGACTTCAGAACGCCGAATGTGTACAGGGCTAGCTGGGGCATGCGTCTCTCCCTGGGCCGAAGACCAGGTGAAGGTAGCGGCCGCTGCGGACCCTGTCGAAGTTGCGTTTTCCCGGCCCAAGTGGCCTGCTAGCGGCGTCGGTTCAGCACCCCGACGAGCTTCGCCAGATCCGCCGCCCCCTCCGCGTCATCCGCGTACCGGGTGACCTGGAGGGGCCCGACCTCCGGGAGGACGACGCCCTCTCGGGCCAGGACGTGGACCAGGGTCAGCAGGGCCGCGCGGGCGTTGCCGTCGGCGAAGGGGTGGAAGAAGGCCACGTCGAGGTACGCACGGGCCGCGCGGGCCGACAGCGGAAGCTCCGAGGTGGTCGCCTCGCGCAGGCAAGCGTCGAAGTCGGCCCGGGTGTGCGCGGTCAGGGCGTACCGCTCGCGGCCACCCTTCGCGTAGGCGTCTCCCAAGCGGAACGGCGCTTCCCCGCCCAGGACTTCACGCTGCCACCCCGACAACAGTGTGAAGTCGAGCGGAGCACCCCGCACCGCATCGGCTCGCGCCAAGGCGTACGCGGCCAGCAGACACTCCGCCCGGCCGGAGTCCCGTAGCCGGACCGGACCTGCACACCACGCCCGGAACCCGTCAGTCACGGGCAACCTCCTTCGCAGGGACGGCGCTTGATCCCACGCCGCCTCTTTCCGCACCCGCAGCCACATCGCCAGACTGTCAGCCCCGGTCATGGAAGTTCTCCAGCTCCTCCCGCTCCCGGTGATCCCGGTAGGGCGCATGGCCGGTCAGGTCGACGGCCAAGTCCTCGCCGACGGACTCGATCACCGCCCGCCCGGGATCGGTCCAGCTCTTGAACCGCCCTCCGATCGCCCGTTCCACCGCCTGGTCGGCCTCGGCCCAGTCCATGCCCATGGAGGTGAGGAACCAGCCGAGGCTCCGCGCGGCCTGCCCGTACCAGCCACCCTCCGCGCCCGAGTCCAGGGCCATGGTCACCAGCCGGACGCTCGCCCGCTCCAGGTGCCAACTCCGTTCCTCGGGAGAGATGTTCGGCGGCGGAGCCAACTCCCCGAACCGCCGGGCCATCGCCTCGAGCCACCGGCGCCACTCCAGCAGTGCGCCCACGACGCGGGTCGCGGTCTCGTCCGGGGTCGTCACCGAGCTGGTGGGGGTGACCCAGCTACCGATGGGGCCGCCGTACCGGTAGCACCAGTCCCACCCCTCGGCCCAAATCCCGTAGCGGTCACGGACGATGGCGTCGATCTGGCGCGCGCACCATCGTTCCGCCTCCCAGAGCCCCACTCTCCCGGAGAGCACAGGCGGCACCCATTCCCGTACCAGCGCGCGGAGTTGGGCCTCCTCGTCCGCGTCCCAGACGAACGGGTGACGCGCCGGATCGAAGTCGGCCCAGTTCCGCATGCTCGTGGGGGGCGGTACCAGGTTCTCGGGGAAGGGCAGGGTGTCCCGGTTGTACGTCAGCGTCGGCCCGCTTTCTCTGTGCACTGCGATCAACGCACCAGTCTCGGCCAGGGCCATCGGGTTGGCGAACACTTATTCGCGTCTGACAACCTTCGGATGACCCTTGAGCCCATATAGCCGACCGGGACATCCCCCGGCCGACGCCCTGCGCCACGCTGGTGGTGCGGGCCGGGCCGAGATTCACCGGGAGGAAGCCATGGGCGGGGCACGAAGGGCGTGGTTCCGGGCGGGCCTCGCCGCCCGGCTGCTCGCGCGGTGCGCCGTGGTGGCGGCGATCGGCGCCGTGGCGGTGCTGCTGCTCGCGCTGGGCAGGGGCGGTCTGCTCGTGGCCGTGGCCGGGGCCCTCGGGCTGGTGCTCTGCGCCGCCGGTGTCTGGTGGTTCGTGGCCCGGCGCGGTGTGGTGCGGCTGCTCGGGGCGGTCGTGGCCGTCGCGGCGCCGGTCGGCGTCCTGGTGTTCTTCGCGCAGAGCGGACTGTGGGTGATCGCGCTGATCTCCGGCCTGTGCTGGGTGGTGGCAGGGTTCAGCGGCCGCGCCGCGCTGCGCAGGGCGCGGCCGCCCCGGTCGCAGCGGCCCACCCGCGCGCATCGGCCGAGACGTCCGGTGCTGATCATGAATCCGCGGTCCGGCGGCGGTAAGGTCGGCCGCTTCGCCCTCGTGGAGCGGGCGGAGCGACTGGGCGCGCGGGTGATCCTGCTGGACCCCTCCGACCCGGCCGACGTGGGCAAGCTGGCCCGCGAGGCCGTGGACGACGGCGCCGACCTGCTCGGTGTCGCGGGCGGCGACGGCACCCAGGCGCTGGTCGCGGCCGTCGCCGCCGAGCACGGTCTGCCGTTCCTCGTGATCTCCGCGGGCACCCGCAACCACTTCGCCATGGACCTCGGCCTCGACCGCGCCGACCCGGCCCGCTGCCTCGACGCCCTGACCGACGGCGAGGAGGTCCGCGTCGACCTCGGCGACGTCTCCGGCCGCCCGTTCGTCAACACGGTGTCCTTCGGCGTGTACGCGGACATCGTGCAGAGCCCCGAGTACCGCGACAACAAGACCGGCACCGCCCTGAACCTGATGCCGGACCTGCTGGCCAGGGAGGGCGTACAGCGGCTCGACGCACGGGTGGACGGCACCACCCTCTCCGACCAGCAGGCGCTGCTGGTCAGCAACAACCCGTACGTCTCCCCCGACGAGCTGAGCGGCGGCGGCCGCAGGCCCAGGCTCGACACCGGTGAGCTGGGCGTGATCGGGATCCGGGTGGAGAACGCGGCACAGGCGGCGGAGCTGGCCGTACGGGGCTCGCAGGCGCCGGGGCTCACCGTGACGACCGCGCGGCAGGTCCGGGTGACGGCCGGGGAGCCGCAGATCCCGGTGGCGGTGGACGGGGAGGCTCTTTGGCTGCGCACTCCGGTCGAGTGCTCGGTACGGCCCGGTGCGCTGCGGGTGCTGCTGCCGCGCGACCGCCCCGGCGTACCGCCTCCCGCGCCGCCCGTCGACTGGCGCGAACTGCTCGACCTCGCGTTCGGCCCCGCCGAGCGGACAGCACCGGGAGACAAACGTGCCTGACCGCAGCACCGTCCCCGCCGACCTGCGTGCGGTCGACGGAGCGCTGTACGCCGCCGTGGCCGCCACGCCCACACCCGCGCTGGACCTCGCGCTGCGGAGGCTGTCGCACGCGGCCGACCACTCGAAGATCTCGCTCGGCGTCGCGGCGGGCCTCGCCCTGCTGCCGGGCCGGCCCCGCCGCGCGGCACTGGCCGGGGTCGCCTCGGTCGCGCTGGCGTCGGCGGCGGCGAACCTGTTCGGCAAGCGGATGGTGCGCCGCCACCGCCCCGATCGGGAGGAGGCCCAGGTGGCGGTGGCCCGGCACGTGCGCATGCCCGAGTCGGCGTCCTTCCCGTCCGGCCACACGGCCTCGGCAACCGCCTTCGCCACCGCCGTGGGTGTCGTGCTGCCTCCGGCCGCGGTCCCGCTGGGCTCCTTGGCGGTCGCCGTCGGCTACTCCCGCGTCCACACCGGGGTGCACTATCCGGGCGATGTCGCGGCGGGCGCGGTGCTGGGGTTCGCGGCGGCCGCGGTGTCGCTGGCCGTGGTGCGGGGGCTGGGCTGAGGGGCGGGTTGGCCCACATGCGGTGAGGCCATGTGTGGTGAGGCCACGTGTGGTGCGGTCACATGTGGTGCGGTCACATGTGGGCGCAGCACACCCTCAACACACAGTCAGCAGATGATTCTTGTTGATCACCTCAAGGGACAGCGTGCGATAGCCGACCGTCTCGAACAGCACCGTCACACGCTCGTCCTCCTCGCTCATGACCGACCCCTGCCCCCACTGCTCGTGCCGTACGAGGGTGCCGGGCGGGAAGGGATGCTCCTCCCCCACGGGCGCCGAAGACGCCGGCTCGGGTATCGGCCCACCCGTACCGGCCAGCACAGCGGGCCCGCCCTCCGCGCCACCCTCCTCCGCCAGTTCCGCCGCCTCGCACCGGTCGCACGCGCCGCAGGACTCGTCCTGGTCGCCGCCCTGGCCGAAGTAGCCGAGCAGGAACCGACGCCGGCAGCCGGTGGCCTCCGCGTAGCCCCGCATCATGTCGACGCGGGAGCGCTCCAATTGCTGGTGAGCGTCGCCCAGTTCGATCGCCTGCTGGGCGGCGGCGGCCGGGCCGACCGTGCCGGTCGCCTCCAGGTCGCCGTCCTCGGTGGTGTGGACGGCGTCGACCTGCTCCAGGAGGTTGACGACGGCCGTCAGGCGGCTGGCCGTCAGATGGGTCTCGTCGCGCAGCTCGGTCGGCGGGACGGGGCCGTCGTGTTCCTCCAGGGTGCTCACGACCTGGGTGACGGTGTCCGGGTCCGGGCGGCCCGCCGCGAAGAAGCGCTGCATGCCGAGGTCCTGGGGCCGGTAGGCGAGTATCGCGCGGGCCTCCTCGCCGTCGCGGCCGGCGCGGCCGATCTCCTGGTAGTAGGCGTCCAGGGAGCCGGGCACGGAGGCGTGCAGCACGAAGCGTACGTCCGGCTTGTCGATGCCCATCCCGAAGGCGGAGGTCGCCACGACCACGTCCAGCTCGCCGGCCATGAAGCGGTCGTGCACACCGCCCCGCTCCTGCGCGGGCAGCCCCGCGTGGTACGCCGCCGCGTCCAGCCCGAGCAGGCTCAGTTCTTCGGCGTACTCCTCGGCCTCGCGGCGGGTGCCCGCGTACACGAGGCCGGGCTTGGACTCCGCGGCGGCGCGCTCGACGACAGCCCGCTTCTTGACCTCGGCGTCCTGGAAGGGGATGACCTCCAGGTGGATGTTGGGGCGGTCGAAGCCGGTGACGACCTCGCGCACGTCGCGCATGCCGAGCTGCGTGATGATGTCGGCCCGTACGGGGGCGGCGGCGCTGGCGGTCAGGGCCAGTACGGGGGGCCGGCCGATCCGCTCGACGACCTGTCCGAGCCGCAGGTAGTCGGGGCGGAAGTCGTGCCCCCACGACGACACGCACTGGGCCTCGTCGACCACGAACAGGGCGGGCTCCGCGGCCGCGAGCTGCTCGACCACCTCGTCCTTCGCGAGCTGCTCGGGGGCCAGGAACAGGAAGTCGACGTCACCCTCGCTGATCCGGTCCCAGACCGCCGCGTTCTCGCTTCCGCTCTGGGACGAGTTCACGGCGGCGGCCTCCGCGCCCTCCCGGCGCAGCAGCCCCTGGACCTGATCCCGCTGCAGCGCGACGAGCGGCGACACCACGACGGTCGGCCCCGGCAGCAGCAGCCCCGGCACCTGGTACACGGCCGACTTCCCGGCCCCGGTGGGCATCACGACCAGCGTGTCCCGCCGCCCCATCACCGCCTCCATCGCCACCACCTGCTCCGGCCGCAACTCCTCCCATCCGAAGACGTCCAACGCACTCTTCCGCAGGCGCTCGGCCGACGCGGTGGTCATCATGGTCCCCCTGTGTTCCGGGCTCTGGCCAGTCACCAGAATCGGCGCCCTGGGCTGCCGACCCGGTACCCCGGTGACGGCGGAGTAGCGCGCCGGGGGGTCGGCAATCGGTGTTCGGGACACTTCGCGTGGGGGGGGGGGGGGGGGGGGACCGGACCCGCCGCTTCTTCTGTCGGGCAGGTACTGGCCGACTGTCACACTCGGCCGATGAGCATGAAGAGTCAGCACGGGCGTTCCGTTGATCCGGAAGAGCTGCTGCTGCGGACAGACTGGAGTTCGGTCGAGCACTGCTGTCCGAACGTCGCGCCGACGACGCCTGCGATCTTGCGGCAACTCCTTGACGAGGATGCGAGCAAGCAAGGCATCGCCCTCCGTGACCTGCGGGAAGCCGTCACGCATTCGAACACCTTCTACAGCGCGACAGCCCCGGCTGCATCGTTCGTGGCGGCCATCCTCGGGCACCCACAGACTCTCGCCGAAGTCACGGACCAGCGACCATGGGAGGTCTCTGACGCGGGTGAGCAACCCCGCTTTCCCCTTCGCGTCGGACTCCTGAACTGGCTCGGCAGCACCGCCTGGGACGCGAACGAAGAGTCAGCTGCCGGATACGAGAAAGATGTCGAAGCGTTCCATGGCCTTCGACAGAGCCTCTACGCAGCCGTTCAGCCCTTCTTCACCGACGCCGATCCAGACATCCGGGACGCCGCCCTGGCCTCTGCACTCCCCCTCCTCGCCTCACCAGAGCTCGCCCACCATGCTGAAGGTCTACGTGCCCACGTGCGGGGGCTCGCCGCCGACAGCGATCCTCACCGGCGGCGAGCGATGGACGCACTCGCCAGTTGGGGCGAGGACATCACCCCCTTCCAGCAGCACGGGCACTCCCCCGCCCAAGTCCCGCTGCACACCGAGGGATTCGCAGACGATCCACCGTTCTGACACCGCCTGTGAGAGGGAACCGGAGAAAGAACGGCAAGCGTCCCCTAAGCGATCAAGCTTGAGAGGACCACACAGTGCGGATCTACATCAGCGCGGATATGGAAGGCGTCACGGGGCTCGTCGACGCCGACGACGTTCAGCCAGGAGGCCGGGACTACGAGCGGGGACGCCTGATGATGGCGGAGGACGTGAACGCAGCCGTCCGTGGGGCCGTCGCCGCTGGCGCCACCGACGTGACCGTCAACGACGCGCACGGTCCGATGCGTAACCTCCTGCCCGAGACCCTGCATCCCGCAGCCCGTCTCATCCGCGGCAAACCCAAGCAGATGCTCATGCTCGAAGGACTCACGACCGAGTACGACGCCGTGATCTGCGTCGGCTACCACTCAAGGGCCGGCGCGCCCGGCGTGCTGAGCCACAGCTTCATGGGCCACGAGATCGAAGACATGTGGCTGGACGGGCGACCGGTGGGCGAGATCGGCCTGGCTAGCGCCGTCGCGGGTGCGATAGGCGTCCCGGTGGCAGCCCTCACCGGAGACGACTGCGCGTGCGCGGAGATGACCGACTGGGATGCCTCGGTCGCCACCGTGGCCGTGAAGTACGCGCGGGACCGGTTCGCGGCAGATCTACGCCCGGCGGACGAGGTTCGCGCAGTCATCGAGGAAACGGTCGCCGCCAGTCTGTCCGCACCGCCGAGGACTTCTGCGGCCACCGCAGACAAGGCGTCCACCCTCACGGTCCGCTGGCAGTCGGCCTCAGTCGCCTCGACGCTCCTGGGAATCCCGGGGGTTGCCTCCATGGACAGCCGCACCGTTCAGACGCAGGGCGCCCTGCCCGACCTGTACCGACTGTTCGGCGTATGGATGCGAGTGGCGTCCTCCCTGACCAACCAGCCACCGTACTGCTGACTCTCGCAAGCAACCATGTCTCCGCAGTCAGGAGCAACGGGACAGCCCTCACTGATCGTTCCGGAACAGGGGTGGGCGACGGTCACTCGTCGTCGAGTCGCTGGAGAACCTGGGTGAAGCCACCCTCGTCGAGCAGGCCGGCGAGCACCTGGGTCATGTTGTCGATGCCGGGATCCCGGACTATCAGTCCGTCAGAACACCAGAAGTAGCGGCCGCCCGACTCCTCACCTGTCCGCTGCCACCTCTTCATGAGGCGCTCGACCTCAGCGAGGGTGAGCACGGTCGCACTCCAGCGGGAACCGTCCGCCGTCAGCCGTACTTCCACGTCGACGTTGCAGACGGCATCGAGATCTTCGCCGGCAGCGGGCAAGAAGGACGCCTCGAACCGAGCGATGCGGACCCGGTACCAGGGTGCATCCCAACCCTGCTCGGTACCCTCGTCTCCCGCATCGCCCACCCGGCGAGTATCTCGATCCACCTCGGCGTGCCGTCTCTGAGGCTCGCCCGATGTACTTGCGCACGCGGGTATACGGCGGGAATAAAATAAAGGCGCCCGCTCTTGAACCGTTCGTGCCGGTCCGGCTCGTCCTCGCGCGGGCCCGTGACCGGCGGGTACGCGTACGACCACGGCCGTCATGCAGAAGGAGCCGGACTTGAGCAGCAGCACCATCTTCACCCCCGTGACCCTCCGGTCGCTGACCATCCCGAACCGTATCTGGATGCCGGCCATGTGCCAGTACAGTGCCGCGCCGGAGGGCGAGACGGTCGGTGCTCCCACGGACTGGCACTTCACGCACCTCGCCGCCCGCGCGGCCGGCGGTGTCGGCCTGATCATCACCGAGGCCACCGCCGTCAGCCCCGAGGGCCGGATCAGCCCGTACGACCTCGGGATCTGGAACGACACCCAGACCGAGGCGTTCAAGCGCGTCACCGCCTTCCTGAAGTCCCAGGGCACGGTCGCGGGTATCCAGTTGGCGCACGCGGGCCGCAAGGCGTCGACCGAGCGCACCTGGGTCGACCGCGGGCGCGCTCTCGCGCCGGACGAGCAGTACGGCTGGCAGCCGGTCGGCCCCAGCGCCGTCCCCTTCGCCGAGACCTCCACCACCCCCCACGAGCTGAGCCGGGAGGAAATCGCGGAGATCGTCCGGCAGTTCGCCGCCGCCGCCGGGCGAGCGCTGGAGGCCGGCTTCGAGGTCGCCGAGATCCACGGCGCCCACGGTTACCTGATCCACCAGTTCCTCTCCCCGCTCAGCAACCACCGCACCGACGAGTACGGCGGCTCGTTCGAGAACCGCACCCGCTTCGCCCTGGAGGTCGTCGACGCGATCCGCGCCGTCTGGCCCGAGGAGCTGCCCCTGTTCTTCCGTGTCTCCGCCACCGACTGGGTCGACGAGAACCCGGACGACGACCGCACCGGCTGGACCGCCGAGGACACCGTCCGCCTGGCCAAGGACCTCGGGGCGCGCGGCGTGGACCTGATCGACGTGTCCACCGGGGGCAACGTCCCCGACGCGAAGATCGTCGCCGGTCCCGGCTACCAGGTCCCCTTCGCCGAGCGGGTCCGCGAGACGGGCATGCCCACGGCAGCGGTCGGCATGATCACGGACCCGGCCCAGGCCCAGGAGATCGTCACCTCCGGCAAGGCGGACGCGGTGCTGCTCGGCCGCGAGCTGCTGCGCGACCCGTACTGGGCCCGCCACGCCGCCGCCGAACTGGGCGGCGAGGTCGCCACGCCCGTCCAGTACCACCGCGCCTGACACCGGCCCCGCTCGCGGGCGGGGCGTACGCGGCCGGCCCCTCCTACCGGGTCGGCCGCGCCCGTGCCCGGCGGCGTACCGTCCCGACGGTCACCGCTTGACCTTGACACGGTGAGAAGGTGTCCCCTGGGGGCTGGAGGTGGTTTCCATCGATCCGACCTACGGAAGCCCGCGCAACGCACGTGTGGCCGACGCCCTGAGTGCAGAGGACCCGTCGGTGCGGCTCCAGGCCGCCCTGGCGGCCGGCTCGCATCCCGACCCCGGCCACCTGGAGACGCTCATCGAGCGGTGTGCGGTCGAGCCGGACTTCTTCGTACGGGACATGCTGTCCTGGGTGCTGACCCGCCTCCCACCGGAGATCACCCTGCCCCGTATCCGCCGGGAACTAGGCTCCGGGCGCCCCGCAGCCCGCGCCCAGGCGTTGCACACGCTGTCCAAGATCGGTGACCGGAGCGCGTGGGCCTGGATCACGCGCGACATGCTGCGCGACGCCGACGACGAGGTCGCGCGCACCGCGTGGCGCGTCGCGGTCGTCCTCGTGCCCGAGGGCGAGGCGAAGGACCTGGCCCGCGAACTGGTCACCCAGCTCGGCCGGGGCGACCGCGAGGTGCGACTGAGCCTGAGCCAGGCCCTGGTCGCCCTGGGAGATGCCGCCGAGCCCGCCCTCGCCACCGCCGGGGCGCACGCCGACCCGGCCGTGGCCGCCCACGCGCACGCCACCCTGCTCCTCCGGCAGGACCCGGAGACCGGGTTCGACGCTGCCGTCGAGGAGGCGAAGCGGCTCGTCGCGCTCGGTCCGGAGCGAGCCGCCGCCGCGGCGGAAGCCGTGGAGGGCGCGGAGTGCTGATCGGCGAGGTGGCCCGCCGCTCGGGGGTGAGCCCCCGGATGCTCCGGCACTACGACGCCCTCGGGCTCGTACGCCCGACCGGCCGGACCGTCGGCGGCTACCGCGAGTACACCGCCGAGGATGTCCGCAGGGTCTTCCACGTGGAGAGCCTGCGGTCCCTCGGGCTCTCGCTCAAGCAGGTCGGACACGCTCTGGCGGACCCGGAGTTCACCCCGTCCGCGTTGGTCGGCGACCTCATCCGGTGGACGGAGGACCGCCTGGAGCGGGAGCGGGAACTGCTGGAACGGCTCCGTGCGATCGACGCGTCGGCGCCCACCGGCTGGCAGGACGTGCTGCGCATCGTCGAGCTGATGCAGGGGCTCGGCTCGGCCAGTGCCGCGCGCAGGCAGCAGGCCGTCCTCACCCGGCCGGAAGACGCGCCGGTCCACGTCGGGCTGCTGGCCGAGGCGGTCCTTGCCGAGTCCGACCCCAGCGTCGCGGGCGCTCTGTGCTGGGCGCTCGCCCGGTCCGGCGCCGACGCCGTGACGGCGCTGACCGCCGGCCTGGACGCGCCGGACGTCGACGTCCGGCGGCGCGCGGTGCGGGCGATCGCCGAGATGGACGAGTCCCCGCGGGCGACCGAGGCGCTCGCCAAGGCGCTCGACGACCCGGACACGACCGTGCGCGGGCACGCCGCAGTGGTGCTGGGACGGAGTGGCGTGACCGCGGCCGTACCGGCGCTCGTCGGCATGGTGGTCGAGGGCTTCCACGACGTCGACGCGGCGGAGATCCTCGGGACGCTGTCCCGTCGCCCCGATCGCGCGGACCGCGTCCTGACCCTACTGGTCGACGAACTCGCCTCTCCAGCGGCGGACTTCGCGACGCGGGTACGCCTGATCCAGGCGCTGGTCGAGTTGCCGGGTACCGCCGTGCGCGAGGTCCTGCGCCGCCTGACCCACGACGACGACCGCGCCGTCGCCCTGATCGCCTCGGCCTTCGTCACGCTTCTCGACGAGCGCTCTTCGGCCGACCGGGGCGAGGAGGACCTCTGACGGCGTACTGCCGTGGCGGCGTTCGTCCTGGCTCGAACTCCTGAACCAGCGCGTGATGCAATGGGCACAGCCGACAAGGGAGGGCGGGCCGCATGGCCGTGTGGTTGGGGGCGGGTCTTCCGCTGCTGTTCGGAGCGGTGTTCATGACCATCGGCGTCAGGCTCCTGCGCGGAGGGCGACGGCTGCGGGAGCAGGGAGTCAGGGCCCAGGGCACGGTCGTCGGGTTCCTCACCCGGCGCGACGTCGACTCCAACAGCAAGATGTACACCCCGGTCGTGGAGTGGCTGACCGGTGACGGCCGGACCATGAAGGTCGAGTCCTCGGTCTCCCGCAACACGGTCGGCGATCTCCGCACGGGCGGGCCGGTGACGGTCTTCTACGACCCGTCCGACCCCCGTCGGATGCTCATCGACGGCTTCGACAGCACCGTGCTGGCCCGCGTCTTCTGCGGCCTCGGAGCGGTGGGAGTGGTAGCCACGCTCCTGGTCCTCTGGTTCACCTTCGCCTGACGGCCGTGATGCGGGAACCCACGGGACCCTGCGGCGTCCATCGTCCTGACGGCCGTTCACCATGATGGCGACGTGGCGGCGGGTGGTTGCTGTCGATGATCTCCGCGTCGGTGACCTGCGCAGGGGTACCGAGGAGGACCGTCTCGGCACCTGACTGGGCGACATATGTGGCGATGCGCCAGGTTGCGGAACCCGCGGGGTGTCGGTTGCCTCGGTGACAGGGCGCGAAAGATGCGCCGCGCCGGGTAGGCCGGACACCGTTCCGTTGGAGGATTCGCATGCGTTACAGACACATAGGTGCTGGTATCGGCCTGACTCTCGGTGCCCTCGGACTGCAGATCCCGGTCGCTGCCGCCGAGGACTCGGATGTCCGTATCAATCCGTGGAACGCCGCCCCGGGCTCCACGGTCACGGTCAGTACGAGCGCCTGCGACGCCGACGCGGACTACGGCAAGGGGCGGTCGGAGGTGGGCGGGGATTTCCACCTTTTCGCAGGTGACGAGGAGGGGGAGCTCACCGGCGAGTTCCAGATCCCGGAAGGAGCCAAAGCGGGCAGCGACATCGTCACCCTGAAATGTCCGCCGCTGACCAAGGTCACGGAGACGTACCAGGTCACCGGTCACTCTCCGAAGGGCTCGGTCGACGCCGGATTCGGGCCGGCCGAGGACAGCGGCATGGGGCTTGCCGTGGGCGGCGGACTGCTGGCCACGGCCGCCGCCGGAGGGCTGGTGCTGATGCGGCGCCGCCCGGACGGCATCCGGGCCTGATCGTCGAGCCTGGCGATGGCACCCGGACCCGGGCTGAGACTCGGACGCCGTATCAGCGCTTCCCGTGATCCGTACCTCTGCGCACGGCTCGGCCTGGCCTGCGCCATGGCGGCGGGCGCGGTGCTGCTGATCTCCGGCGTGAGCGACGAGGGCCCGTCCCAGCCTCGGCCGTCGCAGGCGGGCTCGACCGCCGCTGTGGTCTCCGGCCGCCTCCCAGGGGCCTCCGCGGACCTGGCCCGCCTCGCGGTCGCCGCGCTGCCTCCCGCGGAGCCGGTCCGGCTGCGGATCGGTGCCATCGGCGTGGACGCGCCGATGGCACGAGTGGGCCTTGACGCGGCCGGGGCGCTGCGGGCCCCGGCCGCGTCGAGCCCCGGCGTCGCCGGCTGGTACGGCGACGGCACGGCTCCCGGCACGGCGGGCACCGCCATCGCCACCGGGCATGTGGACACCCCCACGGGCGGTCCCGGCGTCTTCTACAACCTCGGCGACCTCACCGAGGGCGCGACCATCGAGATCAGCCGGGCGGACCGGCGGACAGTGGTGTTCACCGTCCGCGCCGTCGAGCTGCACGACCGGAAGAACTTCCCCAGCCGGAAGGTCTACGGCAGTACCGGCCGGCCCGAACTCCGGTTGATCACCTGCGGCGGCCGCTACGTCAAGGGCACCGGCTATCAGAGCAACGTCGTGGTCTACGCGACGCTGACCGCGGTGGCGTAGACCGAGCGGCTGCTCCTCCGTACGGGGCGCCGGAACGGCCGAGGGCCGGTTGCGGATTTCTCCGTAACCGGCCCTCGCCTGCGACTTCGTAAAGTCGGGACGACAGGATTTGAACCTGCGACCCCTTGACCCCCAGTCAAGTGCGCTACCAAGCTGCGCCACGTCCCGATGCGCTCACTCGCGGTGACCCGCGTGATCGCGCGAACAGCACTTTACCCCACGTAGGGGACTCCTCCGAAGCGGGTTGTCGGTGCGGAGGGGGAGAATCGGCCGCATGGCAGACGCAGACGCAGGTGGAGACATCGACGCGAGGTCGGACAGGACGGCGGGCGGGCGCGACCGGGACCCGGAGGGCAGGGCGCGGAACGCGCGGCCCCGGGACGGGCTGGGGCGGCCGCTGCCGTACGGGACGGACGGCGTCGAACGCCAGCCGGAGGGGGTCGTACGGAGCCCGGACGAGACGCTCGCGGAGGCGCAGGAGCTGTTGGACGGCGGCAAGCCGTTCCACGCGCACGAGGTGTTCGAGGACGCCTGGAAGTCCGGCCCAGAGGCAGAGCGTGAGCTGTGGCGTGGTCTCGCCCAGCTAGCGGTGGGGCTCACCCACGCCGCGCGCGGCAACACCACCGGCGGCGCCCGCCTGCTGCGGCGCGGGGCGGCGGCCGTGACGGAGTGGTCGGCCGCGCAGGAGCAGCATCGCCCCTACGGCCTCGACCTCACCGGCGTGGCCGCCTGGGCCGGGGACCTCGCCGGACGGGTGGAGCTGACCTCCGCGCCCATCGACGCGGGTACCGAGGCTCCCCGCCTCCGGCGCCCGTGACGCCTCACGCCCCGTGCCCCCGCAGCGCCTCGTCCGCCACGCCGCCGGCGCCCAGCAGACCGGTCGGCGGGAGGGCCCGCTCGGCCTGCAACTGCGGCAGCGCCCGGCGGGACACGCGCCGGACGACGGGTGGCAGGGCCGCGCGCCCCAGTTGCACCAGTTGCAGCCACCGGGGCACGTAGACGGCGGTGCGGCGCTGCTCCACCGCGCGGACCAGCCGCTCCGCGACCATCTCGGCCGGGTACACCTTGCGGGCCGGCGCCGGCATGTGGGCGCGGAGTTCGCGCAGGACCGGGTAGTTGTCCGCGTCGCGGACCATGTCGGTGTCGGTCCAGTTGATGTAGGCGATGCCCACGCCGACGGACTCGTGGGCGACCTCGGCCTGCAGGGCGTGGGCGAAGGACTCGACGCCCGCCTTGGAGGCGCAGTAGGCGCTCATCATGGGTGAGGTGCCGAGGGCGGCCAGGGAGGCGACCTGGAGGAAGTAGCCGGACGTGACCAGCAGGTCGGCCAGGAACGCCCGTGCCGTCATGGCGCTGCCGACGAGGTTGACCTCGATCACCCGCCGCCAGGACTCGGGATCGGAGCCCGCGAACGGTCCGCCTTCCGCGATGCCCGCGTTGGCGACGACGACGGACGGCCGCCCCAGCTTCTCCCGTACTTCCACGGCGGCGCGTTCCAGGGCGTGGAAGTCGGTGACGTCGACTTCCAGGGCGATCACCGGCGGAGGGAGCGAGGCGGCCACCGCCTCCAGTTCCTGTCTCTCCAGGCCGAGCAGGGCCAGCCGCGCGCCGCGCTCGGCGAAGGCGTGGGCCAGGGCCGCGCCGAGCCCGCGTGCGGCTCCGGTCACGACGACGGTACGGCCTGCGAGGGGGCTGTCGTACATGGCGGGCTGCCTCCGTTCGCGGGGCCCGGCCCGTCCGGGCTCACCGGAAGGGCCGAGTACCCACATGTACGGAGGCGGCTGCCGCCCGGGCCCTACTGGACCTGGTACTGCCCGACCTCGATGAAGTACCGCAGCTCCTCCGGCGTGCCGTCGATCACCGCGGAGGCGGCCGCGCGGAGGGCGGGGCTGGACTTCGGGTCGGCCAGGATGCGGGCGACCGCCACCCGGTCGTCCTCGGCCTGGGCCAGGCGGTAACCGGTCTCCAGGAACGCCCGCTGGTCCTCGATCGTGCCGTCGAGCGCCCTGTTCGCCTCCCGGATCACCGCCTTGCCACTCTTCGGGTCGGCGAGGATGCGGAAGATGGCCACCCGGACGTCGTCGTCGGACATCTGGTCCACCGGCGTGCCCGCCGTGACCGAGGCGGTGGTGACCGGGACGGTGGTGGCCGGGGTGGCGGCGGACGCGGGGGTGGCGGTGAGCAGAAGGGCCGGGGCGAGGGCGGCGGTCGTGAGGAGCAGTGCTGCGCGGGTCGATCTCATGATGGTGAGCCTCCGTGGTCGAGCGGACGGAAGATCATCACCCGCGGACCCCGCCGCGATCACTGCCACGAACCGGCAGTCTTCACCGGTTCCCGTTGCCGCCCCCGTACCCCGTCCGCCCGAGGCCGTGCGGCAGACTCGACGCGTGCGAAAGATTCAGGTCATCGGTATCGGCGCGGGCGACCCCGATCAGCTCACGCTGCAGGCGGTCAAGGCGATGCGCGGCACGGACGTGTTCTTCCTGCTGGACAAGGGAGAGGTGAAGAGCGATCTGACGCGGCTGCGCCGGGACATCCTGGACGCGCATCTGCCCGAGGGTTCCTACCGGGTGGTGGCGGCGCGTGATCCGGAGCGGGACCGGCGGGCGGGCGGGGCTGCCTACTCCCCCGCCGTCGAGGACTGGCGTGCCGCCCGCGCGGGGATCTACGAGCGGCTCATCGCCGACGAGGTCGCCGAGGACGGCACGGGCGCGTTCCTGGTGTGGGGCGACCCCTCGCTGTACGACAGCACGCTGGGCATCCTCGAAGAGGTGCTGGAGCGGGGCGCGGTGGAGTTCTCGTACGACGTGGTGCCCGGCATCAGCAGCGTCTCCGCGCTGGTCGCCCGGCATCGTACGGGCCTGAACCGGGTGGCGCGGCCGGTGCAGATCACCACCGGGCGGCGGCTGGCGGAGGGGTTCCCGGAGGGGGTGGACGACGTGGTGGTGATGCTCGACGCCCACCAGGTGTTCCGGGAGTACGCCGGCGACGACATCGACATCTACTGGGGCGCGTACATAGGCACCCCGGACGAGATCCTGGTCTCCGGTCCGCTGGCGGAGGCCGGGCCGCGCATCGAGCGGGTGCGGGCGGAGGCGCGGGAGCGCAAAGGCTGGATCATGGACACGTATCTGCTGCGCAGGCATCCTCGAGGGGAATGACCCCGGCCAGCCAGCCCAGTACGGCTTCCTCATCCGGCAACGCCCCTGTGCCGGAGGGGAGTTCAGGGCGGCGCACGACGACCACAGGCAACGAGAGCGAGCGGGCGGCGGCCAGTTTCGGTGCCGTCGCCGCTCCCCCGCTGTCCTTCGTCACCAGTACGTCGATGCGGTGCGTCCGCAGCAGGTCCAACTCGTCGGCGAGGCTGAACGGCCCTCTCGCCAGGACCACTTCGCAGTGCGGGGGCAGCGGCGGCTCCGGCGGCTCCACCGAGCGGACCACGAACCGAGTGTCCGTCAGGCCCGCGAAGGCGGCCAGCCCGAGCCGCCCCGTGCTGAGGAACACCCGTTGTCCCAGGCGGGGTACGGCTTGCGCCGCCTCCTCCAGAGAGGCCACCGGGTGCCAGTCGTCGTCCAGATCCCAGCCGGGGCGGCGCAGGACCACGTGCGGGACGCCGGCCAGCCGTGCCGCCTCCGCCGCGTTCGCCGTGATCCGCTCCGCGAAGGGATGAGTCGCGTCCACCAGCGCGGTGACCCGGTGGGCGCGCAGCCAGTCGGCCAGCCCGGCCGCGCCCCCGAACCCACCGACGCGGACCTCGCCGTCGATCGCCCCCGGCCGGCGCACGCGCCCCGCGAGCGAGGTGGTGACCCGGAGGCCGGGGCGGGCGGCGAGGGCGGTGGCGAGACGGCGGGCCTCGGTGGTGCCGCCGAGGATCAGGACGTGCGCGGGCATGGGGTGAGCGTACGCATCCGGTCAGGTCAGCAGGAGTTCGACCGCCCCGACGAGGGTCGCCACGATGACGATGCGGTCGAAGAGCCGCTGGTTGATCTTGTGGACGGCCCACTTGCCGAGGAACCCGCCGGGGACGACGAACACGAGCAGTGCCGCGTCGAGCAGCAGCGAGTCGCCGTCGATCAGGCCGAGGGCCGCGCTGAAGGGGATCTTGGCCACGTTGACGATGAGGAAGAAGAAGGCGGAGGTGCCGAGGAAGCCCATCTTGCGGAAGCCCGCGGAGAGCAGGTACATCGACATCACCGGGCCGCCCGCGTTGGCGACCATGGTGGTGAAGCCGCCGGTCACGCCGTACGCGCCCGCCGTCGCGCGGCCCGCCTTCGTGCTGACGTCGGAGCCCTCCGCCGCGCTCTCCTGGCGTCGCCGCCAGAGGGTGATGCCGGTCATCATCAGCAGGATCACGCCGATGGAGGTCCGTACTCCCCCGTCGCCCACGCGGGCGAGGAACAGCGTGCCCGCCACCACTCCGGCCGCGACGGCGGGGAACAGCCGCCACAGGGTGGGCCAGTGGGCGTGGCGCCGGTAGGTGAGGACGGCGAAGGTGTCGCCCGCGATCAGGAGCGGCAGCAGGACACCGGTGGAGGCGCGGGCGGGCAGGACGGCCGCGAAGACGGCGAGGCTGACCGTGTTGGCCCCGCTGACCGCGGTCTTGGAGAAGCCGACCAGGAGGGCGGCGAGGGCCAGGGCGGCGAACTCCCAGCCGGATATGTGCCAGAGCGTCATCATGTTCATGCGGAGACCGATGCTATGTGCACACGTCCGGCCGGGCGCCGGGGGTCTCAGTGGGCGGTATACCGGGCGCGCAGTTCGCGCTTGAGCACCTTCATGCTGGGGCCGAGCGGCAGCGTGTCCGTGAACTCCACGCGGCGCGGGTACTTGTGCTTGCCGAGGTGTTCCTTGGACCACTCGGCGATCGCGGCGGTGGCGGGGGCGGTGCCCGGCGCGGGGACGACGACCGCGCAGACCTCCTCGCCGTGCAGCTCGTCGGGCAGACCGATGACGGCGACCTGGGCGACGTCCGGGTGCCGGGCGAGGACCTCCTCGACCTCGCGGGGGTAGACGTTGTAGCCGCCGCGGATGATGACGTCCTTCTTGCGGTCGACGATCCGCAGGAACCCGTCCTCGTCCTTGGTGCCGAGGTCGCCGGTGCGGAACCAGCCGTCGACCAGCGCCTCGGCGGTGGCCTCCGGGCGGCCGAGGTAGCCGGAGAAGACGTTGTGGCCCCGGATGACGACCTCGCCCAGCTCGCCGGGCGGGAGGAGTTCGACGCGGTCCTCGACGTCCGCGTGGGCGATCTCGGCGTCCACGCCCCACAGCGGGTGGCCGATGGTGCCGGCGCGGGTGCCGAAGACGGGCTGGTTGACGGTGGCGGCCGGGGAGGTCTCCGAGAGGCCGTAGCCCTCGTAGATCCGCGCGCCGAACGCCGACTCGAAGCGTTCCAGCACGGCCACCGGCAGCGAGGCGCCGCCGGAGACGCACAGCCGCAGCTCGGGCAGGGCGTCGGCGTCGGCCGCGACGGCGGCGAGGGAGACGAACATGGTGGGGACGCCGTGGAAGGTGTTGACCTGCTCCCGGACCATGATCTCGATGGCGCGGGCGGCGTCGAAGCGGGGCATCAGGACGAGCGTCGCGCCCGCGCGCCAGGTGGAGTTGAGGGAGACCGTCTGCCCGAAGGCGTGGAAGAGCGGGAGGGCGCCGAGGACGGTGTCGTCGGGGCGGATGTCGTTGGCGTCGAAGGCGTTGACGGTCGCGTTCATCACGATGTTGAAGTGGCTGAGCACGGCGCCCTTCGGGACGCCGGTGGTGCCGCTCGTGTAGAAGACGACGGCCGGGTCGTCGGCGGCCCGGGTGACGTACGAGTGCGGCGGCTCGGCGTCCACCGCGAGCTTCTCCAGCTCCTCCCCGAGGACGACCACCCGGATGCCGAGGGGGTCGGCGGCGGCGCGGGCGGTGGCCTCCTGGGCGGGGTGGGCGAGCAGGAGGGTGGCGCCGCTGTCCTTCAGTACGTGCTCGACCTCCGGTGCGGAGAGCAGCAGGTGGACGGGGACCACGACACCGCCCACGGCCACGGTCGCGAAGTAGGCGAGGGGGAACTCCACGGTGTTGGGGGCCATCAGGGCGACCCGGTCCCCCGGCCGTACGCCGAGGGCGGCCAGCGCGCCGGCCTGGGCGAGGGAGCGCCGCCAGGCTTCGGCGAAGGTGAGGCGCAGGTCGCCCTCGACCAGGGCCGTCCGGTCGGGGCGGCGGCGGGCGTTCTCGGCCAGGATGGCGGCGACGGACAGGGTTGCCATGAGGTGCGGCTCCGTTTCCTGCTGTACGACTCGTGCTGCGGAACTCGCCTGTGGGCAAGCTCCGTCGGGTTGGTTCAGGGGCGCTCCACCAGGACCGCGCTGCCCTGCCCGACCCCGACGCACATGGTGGCGAGGCCGCGTCCGGCGCCGGTGCGGCGCATGCGGTGGAGCAGGGTGGTGAGGATGCGGGCGCCGGAGCAGCCGAGGGGGTGGCCGAGGGCGATGGCGCCGCCGGTGGGGTTCACCAGGGCGGGGTCGATGCCCAGTTCGTCGACGGAGGCGAGGGCCTGGGCGGCGAACGCCTCGTTGAACTCGGCCTCCTGGAGATCGTCGATGCTCCAGCCGACGCGGGCGAGCGCCTTGCGGGTGGCGGGGACCGGGCCGATGCCCATCACGTCGGGGTGGACGCCCGCCGAGGCTCCGGCGACGTACCGGCCGAGGGATTCGAGGCCCAGCTCCTCCAGCGCGTCCTCGCTGACCAGGAGGAGTCCGGCGGCGCCGTCGTTCATGGGTGAGGCGTTGCCCGCGGTGACCGTGCCGTCGCCCCGGAACACCGGCTTGAGGCGGGCGAGTTTCTCCAGGGAGGTGTCCTCGCGTACGCACTCGTCGCGGTCGACGGTGATGCCGTCCGGGCGCTCCACGGGCAGGAGTTCGGCGTCGAAGTGGCCGTTCTTCCGTGCGGTGGCCGCGAGTTGGTGGCTGCGCAGGGCGAACTCGTCCTGGCGCTCACGGGAGATGCCGTAGCGCCGGGCGACCTCCTCGGCGGTCTCGCCCATGGCCAGTACGCCGTGCAGGTCCTTCATCGCCGGGTTGGTGAGGCGCCAGCCGAGGCGGGTGTCGTAGGTCTCCATGCGGTGCGGGAGGGCCTCGTCGGGGCGGGGCAGCACGAAGGGGGCGCGGCTCATGGACTCGGAGCCGCCCGCGATCACGATGTCCGCCTCACCGGCGGCGATGGTCCGGGCGGCGGTGGTGACCGCTTCGAGGCCGGAGGCACAGAGCCGGTTGACGGTGGCACCGGGCACGGTGTCGGGGAGGCCGGCGAGCAGTGCGGCCATGCGGGCGATGTTGCGGTTGTCCTCGCCCGCCTGGTTGGCGGCGCCCCAGTACACGTCGTCGACGCGGGCCGGGTCGAGGGCGGGCACGCCGCTCACCAGGTCGCGGACGACGGCTGCGGCGAGGTCGTCGGGCCGCACGGAGGAAAGGGCCCCGCGCAGCTTGCCGATCGGGGTGCGGCGGGCGGCCGCGAAGTGGACGGGACGCAACTCGGGACTCCTGACCGACGACGCTGTGGATCAGCATGAACCTATGCCCCGCCGAGGCGGGACGATGTGGCGAGCGACTTAATTAGCACTGCTAGTTTTGAGCTCTACCGGACTATAGACCGCGTACCGGCCCGCTGGGAAGATCCCCCTGGAGCGACCCACGCCACCCCGCCGGAGGAGACCGCGCATGACCGCCGTACGCGAACACACCCGCCAAGGCGTCCACGGAGCCCTGCACATCCGCGCCTGGCCGCACCCCGCGCCCCGGTATCTCGCCCTGCTGGTGCACGGGTACGGCGAGCACGCGGGCCGGTACGACGAGGTCGCCGGGGTGCTCACCGGGCACGGCGCGGCGGTGTACGCGCCCGACCACCTCGGGCACGGCAGGTCGTCCGGCGAACGGGCGCGGATCGACGACTTCGAGGACGTGGTCACCGACGTCCACACGGCGGCGGACCTGGCCCGCGCCGGGCATCCCGGTCTGCCCCTGGTGCTGGTGGGCCACTCCATGGGCGGCCTGATCGCGGCCCGGTACGCCCAGCGGTACGGGTCGGAACTGAGCGCGCTGGTGCTGTCGGGGCCGGTGATCGGCGAGTGGGCGCTGCCCGGCCAGTTGCTCGCATCGGACGAGATCCCGGACACGCCGGTCAGCCCGGCCGCGCTCTCCCGCGACCCGGCCGTGGGCGCGGCCTACCTCGCCGACCCGCTGGTCTGGCACGGCCCGATGAAGCGGCCGACGCTGCTGGCCTTCGAACGCGGGCTCGCGGCCGTGGCCGAGGGCGGCGACACCGGGACCCTGCCGCTGCTGTGGCTGCACGGCGACGACGACCGGCTGGTCCCGCTGCCGGGCAGCCGGACCGGGGTGGAACGGCTCGGCGCGGGCCGGGCCACCGAACGGATCTTCGCCGGGGCCCGGCACGAGGTCTTCCACGAGACCGACCGCGCGAAGGTCTTCGAGGAGCTGACGGGGTTCCTGGACGCGGTGCTCGGCTAGAGCTCTATGCCGAGGATCCGCGCGACCGTCCGGGGCACGCCCTGGTCGTTGTTGGACGGCGCGAGGTGGCGGGCCCGGCTGATGACGTCCGGGTGGGCGTTGGCCATGGCGAAGGACCAGTCGGCGGCGTCCAGCATCTCCAGGTCGTTGAGGTAGTCGCCGAAGACCATGGTCTGGGCCGGCGTGATGCCCAGTTCGCGCTGGAGGCCGCGCAGGGCGGCGCCCTTGTTGGCGGTGCGGTTCATCACGTCCACCCAGTGCTCGCCGGACACCACCACCTGGTGGGTCGCGGCGAAGGGCGCCAGGGCGGGGGCGGCGCCGTGCTCGGCTGAGCCGAAGTCGTACACCGCGACCTTGATGATCTCGTCGTCCACCGCGGTCACGTCCTCGACGACGCGGTGCTCGACGTAGTACTTGCGCACCTCGGCGAGGAACGCCTCGTCGGTCCGCTCCACGTACGCGGCCCGCTTGCCGCAGACCACGGCGCCCGCGTCCACGCCCCGCGCGGCCAGTCCCCGTACGGTGCGGGCCAGCTCCGCGGCGGCCGCGTGCTCCAGCGGGTCGGAGCTGAGCTCCACCCCGTCGCGGACCACGTAGGTGCCGTTCTCCGCGATGAACACCATGCCCTCGGCCACGTCGGCGAACTCCTCGGCCAGCGTCGCGTACTGGCGGCCGCTGGCGGGGCTGAACAGCACGCCCCGGCGCCGGAGTTCGGCGAGCAGGGGCCGCAGGGTGACCGGCGGCCGCTTGTCGTCGTCCAGCAGGGTGCCGTCCATGTCGGTCACCACCAGGCGGATGTCGGCGGGGCCGGAGGGCTCGCCGGGGACGTCGAGGAGGGGCGCGGGCGTCGCTGACATGTGCTGCTTCCGGTCGGTTCGCGGGACGCCACCAGTGTTCCTCATGCCCCGGACGGGCTTTTCCCTGGGCGGGGGCGGCCGGTCCGGGGATGCCCGTTCGGTGCCCGTTCGCGTACCGTGCGCGATTTTCGGGACAGCGCGATCGCCGGGCGGCACAATGACGCGGGACGGCGTGATCAAGGGGCGGCGGACGGCCGTACCCAGGAAGGCGGCGAGTTGAGCGACGACGGCTCCGCTACGGCCGGGGCGGCACGGCCGGACACCTCCGTGGCGCACAACGCGCGGGTATGGAACCACTGGCTCGGCGGCAAGGACAACTACGAGGTCGACCGGCGCGTCGGTGAGCACGTCGCCGGGATGTTCCCGGTGATCCGGGCCGTGGCCCGTGCGGACCGGGACTTCCTGGTGCGGGCGGTGCGCCACCTCGTGGCCGAGCGCGGCATCCGGCAGTTCCTCGACGTGGGCACTGGCCTGCCGACCGTGGACAACACCCACGAGATCGCCCAGCGCCTGGCCCCCGCGTCGAAGGTCGTGTACGTCGACAACGACCCGATCGTCCTGGCCCACGCCCGCTCGCTGCTGACCAGTTCCCCCGAGGGCGTCACGGACTACGTCGACGCCGACGTCCGCGACCCGGACGCCATCGTGGCGCGCGCCGGTAAGACCCTGGACCTGGCCGAGCCGGTCGCGGTGATGATGCTGGGCATCCTCAACTTCGTCCTGGACGACGAAGAGGCGCGGGACGTCGTCCGGCGGATCATGGCCGCCGTCCCGTCCGGCAGCGTGCTGGTGCTCACCCACCCGACCTACGACGGCGACGTGGGCGGCGAGGGGAATGTGGCCGCGATGGAGTTCTGGAACGCCAACGCCACCCCGCCGATCACCGCCCGCGACCGCGCCGGGATCGCCGCCTTCCTCGACGGTCTGGAGCTGGTCGAACCGGGCCTCCTGCCGTGCTCGCGGTGGCGTCCGGACGTCGCGGAGGCCGCCCCCCTACCGCAGTTCGGTGCCGTCGCCGTGAAACCGTGAGCCCGTCGGCCGCGACCGCGCCTGTCCGAGCCCGTCCGCACCCGCGGCGGGTCCCCACCCGGAAAGTATGATCAAGCAATGTCTGACATGACCGAGACCACGCCCGGCTGGCTGACCACGGACGAGCTGGAGATGGCCAGGGCCCGGATGCCGATCCTGTACGTCGAGGCCGTGCCCGTGCGGGTGGACGACAGCGGCGAAGTCATCAGCATCGGGCTGCTGTTGCGCATCGGGCCGGACGGCACGGTCAGCCGCACGCTGGTCTCCGGCCGCGTCCTGCACCACGAGCGGGTCCGCGACGCGCTGCTGCGGCACCTGGAGAAGGACCTCGGGCCGGTCGCGCTGCCCCGGGTCCCGGCCTCCACCCAGCCGTTCACGGTCGCGGAGTACTTCCCCACCGCCGGTGTCACCCCGTACCACGACCCGCGCCAGCACGCGGTGTCGCTGGCATACATCGTGCCGGTGACCGGCGACTGCCGCCCACGGCAGGACGCGCTGGACCTCGTCTGGTTCACCCCGCAGGAAGCGGCCTCGGCGGCCCTGCACGGCGAGATGCCGGGCGGCCACGGCGCCCTGCTGAAGCAGGCGCTCGCGCACGTGGGCATCGTCTCCTAGCGCCCGCCCGGCCGGGGGCCTGAGGGTCCCCGGCCGGGGCCGTACCGCCCGTGGCGCACCAGACGCGGGCGTACGACCCTGGAGGCGGACGCCTCGAATGGAGACGACCTCGTGGTCGTCCAGCGGGAAGACGCGGATCGGGTCCCGCTCCGCGAAGGCGCGTGTCTCGGGCCTGACGCCCTTTCGTTCTCCTGGGCCGCCGGGCTCACGGACGGCCCCCAACACGATCGTCGCGTCTCGGCGGTGTCCGCACCAGGGCCGACCGGACCAGGCCGGCGCGTGAAGGAACTCCACGTCCGCACCGCTGACAGGGCCTGCCGGTCCCCCGGAGGGACCTGTGGCCGTGGCCCGAGCGGCCCGTTGCGGTCAGGCTGGTAGGTGGGCCGGCACGGCCCCCGGAAAGAGCCAGGGAGGTGAAGGCGATGCCCCGAACCGTGACCGCGGGCCTGGACGGCTCCGCCGAGAGCCGGGCCGCCGCCGAATGGGCGGCGCGCGAGGCACGGCTGCGCGGGCTGCCGCTGCGGCTCGTCCAGGCGTGGGAGCCGCTGCCCGACCCGCTGGCGCAGGCTCCGCTGCTCGGGGCCGAGGCCGAGCAGGACTGGATCGAGCGGGCGCCGCGCGAGAGCGCGGAGGGGCTGCGGCTGCGCCATCCCGGCCTGGAGGTGATCACCGAGCAGCACACCGGCGACCCGGTGGACGTGCTGTGCGAGGCCGCCGGGACGTCCGAACTGCTGGCGCTCGGCTCGCGCGGCCTGAGCGGGCTCCACGGGTTCATCGTGGGCTCGGTCGGCATGGCGGTCGCCGGGCACGCGGGGTGCCCGGTGGTGCTGGTGCGGGCGGGTGAGCAGGCCGCCGACGAGCACCTGGCGGACCCGGCGGGCATCCCGTCGGCCGCGACGCCGTTCCGGCCGGTCGTCCTCGGCCTGGACATCACCGCGCCGCACGCGGCCCTGCTGGAGTTCGCGTGTCGCACCGCCGCGCTGCGCGGCGCTCCGCTGCGGGTGGTGTACGCCTGGGTACCCCAGCCGCCGCCCCCGTACGACACTCCCGGCTACTCCTACGAGGCGGAGGCGCCCCCGGTCGCCGAGGCCGCGCTCGAACCACGGAACGCGTTCATGCTCGCCAGGGCGCTGGAGCCCTGGCGGAAGCGGTTCCCGGACGTCGACATGGCCGAGACGGCCGTCGAGGGCAGTGCCGGGTCGGTCCTGGTGGACGCCTCGCGCGACGCCTGCCTGGTCGTGGTGGGCCGCCGGGTGCGCAAGGGCCGGTTCGGCGCCCACCTCGGGCATGTCGCGCACGCCGTGCTGCACCACGCCGCCGGTCCCGTCGCCGTCGTCCCGCACGACTGACAGATAGGGAGAACACCATGGACGAGCCGATCGTGGTCGGCGTGGACGGTTCCGCGTCCAGCCTGGGCGCCGTGGACTGGGGCGCGGAGGAGGCGGCCCTGCGCGGGGCGCCGCTGCGCCTGGTGTACGCCTCGCTCTGGGAACGCTACGAGGGCGAGCTGGTCGCCCAGGAGCTGAACCGTCCCGTCGAGGAGGTCATGGCCAGGGACGTGGTCGGCACCGCGGAGGCACGGGCCCGCCAGCGGCGTCCCGGTCTGGAGGTGACCACGGATGTGCTGCCCGGCGAACCGGAGTACGCGCTCGTCCGGGAGAGCCGTACCGCCCGCGCGGTGGTGGTCGGCAGCCGGGGCCGTAGCGGGGTCACCGAGGCGCTGCTCGGTTCGGTGAGCCTGACGGTCGCCGGGCACGCGCACTGTCCGGTGTTCGTGCTGCGCGACGGTCCCGGCACGGAGGAGGCGGGGAGCACCCCGCGGATCGTACTGGCGGTCGGCGACAAGCCCGGCGACGCGGCCGCCGCCCGGTTCGCGGCCGAGGAGGCCGAGCTGCGCGGGCTGCCCCTGGAGGCGGTACGCGCCTGGCGGCGTCCCTCGGGCGTCTTCACCGGCCACGACCCGCACGGCGGCGACCCGGAGGAGACGGCGCTGGAAGCGGTGGCCGAAGCCCTGCGGGACGTACCGGAAGGGGTGGCGACGATCGGCCGGACGCCGGAGGGCCACAGCCGGGACGCCCTCCTCGAAGCGGCGCGGGGCGCCACCCTCCTCGTGGTGGGCGCCCAGCACCGGCACGGCGGCCTCGGCCTCCAGCTCGGCCGGGTGGCCCACGGCGTGCTCCACCGCGCGCCCTGCCCGGTCGCGGTGGTCCCGGAACAGGCGTGACACGGCGCTACCCCGACACCGTCTCCGCCCGGCCGGGCTCCACCTCGACGGAGCCCGCAGTCCGGTCGCACGCAGCAGGCGCAGAAGGGCTTCGCTTGGCCATGAGCCGAGCAGATCGCATGTGGCCCGGCGGGTAAAAGGGCCGACCGGCCCGGTTCGGGGTACCCGTGCGGCCCGGACCTGGAATCGGGTGCCGGCGTGGGCCGGGCGGCCCGTGCGCGGGAGCGCCGCGGCGGCGAAGCTGGAGACAGGGGCCGGTTCCGGGCCGTCAAGGCAGGCGCGGGGTCAGCAGCGGGCCGGCCGACGAGGTGAGGAGCGTCATGAAGGGCTTCGTCTTTCACGGACCGGGCCAGGCGTCCTGGGAGGACGTCCCGGACCCCGGGATCAAGGAGCCGACCGACGCGATCGTGAAGGTCGGCATGGTGTCCGTCTGCGGGACCGACCTGCACATCCTGAAGGGGGATGTGCCCGAGGTACCGCCCGGCACGGTGCTCGGCCACGAGGCGGTCGGCGAGATCGTCGACGTGGGCAGCGATGTGCGCACCGTACGGCCCGGCGACCGGGTGCTGATCTCGTGCATCACGTCGTGCGGCCGGTGCCGCTTCTGCCGGGAGGGCCGGTACGGGCAGTGCCTGGGCGGCGGCGGCTGGGTCCTCGGCCATCTCCTGGACGGCACCCAGGCCGAGTACGTCCGGGTCCCGCACGCCGACCTGTCCCTGCACCCGCTGCCGGCCTCCGTGCCGAGCGAGGTCGCGGTCCTGCTGGCGGACATCTTCCCGACCGCCTACGAGGTGGGCGTGCTCAACGGCCGGGTCCGCGCGGGCGACACGGTGGTGATCGTGGGCGCCGGGCCGATCGGGCTGGCGGCCGTCGTCGCCGCCCGGCTGTTCGCCCCCGAGCGGATCATCGTGGTGGACCTGGCCCGGTCCCGGTTGCAGGCGGCCCGGCGGCTCGGCGCGGACGTCGTGGCGCTGGCCGGGGAGGACCCCGGTCTCCTGGTGGACGACCTCACCGGCGGGCTCGGCGCGGACGTGGCCGTGGAGGCGGTCGGCGTGGCGGAGAGCTTCGAACTGTGCACCCGTGTGGTGCGGCCCTGCGGTCACGTGGCCAACGTCGGTGTGCACGGCGCCCCGGCGGTGCTGCACCTGGAGAACCTGTGGATCAGGGACGTCACCATCACGACGGGCCTGGTGGACACGTACTCCACCCCGACCCTGCTGCGGATGGCGGCGGCGGGACGGCTGCCGACCGCGGAACTGGTGACCCACACCTTCCCGCTGAACCACATGGCGGAGGCGTACGACGTGTTCGCGCACGCGGCCGAGACCGGTGCCCTGAAGGTGGTGCTGGGCGCGGACCGGCACGAGGTGGCCATCCCGATGCCGTGACCCTCGTCCCGCGCCGTCCCGCGCCGGGTGTGCGCATGGCTGCGGGTCGCGGAGGACGGTGTGGGGATGCCGCCGGGCGTGCGGCGCAGCATGACCGAGCGGGCCGAACAGCTCGGCGGGCGAAGGGAGTTGGGCACGAGTGAGAAGGGCGGGGCGGTGCTGGTGTGGACCGTGCCGCTTCCCGAGGGGCCGTGACGTCCGGTCAGGTGCGCGCCAGCGTCCGGTCAGGCGCGCCAGAGGGTGACCACGGCGGCGACGAGGGTGACCAGGGCGGAGAAGGCCACCATCACGGTTCTGAGGCGGGCGGGACGGCCGGGCGGAGGCTCGGGGGGCGGGTCGGGCGGCTGCATGAGCAGTCGGCACCAGGGGCATTCGTCGTCCGGTCCGCGCGGCGGCAGCCAGTGGACCTCCCCGGGCGGCGGTCTGCGCGTGTGGTCCCTGTCATCGGCGTCGTCTGCGTCGTCGGTGTCGTCCCGGTCATCTCTCATGTCACTCCGTGAGCGCGGTGGTCGCCGCGTCATGGTTGCGAAACCTAGGGCCTTTGCCTCACCTAACAGCGAGGCCCTGGGGAGAGGTTGCGGGTCATGCCTGCCGTACGACCGTTCTGCACATGCGCGAACGACCGGCCATGCCTTCGGCGGGCGCCGGGACGGAGCGAGGGTCAGCGACGGCGGTCCGCGCCGGCCACCACGCCGTAGGTGACGGCTCCGTAGACCAGATGGGGCACCACGTCCGAAACCCAGTCCTTGGCCGACCAGGTCTTCGGGTCGGTGACCCCGAGCTGGGCCATGGACGCGTCCGTGGCGGCCATGGCGAGGACGCCGGTCACCAGGCTCCCCGCCCACCACGGCATGCGCACACCGGCGCGGTGCACCAGGGAGACGACCACGCCGGTGGCGACGCCGACGCCGATGCCGCTGAGCGCGCCGAGCCCGGAGAGCCGGTTGTCCCGTGTCTCCCCCGTGCCGCCGACATGCAGGCCCACGTCCTCGGCGAGCTTGTCGGCGGCCTGGGCGGGCACGTCGCTGACGGACCTGCCCCGAAGGGCCATGTCGGCGTAGGTGGCGGCGTCGAGGGCGGTGGTACCGGCGGCGCCGGCCGCCGCACCGCGCAGGATGCTACGAATCATGCGCCCCCGAGTTCCCGGAACGCCGTGGGCGAACCGTGCGGGACCGCCGTACGGGTGACGGGCCTCCACACACCCGCAAAGAACCTGTCACACAAGGACCGGAATGCGGCCCCGGGCGGTGGCCGTTCTGAGTGGCATGACTGTTGGAGTAGCGCTCGACGCGTCCGGCGCCGGGAACCAGGTCGACGCCACCGTCCTCCTCGCCCGGGAGGCCGCGGCGGCGGGGCTGCGCTCGGCCTGGTTCGGGCAGACCTTCGGCGCGGACTCGCCCCAGCTCGCCGCGATCGTCGGCCGTGAGGTGCCGGAGCTCCACGTGGGTACCTCCGCGATCCCCGTCTTCGGCCGCCACCCCCTGATCGTCTCCGGCCAGGCCCAGACCGCCCAGGCCGCCACGCACGGCCGCTACCACCTCGGCCTGGCGCTGGGCACCAAGCTGCTCACCGAGGGCGGCTTCGGCCTGCCCTTCGAGCGTCCCGTCGCCCGGCTGCGCGAGTTCCTCACCGCGCTGCGCCAACTGACCGCGACCGGCAACGCCGACTTCCACGGCGAGCTGCTCACCGCCGTCACCCCGATCCCCGCGCGCGTGCCGGGCGCCGAGGGCGGGGTGCCCGTACTGGTCGCCGCGATGGGCCCGCAGGCACTCAAGGTCAGCGGCGAACTGGCCGACGGGATCCTGCCCTACCTGGCCGGGCCCCGGGCGCTGGAGCGGGACATCGTCCCCGCGGTCACCGCGGAGGCCGAGGCGGCGGGGCGGCCCGCGCCCCGGATCGTGGCCCTGGTGCCCGGCGTGGTCACGGACGACGTGGACGCCGTACGGGAGACGGCCACCGAACGGCTCGCGTTCTACGAGCAGATCCCGTCCTACGCCAGGGTCATCGAACTCTCCGGCGCCCGCCGCGCGTCGGACGTGGCCGTGATCGGCGACGAGAAGACGGTCGCCGCCGAGGTGCGCCGCTACCGGGACGCGGGCGCGACGGAGGTGGTCTTCGCCGGCACCGAGATGGCCGGGGACGCGGACCGGCTGCGCACCTGGGCCCTGCTCGGCGAGCTGGCGGGATGAGCCGTCCCCCCGTACACCCCCGTAGGCACGACGAAGGAGCACCGATGACCGCCCACGCCCCCGCGACCGACCCGCACGCCTTCACCGAGTCCTGGCAGGACTGGTACCGGGCGCACGAGGAACGGCTCGCCGACCCGCACGGCTTCCTCGCCGTCACCAGCCTGAACTGGCTGGACGAGCACCCGCAGCGCTTCCCCGACGCCCCCGGCGCCTGGCACACCGGACCCGGCGGCGTCACCGTGACCCTGGACGAGGGCGAGGAGCTGACCGTGGCCGGGGTGCCGGTGCGGGGCGAGCACCGCTTCGGCGTCGTCCCGGAGCGCGGCGGCGTCGAGGCGGTGTGGGGAGACGCGGTGATCGAGGTGGCCAAGCGCGGCGGACACGACATCGTCCGCCCCCGGCACCCGGACGCCCCGCTGCGCACCGCGTTCGCCGGCACGCCCGCCTACGCGCCCGACCCTCGCTGGGTCGTGACGGGCCGCTACGAGCCCTTCGCCGAGCCCCGCCCGACCACCGTGGGCGCCGCCGTCGAGGGCCTCGAGCACGTGTACGACGCGCCCGGCCGGATCGTGTTCGAGCTGGAGGGTCGCACACTGTCCCTGACCGCGTTCCCCGGCGGTGGCTCCGGCGGGCTGTCGGTGCTGTTCACCGACGAGACCTCCGGCCGCACCACGTACGCCGCGAACCGGGTCCTCTCCGTGGCGCCGCCCGCCGCCGACGGCACGGTGGTGCTCGACTTCAACCGGGCGGCGAACCTCCCCTGCGCCTACACCGACCTGGCCACCTGCCCACTGCCCCCGGCGGAGAACCGGCTCCCGCTGGCGATCGAGACGGGACTGAAGATCCCGCGCGAGCGCGGCGGGGCCTGACGGTACGTCAAGGGCCGTTGTGGCAACGGCCCTTGACCGATCCGGCTCAGTCGCGCGGGAAAAGGTGGTGGAGGGGCTCCCCGGCGGCGAACCGCCGTACCTGCTCGACGATCAGGCGCTCCGCGCGGGGGCGGAACGCGGCCGAACCGCCGGCGACGTGCGGGGTGAGGAGCACGCCGGGGGCGTGCCGCAGCGGGTGGTCGGCCGGCAGCGGTTCGGGGTCGGTGACGTCCAGGGCCGCGCGCAGCCTGCCGGTCCGGGTCTCGGCGAGCAGGGCCTCGGTGTCCAGCGTGCGGCCGCGGCCGACGTTGACGACGAGCGCGCCGTCGGGCAGCGCGGCCAGCTCCTCGGCGCCGAACATGCCGACGGTGTCCGGGTTCTCGGGCAGTACGAGCACGACGATGTCCGTCTCCGGCAGCAGCCCGGCCAGGTCGGCCACGGCGTGGACGCCCTCCTCGGGGCGGGCCCGCCGCGCGACCCGGACGACCTCCGCCTCACAGGCGCGCAGCCGGCGTTCCAGCGCCGCGCCGATGGAGCCGTAACCGACGATCGTGACGCGGGCGTCGGCGAGGGAGCGGGTGAAGTGGGGCTCCCAGCGGCCGGCGCCCTGGTCGGCGACCCACTGCGGGAGGTCCCGCTGGGCGGCGAGGATCAGCCCGAGGGCGTGTTCGGCGGTGGAGGCGTCGTGCAGGCCGCGGCCGTTGTGCAGGGTGGCCCCGGCGGGCATGAGGGGGACGAGCTTCTCGACCCCGGCGCTCAGTGACTGCACCGCCCGCAGGCCGGGCAGCTTCGGCAGCAGGCGTACGGCGTCGGGCACGGCGTAGGGCATGACCCACAGGCCGATGCGCGCGAGCACGTCGTCGGCGGGTTCGCTGCCGGGGGTGACGCCGTCCCACACCTGGACCTCCACGCCCTCGGGCCAGGGGCCGTGCTGCCGGTCCAGACCGGGCCAGGGCAGCAGGACGCCGGTGGCGGTGTGGTGCAGATCTCTGGTCATCGGACCCTCCGTCTCGTACCGTGCTTTCCGTCCAGTGAAACACTTTCCATCACACGGAAAACAGGGGGTCCGGGATGACAGCGACGTCACCCGCCACCGACACGGCAGCGGCGGCACCCGTACAGCAAGGCTTCTGGCGGTCCTCGCGCGCCCGGTATCTGATGCCGGTCGCGTTCGTCACGTACTCGCTCGCCTATCTAGACAAGTCCAACTACGCGATCGCGTCCGCCGGCGGCATGGCCGAGGACCTGCGGCTGTCCGCGGGGGCCGACTCCCTGATCGCCGCGTCGTTCTTCCTCGGCTACTTCTTCTTCCAGATCCCCGGCACGATCTACGCCGAACAGCGCAGCGCGCGGCGCCTGGTGGCCTGGTCCACGGTGGCCTGGGGTCTGCTCGCCGTGCTCCAGGGCCTGCTCAGCAGCCCCGGACAGCTCATCGCGGTCCGTTTCGCGCTGGGCGTCGTCGAGGGCGCGGTGCTGCCGTCGATGGTCATGCTGCTCGGCCGCTGGTTCACCCGAGGCGAGCGCGGCCGCGCCAACACCCTGCTGATCCTGGGCAATCCGGTCACCGTCATGTGGCTGTCGGCGGTCTCCGGCTGGCTGGTGTCGGTGTCCGACTGGCGGGTGATGTTCATCGCCGAGGGCGTGCCGTCGGTGGTGTGGGGCGTGTGCTGCCTGTGGCTGATCAAGGACCGCCCGGAGCAGGCACACAATCTCCCGGAGCCTGAACTCGCGCTGCTGCGTGCCGACTTGGCTGCGGAGCAGGCGGCCGCACCGCCGGTGACCGGCACCCTGCGCGAGCGGTACGGCCGTGTCATGCGCTCCCCCGCCGTGCTCACCATGGCCGCGCAGTACTTCTTCTGGTCCTTCGGCATGTACGGCTTCGTCTTCTGGCTCCCGGCCATCATCAAGAAGGGCTCCGGCGAGGGCATCGGCGCCACCGGCCTGCTCACCGCGATCCCGTACGCCTGCGCGGCGGTGGCGATGCTGTTCAACTCCCGCTTGTCCGACCGCAGCGGGCGCCGCCGGGTGGCCGTGTGGCCGTGGCTGGCGTGCGGCGGCCTCGCCCTGCTCGGCTCCTACGCGGCCGGCGGCGACTTCCCGCTGGCCCTCGCCCTGCTGGTGGTGGCGGGCGTGTGCCTGTACGCGCCGTACGGCCCGTACTTCGCCCTCGTCACCACCCTGGCCCCGCCCGGGATCGCTGGCGCGGCCGTCGCGCTGGTCAACTCCTTCGGCGCGCTCGGCTCGTTCGCCGGGACCTACCTGGTCGGCTGGGTACGCGGCACCGAGTTGGGCGACGCCGGCGCATTCGGCCTGATGGCGGGCTGCACCCTGCTCGCCGCGGCACTGACCCTCGCGGCGCCCGAGCCCGCGAAGAACGCCGACCCGGTCCCGGTACGGTGATCGTCGAAGCGGCGGCCGGACCCGCGTACGTACGGACGGCCGCCGCGCCCCACCCCACCCCGGCCACGACAGCGGCAGTGAACGACGAAAGGCGCGCACGGTGACCACACCATCCGGCGACGACATGCTGGGCCGGGGGCTGCGACTGCTCACCGTGCTGGCCGAGCACCCCGCCGGTCTCGGCGTCAGCGCCGCCGCCCGCGCCGCCCGGCTGCCCGTGAGCAGCGCCCACCGCATCCTCGGCCGGCTGATCGAGGAACGGTTCGCCACCTACGACGAGGAGGCCCGGCGCTACGCGCTCGGCTCCCGCGTCCTGGAGCTGTCCCGCGGCTTCCAGCGCTCCCCCGCGGGCTACTCCGCCGCCGCGGCCCCGATGCACCGGCTCGCCGCGCGCACCGGCCTGCCCGCCATCGCGGGCATCCTCGACGACAGCGAGGTCCTGCTCGTCCTCTCCGCGCAGGGCACCCAGCATCTGCAACTGCGCAACGCCGAGGGCACCCGCAACCCCTGGCACGCCACCTCCCTCGGCAAGGCGCTGGCCGCGTGGCTGCCGGAGGAGGAACGCGAACGCCTGCTGGCCGGCCCGCTCCCGGCGGTGACCCCCCGTACGATCACCGATCCCGGCCTGCTGCGCGCCGAGTTGGCCCTCGTACGGGAGCGGGGCTGGGCGGAGGTGGACGAGGAGAACGAGATCGGCGTCCGCTCGATCGCGGTGGCGCTGCCCGACACCCCGGAGGGCACCCCGCCGCTCGCCCTGTCCCTCGCCGCCACGGTCATCCTGACGGACGCCGGCCAACTCCGCGCACACGCGCCCGCGTTGCGGGAGTGCGCGGAGGAGGTGGCGGCGCGGATGTCACCCTGAGCCCGGCCGGCGCCCGCAGGGGCGTCAGCAGAACCAGCCGTCCTGGACCCAGCCCCGGCGGTTGATGTCGCCGTAGGCGAAGCCGTACGCCCAGCCGGACTGCTTGCTCTCCACCAGGAACGTCTGCCCCTTGCTGAGGGTGCCCGTCCAGGCGCCCAACGGCTCGGTGCGGACGAACAGGTCCTGGGCGCAGACGGTCTCGCGGGTACCGACGGTGCCGTTGGCGGCCTGTGCGGGAGCGGACCCCAGCAGCAGGACGGCACCGACGGCCGCCGCGAGCGCCGCGAAGCGGACGGTACGGGGTGCGGACATGCCCTTGCCTCCCAGATCCCGGCTCACCACGAGCCGTAGCCGCCGATGCATTCGTCGCGCACATAGCCCCAGTCGTTGGGACCGAAGTCGAAGGTGGCGGCCCAGCCGTTGTAGACGGGGTGCGCTCCTCGGGTGTGACCGACCTTGTCGCCTTGATACAGCGTCCGCACCAGGCCGCTGGGCCCGGAGGAACTGTCGTAGTTGGCGTAGAAGCTGGCGCTCTGACAGGTGATGACCGCGTGCTCCGGGACGACCACGGCATGGGCCGGGGCCGGGACCTGGAGCAGCGCGGCGGTGGCCAGCGCGGGGGCCGCGACGGCGAGGACTCGTCTGAGAACGGGCACGGCGCATCGACTCCTCGTGGGGGAGGTGTGGGTTGACGCGGGTAGACCGTAGCGCGTGTTGACATGCTCGCAACAGATGGCGCGACGCCGGGCCCTCGGCGTCGCCCGCATCCTCGGGGCGCAAGCCGCGTGGCCCTCCCCCCCTCCCACAGCGCGACGTGCCCGGCTCTGTCGTACGTGCACGGTCTCTCCGGTCAGCCAGGCATCGGCTCGGCGTAGCGCCGGAAGCCGGTCCGCTCGGCGTGGGGGGTGTGAAGGCGCACGCCCGCGCCGACCGACGCGGCCACGGCCGAGCCGCCCCGCCGGGCCACGGCGCGGGCCCTCACTCGATCACCGGCGGAGCCGACCTCCACCCCCGGCTCCAGCGGAGCGTCAGCCGGATCAGGCCCGCGAGGGTCAGCAGCCAGGTGGCGGCGAAGATCCAGAGCAGGACCGGGTGCGCGAAGGCCACGGCGACCGCGAGCAAGGTGAGGGACACGACGGCGAAGGCGGTCACGGCGACGGGGAGCGCGTGCGGCCGCCCTCGCAGGCGGGCCAGTGGGCCGGGGCGCGCGACCCGTGCCGCCCTGAGCCGCCGGGCCAACGCCGGGTCACGGCTGAGCGACCGCTCCATCTCGGCCAGTACCCGCTTCTCGTACGGGGACAGGCGGACTTCCTTCACGGTGAGCACCTCCCCACCAGATGCGCGGAAGCCGTCACCAGTGTTTCGGCGGTTCGGGGGCCCCCGGATGCAGCGCCCGCACCTGGGGGCCGCGCCGGTCGGACGCGGCCCCCTCCAGCACACACGGCGCGCTAGTCGAGCAGCGTGACCGAGTAGTCCAGCGTGGTGCCGGTGACGGTGTACGTCGCCGTCTGGCCGTTGTCGCAGTACGAGACGTACCGGTTGCCGTAGGCCGTGGTGCCGGCGACGGCGTCGACCACCGGACGCAGGTCGGTCCCCTCCGGGAACGACGTGGTCGTCAGGTCGATGGTCCGGGTCTGGTTCACGGGGTACGCGTCCGTCGACGGCGACTGCTCGCCGCTGCGGGTGCTCGCGGCCCAGGAGAGTACGAACCCCGAATTGTTCACCACCGCGACCTTCTGGACACAGGGCTCGGCCTGCGCGGGCGCGGCCTGCGCGGTCACCGCCGGGACGGCGGCGAGCGCGACGGCGCCCATCAGCGGCAGCGCGGTCCTGAAGAACTTGCGGTTCATCGCTCATCTCCCTCGGTAGGACGTGAAGTCCCTCATTCGGTAGGGGACTTGGGATGCGGCGCGAGTACCCGGAGACCCTGCGCAACCACTCCCGCCCTCAGGGCGACGCAGCTAATCGGCCATCCGTTCGGGCGGGAGCGGCACCGCCTCGCGCGCCACCACCCGGGACATCCGTCGCACCTGCTCGCCACCCCTACACCCGACCCCGCCACCGGGATCGACAGCGCGCCACCGGCTCCGGGCGGCCACGCGTCGTACGAGGCGGGGAGGAATGCGGAATGGCCGAATCCGAAGGCGGTCGGAGGGGCTTGGCGCCGAGCCGGGCCCGGCCCCTGCCCGACGACCTCGCGGAGCCCTAGACGGCACCGTCCTGGACGGGCTCACGGGAGTCCGGGCGATCGGGATCACCGGCCGGGGCGGCGGCACGCAGCGCCGCCTCGACGTGGCGGTTGCTGGTCATGGTCGACGTGACGGCGGTCATGGTGAGCAGGAGGCCCGCTGCGGCGTAGAGCGGGGTGCGCACGTCGTAGGTGGCGGCCAGCCAGCCGCCGAGGAAGGCGCCGAACGGGGCGGCGCACATGGCGAGCATGCGGGAGGTGGAGGCGACCCGCCCCATCAGGTGGGCGGGGACGATCGCCTGCCGCAGGGAGGGGCCGAGCACCATCGTGGCGCCCATGCCCGCTCCGCAGACGGCGAGCGCGAGTCCGGCGACGTACGGGTTCGGGGCGGCGGCGAGCCCCAGGATGGCGAGCCCCTCGACGGCGGCCGTGCAGGTGAGCGCGGCGCCGGTGCCGAGCCGCCGGCCGAGGAAGGAGGCGATGCCAGCGCCGAGCAGACCGCCGGTGGCCTCCGCCGTGAGGAGCAGGCCGAAGCCGAAGGTGTCGATGCCGAGACGATCGTGCGCGAAGAGGGCGAGCACGGTCTCCACCGCGAGGAAGGCGATGTTCCCGACCGCCGGACGCAGCGCGAGCCCGAGCAGCAACTGGTCCCGGAACACGTACGAGGCGCCGGCCCGCGCCTGCCGCAGCAGCGACTCGCGGGCCTGCGGTACCGGCCGGGGTACGGCAGGCAGCGACCGTACGAGCGCTGCGGAGAGTGCGAACGACACCGCGTCGGCGAGCAGCGGGACCGCCCGCCCGAGCGCGAGCAGGGCGCTGCCCGCAGGCGGCCCCGCGAAGCCGGACGCGGCGGTCTGGGCGCCGCGCAGGCGGGAGTTGGCGCGCTCCAGGAGCACGGGGTCGCGGCCGAGCAGATCCGGCAGATAGGCCGTGGCGGCCGTGTCGAAGAAGAGGCCGCCGAGGCCGAGCAGGAAGGCGACGGCCGCGAGCAGCGCAATGCTCAGCACGTCGAGCGCGGCCGCCGCAGCCGGTACGGCGAGCAGCACCGCACGCGCCGCGTCCATGACCCACATCGTGCTCCGCCGGTCCCAGCGGTCCACCAGCGCACCGCCGAGCACCCCGAAGAGCAGCCACGGCAGCGTTCCGGCGGCCGTGACGACGGCGAGCGCCATCGGGTCCCGCGTCAACGTCAGCGCGAGCAGCGGCAGCGCGGCATGTGACACCCCGTCACCGAGCGAGGACACCGTCTGCGCGGTCCACAGCCGTCCGAACCCGGTCGGCAACTTCTTGATCCCATAGGTCACTTGGCATCCCCTTCGGCCTGCTCGTGCGATCTCGGGTGGAACAGCGCGAAGACGAGCGACGCGTCCGGGAGCGAAGGGTCGGACAACTTGCGGTACTCCTGCGCCAGTTCCCGCAGCCGCGCCGCCAGCTCCGCGAACTGCTCGTCGGTGAGGCGCAGATGCGTCATCCCCACGTGGCGCTCGCCGTCCACCGGCGCCGCCTCCAGGTCCGCCACCGCGTGCCGCATCAGCACATCCGGTCCCCCCTCGCCCGGGTCCGGCAGCACGATCGACCGCGCGGCCATGGCGTAGTACCGCTCGGTGACCCCCCGGACCTTCCGCGTTCGCACCACCTTCACCAGGCCCGCGCGTTCGAGCAGCCGCACGTGATAGCTGGAACTCCCCTTCGCCAGCCCCACCCTCGCGGCGATCTGCGTGATCGTCGCGGGCTCGAAGCGGAGCACGGCCATGATTCGGTGCCGCGTGAGACTGGAAACCGCGCGCAGTTGTTCGTCCGTGGTGACGTGGAACGTCTCGGGCAGGTCGTCGGTAGGCATGCGGCTAATGGTCAACACTTCTTGACCATTGAGCAAGGGGTTTCGCCCGCCCAATCCGCACCTCATTCCGTACTGGACCGATCGGTCAATAATGGATACGGTTCCCTCGTGGCCAGGACCAAGGGATTCGACCCGGACGCGGTACTGCAGGCAGCCCTGGAGCTGTTCTGGCGGCGCGGATACGAGGCGACGTCGATGGCGGACCTCGTCGAGCACCTCGGCATCGGACGGGCCAGCATCTACGCGACCTTCGGCAACAAGCACGAGCTGTACCTGAAGGCGCTGGACCGGTACAACGAGACCCACGACCTGACTCTCCTGCGCGAACTGTCCCAGCCGGGCCCCGCGTTGCCGGTGGTACGGGCGGTGGTGCGGCGCTTCGCGGCCGAGGCGAGCCGCGAAGGCCGACGTGACAAGGGGTGCTTCGTCACCAACACGGCGGTCGAACTGGGCGCGTTCGACCCTGCGGCGTCCCGCCGGGTCGAGGTGAGCTGGAGTCACGTCGAGACCCTGCTGCACTCCGCGCTGGCGCGGGCCCACGCACAGGGCGAGCTGTCCGCGGACCGGGACCCGCGGGCGCTGGCACGGATGCTGCTGGTGCTGATGCAGGGCCTTCGCGTGGTCGGCAAGGCGTCCGGCGATCCGGGCCGGGTCCGGGACGCCGCCGAGCAGGCACTGCGGCTGCTGGACTGAGCGGCGGCCCACGCGGGCGGCCACAGATGGGCCGAATGTGGAATGGTCAGTCAAAAATAAGGGAGGGAAACGGAATGGCCACCACCGCGGACGCCTCCATCACACCCGCAGCCGGCCCCGCCTTCGCGCTGCTCGGCACCGTACAGACCGCGCTGATCTTCACCCTCACCTCGCTCACGGTGCCGCTGCCCCGGATCGGCCGGGAACTCTCCCTCGGCCGGGACGACCTGGTCCTCCTCAGTGCCGCCTACGGGCTGGCCTTCTCCGGGCTGCTGCTCCTCGGTGGCCGCGTGGCCGACCGGTTCGGCGGGCGACGCGGCCTCACCGTCGGACTGCTGGTGTTCACCACCGCGTCCCTCGCCGCGCTGCTCGTACCAGGTCCGGGCACGCTGCTCGCGGCGCGCTTCGCCCAGGGGGCCGGGGCGGCGCTCACCGCGCCCGCCGCCATGGCTGTGCTGCGCACCACCCTCCCCGACACCGCCGCATACGGAAGGGCGATGGCCACCTGGGGCGGCCTCTCGGTCCTCGGCGCGACCGCGGGGAATCTGCTCTCAGGGGTCGTCTCGGCGCTCACGTCCTGGCGGCTGACCTTCGCCGTCCCCGTCGCAGTGGGCTCCCTGACACTCACCCTCGCACCGCGGCTGCTGCCGACGACCCCGGCTTTCGCCGGCCGCTCACTCGACCTGCTGGGCGCGTCTCTCGCCACCGCGGGGATCACCCTGGTCAGCTACGGCCTCGTCCTCACCGACAGCCACCCCTGGGGAACGCGATCCGTCCTGGCACCCCTGCTCACCGGGGCCGCGCTCCTCGCGGCGTTCCTGATCACCGAGCACCGCGCCCACGACCCGCTGCTCCCCCTCGGCTTCCTCCGCGACAAGCGCCGGGCCCTCGCCCTGGCCGCCATCGGGCTGACCGCCGCCGGTGTCGCCACGACGTTCATCCTCCTCTCCCTCCATCTCCAGCAGGACCGCGGCTGGTCGGCGCTGCGGACTTCCGCCGCCTTCGTCCCGTTCGCGGTGGCGCTGATCGGTTCGGGCCGGACGACGGGCCCGCTCATCGCCAGGTACGGGGCACCGGCCGTCACCGCCTGCGGGCTCGCCCTCTCCGCGACGGGCCTCGCGCTGCTCGCACTCACCGGCCTCGCACCGCACAGCCCGTACGCGTACGGGCTCCTCCCCGGCCTGCTCATGCTGGCGACCGGCGCGGCGGCCGCGTTCGCGGGGGCCGCCGTGCTCGCGACGGACGGGGTGGAGGCGCGGGAGACCGGTCTGGCGGGCGGCGTCATGAACACCGCGATGGAGCTGGGTCCGACCGTCGTCCTAGCCGCCCTGCTCACCCTCGGCTCCGACACCACCTCGCTCGCCGCGACGGCGGCCGCCTTCGCCGCCGTCGCCCTCCTCCATATGCGCGTCAAGCAACGCACGCACTCACCAAGGGAGTTGTCACCGTGACCGCACGCTTCACCGGTAAGGCCGTACTCGTCACCGGAGCGGGCTCCGGCATCGGCCGGTCCGTCGCACTCGCCTTCGCCGCCGAAGGCGCCTCCGTGGTCGCGGCCGGGCGTACCGCCGCGTCACTCGACGAAACGATCGCCCTGATCGAGAAGGAGGGCGGCAAGGGGATCGCGGTCACCGCGGACGTGACCCGTTCCGAGGAGGTCCGAGCGCTCGTCGCCCGGACCGTCGAACACTTCGGCAGCCTCGATGTCGCGGTCAACAACGCGGGCGTCTTCCGGGGCGGCGTGCCCCTGGCCGACCTCCCGGAGGAGGACTGGCGCGCTCTGCTCGACACCAACGTCACCGGAGTCCTGTTCGGTCTTCAGGCCGAGGTTGCCCAGATGCGCACCCAGCCCACCGGTGGCGCCATCGTCAACATCGCCTCCAACCTCGGCGCGCACCGCCGTGCTCCGGGCCTGGCCGCCTACATCGCCAGCAAGGCGGCCGTGTCTGCGCTGACCCGCGCCGCCGCTCTGGACCACATCTCCGACGGGGTCCGTATCAACGCCGTGAGCCCCGGCCCGTCGGCCACCGCCATGTCGCTGCGCCCCGGCGAGAGCGACGCCGACCGCGCGCTCCGGATGAAGAACGTGTCCCCGCTGGGGCGCGTCTCCTCCACCGCCGAGATCGCGGCGGCGGTGCTGTACCTGGCCTCGCCCGCTGCCGCCTCCGTGGTCGGCAGCGACCTGGTCGTGGACGGGGGCGCCGCCGCCTGACCCGGTCCCGGCCGCGCGCACGAGCCTTCACCGCGCGGCCGGGACCGCCCACGCACCCACTGGCCTAGGAGAGTTCGCGCTCCGTCACCGTCTCCAGTCGCGCCTGCCCGCCGTCGGCCGCCGCCCTCGCCTGGTCCAGGCGCAGCCGGGCCGAACGGCCGCGCAGGGTCAGGGTCATGAGCTGGTTGCCGAACCAGGGACCGCCCGTACGCCGCCAGGTCAGCGGGAGTCGGGCGCAGCGTCCGTGCCGCGCGAGTACGCGCCCCAGCGCACGCGCCGTTCCGCTCCAGCCGAAGCGGAACCCGAACCGCATGGAGCGCGGTACCGAGTTGTGCACCGGGGAGCAGGTGAGCTGGACCACGCGGGAGTCGACCGTCGCGGACCGCCACGCGGGCTCGGCGACATAGGCGTGATGGACGTCGCCGGACAGGACGCTGATGGTCGCCGGCGCCTCGGGGCCCGAACCCGCCTCGGCGATCAGATCCGCCAGCGCGGTGAAGGACGCCGGGAACGCCGCCCAGTGCTCCAGGTCGGCCCCGCGACGCAGCCGCTCCCCGAACCGCGCCCAGCGCGCGCCCCGTTCACCCCGGCACAGCGCGGCGTCCCACGCCTCGGCGTCGTGCACGAGGTGGGGCATCAGCCAGGGCAGTGAGGTCCCGATCAGCAGGTGGTCGCAGGCACCGCGGTCCTGAAGTACCTGCTCCCGCACCCACCGCTCCTCCTCCGGGTCGAGCATCGCCCGCTCGCCCTCGGCCAGCACCCGCGCCGCCCGTGAGTCCACGATCACCACCCGCACCCGGCCCAGGTCGCGGCGGTAGCTCCAGCGGGTCGAGGCGGAGTCCGCTTCGGCCTCGGCGGCGTAGGCGCGCAGCGCGTCGGTGCCGTCGGCGGCGGAGGTGACGGCGGCGTACAGCGGGTCGGCTGCCAGGTCGTCCGGGGAGAGGTTCCCGAGGTGCTGGTAGACCCAGTAGGACATCAGGCCGCTCAGCAGCCGCTCGCGCCACCAGGGGGTGGCGCGCATGTCGGTCAGCCAGGAGGCGGAGGTGTTCCAGTCGTCTATGACGTCGTGGTCGTCGAAGATCATGCAGCTCGGCACGGTGGACAGCAGCCAGCGCACCTCCGGGTCGAGCCAGGACTCGCGGTACAGGCCGGTGTACTCCTCGTAGTCCGCGACCTGGGCGCCGGGCGGTTCGGCCAGGTCGCGGCGGGCGGCGAGCCGGCTCCGGGTCTCCTCGGAGGTCTCGTCGGCGTAGACCTGGTCGCCGAGCAGCAACAGGATGTCGGGGCGTTCGCCGCCGGCCGCGAGCTCGGCGGCGAGGGTGTCGAGTGCGTCCGGGCCCGCCGGGTCGTGGCCGCCGTCGGCGGGCGGCGCTGCCCAGCGGCAGGAGCCGAAGGCCACGCGCAGCGCGTCGTCGGGGGCGGGCACGCGGATGACGGAGGGTGGGAAGGGCGAGTCGGGCAGCGGCCACACGGACTCGCTGTCGAGCAGTACCTCGTACTCCGGTTCCGCACCGGGCGTGAGGCCGCTCACCGGTACCAGGGCGTAGTGGTGGCCCTCGACCTGGAAGGTGCGGGCGGTGCCCTTGGCGCCGTCGGAGCAGCGCACCTCGGCGGTGCACGGACGGCTCGTCTCGACCCAGACGGTCGCGGACGAGCCGTCGACGTACCGCAGCAGGGGGCCCAGGATCAGACTCGTCAACATGTCCTCCGTCCGCCCCGGCCGGTGCGGGCGGGGCGAACCGTACGGTAGTCAACGGCGTGCCGGGGCGGACAGTCCCCCCTCGAAGGCCGGACGGAATCGCCGGGGACCCGGTGCACCGCCTGCGGGACCGAATGGAGTCCGCTACTCCACGCGAGTGTCAAAATCCCCCGATCGGCGGCGTGTCGGCCGCCCACGGATTCGGGGGTCAGGCCCGAGCAGTGAGGATGGCCGTCACAGACGCCACGGCGCGGGTGGAACTCGAGCATCAGGAGAAGCGCGACCTGTGACAATCATCAATCACCCCGAGCCGGCGGCCGAGGACTCGAGCGAGAACGAGCTGCTCGTCCAGCGCAGGCAGCCCGGCAATGTCGTGGTGAAGTGGCTGACGACCACCGACCACAAGACGATCGGCACGCTGTATCTCGCGACGTCGTTCGGGTTCTTCCTGTTCGGTGGCGTGATGGCGCTGGTCATGCGTGCCGAGCTGGCGCGTCCGGGCATGCAGATCGTCTCCAACGAGCAGTTCAACCAGGCGTTCACGATGCACGGCACCGTGATGCTGCTGATGTTCGCCACCCCGCTGTTCGCGGGCTTCACGAACTGGATCATGCCGCTCCAGATCGGCGCGCCCGACGTGGCGTTCCCCCGGCTGAACATGCTGGCCTACTGGCTCTATCTGTTCGGCTCGCTCATCGCGGTCAGCGGCTTCATCACCCCGCAGGGTGCCGCGGACTTCGGCTGGTTCGCCTACTCGCCGCTGACGGACGCGATCCGCTCCCCCGGCGTCGGCGGCGACCTGTGGATCATGGGTCTGGCCTTCTCCGGCTTCGGCACGATCCTCGGCTCGGTCAACTTCATCACCACGATCATCTGCATGCGCGCGCCCGGCATGACGATGTTCCGCATGCCGATCTTCGTGTGGAACGTGCTGCTGACCAGCGTGCTGGTCCTGTTCGCCTTCCCCGTGCTCGCGGCGGCGCTGCTGGCGCTGGAGGCGGACCGCAAGTTCGGCGCCCACGTCTTCGACGCCGCGAACGGCGGGGCACTGCTGTGGCAACACCTCTTCTGGTTCTTCGGCCATCCAGAGGTGTACATCATCGCGATCCCGTTCTTCGGTATCGTCACCGAGATCATCCCGGTGTTCTCCCGCAAGCCGATCTTCGGCTACATGGGTCTGATCGCGGCCACTATCGCGATCGCCGGCCTCTCGGTGACGGTGTGGGCGCACCACATGTATGTCACCGGTGGTGTGTTGCTGCCGTTCTTCTCCTTCATGACGTTCCTCATCGCGGTCCCGACCGGTGTGAAGTTCTTCAACTGGATCGGCACGATGTGGAAGGGCTCGGTCTCCTTCGAGACACCGATGCTGTGGGTCACGGGGTTCCTCGTGACGTTCCTCTTCGGTGGTCTGACGGGTGTCATCCTGGCCTCGCCGCCGATGGACTTCCACGTCTCGGACTCGTACTTCGTGGTGGCGCACTTCCACTACGTGGTGTTCGGCACGGTCGTCTTCGCGATGTTCGCCGGCTTCCACTTCTGGTGGCCGAAGTTCACCGGCAAGATGCTGGACGAGCGTCTGGGCAAGATCACCTTCTGGACGCTGTTCATCGGCTTCCACGGCACGTTCTTGGTCCAGCACTGGCTGGGCGCCGAGGGCATGCCGCGCCGGTACGCCGACTATCTGGCGGCCGACGGCTTCACCGCGCTGAACACGGTCTCCTCGATCTTCTCGTTCCTGCTCGGCCTGTCGATCCTGCCGTTCTTCTACAACGTCTGGAAGACGGCCAAGTACGGCAAGCCGGTGAACGTGGACGACCCGTGGGGCTACGGCCGCTCGCTGGAGTGGGCGACCTCCTGCCCGCCGCCGCGCCACAACTTCGTCACCCTGCCGCGTATCCGCAGTGAATCCCCGGCGTTCGACCTGCACCATCCGGACATCGCGCGGGCGGAGCGCGAGGCGTTCGCCATCGGGCACTGAGTCCGGAGATCACCATGACCAAGCTGCCGGGGCAGGAAGCCGAGGGTGCCGAACTCGGCAACGAGGTCGAGGGGTACCTGCTGTGGCAGGCCACGATCGCGGTGGCCGAACAGCGGGCGCGGGAGTTCGTGGAGCGCATGGAGTGGCTGACCACGGCGCAGCGCGAGGAGATCGAGCAGCTCTACGTCTCCGACAACCTGCGCCGTGCCCGGCAGGACCTGGAGCGCATCGCGGCCCGCTGCCGGTCGCTGCGCGGCGAGTACGAGGAGCGCTACCGCGTGCTGCGGCTGCGCTGTGTGGGATACACCCTGGGCGCGGCGGCCGGCCTCACCTCGGCGGCGGCCGCCGCGCTGGCTCTGAGCCGCTGACCGGAGAGGACCCCTCGCATGAGGATCGCCGTCGTCGGAGCGGGCGGATTCGTCGGATCACGCCTGGTGAAGAGGCTGCGGGCGAAGGGCCACGAGGTCACCGGCCACGATCGTTCCACCGGAGTCGACCTGCTGACCGGAGAGGGTGTGCCGGAGGCGCTGGCCGGAGCCGCCGTCGTGGTCAACACCATCGACGCGCCCAGCTTCGACGAGGCCGCCGTCCCGTTCTTCCGCACCACGACACAGACGCTGCTGCGCGCGGCGGACGGGGCCGGGGTCCGGAACGTGGTGCTCCTGTCCATCGTCGGGATCGACCAGGTTCCGGACGTGGAGTACTACCAGGCGAAACTGGAGCAGGAACGTCTGCTGGAGGGCGGCCCCGTCCCGTACACGATCGTGCGGGCCACCCAGTTCATGGACTTCGTCGAACCGATCATGTCCTGGACCAGTTCGGGCGACACCGTGCGGCTGCCCACCACAAGGATTCAGCCCGTCGCCATCGATGACGTGGTCGACGCGCTCGCCGAGGCCGCCACCGCTCCTCCCCTGAACGGCATCGTCAACGTCGCGGGCCCCGACGTGTTCCAGCTCGACGAACTCGGGCGCCTCACCCTCCGGGCCCACCCCGACGGGCGTGACGTGATCGTGGACGAGGACGCCGGGCTGTTCGGCCAGGTCCCGCAGGACGCCGTCACCGCACCGCCAGGCGCCCACATCGGCACCACCTCCTATGAGCAGTGGCTCCAGCACCACGCCTGACCCGGAACCCGGACAGAGGGATTGCGATGCCCCAGAACGACGAGCCCGCTCCCGGACACCGGTCCGAGGCATGGAAGACCGCCGTGACCGTGGTCGGCGAAGCGCAGCCCCCCGCCTTCCCCGACGGCGCCCGCGTCATCACCGCCCGGGTCGAATTCCCTCCCGGAGACCCCGGCACCCCTCCCCACCGCCACTCCGGCCCCGTCTTCGGCTACGTGGTGGAGGGCGAGATGCTCTACGAACTGGAAGGAGAGCCGCCGCGAGTGATCCGGGCCGGCGAAGCCTTCTGGGAGCCGGGAGGCGACGTGATCCACTACCAGGATGCCAACCACCGAACCGACATCCCCCTCCGTTTCCTGGCCACCCTGGTCTGCGAGCCGGACAAGCCCCTCCTCGAACTCGTCGGCGAACAGGAGTTGGCGGAACGCGAACACCGACGCGCACCCCGGCCCTCCTGACCGGCATCACCCGCACGGTCGGCTGCTACCGCCGGCCGACGCCATGCGGGAGTTCGCACTGATCCCCCACGTCGGCACCGCCTCGTTCCGCCTCGGGATGCCGTTCGACGAGGCGATGACCGAGGCACCCGCCTGGGGGCGCGTCGAACACGCGCCCGCCGGAGGGCGGCCACCGGGCAAGTGGGTCGTGCTCAACGAGCCCTACGACTTCGAGTCCGAACAGCACGAGGAACTGACCGGCATCGAGGTGTGGCGCTTCCGCAAGGAGAGCGCGGACATCCGGTTCCTCCTCGACGGCGTCGACGTCTTCCGCACCCCGTCGGAGGACCTCGTACGGCTCCTGGAGTCGCGGGGGCACGACGTCGTCGAGAGCGACCACGGATACGACGAGGTCCCCGCCCTCGGCCTGCGGTTCGCCAACAACAGCAGCTTCGAGTACCCCACCGACGACGAGGGCGACCCCCTGTACTACGACTACGTCCTGCTCTTCGACCCGAAGCAGGCGTGAGCCGCTCCCCGGGCGGGCCTGTCGTGGCCAGGGGCGCCGCGATGCACCGGTGCCCGCGCCAGCCGGCGGACACGGCTGCTGTGCGGCGGGTCCATGACGTTGATCGACTCGGGCGAGACGAGGGGCTCCGGCGTCAGCCGGGGACAGTCGTGACCGATGATCGCGGCCCGGCTCAACCGGGGATCGGTGGTCACCCGTTTCACGGTGTCGGAGCCGGTGACGACCCACGCCTCGGCGTCGCCGTCGGGAAGCCTGAGACGGGCGGGGAATCCCGTCCCATCAGGTCAGCGAGCGCGGGATCGAACGTGCACTGGACCTCGGATGGCCCCCGGGAACGACCAAGGGCCGGTTTCGGATTTCTCCGAAACCGGCCCTGATCTGCGACTCTCTCGAGTCGGGACGACAGGATTTGAACCTGCGACCCCTTGACCCCCAGTCAAGTGCGCTACCAAGCTGCGCCACGTCCCGATGCTGTTTGACCTGGGGTTTCCCTGGCCGAAACGCGCAGGGAAACTCTACCGCACTCGGGTCGGTGCTCGCGCACCCGTGACGGTTGACCTCAACCGGGCTTGAGGTTGCAGGATCGTCGGCATGACGATCACAGCGGACCACGGCTACGACGATCTGCCCCGGCTGATGAGCCTGATGACCGGCGACGAGAAGCACGACTTCGCCGCAACCTCCACGCTCGATGTGCTGTGGGTGCTCTACGACCGGGTGCTCGACGTCACCCCCGAGCGGGCCGGCGCTCCCGACCGGGACCGGTTCCTGCTGAGCAAGGGGCACGGGCCGATGGCGTACTACGCCGTGCTCGCGGCGAAGGGGTTCGTGCCCGAGGAGTGGCTCCCCGGCTTCGGGTCGTACGACTCGCCGCTCGGGCACCACCCGGACCGGGTGCTCGTGCCGGGTGCCGAGATCGGCAGCGGGTCGCTCGGGCACGGGCTGCCCCTGGCCGTCGGCAGCGCGCTCGGGCTGCGGGCGCAGGGGCTCGGCGGGCCGGCGGTGTGGGTGCTCATCGGGGACGCCGAGCTGGACGAGGGCAGCAACCACGAGGCCATCGCCTACGCCGGGGCGGCGGGCCTGGACCGGCTGCACACCGTGGTCGTGGACAACGCCTCCGCCAGCCACGCCCTGCCCGGCGGCATCGCGGCCCGGTTCGAGGCCGCGAACTGGTCCACCGCCACCGTCGACGGGCGCGATCACGCCGCGCTGTACGAAGCCCTCACCGCCCCGCATCCGGGCCGCCCGCACGCGGTCGTGGCCCGGGTGGAACCGAAGAACGCCCACTGACCGGATCAGAAAGGCCCACCCTCGTGGAAACCCTGGAAACCATGCGTGACCGGTTCGGCGCCGTCGCCTCCCGGCTGCTGGACGAGAATCCGCGGGTCGCGGTCGTCCTCGCCGAGATCGGCCGGGACGCGTTCACGGACGCCGCCCGCCGCCATCCCGACCGGCTGATCAACGTCGGCATCCGCGAGCAGCTCCTCGTCGGGGCCGCCGCCGGACTCTCCCTCACCGGGATGCGGCCCATCGTGCACACCTTCGCCGCGTTCCTCGTGGAGCGCGCCTTCGAGCAGGTCAAGCTGGACCTCGGCCACCAGGACACCGGCGCGGTGCTGGTCAGCGCGGGCGCCTCCTTCGACTGGCCGGCCGGCGGCCAGACCCACATGTCGCCCGGCGACGTCGCCCTGCTCGACACCCTGGACGGCTGGACCGTGCACGTGCCCGGCCACCCGGACGAGGCCGAGACCCTGCTGCGGCACGCCGTCGCGGCGGGCGACGACAAGGTGTACGTACGCCTCTCCCTCCAGCGCAACCGGCTCCCCTTCCCCGTCGACGGCGCCCGCTTCCACACCGTGCGCGAGGGCCGGGCCGGGGTGGTCGTCGCGGTCGGCCCGATGCTGGACCCCGTCCTCGCCGCCACCGAGGGCCTGGACGTGACCGTGCTCTACGCGACGACCGTGCGCCCCTTCGACACGGCCGCCCTGCGCCGGGCCACCGAGACGGCGGGCACCGACGTGGTCCTGGTCGAGCCCTACCTCGCCGGGACCTCGGCCCGCGCCGCCACGGAGGCGCTGTCCGACGTGCCGCACCGCGTGCTCGGGCTGGGCGTGGGCCGCCAGGAGCTGCGCCGGTACGGCACGCTCGACGAGCACCTCGCCGCGCACGGCCTGGACGCCCGTGGCCTGCGGGAACGCATTGGCGCGTTCGTGGGAGCCGGCGCGGTCAGCGCCTAGCCGTTCTGCGGCACTCCCAGATCCGGATGCTCCTCCAGCAGCCGTATGGGGGCCGCCTGGCGCCAGGAGTCGGCGAGGATGTCGCGGAGTTCGTCCTCGCCGTCCAGCGCCGCGAGTCTCGCCCGGACCCAGGCGAAGTTCGCCTCGTGATCCGCGATCCAGAACTTCTCCGGCTCGGCCAGCACCAGTTCGTCCCGCTCCTCCTTCGGGCAGCGCACCGCGAGGGAGGTCTCCTCCTCCGGGAGCGTGGCGAACATCTTCCCGGCCACCCGGAAGGTGGGCATGCTCCAGGCCACCTTCTCGGTGGTGTCCGGCAGGGACAGGGCGATACGGCGTACGTCTTCTGCGTCCGGCATGACACGCACCGTAAGCCCCGGCACTGACAACGGCCCCGGCTCAGCCCTCGGCGGCGGCCTGCTCCAGTGCCTCCAGCACCGGGCGGATCAGCGGATGCCCCTCGGCGCCCCGGCGCACGGCCGCGAAGACCCGGCGGGTCGGGGCCACGCCGTCCACCGGACGTACGACCACACCGGTGAGGTCCATGCCGCGCAGCGCCGAGCGGGGCACGAGGGCCACGCCCGCGTCGGCCGAGGCCAGCGCGACCACGGCGCGGAAGTCGTCCGAGGAGTGCTCCAGGCGCGGCTGGAACCCGGCGCTCTCGCAGGCCAGTACGACCACGTCGTGACAGGGGTTGCCGGGGTACGGGCCGATCCACGGGTCCTTGGACAGCTCCGACAGCTCCGCCAGCGGCATCTCGGCGTCGTCGGCGAGCCGGTGCCCGACCGGGACCACGGCGTCGAACGGCTCGGCGTACAGCGGGAGATGGGTGAGCCGGGGGTCGTCGGCGGGCGGCGCGCCCCGGTACTCGACGGCCACCGCCACATCCACCTGCCGGTCCAGCAGCATCCTCAGGCTCGCGTCGCCCTCGGCGTCCTGGACCCGGATGCCTATGCCGGGCGCCGACCTGCCGAGGCGGGCCAGGGCGGGCGCCACGACCTGGGCGATGCCGGTGGCGAAGGCGGCGACGGTGACCGTCCCCGCCTCGCCCTTGCCGTAGGCCGCGAGCTCCGCCTCGGCCCGCTCGAGCTGGGCCAGCACGGCGTTGGTGTGGCTGAGCAGGATCTCGCCCGCCGGGGTGAGCCGTACCCCCTTCGCGCCGCGCTCGACCAGGCGGTGGCCGGTCTCCTGCTCCAGCGCGGTGAGCTGCTGGGAGACGGCGGACGGGGTGAGGTACAGCGCGGCGGCCGCCGCCGTGACCGTGCGGTGGTCGGCCACCGCACGGAGGATGTGGAGCCGCCGCGCCTCGATCATTCCGCCATTATCGCAAGGCGGCCGCCCTGTTCCGGCGCAGGTCAGCCCGCCAGCTCGGCGCGGGCCGCGATGAAGGCGTCCACGGCGCGGTTCACGTCCTCCGTGGAGTGCGCGGCGGAGAGCTGCACGCGGATGCGCGCCTTGCCCTGCGGGACCACCGGGTAGGAGAAGGCGATCACGTACACACCGTGCTCCAGCAGCAGCTCCGCCATGCGGGCCGCCTCGGCCGCGTCGCCGATCATCACCGGGGCGATGGCGTGATCGCCGGGGAGGATGTCGAAGCCGGCCTCGGTCATGCGGGAGCGGAACAGCGCGGTGTTCTCGGCGAGCCGGACGCGCAGGTCGTCGGCGGACTCCAGGAGGTCGAGGACCTTCAGGGAGGCGGCGGCGATGACCGGGGCGAGGGTGTTGGAGAACAGGTACGGGCGCGAGCGCTGGCGCAGCAGGGCGACGATCTCGGCGCGGGCGGCGACGTAGCCGCCGGAGGCGCCGCCGAGGGCCTTGCCGAGGGTGCCGGTGATGATGTCGACGCGGTCCGTCACGCCGTGCAGCTCGGGCGTGCCGCGGCCGGTGGGGCCGACGAAGCCGACGGCGTGCGAGTCGTCGACCATGACCATCGCGTCGTAGCGGTCGGCGAGGTCGCAGATCTCCGCGAGGGGGGCGACGTAGCCGTCCATGGAGAAGACGCCGTCGGTGACGATCAGCTTGCGCCGGGCGCCGCCCGCGTTCGCCTCCTTGAGCTGGGTCTCCAGGTCGGCGAGGTCGCGGTTGGCGTAGCGGAAGCGGCGGGCCTTGGACAGGCGGATGCCATCGATGATGGAGGCGTGGTTGAGGGCGTCGGAGATCACCGCGTCCTCGGCGCCGAGCAGGGTCTCGAAGACGCCGCCGTTGGCGTCGAAGCAGGAGGAGTAGAGGATCGTGTCCTCCTGGCCGAGGAACGCCGAGAGGCGGGCCTCCAGGTCCTTGTGGACCTCCTGGGTGCCGCAGATGAAGCGCACGGAGGCCATGCCGTAGCCCCAGCGGTCGAGCGCCTCGTGGGCGGCGGCGACCACGCCGGGGTGGTCGGCGAGGCCGAGGTAGTTGTTGGCGCAGAAGTTGAGGACCTCGCCGGGGCGGCCGCCCCCGGTGACCTCGACGGTCGCGGACTGCGGGGTGCCGATGACGCGCTCGGGCTTGTGCAGTCCGGCGGCACGGATCTCGTCGAGGGTGGCGCGCAGGTCGTCGCGGACGTTGTCGAACATGGGGGCTCCTTCGAAGGTGCTGACGGGGGTTACGCGGTCCAGTCCAGGATGACCTTGCCACCCTTGCCGCTCGCTGCGTCCGCGAACGCCGCTTCGTAGTCGCGGTAGTCGTACCGGCCGGTGATCACGGGGGCGAGGTCGAGGCCGCCCTCCAGGAGGACGGACATGGCGTACCAGGTCTCGAACATCTCCCGGCCGTAGATGCCCTTGATGGTGATCATCGAGGTGACGATCCGGGACCAGTCCACTGGGAACTCCTGCGACGGCAGGCCCAGCATGGCGATCCGGCCGCCGTGCGTCATGTTGGCGATCATGTCGCGCATGGCCTCGGGGCGGCCGGACATCTCCAGGCCGATGTCGAAGCCCTCACGCAGGCCCAGCTCCCGCTGACCGTCCGCGATCGTGGTCCGCGAGACGTTCAGTGCCAGGCTCGCCCCTATCTTGCGGGCCAGCTCCAGGCGCTCCTCGCTGACGTCGGTGACGACGACGTTGCGGGCGCCCGCGTGCCGGGCGACGGCCGCGGCCATGAGGCCGATCGGGCCCGCGCCGGTGATCAGGACGTCCTCGCCGACCAGCGGGAAGGACAGCGCGGTGTGCACGGCGTTGCCGAACGGGTCGAACACGGCGGCGATGTCGAGGTCCACGGGGACCCGGTGCACCCACACGTTGGACGCGGGCAGCGTCACGTACTCGGCGAACGCGCCGTCACGGCCCACGCCCAGACCGATGGTGGAGCGGCACAGGTGGCGGCGGCCGGCCAGGCAGTTGCGGCACTTGCCGCACACCAGGTGTCCTTCGCCGCTGACCCGGTCGCCGACCCGGATCTCGCTGACGTCGCGGCCGGTCTCCACGACCTGCCCGACGAACTCGTGGCCGACGATCAGCGGGGTGCGGATCGCCTGCTGCGCCCAGCCGTCCCAGGCCCGGATGTGCAGGTCGGTGCCGCAGATGCCGGTCCGCATGACCTTGATGAGTACGTCGCCGGGTCCCACTTCGGGCTCGGGCACGTCCATGAGCCTAAGACCGGGCTCCGCCTTCTCCTTGACCAGCGCCTTCAACGCTACGGCTCCTGTGGGTGAGGCCCGGGCGCGCGGGCACGCCGAGGCGTCCGCACCGGGTCCGAGGGGTGGAATCACCCCGCAATCTGCCGTATGCGCCGACCGTAATCCATCGAGCTTTTCTTAACCGGCACCTGAGCTTTGCTTCACACCTCCGCCGGCGCGGACCAACTCCGTTTCTGTCAGGGCCCGTTCAGATGGGCAGCCCGTCCTCGGCCGCGCGTTCGATGCGTACGGCGAGTTCGGCGGCCATCGCCTTGATGGCCTCAAGCCCGGACTTTCCCCAGGTGCGGGGCTCGGTGTCGGCGGCGCACACGGTGCCGAGCACCATGCCGGAGCTGTCGATGAGCGGCGCGCCCAGGTAGGAGCGGATGCCGAGGTCGTCGACGATCGGGTTGCCCGCGAAGCGCGGGTAGTCGCGGACGTCCTCCAGCACCAGGGCCTTGTGGCGGACCACCACATAGGGGCAGAACCCATGTTCGCGCGGCAGTCCCCGGCCGGCCTCGGCCCGCGCACCGCCCTCGCGGGCCGGGGCCAGGGGGCCGGTGGGCGGCGCGCTCAGGCCCGCGAAGTACTGGCGCTGCTCGCCGATGAAGTTGACCATGGCGTACGGCGCGCCGGTGACCTGGGCGAGGTGGTCGGCGAAGGCGTCGAGGGCGGGTTCGGGGCGTTCCCCGAGGCCCAGCCTGCGCAGCCGGGAGGTGCGGGCCGGTGCCTCCTTGTCCTCCGGGGTGAGCAGCAGGCCACGGACGCGGCGGGCCGGCTCGTACATCATGACCGGGCTCCGTCGCTGTGGGCGTTCCTCATACGGGGGCTCCAGGGGCTGTAGGGCTGGGTCATATAGGACGGGGTCACATGTGTGCGCTGTGGCTCGGCGCGGGCGCCGGGGTGTGGGCGAGGAGGTGCTGGACGAGGGTGAGCAGGGTCTGCACGCCGGAGCTGGAGATACGGGCGTCGCAGGGGACGACCGGTACGGCGGGGCTCAGGTCGAGGGCGGCACGCACCTCGTCGGGGTCGTAGCGGAAGCCGCCGTCGAACTCGTTGACGGCCACGATGAAGGCGACGCCGCGTTCCTCGAAGAAGTCGACGGCGGGGAAGCACTCCTGAAGGCGGCGGGTGTCGGCGAGGATGACCGCGCCGAGCGCGCCCTCGGACAGCTCGTCCCACATGAACCAGAACCGCTCCTGGCCGGGCGTGCCGAACAGATAGAGGACGTGCCGGGGGTCGAGGGTGATACGGCCGAAGTCCATGGCGACGGTCGTCTCGACCTTGTTCTCCACACCGTCGAGATTGTCGGTGGCCGCGCCGACCGTGGTGAGCAGTTCCTCCGTGCTGAGCGGCGCGATCTCGCTGACCGCACCCACGAAGGTCGTCTTGCCCACCCCGAACCCGCCGGCCACCAGGATCTTGAGCGCGGTGGGGAACGGGTCAGAGCTGTCGTCGTAGTCCATCGAGCACTGCCTCCAGCAGAGACCGGTCAGTGGGGTTGTGGCGGTAGGCGGGGGGCCTGGTGGTCAGCGCCCCGCAGTCGAGGAGGTCCGAGAGCAGCACCTTGGTGACCACGGCGGGCAGCCTCAGGTGCGCGGCCATCTCGGCCACCGATACGGGCGCGCGGGACAGGTCGAGCGCCTGCGCGTGCTCGGGGCCGAGATAGCCGAGCGGGGTGACCCCGGTGGCCATCACCTGGGAGATCAGATCCAGCGCCACGCTGGGTTCGGTACGGCCGTTGCTGACCGTGAACGGACGCACCAGCCGCCCGGCCGCGTCGTCGAGCCAGGGCCCGTCGCCCACGGCGGCCACGCTCACGGCCTCATCGCCGTGGGGTCGGTGACGGGCTGCCGGGGCGCGGTGACGAGGTACGGGCGGACGCTCTTGACCAGCATCGCCATCTCGTAGCCGAGCACGGCGGCGTCGGCCTCGCGTCCGGCGAGCACGGCGAGACAGGTGCCGGAGCCGGCGGTGGTGACGAACAGCAGGGTGGAGTCCAGCTCGACCACGACCTGCCGCACCTCCCCGCCGTCCCCGAACCGGACCCCCGCGCTGCGGCCGAGGGAGTACAGACCGGAGGCGAGCGCGGCCATGTGGTCGGCACTGTCGGGGTCCAGCCCGTGTACGGACTTCACCAGCCCGTCGCAGGACAGGAGCACCGCGCTGCCGGTGTGCGGGACCCGCTGCACGAGGCCGCTCAGCAGCCAGTCGAGGTCGGATGCCTGGGCGGTCGGCGCATCGCTCGCCATGGTGGATCGACTCCTTGGGGTACGAAGGTCTGCGGGAGCGCTGGGAGTTGGGGTGGTGGGGGTGGGGGTGAGGGTGGGGGTAGTGGGGGTGTGCGTCATGCGGGGGGCGAGCTCCTGTCCAGGGGCGCGGGCTCCATATGTCCGGACTCCATGTGGGCGGAACCCATGTGGGCGGAACCCATGTGGGCGGAACCCATGTGCCTCGGGTCCATGTGGCTCGCCTCCATGTGCCCTGGCTCCACGTGGCCGACCTCCATGGGGCCGACCTCCACGTGCCCTGGCTCCATGTGCCCGGACGTCATGTCCGCGGCGGCCATGTGTGCGGTGTCCGTATGGGGAGCCTCCATGTACGCGGCCCCCGAGGGCGCACCGTCACCAGTAGGCGGCGGCTCCACGTACCCCTGCTCCACGGCCTCCAGGCTCTGCTGGGACTCGGCGAGGCCGACCCCGCGCTGGAAGGCGGCCATCAGGCCGGGGTCGTGGCCCACGACGAGGTCGCTCTCCTGACGCGGCGCGGGCCCCCCGCGCAACTGCGGCACGATGTGTTCCTGGGCGCGGCGGCGCGGCAGCCGGGGCTTGTCCACGCCGGCCGGTGCCACTCCCCCGCGTGGTGTCGGCAGCACACCCGCGTGGGCCTCCACGACGACCCGGTCCCCGACACTGATGCCGGGCACCGCCTCGGCCGGGTTGGGCCGCCGCTCCTGTGCACCGCGCTTGGGCAACGGAGGCGGGACGGCACCACTCGCCGCGCCCCCACCCCCGTCCGCCCTGGCCCCGGGAGCCGCGCCCGTACCCGCACCCGCGTCCCCACTCCCCCGCCGCGCCACCTGCCGATGCCGCCCCGTGGCCGCAGCACTCGGCGCACTCGGCGCACCCGCAGCATCCGAGACACCCGCCCCACCAGACCCCGCCGGCCCGGCCCCCGCCGCCCCAGCCCCCACGGACCCGGCCGCCACCACCCCCTGACCAGCAGCAACCTCCTGACCAGCAGCAGCTCCCTCACCCTCCGGCACCACCCCCGGCACCGCCCCCGCCGAAGCCCCCAACAGCGCCTGCGGCACGACCAGTACCGCCTGCACGCCCCCGTAGATGTTGGTCTGGAGGCGTACCGAGATGCCGTGGCGGCGGGCGAGTTGGGAGACGACGTAGAGACCGATGCGGCCGTCGGCCAGCAGGCTGGCGACGTTGACCTGGTCGGGGTCGGCGAGGAGGGCGTTCATCCGGTGCTGTTCATCGACCGGCATGCCGAGTCCCCGGTCCTCCACCTCGATGGCGAGCCCGGAGGTCACGAGGTTGGCGCGCAGCAGCACTTGGGTCTGCGGGGCGGAGAACACCGTGGCGTTCTCGACGAGTTCGGCGAGGAGGTGGATGACGTCGGCTACGGCGTGGCCGCGCAGTTCGCCGTCGACGGGCGGGACGAGCCTGACCCGTGAGTACTGCTCGACCTCGGCGATGGCGGAGCGCAGCACCTCGGTCATGTCGACCGGGTTGCTCCACTGGCGCCGGGAGACGGCGCCGCCGAGCACGGCGAGGTTCTCGGCGTGGCGGCGGATACGGGTGGCGAGGTGGTCGACGTGGAAGAGCCCCTTCAGCAGATCGGGGTCCTCGATCTCGTTCTCCAGCTCGTCGAGGATGGAGATCTCCCGGTGCACCAGTGACTGGAGACGTCGGGCGAGGTTGACGAAGACCTCGAGTTTCTGTTCGTTGGCGGCCTGGCTGGAGAGCTGGGCCGCGCGGACGACGGCGGTGACGGCGCCGTCGTGCGCGCGGGCCAGGTCGGCGGCGAGGAGTTCGAAGTCGTCGGCGTCCTCGGGCGGCCTGCGGCGCGGTTTGCCGCGCGGCGGCGGCTCACCGCGGCGCAGCGCGTCGACCAGGGCCCGCAGGTCGGCCTCGCTCCGGGCGGCGTTGCGGCGCAGGGCGCCGACGCGGTCGCCGACGGAGCGGGCGGCCCGGTCGGCGGCCACGGCGGCGATGGCGATGGCGGCCCCGGCGACCACGACGGTCAGGGCGAGCACCGCCCAGAGGGCGAGGCCGGTGTGGGCGCCGCTGGAGCGGACGGTGAACACGACGGCCGCCGTGGCGGCGAGGGCGACCGCGACGGGCGGGAGCACGGCGAGTCGCACGAGCTGGGGCCGCAGGAGCGTTTCGGGCAGTGCGGGAGCGGGTCGGGCGACCGGTCTCCCGTGTCGGCCGCCCTCTCGGCGGTCGGCACGGGAGACCGGTGCGCGGAGGTGAGACATCTGCGTCCTCGTACTGGTCCGTCGGGCCTGGTGTCGGAAAAAGGAGTGGGAAAAAGGGCCCTGAGCCATCCGACGGGCATTCACGGTAGTTGCCCGTGCGGCAGGTGCGGTGGTCAGTTGACAAAGTCTCCCGGTCCGCTTCCCGCTCTGGTATGAGGCGTCGCACGACAGATCGATAAAGCCGGTGAATTTGCGCGACAAAGAGAAAAGAAAATGGTCCGGACCGATCAGAAGAAATCAACGAAGGGGTGCGGGAATTCGCCGCCCGGTACGTGGACGCCGTCCCGGCCCGTGATCCAGAAGTGATCCACGCCCCGTACTCTCCGCCTGATCGGCCTGCACGGGCGGGCGGTGAGGACGGGGGACGGATCATGACGTTCGGACGCGCGGCGATACCGGCGGTGGTCGGTGGGCTGCTGTTCACGGCGCTGCTGTGGTGGGCGGGGGCGAGCTCCGACGCCCTGCACCTGCCGGGGAGCGCCGATCTGCTCGGCGGCGAGGCGGCCGCCGATCTGCAGCGCTGGCTCACGCCATGGGCGTACGACCCGCCGCAGCCCTCGGCGTACGCGTCCGGCGGCGACGGCGCGCGCTACCTCGATCTGTTCCACACCGCGATGCAGATCCGGTTCGGGGCGGTCTTCGTCGTCTTCACCGTCGGCGCGCTGTTCCTGGTCCGGTGGCTGCCGCCGGTCGCCGGGCGGGTGCCCGCCGCGCTGCTCGCGCTGTGGGCGTGGGGTCTGGTGTCCGCGATGCTCGCGGTGACGGTGTCGGCGCCGTGGCAGATCGCCTCGTACGGGCACGGGAGCTACCGCTTCCTGCCGAATCTCGCGGGCTCGACGGCCGGGGGACGCGAGGTCGCGGCGGTGGTCGGGCTGGTCGTGGCGGCCGCGACGGTGCTGCTGGGGCGGGCCACCACCAAGGGCGCGGGCCCGCCTGCCCCGCCGGGAGGTCCCGGCCCGCGCCGCGCGCCTCGCGGCCACGGCCGGGACGGCGGTGATCGCGCTGTCGCTGCTGGTGCTGTCGTACCAGCCGGTAGCCGCCGAGATCCAGACGGCGCCCTACGGCGGCGGTTTCCTCTCCGAGCCGGGTGATCTGCTGCGCGAGTGGCTGCTGCTCGGCGGCTGGTCGGGCCCCGCGGGCACCCCGGTCGGCGACTGGCTGCTCGCCCGGTCGTCCGACGTGCTGGTGCTCGCGGTGGTGTGGTGGGCGCTCCGGCTGCTGCCGGGCCTGCTGACCAAGGCCACGGTCCCGGCGATGGCGGTCGGCACGGTCTGCGCGACCGTCGTCGGGCTGGTGGCCGGGCAGCTCCTCCAGGTGGTGACGGTCGGCGGCGGCATGAAATGGGGGCTGCGGTACATCGTCGGCAACCTGGGCTCCGGCGTCCCGGCGGCACTGACCTGGGGGCTGGTGGCGGGGGCGGTGGCCGCCCTCGCGCTGCGGGCGACGGCGCCTAAGGAGTCCGCCGCTCCGGAGGCGGCTCGGGCCTAGGAGGTCAGACCAGGGTCAGGACGACCGCGAGCGTGGAGTCGTACTTCTGCTGCCGTCCCGCGACCGACTCGAGGACCTGCTGGGCGCTCTCCCACTGCTCGGGCTGGGCCTTGGCGTAGTCGCGCCAGCCGAGGACGACGAGGAGGCGGCCCGCCACCTCGGGGCCCCAGCCGATGTCGCCGCAGGCGTCCTGGAACGCCTGCCAGTTGCGTCCGGCGAACTCGGGCAGGTCGAGGGCCTTGGTGGCGCGGTCCATGAATCCGGCCTGGTCCGTGACGCCTGCGAGGTCGAGCGGGATGACCTTCCAGCCGGCCTGGTGGACGACCTCGGCGAGGGTGGCTGCGGGCATGTCGGCACCGCCTTACGGGTCCGGGGATTGCGTCGGTCCACCCATCATGCCCCGGTCAGAGCGGGTCCGCAGGTTCGCCGGACGGGGTCCGGCAGGCCCTCCGAGGTAGGCTGGAGCCTTTGTGCCCCGGAGCCGTACCGGGTGCGCCCGAGCCCGACAGGTACCTCTCCTTGACCACGTCCGTACCCTCGGCGCCCGCTCGTCCGCGCCGCTTCCGCCGCCCGTCCTGGCTGTCCGACCCGAGGGTGCTGCGCACCGAGGTGCTGGGCGGTCTGGTGGTCGCCCTCGCGCTGATCCCGGAAGCGATCTCGTTCTCGGTGATCGCGGGGGTGGACCCGGCCATCGGCCTGTTCGCGTCGTTCACCATGGCGGTGACCATCGCGTTCGTGGGCGGCCGGCCGGCCATGATCTCCGCCGCGACCGGCGCGGTGGCCCTGGTCATCACCCCGATGAACCGGGAGCACGGCTTCGGGTACCTGATCGCCACGGTGATCCTGGCGGGCGCGTTCCAGATCGTGCTGGGCGCCCTGGGAGTGGCTCGGCTGCTGCGGTTCGTGCCGCGCAGTGTGATGGTCGGCTTCGTGAACGCGCTGGCCGTCCTGATCTTCCTGACGCAGCTCCGGGAGCTGACCGATGTCCCCTGGCCGGTCTATCCGCTGTTCGCGGCCGGGGTGGCGCTGCTGGTCCTCTTCCCGAAGCTGACGCGGGCGGTTCCGGCGCCGCTGGTGTCGATCGTGGCGCTGACCGCGGTCACCGTGGCCGCCGGTATCGCGGTGCCGACCGTGGGCGACCGGGGTGCGCTGCCCTCGGCGCTGCCGGTTCCCGGGCTGCCGGACGTGCCGTTCACCATGGACACGCTGACCACCATCGCGCCCTACGCGCTGGCCATGGCGCTGGTGGGCCTGATGGAGTCGCTGATGACGGCGCGGCTGGTGGACGAGATCACCGACACCCGCTCCTCCAAGACGCGCGAGTCGGTCGGCCAGGGCGTCGCCAACATCGTGACGGGCTTCCTCGGCGGCATGGGGGGCTGCGCGATGATCGGCCAGACCATGATCAACGTGCGGGTCTCGGGGGCCCGTACCCGGCTGTCGACGTTCCTGGCCGGGGTGTTCCTGATGGTGCTGTGCATCGCCTTCGGGCCCGCGGTGTCGAAGATCCCGATGGCCGCGCTGGTCGCCGTGATGGTGATGGTGTCGGTGGCCACCTTCGACTGGCACTCGATAGCGCCGCGCACCCTGCGGCGGATGCCGGCCGGGGAGATCGCGGTCATGGTGCTCACGGTGGTGGTCGTGGTGGCGACACAGAACCTGGCGATCGGTGTGGTGGTCGGCACGCTGGTCGCCATGGCGGTGTTCGCCCGCCGGGTCGCCCGGTCCGCCGAGGTCACCTCGGTCCTGGACCCGGACGGCTCGACGGTGGTCTACCGGGTCACCGGCAACCTGTTCTTCGCCTCGGCGAACGACCTGGCGCATCGTTTCGCCTACGCCACCGATCCCGGCCGGGTGGTGATCGACCTGTCCGCCGCCCAGGTGTGGGACGCCTCGTCCGTCGCCGCGCTGGACGCCGTCGAGGCGCGGTACGCCGAGCACGGCAAGACGGTCGAGATCAGCGGCCTGGACGAGCGGAGCGCCCGCCTGCACAGCACGCTGACCGGCGAGCTGACGGGCAGCGGCTGACCGGGACGTACGGCCGTCACCCGGTCGCGGCCAGCAGGGTGCGGCCGCCGAGCGCGACGGAGAACCGGTCGGTGATCTGGGCCAGTGCCTCGGCGGTGCCGGGGGCGACGGCCAGGGTGCCGTCCTCGCGCACCACTATGTCCTTGTCGAGGGTGAACCAGCCCTGGACTATGTGTGCGGCACCCATGGAGCTGAGCACCGGCCGCAGGGCGTAGTCGATGGCGAGGACGTGGGCCGTGGTGCCGCCGGTGGCGAGCGGCAGGACCGTCTTGCCGGTGAGCGCGTACTGCGGGAGCAGGTCGAGGAAGGACTTGAGCAGCCCGGAGTACGCGGCCTTGTAGACGGGGGTGCCGATCACGACGCCGTCGGCACGGTCGACCAGCTCGGCGGCGGCCGCGATCGCCGGATGCCGCACATCGGCGCCGAGCAGCGCCTCGGCGGGCAGGCCGCGCACGTCCAGCGGGACCACCTGATGGCCCTGGCGGCTGAGCCGCTCGTCCAGATGACGCAGCAGACGGCCGGTGCGGGAGGTGGCGGAGGGGCTGCCGGAGATGGACAGGACGGTTGCCATGGTGGGACCTTTCGAACGGGTTCGGTGGGCGGCTACGCCTGCTGCCACAGGGTGGTGGGCGCTTCCGCTCGCACCACGGGTGCGATCTCCCCGGCGAACCGGCGGAGTTGGTCGATCTGCCGGGGCAGGGAGAGGCCGGAGCCGTCGACGGTGACGGACTGCAGGTCGTGGCGGTAGGCCGCGTGGAAGCCGAGGATCTTGTCGATGACCTGCTGCGGGCTGCCGATGAGGTGAGGGCCGTCCGCGATGGCCTCCTCGATGGTGCGGAACGGCGTGTTGTAGCCCGGCTTGCCGGCCAGGTGCGGCTTGTACGACTGGCGGACGCGGGCCTCGTAGAACTCCTTGAACTCGGCCACGGCCTGCTGGGTGGTGCGGGCGATGAACAGGCCGCCGGAGCCCGCGCCGACGTAGGCGCCGGCCGGGTCGTGGCCGTGGGCGGCGAAGCGTTCCCGGTAGTGGTCGATGAGCCGGGTGTACGCCTCGCGCGGCTGGATGGCGTTGGCGCTGAACAGCGGGTCGCCGTGCCGGGCGGCCAGTTCCGGGGAGTTGAGGCTGGTGGCGGAGCCGTGCCAGACGCGGGGCGGGCGGCCTCCGTAGGGGCGGGGCAGGGTGGTGGCGCCGGTCAGGGGCGGGCGGAACTTTCCCTGCCAGGTGACGTCCTCCTCGCGCCAGAGCCTGCGCAGCAGCTCGTACTTCTCGGCCTGGTAGTCCCACTGGAGGCCCTCGTCCAGGCCGAAGAGGTCGAAGTGGCCGGCCTCGGCGCCCTTGCCGATGACGAGTTCGAGGCGGCCGTGGGAGAGCTGGTGCAGGGTGGCGTAGTCCTCGGCGACCCGCACCGGGTCGAGGACCGCGAGGACCGTGACGCCGGTGAGCAGGCGAATGCGGGAGGTGCGGGCGGCCAGCGCGCCGAGCAGCACGGTGGGACTGGAGGACAGGAAGGGTCCGGCGTGCCGCTCCCCGATCGCGTACGCGTCGAAGCCCAGCTCCTCGGCGGCGACCCCGGTCTCCACGATCTCGGTCAACCGGTCGTCGGCCGGCACCTGTTCGCCGGTCAGGGGGTGCGGGGCGTGGCCGCCGATGGTGAGCACCTGGAATCTCATGCGGACTCCTCCGGACGCGGCTCGGGACGGCCGAGGCCGAGGTGGTCGCGCAGGGTGGCCCCCTGGTATTCGGTGCGCAGAACGCCGCGTTCCTGGAGCAGCGGGACGACCTGGTCGACGAACTCGTCCAGACCGCCGGGTGTGAGGTGGGGTACGAGGATGAAGCCGTCGGCCGCGTCGGTCCGGACGTGTTCGTCCATGGCGGCGGCGACCGAGCCGGGGGTGCCGATAAAGGACTGGCGGGCGGTGAGTTCGATGGCCAGTTCGCGGATGGAGAGGTGTTTCTCCTCGGCGAGGGCCCGCCAGCGGGCGGCGATGCCGAACCGGTCGGACATGTGCGCCCAGCCCTGGGCCAGTTCGCCGTCCGGCACCGGTTCGACGTCCGGGAGCGGTCCGTCGGGGTCGTAGCCGGTGAGGTCGCGGCCCCAGACGTTCTCCAGCGTGGCGATGGCGGTCTGCGGACTGACCTGCTGCCTCCTGATGTGCGCCGCGCGTTCCTGCGCGTCGGCCTCGCTGTCGCCGAGGACGACGGTGGCGGCGGGCATGATCTTCAACTGGTCCGGGGTGCGCCCGTACCGGGCCAGGCGGCCCTTGACGTCGGCGTGGAAGGCGCGGCCCGCCTCCAGGGTGCCGTGGCGGCTGAAGACGATGTCGGCGGTGCGGGCGGCGAACTCCCGGCCCTCGTCGGAGTCCCCGGCCTGGATGAGGACGGGGTGCACCTGGGGCGAGTGGGGCAGCGTGGCGCGGGCGGTGATGTCGAAGTGCGGCCCGCTGTGCCGCACGGTGCGCGGGGTGCCGCCGCTGGGCCAGGAGTCCCACAGGGCGCGGGCCACCTCCACGAACTCGGCGGCACGCGTGTAGCGGTCGGCGCGGTCGAGGTAGCCGCCGCGCCGGAAGTTCTCGCCGGTGAACGCGTCTGAGGAGGTGACGATGTTCCAGGCCGCGCGGCCTCCCGAGAGATGGTCCAACGAGGCGAATCTGCGGGCGAGTTCGAAGGGCTCGTTGAAGGTGGCGTTGACGGTGGCGGCCAGTCCGAGGTGTTCGGTGACGGCGGCGAGCGCGTTCAGCACCGTCAGCGACTCGGGGCGGCCGACCACGTCCAAGTCGTGGATACGGCCCTTGCGTTCGCGCAGCCTCAGTCCCTCGGCGAGGAAGAAGAAGTCGAACCGGCCGCGTTCGGCGGTGCGGGCCAGGTGCTGGAAGGAGGAGAAGTCGATCTGACTGCGGGAGTCGGGGTCCCGCCACACGGTGGTGCTGTTGACGCCGGGGAAGTGCGCGGCGAGGTGGATCTGCTTGCGCCCGGCGGGAGTTGAGGCACTCACAGCGCGGCCTCCGTCCGTACGGCGTAGCGGCTGTCGGGACGGGCGAGGCCGAGGTGATCACGCAGGGTGCGGCCGGTGTGGGTGGCGCGGAACAGGCCGCCGGCGCGCAGCGCGGGTACGACGTCGTGGATCACGGCGGGCAGTTCCTCCGTGGGGGTGGTGGTGACGAGGTGGAAGCCGTCGGTGCCGGCCTCGGCGTGCCATTCGGCGAGCAGGTCCGGCAGGGCGTCGAGACCTCCGGTGAGCGGCGGACCGGCGTGCGGGGCGAGGCCGACGCGCACCAGCACCCGCAGGTCGTCGCGTCCGGCACGGCGGCGTAGCTCGGTGCGGGCCTCACGGGCGGCGGCGGGACTGTCCGCGTCCAGCAGGACGATCTCCGCGTGCCGGGCGGCCAACTCCCAGCGGATGTCGATCTCTTGAGCATCGAGTACGACAGCGACAGGCGGGCGCCCCTGCGGCGGCCGGGGCACGATGGACGGGCCCCGTACCGAGAAGCGCGGTCCCTCGAAGTCGGCGTAGTGCAGCCGGTCGCGGTCGATGAAGCGGCCCGTCGCGGCGTCCCGTATCTCCGCGTCGTCCTCCCAGCTGTCCCAGAGCCGGGCGGCGACCTCGGCGGCGTCGGACGCCTCCGCCCACAGCTCGGGCGCGGGCGCGGGGTCCCGGCGGCCGGTGGCGCGGGCCGCTTCCTCGGTGATGGACACGTCGACCAGCCAGCCCGCCCGCCCCTCGCTCACGAAGTCCAGGGTGGCGAGGGCGGTGGAGGTGTGGAAGGGCTCGGTGTGGGTGGTGGTGACCGTGGGGATCAGGCCGATCCGGCTGGTGCGGGCGGCGGCGTGGGCCAGGACTGCGACGGCGTCGAGGCGGCCGTCGCCGTCGGCCGGGTCCAGGGAGTCGTCCAGGGTGACGAAGTCGAGGGCGCCGAGTTCGGCGAGCTGGACCAGGCCGGTCCAGTGGGCGGCGGGCCGGGGCCCGGCGCTGCCGAGGGCGACGGAGAGATGGAGTTCGCGGGTCATGCTGCCCTCCTCGCCTACTTCCCGGCCTTGGGCAGACCGGGCGGGTTGATCTCGGACTTGGTCACGGCCTCGTCGGACAGCCCCCAGCGCTTCAGCACCTTCGCGTAAGTGCCGTTCTCGATCACGTGGTCGAGGGCGTCCGCGAGGGGCTTGGCGAGGCCGCTGCCCTTCTTGGTGGTGGCCGCGATGAGACCCTGGAGGGTGGCGCCGGCGCCGGAGTAGGTGCCGACGACCTCGGTCTGGCCGGTGGTCGCCGCGTGGTAGGCGGCGGTCGGGTTGGGGCCGACGTAGACGTCGATGCGGCCGGAGCGGATGGCGAGGTAGGTGTCGCTCTCGTCCTGGTAGTACTTGATGTGGATGGGCTCGCGGCCCGCCTTCTCGTTCTCCTTGCTCCACTCGACGAGGAGCTTCTCCTGGTTGGTGCCGCTGGAGACGGCGACGTTCCGCCCGGCGAGGTCGGCGGGTCCGGTGACCTTCAGTCCGCTGCCCTTCTTGGTCGCGAAGCCGAGGTTGTCCTCGCGGTAGGTGGCGAAGTCGTACTTCTCCTTGCGTTCCTCGGTGACCGTGATGTTGCTGAAGCCCACGTCGTACTTGGCGCTGTCGAGGCCGACGAAGATGTTCTCCCAGGAGACGGTGTTGAGGTGGGGCTTGAGCCCGAGGACTCTGGCGACGAGGTACGCGAGGTCGGGTTCGACGCCGATGACGGTCTTGTTGTCCGTGGCGTGAAAGCCAAGTGGCGCGGCCGAGTTGGAGGAGTCGACGATCTCCAGGGTGCCTCTCTTCCGGATCTTCTCCGGGACCTCGGCGGCGATCGAGGCGACCCGGGCCGTGGTGATCCGGTGCTGATCGGGGCTGAGGTTGATCTTCGTGGTGGTGCCCTTGCCGACCGCGACCTCGGCCGTGCCGCCGTCGGTGGGGTTGACGCAGGCGGCCAGGACGAGGGCGGAGGCGAGGCCGAGTGCGGGGACGGCGATACGGCGGGCGGTGGTGGACACGCGGAGATCTCCTATGCGAAAGACGAGTTGGGGAGGTCAGAGGACCTTGGCGAGGAAGGCGCGGGTGCGTTCGCGCTGCGGGTCGTCCAACACGGCGGACGGCGGCCCCTGTTCGACCACGGTGCCGTCGTCCATGAAGACCACGGTGTCGGCCACCTCGCGGGCGAAGCCGATCTCGTGGGTGACGACGATCATGGTGGTGCCGGTGCGGGCCAGGTCCTTGATGACGTCGAGGACCTCACCGACCAGCTCGGGGTCGAGCGCGGAGGTGGGTTCGTCGAAGAGGAGCACTTTCGGCTCCAGGGCGAGCGCGCGGGCGATGGCGACGCGCTGCTGCTGCCCGCCGGAGAGCTGGCGGGGGTAGGCGTCGGCCTTGTCGGCGAGGCCGACCCGGTCCAGCAGGCGGCGCGCGGTCGCCTCGGCCTCCTTACGGGGGCGGCGCAGCGCGGAGACGGGGGCTTCGAGGAGGTTGTCCAGCACGGTGAGGTGCGGGAAGAGGTTGAAGTTCTGGAACACGAACCCGATGTGGGTGCGCTGCCTGAGGACGTCCCGTTCCTTCAGCTCGTGCAGCTTGTTCCCGGCGCGGCGGTAGCCGATGAGTTCGGCGTCGATGCTGATCCAGCCGCTGTCGACCTTCTCCAGATGGTTGATGGTCCGCAGCAGGGTGGACTTGCCGGAGCCGGAGGGGCCGAGGATCACGGTGACCTCGCCCGCCCGCACGGTCAGATCGACGCCGCGCAGCACTTCCAGGGGGCCGAAGCTCTTGTGGACGCTCCGTACGTCCACCATGACGTCGTTCATCGGCTCTCTCCCCCGAGGTGAAGTGCGGTGACGGGTGCCTCGCGCCGGGCGGCGGCCGCGCGCAGGTCGCGCAGGAAGCGGCGGGCCCGCTGGAGCGGTGTGGGCGGCGGGGTGCGGTCGGCGCCGCGGGCGTAGCGGCGCTCCACGTAGTACTGGGCGACCGACAGCAGCGAGGTCAGCAGGACGTACCAGGCGGTGGCGACGAGCAGCAGCGGGATCACCCGGCCGTTGCGGCCGTAGACGACCTGGACCTGGTAGAACAGCTCGCCGATGGCCATCACGTAGACCACCGAGGTGCCCTTGAGCAGGCCGATGATCTCGTTGCCGGCGGTGGGCAGGATGGCGCGCATGGCCTGGGGCAGCACGATCCGGCGGATCTGCCGCAGCCGGGGGATGCCCAGCGCGGCGGCGGCCTCGCGCTGACCGGCGTCGACGGAGAGGACGCCGCCCCGGACGATCTCGGCGGCGTAGGCGGCCTGGTGGAGGGTGAGGCCGATGACGGCGGCGCCGATGGTGCCGATCAGGCTGTCGCTGTCGACGGACCAGAACACGGGCCCGAACGGGACGCCGACGCCGAGGCGTTCGTACAGGGCGCTCAGATTGAACCAGAACACCAACTGCACGATCATCGGGATGGAACGGAACACCCAGATGTAGGTCCAGGCGACGGTCTGGAGCACCGGGCTGTGCGAGAGCCGCATGAAGGCGAGCACGGTGCCGAGGAGGAAGCCCAGAACCGTTGCGTAGGCGGTGAGTTGGAGGGTGACCCAGACGGCCTGGACGATCGTCTCGGACAGGACGTAGTCGCTGAAGACCCGCCATTCCCAGACCGGGTTGGTGGCGAGGCCGTGCGTGAACTGGGCGACCAGGACGAGCACGGCGGCGGCGCCGGCCCAGCGGGCGGGGTGCCGGGCGGGGACGACCTTGTAGGCGGCGGGGTCGTCGGCGGCGGGCGGGGCGTGGGGCGCGGCCGGGGCGGTTTCGGGGGCGGCGGTGGTCATGGTGGGTTCCGTCGCTTCTCAGGCGTGCTCGGGCGGGCTGATCCGCGAGTTCTCGATGGCGGAGCCGGTGGTGCCCCACTTCTTGAGGATGCGGTCGTAAGTACCGTTGCTGATCAGCTCGTTGACGGCCGCCTGGAACGCCTTGGTCAGCTTCGAGCCCTTCTTGAAGGCGAAGCCGACGTCGAGGCGGTGGTACTCGCCGAGGAAGGCGGTGTGGGCGGCGGGCTGGGCGGCCTGGTAGCGCAGGCCGTTGATGGTCGACATGATCACGTCGATACGGCCCTGCTGGAGCGCGGTGACGGTCGCCCCGTTCTCCGAGTACACCTTCACCTCGTACGGCTTCTTGCCGGCCTTGGCGCACACCCCCTTCTGCGCGGCGAGGGTGGCCTCGAAGGTGGTGCCGGCATTGATGCCGACGGTGCGGCCGCAGAGCTGGGTCAGCTCGGTGATCTTCTTGCCGAACGAGGTGTCGCCCTGCTTCACCGCGAAGCCCTGGCCGTCGTCGATGTAGGTGACGAAGTCGATGGTCTTCAGGCGCTCGGTGGTGACGCCGAAGTTGCCGGTACCCACGTCGTACTTGCCGCTGCCGAGGGCGGGGAGGATGGTCTCGAAGGAGGCGTCCTGCCGCTGCAGCTTGATGCCGAGCACCTTGGCCACCGCCGCGGCGATGTCGATGTCCTGGCCCTGGGGCGCGCGGGAGCCGTCCGGATAGTACGCGGAAGGCGGCGCGCCGACCGAACTGCCGATGCGCAGAGCCCCCTTGGCGCGGACGTCCGAGGGCAGCAGGGCCGCGGCGGAGTCGACCTTGCGGACGGCCGCGACGGGGTCGGCGGTCGGCGCGGGCGAGCCGCCCGCTGCGGTCGCCTCGGCGGGGTCGCCGGAGCCGCACCCGGTCAGGGCCAGCAGGGGCAGGAGCGCGGCGGCGGCCGCGAGCGGGCGCGTGCGGCCGGGGATGCCGGGGAGCTTCACTGGGCGGTGGCCTTTCCGGTGCGGATGTCTGTCCCGAGGTCGCTCTCGGGGTGTCTGTTCTCGGGGCGTCTGTTCTCGGGGTGTCTGTTCTCGGGATGCCTTTCGAGGTGCTTCTCGAAGGGCAGTGGACCGATGGACTCCGGGTCGGCCTCGGTGTCGAAGAGCGGGCGGTAGCCGGAGTTCAGATACAGGGCGCGGGCCTCGGGCTGGCGGGGTCCGGTGGTGAGGTAGATCCGCTCGTAACCGCGGGCGCGGGCCTCGCGTTCCAGCTCGGCGACGACCTCGCGGGCGAGGCCCCGGCGACGGTGGCCGGAGTGGGTCCAGATCCGCTTCAGCTCGGCGGTGTCCGCGTCGTACCGGCGGAAGGCCCCGCCCGCGACGGGTTCGCCGCCCTCCAGGATCAGCAGGAGGAGGCCGCCGTGCGGCGCGGTGAACTCCTCGTCGGGGTAGCGGGCGAGTTCGGCGTGCGCGTCCTTGCCGTAGCGGGCGGAGTACTCGTCGCCGAGTTCACGCAGCAGGGGGCGTACGCGTGGGTCGGAGACGGTCACCTGGACGACCGACCGCGCGGAGAGGGCGGGCAGGCTCACTCGCCCACCGCCGTGAGCGGTCCGGTGCCGCCGGCCGCGCGGGCGGCGTCGCGCTTGGCGACCTCCTCGCGGACGATCGGGATCACATGGCGGCCGAAGTCGATGGCGTCGCCCAGCAGGTCGTAACCGCGGGCGGAGAGGATGTCGACGCCGAGGTCGTAGTAGTCGAGCAGGGCCGCCGCGACCGTCTCCGGGGTGCCGACGAGGGCGTTGGAGTTGCCCGCGCCGCCGGTCGCGGCGGCGGTCGGGGTCCACAGGGCGCGGTCGTAGCGCTCGCCCGCCTCCGCGATGGCGATCAGGCGCTGCGAACCGGTGTTCTCGGGGGCGCCGCCGCGGCGATGCCGGACGAGGCCCGCCTCACGGCGCTGCTTGATCGCGCCGACCGTGCGGTGCGCCTTCTCCCAGGCCAGTTCCTCGGTGGGGGCGATGATCGGACGGAAGGCGACCTGGATGCGGGGTACGTCGGTACGGCCTGCCTCGCGGGCGGCGGCCTTGACCTTCTCGATCTGCGCGGCGGTCTCGGCCAACGGCTCGCCCCACAGGCAGTAGATGTCGGCCTCGGCGCCGCCGGCGGCGTACGCGGCGGGCGAGGAGCCGCCGAACGAGACTCCGGGGCGCGGCTGTTGGACGGGGAAGACGTCGCTGACGAAGTCGTGGAACCGGTAGTGCTCGCCCTCGTGGTCGAACGCCTCGTGGGTGGTCCAGATCTTCTTGACGAGTCCGATGTACTCACGGGTACGTGCGTAGCGCTCGTCCTTGGTGAGGGTGTCGCCCTCGCGGCCCTGTTCGTGGTCGTTGCCGCCGGTGATGAAGTGGACGGTGAGCCGGCCCTCGCTGATCTGGTCGAGGGTGGCGAAGGTCTTGGCGGCGAAGGTGGGGTACGAGACGTTCGGCCGGTGGGCGAGCAGCAGTTGGAGCCGGTCGGTGCGGGCAGCGATGTACGCGGCGGCGGGCGCCGGGTCCGGGGAGCCGGAACCGTAGGCGAACAGCACCCGGTCCCAGCCGTGGTCCTCGTGGGCCCGGGCGAGGCGGAGGGTGTAGTCCTTGTCGAAGGCCGCGCCGGAGCGCGGGGTGGTTTCGGAGCCGTCGTTGGTCGCGGCTATGCCGAGGAACTCCACAGGCATGAGTGAGCCTTTCCGGCGAAAGAGCGCAGGCGTGTGGCACTGAACTGCCGTACATGCGGCTAGATATGACGCAGCATCAGAAAAGCGGGCGTGACGACGTCGGGCGTCGGGAAGAAAGGTGCGGCGGCAGCGCGCGAGGGGGTGGGCATCGGCCCGCGCCGGGGTTCGCCGGCGGAGGGAAAGGGCCGGTCAGACGGCCCGCTGCCGAGTCAGGCGCAACACGAGGACGACCACACTCGACCGAAGTCGATGTGATCGCGCGTGACCAAGCGCTGCTGGGCATCCATGCGGTCAATTGAGCAGCGCATCTCGCTTTTCGTCAACCCATGACCGCATGCCGGACCACAACCGACCTCGCTCCGGGCGTGGTTGACAGACGCGTGCGGTGCGCACGTACGATCGGCAGCGGACGGACCCGCCTCACGGCGTGCCCCTCCGGTCGCGTTGAGGGACGCGGCACGTGACGACGCAGGCCACCGGCCGCACCGTACGCGAGTACGCGTGCCACCGGACGGTCGCCCACGTCCGCACCTCCCTCCCGGAGCGTCTACCGATGGCCACGCCTTCCGACACAACCTCCACCCCTCTTCTGAAGCCTCCGACGGCCGCGCCGCCGTCCGACGACACCGAGCTGCCCCGGATCGTGCCGCGCCGGCACCTCGGCCGCTGGATCGCGGCCGCCTTCGCCCTGCTGGTCCTGGCCATGGTGCTCAACTCCGTGGTCCGCAACGACGCCTTCCAGTGGCAGGTGGTGGGGCAGTACTTCACCACCGCCGCCGTGCTCGACGGACTGCTGCTGACCCTGTGGCTGACGGCCGCCGTGATGGTGCTGGCGTTCCTGCTCGGCACCGGGATCGCGGTGCTCCGCCTCTCCGCCAACCCGGTGCTGCGCACCCTGAGCTGGGGCTATGTGTGGATCTTCCGGTCGACACCGCTGCTGGTGCAGTTGCTGTTCTGGTTCAACATCGGCGCGCTGTACCCGACGCTCGGCATAGGCATCCCGTTCGGCCCCGAGTTCGTCAGCGTCAGGACCGTGAACCTGCTCGGGCCGACCCTGACCGCGCTGATCGGCCTGACCCTGCACGAGACGGCGTACGCGGCCGAGGTGGTCCGGGGCGGCATCCTGTCGGTGGACGCCGGGCAGACCGAGGCGGCACAGGCGCTGGGCCTCGGCAGATGGCGCACCCTGCGCAGGATCGTCGTCCCGCAGGCGATGCGGTCCATCGTGCCCACGGCAGGCAACATGCTGATCGGCACCCTGAAGGGCACCAGCATCGTCAGCGTGCTCGCCGTGCACGACCTGCTGTTCTCCGTCCAGTTGATCTACAACCGGACCTACCAGGTCATCCCGCTGCTGCTGGTCGCCACGGTCTGGTACATCGCCGTGACCTCGGTGCTCAGCGTGGGGCAGTACCACGTGGAGCGGTACTACGGCCGGGGCGCCGCACGCTCCCTGCCGCCCACCCCGCTCGCCCGGCTCGGCCCCTGGCTCACCGTGCTGCGCGCCCGGACCCGTCGCGCCTCCCTCGGCGGTGACCGGTGAGCACGCGCATCCTGGTGATCGTCGGCGCGGGGCCGCGCGCCACCGGACTGCTGGAGCGCATCGGCGCAAGCGCGCCCGAACTCTGGTCCGGTGCTCATGAGTTGCGCGTCCATCTGGTGGACCCGCATCCGCCCGGTCCGGGCCGGGTCTGGCGGCACGAGCAGTCGCCGCTGCTGCGGATGAACTCCATGGCCGAGGACGTCACCATGTTCACCGACGAGACCTCCACCCTGGACGGTCCGGTGCGTCCCGGCCCCTCACTCGCCGAGTGGGCCGCCCAGTTCACCGGGCCGGACGCCCCGCGTTTCACCCCGTACGCCGAACCGGCCGACCCGGAGGTGCTCGCCGAGCTGCGGAGCCTGGACGCGGCCGGCTTCCCCACCCGGCGGGCGCAGAGCGCCTATCTGGACTGGGTGTTCCGCAGGGCGCTGGCCGATCTGCCGCCCTCGGTCACCGTCGAGTGGCACCGCACCACCGCGACCGCGGTCACCGGCCCGGCCGACGGCGCCCAGGAGGTCCGCCTGGCCGGCCGGAGCGAGCCGCTGCGGGCCGACCTGGTGGTGCTGACCCAGGGCCACCTGGGTTCGACCCCCGTCCCGGCGCACCGGGTCCACTCCGACTTCGCCCGGCGGCACGGCCGCTTCCATCTGCCGCCCGCCTTCTCCGCCGACGCCGACCTGTCGGGGGTGCGCCCCGGCGAGCAGGTGGTCCTACGGGGCTTCGGGCTGGCCTTCATCGACCTGATGGTGCTGCTCACCGAGGGCCGCGGCGGCGCCTACCGTACCGAGCCGGACGGCACGCTGACCTACCTCCCCTCCGGCCGCGAACCGGTCCTGCACGTCGGCTCGCGGCGCGGGGTGCCGTACCACGCCAAGACCGGGTACCGGCTCCAGGGACCCCGGCCCCCGCTCCCCCGCCACTTCGGCCCGGAGGCGATCGACGCGCTGGCCGCCGGGGGCGGGCCGCTCGACCTGCGGCGCGACGTGTGGCCGCTGATGGCCAAGGAGATCGGGTTCGGGCACTACCACGAGCTGTTCCACGCCCACCCCGAGCGCACCGCCATGCCCTGGCCGGAGTTCCTGGCCGCCTACGACCGGTTCGGCTGGTACTCCGCCCGGTTGGCCGGTCTGGTCGCCACCGCCGTGCCCGACCCCGCCGACCGGCTCGACTTCGAGGCGCTGGACAGGCCGCTGGACGGCCTTGTCTTCGACACCCCGGAAGCCTTCCAGGAGCACCTGCGCGCCTACGCCCGAAAGGACGTGGCCCGCCGCGAGGACCCGGAGCACAGCGCCGACCTCGGCGCGTTCCTCGCCCTGCTCTCCATATACGGCCAACTGCCCGGCCTGGTCGCCTCCGGGCGGCTGACGGCCCGCTCCCTGGCGGACGGCCTGGACGGCTGGTGGCACGGTTTCTTCAGCTTCCTGGCCTCCGGCCCGCCCGGCTTCCGGCTGCGCGAGCTGGACGCGCTGTCCCGCGCCGGTGTGGTGCGCTTCCTCGGCGCGGACGTCCGGGTCGGCACGGACGAGGCCACGGGCACCTTCACCGCGACGAGTCCCACGGTGCCGGGTCACACCGTGCACGCGACCGCGCTGATCGAGGCGTATCTGCCGGGCCCGAACCTAGACCGCACCGAGGACCCGCTGCTGCGGCACCTGCACCGCACGGGAGCGCTCGCGGAGGAGGTGGTGGCCGACGGTACGCACCGGCACCGGTCCGGGCGGATCACCGTCTCCCCCGCCGACGGCCACCTCCTCGACCCCGGCCTGGGCCGGCCCCACCCCCGCCGGATCGCCCTGGGCGCCCCCACCGACAGCCGGGCCATCGCCGCCTTCGCCCGCCCCCGCACCGACGCGCCCGCCTTCCGGCAGAACGACGCGGTGGCCAGGGCGGTGCTGCGGGCACTGGACGCCGAACCGGAGCCACATGTGGGGGATCCACATGTGCGAGATCCACATGCGCGGGAGCCACATGTGGGGGAGCCACATGTACCGGGTCCGGTCGACCGCGCGCGGGTCGGGGGCTGATGTACGAGGGGGCTGCCCGGACCATGACCGGGCAGCCCCTCCGTATGCGCTTACGCCTGCGGCCCCACCGGGATGTCGCCGCGCAGCGTGATCCGGTGCATCACCCGGTGCTGGTCGCCGTAGTCGCGGTTGGCGTAGTGGGAGGTGCTGCGGTTGTCCCACAGGGCCACGTCACCCGGCTGCCAGCGGTGCCGCACCACATGCTCCGGCTTGGTGAGGTGTGCGTAGAGAATGTCCAGCAGGCCCCGGCTCTCGTGCTCGGAGACGCCGACGATGTGCGACGTGAAGCCGGGGTTCACGAACAGCCCCTTGCGCCCGCTCTCCGGGTGCACCCGGACCACCGGATGCTCCACCGGAGTGAGCTGGGTGAACACCTCGCCCTCCCACAGGTTGCCCTTCCCCTGCCGGCGCTGCGCGAGGTAGTACCCGAACTCGCGGCTGCCGTCGTGCACGGCGGTGAGGGTGTCGATGTGCGCCCGCAGCCCCGGCGACAGCGACTCGTACGCGGCCTGGCTGTCGGCCCAGTTGGTGTCGCCGCCGTTGGGCGGCAGCACCACCGCGCGCAGCACCGAGATCGCGGGCGGACGCGGCACGAAGGTGACGTCGGTGTGCCACACGTCGGCGAAGCCGTTGTCCTGGCTGTCCAGCGAGTACACCTCGGGCGCCACGTCACCGGAGTCGTGCACCGGGTGCCCGACCGTGACCTCGCCGAGGCGCCGGCCCAGCTCGATCTGCCCGGCGTCGTCGAGCCGGTGCTGCCCTCGCACGAAGAGGACCTTGTGGCGCACGAGGGCCTCGCGGAGCGCGAGCACGCCGTCGTCGTCCAGGAGGGCCAGCTCGATGCCGTCGATCTCCGCGCCGATGTTCGGGCCGAGTTCGGTGAGCGGCAGCCGCTTCGCCACGGGCCGGTCGCTGAGGATGCTCATACGGATGTCCTTTCCGGTACGGCCCCGTCCGGGACCTGGGTTCTTTCTCGGGTACGGCGCTCAGGCCGCGGCGGCGCTCTTGACGGCGTGCGCGACCTCGGCGCGCAGCTCACCGAACTCCGGTGACCCGCGCAGCTCTTCGGCGTCCACCTCGCCGCGCGGCAGGGTGATCGGCAGGTCCAGGGCAACGGTCCCCGGACTCTTCGTCAGCACCACGATGCGGGAGCCGAGGAACACGGCCTCCTCGGCCGAGTGCGTGACGAACACCGTGGTGCGCCCGGCCTGGGCGGCCATCCGGCGCACGTCCTCCTGGAGCCGCTCACGGGTGAGCGCGTCCAGGGCCGCGAACGGCTCGTCGAGCAGCAGCAGGGGGTTCTCGGCGGCGAGCGCGCGGGCGATGGCGACGCGCTGCTGCTGCCCGCCGGAGATCTCCCAGACCCGGCGTGCCTCGGTGCCCTCCAGTCCGACCCGTGCCAGCAACTCGGCTCGCCGCTCCGGCCATCGGGCTCGGTCGACACCCGCGTACCTGAGGGCCAGGTCGAGGTTGCCGCGCACGGTGCGCCAGGGGAACAGCCTCGGCGTCTGGAACACCACGCCCGCCGTGTCGCCGGGGCGGGGAGCGGTGCCGGAGACCGTCACGGTGCCCTCGGTGGGCCGCTCGAACCCGGCGATCAGCCGCAGCAGGGTGCTCTTGCCGCAGCCGGAGGCGCCGACCAGGACGAGGAACTCCCCGGTGGGCACGGTCAGATCGACCGGGCCGACGGCGGTCACGGCACCGTACCGATGGGTGACGTGGTCGAGCCGGACGGCCCCGTCCTCGACTCCCCTTGACTCAACCTTCGCTTCCGCCAGCTCACTTGAGGACATCGGGCAGCCCCTTGAGGTAGAACGCCTTCTCCACGGAGGCGGCGGAGGGCGCCGCGTCGATCTGCTTCTGGCCGGCCAGGAAGCGGCCGGTGTCGCCGACGTAGGTCAGCAGCTTGCCGGGCTTGCCGTCGGTGCCCAGCCACTCGGCGGAGGTCACCTGCTCCGGGGTGAGGAACACGCCCTGCGCGAGCTGGGCCCGGGCGTCGGCGACGCTGATGCTCAGCTCGGCCGCGACCGCCTTCACCGAGCCCTCGGGGTCGGACTTGAGCAGTCGCAGCGCCTCGGCCTCCGCCTTGCGCCAGGCGTCGATCGCCTTCGGGTCGCGGGCGATCAGCTCGTCCGAGACGACGGCGAGGTCCAGGGTCGGCTTGCCCGAACCGGCCACCTGCTTGCTGCTGGTGAGCTGCCGCCCGGTCTTGCGCAGCTCGTCCAGGGTCGGCAGCCACACGTACGCGGCGTCGATGTCACCCCGCTGCCAGGCGGCGAGGATCGCCTGCGGCTGGAGGTCGATCAGCTTGACGTCGGACGTCTTCAGCCCGGCCTTGTCCAGCGCGGCGAGCAGGCTGTAGTGCGAGGTGGAGGCGAACGGAGTGGCGATCGTGCGCCCCTTCAGCCCGGCCACGTCGGACACACCGGTGCTCTTGCGCGCCACCAGCGCCTCGTTCTCCCCCGCCACGTCGAGGATCCAGGCGACCTTGTACGGGATCGGGGACGGGCCGGATATCCCGCGCGCGAACGGGCTGGAACCCAGGGCGGCGATGTCGAGGGACTTGCCGAGGAAGGCCTGGTTGACGCTCGCGCCGGAGTCGAACTTGATCCAGGTGATGGTGTGGTCCGGCAGCGCCTTCTCCAGCAGCTTTCTGTTCTTGACCAGCAAGTCGCCGCTGGGAAAGGCGAAGTAGCCGATGCGCAGCCGTTTCCCGGAACCGGAGGAGGATGCGGAGCTGTCGGAGCAGCCGGTGACCGCCGCGGTCGCGGCGACGGCGAGCGCACCGGCGAGCATCTGGCGACGGGAGGGGCGGTGCGAGGCGAGGGTCATCGAAGTGCCGTTTCTGTACGGGGTGTTCGGGGACGTGTGAGGTGCTCAGGTGCGGCCGCGCCAGGGCACGACGGCGCGTTCCAGACGCAGCAGCAGGCCGTCGATGATCAGGCCGGAGACGCCGATGGCGATGATGCCGACGAGCACGACGGGGGTGTTGTTGTAGTTGGCGGCGTCCTTGACCATGCCGCCGATGCCGGGGAGGCCGTTGACCAACTCGGCTGCCACCAGGGACGAGTAGGCGACGCCGACGGCCAGCCGGACACCGGTCAGCGTCTCCGGCAGCGCGGAGGGGATGACCACGTCCCGTACGACGTCCCAGCGCGAGGCGCCGAGTGCGCGGGCGGCCTCGGTGAGTGCCTTGGGCACGGCGGCCACGGCGGTGGTGGTGGAGACGGCGACCGGCGGGAACGCGGCCACCGCCAGCAGGGTGATCTTGGGTTCCTCGTTGATGCCGAGCCAGATGATGAGCAAGGAGAAATACGCCAGCGGGGGCAGTGTCCGCAGGAAGGTGATCCAGGGCTCGAACAGCGAGCGCACCCAGCCGACGGTGCCCATGAGCAGGCCGAACACCACTCCGGCGGCGATGCCGATCCCGGCACCGAAGGCGATGCGGCGCAGGCTGATGCCCAAGTGCTCGATGAGATACGTGCCGTTGTAGCCCCGGACCCCGTCGTGCGTGGTGGACACGTCGATGAAGGCCCGCCACACCTTGGCCGGGGGCGGGACCAGCGTCTGGCTCCAGGTGCCGCTCACCGCGAGCAGTTGCCACAGGAGAAGGAACAGCACGAGCGAGCCCAGCGGAAGTGCGATGCCTCGTACGGCACTTGGGACGCGGGCCGGGCGGGTCGCGGCGGCGGCCGGGAGCGGACCGGCCTTCTCCGGGCGCAGGGACAGGGACACGGGACGGCCTCCAAGGGGGCCTCGTAACCGGGGAAATGACCAGGGAAGAAGGGACAGCGGTGTGCCGCCTGCACAGCGGGAAGACCGGTCCTGGGAGGAGCAACTCGCCTCAGACCGCGCCGGGTCGGTTCACCGGGCGGATCGGACCGTCAGAGCACGCGGACAGCGGCGGTCAGCGACAACACGCGGCCGGGCGTCGGCACAGGTCGATGACCAGGCGTCGCACCAGCGGCATGGGATTCATGGGGCCCTTTTCTACCGCAGCGGGAGCACACCACCAAGGGGTGTCCACGAAGTGGACCAGGGGTTGAGAAGAGGTTCCGCCCGCACAGGCCGCCACGCCGGGCGGTGACCCGAGTCGCGTTCACTCGTTTGCCGTAGCACCAGCCCCGAACGTCCCCGGTCGTGGAAGGCAGTCGCCCGATGGTCCTGTCCTCGCTCAGTCGTTCCCCGCACGGTTCGCGCCGGCCCCTGCTGCACGCCGAGCGCAGAATCGCCGAGCGGTACGCCGAGCTGGTCCGCCTGGCCTACCTGGTGCTCCCGGCCTCCCTCGGCCGGCACCGCCGGGTGCTCGCCGCGCACTCGCTGGTGCAGCGCAGCCTGCCCGAGGCGACCCCCGCCGTACCGGCACCCCGCTCGTCGGGGGCGGACGGCGCCGACCCGGACCGGCTCCTGCGGGTGGCGGTGGTGCGCGGCGCTCTCGCCCAGTGCCGACGGCCGAGGCTGTGGCCCGAGGGGGCGCGGCCGCCCCGGCTGTTGGTGCCCAGGCTGCCCGTGGTGCTCGGGCTGCGGCTGGCGCCGCGCTCGGGCGGGGCCGAGGAGATGGCGCTCGGCCAGGCCCTGTCGGAGCTGTCCGCCCCGGCCCGCGCGGCCTTCGTCCTGCTGCGGGTGGAGGGCCTCACGGCCGACCACACGCACGGCGTGCTGGAGGCGGCCGGGGTCGAGCGGGCGAGGGTGGCCGTACGGGAGGCGGCTCGGCTCGACACGTCGCTGGGCGCGGCCGCGGCGGCGGTGCTCACCTCGGACGAGTTCGACGCGTGCACGCTGCGCGCCCGCCCCACCGACCTGGTGCGCCGCAGGCGTCGGGTGCGTCTGGCCGCCGTCGCGGTGATTGCGGGGGCTCTGGCGGCGGGCGGGCTGGCGGCCGTCACGCACTCGGCTCCGGACACTCCCCGCCCGCTCGCGCGGCCGCCCCGCTCCGCCGGTCTGGTCCGGGTCGACCCTGGTGAGTGGGCGGACACCTCGCGCGTGGACTTCACCGCCTGGCCCGCGCGCGGGGACCGGGTCCGCGACCGCGCGCTGCTGGACCGGGCGCTGGCCGTCTGGGCCGACCCGCCGTCCGGCACGCGTGTCGTCCGCGCGCCCGGCACCCCGGCCGATCCCCCGCCCCGCGCACCGCAGTTGCTGTACGCGGGGGACGTATCGGGGCGCGCGGTGGTGGTCTTCCACGACGGCCGACGCCTGGTGCGGTACGGCGAGACGGGCACCGGTGAGCTGCTCGTGCTGGCCCGCGCGGACGACGCCGACGTGACGACGGCCGCGGCTCTCGCGCTGGCCGAGCGGGGTGGCGCGGTGCGGTATCTGCTGGCGCCCTGGGTGGCGGAGTCCTCGGTACGCGATCTGACCAGGCCGGACTCTCCGGCGCGGCCCCTGTCGGTGGCACGGGACGGGGTCACCGCGCCGGTGCCCCGGTGGACGGGCGGCGGTTGCGGACGTCGTCCGGCACTCCAGTTGCGGTCCTCCCCAGCGATCGCCGAGCACCACGCGTTCTTGCTGGCCGACCTCGGCGGTCTCACGCCCGCGCATCTGACGTACACGCCGCTGCCTGGCCACGGCTCGCCGCCGGCCCGGCAGCCGCGCGAGGCGACCGGGCCCGCCGCGCTTGTGGCGTGGGGGCAGACCGGCTGCGACCTCGACTCGGCCGGCGGCTCGGGGGTGCGGGCGGTCAGCACCTGGGACTTCGCCGAGCAGGACCTGCCGGACGGCGGCGGCCACGCCGTGTGGACGTGCGAGCGGGCCGACACCTGGCGGGGGCCGGGGAACATCACCGTCCTCCTGCGCCGGCCGGGCGGGAAAGCGCAGGTGGTGACGCGGGTGCGGTCGACCGCCGCGTGCAGCAGGTTCGGACAGCACGTGGTGGCGCGGACGCACTGGAAGTCGCCGCGCGGACACTGGTACGTCCTGGCGGCGGGCAGCCGCGCCGTCACCTCGCTCAGCCTCAGCGGGGACGTGACGGCCGCTCTCGGCGGGCACACCCTGGCGGTCGGCGCCCCCAAGGAAGCCAGGACACGGGTCCGGGCGCGGCTGACCTCGGGCGAAATGCTGCCGGAGGTCGGATCCGGGCCGTCCGGGGGTACCCGGCCATAGCCGCGACCCGCTGCCGAGCACTGGAGAACGACCATGGTCCACGTCCGACGTTCCTTCACCGTCCCCCGCCCCCTGCCCGCCGTGATCGACTACCTGGCCGACTTCACGCACGCCGTGGACTGGGACCCCGGTACCCAGGAATGCGCCCGGAAGGACGGCGTGGGCGCGCCCACCGAGGGCACCACCTGGCACAACGTCTCCGAGTTCCGGGGCCGCCGCACCGAGCTGGAGTACCGCCTGGACCACCGCGGCGAGGACCGCCTGACCTTCGTCGGCACCAACGACACCGCCACCACGAGGGACGACATCACCCTCCGCCCCACCCCGGAGGGCACCGAGATCACCTACGACGCCGACATCCGGTTCCACGGCCTCGCCCGCCTGGCGGACCCGTTCCTACGCGGTGAGTTCGAGCGCCTGGGCGACGAGATCACCCACACGATGCCGGAGGCGATCGAGTCGGCGGTGCCGCGGACCTGACGGTCAGCCAGGCCCACCGTCCACCCGGTCCGGTCACACCGTCCTCACCGATTCCACACATCACTTACTTTGCGCTTACGCTCCTCCCTGCACCACAAATCGCACGACTCAGGGGGGAACCATGGCCAACTGGAAGCTCATCGGCGCAATCGCGGGCGGTCTCATCGTCGTGGGCGCCATCGGCAGCGCCGTCGACGGCGGCGGCAGCGCCGACACCGCGGCGCAGACGCCGTCCTACGCCACCGCCAAGGCGGCGACGCCCACACCCGCCGTCGCCGACGACAAGCCCGCCACGTCGAAGGCGGAGACGAAGTCCGTCCCCGACTTCGTCGGTATGGGCCTTCAGTCCGCGCAGGACGCCGCGCAGGCCGCCGGGTTCTACGGGCTGAAGTCCCACGACTCCCTCGGCCGGGCCCGTCATCAGATCCTCGACCGGGACTGGAAGGTCTGCTCCCAGAACGTGAAGGCGAACAGCGACGCCTCCACCGACAAGGTGCTGGACTTCGGCGCGGTCAAGCTGGAGGAGACCTGCCCCGCCCACGACGAGGCCGCCCCGTCCGCTGCGGGCGGGACGATGCCGTCGTTCACCGGGAAGAGCGTGGCGGCGGCGCGGGACGCGCTGGACTCCGGCACCTCGTTCACCGTCCAGGACGCTTCCGGGCAGGACCGGTTCATCCTGGTCGAGTCCAACTGGAAGGTGTGCTCGCAGGAGCCGGCGGCCGGGGCGAAGGTGAACGGGCAGCCGGTCACCCTCGGCGCGGTGAAGTTCGAGGAGAGCTGCGGGTAGCGCGCTACGACCCGCTGTAGTTGAGGTCGTCGCTCCGGCTCTCCGCCGCTGCCGTCACCGGTTCGGGGCGGTCCCAGGTGCGAGTGATCGGACCGGACACCGACCGCCACCACGGGTCGGAGGGCACTCGCCCCGCCGGCTCGAAGGGCTCGCCCGGACGGGGCGAGGCCACGGTCTGGCCCACCGCTTCCGCCGCGTCCTTCGTCCACTCCCCCGGCTCCGCCCACGCGTGCATCGCCAGGTTGAAGGTGCCCCAGTGGATGGGGAGGAGGACGCCGTGCGGGGTGCCGGACTGGAGGTCGAGGTGGGCGCGGACGCCCTCCTCGGGGGTCATGTGGATGTCGGGCCAGTACGGACTGTAGGCACCGATCTGGATCATGGTCGCGTCGAACGGGCCGTGGGCCGCGCCGATGTCCTTGAAGCCGTCGAAGTAGCCCGTGTCCCCGCTGTGGAACACCTTGTGCTCCGCGCCCGCGACGACCCAGGACGCCCACAGGGTGTGCTGGGTGTTGCGCAGGCCCCGCCCGCAGAAGTGGCGGGCCGGGGTCGCGGTGAGCGTGACGCCGCCGACCTCGGTGGACTCGTGCCAGTCCAGCTCGCGCAGCCGGTCCGGGGACACCCCCCAGTGTTCGAGGTGCGCGCCCACGCCCAGCGGGACGGCGAACAGGGTGTCGGTCCCGGCCAGCGCCTTGATGGTGGGCAGGTCGAGATGGTCGTAGTGGTCGTGGGAGATGACCACCACGTCGACCGGGCCGAGCGCGGCCAGCGGCAGCGGGACGGGGTGCAGCCGCTTGGGCCCCGCGAAGGGGAACGGCGAACAGCGCTCGCCCCAGACCGGGTCGAACAGCACCCGGTGCCCGTCGATCTCCACGAGCACGCTGGAATGTCCGAGCCATGTCACCCTGAGCCCCGTCACCGGCGGCTTCGCCAGGTCGGCCAGCGTGGTGGGGTGCACCGGGATCGTGCCGTGGGGCGCGCGGACGGGACGCGTGTCCTTGTCGAAGAACGCCTTGGCGAGGTCCAGCGTGGAGCCGGAGGGCCGGGTACGGGCCGTGCCGCCGGGGTTCTGGAAGACGCCGTCCTTGAAATGCGGGGAGCGGTGGATGCGCGCGAGGCGCTCACCGCGCGGTTCCGCGCCGAAGGCCTCGGGCTGTAGCGCGCGGAGCCCGGAGCTCTGGGAACGCAGACCGGTCACGGTACCTCCAGGTGGAGTCGCCGAGGCGCTCCGTCGTCGTCGGCTGCTGCCGCGGCGGCCCGGAGCCGCCGTGGGCCGGGCGACCCGGCCACTCGTCCCAACGTCCACGCCGCCCTCACTGTTCCCGAACAGTGTTCCGGATAAGCCCCACCGCGAGGGGTCGACTCCGTTGCGTGCGGACGACGGACACGCGACGAAAGCGCGACAAGGGCCGCCGCCCCCGCGAGCAGGGGCGGCGGAGCGCCTCACGCCACCGACGCGATGCGCATCCTGATGTCGCTCGGCGACAGCGCGCCCTTGGCCACCACATGGTCGCCGGAGGACTCCCCGCGCAGCCGGCGCCCGATCCACGGCACGAGGTGCTGCCGGGCCCAGTGCACGTCGTCGCGCCGGATCTCCAGCGTGCCGCGCGGCGGCAGCGCCGGCCACGCCTGCTCGGGGTCGGCCGGGATCTCCAGGCCGAGCACCTGTCCGGCGCGCAGCGCCACACGGGTGTGGCCCTCGGGCGAGAGGTGCAGCCGGTCGCCGTCCCAGGCCCTGCGGTCCTGGACGGACTTCAGGGACCACAGGTCGAGCACGGGGCAGTTGTACCGGTCCGCGATGGCCCGTACATGACCGTTGTACGTGGCGATCTTGCCGCGCATGTGCTTGAGGAGCGGAACGCCGCGGGTGTCGAAGCCGGTCGCCACCAGCACGGTGCCGGCGCGCGCCGCGAGCTGGGCCACGGCGCGCTCGAAGCGCTCGGCCGTCTCGTCCGGGTCGGTGCCGGGGCGGATGATGTCGTTGCCGCCCGCGCAGATGGAGACGAGGTCCGGGGCGAGCCGCGCCGCCCTGGACACCTGGTCCGCCGCTATCTGGTCGAGCAGTTTCCCCCGCACGGCGAGGTTGGTGTACCTGAAGTCGCCTTCGGGTCGCCGGTCGGCGAGGAGTACCGCGAGCCGGTCGGCCCAGCCGACGAACGCCCCGTCGGGGCCGGGGTCGCCGACGCCTTCGGTGAAGCTGTCCCCCACCGCCACGTACGACCCGATCACTGTCCTGTTGTCATTCTCCGAATCGTCTGCCACGTCGGACCATGATTCACCTTCGGATGTGACCTACGCGACCGTAGGCAGGGGTTGACGAACGGTGATATAAGCCACCGTTAAAGAATTTGCCAATCGAGGAATAGGTCCCCCGGCCGTCATGTTGAACGGGCGATCATGGCGGCCGCGGACGGGAAAACCGATGTCGTATCGTCGGCTGTGCGCCCGTCGACGAGCCGCGCGGCGGGGCGGAGCCTTCCAGGAGCACCCGTGACGCAGCAGGTCCCGTCGACCGAGCCCGAACTGGCCGCAGTCCGCAACTTCCGTGACGTGGGCGGCCTGCCGACGGTGGACGGACGCCGGGTGCGGTACGGGGTGCTGTTCCGCAGCGGACATCTGGCGCACGCGACCGAGGACGACGCGGCCTACCTCTCCTCCCTCGGCCTGCACACGGTCTTCGACTTCCGCAACGCGGCCGACCAGCAGCTCGAAGGCCCCGACGTCGAACTGCCCGGCGTACGGAACGTCAACGTCCCGCTCAGCGACCCTGCGGACGGCGCCGAGTTCTGGCGGATGGTGCGCGACGGCGACCTCGACCAGCTACGGGGCATCCTGGCGGACGGCAAGGGCGCGGACCGCATGATCGCCTCGTACCGGAGGATCGTCACCGACCGCACCGCCGAGCACTCCCGTGTGCTGCACGCGCTGGCCGAGGACAGCGTGCCCGCCCTGATGCACTGCGCGGCCGGCAAGGACCGCGCGGGCATCTCCGTGGCGGTGACGCTGCTCGCGGTGGGCGTGGAGCGGGACGCGATCACCGCCGACTACCTCGAGTCCAACGCCAAGCACCGCCGCTACAAGGTCCGCCGCAGCGGCGACCAGGCCAGCGCGTACACGCCCGAGGTGATGGAGCTGCTCAGCCCGCTCTTCGACGCCCGCGCGGAGTACCTCGCGGCGGCCTTCGACAGCATCGAGGACACCTGGGGCGACGTGGACGCCTACCTGGAGCGGGGGCTGAAGCTCTCGGACGGTACGCGGGAGCGGCTGCGCGAGCGCCTGGTCGGCTGACCGGCGCTCCCGTCCGCCCTCAGCCCTTGGCGCCGAGCGAGAACAGCAGGTAGAGGAAGGCGGCCAGGACATGGCCGAGGGCGACGTAGACGACCAGCCGGACCCACAGGGCGCGCGGCAGCTTCTCTTCCATGTCACTCATGACGGCTCTCCGGTGGGGTGGCCCAGGCACAGGGTGGCCGTGGGGCTCTGCAGCAGGGTGTGGACGAACAGCAGCTCGACGCCGTCGTGGTCGTCGGCGTTGAGGCGGTGCGGGGTGAGCGAGTCGAAGTGCGCGCTGTCGCCGGGCGCGAGCAGATGCGCGCTGTCGCCGAGGCGCAGCCGCAGGCGGCCCCTCAGGACGTAGAGCCATTCCTCGCCGGGGTGGACGCGCACGATGTCGCCCTCGGCGCGGTACGGCACGCGGACGCGCAGGGCCTGCATGCCGCGGCCGGGGGCGCCGGCCTGGAAGTAGGTCCAGCCGGCGGCGCGGGTGGGCTCCATGTCGGCGGCGCGGACGATGGCGTCCCGGTCGGCGGCCGTCTCACCGAGCAGGTCGGAAACCGTCGTACCGTAGATGCGGGCGAGGGCCAGGAGCATCGGCAGCGAGGGCTGGCGGTGGCCGGTCTCCAGCCGGGAGAGGTGGGCCGGGGAGAGCCCGGCGGACCCGGCCGCGGCCTCCAGGGTGAGACCGGCCCGGCGGCGCAGGGCACGCAACTGCGGCGCCACGGCGGGCAGGTCGTCGCCCTGGCCCGCCGGTGAGGCCGCTTCTGAGGCGTTCATGCCTCCATTCAGCCCGACTTTTGCCCCTCGGGCAATTTTCTTGCCTCAGAGGCAAAAGTCAGCGTCCGGCGACCGCCTGCTTGATCAGGGTCCGGCCGAAGTCCCACATCAGCCCGCCCCCGCTGTGCGCGTCGTCCATGACGGCGGTGAAGGCGTCCACGAACCGGTCCACGTCCGCCTCGTCGATCACGAGCGGCGGGATCAGTTTGATCACCTCCAGGTGGTCGCCGGAGACCTGGGTGAGAATCCGGTGCCGCTGGAGCAGCGGGACGACGACCATCTGCGCGAACAGCCCCTTGCGGGCTGCCTGGAGCATGGTCCAGCGGCCGCGCAGCTTCAGCGAGTCGGGGCGCCCGAACTCGATGCCGATCATCAGCCCCCGCCCGCGCACGTCGGCCAGCAGCTCGTACTTCCCGATGAGCGCGGCCAGCCGGGACTTCAGCAGCTCGCCCATGGTCCGGGCACGGGCGACGATCTGCTCGTCCTCCATGACCGCGAGCACCGCGAGCCCCGCGGCCATGGCCTGGGCGTTGGAACCGAAGCTGGCTGAGTGCACCAGGACGCGGTCCATGGACGAGTAGACCTTCTTGAAGATCCAGTCCTTGCCGAGCGTGGCGCTGACGGGGACATAGCCGCCGGAGAGCGCCTTGGCGACGCACACCAGGTCGGGCTCGACGCCGTCCTCGTGCTGGTAGGCGTAGAAGTCACCGGTGCGGCCGAGGCCGGTCTGCACCTCGTCGGCGATGAGCAGCGCCTTGTGCTTGTGCAACAGCTCCTGCGCGGCCCGGAGATAGCCGGGCGGCGCCTCGTGCACGCCCTTGCCCTGGATCGGCTCCACGATGAGGGCCGCGACATCGCCCTTCCTCAACTCGCTTTCCAGCGCCGCGAGATCGCCGAGGGGGACGGCGGTGTCGGGGAGCAGGGGGGCGAAGCCGTCGCGGAAGCCGTCCTCGCCGTTGACCGAGAGGGACCCGGTGGTGAGGCCGTGGAAGGCGTGGTCGCAGTAGAGGACGCGGGGGCGGCCGGTGGCGAAGCGGGCGAACTTCAGCGCGGTCTCGACGGCCTCGGTGCCGCTGTTGCCGAAGAACACCCGGTCCAGGTGCGGGCTGTGGGTGAGCAGTCGCTCGGCGAGCAGGCCGGGCAGCGGCTGGCAGTCGAAGCGGGTGAGGTCGGCGAGGGAGAGGTCGAGCACGTCGTGCAGCGCCTTGCGGACGACCGGGTGGTGGCGGCCGAGGCCCATCACGCCGAACCCGGCGAGCATGTCGAGGTGGTCGTTGCCCTCGGCGTCGAAGAAGTGGGCGCCCTCGGCCCGTTCGTAGACCTTGTCGAAGCCGATGGTGTGCAGCATGCGCGGGAGCTGTGGGTTGAGGTGGCGCGTGTGCAGGTCGTAGCGCTCGGCTCCGCGCGCGGCGAGGAGGGCTTCGAGGTCGAACTCCGTGCTCATTCAGCTCTCCTGGTTCTGCCGGCCGCCGACGTCCTTGACGGCGAGGCTCGCGCTGATCCGCCCGGCGATCTCCACGGGCGTGAGACCGATGTCGGCCAGCACCTCGCCGCGTTTGGCGTGCGCGAGGAACTGGTCCGGGATGCCGAACCGCCGTACGGGCACGTCCACGTCGGCGTCCCCGAGGGCCAGCGCCACGGCGGAACCGACGCCGCCCGCACGGCTGTTGTCCTCGACGACGGCCACCAGCCGGTGTTCTGCGGCGAGTTCCGGCAGGGCGGGATCGACGGGCTTGACCCAGCGCGGGTCGACGACCGTGCAGCCGATCCCGCGCGCGGCGAGCAGCGAGGCGGCCTGGAGGCAGACGGGCGCCATCACACCGACGGCGACGAGGAGTACGTCGGGCCGGTCGTCCCTGTGGAGGACGTCCATGCCGCCGACGTGTCCCAGCGCCGGGATCTCGGGGCCGGCGGACTCCTTGGGGAAGCGGACCAGGGTGGGGGCGTCGTCCACGGCGACCGCCTCGCGCAGTTGGGCGCGGAGCTGGGCGGCGTCGCGCGGGGCGGCGATCCTCAGACCGGGGACGACCTGGAGGATCGACATGTCCCACATGCCGTTGTGCGAGGCGCCGTCGACGCCGGTGACCCCGGCACGGTCCAGCACGAAGGTGACCCCGCAGCGGTGCAGGGCGACGTCCATCAGCAGTTGGTCGAAGGCGCGGTTGAGGAAGGTGGCGTAGACGGCGACGACCGGGTGCACTCCCCCGGTGGCCAGGCCCGCCGCGGAGACGGCCGCGTGCTGCTCGGCGATCCCCACGTCCCAGACCCGGTCGGGGAACCGCGCGGCGAACGGGCCGAGGCCGACGGGGTGCAGCATGGCCGCCGTGATGGCGACGACGTCCTCGCGCTCCTCCCCGATCCGGACGATCTCCTCGCCGAACACCGAGGTCCACGAGGGCCCGCCGGAGGGGTTGAGCGGGGCGCAGGTCAGCGGGTCCATCACGCCCACGGTGTGGAAGTGGTCCTCCTCGTGGGCGAGGGCGGGCGCGTAACCGCGGCCCTTCTCCGTGAGGCAGTGCACCAGCACCGGGCCGTGGAACCGCTTGGCCCGGCGCAGCGCGGACTCGACGGCGCCGATGTCATGGCCGTCGATGGGGCCCACGTACTTCAGCCCCAGGTCCTCGAACATGCCCTGCGGGGCGAAGGCGTCCTTGAACCCCTTCTTGGCGCCGTGCGCGGCCTCGTAGAGCAGGCCGCCGACGACCGGGGTGCGCTGGAGCGTCTCCTTGCCCCAGGCGAGGACCTGCTCGTAGCCGTCGGTGGTGCGCAGCGTGGCGAGATGGTTGGCGAGACCGCCGATGGTGGGCGCGTACGACCGCTCGTTGTCGTTGACGACGATGATCAGCGGGCGGTCCTTGGCGGCGGCGATGTTGTTCAGCGCCTCCCAGGCCATGCCGCCGGTCAGCGCGCCGTCACCGATGACCGCGACCACGTGCCCGCGCTCCCCCAGCACCTGGTGCGCCTTGGCGAGGCCGTCGGCCCAGCCGAGGGAGGTGGAGGCGTGGCTGTTCTCCACGATGTCGTGCTCGGACTCCTCGCGCGAGGGATAGCCGGACAGGCCGCCCTTGCCGCGCAGCTTGGAGAAGTCCTGACGGCCCGTCAGCAGTTTGTGCACATAGCTCTGGTGTCCGGTGTCCCACACGATGCGGTCGACCGGTGACTCGAAGACCCGGTGCAGGGCGATGGTCAGTTCCACCACGCCCAGGTTCGGGCCGAGGTGCCCCCCGGTCCTCGACACCGCCTCCACGAGGAACTCGCGTACCTCGCCGGACAGTTCGTCCAGTTCTTCCTGTGACAGCGCCTTCAGGTCGCGTGGTCCCCGGATGCTCTCCAGAATCGTCACGCCGGCCCCCTCTCGGTCCGTGCCGTGCTCTGCCTCAACCCACCTGGTCCGCCTGGCCGGTCTCCTCGGCCAGCCGCATGGCTTCTTCGATGAGGGTCTCCACGATCTTCGACTCCGGGACGGTCTTGATGACCTCGCCCTTCACGAAGATCTGACCCTTGCCGTTGCCGGACGCCACACCGAGGTCCGCCTCACGGGCCTCACCGGGGCCGTTCACCACACAGCCCATGACCGCGACCCGCAGCGGGACCTCCATACCGGTCAGACCGGCGGTGACCTCCTCGGCCAGCTTGTAGACGTCCACCTGGGCGCGACCGCACGACGGGCAGGAAACGATCTCCAGACCCCGCTGCTTCAGGTTCAGCGACTCCAGGATCTGCAGACCGACCTTGACCTCCTCCACCGGCGGAGCCGACAGCGAGACCCGGATGGTGTCGCCGATGCCCTCCGACAGCAGGGCGCCGAACGCCACGGCCGACTTGATCGTGCCCTGGAACGCCGGACCCGCCTCCGTCACACCCAGGTGCAGCGGGTAGTCGCACTGGGCCGCGAGCTGCCGGTACGCCTCGATCATCACGACCGGGTCGTTGTGCTTCACCGAGATCTTGATGTCCCGGAAGTCGTGCTCCTCGAAGAGCGACGCCTCCCAGAGGGCCGACTCGACCAGGGCCTCCGGGGTCGCCTTGCCGTACTTCTGCAGCAGACGCCGGTCCAGCGAACCCGCGTTCACCCCGATCCGGATCGGCGTGCCGTGCTCCTTCGCCGCCTTCGCGATCTCACGGACCTTGTCGTCGAACTGCTTGATGTTGCCCGGGTTCACCCGGACCGCCGCGCAGCCCGCCTCGATCGCCGCGAACACGTACTTCGGCTGGAAGTGGATGTCCGCGATCACCGGAATCTGCGACTTCCGCGCGATCGTCGACAACGCGTCCGCGTCGTCCTGCGTCGGACACGCCACCCGCACGATCTGACAACCCGACGCCGTCAGCTCCGCGATCTGCTGCAACGTCGCACCGATGTCCGACGTACGCGTCGTCGTCATCGACTGCACCGAGACGGGAGCCCCGCCCCCGACCGCCACCGGCCCCACCTGGATCTGCCGCGACACCCTGCGGGTCGCGACGGGGCGGGCCGGTACCTCGGGGACGCCCAAGGAGACGGCGGTCACGGCGTCACTCCCGGTTTCCGGACATGGTCTCCCGCATGGCCCGCAGCGACTCCTTCAGGGAGCCCATGGTGGCGAGGACGGCGGTGGGCTCGTAGCCGCAGTGCGCCATGCAGTTGGCGCAGCGCGGGTCCTTGCCGCGGCCGTACTTGTCCCAGTCGGTGTCCTCGACGAGCTCGCGGTACGTGGGCACGTAGCCGTCGCTCATCAGGTAGCAGGGGCGCTGCCAGCCGAACAGGGAGTAGTTCGGGATGGCCCATGCCGTGCAGGGGAAGTCGACCTTGCCCTCCAGGAAGTCCAGGAAGAGCGGGGAGTGGTTGAGCCGCCAGCGCCTGCGGTTGCCGCCGGAGAACGCCTTCTTGAACAGCTCGCGGGTCTGCTCGACGCCGAGGAAGTGCTCCTGGTCGGGCGCCTTCTCGTAGGCGTAGGCGGGCGAGATCATCATCTCGTCCACCTCCAGGTCGTCGTTGAGGAAGTTCAGTACCTCGACGATGGTCTGCGGGGTGTCGGTGTTGAAGAAGGTGGAGTTGGTGGTGACCCGGAAGCCGCGCTGCTTGGCCTCCTTGATCGCCGCCACCGCCTCGTCGAACACGCCCTCCTTGGCCACGGACTCGTCGTGCCGCTCGCGCAGCCCGTCGATGTGCACCGCGAACGCGAAGTACGGGGAGGGGGTGAACTTGTCCATCTTCTTGCGCAGCAGCATGGCGTTGGTGCACAGGAAGACGTACTTGCGCTTGGCGACGAGCTGGCGCACGATCTCGTCGATCTGCGGGTGCATCAACGGTTCACCGCCCGCGATGGACACCATCGGCGCACCGGACTCCAGCACCGCGCCGACGGCCTGGGCCACCGGCATCCGCTGCTTGAGCACGCCGGCCGGGTGCTGGATCTTCCCGCAGCCCTCGCACTTCAGGTTGCAGGCGAACAGCGGTTCCAGCTCGACGATCAGCGGGAACTTGTCCCGCTTGCGGAGCTTCTGTTCGGCCAGGTATGTAGCGACCTTGATGGACTGACGCAACGGCATGGCCATCTGGCTCACCTCCGGGGGAGCGGCAAGGAACGGTGCCATTCGAAAAACGCGGGAAGAACGGAACGAAGGACGCGGAAGGCTGATATTCCACCGCGCACCGTTCCGATCCGGACAAGTTCATGTTCAGGAGCGTCCACGACCACCCGTACGGCCGCAACCGGGCGGTCGCCCGCGCCGACGGCGCTCCGCAGGGTGGCCGCCGACTCCATGTCGACCGCGATCGCGCCGGTCGCCAGCAGGGCGGAGCGTTCCGGACCCCGGACCACGTGGTCGGAGCCGGTCAGGGGGCCGGTGTGGACGATGCGGCCGGGGGCGGCGCGCATCAGTTCCTTGACCAGCAGATCGGTGCGTACGCACGGGACGGTCCCGTGCGGGTCCCGGGTCTCCTCGGCGACCACCAGGTCACCGGGGTGCATGCCCGGTGCCAGCCCGGCGCAGAAGCCGGTGGCCAGCACGGCGGCGTCGGCCATCCCCGGACCGGCGAGCCTCCGGGCGACGGACCGCTCCGCCGCCCTGGGGCCCATGCCGGTGCGCAGGACGCTGAACCGCCCCCCGGCCCCGCCGCGGTCGCCGGTGCGCAGGGCGATCTTCTCGATGCCGAGCGCGCAGACGATCAGCAGGGGTGCCGAAGCGGGCCGGGATCTCATTCAGCTCCCTCCGAGCACGGCGCGACGGCCTCTGCGCACGGCCAGGGGCGCCTTGTCGAAGGGGTCGCCGTGCAGGTACCGGCCCAGCGCGGTGAGCGGGAACACCTGCCGGTAGAGGTGGTAGTTGATCGAGAAGTCCCAGGGGAAGCCGGTCCCGGTGAAGTACGGCTCGTCCCAGGAGCCGTCCTCCCGCTGGGTCGCGGCGAGCCACCGCACCCCGCGCTCGACGGCCTCGGAGCCCTTCTCCCCCGCCGCGAGCAGCGCCATCAGGGCCCAGCCGGTCTGGGAGGCGGTGGAGGCACCCCGGCCGCTCCATTCCTTGGCGTGCTTGTACGAGCGCAGGTCCTCGCCCCAGCCGCCGTCGTCGTTCTGGGCCCGCTGGAGCCAGTGCACCGCGCGGCGGATCGCCGGGTGGGAGGCGGGCATGCCGACCGCGGTGAGGGCGGGTACCACCGAGCCGGTGCCGTAGACGTAGTTGACGCCCCAGCGGCCGAACCAGGAGCCGTCCGCCTCCTGTTCGGCGAGCAGCCAGGCGATGCCGCGCCGGGTGCGCGGGTCGTGGGCGAGCCCCTCGGCCGCCATCATCTCCACGACGTGGGCGGTGACATCGGCGGACGGCGGGTCGATGACCTCGCCGAAGTCGCAGAACGGCAGCCGGTTGGGGAACGGGCTGGTGTTGTCGACGTCGAAGGCGCCCCAGGCGCCGTTCTTCGACTGCATCCCGAAGTTCCAGCGCACCGCGCGCCCGATCGCCCCGTCCACCTTGCCGGGGTCGGGGTGGCGGACCCGGCGCAGTGCGAGGGCGACCTCGGCGGTGTCGTCGATGTCGGGGTAGTTGTCGTTGTGGAACTCGAACGCCCATCCACCGGGCGGGAGTTGGGGGCGCTTGACGGACCAGTCGCCGGGGCGGCGGATCTCCTCGCCCAGCATCCAGTCGGCGGCCTTGACCAACTGGGGGTGGTCGGCGGGGAGTCCGGCGTCGGCCAGGGCGATGACGGCGAGGCAGGTGTCCCACACCGGGGACTGGCACGCCTCGATCATCCGGGCCCCGTCCTCGCGCCACACGGCGAACCGGTCCAGCGACTCCAGCCCGGCGCGCATCACGGGGTGTTGGAGGTCGTAGCCGAGCAGGTGCAGCGCGATGACCGAGTACACGGCCGGAGGCTGGATGCCGCCCCAGCAGCCGTCGTTCTCCTGGCGTTCGACGATCCAGCGCGCGGCGGCGTTCATCGCGGCCCGGCGCACCCGGCGCGGTACGGCCTTGCGTAGCCAGTGCACCACCCGGTCGAGCCGCTCGAAGGCGCCGTCCCAACTGGCCAGCGGCGAGAGCGGCTTGGGCGGGTTGGGGTTGGCCGGGTCGGTGTGCAGCTCGCCGAGCGGGAAGGGTGCCGGGCGTACCGGGCGCTTGGCCGAGACGATGGTCAGCGGCACGATGGTCTGCCGGGCCCAGCAGCCGAAGTCGTAGATGTTGAGCGGCAGCCAGGTGGGGAACCAGATGAGTTCCGGAGGGAGTTCGGGCAGGTCCTCCCACTTCCACCAGCCGAACAGGGCGAGCCAGATCCGGGTGAAGACTCGGGCGGAGGCGATGCCCCCGCGTTCGCGGACCCAGGCCGAGGCGCGTGCCATGTGGGGGGCGTCGGGGGCGTCACCGGCCAGGCGCAGCGCGACGTACGCCTCGACGGTGGCGGACAGCTCGCCGGGCCCGCCGTAGAAGGTCGCCCAGGCGCCGTCCGCGCGCTGCTCGCCCCGGATGAACAGGGCGGCGGCGCGGGTGGTCGCCTCGTCGCGGATGCCGAGGAACTGGCGCAGCAGGAGATCCTCGGCGTCCATGGTGACGTTGGTCTCCAGGTCGCCCTTCCACCAGCCCTCGGGGTCCTGCCCGGCGAGCAGGAACTCGGTGGCGCGCAGTACGGCGCGTTCGGCGGCCTGATGCGCCCCGGCCGCCAGGGGGGTGGTGCTGTCGGTGTCGCTGGCCGCGGCAGCGCGGGGCGGGATCGTGGCCCCGGTGCTTCCGTCGGTCGTCGCTGTCATGGCTTCCCCTTTAGGCAGTCGTACGAGTCGTGCTGCTGTGGGTCCGCCGTCGGCCGGTGTCGGTGCTTCGCGCCGCACCGGCCGGCGACTACGCGAGGATTATTCGGCCGATGTCGATCATCTCTTCCTCACGACGACGAAGTCGGCGAGCGCCGTGAAGGCGGCCCGCACCCGGTCGGGCATGTCGACGGCGTGCAGGGCCTCGATGGCGACGGCGTGCTGGCGCCGCGCCTCGTCCGCCGTCCACTCGCGGCCGCCCGCCTCCTCGATGAGCGCGGCGCGGGCCGCGAACTCCGCCTCGGAGAAGGCGGCGAAGTCGCTGCTCTTGGCGTCAGCGGCGAGGATCTCGCCGAGCCGCTCGGAGGCGCTGCCACCGGCGGCCAGGGCGGCCACCACGGGCAGGGACTTCTTGCGCTGGCGCAGGTCGCTCCAGGTCTGCTTGCCGGTGGCCTCCGGGTCGCCCCAGATGCCGAGGAGGTCGTCCACGGCCTGGAAGGCGAGGCCGAGGTGGTAGCCGTAGCGCTCCAGGGCGTCGGCGGTGATGTCGTCGGCGCCGCCGAGGACCGCGCCGATGGAGGAGGCGCAGGCCAGCAGGGCGCCGGTCTTGTTGCCCTCCATCTCCAGGCACTCCTCGACGCTGACGCGGTCGCGGTGCTCGTAGGAGATGTCCTGGGCCTGGCCGTCGATCAGGGCGCGGGTGGCGGTGGTCAGGCGGCGGGTGGCGCGGCCGGCCTCGACGGTGCCGAGCTCCAGCAGGACCTCGTTGCCGAGGGCGAACAGGGCGTCGCCGACCAGGATGGCCTGGGCGGGGCCGTGCACCTTCCACACCGTGTCGCGGTGGCGGCGCTGCTCGTCGCCGTCCATCAGGTCGTCGTGCAGCAGCGAGAAGTTGTGGACCAGCTCGACGGCGACCGCGCCCGGTACGCCGACCTCGGGGGCGGCCCCGGTGACCTCGGCGGAGAGCACGGCGAGGGCGGGGCGCACGGCCTTGCCGCCGTCACCGGCGGCCGGGTTCCCGGCGGCGTCGATCCAGCCGAAGTGGTAGGCGGCGACCGTGTCCATGGGGGGCGCCAGCCGGTCGACGGCAGCGCGCAGGACCGGAGTGGCCAGGGTCCGGCCGCGCTCCAGCAGTGCGGTCACGTCCACCGCGGCGGCGGCTGTCGAGGCCGGGGGCGGCACAGTGGGCACAGTCTCTCCTCTTGTTGCGGTACCGGGGGTGCGGGGCCCCTCCGGGCTGTGCTGATCGAGCATCAGGCCGCCTCCTCGAGTTGGAAGAGGTGGCGGGGGCGGGGCCGGCCCAGGGCGCCGAGCGCGGCGTCGGCCGCGCTCACGCCGCTGCGGACCGCACTCTCCATGGTCGCGGGCCACCCGGTGGCGGTCCACGCTCCGGCCAGGTACAGGCCGGGAACCTTGGTGCGGGCGCCGGGGCGCAGCCGCCCGACGCCGGGGGCGGGGGCGAACGTCGCGGTGCGCTCGCGGGTCACGAAGAAGTCCCGTACCTCGGCGGTGCGGGCGCCGGGGACGAGCCGCTCCAGCTCGGGCAGGTAGCGCTCGCGCAGCTCGGCGACGGGGGCGTCGATGTCGTCCTGGGCCGCCGACTGGGACAGCGCGAGGTACTGGCCCTCGCGCAGCCCGGAGGCGGCGGTGCGGTCGAACACCCACTGCACGGGGGTGCCGAGCGCGGCGAAGAAGGGCCGGGCGAGCACCGGGCGGTCGTAGACGACGTGCACGTTGAGGATCGGCGCGGTGCCGATGCGCAGCAGCCGCCCGGGGTCGTCGAGGGCGCCGTCCGGCAGCAGGTCGTGGGTCTCGCGCTGGGGTACGGCGAGGACGACGGCGTCGGCGTCGATCGTCTCGCCGGGCACCTGGACGCTCCAGCGCCCGTCCCCGTTCCGGTGGACGGAGGTGACGCGGGTACGGAGCTCGGTACGGACGCCCGCGGAGTCGAGCGCCTTGCGGGCCAGCCGGTCGTGCAGGTCGCCCAGCGGGACGTGCGCCCAGCCGATGTCGGCCGCGCCCGGCTCGGAGAGCAGACCGGTCTTGAACACCATGGCGGCGAGCCCCAGCGAGGCGTCGCCCGCGACCGCGTTGAGGGTGGCGATCCCGACCAGGTCCCACAGGGCCTCGATGGCGCGCGCCGACTGGCCGTGCCGGGCCAGCCAGGAGCCGAAGTCCTCGTGGTCCAGGGCCGGGTCGGTGGGGTCGAGTCCCTTGAGCGCGAGCGCGGCCCGCCCGACGGAGGCGCGCTCGGCGAGCGAGAGGTGCGGGTAGGCGGCCAGGCTGCGCCCCAGGTGGAGGGGGACGGGCAGCGGGTCGCGCCGCAGCCTGCCGAGCCGCCGGCCCTCGGGCTTGGCGAGGTCGACCACGGGTACGTCCAGGCGCTCCTGGAGCGGCGCCAGTGCCGTGCCCTCGATCCGGTCCAGGAACCAGCGGTAGGCGGTGCAGCAGCGCAGGTAGACGTGCTGGCCGTTGTCCACGGTCAGCTCGCCGCGCTGGAAGGAGAAGGCGAGCCCGCCGAGCCTCGGCCGGCCTTCGAGCAGGGTGACGCGGACGCCCGCGTCGGCGAGGGCGAGGGCCGCGGTGACTCCGGCGAGCCCGCCGCCGACCACGACGGCGTCCCGGCCGCTGGTGCCGGCCGGGGCGAGGGGTTCGGTGGCGTGTGCCCGTGCGGGCCGTGGGGCCTCGCTCATCTCGCGTCCTTCCGTGCGTGCCGCGCGTGCTGGTCGAACCGTGCACGTCCGGCCGTCGCAGTCAGGGACGCCACGCCGGGGCCACGGGTTGCCCGGCGGGCCGGAGCCGCCTCCTGGGGCCCCGCCGCCATCAGGCACGCCTCCTGAGGGTCTGCCGCGACACGTGCCGGGTGTCGAAGCCGGACAGGCCGCGCACGGCGACGTACGCCTTCTCGCGGCCGGGCAGCGAGACGCGGCCGCGCAGCACGGCCTCCGGGTCGCGCTCGATACGGTCGAGCAGGCGGCGGTAGATGCCGGCCATGGCGGCGACGCAGGCGCCGCTGCGGCGGTCCAGCATGGGCAGCAGCCGGTAGCCCTCGGCGAACAGGGCGCGGGCGCGGCGGACCTCGAAGTGGACGAGGCCCGCGAAGTCGGAGCCCTCGGGCGGGGTGGGTCCGGCGAACCCGGCCGAGCAGCCGAACTTGGCCAGGTCGTCGGCGGGCAGGTAGGTGCGGCCGCCCTCGGCGTCCTCGCGCACGTCCCGGAGGATGTTGGTGAGCTGCAGGGCGAGGCCGAGCGTGTCGGCGTACTCGGGGGCGCGCTCGGCGCCGCGTGCGCCGGGTTCGGTGCCGAAGACGCCGAGCGAGAGGCGGCCGATGGCGCCGGCCACGCAGCGGCAGTAGACCTTGAGGTCGTCCCAGGTCTCGTAGGTCGCGCCGCGCAGGTCCATCTGGACGCCGTCGATCAGCTCGTCCAGGCCGCCGAGCGGGATCGGGAAGGCGCCGGCGGCATGGGTGAGGGCGACGGCCACCGGGTCGGTGTCGTCCTCCTCGACCGCGCCCGCCTGGATGCGGGCGAGCAGCGCCCTGGTGTCCTCCAGCCGGTCCACCTTGACGTCGCCGGGCAGCTCGCCGTCGCCGATGTCGTCGACGCGCCGTGAGAAGGCGTAGAGCGCCGACATGGCGCGGCGCTCGGGCGTCGGCAGCAGCCGGATGCCGTAGGCGAAGTTGCGGGCCTGCTGGCCGGTGACCGTCTCGCAGTAGCGATAGGCGGCGAGTACCGGCGCGGACACGGCTTGCGTAGCCTCCACGGCCCGGATCACCCCTCTCCTCGCAGAGTCGTGCCCGCCTCGCGCAGCAGCTGGAGCTTGCCGGGTCTGGGAGGGCCGGGAAGTACGTCGTGATCGGCGGCGGCGATCGCCCGGACCGCCGCCCTTCCTCCCGCCACGAACCCCGCGAGCAACAGCTTCAGCCTGCCGTGGACGCTACCCACGAGGGGGGCGCCTTCATTCAGCAGCTCGCTCGCGCGCTCGCATTCGAACGCCACCAGGGCGCGTACGGACGCGCCGGCGCTCGGCACGGCGAGGTCGGACTCCTGGACATGGAAACGCTTCATGTCCTGGGCGGGCAGGTAGATGCGGTCGCGGCCGAGGTCCTCGGCCACGTCCTGGAGGTGCTCGACGATCTGCAGCGCGGTGCAGATCGCGTCGGAGCGGCGGACGCGCTCGGGGGTCTCGGTGCCGGTGACGGCGAGCACGAGGCGGCCGACCGGGTTGGCGGAGAGTTCGCAGTAGGCGCGCAGGTCGTCGTAGGTCTCGTACCGGGTGACGAGCTGGTCCTGGCGGTTGGCGGCGATCAGGCCGAGGAAGGGCTCGGGGGTGAGGCCGCGGCGGCGCACGGTGGGCTGCAGGCGGCGCAGCAGGGGGTGGTGCGGGGTGCCGTCGAAGACGCGGCGCAGGTCGGTCTCGAAGGCGTCGAGGACGGCGACGCGGTCGTCGGCCCGCTCCGGGGGGACGCCGAGGATGCGGGCGTCGGCTCCGCCGGGGGCAAGGTCGCCGTCGCCGATGTCGTCGACCAGGCGGGCGAAGCCGTAGACGGCCATGAGGTCGGTGCGCCAGGCCCGGGGCAGGAAGAAGGGGGCCACGGGGAAGTTCTCGCGCGCGGCCTTGTCCAGCGTGGCGCGTTCCAGTGCCGTCGCCGTGTCGGTTCCCGTCACTGCGCGCTGCCCGGTCCGAGGACGGCGCGGCTCACGTTGAGCTGGGGAGTTTCCGTAGCCATTGCCGTCACATCTCCCGTTCTACACTGCCGACCCGATACACACTATTTCGGACACGCCGCCGACCCTCCGGGGGGCGTCCCGGCGGAGGGTGTCGCGCATTATCGCCCCGATTGCCGGTTTCCGGCACCGGTACAGCTTACGTTGTACGACGCGACATGGTCCGTCGGGGTGTCCGGCGCACCACGACAACACACCGATCGGCGCCAGGATTCCTGTGCGCCACCGGAGTTGACGCATCCTTTGCAGACGCGTGGCCCCGCCGGACTCGTCCGGCAGGGCCCCGACCGTCCCGCGGGCTACTTGCCCGTGAACTTCTCGTACTCCTTGAGGACCTCTTCGGTGGGTCCGTCCATGCGGAGTTCGCCGCGCTCCAGCCACAGGACGCGGTTGCAGGTGTCGCGGATGGACTTGTTGTTGTGGCTCACCAGGAAGACCGTGCCGGCCTCCTTGCGCAGTTCCCGGATGCGCTCCTCGGAACGCTTCTGGAAGGCGCGGTCACCGGTGGCCAGCGCCTCGTCGATCATGAGGACGTCGTGGTCCTTGGCCGCGGCGATGGAGAACCGCAGCCGGGCCGCCATGCCGGAGGAGTACGTACGCATCGGCAGGGTGATGAAGTCGCCCTTGTCGTTGATCCCGGAGAAGTCGACGATCCGCTGGTAGCGCTCCTTGATCTGCTCGCGGGACATCCCCATGGCGAGACCGCCCAGGATGACGTTCCGCTCACCGGTCAGGTCGCTCATCAGGGCCGCGTTGACGCCCAGCAGCGAGGGCTGGCCGTCGGTGTAGACCTTGCCCGTCTCCGCCGGGAGCAGGCCGGCGATGGCCCGCAGCAGGGTGGACTTGCCGGAGCCGTTGGAGCCGATCAGGCCGATGGCCTCGCCCCGGTAGGCGGTGAAGGAGACCCCGCGCACGGCGTGCACCTTGCGCACACCCCGCTGCTCGCCGCCGCGCTTGAGGATGCGGCTCAGCGCGGCGGTGGCGCTCCCCTTGCCCGTCTTGGCACCGTTGACCCGGTAGACGATGTGCAGCTCGTCCGCGATGACGGTCGGACGGCGCTCGCCGGTGTTCTGCTCAGCCACGGCCGTACCGCTCCTCAGCCTTCCAGAAGTACACGAAGCCGCCGACGCAGACGACCACGGCCCAGCCCAGGGCGAGGGCCCACACGTGCGGGGGCAGGTTCGAGGCGCCGTACTCGTCGATCAGCGCGAAGCGCATCAGGTCCATGTAGACGGCCGCCGGGTTGGCCTGCAGCACCCGGACGATCCACTCGGGCCTGCCCGCCAGCATGTTGTTGATGGAGAACATCACGCCGGAGGCGTACATCCAGGTCCGCAGGATGAACGGCATGAGCTGGGCGAGGTCGGGCGTCTTGGCGCCCATGCGGGCCACGATCATCGCGAGGCCGGTGTTGAACATGAACTGCAGCACCAGCACCGGCAGGATCAGCAGCCAGGACAGCCGCGGATAGTTGCCGAACCCGATCGCCACCAGGAACACGACGATCATGGAGAACAGCAACTGCTGGAGCTGCTGCAGGGAGAACGAGATCGGCAGCGCGGCGCGCGGGAAGTGCAGGGCGCGCACCAGGCCCAGGTTGCCGGAGATCGCGCGGACGCCCGACATCAGCGAGCTCTGCGTGAAGGTGAACACGAACACGCCGGTGACCAGGAACGGCACGTACACGTCGTGCGACATGCCCCGGCTGGCCTTGAGGATCAGCCCGAAGATCGCGTAGTACACGGCCGCGTTCAGCAGCGGGGTGGCCACCTGCCAGAGCTGGCCCAGCTTGGCCTGGCTGTACTGCGCCGTCAGCTTCGCCTGGGAGAAGGCGAGGATGAAGTGGCGCCGGTTCCACAGCTGCCGGACGTACTCGACGAGCGAGGGGCGGGCACCGCTCACGGCGAGCCCGTACTTGGCGGCGAGATCCGCCGCCGGCAGTCCCTCGTCGGGCGACGGAGGCGCGGTCACCGCGACACCGCCGTCATGGGTTCTCTCACTCACAGGTGGAAACTTTCGTCTTCGAGTGCGTCGTGTACTTCGCGTGCGCCGGGACGCGGGCCCGCCCCGTCGAGCTTCTCAGATCACCGGGGGACGGCCCAGCCGGGTCAGCCGCCACACCGTACGCCAGCGCATCGGGCGACGGGGACCGCTGGGGGTGGTCCAGCCCTCCTTGAAGCCGCCCAGCCATGCCTTCAGCGCAGGTCCGGAGGGGCGGCGGGCCAGGGTGAGCAGCAGCCAGACACCCAGGTAGACCGGGACCAGCAGGGCGGGGAGGTTGCGGCGGGCCAGCCAGACCCGGTTGCGGGCCACCATGCGGTGGTAGACCGCGTGCCGCGAGGGCGCGGTGGTCGGGTGGTACAGGACCATGTCCGACCGGTAGTCGATCATCCAGCCCGCGTCCAGCGCACGCCAGGCGAGGTCGGTCTCCTCGTGGGCGTAGAAGAACTCGTCCGGAAGGCCGCCGACCTCGCCGAGCACCTTCGTGCGGACGGCGTTGGCGCCGCCGAGGAAGGTCGTGACGCGGGAGGAGCGCATCGGGTCCGAGGCGCGCAGCCGGGGCACGTGACGGCGCTGGGTCTCGCCGGTCTCGGGGTCCGCGATGCGGAAGCTGATGATGCCCAGCTCCGGGTCCGCGGCGAACGCGGCCCGGCAGAGCTCGGCGGTGTCCTGCCGGGCGAGCAGGCCGTCGTCGTCGAGGAAGAGCAGGATGTCGACGTCGCCGCCGCCGGGGCCGAACGCCTCGATTCCGACGTTGCGGCCGCCGGGGATGCCGAGGTTCTCGGGCAGCTCGACGGTGCGTACGCCCTCGGGCACGTCGGGCACGGGCGAGCCGTTGCCGACGACGACCACCGAGACCTTGTCGCCGTCCTGCTTGGCGACGGAGTCGATGAGCGCCCGCAGCTCCTCGGGGCGGTTGCCCATGGTGATGATGACCGCGCCGACCTTCATGCCGTTCACCTCAGCCTGCTGGACACGAGAATGGACACCAGGTGCAGCAGGGTCTGCAGCAGGGCGATGCCGGCCAGCACGGCGGTGCCGAGCCGGGTGAAGAACAGGTCGCCGCGCACCTGGTCCACGATGGCGAGCACCAGGATCAGCAGCGACGCCTCGATGCCGAGGATCAGCCGGTGGAACTTGAGCGCGGCGGCGGCCCGCCGGGCCAGCGCCATGCCGGAGGAACGCGGCTCGGACGCCGCCTCCTTGACCGGCGGCATCCCCGTCTGGTGCCGGGCGACGCCGACCAGGTCGGTCTCCGCCTTGATCAGGATGGCGCCGAGGGCCGCGAGGGTACCGAGGAACGCCCACAGCCAGTCGATACGGCCGGTGCCGAACAGGTCGGCGGCGCGCAGCCCGAGGCCGACCAGGACGGCGGCGTCGGTGAGGTAGGCGCCGACCCGGTCGAGGTAGACCCCGCCCAGCGAGTACTGCTTGCGCCAGCGGGCGATCTCGCCGTCCACGCAGTCCAGCAGCAGGTACAACTGGGTCGCGACGATGCCGAGCACGGCGCCCGTGATCCCCGGCACCAGCAGGGCCGGGGCCGCGAGCACACCGCAGACGGTCATCAGGTACGTGAGCTGGTTGGGCGTGATCCTGGTGTTCACCAGGTAGCGGTCGATGCGCAGGGACACCTCGCGCATGTAGAGGCGTCCCGCCCAGTGCTCACCGCTGCGCCGGTCCTTCACCCCCGCGGGGTGGACGACCGGGCGGAGTTCAGCTACCGATGGCCTTGACATAGTCGGCGTAGATGTCCTTGATCTGGTCAGTCTTGAGGTCGAGGTGTTCGAGGATCGTGTAGCGGCCCGGCCGGGTCTCCGGCGCGAACTCCACGACGCGGACGAACTCGTCCACGGTGAAGCCGATGTCCTCCGGCAGCACGGGCAGCCCGTGGCGGCGCAGCACGTCGGCCATGTGCGCCGACTCCTCGTGCGCCCCGCGCAGGTACATGGCGAAGGCGGCACCGAGGCCGCACTGCTCGCCGTGGCTGGCCGCGCGCTGCGGGAAGAGCAGGTCGAAGGCGTGGTTGATCTCGTGGCAGGCGCCCGAGGACGGCCGCGAGTCACCGGACACCGACATGGCGATACCGGACAGCACCAGCGCCTCGGCGAGGACCTGGAGGAAGTCGTTGTCCTCGATCCCGCCGGGGTGCCTGAGCACCGCCTCGCCGGCCTGGCGGGCCATGGCGGCGGCGAGACCGTCGATCTTCTCGCCGTTGACCCGGTTGGCCAGCTCCCAGTCCGCGATGGCGGAGACGTTGGACACCGCGTCGCCGATGCCCGCGCGCACGAAGCGCGCCGGGGCGGCCCGGATGACGTCGAGGTCGATCAGGACGGCGATCGGGTTGGGCACGCCGTAGGAGCCCCGGCCCGCGTCGTTGTCCAGGGTGGCGACCGGCGAGCACAGGCCGTCGTGCGCGAGGTTCGTCGGCACGGCGACCAGGGGCAGGCCGACCCGCGCCGCGGCGTACTTGGCGCAGTCGATGATCTTGCCGCCGCCGAGGCCGACGAGCGCGTCGAAGTGACCGGCGCGGATGTCGTCCGCCAGGCGCACGGCGTCGTCCAGCGTGCCGCCGCCGACCTCGTACCAGGTGGCACCGGGGAGCTGGGGCGCGACCCGCTCCCGCAGCCGGGCGCCGGAACCGCCGCTGACGGCGACGGCGAGGCGGCCGGAGTGCGAGATGCGTTCGTCGGCGAGCACGGTGGCCAGGTCGGCGAGGGCACCCGGGCGGATGTCGACGACGACCGGCGAGGGGATGAGCCTCGTCAGTACTGGCACGCGATCTTCCGTCCCTTGGCGAGGTCGTCGTGGTTGTCGATCTCGACCCAGGAGACGTCGCCGATGGGCTGGACGTCGACCTTGAAGCCGCGGTTCACCAGCTCCTGGTAACCGTCCTCGTAGTAGAGCTGCGGGTCACGCTCGAAGGTCGCACGCAGCGCGTCGGCCAGCTCCTCCGCCGCGTCGCCCTCGATGAGGGTCACGCCGATGTACTCGCCGGTCGCCTCGGCCGGGTCCATCAGCTTGGTGATCTTCTGGACACCCTTCTCGGGGTCCACGACGACCTTCATCTCCTCGTCCGCCAGGGACTTCACCGTGTCCAGCGCGAGGATGATCTTCTTGCCCTCACCGCGCGCGGCGAGCAGCGTCTTCTCGACCGAGACCGGGTGGACGGTGTCGCCGTTGGCGAGGATCACGCCGTCCTTCAGCGCGTCCCGGCCGCACCACAGGGAGTAGGCGTTGTTCCACTCCTCGGCCTTGTCGTTGTCGATCAGCGTGATCTTCAGACCGTACTTGGCCTCAAGGGCCGCCTTGCGGTCGTAGACGGCTTCCTTGCGGTAGCCGACGATCACACCGACCTCCGTCAGACCGACCTCGGCGAAGTTGCCGAGGGTGAGGTCGAGAACGGTGAGCGACTCCTCGTCGCCCTCCGGGCCCACCGGCACCAGAGCCTTGGGCAGCGTGTCGGTGTAGGGGCGCAGACGCCGTCCGGCGCCGGCCGCCAGCACGAGGCCGATCATGCGGTTTCTCCTTCGTCATGGACGGCGGGCGCCCCTGCGGACACCCAGAAGCGGATGCTCTCGACGAGCACCAGCAGAGCTACGCACACGGCGATGACCGTGAGCGCGACGGTGAACTGGGAGGCGGTGAGCAGCGCGGCAAGCACGGTGACGAGCAGCGTGCGCCCCTCCTGCCCCCCGATGGCGCGCACCAGCCAGGCCGGCGGCGCTCCGGCGTCGCCGCGGATGCGGTACACCGTGTCGTAGTGATGGTAGGCGACCGCCGCGACCAGCCCGAACGCCGCCGGAAGGGCGCCTCGGACATCGGCGCGGGCGGCCAGCGCGAGCACCGTGCCGTACTCGGCGGCGCGGAAGAACGGCGGGACGAGCCAGTCCAGCGAGCCCTTGAGCGGGCGGGCCACGGCGAGCGCCGAGGTGAGGACGTAGAGGACGGCGCCGGCGACCGGCAGCCAGCCGCCGAAGCCGGTCAGCGCCGAGCAGGCCACGACGGCGACCCCGCCGAGGAGGGCGACGGCCGGGACGGCGAAGCCGGGCAGGCCCCGCTCGAACAGGCGGCGCGGGGCACCGGCGAGCGGGCCGGAGTCCGCGAGGTCGGCGAGCGCGAGGGCGGCGCGGTCGGTGCGGCTGGCCTTGCGGGTCAGGGAGCGCAGTACGCGGCCGGCGGTGGTGTAGGCGGCGGCGAGGGCGCAGCCGACGAGCAGCACGTAGAAGGTGATGCGGGGGGTGGTGACCGCGGTGAGGACGGCGATCATGGCCCAGCGTTCGCCGATGGGCAGGACGATCATCCGGCGGACCCAGACCGTCCAGCCGACGCTGTCCAGCTTGTCGGAGAGGGCGGCGGTGGGGCTGGTGTTGGCGGTGGCGTCGTGGTTGGCCTCGTTGAAGGAGAAGTCCACGACGTGCCGGCAGGTCTGGAGGATCATCGCGCCGAGCGCGAGGGCCCATACGTCGTCGCCGCCGCGGGCCGCGCCGAGGGCGAGGCCGGCGTAGTAGGCGTACTCCTTGGCCCGGTCGAAGGTGGCGTCCAGCCAGGCGCCGAGCGTGGAGTACTGGAGCGAGTAGCGGGCGAGCTGGCCGTCGGTGCAGTCCAGCACGAAGGAGGCGATCAGCAGGACGCCGGCCGCGACGAAGCCGGGCCGGGTGCCGGTGGCCGCGCAGGCCGCCGCTATGAGCGCGGTGAGCAGCGAGGCGGTGGTGACCTGGTTCGGGGTGAACCCCCGGCGGGCGCACCAGCGCGCGAGGTAGCGCGAGTAGGGGCTGATGCAGTAGGTCGTGAAGAAGCCGTCGCGGGACTTCACGGCCGACTTCAGGCGCACGTCCTCCTCGTCGACGGCGAGGACGGCCTGCCGGGCCTCGTTACGGGCCTGCGGGTCGGCGGGGACGGCGGCGACCAGACTGCCCAGCTCGGGGCGGTGCACCGGGGTGCCGTCGGCGTCGAGGGCGGTGACCAGGCGGTCGGGCAGGCTGTCGACGGCGACCGCCGTGCCGCCGCCGCTCTCGTCCTGCGCGTCCAGTGCCTGGTCCAGCGCCTGCCGGGCGGTGCCCTGGGCGGTGACGGCGCCGGGGACGGCGGCGAGCGGGAAGCGGGGGTCGGTCAGGCCGAGGCGCAGGGCGTGCGCGTGGCCGACGAAGCGGGCGTCGACCAGTGCGACGCGCCCGTCCGCAGGGGCGGACGCGATCAGGTTCCGGGCCTCGGCGGAGTCGGCGGCCGTGCGCACGTCGAAGCCGAGTGACCGCAGATCGCCCTCGAGTGACGATCCGGGGACCGGCTGACCGGTGACGATGGCGGTCGGCAACCGAATTCACTCCCTGGGTCCGGCGCGTCGGCGCCGGTCTGCTGCGTGATGGGGGCGCCCCTCGCCTGCGGCTCGCCGGGGCGGCATGTCGGCAGAGGCTATCGGATGGGCCCGAGTGCACGTTCACCGGGCGTTCAGGCCCGGGCCACCGGGGGCCTCACCCGCCTGTGCCGCGATCATCATCGGGGATGCGGGGGCCGCCCCACAAACCGCGCCCCGACGAGCGACGCGAAATCCGGGCATCGGGGACACCCGGCGATGACGGCGTAGGGTCTGCGAGCATGACGTGGCTGATCACCGGCGGAGCCGGATACATCGGGGCGCACGTGGCGCGGGCCATGAACGACGCCGGAGAGAACGTCGTCGTCCTGGACGACCTGTCGGCGGCGGTGCCGGAGCGGCTGCCCGAGGGCGTGCCGCTGGTCCAGGGCTCGACGCTGGACGGGGACCTGCTGAAGCGCGTGTTCGCCGAGCACGGGGTGACCGGTGTGGTGCATCTCGCGGCGCGCAAGCAGGTCGGGGAGTCGGTGGCCGAACCCGTCCGCTACTACCGGGAGAACATCGGCGGTCTGGCGACCCTGCTGGACGCGATCGCGGACGCGGGCGTACGGCGGCTGGTCTTCTCCTCCTCGGCGGCCGTGTACGGCAACCCGGACGTGGACCTGATCACCGAGGACACCCCGTGTGCCCCGGTGAACCCGTACGGCGAGACCAAGCTGGCCGGTGAGTGGCTGGTGCGCGCGGCCGGGCAGGCGCACGGCATCTCGACGGTGTGCCTGCGCTACTTCAACGTGGCGGGCGCGGCCGCGCCCGAGCTGGCGGACACCGGGGTGTTCAACATCGTCCCGATGGTCTTCGACCGGCTGACCCGTGACGAGGCGCCCCGGATCTTCGGCTCCGACTACCCGACGCCGGACGGCACCTGCGTCCGCGACTACATCCATGTGACGGATCTCGCCGAGGCACACCTCGCGGCGGCCCGGCGGCTGTCCGACGGCTCGCTGAGCGGCGATCTGACGCTGAACATCGGCCGGGGCGAAGGTGTCTCGGTGCGCGAGCTGATCACGGTGATCGGCGAGGTCACCGGGGACCGGCGCCCGCCGGTGGTGGAGGACCGTCGTCCGGGGGACGCCCCGCGCGCGGTCGCCTCGGCCGACCGCGCGGCGGCCGAGCTGGGCTGGCGGGCGCGGCTCGGGGTGCCGGAGATGGTCGGTTCGGCGTGGGAGGGCTGGCAGCTCCACCACGGTCGGTGAGGACGCCGCACAGCTCTGACCTGCGGAACGTTTCCGCAGGTCAGAGCACATGACAACGGTGTTCAGTGCCGCGTTGCCCGGTGACCGCCGACCGTAGTTGACTGTGAGCCGGTGCTTTCGTCTGCGAGCCGGCGCGCGGCGCTGAAGGGTGGTCTTTCTCATGGGGGCAGGGCACGACCACGGGCATGCGCACAGCCATGTGCCGTCCACGGGGACGGCCGCGGCCGCGTACCGGGGCAGGCTGCGCGCGGCGCTGGGCATCACGCTCACGATCATGGTGGTCGAGATCGTCGGCGGTCTGGTCTCGGACTCCCTGGCGCTGATCGCGGACGCGGCCCACATGGCCACCGACGCGGTGGGCCTGGTGATGGCGCTGCTGGCGATCCACTTCGCGGCCCGGCCGCCGAGCACCAACCGCACCTTCGGCTTCGCCCGCGCCGAGATCCTGGCGGCGCTCGCCAACTGTGTGCTGCTGCTCGGCGTCGGCGGCTACGTGCTGGTGGAGGCGGTGGAGCGGTTCATGCGGCCGGCCGGGACCCAGGGCGGGCTGATGGTCGTCTTCGGCGCGATCGGCCTGGTGGCGAACTCCGTCTCGCTCCTGCTCTTGATGCGCGGGCAGAAGGAGAGCCTGAACGTGCGCGGCGCCTTCCTGGAGGTCGCGGCGGACGCGCTGGGTTCGGTGGCGGTGATCATCTCGGCGGCCGTCATCCTGACGACCGGCTGGCAGGCCGCAGACCCGATCGCCTCGCTGGTCATCGGGCTGATGATCGTGCCGAGGACGCTGCGGCTGCTGCGCGAGACGCTGGACGTGCTGCTGGAGGCGGCCCCCAAGGACGTCGACATGAGCGAGGTACGGACCCACATCCTCGACCTGGACGGCGTGGAGGACGTGCACGACCTGCACGCCTGGACGATCACCTCGGGACTGCCGGTGCTCTCGGCGCATGTGGTGGTGAGCACGGACGTGCTGAACGCCATCGGCCACGAGAAGATGCTGCACGAGCTCCAGGGCTGCCTGGGCGACCACTTCGACGTGGAGCACTGCACCTTCCAGTTGGAGCCGAGCGGGCACGCGGAGCACGAGGCGCGACTCTGTCACTGAGGGGCGCACGGGGGTAAAGGACATGCGGACGTGCCGGGAAGTGCCGGGAGTGCCGCTTTCGTACGGCAGACTTGGAGTGCGAAGACCGACGCGAAGGATGGGTATGCCGATCACACCTGCCACCGAGACGCAACTCTCGTCGAACGGGACCGCGGAGTCGATCTTGCTGGAACTCGTGGACGAGAACGGCGTGACGATCGGCACCGCGGAGAAGCTGGCTGCCCACCAGCCGCCGGGACAACTGCACCGTGCCTTCTCGGTGTTCCTCTTCGACGAGCGGGGACGGCTGCTGCTCCAGCAGCGGGCGCTGGGCAAGTACCACTCCCCCGGAGTCTGGTCCAACACGTGCTGCGGCCACCCCTATCCCGGTGAGGCGCCGTTCGCGGCGGCGGCCCGGCGTACGGCCGAGGAGCTGGGGGTCTCGCCCTCGCTGATGGCCCAGGCGGGCACGGTGCGCTACAACCACCCCGACCCGGCGTCGGGGCTGGTGGAGCAGGAGTACAACCACCTCTTCGTCGGGCTGGTCCAGCAGAAGCCTGCGCCGGACCCGGAAGAGGTGGGCGCGACCGCCTTCGTGACGGCGGCCGAGCTGGCGGAGCGGCACGCGCGCGAGCCGTTCTCCGCGTGGTTCATGACGGTGCTGGACGCGGCGCGTCCGGCGATCAAGGAGCTGACGGGGTCGTCCGCGGGCTGGTAGGCCCCGCGCGGGGCCGTCTTCTCGCCTCGCGGACCCTCATCTGGACAGCGCGGGTTTGAGCGGCAGGGCGGCCCAGATCACCTTGCCGCCGCTCGCCGTGTGCTCCACGTCGACCGCGCCGCCCGCCTCCCGTGCCACCTCGCGCACCAGGAGCAGGCCCCGGCCGCCGGTCTGGGCGTGGTCGGCCTCCAGCGCGGTCGGCCGGTAGGGGTGGTTGTCCTCCACCGACACCCGGACCCACTCGGCGCCCACGGCCACCTCCACCCCGAGCACCGGGGAGAGCAGGGCCGCGTGCTTGACGGCGTTCGTGACCAGCTCGGAGACGATCAGCAGCAGCCCGTGCACCACTTCGTCCGCGACCGGTACGCCCTGGCGCATCAGCAGGTCCCGTACGGCATGCCTCGCCTGCGGGACCGAGGCGTCCACGGCGGGGGCGGTGAACCGCCACACGCCCTCGTACGGCAGGGGTCCGGGCGGATGCTCGGCGCCCTCCGCTGGGCGCGGCACACCTCCGCGCCCGTGGTTGTCCATCGTCCGGTCGCCACCCTCGCGCTCGATTGTCACCACACGTCGAGTGTTGGTAACGAGGGGGTGCGCCCCGGAGAACTGAACACAAGTCAGCGGGTATCGAACGGTTACGACCGGTCTCGCACGATGCGGTCGTGCGGATGACCGGTCCTGTCCGTGGGGTGTCCGGTTCGAGAACTATTCGGTTTGTACGGGTTAGCCGGGCCCTCCGCGCCGGCTGAGAGCCAACTCACCCGGACGGCACCGGCGCCCGGCCCGGTCGGCGTGGATAGCATCCGCCGCATGGAGCCCGAGCTGTCGCACGGCGTCGCGGACCGCGTCGCCACCGTCGTCATCCGCCACCCGGCCAAGCGCAACGCCATGACGGCCGCGATGTGGCGGGCGCTGCCCCCGCTGCTGGCGGACCTGGCCGCCGATCCCGGAGTGCGGACGCTGGTGCTCACCGGGGAGGGCGGCACCTTCTGCGCGGGCGCGGACATCTCCACGCTGCGGGGTTCGCCGGCCGAGGCGCAGGGCCTGGCGGTGGCCGCCGAGGAGGCGCTGGCCGCGTTCCCCAAGCCGACCCTCGCCGCGATCCGGGGCCACTGCGTGGGCGGCGGGGCGCAGCTCGCGGCCGCCTGCGATCTGCGCCTGGCGGAGGAGGGCGCGCTGTTCGGGGTGACACCGGCGAGGCTCGGCATCGTCTACCCGGCCTCCTCCACGCGCCGCCTGGTCTCGCTGGTCGGGCCGGCCACCGCCAAGTACCTCCTCTTCTCGGCCGACTTGATCGACAGCGCCCGCGCCCTGCGCACCGGACTGGTGGACGAGGTGCTCGCGGTGGGCGACCTGGACAAGCGGGTGGCCGCCCTCACGGCCACCCTGGCCACCCGCTCCCTGCTGACCCAGGCCGCCGCCAAGGAGTACGCCGACGGCCGCACCGACCGCGACGCCCACTGGACGTCCGAGGCCCTCGCCGCCACCGACACGCAGGAGGGCGTGACGGCCTTCCTGGAACGCCGCGAACCCCGTTTCACCTGGAGCGCGCCTACGACAGGATGAACCGGCTCCGCTCGCGCAGGGCGGCGACCAGGTGGGCGGGTGCCTTGGCCGGCGAACCGGCGTCGTAGGGCGGCTGCGGGTCGTACTCCTGGCCGAGCTGGACGGTCTGGGCGTACTCGTCGCCCGCGATCCGGCCGAGCAGGGTGAGGCCCATGTCGATCCCGGCGGACACCCCGGCGGCCGTGACGTACTTGCCGTCGGTCACCACGCGTTCCGCGACCGGTTCGGCGCCGAACCGCTTCAGTTCCTCGATGGCCAGCCAGTGCGAGGTGGCGCGACGGCCCTCCAGCAGTCCGGCGGCGCCCAGCAGCAGCGAGCCGGTGCACACCGAGGTGGTCCAGGTGCTGGTGGCGTCCGCCCGGCGCAGCCAGTCGAGCAGCGGGGCGTGCTCCATCAGCGCGCTCTGGCCCGGACCGCCCGGCACCACCACCACGTCGGGGCTGGTCACCTCGGCCAGCGACCGGTCGGCGACCAGGGCGAGCGCGCCGGTGTCGGTGCGCACGGGGCCGGGCCGCTCGGCGACGAAGACGGTCTCCGCGTCCGGTGTGCGGGCCAGGGCCTCGTACGGTCCGACCGCGTCCAGGGCGGTGAAGCGGTCGTAGAGGACGACGGCGATCTGCATGGCGGTCCTTTCGACGGGTGCGCCCAAGTCGGCGCGGGAAGACGGGGAAGTCAGCGCGGGAGTACGGGGTGGAAGCGGCGGCGGTACTCCGCCGGGGCGGTGCCGAGCGCCTTGAGGAAGGCGCGGCGCATGGATTCGGGGGTGCCGTAGCCGCTCGCGCGGGCGACCTCCTCGACCGAGGCGGAGGTGTCCTCCAGCAGCCTGCGGGCGTGTTCCAGCCGGACCCGGTCGACGTGGCGGCCCGGTGTCGTGCCGGTCTCGGCGGTGAAGGCGCGGGCGAAGTGACGCGGGGAGAGCCGGGCGCGGGCGGCCAGGGCGTCGACGGAGAGGTCGGCGTCCGGGTGCTCGGTGATCCAGCGCTGGACCTCCCGCAGCGGCTCGCGGGAGGCGGTCTGCGCGGCGAGCTGGGCGCTGAACTGCGCCTGGTTGCCGGGCCGGCGCAGGAAGACCACGAGGTGCCGGGCGACGGTGAGCGCGACCTGACGGTCCAGGTCCTCCTCCACCAGGGCCAGCGCCAGGTCGATGCCGGAGGTGACGCCCGCCGACGTGGCCACATGCCCGTCGCGCACATAGATCGGCTCGGGCTCCACCGTCACGGCCGGGTGCTCGCGGGCCAGCCGCTCGCAGTGCGCCCAGTGCGTGGTGGCGCGGCGGCCGTCCAGCAGCCCGGCGGCGGCGAGGAGGAGGGCGCCGGTGCACACGGACACCAGGCGCGTCGCCCCGGGCCCGTGATCGCGCAGCCACTCGACCAGCGCCGGGTCGGGGCGGCGGGTGCCCGCACCGCCGGGGACCAGCAGGGTGTGCGGGCCGGGTGCGGCGGTGAGCGCCAGGTCGGGTACGAGGTTCAGGCCGCTGGAGCTGCGCACCGGGCCGCCGTCCAGGGAGGCGGTGCGCATCCGGTAGCTGCCCGGCGCGAGCCGCTCGGCACCGGTGAAGACCTCCAGCGGGCCCGTGATGTCGAGGCTCTGTACGTCGTCGAAGAGGACGAGGAGGACCGTGCGCGGGGCGGGCTGCGGCATACGGTCGATTCTCGGGCGGGCCGTCCGTGTCCGCAATGACGGATAGCCCACCTTTCCTGCCACCGAAGACGGCCGGACGTGACCAGGCGTGCCGGGACGACGCGCGGGTACCCGGTGCGGACCGGGCGACCGCCGGGTGGATTGGAGTTCTCTCATGTTCCGTGCCATCGCCGATGTGCTGCGCCAGATAGGCGGCGCCATCGCGACCGTCGTCACCCTGCCGTTCCGGGCACTCGCCCGGCTGTTCGGCGGGGCCTCCAGCGGCCGCGCCTGACACGGGGCGCCCGGTGCGCCCTGCCGTCCGTTCTCCGCCGCCACCTGCCACAATTGCCGCGCAACCTTAAGCGGAGAAGGCGGTACGGGATCGTGACGACACCCCTCACAGGGTCCATCGAAGGCAGGATCGCCGGGGAACTCGGCGTACGGGAGCGGCAGGTGAAGGCCGCGGTGGAGCTGCTGGACGGCGGTTCGACGGTGCCCTTCATCGCCCGCTACCGCAAGGAGGCGACCGAATCCCTCGACGACGCTCAACTGCGTACGCTCGAGGAGCGGCTGCGGTATCTGCGCGAGCTGGAGGACCGCCGGAGCGCGATCCTGGAGTCGGTGCGCGAGCAGGGCAAGCTCACCGCCGAGCTGGAGGAGCGCATCCGGGGCGCCGAGACCAAGGCGCGCCTGGAGGACATCTACCTCCCGTACAAGCCCAAGCGGCGCACCAAGGCGCAGATCGCGCGTGAGGCCGGTCTCGAGCCGCTGACCGAGGGGCTGCTGACCGATCCGTCGGTGGAACCGGCGGCCGCGGCGGCCGCGTTCGTGGACGCGGACAAGGGCGTCGCGGACGCGCAGGCGGCGTTGGAGGGCGCGCGGGCGATCCTGACGGAGCGCTTCTCCGAGGACGCCGACCTGATCGGCGAGCTGCGCGAGCGGATGTGGACGCGCGGCCGGCTGGCCGCCAAGGTGCGTGACGGCAAGGAGGAGGCGGGCGCCAAGTTCGCCGACTACTTCGACTTCACCGAGCCGTTCACCGCGCTCCCCTCGCACCGCGTTCTGGCGATGCTGCGCGGCGAGAAGGAGGAGGTCCTCGACCTCGTCCTGGAGCCGGAGGAGCCGACGGAGCCGGGGGCCCGTTCGTCGTACGAGGGCATCATCGCGGGCCGGTTCGGCATCGCGGACCGGGGCCGTCCCGGTGACAAGTGGCTCGGCGACACCGTCCGCTGGGCCTGGCGCACCCGGGTGCTGGTGCACCTCGGCATCGACCTCAGGCTGCGGTTGCGTACGGCGGCCGAGGACGAGGCGGTCGACGTGTTCGCCGCCAACCTGCGCGATCTGCTGCTGGCCGCCCCGGCCGGCACCCGCGCCACGCTGGGCCTGGACCCCGGTTTCCGCACCGGGGTGAAGGTGGCCGTGGTCGACTCCACCGGCAAGGCCGTCGCCACCGATGTGATCTACCCGCACGTCCCTGCCAACAAGTGGGACGAGGCGATCGCCAAGCTGGCCCGGCTGGCCAAGGAGCACCAGGTCGACCTGGTCGCCATCGGCAACGGCACCGCCTCCCGCGAGACGGACAAGCTGGCCACCGAACTCATCGCCAAGCACCCGGAGTTGAACCTCACCAAGGTGATGGTGTCCGAGGCGGGCGCTTCGGTGTACTCGGCGTCGGAGTACGCCTCCCGTGAACTGCCCGGCATGGACGTGTCGTTGCGCGGCGCGGTGTCCATCGCCCGGCGTCTGCAGGACCCGCTGGCCGAGCTGGTGAAGATCGACCCGAAGTCGATCGGCGTCGGCCAGTACCAGCACGACCTCTCCGAGGTGAAGCTGTCCCGCTCGCTGGACGCGGTGGTCGAGGACTGTGTGAACGGCGTCGGCGTGGACGTCAACACCGCGTCCGTGCCGCTTCTTTCGCGGGTGTCCGGCATCTCCGCCACGCTGGCCGAGAACATCGTGACGCACCGCGACACCAACGGCCCGTTCGCCTCCCGCTCGGAGCTGAAGAAGGTGTCCCGCCTGGGCCCCAAGGCGTACGAGCAGTGCGCGGGCTTCCTGCGCATCCGGGGCGGCAGCGACCCGCTGGACTCCTCCAGCGTGCACCCGGAGGCGTACCCGGTGGTGCGGCGGATGGTGAAGACGGCCGGGCAGGAAGTGGCCACGCTGGTCGGCAACACGGGCGTGCTGCGTTCGCTGCGGGCCGCCGACTTCGTGGACGACACCTTCGGTCTGCCGACCGTCTCCGACATCCTGAGGGAGCTGGAGAAGCCGGGGCGTGACCCGCGTCCGGCGTTCAAGACGGCCACCTTCAAGGAGGGCGTGGAGAAGATCTCCGACCTGGCCGCCGGGATGGTGCTGGAGGGCGTGGTGACGAACGTGGCCGCCTTCGGCGCGTTCGTGGACATCGGCGTCCACCAGGACGGTCTGGTCCATGTGTCGGCGATGTCGAAGACGTTCGTCAAGGACCCGCGGGACGTCGCCAAGCCGGGTGACATCGTCAAGGTGAAGGTCCTGGACGTGGACATCCCGCGCAAGCGGATCGCGCTGACGCTGCGGCTGGACGACGAGGCGGCCCCGCAGGAGCGTGGCGGCCCCCGTCAGCAGCGCGGTGGCGGTGCCCGCCCGCCGCAGCAGCGGCAGGGGCAAGGCCAGGGTCAAGGTCAGGGCCAGCGTCAGGCCCAGGGCGGCCAGGGTCGTGGGAACGGCGGCGGCAAGGACCGGGGCGGCCGTCCGGCCCCGGCGCCGGCCAACAGCGCCATGGCCGACGCGCTGCGCCGCGCGGGCCTGGTCGACCCGAAGAAGGGCCGCCGCTGACCCGCTCCCCGTCCTCGGCCCGGCTCTCCGGCCGGGCCGAGGACGGGGTTCAGCGTTCGGTCACCTTGCCGTCGGCGACCTCCAGGCGGCGGGTCACCTTGATCGCGTCCAGCATGCGGCGGTCGTGGGTGACCAGCAGCAGGGTGCCGTCGTAGGAGTCGAGGGCCGACTCGAGCTGTTCGATGGCGGGCAGGTCGAGGTGGTTGGTCGGCTCGTCCAGGACCAGCAGGTTGACGCCCCGGCCCTGGAGCAGGGCGAGGGCGGCGCGGGTGCGCTCGCCGGGCGAGAGGGACGCGGCCGGACGCAGCACGTGGTCCGACTTCAGGCCGAACTTGGCGAGCAGGGTACGCACTTCCGCCGGCTCGGTGTCCGGTACGGCCGCCTGGAAGGCGTCGAGCAGGGACTCGGAGCCGTGGAACAGCTTGCGGGCCTGGTCGACCTCGCCGACCAGCACCCCGGAGCCCAGCGTGGCGTCCCCGGAGTCCAGCGGGACCCGGCCCAGCAGGGCGCCGAGCAGGGTGGACTTGCCCGCGCCGTTGGCACCGGTGACCGCGATCCGGTCGGCCCAGTCGACCTGGAGCGAGACCGGCCCGAAGGTGAAGTCGCCGCGCCGGACCTCGGCGTCGCGGAGCGTGGCCACCACGGCGCCGGAGCGTGGTGCGGCGGCGATCTCCATGCGCAGCTCCCACTCCTTGCGGGGCTCCTCGACCACGTCGAGGCGTTCGATCATCCGCTGGGTCTGCCGGGCCTTCGCGGCCTGCTTCTCGCTGGCCTCGCTGCGGAACTTGCGGCCGATCTTGTCGTTGTCGGTGCTCGCCTTGCGCCGGGCGTTCTTAACGCCCTTGTCCATCCACGAGCGCTGCATCTGGGCCCGGTCCTGGAGGGCGGCGCGCTTGTCGGCGTACTCCTCGAAGTCCTCGCGGGCGTGCCTGCGGGCCACGTCCCGCTCCTCCAGGTAGGCCGCGTAGCCGCCGCCGTAGAGGTTGATCTGCTGCTGGGCCAGGTCGAGTTCGAGGACCTTGGTGACCGTGCGGGTGAGGAACTCGCGGTCGTGGCTGACGACGACGGTGCCCGCGCGCAGCCCGGTGACGAAGCGCTCCAGCCGCTCCAGGCCGTCGAGGTCGAGGTCGTTGGTGGGCTCGTCCAGCAGGAAGACGTCGTAGCGGGAGAGCAGGAGCGAGGCGAGTCCGGCGCGGGCGGCCTGGCCGCCGGACAGGGAGGTCATGGGCCGGTCGAGGCCGACCGCGAGGCCGAGGGTGCCGGCGACGTCCTCGGCGCGTTCGTCCAGGTCGGCGCCGCCCAGGCTCAGCCAGCGCTCCAGCGCGGTGGCGTAGGCGTCGTCGGCGCCGGGCGCGCCGTCGACCAGCGCCTGGGTGGCCTCGTCCATGGTGCGCTGGGCCTCGGCGACGCCGGTGCGGCGGGCCAGGAACTCGCGCACGCTCTCGCCCGGCCTGCGCTCCGGCTCCTGCGGGAGGTGGCCGACGGTCGCGGTCGGCGGGGAGAGCCGCAGCTCGCCCTCCTCGGGCGGGGTGAGCCCGGCGAGGATCTTGAGCAGCGTGGACTTGCCCGCGCCGTTGGCGCCGACCAGTCCGATCACGTCACCGGGTGCGACGACGAGGTCGAGCCCGGTGAAGAGGGAGCGGTCGCCATGTCCGGCGGCGAGGTTCTTGGCGACGAGGGTGGCAGTCATCAGGACGCCGATTTTAGTCGCGGGCGGACCCGCCCCGGACCGGGGCCACCAGGACCCCGCCGGAGGTGCGCGCGACGAGGTACGTCTCGCCCCTGACCGCTCCCGCGCCGAGCGGCAGGCGGTGGCGGCCGGGGCCGAGGGTGGCGTCCAGCACGGTGTGGGAGCGGGTGCGGCGGAGCCGGTCGAGCCGGTACGCGGTGAGCTGGATGCGGCCCGGTGCGCTCACCTCGATCTCGGCGGCCTCGGGGGTCGCGGTCAGCGCGGTGAGACGGCGGCTCCCGGCCGGGCTCCGGTCCAGGGCCTGCTGGAGCTGGGCGACGAGGAGCGGGACGATCGGGGCGGACGCGGCCATGAGGACGGTGTCGACGCCGGGGCGCCCGAACGCCTCGCGTACGGCGGCCCGTTCGGGCTCCGGGAGCGTGGGGCCGGTCAACGCGGCACCGTAGCCGTTCAGTTCCTCGACGGGGACGTCGGTGGCGTCCAAGGTGATGTCGGCGCCGATGCCGATGCCGCGCAGGGCCGCCGCGAGCTTGGCGAGGAGGCCGACGCGGGGGCCGACGAGCAGCACCCGGCGCGGCGGGGCGGCGGCGGGGGCGCCGTCGAGCAGCGCGGTGAGGGCGGCGCGGTAGGCGGGGCCGTGGAAGTGGAAGGGGCCGATGCCGTGGTAGCCGTCGCGTTCGAGGTCGACGTGTTCACCGGTCTGCCAGGCGAAGTCCCGCCAGCGGAAGTCGTCGCCGTCCCGTTCGATGACGACGGTGACGGCGCCGCAGCCGAGGTCGGGGCACTCCGGGCAGTTGTAGAGCACGAACCGGCCGCCGGGCAGCGGGGGTTCGTCCTCCAGCAGCAGGGCGCGCACCCGGGCGTCGAGGACGGCGGGCGGGAGGTCGGCGGCGAGCGGCGACACGGCGTCCAGGTCGGAGAGCCGCAGCAGCAGCGGACGGCCGTCGACGACGAAGTCCACGAAGTCGCGGTGGACCTGGTAGCCGCCGTCGGCGAGGACGGCGCCGACACGGGTCGCCGGTTCCAGACCGAAGGTGGCGTAGGCGGGGGACATGCGGTGAGTATTCCCGCGTCCCGCCCGCGCAGCGCCCGGCGGAGGCAGGCGTTTCCCGCCCGCCGGACGGCCGCGGGGCCGGGAGCGGGCACGGCCGGGTCGCCGGCGTACGCGTGGTCGAGTGGGTAGGGGACGGTACGCCGTTGGACGGCCCGGCCCGGCCTCCGGCGGGGCCCGCGCCCCGTGGTCTCGACCTCGCCGCCGCCTCTCGGTGATGATCGGGCCATGGCGACTGTGACGGCGCTGCGCCGCTACCCGGTGAAGTCCATGCTCGGCGAGCCCCTGACGAGCGTCGCGGTCACCGCGCGCGGGCTGCACGGAGACCGGGTGGCGGCTGTTCTCGACGGCACGGGAGCGGTCGGCTCCGCCAAACACCCGCGTAAGTGGGGCCGGTTGCTCGGGTGCGGGGCGACGTTCGGCGCATCCGTGACGATCGGACTGCCCGACGGGACGGCCCACTCCCCCGGTGACCCGGAGTTGGACGCCCGGCTGTCCGAGCTGCTGGGCCGGGAGGTGTCCGTGTCGGACGACCCTTCGCGGGCCGGCGGCGCGCTGGAGCGGGAGGTGCCCGCGTACGAGGGCGGCCTGCCCGAGGTGCTGCGGGGCACGGCCCGTACGGACGACACCGGTACGTCGGTCACCTCGGGCGGTGTGGCACCGGGGACGTTCTTCGACTTCGGCGCCGTCCACCTGGTCACCACCGCGTCCCTGGCGCGGCTGCGGGAGGCCTGCCCCACGGGGGACTTCGATCCGCGCCGCTTCCGGCCCAACCTGGTCGTCGACACACCGGACGTCCCGGGCTTCCCCGAGGACGCCTGGGTGGGCGCCCGGCTGCGGGTGGGCGGGGCACTGTTCCGGGTGACGGTGCCCACGCCCCGCTGTGTGCTCCCCGCCCTGGCCCAGGCCGGCCTTCCGGCCGACCCGGCCGTCATGCGGACGGTGGCCCGCGAACACCGGGTGCCGGTGTTCGGTCTGGGCCGCCTGTCCTGCGTCGGTGTCTACCTGGAGGTGCTCGAACCGGGCACGGTCCGCCTCGGTGACCCGGTGGCGGTGCAGCCGTCGCCGTAGCCGGTCAGGCAGCGCGGGGTGCCGACGACGGTGAGGGTGCGCGGCGTCGGCGGTGCGGCGGTGGCGCGGTCCAGGGCGGCCGGGCCGCCGGTCAGCGGGAGCCGGGCGGTGGTGCGGGAGAGGTCGAGGGTGAGGGTGGGGCGGGTGGAGGGCGGTTCGATGAGGTCCTTGTCGGTGCCCGCGACGACCAGCGCCAGCCGGTGGCCCTCGGGGACGACGTGGTCGGTGGCGGCCAGGTCGAGGGTCATGGTGTAGGCCCGGCCGGGGGTGAGCGGGACGCCCTTGGCGAGCGAGGCGTGGTGGCCGAGGTCGGCCCAGCCCCGGCTGACGACGGTGGCGCCGACGTCGGCCGTCTTCGCCGACGTCGCCTTGAAGCAGGCGCTGTCCCCGGCGGTGCTCTCGCCCCAGCAGGTGCGCTCGGTGAGGGTGGTGATGCCCTCGGCGCTGTCGGCGTAATCCCGGATGGTGTCCGGGCCGAGGTCGACCAGGACGGCGGACAGGTGGGCGGAGGCGGTGCTCGGGGTGGCGGTGACGGTCACCTGGGAGGAACCGGAGATCCGCAGCGGGCCGGTGAGCGCCGGGGTGATGAAGGCGGCCTTGTCGTGGGTGGACCTGGTGAGGTCGGCCGCCCAGTCGGTCTCGCTCCGGCTCGGGTCGTCGGTGAAGGTCTCGGTGCCGGTGGCCCGGCGCGGGCCCAGGGTGCCGACGCCGGGCGTGGTGCCGCCGGCCGGGTACAGGGTGGTGGTCCGGGTGTCACGCGGCGGCCAGAGCGCGGAGGTGGCCCACTGGTCGGGGTGGCGCTCGATGTCGGCCATGGGCTCGCGGTCGATGCCGTTGTCGTAACCGAGGAGCTCGTGGTCGAACCAGCGGTGCAGGGTGTCGACCCAGGCGCCGCGCCGGTAGTCGAAGGGGTCGACGTGGCCGGTCTGGGAGAGCCAGATCTTCCGCTCGACGCCGTGCTTCGCCAGCGCGTCCCACCACTGGCCGAGGTGCTTGGTGCGGACGTTGAGGTCCTGCATCCCGTGCACCAGGAACACGCTGGCGCGGACCTTGCCCGCGTCCTTCACGTAGTCCCGCTCGGTCCACAGCGGGGTCCAGTCGCCGGAGTCGGGGCTGCCCTCGGCGAGTTTCTCCTGTACGGCCGCGCAGTGGGCCTGGGCGGAGTCGCTCTCCACGTATCCGGCGAGTTCGTCGGGGCCGCCGTCGTAGAGCTGGGCGCCCTGGGCGAAGTAGTAGTCGTACCAGGAGGAGATGCCGCTGATCGGGACGATGGTCTTGAGGTTCCTGACGCCGGTGGCGGCGACGCCGTTGGCGATGGTGGCGTCCCAGCTCTTGCCGATCATGCCGGTGGCGCCGTTGGTCCAGTCCGCCTTGACCGGTGTGGTGCCGGTGCGGGTGGTGTAGGCGCGGCCGCGGCCGCCGAGCCAGTCCACGACGGCCTTGGCGGAGCCGATGTCGGAGCGGCCGCCGACGTCCACGCAGCCGTCGCTGCGGTCGGTGCCGGCGAGGTCGACGCCGACGAACGCGTAGCCACGAGGAACGAAGAAATTGTCGTAGAAAAGGGGCATTTGCACGACGTGGCCTTGCGCGTCGTACGTCTTGAGCTGGCTCTCGTTGCCTCGGCCGCAGCAGGAGTAGTAGGGGCTGGCGTCCATGATGACGGGCACCTTGCGACCCTGGCGGGCCGGTTCGGACGGGCGGACGATGTCGGCGGCGACGCGGTCGGTGCGGCCGTCGCCGTCCTCGTCCAGGCCGGTGTCCACCCATACGGACTCGCGGACGGCGTCGGCGTACGAGTAGACGGGCCTGCTCTCGCGCGGTGCCGCCTGGGCGGCGGACGGGGCGAGGAGGACGGCCGTCAGTGCGCCGACGGCCAGGACCGCGAGCATTCTCCAGAGCGAGCGATTCGGCATGGGCGGACGCTACCCCCGTCAACACCCGTGCAGAAGAGGGCCTTTCGGTGGTCACCGGGACGCGTGACGGCTGAATGGCGATCGTGTGACGGGAGGGAGCGTGGACACGCCAAGGGCGGCCGGGACTGAATAGGCTCCGAACAGACTTCCTGTCCCGAAGACTTGGAGCTGACGTGCACCGCAGAATCATCGCGCCGAGCGCACTGGCCGCGGCCTCCCTCCTGCTGGCGATCCCGGCGTCGGCCGCGACGTTCGCCCCCGGCGCGCCGGGCATCGGCGACCCCTACTACCCGCAGTACGGCAACGGCGGCTACGACGTCTCGCACTACGACCTGAGGCTCCAGTACCAGCCGAGGACGGACGAGCTGCAGGGCACCGCGACCATCCTGGCGAAGACCACGCAGGACCTGTCCAGCTTCGACCTGGACTTCCTGCTGGACGTGAGCGAGGTGCGGGTCAACGGCGCCAAGGCCGCGTTCACCACTTCGGGCGAGCATGAACTGGTGGTCACCCCGAAGACCCCGCTGGCCAAGGGGACGCAGGTCACCGTGGTCGTCCGCTACAGCGGGGTGCCGTCCACGAAGAGCGCGTACGGCTTCTCCACCTGGCACCGCACCCCGGACGGCGCGATCGCGGCCGACGAGCCCGAGGCGGCCTGGTGGTGGTTCCCCAGCAACGACCACCCCAGCGACAAGGCCACCTACGACGTGTCGGTGGCGGTGCCGGACGGCACCCAGGCGATCTCCAACGGCACGCTCCAGTCGACGAGCTCGAAGCTCGGCTGGACGCGCTACAACTGGCGGCAGGACAAGCCGCAGGCGACCTACCTGGCCACCCTCGCGCTCGGCCGGTTCGACATCACCACCTCCACCTCCGAGGGCGGGGTGCCGGTGATCAACGCCTACAGCAAGGACCTCGGCGCGAACGACGGGGCGGCACGGGCGAGCGTGGAGCGCACCGGCGAGCTGGTGGACTGGCTGAGCGGCTATTTCGGGCCGTATCCGTTCTCCTCGGCGGGCGGTTACGTCCCCAACACCACCACCGGGTACGCGCTGGAGACGCAGACCCGCGTCTACTACAGCCCCAAGCAGTTCGCGGCCGGCTCCAACGCCTCGGTGGTCGTGCACGAGCTGGCCCACCAGTGGTACGGCGACGACGTGTCGCTCAAGGGCTGGAAGGACATCTGGATCAACGAGGGCTTCGCCCGCTACGCGCAGTGGCTCTGGTCCGAGCACGAGGGCGAGGGCACCACGCGCGAGCTGGCGGACTACGTGTACGCCTCGCACCCGGCCGACGACCCGTTCTGGACCGTCGCGCCCGGTGACCCCGGCGCCGACGCCCAGTTCGACCTCGCCGTCTACGACCGTGGCGCGCTCGCCGTGCAGGCGCTGCGCGAGGAGATCGGCGACGACGCGTTCTTCGCGCTGCTGAAGGGCTGGCCGAAGAAGCACGCCTACGGCAACGCCTCGGTGGCCGACTTCCAGAAGTACGCCGAGCAGGTGTCCGGCAAGCCGCTGGCCGCGCTCTTCGACACCTGGCTGTTCCAGCCGTCGAAGCCGGACGCGAGGGACGCCGGCGCGGCCTCTCTCGCCCCGTCCGCCGCGGTGAAGGCCGCCCAGCCGAAGTCGTGGAAGAAGATCGAGGCGACGAACGACGTGCACGCGCACTGAGCCCGGCCCCGTCTAGGCCGTGACGGCTCCCTCGCCGAGGAGGCCGTCGCGGCCTATCGCGTCCGCGCGGGTGGCCGGGACGGTGCAGGCGTAGGCGCCCGCCATGGCGCCGTAGCGTGCGCAGCGCTCCGGGGCCTCCCCGGCCAGGTGGCCGTAGAGGAAGGCGGCGGCGAAGGCGTCTCCCGCGCCGTTGGAGTCGACCACCGGGGCGGGCGGGACCGCTGGGGGGACGTGGATCAGCTCGCCGTCGGCGAGCAGACGGGCCCCCTCGGCGCCCGCCGTGGCGACGACGATCCGGGCGCGGCCCCGTTCCGCGATCCGGCGCATGGTGCGCTCGGGGTCGGCGAGGGCGGTGGCGGAGACGAACACGAGGTCGGCCGCGAGGGCGAACGGCTCGTGGTACGGGTTCTCGCCGTCCCAGTCGTGCAGGTCGGTGGAGAGCGGCACGCCGGTCTCCCGCAACAGCGGCAGCGCCTCGGCGCAGGGCTGGGTGATGGTCACGTGGACATGCCGGGCGGCCTCGGCGAGGGGACGCAGCACGTCGTCCGGGAAGCGGTCGCCGGGGCGGGCGCGGCTGGTGTCGTACAGGGAGAGACGGCGGCCGTCGGGGCCGACCAGGTTGACCGCCCGCTTGGTCCCGGCGGGCTGCGGCAGCGCGGTCAGGGCGATGCCCCGCTCGTGATGGAGGGCCCGGACGAGGTCGCCCTCGGGGTCGTCGCCGATCAGGTCGAGGTGGTGGACGCGCAGGCCCAGCGCGGCGAGCCCGAGCGCGACGAAGTCGCCGGTCTGCCCGGCGCGGGTGTGGACGCCGGTGTCGACGGGATAGCTGTCGGCGAAGGGCAGCGGCAGCTCGGGCACGCGGACGATGGTGTCCACCCCGGCACCGCCCAGCACCAGCACGTCGGTCATGCGCCGCCCTCCCCGTGGTCGTACACGGTCACCGGGATGCCCCGGCCCAGCAGCCGCCCGCTCACGAGCGGCTCCACGCGCGGCCACTCGCCGCCCGCCAGACCGCAGCCTATGCGGGGCATGTGCACGGAGGCACCTAGTTCGATCACCTGGTCCGCGAGCCGTCCGAGCGCGGTGTCGATCGCCTCGTACCGCACCGGGACGCCCTTGCCGCGCCCCCTGATGCCGTGCTGGCCGATCATGTTGGCCACCCACAGGCGCGGGCCCACCTCGACGAGCTGGACGGCGCCCAGACCGAAGTCGTTCGCCGCGCGGCCCCGGTACCAGGCCCGGTAGGCCGCCTCCGGCTCCGGCCAGCGCGCGGACAGCGCGGAGACGAAGCCCCTCCCCCAGCCGCCGATGTCGTTGCAGACATGGGCGATCACCTTGGGGCCCTCCGCACACGGAACGGTGGCGTCACCCCGGATGTAAAGGATCTCCGACATGACGCCACCGTAGGGGCAGCCACTGACAGTGGCCCCGAGCTGCTACTTCGTGAGGTCGGTCAGCTCCCGGTCCGTGTTCGCGGTGACCCGGCGGCGGACGCCGAACCAGCCGGCGACCAGCAGGACGGCGATCAGCGGGATCAGGTAGAGGGTGCGGCGGCCGACCTCGGGGTCGTTCCACATCATGCCGAGACAGACCAGCAGGAAGGCGATCGTGACGATCTCCGTGACCGGGCTGAACTTGAGCTGGAAGTGCGGCCGGGTGACCTGGCCCTCGCGGGCACGGCGGACGAAGATCATGTGGCAGACCATGATGATCACCCAGGTGCTGATGATGCCGAGCGAGGCCACGTTCAGCACGATCTCGAACGCCTGGCTGGGCACGAGGTAGTTCAGGCCGACGCCGAGCACGCAGACCGCGCAGGTCAGCAGGATGCCGCCGTAGGGGACCTGGCTGCGATTCATCCGGCTGGTGAACTTCGGCGCGGAACCGGCCATGGCCATGGAGCGCAGGATGCGGCCCGTGGAGTACAGGCCGGAGTTCAGCGAGGACATGGCGGCGGTGAGCACGACCAGGTTCATCACGTCGCCGGCCGCCGGGATGCCGACCTTGGACAGCACGGTCACGAACGGGCTCTGGTCGGCGGAGTACACCGAGCCGGGCAGCAGCAGCGCGAGCAGGACGACGGAGCCGACGTAGAACACGCCGACGCGCCACATGATCGAGTTCACCGCGCGCGGGACGACCTTCTCGGGGTGCTCGGTCTCACCGGCGGCGACGCCGACCAGCTCCAGCGCGGCGTACGCGAAGATCACGCCCTGCATGACCAGGACGACGGGCATCATGCCGTGCGGGAAGATCCCGCCGTGGTCGGTGATGACGCTCAGGCCCGGCTGCTGGCCGTCCACGTCGTGCTGGGTGGCCAGCAGGAAGATGCCGATGAGCATGAAGCCCACCAGGGTGGCGACCTTGATGATCGCGAACCAGAACTCCATCTCGCCGAAGATCTTCACCGAGATCAGGTTCACGGCGAGCACCACGGCCAGCGCGATGAGTGCCAGCACCCACTGCGGTATGGACGTGAACATGCTCCAGTAGTGCGTGTAGAGCGCGATCGCGGTGATGTCGGCGATGCCGGTGGTCGACCAGTTCAGGAAGTACATCCAGCCGGCGACATAGGCGCCCTTCTCGCCGAGGAACTCGCGCGCGTACGACACGAAGGACCCGGAGGACGGGCGGTACAGGACGAGCTCGCCGAGCGCCCGGACCACGAAGAACGCGAAGACTCCGCAGACCAGGTAGGCAAGGGCGAGCGCGGGGCCCGCGTTGTGCAGGCGGCCGCCCGCGCCCAGGAACAGGCCGGTGCCGATGGCGCCGCCGATGGCGATCATGTTGACGTGCCGGGGCTTGAGGTCCTTGCTGTAACCGGCGTCGCCCGCGTCCGCGGGCGTGTGGGCCTGCTGCGCTGAGGCAGTGGCCGGGGCCGAACCAACGGCGTCCTTGCTCACGGGTCGTTCCACTCTCTGGTACTCCCGGACCTCGTGGGACCGGTTCCTTACAGGGCGGCCCGCCGCGCGATCGTGTCGCGGTACAGACCAAGGCAGCAGCTTCCCAGAGAGATCACCCGATATGCGGTGGTCCACGTCACAGAGCGGCACTTCTCACATGACCTTCGCGGGTTTCACACTCTTGCTGCGACAGCGATACTGCTGCGATGACGACCGAGGCCGAGGACCCGACCCTCACCATCGACGAGCTGGCGGCACGGTCCGGCGTCACCGTGCGCACGGTGCGTTTCTACGGCACCCGAGGTCTGCTCCCGCCGCCCGAGATAGGTCCCCGACGGGTCGGACGGTACGGCCGCGAGCACCTGGCCCGGCTGGCGCTGATCGAGGAGCTGCGGGTCCAGGGGATGACGCTGGCCGCGATCGAGCGCTATCTGAGCCGGCTCCCGGCCGACCTCACCGCCCAGGACCTCGCGGTGCACCGGGCGGTGGTCTCCTCCTGGGCCCCGGAGGCGGTGGAGACGATCGGCCGCGCGGAACTGGACCGCCGGGCGGGCCGACGGCTCAGCGACGAGGACGTACGGCGTCTGGCGGCGATGGACGTCCTGGCACCCGAGGAGGACCAGGCGCCCGAGGAGGGGGAGGACGCCTACCGGGTCGACTCCGGCATGCTGCGCCTCGCCGTGCAGCTCCTGGACCTGCCCTTCTCCCAGGAGGTCATCCTCGCCGCCCGCACCACCCTGCTCGACCACTCCCGCGCCGCCGCCCGGGAACTCTCGTCCCTGCTGCGCGACACGGTCACCGAACGCGCCCCGAAGGACGTCCGCACCCTCTCCGCCCACATGCAGCCCCTGGTGATCCAGGCGCTCCTGACCACCTTCCAGCGGTCGCTGCGGCAGGAGGTGCGGGAGTGGCTGGGGGACGACGACGCGGGGCGCGCCCCGGAGGACCGAGCCCCCGGAACGCGCCCCGCTTAGAAGACGTCAGCGGGCGTCGGTGAAGGTCTCCCCCCGCTCCGCCTTCTCCACCAGCAGCGCGGGCGGGGTGAAGCGGTCTCCGTAGCGGTCCGCCAGTTCGCGGGCCCGTGCCACGAAGCCCGGCAGGCCGCCCTCGTAGCCGTTGACGTACTGCAGGACGCCGCCGGTCCAGCCGGGGAAGCCGATGCCGAGGATGGAGCCGATGTTGGCGTCGGCGACCGAGGTCAGGACGCCTTCCTCCAGGAGGCGGACGGTGTCCAGGGCCTCCGCGAAGAGCATCCGCTCCTGCATGTCGCGGAACGGGATCTCGTGACCGGGCTTGGTGAAGTGCTCGCGCAGGCCCGGCCAGAGGCCCGCGCGCCTGCCGTCCTCGTAGTCGTAGAAGCCGGCGCCGCCGCTGCGGCCGGGGCGGCCGAACTCGTCGACCAGGCGGTCCACGACCTCGTCGGCGGGGTGCGGGGTCCAGGTGCCGCCCGCCTCCTCCACGGCCCGGCGGGTCTCCGCGCGGATCTTGCGCGGGAGGGTCAGGGTCAGCTCGTCCATCAGGGAGAGGACCTTGGCGGGGTAGCCGGCCTGGGCGGCGGCCTGCTCCACCGAGGCGGGTTCCACGCCCTCACCGACCATGGCGACGCCCTCGTTGATGAAGTGGCCGATCACCCGTGAGGTGAAGAAGCCGCGCGAGTCGTTGACGACGATCGGGGTCTTGTTGATCTGCCGGACCAGGTCGAAGGCGCGGGCCAGCGCCTCGTCACCGGTGCGCTCGCCCTTGATGATCTCGACCAGCGGCATCTTGTCGACCGGCGAGAAGAAGTGCAGCCCGATGAAGTCGCCCTGGCGCTCGACGCCCTCGGCCAGCGCGGTGATGGGGAGCGTGGAGGTGTTGGAGCAGAGCAGCGCGTCGGGCTCCACGACGGACTGGATCTCCTGGAACACCTTGTGCTTGAGCGCGGTGTCCTCGAAGACCGCCTCGATCACCGCGTCGCAGCCCGCGAGGTCGGCCGCGTCGGCGGCCGGGGTGATCCGGGCCAGCAGGGCGTCGGCCTTCTCCTGGCTGGTGCGGCCCTTGGCGACGGCCTTGGCGCATAGCTTCTCGGAGTAGCCCTTGCCCTTGGCGGCCGCCTCCAGCGAGACGTCCTTGAGGACGACCTCGATCCCGGCGCGGGCGCAGGAGTAGGCGATCCCGGCGCCCATCATGCCCGCGCCGAGCACGGCGACCTTGCGCACCTTGCGGGGTTCGATGCCCTTGGGGCGGCTGACGCCGGAGTTGACGGCCTGGAGGTCGAAGAAGAACGCCTGGATCATGTTCTTCGCGGTCTGCCCGGCCGCCAGCTCCACGAAGTAGCGGGCCTCGATGACCTGCGCGGTCTCGAAGTCGACCTGGGCGCCCTCGACCGCGGCGGCGAGGATGTTGCGCGGCGCCGGGTAGGGCGCGCCGCCCGTCTGCTTGCGCAGCGAGGCCGGGAAGGCGGGCAGGTTGGCGGCGAACTTGGGGTTGGCCGGGGTGCCGCCGGGGATCTTGTAGCCGGGCTTGTCCCAGGGCTGCTGGGACTCGGGGTTGGCGTCGATGAAGGCGCGGGCCCGGGCGGTCAGCTCCTCCGGCGTCTCCACCACCTCGTGGACGAGGCCGTTCTCCAGAGCGCGGCGCGGGTTGTACTGGGTGCCCTGGAGCAGCACCTTCAGCAGCGCGTCGGTGATGCCGAGCAGCCGGACGGTACGGGCGACGCCGCCACCGCCGGGGAGCAGGCCGAGGGTGACCTCGGGGCAGCCGATCTTGGAGCCGGGGGCGTCGAGGGCGATCCGGTGGTGGCAGGCGAGGGCGATCTCGAAGCCGCCGCCGAGGGCCGCGCCGTTGACCGCGGCGACCACGGGCACGCCGAGGGTCTCGATGCGGCGCAGGTTCCGCTTGATGGCGAGGCCGCCGTCGAAGAGGTCCTGGGCGGTCTCGGGCGTGACCTTGATCAGGTCGCGCAGGTCGCCGCCCGCGAAGAAGGTCTTCTTGGCGGAGGTGAGGATGACGCCCCGGACCGATTCCTTCTCGGCCTCCAGCCGGTCGGTGATCACGGCGAGGGAGTCGCGGAACGCCTGGTTCATGGTGTTCGCGGACTGGCCGGGGTCGTCGAGGACGAGGGTGACGACACCGGTGTCGTCCTGTTCCCAGCGGATGGTGGTGCTCTCGGTCATGACAGTCGTCTCCGTAGAAGTCGCTTGGTTCCGCTGATACCGCTGATTCCGCTGGGAGTTCAGACGCGTTCGATGATCGTGGCGATGCCCATGCCACCGCCGACGCACAGGGTGGCCAGGCCGTAGCGCTTGTCCTGGCGCTCCAGTTCGTCCACGAGGGTGCCGAGGATCATCGCGCCGGTGGCGCCGAGGGGGTGGCCGAGCGCGATCGCGCCGCCGTTGACGTTGACCTTGTCCAGGGACAGGCCCATGTCCTTGACGAAGCGCAGGACGACGGCGGCGAACGCCTCGTTGATCTCGACCAGGTCGATGTCGTCGATGGTCAGCCCGGCCTTGGCGAGCGCCTTGCGGGTGGCGGGGGCGGGGCCGGTGAGCATGATGGTGGGCTCGGAGCCGGAGACGGCGGCGGAGACGATCCGGGCGCGCGGGGTGAGTCCGTACCGCTCCCCCACCTCGCGGGAGCCGATGGCGACCAGGGAGGCGCCGTCCACGATGCCGGAGGAGTTGCCCGCGTGGTGGACGTGGTCGATCTTCTCCACCCAGTGGTACTTCTGCAGCGCGACCGCGTCGAACCCGCCGAGTTCGCCGATGTCGGCGAAGGACGGCTTGAGACCGGCGAGGGAGTCCGCGGTGGTGCCGGGGCGGGGGAACTCGTCGTGGTCGAGGACGGTGAGACCCGCGCGGTCCTTGACGGCGACCACCGAGCGGTCGAAGCGGCCTCCCTTGATCGCGTCGGCGGCGCGCTCCTGGGACAGGGCCGCGTACTCGTCGACGTCACGGCGGCTGAAGCCCTCGATGGTGGCGATGAGGTCGGCGCCGATGCCCTGGGGGACGAAGTTGGTGGCGAGGTTGGTCATCGGGTCGTTGAACCAGGCGCCGCCGTCCGAGGCCATGGGCACGCGGGACATCGACTCGACGCCGCCGGCCAGCACCAGGTCCTCCCAGCCGGAGCGGACCTTGGCGGCGGCCGTGTTGACGGCCTCGAGGCCCGAGGCGCAGAAGCGGTTCTCCTGTACGCCCGCCACGGTGTCCGGCAGGCCCGCGGCGACGGCGGCGATCCGGGCGATGTCGGAGCCCTGGTCGCCCACGGGTCCGACGACGCCGAGCACGATGTCGTCGATGGCGGCGGGGTCCAGGCCGGGGAAGCGGGCGCGGATCTCGTGGATCAGGCCGACGACCAGGTCGATCGGCTTGGTGCCGTGCAGCGCCCCGTTGGCCTTGCCTCGGCCGCGCGGGGTGCGGATCGCGTCGTACACAAACGCTTCGGTGGTCACTGGTGTGCCTTTCGGGAGGGTGGGGCGGGGCGGTCAGCCGGTGGCGTGCGGGAGGTCCCAGTCGCGGGCCACGTCGGCGGCGCCGGTGCCGGGCAGGGCGGGGCCGGTGCGGACGCCGGTCGGGGTGGCGGAGAAGCGCGGGGCGGGGGCGGGCTGGACCAGCCCGTCGTGCTCGGTGAAGGTGGCGCGGGCGGCCAGGTGGGGGTGGTGCGGGGCCTCGCGCAGGCTCAGTACGGGGGCGACGCAGGCGTCGGTGCCCTCGAAGACGTCCGACCACTCGGCGCGGGTGGCGGACTTGAAGCGGGCGGCCACCCGCTCGCGCAGCTCGGGCCAGCGGGCCGGGTCGTGGTGGGCGTCGGCCAGGCCGTCGAGGTCGAGGAGGCGGAGGAACTCGGCGTAGAAGCGGGGTTCCAGGGCGCCGACCGCCATGTACCGGCCGTCGGCGGTCTCGTAGGTGCCGTAGTAGGGGCAGCCGCCGTCCAGGAGGTTGGCGGCCCGGCGGTCCTGCCAGGCGCCCGCGGCGAGCATGCCGTGGATCATGGCGGAGAGATGGGCGGTGCCGTCCACGATGGCGGCGTCCACGACCTGGCCGGTGCCGGTGGCGCGGGCGTGGTGCAGCGCGGCGAGGACGCCCACGACGAGATAGAGGGAGCCGCCCGCGTAGTCCCCGAGGAGGTTGGCGGGCAGGGCCGGGGGTTCGCCGGGGCGGCCGATCATGCCGAGGGTGCCGGTGACGGCGATGTAGGAGGCGTCGTGTCCGGCGCGGTCGGCGAGCGGGCCGTCCTGGCCCCAGCCGGTCATCCGGCCGTAGACCAGGGCGGGGTTGCGGGCGTGGCAGTCGGCGGGACCGACGCCGAGGCGCTCGGCGACGCCGGGGCGGTAGCCCTCGATGAGGACGTCGGCGCGTTCGGCGAGGTCGAGCACGCGCGCGGGACCATCCGGGGCCTTGAGGTCGACCACGACGGAGCGCTTGTTGCGATTGGTCACGTCGCGGGCGGGGTCGATGCCGAGGCCGGGGCCGTCGGGGCGGTCCACCCGGACCACGTCGGCGCCCAGGTCGGCGAGCAGCATCGCGGCGAAGGGGCCGGGCCCGATCCCGGCCAGCTCCACCACCCGCACCCCGCTGAGCGGGCCCTGCCCCGGCGTCATTGCCGTCGTCATGCCGTCATGCCCCCAAGCGCGTATGACACGAACGATGTAACACCGGTGATGCTAGGAACCCCGTCCACCGGGCACAAGACCTGAACGAGCGAGCGCTTAGCGAAGTGCCCCGGTGCGCCCCGTTTCCCCGGCACGCGGCTCCGGGGCGCCCGCCGGGCCCCGCACCGTTCACGCTAGCCTCGGCCCCCGACAGTCGCGCGGGCTGCACGGGCCGCACGGTCAAGGAGTGTCATGAGCAGGCTGAAATCGACGGACCGTCCCTACGACATCGTGCTGTTCGGCGCCACCGGCTTCGTCGGCACGCTGACGGCGGAGTATCTCGCCGCGCACGCTCCCGAGGGCCTGCGCTGGGCCGTCGCGGGCCGGGACCCCGCCCGGCTGGAGGCGCTGCGCGAGCGGCTGCCAGGCGGCTCGGCCATCGGAGTGCTCCGGGCCGACGTGAGCGACCCCGCCACCCTGCGGGCGCTCGCGGAGCAGGCTCGCGTGGTGGCCACGACCGTCGGCCCGTACATCAGCTACGGCGAGGAACTGGTCGCCGCCTGCGCCGACGCCGGTACGGACTACCTCGACCTCACCGGCGAGCCCGAGTTCGTGGACCTGATGTACGTACGCCACGACGCCCGCGCCCGCGAGACCGGCGCCCGGCTGGTGCACGCCTGCGGTTTCGACTCCGTACCGCACGACCTGGGCGCCTATTTCACGGTGCGGCAGCTACCCGAGGGGGTGCCGCTGCGGGTGGACGGGTTCGTGTCGGTGGACGCGAGCTTCTCCGGGGGCACGCTCGCCTCGGCGCTGAACCAGTTCGCGCGTGCCGGGAGCATGTGGGCGGCGGCCCGCGACCGGGCCCGGCACGAGCCGCGCCTGATGGACCGCCGGGTCTCCGCGCCCACGGGGGCGCCCCGATTCGCCGGGGAGATCGGCGCCTGGGCGCTGCCGCTGGCCACCATCGACCCGCAGATCGTGCGCCGCTCAGCCAAGTCCCTGGACCGCTACGGCCCCGACTTCCGCTACCGCCATTACGCGGCGGTGAAGCACCTCCCGGTCGCGGCGGCCGGGGTGGCGGGCGTGGGCGTCCTCGCGCTGGCGGCCCAGCTCTCCCCCGTGCGCGCCTGGCTCTCCGGCCGGCTCCGGCCCGGCGAGGGCCCGAGCGCCGAGAAGCGCGCCCGGAGCTGGTTCCGCATCCGCTTCGTCGGCGAGGGCGGCGGCCGGCGCGTCTTCACCGAGGTCACGGGCGGCGACCCCGGCTACGGGGAGACCGCGAAGATGTTCGCGGAGGCGGCCCTGTCCCTGGCCACGGACGACCTCCCGGCCCGCTCCGGCCAGCTCACCCCGGCGACCGCGATGGGCGACGCCCTGCTGGCGCGACTCCAGGCCGCGGGGATCGGGTTCCGGGTGGTGGCGGAGCGGAGCGCCTAGGCCCCCGCCGCCCGTCGCAGCGCCTCGCGGCACAGGGCGTCCGCTCTGCGGGTGGTCTCGGGGAGGCGGTAGCGGGGAGTCAGGGCGAGGGTGTGGGCGATCGCGTTGTCGAGCGTGATGCGGTGCCCCACCGAGACGTACACCGGCTTCACCCCGGTCCGGGTGCGCAGGGCGACGCCCACCTCCTCGCCGTCGTCCGCGAGCAGCGGGGCGGTGCTCGCCCGTGCCGGGGCGGGGTCGGGGTGGGTGAAGGTGAAGGGGTTCTTGGCCACGCCCAGCGTGGGCAGGCCGGTCAGGACGCCCAGGTGGCTGGCGAGGCCGAAGCGGCGGGGGTGGGCGAGGCCGTAGCCGTCGCAGACGACCAGGCCGGGCGGGCAGGGCAGCGCATCCAGGGCCGCGCGCACGGCGGGCAGCTCGCGGAAGGCGAGCAGGCCGGGGACGTAGGGGAAGGCGACGCGGCCCACCGCCGTCGACTCCGCGACCGTCTCCAGGGTCGCCGCGTCCAGGACGACGGCCGCCGCCGCGACCAGGTCGCGTTCGTCGTCGTAGGCCACGTCGACGCCGGTGACGTGGCCGGTGCCGGGCGGCGGGCCCGTCTCGTCGCGGACGACGCGGCCGCGCAGCGCGTCCTGGACGGCGCGGGCCTCTTCCTCGGTGGTCGGCCAGTCGGCCGGAACCTGTGCGGAGATCATGGTGGCCATGACCCTACGGGGCGCGGGGGTAGGCTCGCGATCATGTTCGTACTGGAGCTGACGTACACCGCCCCGCTCGACGCCGTCGACGCCGCCCTGACCGCTCATGTGGCCTGGCTGGACGAGCAGTACGACAAGGGTCTCTTCCTGGCCTCCGGGCGGAAGAACCCCCGCGACGGCGGGGTCGTCCTAGCCGTCGCGGACAGCCGGGCGGAGATCGAGGCGGTCGTGGCCGAGGACCCGTTCGTCACGGCCGGGGTGTGCGAGTACCGCGTCACCGAGTTCACCGCCACGAAGACGGCGCCCGAGCTGGCGCGGCCCCGGCAGAGCGCGGGCTGAGCCCGCTCCGGCTCACTTCTTCCTCTCCAGCGCGTGCCGGAGCTGCTCCTTGTTCATGTCGGAGCGGCCGTCGATGCCGCGCTGCTTCGCCTCGTTGTAGAGCTGGTCGTAGGTCGGACCCCGCGAGCCCTTCCCGGAACGCCGGCCGCCGCGCTCCCCGGACGACATGTCCTCGACGGAGCTGCGGCTGGCCGTCTTCGACTCCCCGGCGCGGGCGCGCTCCTTGTTGACCGTGCGCGCGGCGATCTCCTCCGCGCGGTCCTCGCTCGCGCCCTGCTCCAGCTCGCTGTCCTTGATGTGCTCGTACTGCCGCTCGCGCTTGGGGCTGGAACCGGCTGGCATGGTCGCTCCCTCCGTCGCTCCACGGGGCCTCTCGCGCTGCCCGATAGCGCACCGAGTACCCGGATTCGAGCCCGTTTCGCACCCCTCGACCGTGACCGAGGTCACTCCCGGACGGTGTGCACGGAACGAAGGCTTCCGTCGTCTCTCCCGGTGTCAGGCCGCAACCCGCGCAGGAGCAGTGTCCAGCCGTCCCGAGGGAGCACAGGCTTTGTCCACCGTGATCGAGGCAATCGTGGAGGCGCGTCTCGTCGCCGCCGCGCCGCGCATGCCGAGCATTCCCGCCGCGCTGCACTACGACCGGCGCGACCCGTACGCCGTCCGGATGACCTTCCCGGCCCCGGCCACCCTGGCGGGCGTGGAGGTGTGCTGGACCTTCTCCCGCGAGCTGCTGTCCGCCGGGCTGCACGAGCCGCAGGGCGACGGGGACGTGCGCGTGCGGCCGTACGGCTACGACCGGACGGTGCTGGAGTTCCACGCGCCGGAGGGCACCGCGGTGGTGCATGTGCGCTCCGGGGAGATCCGGCGCTTCCTGCGGGCGGCCGGCGAGCTGGTGCCGGTGGGCCTCGAACACCTTCAGCTCGACCTGGACCAGGGGCTGGCCGAGCTGATGCGGGACGCCGGCTGACCCGCCCCGGTCGCGGGCCCGCCCCGCTCACGCATTAATCGCGTTGACAGGCTTCACAGCCGTTCGTAGCGTGTACAGCGGTTCTGTTGCCGTCGATAGGAGAAGGACGTTGCTCGTCTGAGGTCATGAGACATCGCGTTCACACCGGTGAGGTGTGCGTGGCGTTCGACCTCGGCGTACGAGCCGTCCCTCAGGCACAGGCCCTTTTTTTATCGGCCTCCCGTGCCTCAAGGCTTCCGGTTTCCGCCCCGCGGTGTCTCGTCAGCTCCCCGACCAGACCGCACCCCGGCAACCGTGAGGCCCCGTATGTCATCACCCGCGACTTCTCTCTCCGCCACCTCCCTGACCTTCGCCTGGCCGGACGGCACGCCCGTCCTGGACGGCCTCGACATCTCCTTCGGCCCCGGCCGCACCGGCCTGGTCGGCGCCAACGGCTCGGGCAAATCGACCCTGCTCAAGCTGCTCTCCGGCAGCCTCACCCCCACCGACGGCACCATCAGGGTGTCCGGCGAGATCGGCCTGCTCCCGCAGAACGTCACCCTCGACACCGCCCTGCGTGTCGAGGCGGCCCTCGGCATCGCCGCCAAGCGGGCCGCGCTGCACGCCATCGAGGCGGGCGACGTCCCGGAGGAGCACTTCGAGACCCTGGACGAGGACTGGGACGTCGAGGAGCGCGCCCTCGTCACCCTCGGTGAACTCGGCCTCGGCCACATCGGCCTGGACCGCACCGTCGGCGATGTCTCCGGCGGCGAGTCGGTGCTGCTCCGGCTGGCCGCGCTGCTGCTGCGCCGCCCCGACGTGCTGCTGCTGGACGAGCCCACCAACAACCTGGACCTGTACGCCCGCCGCAGGCTGTACGCGGCCGTGGCGGGCTGGCCGGGCGTGCTCGTCGTGGTCAGCCACGACCGCGAGCTGCTGGACATGGTCGACCAGATCGCCGACCTGCGGGCCGGCGAGGTCGCCTGGTACGGCGGCAACTACTCCGCCTACGAGGAGGCCCTCGCCGTGGAACAGGAGGCCGCCGAGCGGACCGTGCGCGCGGCCGAGGCCGACGTGCGCAAGCAGCGCAGGGAACTGTCCGACGCCCAGATGAAGTTGGCCCGCCGCAAGCGGTACGGGCAGAAGATGTACGACTCCAAGCGCGAGCCGAAGATCGTGATGGGGGCCCGCAAGCGCGCGGCCCAGGAGTCGGCGGGCAAGCACCGCATCATGCACGAGGAGCGGCTCGCCGAGGCCAGGGAGCGCCTGGACGAGGCGGTGGAGGCGGTGAGGGACGACGACGAGATCCGCGTCGACCTGCCGTACACGGCCGTACCGCCGGGCAGGCAGGTGCTCACACTGGAGAAGCTGGAGACGGTCCACGGGCCTCGCGTCGAGGGCCTGCTGGATCTGCGCGGCCCGGAGCGGATCGCGCTCGTCGGCCGCAACGGCTCCGGAAAGACGACGCTGTTGCGCACGATCGCCGGGGAGCTGGCTCCGGTCTCCGGGCTGGCCGAGGCACACGTGCCGCTGCGGTTCCTGCCCCAGCGGCTGGACGTGCTGGACGACGGGGCGACGGTCGCGGAGAACGTGGCCCGGTTCGCGCCGGGCGCCACCCCCAACCGCGTCCGGGCCCGGCTGGCCCGCTTCCTCTTCCGGGGCAAGCGTGCCGACCAGCAGGCGGGCACGCTCTCCGGCGGCGAGCGGTTCCGGGCGGCGCTGGCCGCGCTGCTGCTGGCCGAACCCGCCCCGCAGTTGCTGCTGCTGGACGAGCCGACCAACAACCTCGACATGGCGAGCGTGCACCAACTGACGTCGGCGCTGGAGTCGTACGAGGGCGCGCTGATCGTCGCCGGGCACGATCTGCCGTTCCTGGACTCCATCGGGATCACCCGCTGGCTGCTGGTGGCCGACGGAGTACTGAGGGACGCGACACGGGAGGAGATCGGCTAGACGGGGAGCGGTGGACCCGTCCGGTCCGCGGTCCTTACGCCGCCCTTAACCTACGGCTTCGTAACCTACGGACACGTAGGCTACGAAGCCGTAGGTTCAAGACACCGTCCGTCGGGTCGTATGTCACCGAACCTCCCTTTTTTCTCTGCTCGGCCGTTTTCTGGAGTTCCCCTTGACGATCACCTCCCCTCACCTCGGCAGCCCGTCCGCCTGGACCGACGCGCGACTGCTGTTCGCGCTGGAAGAGGTGGTCGAGCAGGAGCTGAACCGGCACCTGAAGGTCGCCAAGGACTGGATGCCGCACGAGTACGTGCCGTGGAGCGACGGCCGTAACTTCCCCGGCCTCTTCGAGGACGGCGAGGCGTGGGGCAAGGAGCAGTCGAAGGTCACCGAGATCGGCCGGGTCGCGCTGGTCGTCAACCTGCTGACCGAGGACAACCTCCCGAGCTACCACCACGAGATCGCCTCGCTCTTCGGCCGCGACGGCGCCTGGGGCACCTGGGTGCACCGCTGGACCGCCGAGGAGGGCCGGCACGGCATCGTGATGCGTGACTACCTTCTCGCCTCCCGCGCCGTGGACCCGGACGAGCTGGAGCGGTTCCGCATGTCGCACATGAGCGAGGGCTTCGAGTCCGACAACCGGCACTCGATGCTGCACTCGATCGCCTACGTCGCCTTCCAGGAGCTGGCGACCCGGATCTCGCACCGCAACACCGGCCACCAGTCCGGCGACCCGGTCTGCGACCGCATGCTGGCCCGCATCGCCACCGACGAGAACCTGCACATGGTCTTCTACCGGAACCTGCTGCGGTCCGCGTTCGAGCTGGCACCCGACCTGACCATGCAGGCGGTCCGCGATGTCGTGGTCGACTTCCGCATGCCCGGCCACGGCATCCCCGGCTTCGAGCGGGCCGCCGCGCAGATGGCCATAGGAGAGGTCTACAACCTGCGCATCCACCACGACGACGTGCTCCAGCCGGTGCTGCGCTTCCTGAAGGTCATGGAGATCGACGGCCTGGGTCCGGAGGGTCTGCGGGCCCAGGAGGAGCTGGGCGTGTACATGGGCGGACTGGACTCGGAGGCCGCCAAGTTCGACGAGCGCCTCGCGGCGCGCAAGGCGCGGATGGCGGCGCGGGCGGCGGGCTGACGCCGACGGCCCCGCGGCCCGCCGCTCAGCGGGCCGTGCGGCGCAGGGCGAGCCGTTCGCGTTCGGACAGGCCGCCCCAGACGCCGAAGCGTTCGTCGTGGGCGAGCGCGTAGTCGAGGCAGGCGGGGCGGATCTCGCACATGGCGCAGATCCGTTTCGCCTCGCGCACCGAACTGCCGGGCTCGGGGAAGAAGAAGTCCGCCCCGGTCTGCGCGCACAGGGCCTGGCCCTGCCAGGCGGAGTCGGCCGGTGTGATGGTCTCGATGTGCATGGCCAGGATCGTGCCGCGCGCCGAAAAACGTTTGATCAACGCCGTGTCGACGAGCGTCGCGTGGGCCGTCCCGATGATCCTCCGGCCGGACACGCCCGCACACGGCGGCGCGCGGGGCGATCCTCCCCGGCCGGTGCCAGACTCGTCGGTGCCAAGGACGGCACGGCCGACGGTCCCCGAGGAGGGCGCGCATGCTCACCACCCGTTTCCCCGACGGCGCTCCGAACTGGATCGACCTCGGCTCCCCCGATCTGGACGCGAGCCTCGCCTTCTACGGCGGCCTCTTCGGCTGGCGGCCCGTGCCGACGGGCCCGGAGACGGGCGGCTACGTCTTCCTCCAGTCCGGCGGCAGGACGGTCGCCGGGGCGATGGCCATCGATCCGGAGCGCGGCCGGGCGGGCTGGACGGTGTACTTCCGCTGCGCGGACGCACTCGGCACCGCCGAGGCCGCCGGGGTCGCGCACGGCAAGGTGGTGTTCCAGCCGACGGAGGTGCTGGGTCTCGCCCGGGTGGCGGGCTTGAAGGACCCGGCCGGGGCGGCGTTCCGGATCTGGCAGCCGGACCCGGTCGAGGGCCTGGACGCGGCGACCGAGCCGGGCGCCCTGTGCTGGGCCGAGCTGCACACCCCGGACGTGGCGGCGAGCGCGGCCTTCTACCACCGGGTGCTCGGCGTGCAGACCTCCGGCGTCGCCTTCCCCGGCGGTGTCTACACCTCGCTGTACCCCGGGGGCGCCGACGAGGACGCCATGTTCGGCGGCATCGTCAGCTCGCTGGACGACCCCGCGGACACCGGCCCGTACTGGCTCCCGTACTTCGGCACCGAGGACACCGACGCCCTGGTGGCACGCGCGCGGGAGCTGGGCGGCTCGGTGCGCATGCCCGCGACCGGCGTGCCGGGCGTGGGCCGCCTGGCCCGGGTCGCCGACCCGCACGGGTACGAGTTCGCGCTGATCGAGGGCGATCCGTCGCAGGGAAGTTAGGCGGAGGCGCGGCGCACGAGGGTGGTGGGGAGGATGACCCCGTCGGCGCGGCTCGCGGTGCCGGGGCCGCCGCCCAGGAGGAGGCGGGCCATCAGGCGGCCCATCCCCTCTATGTCCTGACGGACCGTGGTGAGCGGGGGGTCGGTCTGTTCGGCCACCGGGGCCATGTCGTCGAAGCCGATCACGGCCACGTCCTCGGGTACGCGCCGGCCGTGTTCGCGCAGGACGCGCAGGGCGCCGAGCGCGGTGAGGTCGTTGGCGGCGAACACGGCGTCCACGTCGGGGCGGCGGGCGAGGAGTTCCCGCATGGCGTGTTCGCCGCCCGCCGGAGTGAAGTCGCTCTCCACGACCAGCCGGGGGTCGGCGTCGCCCATGACATCGCGGTAGCCGTCCAGCCGGTCCACGGCGGAGGTCTGGTCCAGGGCGCCGGTGATGTGCGCGATCCGGGTCCGGCCGAGGCCGACGAGGTGCCGTACCGCCTCACGGGCGCCGCCCCGGTTGTCGCTGTCGACGTACACCGCGCCGCCCGTGTCGCCCTCGTCCCAGTCGGGGCGGCCGCCGAAGACGGTGCGGACGCCGGCGTCGCGGATCAGGCCGGGCAGCGGGTCGTCCAGGTGGAGGGAGAAGACGAGGGCGCCGTCGACATGGCCGCCGGCCAGATAGCGGGCCACGCGCGCGTGGTCGTCGCGGCCCTCGGTGAGCAGCAGGACCAACTGGTTGTCGTGGGCGGTCAGTTCCTTGCTGATACCGCGCAACTGGGCGGCGAAGAAGGGGTCCGCGAAGACCCGGGTGCCGGGTTCGGCGATGACGACCGCGACGGCGTCGTGCCGCTTGGTGACCAGGCTGCGGGCGGCCTGGTTGGGGACGTATCCGAGTTCGTCGACGGCCCGGCGGACGCGGGCCACGAGCGATTCGCGTACGCCGTCGCCGCCGTTGACGACCCGTGAGACGGTGGCGCGGGACACCCCGGCCCGCGCGGCCACCGCCTCCAGCGTGGGGCGCGACACTGCCTCGGTCACTTGGGGCTCCTCATCGGCGGCTGTGATCAGGATAGCCGCGGGGCCCCGCGCCCTTCGGGGGTCAGGACGGCGCCTGGTCCTTGCGGGCCCGGCTGGGCTGCACCCGCTTGGGTTCGCCGGGCATCTTGGGGTACTCCGGCGGATACGGCAGGTCGCCGAGGTCGTGCTCGGCCTCGTCGCGGTGGGCCAGGTCCAGCAGGGCGTCGAGGGAGAAGCGGTGGTCGTCCATGTCGGCGTGGACGTCGCCGAGTTCGGCGAACCGGCGGGGCATGGTGACGATGTCGAAGTCGCGCGGCCGGGCGTCGGCGACCTCGTCCCAGCGCAGCGGCGCGGAGACGGTGGCGTCGGGCAGCGGGCGCACGGAGTAGGCGGAGGCGATGGTGCGGTCGCGGGCCGTCTGGTTGTAGTCCACGAAGATGCGTTCGCCGCGCTCCTCCTTCCACCATTTCACCGTCACCCGCTCGGGCATCCGGCGGGCCAGTTCCCGGCCGACGGCGATGGCGGCGCGCCGGACCTGGGTGAAGGTCCAGCGCGGTTCGATGGGCACGAAGACGTGCAGGCCCCGGCCTCCGGAGGTCTTGGGCCAGCCGCGCAGTCCCCCGAACTCGTCCAGGACCGCGCGGAGTTCGAAGGCGGCGCGCACGGCGTCTTCGTACCCGGTGCCGGGTTGCGGGTCGAGGTCGATGCGGAGTTCGTCGGGGTGGTCCACGTCGTCGCGGCGTACCGGCCAGGGGTGGAAGGTGAGCGTGCCGTACTGGGCGGCCCACACGGCGGCCGCCTCCTCGGTGGGGCACATCTCGTCGGCGCTGCGGCCGCTGGGGAAGGTGATGTGGGCGGTGGGGATCCAGGCGGGCATGTTCTTGGGGGCCCGCTTCTGGTAGAACCACTCGCCCTCCAGGCCCTCCGGGTAGCGCTGGAGGGTGGTGGGGCGGTCGCGCAGGGCCCGCAGGATGCCGGGGCCGACCGCGGCGTAGTACTGGGCGATGTCGAGCTTGGTGTAGCCGTGCTCGGGGAAGAACACCCGCTCCGGGTGGGTCAGCCGTACGGTCCGGCCGCCCACCTGGAGTTCCACCGCATCGCCCATGCGGCCACCGTAGGCGTACCCCGCGCGGCCCGCACACCGGGCGGGGGCGGGTGGCGGCGCGCAGAATCGGCGTATGGACCTGCCGGTGATGCCGCCCGTGAAGCCGATGCTCGCCAAGGCGGTGGCGAAGATCCCGCCGGGCATGCACTACGAGGCGAAGTGGGACGGCTTCCGGGCGATCGTGTTCCGCGACGGCGACGAGGTGGAGCTGGGCAGCCGCACCGGCAAGCCGCTGACCAGGTACTTCCCCGAGCTGGTGAGGGCGCTGAGGGAGCGGCTGCCGACGCGGTGCGTGGTGGACGGGGAGATCGTGATCGCGCGGGGCGGGCATCTGGACTTCGACGCCCTGACCGAGCGCATCCATCCGGCGGACTCACGGGTGCGCACGCTGGCCGAGCGGACCCCGGCGTCCTTCGTCGCCTTCGACCTGCTGGCGCTGGACGACCACTCCCTGCTGGACGTGCCGCTGACCGACCGGCGGGCACTGCTGGACCGGGCGCTGGCCGGGGTGACCCCGCCGGTGCATCTGGCGCCCGCGACGACCGATGTGGACGAGGCCCGGCGCTGGTTCGAGCAGTACGAGGGCGCCGGTCTGGACGGGGTGGTCGCCAAGCCGCTCACCGCGCCCTATCTCCAGGACGAGCGCGCCATGTTCAAGATCAAGCACGAGCGGACGGCGGACGTGGTGGTCGCCGGGTACCGCCTGCACAAGAGCGGCCCGGTGGTCGGCTCGCTGCTGCTCGGGCTGTACGACGACGAGGGCGCGCTCCAGCACGTGGGCGTGGCGGCCGCGTTCTCGATGAAGCGGCGCGCGGAGCTGGTTGAGGAGCTGGCGCCGCTGCTCATGGACGACGTGAGCGGGCATCCGTGGGCGCGCTGGGCGGAGGAGGCGGCCCATGAGACGGCCCGGCTGCCGGGGGCGCCGAGCCGCTGGTCGGGCAAGAAGGACCTGTCCTGGGTTCCGCTGCGCCCGGAGCGGGTCGCGGAGGTGGCGTACGACCACATGGAGAACGGCCGGCGGTTCCGGCACACCGCCCGCTTCCGCCGCTGGCGCCCGGACCGCACCCCTCGAAGCTGTACGTTCGCCCAGTTGGAGGAGCCGGTGCGCTACGACCTCGCGGAGATCCTGGGCGGCGCGCCGGAGGGGTGAGCGGGTTTCAGCCGCCCAGGTGGTCCAGCGCCCCGCTCGCGCGGGCCACGAGCCCGTCCGCGCCGCACGCCTGGGCGAGGTCGCGGCCGCGGGTGAGTTCGGCCCTGGAGCGGGCGAGGATGCCGTGCTCGACGCGGGCGGCGGCGTGCTCGTACTGGCAGGGGGACGCCTCCAGATAGGCGACGGCCTTGGCGGCGAGGCGTTCCGCGCTCGGGCCGCTCTCCAGGGCTGCGGCGCAGCGCAGGGCCTCTCCTATGGCGGTGTCCGTGCCGAACCGCTCGGCCTGGCGGCGGGCGTCGGTGAGCAGGGCGCGGGCCCGCTCCGGGTCGTGCGGGGCGAGGGCTCTGGCCAGGTCGACGGCCCACGGCGCGAGGACCGGGTTGTGGCCGCCACGGGAGGCGGCGGCCTTCTCGGCGGCCTCCAGTTCGTTGACGCCCTCCTCGGTACGGCCCACGGCGAGCAGCAGCCGTCCGCGTACGGAGCGGATGTCGGGCAGCACGATGGTGGACGGGTAGGGCGGGGCGAAGCCGTACTGCTCGGCGACCGACCACGCCTGGGCGACATGGCCCCGGGCCAGCAGGGTGTCGACCAGTCCGCAGGTCGCCGACCAGTACAGCGGCAGGCCCCGGCCGACGCGCTCGGCCAGCCGGAGTGCCTCGCGCAGCACGGTCTCGGCGTCGTGGAGCTTGCCCTGGCGCCGGTAGGCGAGGCCGAGGTAGGCGTTGGCCAGGGAGAGGTGGCCACCGTGCCAGCCGGCGCGGGTGTAGGCGCGCAGGGCCTCGGAGAAGAGGCTCTCGGCGCGGTCGAGCCGGTCGGTGTGGGCGTAGGCGCTGCCGAGCATCATCAGCAGCTCGACGCCCCACTCGTCGTCGGTCCATCCGAGGCCGGGTGCGAGGCGGCCGTTGACCAGGGCGCGGTCGCACAGTTCGGCCACCTGCTCGGCGTTCTCGCCGTGGGTCATGGCGTCGAAGCCGCGCAGGATCAGCAGGGCGCGCTCGGAGTTGTCGCGGCCGGCGCAGGTCGCGGCGAGCTCGGCCAGGCGGCGGGAGCGTTCCGGGGACACCGTCTCGCCGTGGACGGCCTCCCAGGTGAACTGCACGGCCTGGAGCCGCATCCGCACCGGGCCCGGACCGTGCCGGTCCGCCTCGGTCTCGACGGTGCGGACGGCCTCCTCCAACTGGTCGGTGTGGACCAGGGCCTGGGAGAGGCGGATGGAGGCGTCGACGCGCTGGGCGCTGTCGAGTCCGGGGGTGGCGAGGGCGTCCCGCATGTGCTCGACGGTGAGCGCGGGCGCCGACAGCAGCCGCGCGCGGCCCAGCTCGTACAGCACCTGAGCCCTGATGTGGGGCAACGGGGGTTCGTCCAGGGCGCGTTCGAGGCAGTCGCAGGCGGCGTCGGGGGCTCCGACGGCGAGGTGTTCGCGGGCCGCCTCGCGCAGTTGCTCCACGAGGCTCTCGTCGCCCTCCGGGTGCACCTTCAGCAGGTGCCGGGCGGCCTCGGCGGCGCTGCGTCCGGTCTCGGTGACGATGTTCGCGGCGATGCCGTGCATGGCGGTGCGCATCGCGTCCGTGATGGAGTCGTAGACGGCGGAGGCGATCAAGGGGTGGACGAACTCCACCTTCTTGTCCTGCGGTTGCGGCACCGTCGGGTCGGGCGCCACCTCGGCGAGGATACGGGCGCCGCAGAGCAGCTCGGCGCAGCGCGCGGCGGTGTCGGCGTCCATCGTGGCGAGCCGGGCGACGAGGCCGACGGGGCTGCCGGTGCCCAGGATGGCGGCGGCCCAGGCGAACTGGGTCGCCTCGAGGCCGAGTTCGCCCAGGCGGCTGACGAGTCCGCCGCCGCGCGCGGAGCGGTTGAGGGCGCGCAGTTCGGCGGCGCGGTCCTCCACGGGCCGGAGTTCGCGGTCGCGGACCTTGGCGAGGAGTTCCACGGTGTCGTAGGCGTTGCCGCCGGTGACGGCCCAGACCTCGCGGCAGAACGGGTCGTCGGCCTGCGGGCCGACGGTGGCGCGGGTGAGTCCGGCGGTGGCCTGCGGGGTGAGCGCGCTGAGGTTGCTGACGGGGCGGCCCGCGGCGGCGATCTCGTCCAGGAGGCGGGCGCTGTCGCCGTGGGCCTCGCCGGGCCTGCGGGCGACCACGACGAGCACGGGCAGGTCGGCCAGGCGCTGCGCGAACGCGGCGAGCCAGCGCAGCGTCTCCAGGTCGGCCCAGTGGGCGTCGTCGACGAGCAGGACGAGCGGCCAGTCGCGGGAGACGAGGCGGCCCACCGCGAACACGAGTCCGTCGCAGACGTAACTCGGGTCGGGGCTGCCCTCGCCGGGCTCCACTATGCCGAGGGCGGGACCGGAGATGTCGTACCAGGAGGCGAGGTATTCGCGGGCCTCGTCCGGGGTGAGGGAGGCGAGCGCGGGCTGGAGGAGCTGCCGCAGGACGTGGAAGGGGACGGACTTGAGGGTCTCGCCCGCGCGGGCCGACCAGACCACGCAGCCGCGCCGTTCGGCGATACGGCGTATCTCGGCGAGCAGTGCGGTCTTGCCGAGTCCGGCCTCGCCGCGGAAGAGGAGGAGGCTGCCGGCGGACGTCCGGTCGGCGCACAGCAGCTCGATCGCCTCGGTGACGGTGGCGATCTCCGCTTCCCGCTCCCACAGGTAGCCCGAGGCGGCCGCCTGTGGCCGTCCCTCCGTCATCCCGTTACCTCCACAGGTCGTCCGAACGCCGTACGAACCACGAGCGTAGTCGCCCGGACGGGCCGTTGGCGTCCGCTCCGGGCAGGTGCTGCCCCGCCGGGTGAGCGGGGTCGCGGCCCGGCTGACGAACACCCCGCCCGACCGGCCGGTTTGTGCTCCGCCGCTCGTCAACTCGGTTCCAGGTATCGGTTATTGACCAGGAATCAGATAAACCTGTGAATCGGTACGGGTCGCCGGTCCGGGACCTCGGGGCGGCCGAGGGCGGGTGCTCTCATCCGGCTTTCACCGATGCCTCATACGGTATGCCCATGACGCAGGTGACTCCTCCCGGCTGGTATCCCGACCCCGGACAGACGCACGACGCTCCGCCCTCCGAACGCTGGTGGGACGGCAACGCCTGGACGGCCCAGGTCCGTCCGGCCGGGACGGCCCCCGCCTGGGGCGCTCCGGGCACTCCCCCGGCCCAGCCCGCACCCCCGGCCTACGGGGCCCCGCCCGCCTACCCGCCGCACGCCTACCCGGGGTATCCGTCCCAGCCTCCGGCCGGGTCCCGGCGCGGACTGCGTACGGGCATAGCCGTCGCGGCGGCGGCCGCGGTGCTGGCGTGCGTCGTGGTCGGCGTGTACGCGCTGGCCAAGGACCCCGGCGGGGGCGACCGCGCCGACTCGCGCCCGACGCGGGGGCAGCAGCGGGAGCCCCGCAAGGAAGGGCCGGGCGGCGGGGGCCCGCAGGAGTCGCCGTCCCCCGCCCCGTCGGCCGCGCCCAAGGTGCGCGGCGGCGGCACCCTGCCGGACCCGGTCAACGGGATCAGCGTGCCGGTACCCGAGGGCTGGACCGGCCAGGCGTTCGCCATCGGCGCGCAGGTGACCTCGGACAAGTCCTACGACTGCCCCGGCGACAAGGCCAAGAGCTGCACGGCGGGCGGCGCGTACACGGCACCGGCCAGCCTGCTGGGCACGCGCGGCAAGACGGCCGAGGAGGTCGCCAAGGCCGATGTGGCGGCCAACGCCGAGGAGTCCTACGGCGGCAAGACGTACGGCGGCATCACCTCGCACCAGGTGCTGGCCTCGCGGGCGGTGACGGTGGCCGGGCAGAAGGGCTATCTGGTGCGCTGGAAGGCGGTCACCAGCAAGGGCGCGGACGGGTACGTGGAGTCGGCCGCGTTCCCGTCGCCCGCCGACCCCGGCCGCATCGTGGTGGTGCGCTTCGGCCTGGACGTGGGGCAGTCCACGGCCGTGATGGACGAGATCCTGAAGGGCATCAAGGTGTCGTCGGGCGGCGGCGACGGGCAGGACATCTGAGCCCCGGCCCCTGAAGAAGTACGGGCCGGGCGGGGCTCCCCTCCGCTCAAGGGGAGCCCCGCCCGGCCTGGGTACGCGCCGCTCCCGTCCCCACGGTGCGGCGCGACCAGGTCACCGTTCAGTCATCCCGTGAACGGCGGCCTGGTGTCTGAGCCGGCCTGCGCGGCCGGATTCCGGGTCAGGCCCAGCGCGGGAAGCACGACGGCCTCCACGAACCCGACCAGGTAGTCGGCGTCGGCATACTGCCCGCACAGCACGGGCCGCACGCGCAGGACGCCGAACATCATCGCCGGTACGTACTCCAGCGCGGGGTGCCCGGCCGGGACCTCGCCCCGTGTCACGCCCCGCTCCAGCATCTCCTGGAGGGCGGCGATCTCCGGGTGGACCAGTGCCTCGCGCAGCGCCTCGGCCAGTTCCCGGTCGTCGGTGACGGCGTGCCCCAGCGACTGGAGCAGCCGGGTGTCCTTGCCGGACCAGTCGCCCGCCGCCCGCGCCGCCTGCCGCAGGTCCTCCACGAGCGAGCCGGTGTCGATCCCGGCGAACCGCACCCGGCGGTTGGCGCGCAGCGCGGCGGCGACGAACTGGGGCTTGGTCTTCCACTGCCGGTAGAGCGTGGACTTGCTGCACCGGGTGCTGGCGGCGACGCCCTCCATGGTGACGGAGTCGTACCCGCACCGGCGGATCTGGTCGAGCACGGCGTCGAAGAACTCCTGCTCACGCTCCGGCGTGAGCTTGGAGCGGCGCGAGGCGACGACCGTCTCCGGTCCGTCCGCGGCCTGCGACGTCATCACTGACTTCCCCTCACTCGTACCGGCTCACTCGTCCTCGGCGTGTGCTGCCCGATCCCAGTGTGTCGCACTGTACCGATACGGAAGTGTACCGGTACTCGACCGTATCGGTACACTGGCGTATCGGTACGGAAACGTATCGCTGAGTTCGGAAGCCGTCCGGGCTCGGCAACGCACCACCGTCAGTGAAGGGGGCCGGGGGATGAACGCCCGATCCGAGCCCGCCGAAGCGCAACCGGACACGATCGCCCGGCCACCGCTCCTGCGGGAGTTCCTGCTGGTCGCAGGGCTCTTCTTGGTCTACAAGCTCGGGCGGCGGCTTGCCGACGGCCACACCTCGGACGCCTTCCGCGACGCCCACCGTGTGTGGCACCTGGAGCGGGCCGTCCATCTGCCCGCCGAGACCGACGTCCAGTCGGCGCTGCTGCACGGCGACGCCCTGGTCCATCTGGCCAACACCTATTACGCGACCGTCCACTTCCCGGCCACCGTCGCCTTCCTGGTCTGGCTGTACCTGCGCCGCCCGGCCCACTACGTGTGGGCGCGCCGGGTTCTGGCGCTGGTGACGAGCGCGGCGCTGGTACTGACGTTCACCTTCCCGCTGGCCCCGCCGAGGATGGTGAGCGGCACCGGTCTGCTGGACACGGCCCGGATCTACGGGCCCTCGGTGTACGGGCCGCCCGCCCGCGACCATCTCTCCAACCAGTTCGCGGCGATGCCCTCGCTGCACTTCGGCTGGGCGCTGATGGTGGCCGTCGGCCTGATCGCCGCCACCCGGTCCCGCTGGCGGTGGCTGTGGCTGCTGCATCCCCTGGTCACCCTGGCGGTGATCGTGGGCACGGCGAACCACTACTGGCTGGACTCGATCGTGGCGACGGCCCTGCTGATCACCGCGCTCGCCGTCGTGCACTCCCCGCACCGTACGGCGGGCCCCGAGGGCGCGGGCACCACCGCGCCCCGGCCCCGCCTCACGGCCGGGGACACCGCGCTCGCGGGACCGGCCCGATGAGCGGCGCACTGCTGGTCGCCCTCGGCCTGTCCCTGATATCGGCCGTCGCCTACGCCTCGGCCGCCGTGGCCCAGTCGAGCCTCGCCTCCCGCGACCTGGGCGCGGGCCTGACCCGGATGCTGAGCACCGGCGCCTGGTGGTCAGCGGTCGGCCTGAACGTGGCCGGCGCGCTGCTCCACGTCGTCGCCCTGCGGTACGGGCCGCTCACCGTGGTCCAGCCGCTGGGCGCCCTCACCCTGGTCGCGGCGGTGCCGCTCGGGGCGCGGGCGGCCGGTCGCCGGGTCAGCGCACTGGAGTGGCGCGGCACGGCGCTGACCCTGCTCGGGCTGGGGGCGCTGCTGACGGCCGCCTCCGGTCCGGCGCCCGAGCGCGCGCTGAGCCTGCCCTCGGCGCTGGCGGTCGCCGTCACGACGACCGCCGTGATCGGCGCCCTGAGCCGGCCCGGCGTCCGGCCGGGCCTCAGGCACGCGACCGCGTCCGGGTTCGCCTCGGGTGTCGCCTCCGCGCTGACCCAGACCGTCACCGTGGCGGCCACCGAGGGTTCCGGGCCGGTACTGAGCCCGCTGGTGATCGTGGTCGCGGTGCTGGTGGCCGCTTTCGCCACCGGCGGTCTGCTGCTGTCGCAGACGGCGTACCGGCGCGGGCTCGGCGCCCCGCTGGCGGTGGTCACCCTGGCCAACCCGCTGGCCGCCTCGGTGATCGGCCTGACCCTGCTCGGCCAGGGTCTCAACGGCGGTGCCGTGGGCATCCTGGCGGCCCTCGCCGGAGCGGCCCTGGCCGCCCGGGGCGTGGTCCTGCTGACCCGCGCGACACCGGCCGCCGCTTCCGTACCCCCGCCCGCGCCGGGACCGGACGACGAGGAACATCCCGTTGCGGCGGTGCTGGCGCTGGAGCCGGGTACGGCGACCGCGGAACCGCGGCTGACGCGGAAGCGGTCGAGGCCGCGGCGGCTGACACGGCTGTAGGCACGCGAAGGGCGGCCGGCGCGTCACGCGCCGGCCGCCCTTTCACATGTCCGCAGAGGTACCCGTCAGCCCAGGCCGCGCGCGTCCTGCTTCAGCGCGGTGTCCACGGTGAGCGCCGTCGCCACGACGAGGCTCAGCAGCGGCTCGGACAGCGGACGGTGGATCTGGAGGACGTAGTTGTCCGCCGAGGTGAACAGCGTCTTGGCCAGACCTTCCCAGGTCTTGGTGATGCGGGCGATCTCGGTGCCCTCGTGGTCCACGATGGCGAAGTTCCAGGCCCGCCAGTTCTCCGCCTTGATCGCGCCGACCTGGTGGCCGTCCACGTTCATGGCGAAGTTGATCTTGCCGATCATGTTCTGCTGGACGATCTCACCGACCTGCGAGCCGTCCGGGCGGGCCACCAGGACCCGCGACTTGAAGATCTTCGCGGGGCGGGTCAGCAGCAACTGCGGCTGCCCCTGGGTGTCCCGGATCTCCAGCCGGTGCGTGAGGTACTGGTCCAGGCTGGAGACGAAGCGCAGGATCTTGCGGAACACGCCCTGCCCGACCTCGACCACGGAACCCAGGTCACGGCCGTTCTGGTCCATGACCTTGTACTCGTTGGTCAGCTCGATGAGCTTGGCCTTCTGGTTCACCACCAGGACGGGCTCGGTGAACAGGGTGCCGCCGGGCGTCCGGTCCGTACCGTTCGCGTCGGGGTACGAGCCTGCAGGAATGTTCGATTGCGTGGTCACCGGGGCACCTTACCGTGGCTTGATCCGTACCTGACCATTCTGTTCCGGGAATCCGATATTCCGGTCGGGCTCCTCGCTCAGGAGGGCACGCGTCAGCTCCTCGATGAGGGCGCGGCGCTCCTTCTCGCGGCGGACCCGGGACTGGGCGAGTTCGTGCTCCGCGGCCTCCCGCTCGTCGGTGGTCCGGGCGCGCAGCAGGGCCAGTTCGGCCCGCCGTCGCTCCCGTGCCCGCTCCTCGTCCGCGCGCCGGTCGGCGTCGCGCTCACGCCGCTCGCCCGCCAGGTGGTCGTGCAGCGCCTGGTCGTAGGCGCTGACCCCGGACATGAACTTCACCAGGACCGGCAGGGAGTCGAAGACCAGCAGCAGGAGGTGGAGCACGATGGCGAAATAGCAGGGGTAGAACGCGCTGGTCATGACCGCCCAGAGGGCCTCGGCGCGGTCGAGCAGACCGGTGTCCCGGAGCTCCGTCGCCTTGTCCGCGCGTTCGGTCCGCGCCGCCGCCATCACCTTGGCGCGGTAGTCGTCGGTGGCCTTCTTCATCCGCCCGGTGAGGGTGTCGATCCGGTTCCGCAGGGCCGTGGCCTTCGCGCGTTCGGAGTCGACGTCGTTGCCGGAGCGGTACTCGGCGGCCTGCTTGCGGGCGATCTCGCACTGCTGGGTGACGTCCCACCCGCCGGCCACGCGCTTGTAGTTCTTCTTGGAGCACAGCTCGTTGGAGTCGGCGTCCAGCTTCGCCTGCTGCCGGTCGACGTCGGCGACGTGCGTGGTGAGCTTCGCCAACTGGTCCTTGACGTCGGTGATCTGGTTCCGCAGCGCCACCGGGGCGCCGCGCACGCCGAGTTGGTACTTCCCGCAGTCGGCGCGGTCCAGCGTGGTCGTGCCGTCGACCGGATTGCACGCCAGCAGACGGCCGTAGTACGTCTGGACGGCGCGGTCCCGGCCCTCGGTCAGGTGCTTGTCCATCTCAGGGGCGAACACCTGGAACAGCAGGGGCTCGGCCAGGGCCAGTCCGATCAGGATCGACAGCAGGAGGCGCGGCAGCAGGGCTCGGTTGCGGGACCGGCCGATCTTGCCGTGGGTGCTGGACACCAGCCAGCTGTCGACGAGGTAGACGAACGCCGTCCACACCGCCCCGGCCGCCACCATGGCCCACGTCGAGGCCCCTTGCAGCAGCGCGTCCAGGGCCACGGCCGCCGAGATCCCGCCCAGCAGGGCGGTGGCCAGCACGATGCCGCCGTAACGGGTGTAGACGGGGCGCTCGGACGGGACGGTGTCGAGGACCGGCTCGTGGACGCCTATGCCGGAGCGGAGGAGACGGCCGAGGCCGCGGGGGGCGCGGGTGTGCGGCTCAGTCGCCATACTCCTCCCTCCCCGCGGGACCGACGTCGTACGGGTTCTGCTCGTCGTCCTCGTACCGTTCGCCGTCGCCGGAGGCCCGCGCGCCGGTGCTCCCGGAGCCGGAGCGGGGTGCGTCCGCCGTGCCGTCGACCGCGGCGGGACCGGGGGTCGGCTCGCCCGCCTCGACCTCCGTGCGGACGTCGTCGTGACCGCTGTCGAGGGTGCCGCCGAGCAGCTCCTCCAGCAAGCGCTGCATGTCGATGGGCATCGTCGCGGTGTGGCCCTCCTGGACGAGCCTCTTGTACAGCTCGAACTTCATCTCCTGGCGCCGGTCGGCCCGTTGCCGGTCGTCGCGCTCCTTGCGCAGGGCGTCCTCCCGGCGCTGCCCGTCGCGGTGCCGGCGCTCCTCCCGGCCGGCCTCCAGCTCGCGCAGCTTCTCCTGGTGCTCCACCTCCCAGCGGCGGTCGGCCCGCTCGGCCTCGATCCGCAGGTCCTCGCGCAGGAGCTTGTCCAGCTTCTCCTGCAGCGCCCGTTGGGTGTCGTCGCGGCGCTCCTCGGCCTCCCGCAGATCGCGTTCGGCGCTGCCCAGCCGGTCGGCGAGCTGCTCGGCCGTGAGTTCCTTGCGCCGGTAGGCCCGCCACAGGGCGAAGCGGGAGCCGAGCCGCTCCTCCTGGCCGGCGTCGAGCGACTCCTGCTCGCGTTCGTAGGCGGCCCGCTGTTCCGCGAGGTTCAGCTCGGCCTCCTGCTCACGCTGCCGCATCTGCTCCTCGTGCTGCTGCTTCAGCGCCACGAGCTGCTGCTGGTACTCCTGTTCCCGCTTGGCACGCTCCTGGGCGACCGCCTGCTCCACCGCGTCCCGCTCCTGCTGGAGCCTCAACTCCGCAAGTCGCTGCCGCAGTTCGCTGAGCTGGGCCGGAGTGAGCAGGTCCACGCTGACGAGCTCGACGGCCATGCCCGGCAGCCGGGGCGGCTGGGCGAGGGCGAAGGCGGTGACGTTGGCGCAGATCCGCTTGGTGACCTCGGCGAGCTGCGCGTCGCCCTGGGGCACGTACTCCTCGGCGAGCGCCGGACACCCCTGGAGGTAGGAGACCAGCGCGTCGGAGGCGTCGGACGGGCCGCCCTCGCGCATCAGCTCCACGGCGTCCTCGGCCGTACAGCGGAAGCGGACGCGGACGGCGCAGTCGGTCCCGTCGGCCGAGGGCACCGTGACCATGGCCTCCACCGGGACGTCACGGCGCCGGTCGACGACGGTCACCGAAGTGGCCCGTACCGCCGTCTCGGAGCGCGGGTCGAGGTCGCCGTGGCTCTCGGCCCAGTCCTCCCCCACCCGGTACACGGCGACCTGATGGGGTTCGAGCCGGGGCAGCTCCGAGCGCTCGCGCCGGGCGGTGCCCATGCCGCGCCAGCCACGGGCGGCGGGGGGTTCGAGGGTTCGGGTCGAGACGACCGGATACGGTGCGCGCGCGGCCTCGCTCATGTCAACACCCTTCATCGCAGCAGAGTTCGTCCAGCAGGGCGCGGATCGCGTCCTGCGGCTTCTTGTTCCTGGTGAGCCGCTTCAGCTCCGCGCAGAGCGCGCGCCGTTCGGTGGGGTCGGTCACCCGCTCGCCCAGTCCCCGGCCGAGCGCGCGGCCCATGTCCACGGTCGACTCGGTGAGCGACGGCAGTGCGCCGAGGTGGTCGGCGAACGCCTTCAGGGCCATGGCGCGCAGCGGCCGGTAGCAGAACGCCTTGGCCCACAGGTCGAGCAGCGCGCCCCCGCCCTCGGGGTGCAGCACGAAGCGGCGCAGGGCGACGGGCCGGCCGGACGCGTCCCTGATGGCCAGGATCGTCACCACGACCTGGTACGTCAGCGACCTCATCGGCGAGCGTCCGGCCCTGGCCGGGAGCCTGTCCAGGCGGTAGGTGAGCAGACCCAGCACCCTCGACGTGTCCTCGTCGTGGTGGACGAGCAGGGCGAAGTGGTTGGCCAGCGCGGCGGCCGCGAGCCCCTGGCCCTTCTCGTTGGCGATCAGGTGCCACAGCCACTTCACGGCGTCCGAGGGGAAGCGCACCCCGAGCCAGCCGCTGAAGGCCAGCGCCGCGGTGCCGCGCAGCTCGGGGGACGTGGAGCGGGCCCAGCCGCGGGCGATGTCGAGGGCGACGGTGTCGAGGCCCAGGTCGCTCTGGCACATGTACCAGAGCACGTAGACGGCCATGGACTGCCCGCGCTGTCCCGCGTGCCCCTGCGCCCAGGGCACCAGGTATTTGCCGACCACCTCCTCGAAGTCCTTGGTGGCGAGCATCGCGAGGCCCGCGGCCAGGGAGACCTCGAACTCGTCGCCGGCGAGGGTGCCGGGACTGCACGGCGCCTCCGGCTCGCTGAGCACGGCGCCGAGCCACTTCCGCACGCCGTCCCAGAAGTCGGAGTCGAAGAGGCCGCACAGCACGATGAACACCCAACGCCGGTGCGAAGGGGTGGCGAACTCCACGACCTCGCGGACGACCGCGCCCATCGGTACCTGCCGCAGCGCCAGCAGTTCGATGTCCAGCATGGCCCGCCGGCGGTCGAACAGCGCGGACTCCGCCCCGCCGTCCCGCTTCGCGGCGAGGTCGTTGCCCTTCTGCGTGGCGCCGGAAGCGAGCGAGTTCGAGAAGGCGTTGGCCTTGCCTCCCGCCGCTCCCTGGGCGAACTGCCGGCCCACATGGGCGTCGAGCAGGGCGAACAGTTCCTCGCAGGACCTGATGCCGCTGCCCGCGGCGAACGCCACCGTGGTGACCTGGAGAACCTCCCGCATGGTGCGGCCGGGCGCGAGGAACCAGCGCTGCACGGTGTCGTAGGTACCGGTGTCGTAGTCGTTCCACACCTCCTCGGGAGCGCCGCCCTCGCAGATGCCGTCGGCCACCTCGGCGGCCTTGGCGACGGGGCAGTTGGGCCGGATCAGCTTGACCGCCTCGGCGATCGTCTCCTCGGGGATCCCGCCGAGCCTGAGCCGGAGCCGCAGCACCTGCTCGGTGGAGGGCGCGCTCCAGGCCACATGGCTGACCGAGGTGGGCAGTACGCGTTCCATGCGGGGCCGGGTGGTGACGACGAGGTGGGCACGGCTGGCGTGCACGCGCTCCTGCACGCGGCGCCAGGCGAAGTCCGCCTGGGTCTCGTTGAGGGAGCCTTCCTGGACGCGGTCGAGGACGACATAGCCCTTGCCGGCGTGGAACTCGCGTTCCGCGAGCTGGTCGAGGGTGATGTCCGGGGACAGCACGATCACGCGGCCGCCTCCGTCCATCGCCTTCTTCAGCAGTGCCACCGCACCCGAACGCCGTCCCGTGCCGGACTCGCCGATCAGGGTCACCACGTGGTCGGCGCGGAGGGCGGCGAGGGCCTCCGCGAACGCGTCGGGCTCGGCGTGGTGTCGGAGCAGGAGGGCGATCTCCTCCTGCCGCATGGGCCCGGTGGCCCGGCCCCTGGGAGCGGGGGCGAAGCCCGCGATGCCGGTCACGCCGCCCTGGCCCGTGCCGCCGTACATGTTCTGGTTGACGGTGGTGTTGTAGGTGTTGTGGAGCGCCGACACCTGCTCGTCCGCCTTGGCGGCCGCGGGCCGGCCGTCCTGGTCGGCGGAGGGCGCGCCCTCCGGGGAGCGAACGGGTTCACCGCCGGGTGCATCGGGAGTACCGGACCGGGCGGGCCGCTCACCGGATTCGGGGGTTCCCGGCCCGCTCGGCGCCCCGCCCGCCTCCTGCGTCCCGCTGGTGGCGGAATTCCTGGCGTCCGGGACTCCGTCGCGTACCGGGCTCGCGGATTCCTTTTCCTCCGTCTCCGGGCCTTTATCGGCGTCGGGCGCTTTCTCCGTTCCCGGTGTTTTCCACGTTCCGGGCACGGACGGTATGGGGCGGCTCACTTCGCCCTCCCGGCCGGTCTCTCCAGGCGGGTTCTCGGGGAGCGGGATGTCGCCGTTCATGCGCGGTACTCATTCACGATGCCGATGACGGAACCGTGTACCGGCGCTTCGAAAACCAGTTCAGCCTTCTGGTCGCGAACCGGCGTCTGCGCGGGGGCGGCCGGCTGCACCGGAACCGTGGGGACGCCGGGAGCCGCGGGGGCCACCGGGGGCTCACCGCCCTCCAGCGACCCGAGCGCGTGGACGTCGCCACCCGGCACCCTGATCCACACCGCGTCGTCGAACTCCTTGGACCGCACCCTGGCCTCGCGGAACTCCTCGGCGCGCAGGGTGGTGTACGCGCCACCGATCACGGTGTGGAAGACCTCGCGGGAGACCGCCACCGCCAGCACGGCCGACGGGCTGAGCCGCAGCGCCTCCCGCAGCGGCTTGCAGTCGAGGATGCGGGCGGTCTCCACCGCGCCGTGGTCGGAGAAGCCGCCGCGCGCGGGGACGGCCACACCGTGGTGGAAGGCGGCCCGCAGCCGGAGCCGGGCGTCCGCCTCGCGGCCGTCGTTGACCTCGCGCAGCCCGGAGTCGAGGTGGCGGACGAAGTCGTCCACGAGCAGCGGCTCGGACTCGTCGGCGCCCAGCACGCTGAACGCGGAGTCGCCCGCGAGCTGCGTCTGCCACCGCTCACGCTCGAACCCGACCTCGGTGGCGGCCTGGGTCAGCACGCGGTCGATGGCGTCCTGGATCCAGTGCTGACGCCTCGGGTGGCTCCGTCCGTACCCTTCCGCGTCCACGGAGAAGAGGGGTCGGCGCGAGAATCCCTTCATTCGATTCATGTTCTATTCCTTCGGAATCGTGATCGAATCCCGCGCGTCGGAACGCCTCGATCTGGAGGGGACAAGCACGATCTGGATGGGACAAGCAGGATTACAGTCGCGCCCATCCGTGGATGCCGCTGTTGCGAAAACGAGACAGAAACAACCCCGGGTCCGCTGTTGTTCCGACAGCACGGGAATACGTGGTATCAGTCGGCGCGACCCGGAACCCCGTACAAATACGGGATGCGGGATCCTTTCCGGGAACCCGTCGAATTAGGTGGTCGCCCGCGCACCGGCGCGCGTTACTGGTCGCACCCCGGCTCGGGGCTCGCACGTCACCGAGGAGACGGCATGACGGAGCAGACGCAGGGCGGACCGCAGGACGCGGCCGTGATGCTGACGTCGCTGCAGACCACCCATCAGCTCGCCGACGGCAAGGCCGGGGTGCTCGCCGGGGTGCAGGCGGCGCTGGTGGTGTCCTTCGGGCCCTGGGTCCGTACGGCGCGCTCGGCCTGGGCGCACCACGCGGTGAGCGGGGCGCTGCTGGACGGGCTGGTGGTGCTGTTCGCGGTGGCCTTCGTGACCGGGGTGGGGTGTCTGGCGCTGGTCCTGCGGCCCCGGCTGTGGCGGCCGGCGTCCTTCAACCGGTTCAGCGTCCGCGCCCTCTCGGCCACCGCGACCGCACCGGGCGCGCGGCCGGGGCCGGGGCCGGAGGGGACGGAACTGTGGGAGGCGTGCCGGTTCATGGCGGCGATCACGGTGAAGAAGTGCCGTTATGCCGCCGCCGCCATCGCCTGCACGGCCGCGATGGCCGTCACGGCCGGTCTCTGTGTCCTGCTGCGGGCGTTCTCCGGCTGAAGTCCCTGTGCGCCGAGGGGGTTTCAGTCGAGGTCCGACGGCAGCAGCCGGGCCTCCTCACGCAGCCGGTCCAGGTCGCGGACGGTCGTGGTGCGGTAGCCGGTGACGATCAGCTCGGCGTCCCGCAGCTCCTTGAGCGCCTTGTGCACGGTCGGCTCGGCCGCTCCGGCGAGGGCGGCCAACTCCGGCTGGGTGAGGGTGAATCCGAGTTCCACCCCGTCCCGTCCCGGCCGCCCGTGGCTCGCCGCGAGGTCGACCAGGATGCGGGCCAGCCGCTCCTTCACGTTGTAACCGCGGAATTCCAGGCGCCGGTTGTTGGCCCAGCGCAGCCGCTCGGAGACGATGCCGGTCAGCTCCACGGCCGCGTCGGGGCGGCGCAGCAGGAAGGCGCGCAGGATCTCGTGGGGTACGGCGCGCGCGGTCACCGGACCGCACGCGGTGACCGTCGCCGTGCGCGGCATGTCACCCACGGCCGCCATCTCCCCGATGATGTCCCCGCCCAGCCGGATCGCCAGCAGGGACTCCAGGCCGTTCTGCGCGGTCGCGGTGACCTTGGTGAAGCCGGAGAGCAGCAGCAGCGTGTGCCGGTCGGTGTCGCCCTGGCGGACCAGCAGGTCCCTGGGTTCGAAGCGGCGGGGCCGGCCGAGCGCCAGCAGGTCGTCGAGCGCGGCCTCGGAGAGCCTGCCGAGGTAACTGCCGCGCGGCCAGTTGGACTCGTGGTCCGCGTCCCGTGATGCTGCGTAGGTCACGACACGACGATAGGCGTCCCGACGACGATCGGCATGGTTCCGGACATACCGGAACCCGCTCCCCCGGTTGAGGAGCGGGCCGGTGCGGACGTCTTCGTCAGGACGTCTGGTACGCCTCCACCTCGCTCAACTGACCTGCCGGCCAGCCGGTGTTGCCGCTGACGACCAGCCGCAGATGGCGCAGGCTGGTGCCGCTCGGCAGGGACACGGTGACGGTGTTGCCGCTCGCCGGGTCGAAGCGGTAGCCCTGCGCCCCGGACACGGTGGTGTACGACGAGCCGTCGGTGCTGCCCTGCACGGCGATGGTCTGCGTACGCGCGCCCCACGCCGAGGACGGCGGCAGCTTCAGGACGAGCCGGCGGACCGGGTAGGCGGAGCCGAGGTCGACCGTCCAGGACTGCGGGAAGGCGCTGTTGGCCGACTCCCAGTAGGTGTTGGCGTCTCCGTCCGCCGCCTTGCCGGGGGTGTAGACGTCCTGGGACCCGGTGGCGGTGGCCGGACGGCCCTTGGCCAGGTTGCGGTTGGGGTCCGGCTGGGGGTTGCCCTGGCCGGGCTGGGGCCAGGTCGAGCAGTCCGCCCAGGTGCTGCTCCAGCCGGAGTTGCCGCCGCCGTCGGTGAGCGAGAAGGTGCCGGAGTTCGCCGGGTAGGGGCAGTTGTAGACACCGGCGGAGCCGACCTGGGTGGCGCTCACGTTCTTGAAGGCGGCCGCGCCCTGCGCCTCGGCCTGTACGACCACGGTCCCGGTGTTCTTCACCGTCGCGCCGGTCACGTTGACGTTGCGCACCGGGTAGCCCTGGCCGCCGCCGGAGACGAACTCGAAGGCGCTGTAGGGGCTGTCGGTGATCGTGGTGTCGGTGATGTTGACCGTGGCGTTGATGGCGCTGTCGTAGGAGTCGACGCGCAGCGCGCCCATCGGGTGGTTCCAGTTGGGGTTCAGGGCGCCCGCGCGGACCAGGGTGTTGCCCGAGACGGTGATGGTGCCGGCCAGCGGGGAGAAGGGGTCGAGGAACTTCTGGTTGGAGATGGCGATGCCGCTGCCGAGGGCGTTGGTGTCGGAGACCAGGTTGTTCTTCACCGAGATGTCGGTGCCGCCGTAGATGGCGATGCCGTTGGCCAGGTTGGGCTGCGAGATGGTGTTGTTCTCGAAGCTGGAGTTGGAGTCCGGCGCGTACAGGGACCACATGGCGAGGGAGTCGTCGCCCTGGTTGCGCAGGAAGTTGTTGCTGACGCGCACGCCGCGGGCGTTGCCGTTGAGGTTGAGGCCGTCGGCGGTGGTGTCGAGGACGCGGTTGTTCTCCACGACCAGGTTGTCGTTGTTGCCCGTCAGCCACAGGCCGACCTTCAGGTGCTGGAGCCACATGCCGGATACCGAGGAGCCCGGGCCGAGCGAGCCGTTCACGAAGTTGTCCGGGCTGGAGTCGACGCGTTCGGTGACCTCGCCGATGACCGCGAAGTCCTTCAGGTGGACCCCGCCGGAGGAGTTGGACTGGTCGATGAACCGGGAGCCGCGCACGACCGAGTACCAGTGGCCGGCGCCGCGCAGGGTCACGTTCTGCACGCCGCTGAGGGAGGAGGTGATCCGGTACTCGCCGGGCGGGATCCAGACCGTGCCGCCCTGCGCGGCCGCTATGGCGTCGCGGAACGCCTGGGTGGAGTCGCCGCCGCCGCTGGGATCGGCGCCCTTGGAGACGACGGACACCGATCCGGCCGGCTGGGTGGCGGCCGCCGCGGCCTGCTCGAAGTCCGCCACGTCGACGGTGACTTGTGTGCCGGTGGACTCGAAGGCGACCTTGTCGCCCGCCTGGACGTTCTGGCCGAGCAGCAGCCGGGCGTTGTCGTAGAAGTGGTGGTTCTTCGCGCCGGCGATCCAACTGGTTTCGATGTAGCTGTACTTGGAGGTGACCGGGAGTGTCCTGGCGATCCTGGTGCCGTTGACGTAGACGGCGAGCGAGCCGGACTGGCCGTCCGGGACGCTGTAGGCGACGTTCACGGCGTTGGCCGCGCGCGGCACGGTGAACTCCACGCGCTGACCGGAGTTCAGGCGAACGGCCTGCCGTCCGGACGCCTCCGACGCGAGGGTGGCCTGGGTGTGGTCGGGGCCGATCCTGCTGCCGGTGGTGGTCGCGGACTCGGCCTCGACCGAGGTGAACGGGAGGGTGGCGCCCGCGGCGGCGTGCGCGGCGGGGGCCACGGCGACCATCATGCCCGCGGCGAGGGCGACGACGGCCCCTACGGCGGGCAGGCGCCTCGCGTGTCTGGCGGTGCTGCTGTGCATGTGCTGATCCCTTCGTGGTGGGGGTGCCGGGGATAGCAGGTGGTGCGGGGTGCGACGGCTCAGGCGCGCAGCCAGACCGCCGTGTCCTGCGGCAGACGCCCCGCCTCGTCCAGGGGGCCGCTGCCGAGCAGGAGTGCGGAGTGCGCGGGCAGGTCGACGGCCGTGGCGGCGAGGTTCACCACGCACAGGGCGCCGTCCGCGCGGGCGAAGGCGAGGACGCCCTCGGGGGCGGGGAGCCAGGTCAGCGGGCCTTCGCCGAAGGCGGGACGGGCGGCGACGGCCTCGCGGTACAGGGTGAGCATGGAGTGCGGGTCGCCCTCCTGCCGGTCGGCCGCGTAGAGCGCCCAGTCCGCGGGCTGCGGCAGCCAGGGCTCCTCGCGCGAGCCGAAGCCCGCGTACGGGGCGTCGGCGGTCCAGGGAAGCGGTACCCGGCAGCCGTCGCGGCCGGGGTCGGTGCCGCCCGAGCGGTGGTGCATCGGGTCCTCGATCCGGTCCACCGGGACGTCCGCCTCCGGCAGGCCCAGCTCCTCCCCCTGGTACAGGTAGACCGAGCCGGGCAGGGCTAGGGAGAGCAGGGCCGCGGCGCGGGCGCGGCGGGTGCCGAGCGCGAGGTCGGTGGGGGTGCCGAACGCCTTGGCGGCGAAGTCGAAGCCGGTGTCGGTGCGGCCGTAGCGGGTGACGGTGCGGGTGATGTCGTGGTTGCACAGCACCCAGGTGGCGGGGGCGCCTACGGGTGCGTGCTCGGCGAGGGTCGAGTCGATGGCGGAGCGCAGCCGGTCCGCGTCCCAGGGGCACGACAGGAAGGCGAAGTTGAAGGCGGTGTGCAGTTCGTCGGGGCGGAGGTAGCGGGCGAAGCGTTCGGCGTCGGGGAGCCAGACCTCGCCGACGAACACCCCGTCGTGCTCGTCGGCGACCGCGCGCCAGGAGCGGTAGATGTCGTGGAGTTCGTCGCGGTCGACGAAGGGGTGCGGGTCGGGTGCCCCGGCCAGGTCGGGGAGGTCGGGGTCCTTGGCGAGCAGGGCGGCGGAGTCGATGCGGACGCCGGCGACACCGCGTTCGAACCAGAAGCGCAGGATGTCCTCGTGCTCGCGGCGGACGGCCGGGTGGGCCCAGTTGAGGTCGGGCTGTTCGGGGGTGAACAGGTGCAGGTACCAGTCGCCGTCGGGGAGCCGGGTCCACACCGGTTCGGTGGAGCCGACGAACTGCGACGGCCAGTCGTTGGGCGGGAGTTCACCGTGCTCACCGCGTCCGGGGCGGAAGTGGAACAGCTCGCGCTCGGGGCTGCCGGGACCGGCGGCGAGCGCGGCCCGGAACCAGGGGTGCTGGTCGGAGACGTGGTTGGGCACGATGTCGACGACGGTGCGGATGCCCAGCTCGCGCGCCTCGGCGATGAGCTTCTCGGCCTCGGCGAGGGTGCCGAAGGCGGGGTCGATCGTCCGGTAGTCGGCGACGTCGTAGCCGCCGTCCTTCATCGGTGACAGGTACCAGGGGTTGAACCACAGGGCGTCCACGCCGAGTTCGGCGAGGTAGGGCAGTCTGGCGCGTACCCCGGCGAGGTCTCCGGTGCCGTCGCCGTCGCCGTCGGCGAAGCTGCGCACGTACACCTGGTAGATGACGGCCGAGCGCCACCAGTCGGCCTGCCTGCGGGCATGGCTGGGCTGTGCCACGGTGCGTGCCCTTTCTGTCGAGGTCTGTCGAGGGGGCCGGGTCAGCCCTTGGTGCTGCCCGCGCTGATCCCGGCGATGATGTGCCGCTGGAACACGAGGAAGAGCGCCACCATGGGGATGCTGGCGATCACCATGGCCGCGACGAGCACGGTGAGCTGGATGTTCTGCGACAACTGGACCAGGGCCACGCTGATCGGCTGCTTGTCGGTGTCGGAGAACACCATCAGCGGCCAGAGGAAGTCCTGCCAGACGGAGACCAGCGCGAAGATCGACACCACGCCGAGCACCGGCCGGGACATGGGCAGCACGACCGACCACAGGGTGCGCAGCTTGCCCGCGCCGTCGATCTCGGCGGCCTCCAGCACATCGCGGGGCAACTGGTCGAAGAACCGCTTGAGCAGATACAGGTTGAAGGCGTTGGCGACGGCCGGCAGCCAGATGCCCAGCGGGTCGTTGAGCAGGCTGGTGTGGATCAGCGGGAGGTCGGCCGCGGTCAGGTACTTGGGCACGACCAGGGCCTGCGCGGGGACCATCAGGGTGGCGAGGATGCCGCCGAGGACGACCTTGCCGAAGGCGGGCCTCAGCTTCGACAGGGCGTAGGCGGCGGCCGTGCAGAACACCAACTGGAAGGCCCAGGCGCCGGCCGCCTGGACCACGGTGTTCCACAGGTGCAGCGGGAGCTGCATCAGGTCCCAGGCGTCGGTGTACCCGCTGAGGTGCCAGTGCTCGGGGACGAAGGTGGGCGGGGTACGGGCGATCTCGTCCGGGGACTTCATCGCGCCGGACGCCATCCAGTACACGGGGAACAGGAAGGCGAGCGCGAAGAGGGCGACGACGGCCGCGAACACCGTCCAGTACAGGGCCTTTCCGCGCGGGCGGGCGAGGGTGGCCGGGGAGATGAGGGTGCGGGTGCTCATGCGTCCCCCTCGGTGCGGGTGAGCCGCAGGTACAGGGCGGAGAAGGCGCCGAGCAGCACCAGCAGCATGACGCTGAGGGCGCAGGCCCCGCCGAAGTCGTTGTAGAGGAAGGCGTATTTGTAGATGAGGTAGAGCACGGTGACGGTCGCGCTCTCCGGGCCGCCGCCGGTGATCACGAAGGGCTCGGTGAACACCTGCATGGTGGCGATGATCTGGAGGAGCATCAGCATGAGGATCACGAACCGGGTCTGCGGGATGGTGACGTGCCGGATGCGCTGGAGGAGGTTGGCCCCGTCGAGTTCGGCCGCCTCGTACAGCTCGCCGGGGATGGACTGCAGGGCGGCGAGGTAGATGAGCACGGTGCCGCCGAGGTTGGCCCAGGTGGCCACGATCACCAGGGAGATCAGCGCGGTGTCGGTGCCGTTGGACCAGTTGGAGGTGGGCAGGTGCAGGGCGCGCAGCGTCTCGTTGGCGAGGCCGGCGCCGGGGTCGTAGAACCACTTCCACAGCAGGGCGCTGACCACGGGCGGGATCATCACCGGGAGGTAGACCACGACCCGGAAGAACGCCTTGGCGTGCCGGAGTTCGTTGAGCACCAGGGCCAGGACGAAGGGGACGGCGAAGCCGAGCAGGAGGGCGAGCAGGGTGAAGGTGAGGGTGTTGCGCCAGGCCGCGCCGAACTCCGGATCGTGCAGGACCCGGCGGAAGTTGGCGGTGCCGACCCATTCGGGCGCGGAGCCGGGGGTGTAGCGCTGGAAGGCGATGACGAAGGCGCGGATCGCCGGGTACCAGGAGAACAGGGCGAAGCAGACCAGGCCGCCGAGCAGGAAGCCGTAGGCGCGGACCTGGTCGGCCAGGACCCGGCGTCCCCGGCCGCCGCCCGCCGGGGACGGGGGCGGGGCCAGGGGGGCGGCGGCCGCGGGGAGGCGCTCGGCCGTCTTCGTCATGGCGGTCAGCCCCGCGCCAGGATGCTGTCGATCTTGCCGGACGCGTCCTTCAGGAGCTGGTCGATGTCCGCGTCCTTCTTGGTGAGGACGGCGGAGACGACACCGTCGAGCACCGAGTAGATCTGCTGGGCGTGCGGCGGCTCGATCTTCATGTCCAGGCTCTGGTTGCCGTCCAGGAAGGTCTGGTAGTTCTCCACCGGGACATTGGCGTTGGCCTTCTTGACCTGCTGGTCCTTGGCGTCGGCGGCGCCGGTGAACAGGCGCGGCTCGGGCAGGCCGACCGGTGCGTCGTTCTTCTTGGCGCGGGCGTAGTCGCCGAGGAAGCCGTCTCCGGGGGTGAGGAACATGTGGTCCAGCCACTTCAGGCCGGCGCGGATCTGGGCCGGGCTGGCCTTCTTGTCGAACATGTAGCCGTCGCCGCCGATGAGCGTGCCCTTGCCGCCGGGCATCGGGGCGAGCGCCAGGTCCTTGTACGAGCCGCCCTTCTCCTTGACGAGGATCGGGATGTTGTCCGGCGCCGAGAGGTACATGCCGAGCTTGCCCGAACCCATCATCTGCTGGGCGTCGTTGATGACGAGGAGCTGCTTGCTGCCCATGGAGTCGTCCGCCCAGCGCATGTCGTGCAGGTTCCGCAGCACCGCCTTGCCCTCGGGGGTGTCGACGGTGGCCTTCTTGCCGTCGGCGCTGACGACGTCGCCGCCCTGGGAGTACAGCTCGGCGGTGAAGTGCCAGCCGCCCTGGTTCTGCGCGCTGTAGTCGGCGTATCCGACGGTGCCGTCACCCAGTCCGGCGATCTTCTTCGCGGCGGCGCGGACCTCGTCCCAGGTGGCCGGGGGCTTGTCGGGGTCGAGGCCGGCCTTCTGGAAGAGGGCGCGGTTGTAGATCAGCCCCATCGAGTAGCCGGTGCGCGGGATGCCGTAGACCTTGCCGTCCACGGTGTAGATGTCCCGCAACTGCTTCTGGATGCTGTCGTAGCTCTTCAGGTCCTTGAGGTACGGGGTCAGGTCCGCGGCCTGCTTGATGTCCACGACGTGCCGGGCGTCGGTGAAGTACGTGTAGAACACGTCCTCCATCTGGCCGCCGGCGAGCTTGGCGTCGAAGGTCTTGGGGTCCTGGCAGGGGAAGGCGTCGTGGGCGACGACGTCGATGTCCGGGTTGGCCTTCTCGAAGGAGGCGATGTCCTCCTCGAAGAACCGGCGGTCGACCTTGGCGCTCTTCGGCGGCTCGCAGTTGACGGTGATGCGGGTCTTGCCGCCCGCCGAGCTGTCGTCGCCCGAACCGCAGGCGGCTGCGGTGAGGGCGAGCGAGGAACAGACGCCGATCGCGGCGAAGGTGCGGCGGAACCCGGTGCTTCTCATCGGTGGACCCCTCAAGGCAGGAGCAGTGGGCGCCGCACACTCAAGCACCGACGACACCGGGCCGCAAGATGTCGCGCAGAATCTGTAATTATTCGACAGCCCGGTGACTCCGGGCGTCCTCAGTCGCGCGGGGCTTGCGCGGTGGAGCCGCGGACCACCAGCTCGGGTTCAAACAGCAGCTCCTCGGCGGGGACCGAGGTGCCGCCGATCTGCGCGTTCAGCAGTTCCACGGCCGCGCGGCCCATGGCCTCGATGGGCTGGCGCACGGTGGTGAGCGGGGGCTCGGTGCAGTTCATGAAGGCGGAGTCGTCGTAGCCGACGACCGAGATCCGGCCCGGCACGTCGAGCCCCTTGCGCCGGGCGGCCCGCACGGCGCCGAGGGCCAGGGGGTCGCTGGCACAGATGATGCCGGTGACACCCCGGTCGATGAGCCGGGAGGCGGCGGCGTGACCGCCCTCGATGGAGAAGATGGCGCGGGCCACGTGGGCGTCCGGCAGGTCGCCCGCGAGGGCGCGGGCGGCGGCGAGCTTGCGGGCGGAGGGCACGTGGTCGTCGGGGCCGAGGACCAGGCCGATGCGCTCGTGGCCGAGGGAGGCCAGGTGGCGCCACGCCTGCTCGACGGCGACCGTGTCGTCGCAGGAGACACCGGGGAAGCCGAGGTGCTCTATGGCCGCGTTGACCAGCACGACCGGGATGCTGCGGTCGGCGAGCCTGCGGTAGTGGTCGTGCGGGGCGTCGGCCTGGGCGTACAGCCCGCCGGCGAAGACGACACCGGAGACCTGCTGCTGGAGGAGGAGTTCGACGTAGTCGGCCTCCGAGACGCCGCCCTTGGTCTGGGTGCACAGCACCGGGGTCAGGCCGAGCTGGGCCAGCGCGCCGCCGATGACCTCGGCGAAGGCGGGGAAGATCGGGTTCTGCAGCTCGGGCAGGACGAGGCCGACGAGGCGGGCGCGTTCGCCGCGCAACTGGGTGGGCCGCTCGTAACCGAGTACGTCCAGGGCGGTGAGGACCGACTGCCGGGTGGCGTCGGAGACTCCGGGTTTGCCGTTGAGCACCCGGCTGACCGTGGCCTCGCTGACCCCGACCTTCTTCGCCACTTCCGCAAGTCGTCGCGTCATGCGCGCAAGGGTAGCGCAATTTACGCAAGCGGTTTGCGTAACCGGAACCGGCCTCGGTGCGGATGACCCGGCGCCGTCGATGACCTGAACACCGACGGGGCCGGGTCAGGTCTACGGGGCGGGGACGACCGTCAGATGGGCGCGGCGGACGGCGGCCGACGGCTGCCGGGGGATCATCGTCAGGCGGCGGTGGCCCAGGTCGCGCAGCAGGGGCGGGGTCTCGTCCACGACGCGGCACTCGGCGGTGCCCCGGCGCGGGTCCGGGTGGTGCAGGAGGCGTACGGCGCCGTCGAGCCGGGCCGCGCTCTCGCCGACCGCGTGGATCCAGTACGGCAGGCCCTGCCGGAAGGCGGCGTCCATGATCGGGTCGCGGGCCACGTCCCGGCGTATCGCCTGGAGTTCGTGGTCGTGGCCGTACCCCTCCAGCGCGGTCTTGAGCTGGGCCAGCATCGGCAGGCACCAGCCCGGCTCGTGCTCGCCGAGCACCTGGCCCGCGTCGGGGTGGAAGAGGACGAACCTGAGGAAGTTGTCGCCCGGCATCGCGGTGGGGTGGTGCCGCACGTCCCCGAAGAGCGTGGCGAAGGCGTCGTTGGCGAGAATCACGTCCCAGCGGTGGTCCACGACGAGCGACGGGAACGGGGCAGCCTCCACCACGGCGGCGTAGTCGTCCAGATACGCCCGCGTCTCACAGCTCTCGGGGACGGACCGGGGTACCGGCCGCCGCCCTCCCGCCTGATGTGCCATCGGGTGGTCACCCCTCTTGCCTTGGCCGCAGCACGCGGCGCTGCGATCCTGCTGCCCCGACGAGAGCCGTGTCAACTATCGTGGCATTTCATGCCTGTTGACGGCTGAAATTCGCCACAGTTGTGGCGAGACCTGGATGGGAGTTCGAACGACGGGCTACTCTCCGGGATGTTCACGGCGGCCGGGGGTGACAAGCGCGCCCGATCTCGCGCGGCCCTTGAGAGACGTAGGAGTTCTGTCGGTGACGGATGGCTACGAGAATCCGGGCGCCACGGCGACCGCTCAGCTTCCGGCCGTCGTCGCCCGCGTCACCGCGCTCGCCGACCGGCTCGGCGTACCGCACGGCGAGGTCTTCGACACCGCCCGGCTCTCGGTCGGCAGCGGGGTCCCGGAGCCGGTGGTCAAGGCGCTGCTCTGCGGCCGCCCGGCCGGTGAACCGGATGTGCAGGCCCGCTTCCTGCAACGCCTGGACCTGCTGCGCCGCACGAGGCTGAAGCCCGGCGGGCGCAGATACACCCAGCAGGAGATCGCGGACGGCGCGGGCATGTCCCGGCAGCAGGCGGGCGCCCTGATCAACGGCGACCGCCGGCCCACCATGGAGCACTGCGACGCGCTCCAGCGGTTCTTCCACGTACACGCCGGGTTCCTCACGGCGGAGGACCCCGAGGCGCTGGCGGGTGCCCTGCAGCACATCGAGCAGGAGTTACTGCAGAAGCTGGCGGACCGGGAACGGGCCGCCTCCGGTGCCGCGCAGGACCCGCTGGAGCGGCTGCTCCAGGACCACGGGGTGCGCGGGATCGCCTGGCGGGCCGCCCAGCTCCCCACGGACCAGCACCGGGACAAGGTCGCGGAGTGGCTGGACATGCTCCTGGAGAGCGTCCGGCAGCCGGAGTCGTGAGCGGGATGAGGGCGGTGGGCATCGCGAGGGGCATGCGCCGGCTGTGCGCCGAGCTGGTCGGACAGTTGGACCGGCGGCCCGCGCCGGTGCCGCCCGAGGAGCTGTACCGCTCGCTGTGCTCGGCGATGAGCCGCAGACGCGGCCGCCCGGTGCAGTTCCGTACGGCGGTCTTCCCGCCCGGCACGGCCAGCGGGCTGTGGCTGGACATGACCGACCGCGATCTGGTCGTGGTGGAGGAACGCACCGCTCCCGACCACCAGTTGGTGATCCTCGGCCATGAGCTGTGGCACATGCAGGCCGACCACACCGCCCACCGGGTCGACGGCCTCGGGATGGGCGTGGCCACCCGGCTGCTGACCGACGACACCGACCGGGAGGCGTTGCAGGCGGCCGTGCACCGTGTCGCCGCGCGCACCCGGTTCGACCTGGACGAGGAGCGGGACGCGGAGACCTTCGGCCTGCTGCTGGCAAGCAAGTGCCGTACGCGGATGAGGGGTTCGTCGCTGAGCGGCCCGGTGCGCCGGGACGACGTGGCGGGGCGCATCGGTACGTCACTGGGGTATCCGGGACCGCAGGGCTGACCGCGGGCCTGGGCCGTCCGGGTGACCCGGGGCGGGCCGGAGCCGCCGCGTTGTCAGTGCCGGACGGCAAGCTGGAACCCTGCGTGCCGCGAGGGGCGGCGCGTGGCGCCAGTGTGCGTGAACCGTGCCGCCGACCGGGGAGCCGACCGATGCCGACCGCCGTACTGACCGACCGTGAGCGCACCGCCGTCCAGGCGTATCTGCGGCTGCTGCACACCGTGCGCGCCACCCTGGACGGCCCGCCGGACGCGGCCCCGGCGATGGTGCCGCCGGCCGTGCTCGCGGAGGCGGAACAGGCCCTGGCGGGCGCGGGTCTGGCGGGCAACGAGGACGGGTTCTTCGAACTGCTGCGGGCCTGGTGCCCGTAGCTCCCGGATCAGGGCGCCGGTACGGCCACCGCCGTGAGGACCAGCCCGTCCCCGGTGAGCCAGCGGCCGTCGAACCCGGTCAGGCGGGTGGTGCCGACCAGGGGGCCCGGCACCAGGAGGCGGGCGTGGAAGGTGCCGCGCCCGCCGTGCGCGGGGACCAGCTCGATGTCGGCCTCGGAGAAGTCCAGCCAGGCACGCGTCAGCGGGAACCACGCCTTGTACACGGACTCCTTGGCGCTGAACAGCAGCCGGTCCCAGTGCACGCCGGGCCGGGCCGCGGTCAGCGCCCGGTGCCGTTCCCGTTCGGCGGGCAGGGAGACGGAGTCGAGGACGCCCTCCGGCAGCGGTTCGTGCACCTCGGCGTCGATGCCGAGGGAGGCCAGGTCACCCGAGCGGACGAGGGCCGCACCCCGGTAGCCGTCGCAGTGGGTCATGCTGCCGAGCAGGCCGTCCGGCCAGACCGGGGCGCCGCGCTCGCCGGTCGGCACGGGCGCGGGCGGCCGGCCGAGCTTCTCCATCGCGCGCCGCGCGCAGACGCGTGCGGAGGCGAACTCGCGCCGGCGCTTGTCGACCGCGCGGGCCAGCAGCGCCCGTTCCTCAGGGAAGAGCACGGTGTCCGGGTCGTCGTCCGGAGGGCCGTAGGACTCCACGGCGACCACCGAGTCCGGCAGCAGTTCCTCGATCACCGGTACCCGACCTTCCACGACAGTGTGCGGCGCGGCACCACGACAGCACACCGGCCCGGGGAGGGCAAGAGCGGCCCGTGCGGGCGGGGCGCCGGGGGCCCGACCCGCCCGGCGAATCCGTAACACGCGCGTTGCACGAACGGCTCGACGCAGGCCGTATGATCGCCCCAACACTCACCGCCCAACATCCCTTTCCTGAGGGCGGTTTGGTGTCCCTTCCTTCCTCCTGTCCGGGCGCGGACCACTGAGTCCTGCCCGAAAATGCCCGAAAGGCGGCCCGCATGGTCTCTCGCGTACGCGTATGGCTCAACCGCACGTACGCGGAGAACGTGTTCTTCATGGATCAGCTACGGAGAAACCCGAGCGACCGTGCCGTGGAGATCCACGCGACGCACGGCGACCCGGACTCCCCCGTGCTGGCCGCCGCCGACACCGCCGCGCTGGAGCCGGAGGGGCTGTCCCCGGCCGGGTACGTGGAGTACGCGCTCGACCAGTGCGCACGGCGTGGCATCGATGTCTTCGTGCCCCGGCTGCACCAGTCGGCGATCGTCGCGCACCGCGCCGACTTCGCCGCGGCGGGCACGGCCCTGCTGGCGCCGACGCCCGAGGCGGTGGCGGTGTTCGAGGACAAGGTGACCGCGTACGAGGCGGTCCGCTCGGTGGGTGTCCCGGTGCCGCCGTGGTTCCGGGTCCGCACGGCGGACGAACTGGTCGCCGCAGTCGAGGAGTTGGAGGAGGCCGGGCACAAGGCGTGCTTCAAGCCCGCCGCGGGTGCGGGCGGGGTCGGGTTCCGGATGATCACCCGTTCGCCGTTCTCGCTCGCCCATCTCAGTGGCTTCCCGAGCCCGTACGTGCAGCTCGACCTTGCCGTGGCGGCGCTGCGGGACGCCGAGGAGCCGGTGGACCTGCTGGTGATGCCGAGGCTGGAGCAGCCGGAGGTCTCGGTGGACTGCCTGACCGGCCCGGACAACCGGACCCGGCTGATGGTGGGCCGCACCAAGAACGGCCGGCGTCGCGGCTTCACCCTGGACGAGCGCTGGCTCGCACCGGCCCGGCTGATCGCCGAGGGCTTCGGGCTGCACTACCTGTCCAACATCCAGTTCCGCATGCTGGGCGACCGCCCGGTGCTGCTCGACGTCAACACCCGAGCGGCGGGCGGCCTGCACCAGCTCTCCCTGTGCGGTATCAACGCCCCTTGGGCGGCTGTGCAGTTGGCGCTGGGCGAGGACCCCGGCACGGTCGAGCCGCCGTTCCTGGGCCAGGACTACGCGGTCGTCTCCGGGCCCCGCCCGCTGGGCCCGACGACCCTCCCCGAGCAGGAGCCCGAGGAGGCCGAGGAGGCGGAGATGCGCCTGCCCGCGCCCTCCGTCCCGCTCGCCGCGTCGGCCTCCGCCGGAGCCGCGCTGCCGCTGTAGCGGCCGGGCCCCGGCGCTCCACCCTCCCGGTATGGACCAATCCCGTGCTGTCTCTTGACAGTTGGATTGGTCCATACCACTTTGGAGGGCGCACTCTCTCCGTGCTCGTTCCGCACTTCCCGCACCCCGGTGCACTCCCGAACGCCCCCATACCATCAGGGAGATCGCGTGCGACACATCCTCGGGCGTCCCAGACGCCGGCTTCTCGCCCTGCTCGGCTCCGCCGCCCTCGCGCTCGGCGGGGCCGTCGCCCTGCCAGGCACCGCCCAGGCGGCCAACGTGCTCACCAACCCCGGCTTCGAGTCGGGCGGAGTGTCCCCCTGGACCTGCTCCGGCAACCTCGGTTCGGTCGTCTCCTCCCCCGTGCACGGCGGCTCCAAGGCGCTCCAGGGAGCGGTGAGTTCGAGCGACAATGCGCAGTGCGCGCAGACCGTCGCCGTGAAGCCGAACACCGCGTACACCCTCAGCGGCTGGGTCCGCGGCTCGTACGTCTACCTCGGGGTGGACGGCGGCGCCTCGACCTGGACCTCATCGCCGTCCGCGTACAGCCAGCTCAGCGTCTCCTTCACCACCGGAGCCTCGCAGACCAGCGCGACCGTGTACGTGCACGGCTGGTACGCGCAGGGCTCCTACCAGGCCGACGACATCAGCCTGGACGGTCCGGGCGGCGGGGGCGGCGGCGACACCCAGGCGCCGAGCACTCCGGGCGGCCTGACCTCGACCGGCAAGACCTCCTCCAGCGTCTCGCTGAAGTGGAACGCGGCGACCGACAACGTGGGCGTCAGCGCGTACGACATCTACAGCGGCTCCAACCAGGTGCTCAGCGTCTCCGGCACCACCGCCACGGTCAGCGGGCTCTCGCCGAGCACGGCCTACACCTTCACCGTGAAGGCGCGGGACGCGGCCGGGAACACCTCCGGCGCCTCCAACGCCGTGAGCGTGACGACCAGCGCGGGCTCCGGCGGCGGCACCGGCTTCAAGCAGGCCGCGCCGTATCTGTACGAGGGCTGGGGCGACCCGCCGAACCCGGCGACGGTCATGAACGCGACCGGGGTGAAGTGGTTCACCATGGCGTTCGTGCTGGACTCCGGCGGCTGCAACCCCTCCTGGGACGGCAGCAGGCCGCTGACCGGCGGCGTCGACCAGACCGCGATCAACCAGATCCGCTCGGCGGGCGGTGACATCGTGCCGTCGTTCGGCGGCTGGCAGGGCAGCAAGCTGGGCGCCAACTGCTCCTCGGCGAGCGCGCTGGCGGGTGCGATCCAGAAGGTGATCGACGCCTACTCGCTGAAATCGATCGACATGGACATCGAGAACACGGACGAGTTCGAGAACGAGGCCGTGCAGGCCAAGATCCTCACCGCGCTGAAGACGGTCAAGGCCAACAACCCCGGCCTGAAGACCATCGTCACCTTCGGCACCACGACCACGGGCCCGACCTACTACGGCAACCGGCTCATCGAGCAGGCCAAGTCGATAGGTGCCGACATCGACGTGTTCACGATCATGCCGTTCGACTTCGGCGGCGGCTCGGACATGTACGGCAACACGGTGAACGCGGCCGAGGGACTGAAGGCCAAGCTGAAGTCGACCTTCGGCTGGGACGACGCCACCGCGTACTCCCACATCGGCATCTCCGGCATGAACGGTCTCTCCGACCAGCAGGAGAACACGACACCGGAGATCTGGACGAAGATCCGCGACTGGTCCAACTCGCACCACATCGCCCGGCTCGCCTACTGGTCGGTAAACCGGGACCGGCCGTGCCCCGGTGGGGGCGTGGTGAGCAACTGCTCCGGCATCAGCCAGAGCAACTGGCAGTTCACCTCGATCACGGCCGGGTTCACCGGGTGAGCCGCTTACCCGATGACCCGTCGACCGGGTGACCGTTTGACCGGGTGACCGTTTGACCGGGTGACGGAGCACTGATCACGACGGAGGGCCGTTCGGCGGAACGGCCCTCCCGCGTGTTCACACGAGATACGCCAGCTCCGGGTGGGCGGCGGTGTAACCGTCCACCAGCCGCCGGGCCACGTTGACCGAGTCAACCAGCGGATGCAGTGCGAACGCCTTCACGGCCGTCGCCCGCGACCCCGACTCCGCGGCGGCCAACACCTCCCGCTCGACCGCCTTCACCGAGCAGACCAGTCCGGCGGCGTGGCCGGGCAGCGGGTCCGTGGCCAGCGGGTGCGCGCCGTCCGCGCCGACCAGGCAGGGCACCTCGATCACCGCGTCGGCGTCCAGCGCGGTGAGCGTCGTGCGGTTGCGGACGTTGAGGATCAGGGTGGTGCGCTCGTCGCGGGCGATGGCCCGCATCAGCGCGAGCGCCACCTGCTCGTAACCGCCCGACAGGTCCTCCTCCTCGCGCTCCCCGGCCCCGGCGCTCTCCCGGTTCTCCGCCATGTACGTCGCCTCGCGCTCGGCGCGGGTGTCCTCCCAGGCGCGCAGCGCGGAGCCGCCGGGGCGCAGCGCGTCCGCGTAGAAGCGGGACTGCTGGTCGCGGAGGAAGGCGCCGCGGGTCTGCTCGGCCTCCTGGTAGGCGCGGACGGTCTCGCGGTTGAAGTAGTAGTAGTGCAGGTACTCGTTGGGGACCGCGCCGAGGGAGCGCAGCCACTCGGGGCCGAACAGCCGGCCCTCCTCGAAGGAGCCGAGCCGGTCGGTGTCGGCCAGCAGGCGCGGCAGTTCGTCGCGTCCGGCGACGCGCAGACCGCGTACCCAGCCGAGGTGGTTGAGGCCGACGTAGTCGACGAACGCCTCGCGCGGGTCGGCGCCCAAGGCGCGGGCGACGCGGCGGCCGAGGCCGACCGGGGAATCGCAGATGCCGATGACCCGGTCGCCGAGGTGCCGGGACATGGCCTCGGTGACCAGGCCGGCCGGGTTGGTGAAGTTGATGACCCAGGCGTCGGGGGCGAGCCGGGCCACCCGGCGGGCGATGTCGACGGCGACGGGCACGGTACGCAGCCCGTAGGCGATGCCCCCGGCACCGACCGTCTCCTGCCCGAGGACCCCCTCGGCCAGCCCCACCCGCTCGTCCTCGGCCCGCCCGCGCAGCCCGCCGACCCGGATCGCGGAGAACACGAAGTCGGCCCCGCGCAGCGCCTCGTCCAGATCGGTGGTGGCCCGGACGACGGGCGCGTCCGGCACCCCGGCCGCCTGCTCGGCCAGCACCCGGGTCACCGCGTCCAGCCGCCCGGCGTCCACATCGTGCAGGACGACCTCGCTCACCCGGCCCTCGCCGCGGTCGGCCAGCAGCGCGCCGTACACGAGCGGCACGCGGAACCCGCCGCCGCCCAGAATCGTCAGCCTCACGTCTCACCCTTTCCGGCCCGCCTGGTCCGATCATGGCACGCGCCCCCGGACAGAGTGCCGGACGCCGTGATCCGGGCGAACGCTCCCCCATCGTGCCGAAGGACGCTAACCTCCCGCTGGTGACGCTCAGACGACAGGCTCTGCTCATCGGTGTGGGTGAAACCCCTTACGCCCAAGGGAGGTTCGCCTCTCTGACGGATGTGGTGACCAAGGACCTCCATGCCTTGACCAAGCAGTTGACCGCGTCCGGGTACGGCGTGGTGACTCTCGGCCCCGGCGACGACCGCCCGGTGGACAAGGGGGCCGTGACCTCCGCCCTGGAGGCGGCCGCCCGACGCGAGTGCGATCTGCTGCTGGTGTACTTCACCGGGCACGGCGTGCACCTGGACGGCCAGGACTACCTGGTGCCCGCGAGCGCTCTCGCGCCCGAGCCGGGCGGGCGGTGGACCGAGGGCCAGTCCGAGTCGCTGCTGCGGCTGGACGTGTCCAGGTACCTGTCCGGGTGCCGGGCCGAGTCCGTGGTCTTCGTCGTGGACGCCTGCCGGGACGGCCAGCCCGAGGAGGACGGGTCAGGCTTCGGCGCAGCCACCGTGCACGCGCCGTCGCGGCGGCTGGCGCTGCTCGTGGGCTGCGGCAAGGGCCAGCGGTGCCACTACGGCCCGGAGGGCAGCCACTTCACGCGTGCGCTCGCCGAGGCGCTGAACCCGCTCACCCCGGAGCGCACCGTGGAGGCCGTCTTCCACCGCGCCCAGGACCGCACCGCCGCCCTCGCTCACCGGCACGGCGGGCACACGCAGAAGCCCCTGGTCAGCCCTGCCCCGCACGACGAGGGCCTGACCGGCTTCCCTGAGCTGTGCGACGGCACGGACATTCCGCTGCGCTGGTTCGAGGCCGTGCAGAAGGCGGGAATCTGGACCGCGCCGGAGGGTGAGCCGGGGCCGGACTCCGCGATGCGCGACCGGGTCGCCGGCTTCGCGCACCGGTGCGCCGCGTCGGTGCTGAGGGACCGAGCACGCTTCGCCGACCCCTGGCAGGACTCAGGTCTCCCGGAGCGCGTCCTGCGCCGGGTCGTGCCCGCGCTCCTCCTGCCGGGGCAGGAGCGGTCGCCGCTGGAGACGGGGCTGCTGGCCGGGCTGCCGTTCCTGCGGGAGGCGATGTGGGCGCACAAGCTGAGCCGCCTCGCCGAGACCGACCCCTGGGACCTGGACCAGGACGTCCACGACACCGACGGCCCGACCCCCCTGATGCGTGCCGAACTGCGCAACATCCACGAGAGCCATCCGCAGTTGCTGCGCAAGGCGCGCGGGCACGAGCGGCGTGGTGAGGACGAGGAGCACCGGGCGCTCGCGGCCTGGCTCGCGCACCGCTGGGTGGCGGAGCAGATGGTGGAGGAACCCGACCCCGGGGGCCTGGAACTGGCCGAACATCTGGCCCGCGCCCTGCTGGGCCCTGAGCTGGAGCACAAGGCGGAGCAGGTTCGCTGGCTGCTGGTGGCGGCGGTGCGTTTCCTCGCCAACGACCCTCTCGACACCGGCCAGTACAACGACCTTCTCGGCACCTCGCCGTCCACCCTGATGACAGCGGAGGGCCCTTGCTCCGTGCGCTGGTGGGGTGTGCTCGGTCAGTTGCGGCTCGCCGGTCTGCTCGCCGCCGACGTACGGCTGTTCCCCGATGTACTCCCCGATCATGTAGGCGTCGCCGACCCGATCGTGCCCGCCGATGTGGTGCACGACCTTCAGCAGGAGCTGGAGTGGACCCGCGAGGACGACGGCCTGCATCTGAACATGATGTGCCGGCACCCCGCCCTGCACGAGAGCCTGGTGGAGGTCACCCACCGCGCCGACGAGGTACTGCGCGCCCTGGCCTCGGCCCGGCATCTGCAGCGCGGGGACCTGCTGGCGGGACTGCCCGGCCGCGTCACCGCCCGCGATCTCCAGGCCGCGCGCCAGCAGAACTCCGAGGACCGCGTCTACAGCGTCCCGCTGCTCCGCTTCACCCTGGCCCAGGACGAGATCCGCGAACTCCTCATGGGCCACCAGTTGTACGGGGACCGCTCGCTGGCGGTGCGGGAGCTGTACCAGAACGCCGCCGACGCCTGCCGGTACCGGGCGATGCGCTGGGAGTACCTGGACCGCCGCGACCGCAAGCCGTACGAGTGGCTGGGCGAGATCCGGATCACCCAGGGCCGGGAGACCACGGCGGACGGGCGTCCGGGCCGGGCCTACATCGAGTGCCGGGACAACGGCGTCGGGATGAGCCGGTCCGTGCTGGAGCACACCTTCAGCCGGGCCGGACGCCGCTTCTCACAGACCCGCGCCTTCAGGCAGGAGCAGGCCCAATGGCTGGCGGAGGACCCGGAGCTGCGGCTTTACCCCTACAGCCGGTTCGGGATCGGCGTGCTCAGCTACTTCATGATCGCCGACGAGGTATCGCTGGTGACCCGCGAGGTACGCGCGGGCGGCTCGACGGCCGGGCAGGCGCTGGTGGTCGACATCTCCAGCAGCAGCGGCCTGTTCCGCATCCGTCCCTACAGCGACAACGACCCGGACCCCATGCGAGAGGGCGGCACCCGGGTCAGGCTGATGCTCAGCGAGCCGGGGCCGGACGAGGAGCAGTTGTCCGTCACCAAAACGATGAACCATCAGGTCAGGCTGAGCGAATACCGGTTGACCCTCGACGAGGAGGGCCGCGAACCACTCGTCCGCGAGCCCGACAGGCTGCACCATCCCGTACCGGAGGACGAGACCGCCCCGGCCGAACCGCTGAACGCGCACGGGCCGGTGTGGTGGGTGTCAGGCACCGGAGCGGTGCTGTCGGACGGCATCGTCACCTCCGCCACGCCTTTCGGGTACGTCATCAACCTCTCCGGCCCCCAGGTCCCGAAGCTCAGCGTCAACCGCAACAGCCTGCTGGAGTGGGACCATGCCTGGGCCGGGGACCAGGTGCGCGCCGCCGCCGACGACCTGCCCGGCTGGGAAGGGCTCGATCTGGCCTGGCTGTGGCGACTGGAGAACCAGGACGTGGGGCTGGCCGCGGCGGTCGCCGAGCGGCTGGCCGGCCGGGGTCTGATCCTGCCCGTCGACCGCTTCTCCGAACATCAGCGGCCTCCGGTCGCGCTCGACGCGGTCGGCTGGTTCCCGGACGACCGCGCGCTGCTTCCCCGCCGCCCCGAGGACGGCACGAGCAACGACAACCAGTTCGCATCGGCCTGGCGCCGGGCGGTACTGCGTGACCATGGCGCCCCGCCGGCCACGGAGCAGGACGGGGACATGGTCATGCCCGAAGATGTCAGCGGCCACCCCGTGCCCCGTCCCGGCGACAACGCGCTGCTGGACAATGCGACCGGCTCGGCTCGCAACCTCGTGATGCACGCCCTGCGGACCAAGCGGACCGTGGCCGACGTGCTGCGTGGCCTACGCCGGTTCGCACTGCTGACGCCCCAATTGCTCATACCGGCCGTCGAGCCGGACGGCACCGCCGCGCTGGACTTCGTCCCCGAACCGGTCGACCTCGACCTGATGAGCTGGATGACCGACTGGGCCGTGCCTGGACAGGCCGCACGGCAGCCTGCCCTAGGGGCGTTGCTCTCCATCGCGGCGACCTCCGGACTCCGTCTGCAGGCCCTCCTCAAGCGCGCCGCGCGCTACCGGCACCTCGGGCTGGTGATTCCTAAGGTGCCGGTGGCGCTACTGGGGTACCGCGCCACGGCCCGGGACGCCGAGTTGCTGGCCGGCTGGACGGAGCATCGGCACGGCTACTCCAGCCGAGGGCTGCCGGCCGAGGTGCTCCCGGTGCACATCGCCCGCCTCGCCGACCGGCTCGGCACGACCAGCGCCGACGTGCTGGAACAACTACGGAAGTGGGAACCGTACGGATACCGGCTGCCCGCCGAGGACCAGTTGCTTCCGTCCGCACTCAGCGACACCCAGTGGGACCTCTTCCGCGCCTTCTGGGAGCCCGAGGGCGGGACACCCGATCCGAGCCTTCAGTCCCTGCTGGCCCTGGCCGCCCGCGAGGAGACCACGGTGGACGAGGTGCTGCGTTCCGTGGGCGGTCTTGCCGGACCGTCGGCCGGGCCACTGCCCGAACTCCCCGAACGGCCGGACGGCCTGCCGCCGCTCGTGCGCGCCGACCTGAAACTGCTCACCGTCGACGCGGCCGACGAGCAGGTGCTGCGCACCCGGTCGGTGCCGCTGGATCTCCTGGCGCTGTGCCATGCGCCCGGCGGCGCGTTCCCCGGCCTCGGCACCGATCAGGACTTCGAGCCGTGGCACTCGTTCGTCGCGCGGGTACAGCGGCTGGCGTTGTTCGGCATGGATATGCCCCAGGACCTCGAACCGCTGCGACACTGGGTGGATCTGTCCCCGCGTGACCGAATGGCCGTGCTCATCGGCAGCCTCGACCCCACCGTGCCCTGGACGGCGGCGATGCTGGTGAACACGGCGGGGGCCCTCCGGGAGTCCCTCGGAGACAGCCTCCACCGGCTCGCCGCGCACGCACCCCACCTCGGCAAGCAGCCGCCTGCGTTGCCCGCCGCGGCCCTGAAGCTCACTCCTGGCGAAGCCGAGTCCGAGTTGCTGACCGACATCATCGACCTCGACAGCGCCGACCACATCCGGGTCGACTGGATCGCCCTGACCCCGCTCCACATCGCCCAGTACGCGCTCCGCTCCACCCTGACCATCGGCGAGGCGCTCGACCGGCTCGCTCCCTACCGCGAGCTCGGCGCCCCGATCCCGGACCCGACGGAGGAAGGCCGGCGACTCCTGCACAAGGTCGAGCCGAAGCGGTACGAGATCCTCGCGCTGTCCGACGGTGTGAACACCCAGAAGCCGCGCAAGTCGCCCATCATCAGCGCGTTCGAGATCGTCGCCGTTGCCGCGCGCGCCGGTCGCAGGGTCCGCGAGGTGTACGAACGCCTCCTCTGCTACGCGCCGCTCGGCATCGTGGTCGACGCCCCCGAGGCCCCAGACGAGCTGCCCCGCTGGCAGGACCTGATCCTGCTGAGCGAAGGACTCAACGGCCGCGCGCCCGCCGTCTCGGGCACCGTGCCGCCGGAGCGGATCGCCGCCCTGTCCCGCGAACTCGGCACGGACAGCGCCTGGGTGACGGAGCGGCTGGCACTGTACGCACCGATGTTCGACCTGCGCGTCCCGAAGGACGGCGAAGCACCCCAGCCGGAGGAGGAGCACACGTCATGACCGTCCCGCAGCACGACCTCGACATGCCCTACGCCCAACTCGACCTCGGTGTACGCGAGGAGAGTGAATTCGATCTGACCTCGGCTTCCAGCACGGTCGCCGTCTCCGGCCCCTGCCCACGCTGCCACGGGACCAGCAGGACGGACTTCCCGCTCGGCGTCGTCGGCTCGAAAGGGTTCCCGTCGCGGCAGGACAGGCCGCTGTCCCCGGCAGAGCGGTCAGCGGTCGTCTCGGCCGAGGTGCTCTACTGCGAATGCGGGTTCGCCCACACCGGGCTGCAGGAGGGCGCGTTCTTCGTGGGCTGCGGGGCGTACTGGCGGCTGGGGCGCTCCTCGGGGAGCGGGTCATGAGCGCGGGCACGGACCGCAGGTGGGCAGAGCTGGCCCGCGAGCTGGAGTTCAGCCAGCTCGACGTGCTCCGCAAGCAGGCCGAGGGGTGGCGCAACGGGCTACTGGGCCTGACCGCGCTGGTCACGGTCGTCACCGTGCTGAAGGGCCGCGACGACCTGTCCGCGCTCGAGTCGCCCTGGCGGACGGTGGCCGTGTCGCTGCTGGCCGGGGCCTTTCTGCTGCTCCTGACGGGCTCGCTGGTCGCGGTACGCGCGTCATTCGGCAAGCCCGGCGAACGGGTCAGGCTGGGCGGGCAGGCGCTGCGGGAGTGGACGCTGACGGAGATCGGGCGGGTGCGGCGGGCCGTGTACGTCAGCGCTGTCGCGCTGACCTGCGGGGTGGCCCTGGTCGTCGGCGCCCTGTTCGTCTCCTGGACCAGGTCGGAGGAACCGGCCGCCGACCTGGTGAAGGTGAGCACTCCTGCCGGCCAGCTCTGCGGCGAGCTGGTGTCGTATCTGCCGGGCAAGGTCACGCTGATGCGCACCACGGGCGGCACGGAACGGCAGGTCGTCGTCCGCGGGGAAGACGTACGGAAGATCACCCCCGCCAAGTCCTGCTGAGCAAGCGATTTGCGGCGGCACGGGCGACTTCAGGGAGTGAACTCCCCCACCCCGCAAAGACTTTCCTCGCTTCAACCCTTGACGCCCCCAGAGCCGGGGAGCACATTGTCCGCACCCTGAGAGCGCTCTCAAGGGCACCCCCGCACTTCACCCCGTACCCCGGAAGGCACCCCCATGAGTGAAACCTCCGGTACCTCCCCGGCCGGCGGCAGACGCCGGCGCTCCGTCCGGCGGGCGCTGATCGCCGCCCTCGGCACGCTGGGCATCGCGGCCGCGGCCGCGATGGCGGCCGTCGCTCCGGCCGACGCCTCCGCGCCCACCCCGCCGTCCGGCTGGACCCAGGTGTTCCTGGACGACTTCAACGGCTCGGCGGGCTCCGGTGTCAGCACCTCGAACTGGCAGTACGCGACCGGTACTTCGTATCCGGGCGGCGCCGCCAACTGGGGCACCGGCGAGATCGAGACCATGACCAACAGCACCAGCAATGTCGCGCTGGACGGCAACGGCAACCTGCTGATCACCCCGCGCCGCGACTCCTCGGGCCGCTGGACCTCGGGCCGTATCGAGACCAACCGCACCGACTTCCAGCCCCCGGCGGGCGGCAAGCTGCGGGTGCAGGCGCGTGTGCAGATGCCCAATGTCACGGGCGCGGCGGCCAAGGGCTACTGGCCCGCGTTCTGGATGCTGGGTTCGCCGTTCCGGGGCAACTACTGGAACTGGCCCGGTGTCGGTGAGCTGGACATCATGGAGAACGTCCAGGGTCTGAACACCGTGTGGTCCACCATGCACTGCGGCACCAACCCCGGCGGCCCCTGCAACGAGACCACCGGCATCGGCAACTCCACCGCGTGTCCTGGCAGTACGTGCCAGTCCGGGTTCCACACGTACGCGATGGAGTGGGACCGCTCGACCAGCCCCGAGCAGATCCGCTTCTACGTCGACAACGTCAACTTCCACACCGTGCGCGCCAATCAGGTGGACGCGACGACCTGGGCCAACGCCACCAACCACGGTTACTTCATCATCCTGAACGTGGCGATGGGCGGCGGCTTCCCGGACGCGTTCGGCGGCGGCCCCGACGGCGGCACCGAGCCGGGTCACCCGATGGCCGTGGACTACGTCCAGGTGCTCCAGTCCGGCGGCGGAGGCGGTACCACTCCCCCGCCGTCCGGCAACCGCGACGCCTACGGCACCATCCAGGCCGAGTCCTACGACAGCCAGTCCGGCGTGAACACCGAGACGACCACGGACTCCGGCGGCGGCCAGAACCTCAGCCACCTGGCCAACGGTGACTGGGCGCAGTACAAGGGCGTCAACTTCGGCTCCTCGCCCGCCACCCAGTTCAAGGCCCGGGTGGCCAGCGGGGCGGCCTCCGGCGTGGGCGGGCTGGTGGAGGTACGGCTCGACAGCCGCTCCAACGCGCCCGTCGGAAGCTTCGCCCTCTCGGGCACCGGGGGCTGGCAGACCTGGCAGACCATCCCGGCCAACATCAGCGGGGTCACCGGGACGCACGACGTCTATCTGACCTTCAGCAGCGGCCAGTCGGCCGACTACGTGAACCTGAACTGGTTCACCTTCTCCCACTGACCGCCGCCGGTGGTGGTGGCGCCGGGTCCTCGCGGCCCGGCGCCGCCTTCCGTCAGTAGTTCCAGCGGTTCCTGCTGCCCTCGTCCCGGCAGAAGATCAGCCGCCCGTTGCCCGCGTGGGTGGAGCTGCCGACGTCGGCGTTTCGGCAGAACTGGCCCGCGTTGTAGCAGTTCCCGGCGTTCGAGACGATCTCGCAGGTGGTGCCGGCGCCACCGCTGGAGGAGCCGCCCGACGAGCTGGACGTGCCGGTCGAACCGGTCGAGCCCGAGGAGTCGTCGCTTCCCGCAGCGACGGGCGGGGTGTAGTCCGGGTCGTTGGTCTTGTCCTTGTAGGTGCCCTTCGCCGACGGGCAGCCGTCCTCGGTCAGCCACAGCGTGACATCACGGTCACCCACGACCTGCGTCCCGGCGCCGGGCGACTGGAAGCACACCTTCCAGTCGTCGTGGTCGCCGTCGACGTCCTCGTCCTTGTAGGACGCCTTGACGGAGACGTCGCCGTCCGTCACCTTGCCCACGGCCGTGGCCGCACCCGCGTACGTGCGGCCGACCAGGCTCGGCATCGACGGCCACGGAATCGGCCGGCCGTCCGCCTCGGGACACGGCGCCCCCGACGCCACGGCCCCGAACTCGACGCTGTCCCGCCCGAACTTCTCGAAGCAGACCGTCCAGTCGTCCGCCGGGGACGCGTCCTTCTCGCTGGCGTCGTGCGCGGAGACGCGGTAGCCGCGCTGCTTCGCCGCCCCGGTCGCGTCGGCGACCGTGCTCTCCACCTGACTGTCCAGCAGGGCCGGCGTGGCCGTGACGGTCGCGGTGACCGTCACCGTGGGCCGCGGCTTGGCGGCCACCGCCTCCTCCTCGCCCCCGCTGCCGCACCCGGTGACCAGGGCGCAGATCAGCACCCCGGCCCCGACTCCCTTGCGCCACGCCTTGCGCGCGCCCCGAACCGACGCCTGCGGTCGTCCCGGACGATTCATGGGTCCCCCCTGAGCTGCTCTCACACCGTGCGTGTGCGAGACCCGTGAAGAATCCGCGAAGTTGCCTTCACATCCGAAGCGAGACCAGAACGTGACCTAGCGCTGTCGGGCAGCCCTCACCGCAACTCCGCCCGGAACCCCACCGGCGTCACCCCGGTGTGCAGATGGAAGAACTTGGAGAAGTTGGCCGCGTCCGGGAAGCCGATGGCGGCGCCGACGCGGCCGATGGGCATGTCCGTGTGGGCGAGGAGGCGCTTGGCCTCCAGGATGACGCGTTTGTCGATGAAGCCCTTGGGGGTCTGGCCGGTGGCGGCGCGGACCGCGCGGACGAGGGTGCGGCGGGAGTAACCGAGGGCGTCCGCGTAGGCGTTGACGCTGTGGTTGGTGGGGAAGCCGCGCTCCACCGCGTCCCGGAAGAGGGTGAAGGTGGTGTCCGCCCGGCCCCGGTTCGCCTCGGCGGAGCTGGCCGCGAGGTGGGCGAGGCGGAGCAGGAACGCGGTGAGGCTGTGCCGCAGGACGGCGGTGTGCAGGCTGATCGGCAGCGTGGACGTGTCCTCGTACTCGCGGCCGAGCTGGGCGAGGGAGTCCTTCAGCGCGGCGCGCTGCGCCGGGTCGGGGTGCAGCAGCGGCGGCAGGTCGTAGCGGTACAGGCCGGTGGCCTCGACGGTGGCGCGGGGCAGGAAGCCGGGCTGCATGGTCAGGACGGTGCCCCGGTACCGGCTGGTGCGGGAGAAGCGGTGGACCTGGCCGGGGCGGATCCAGAGCACGTCACCGGCGCCGGCCTCGTACTCGGCGAAGTCGATCATGTGCCGGACCGGACCCTCGGTGAACAGCATGACCACGTGGAAGTCGATGCGATGGACCCGGTCCAGCGGGGCATCCGCATGCCAGGTGCGGTCCTCACCCATGGCGCCGACCTGCATGCCGACACCGCCGACGGCCAGCTCGGTCGGGAAAGGGAAGGTCCTGATCCCGTCACCGTCCGTGCCGCGACCCACACCTTGAGGCGATCTGTCCGCCATGTTCGATTTGCCGTTCCTATCAAGCGATCGGTGTCCCAGATTCACCACAGGCTGACACACCCCGACCTTTCCGCGAAAAAGTCAGACTTTTAAGTTTGAACGCGTTTGACCAGCATCCCTGCTTCTGACGAGGACTTCTTGAAGATGAGCACGCAGACCCCCGAGAGCTTCGAGTGGACCGATCTCGACCGTCGCGCCGTCGACACGGCCCGGCTTCTCGCGGCCGACGCCGTGCAGAAGGTCGGCAACGGCCACCCCGGCACCGCGATGAGCCTCGCGCCTGCCGCGTACACGATCTTTCAGAAGGTGATGAAGCACGACCCGGCCGACCCGGAGTGGACCGGCCGTGACCGCTTCGTGCTGTCCCCCGGTCACACCTCGCTGACCCTCTACACCCAACTCTTCCTCGCCGGGTACGAGCTGGAGCTGGACGACCTCAAGGCGTTCCGCACCCAGGGCTCCAAGACGCCCGGACACCCCGAGTACGGGCACACCGCCGGTGTGGAGACCACCACCGGCCCGCTCGGCCAGGGTGCCGCCAACGCGGTGGGCATGGCGATGGCCGCCCGCTACGAGCGCGGTCTCTTCGACCCCGAGGCCCCCGAGGGCACCTCCCCCTTCGACCACACCATCTGGGCGATCGTCTCCGACGGCGACCTGGAGGAGGGCGTCTCCGCCGAGGCGTCCTCGCTCGCCGGCCACCAGAAGCTCGGCAACCTCGTCTTCCTATACGACGACAACCACATCTCCATCGAGGGCGACACCGAGACCGCCTTCTCCGAGGACGTGCTGAAGCGGTACGAGGCGTACGGCTGGCACACCCAGCGCATCGAGCCCACCGCCGAGGGCGACGTGGACGTCCCCGCGCTGCACGCCGCGCTGGAGGCCGCCAAGGCCGAGACCGGGCGCCCCTCCATCATCGCCATGCGCACGATCATCGCGTGGCCCGCGCCGACCGCGCAGAACACCGAGGCCTCCCACGGCTCCGCCCTCGGCGACGAGGAGATCGCGGCCACCAAGCGCGTCCTCGGCTTCGACCCGGAGCAGACCTTCGAGGTCTCCGACGAGGTCCTGCGCCACGCCCGCCGTGCCCTGGACCGGGGTGCCGAGGCGCACGCCGCCTGGGACAAGAAGATCGCCGAGTGGCGCACCGCCCAGCCGGAGCGCGCCGAGCTGTTCGACCGCGTCTCCAAGGGCGAGCTGCCCGAGGGCTGGCAGGACGCGCTGCCGGTGTTCGAGGAGGGCAAGTCGGTCGCGACCCGTGCCGCCTCCGGCAAGATCCTCCAGGCGCTCGGCCCGGTGCTGCCGGAGCTGTGGGGCGGCTCGGCCGACCTCGCCGGCTCCAACAACACCACGATCGACAAGACCAGCTCCTTCCTGCCGAAGGGCAACCCGCTGCCCGAGGCGAACCCGTACGGCCGTACGGTCCACTTCGGTATCCGCGAGTTCTCCATGGCCGCGGAGATGAACGGCATCGCCCTGCACGGCAACACCCGCATCTACGGCGGCACCTTCCTGGTGTTCTCCGACTACATGCGCAACGCCGTCCGTATGTCGGCCCTGATGCAGCTTCCGGTCACCTACGTGTGGACCCATGACTCCATCGGTCTCGGCGAGGACGGCCCGACCCACCAGCCGGTCGAGCACCTGGCCTCGCTGCGCGCGATCCCGGGCCTGAACGTGGTCCGCCCGGCGGACGCCAACGAGACCGTGACCGCCTGGGCCGAGATCCTGAAGAGGCACGCCACCGACCCGGCCCCGCACGGTCTCGCGCTCACCCGTCAGGGCGTGCCGACGTACGCTCCGAACGAGGACGCGGCCAAGGGCGGCTACGTCCTCGTCGACTCCTCGACCGAGGTCCCGGAGGTGATCATCATGGCGACCGGCTCGGAGGTCCAGCTCGCGGTGGCCGCCCGTGACGCCCTGGAGGCCGAGGGCACCGGTACGCGCGTGGTGTCGATGCCGTGCGTCGAGTGGTTCGAGCAGCAGCCTGCCGCCTACCGCGAGAGCGTCCTGCCCGCCGCCGTGAAGGCGCGCGTCGCCGTCGAGGCCGGCATCGGTCTGACCTGGTACCGCTTCGTGGGTGACGCGGGCCGCATCGTCTCCCTGGAGCACTTCGGCGCCTCCGCCGACGCGAACGCCCTGTTCGCCGAGTACGGCTTCACCCCCGAGAACGTCGCCGCCGCCGCCCGCACCTCGCTGGCCGCCGCGCGCGCCTGATCCCACGCGACAAAGAAACACGCGACGAAGAAAGATGAGCACTGTGACCGAAGCAATCAGCACCCCCGGAGCCCTCAAGCGTCTCGCCGACGAGGGCGTGTCGGTCTGGCTGGACGACCTGTCGCGCAAGCGGATCACCTCGGGCAGCCTGGCCGCCCTCGTGACGGACGGCGGTGTCGTCGGCGTCACCACCAACCCCTCGATCTTCCAGGCCGCCATCGGCTCCGGCGAGGGCTACGAGGAGCAGCTCACCGACCTGGCGGTACGCGGTGTCACGGTCGACGAGGCCGTGCGGATGATGACGACCGCCGACGTGCGCGACGCCGCCGACGTGCTGCGCGGTGTGTACGACGCCACGGACGGCCGTGACGGCCGGGTCTCCATCGAGGTCGACCCGCGGCTCGCGCACGACACGGTGGCCACGGTCGCCGAGGCCAAGCAGCTCTTCTGGCTGGTCGACCGCCCCAACGTGATGATCAAGATCCCGGCCACCGAGGCGGGCCTCCCGGCGATCACCGAGGTCATCGGCCTGGGCATCAGCGTCAACGTGACCCTGATCTTCTCCCTGGAGCGCTACCGCGCCGTCATGGACGCCTACCTGGCCGGTCTGGAGAAGGCCAAGGAGCGCGGCCTGGACCTGTCCAAGATCCACTCCGTGGCGTCCTTCTTCGTGTCCCGCGTGGACTCCGAGATCGACAAGCGCCTGACCGCCCTCGGCACCGACGAGGCCCTCGGCCTGAAGGGCCGCGCCGCCCTCGCCAACGCCCGTCTGGCCTACGAGGCGTACGAGGATGTCTTCGCCTCCGCCCGCTGGCAGGCGCTCGCCACCGCCGACGCCAACAAGCAGCGCCCGCTGTGGGCCTCCACCGGCGTGAAGGACCCGGCGTACAAGGACACCCTGTACGTGGACGAGCTGGTCGCGCCCGGCACCGTCAACACCATGCCGGAAGGCACGCTGAACGCCACCGCCGACCACGGCGACATCACCGGTGACACGGTGACCGGCCGCTACGAGCAGGCTCGCGCCGACCTCGCCGCCGTGGAGAAGCTGGGCATCTCCTACGACGAGGTCGTCCAGCAGCTCGAGGACGAGGCCGTCGCCAAGTTCGAGGCGGCCTGGCTGGAGCTGCTGGACGCCGTGACCGAGTCCCTGAAGAGCAAGGGAGTGGACGCGTAATGACGAGCAAGTCAGCCGAGCCGAAGGCGGCGGCCACCGCTGAGGCCGAGCCGAAGGCGGCCGCCGCCGAGGCCGAGCCCAAGGCACGGAAGACGCGGGCCAAGGCGAAGCCCGCCGCGGTCCGCGAGGCCGAGGACCTCCGGGTCCCGGTCACCCCGGCCGCCGAGTGGGACAACCCGCTGCGCGACGCCCAGGACCGCCGGCTGCCCCGTATCGCGGGGCCGTCGGGCCTGGTGATCTTCGGTGTCACGGGCGACCTGTCCCGCAAGAAGCTGATGCCCGCCGTCTACGACCTCGCCAACCGGGGCCTGCTGCCGCCGGGCTTCTCCCTGGTGGGCTTCGCCCGCCGCGACTGGGAGGACCAGGACTTCGCACAGGTCGTCCATGACGCGGTCAAGGAGCACGCGCGTACGCCGTTCCGCGAGGAGGTGTGGCAGCAGCTCGCCGAGGGCATGCGCTTCATCCCCGGCGACTTCGACGACGACACCGCCTTCGACCAGCTCAAGCAGGCGGTCGACGAGCTGGACGCCTCCCGGGGCACCGGCGGCAACTTCGCGTACTACCTCTCGGTGCCGCCGAAGTTCTTCCCGAAGGTCGTCCGGCAGCTCAAGAAGCACGGTCTGGCGGACGCCCCCGAAGGCTCCTGGCGCCGCGCGGTCATCGAGAAGCCGTTCGGTCACGACCTGGAGAGCGCGCACGAGCTGAACAAGGTCGTGCACGAGGTGTTCGAGCCGGACCAGGTGTTCCGGATCGACCACTACCTGGGCAAGGAGACCGTCCAGAACATCATGGCGCTCCGGTTCGCCAACCAGATGTACGAGCCCATCTGGAACCGCTCCTACGTGGACCACGTGCAGATCACGATGGCCGAGGACATCGGCATCGGCGGCCGCGCGGGCTACTACGACGGCATCGGCGCCGCCCGTGACGTGATCCAGAACCACCTGCTCCAGCTCATGGCGCTCACCGCCATGGAGGAGCCGATCGCCTTCGACGCGGACTCGCTGCTCACCGAGAAGCTGAAGGTCCTGAAGTCGGTCCGCCTCCCGGACGAGCTGGGCGAGCACACCGTGCGCGGTCAGTACGCCACCGGCTGGCAGGGCGGCGAGAAGGTCGTCGGCTACCTCGACGAGGACGGCATCGACCCCAAGTCGAAGACCGACACCTACGCGGCCATCAAGCTGGAGATCGACAACCGCCGCTGGGCGGGCGTGCCGTTCTACCTGCGCACCGGAAAGCGTCTGGGCCGTCGCGTCACCGAGATCGCGGTCGTCTTCAAGCGCGCCCCGCACTCGCCGTTCGACTCCACCGCCACGGAGGAGCTGGGCCAGAACGCGATCGTCATCCGCGTCCAGCCGGACGAGGGCATGACCGTCCGCTTCGGCTCCAAGGTGCCGGGCACCTCGATGGAGATCCGGGACGTGTCGATGGACTTCGCCTACGGCGAGTCCTTCACCGAGTCCAGCCCCGAGGCGTACGAGCGGCTCATCCTCGATGTGCTGCTGGGCGACGCCAACCTGTTCCCGCGCACCCAGGAAGTGGAAGAGTCCTGGAAGATCCTCGACCCGATCGAGCGCTACTGGAACGAGCACGGCACTCCGGCGCAGTACGCGTCCGGAAGCTGGGGACCCGAGGAAGCGGACGAGATGCTCGCACGAGACGGACGGAGCTGGCGCAGGCCATGAAGATCGACCTGACCGACACCACGGCAAGCAAGATCAACAAGGCGCTGATCGAGGGCCGTCGCGCCATCGGCACGCCGGCCGTGGGCATGGTCCTGACGATGGTCATCGTCACGGACGAGGAGAACGCCTACGACGCCATCAAGGCGGCCGAGGAAGCCTCGCACGAGCACCCCTCGCGCACCCTGGTCGTCATCAAGCGCCACGCCCGCCTGCGCGACCGCACCGGCTCCCGGCTCGACGCCGAGGTCCGGGTCGGCTCCGAGGCCGGCGCCGGTGAGACCGTCGTCCTGCGCACCTACGGCGAGGTGTCCGACCACGCGGGTTCCGTGGTGCTGCCGCTGCTGCTGCCCGACGCCCCCGTGGTCGTCTGGTGGCCGGTGGACGCGCCGGAGGCCCCGGCCAAGGACTCCCTGGGCGCACTCGCCCAGCGCCGGATCACCGACCTGTACGCGGTCGACAACCCGCTGGAGGTGCTGGAGACCCGTGCCCGCACCTACGCGCCGGGCGACACCGACCTCGCCTGGACCCGGCTCACCCCGTGGCGCTCGATGCTCGCGGCCGCGCTGGACCAGGCGCGGGTGAAGGTGACCTCGGCCGCCGTGGAGGCGGAGGCGGACAACCCCAGCGCCGAGCTGCTCGCGCGCTGGCTGGAGGCCCGTCTGCACGTGAAGGTGGACCGTGTGGTCTCCGACGGCCCGGTGGTCACCGCCGTGCGGCTGGGCACCGAGGACGGCGAGATCGTCATCGACCGCCCGGACGGCCCCCTCGCCACGCTGACCCTGCCGGGCCAGCCGTCGCGCACCCTGGCCCTGAAGGTCCGCCCGACCTCGGAGCTGATCGCGGAGGAACTGCGTCGCCTCGACGCGGACGAGATGTACGCCATCGCCCTGACCGGCGAGGCAAAGGAGAACGCCTGATGTCCGACGCACCGTCAGACACCCCCAAGCTCACCCGGCGCCCCGAGTGGACGGCCCTCGCCGACCACCGCGCCGGCGGTCAGCCGCACCTGCGCGAGCTGTTCGCCGCCGACCCCGGCCGGGCCGAGCGTTACGTCGTCCACGTGGGCGACCTGCACATCGACTACAGCAAGCACCAGGTCTCCGACGAGACCCTGGCCCTGCTCCAGGAACTCGCCGTCGCCACGGACGTGTTCGGTCAGCGGGACGCGATGTTCCGTGGTGACCGGATCAACTCGACCGAGGACCGGGCCGTGCTGCACACCGCGCTGCGTGCCCCGCGGGATGCGGTGGTGGAGGTCGACGGGGAGAACGTCGTCCCCGCCGTGCACGCGGTGCTGGACAAGATGGCCGGTTTCGCCGGCCGGGTCCGCTCGGGTGAGTGGACCGGTCACACCGGCAAGCGGATCAAGAACATCGTCAACATCGGTATCGGCGGCTCCGACCTGGGTCCGGCGATGGCGTTCGAGGCGCTGCGTCCCTTCACCGACCGCGACCTGACCGTCCGGTTCGTCTCCAACGTGGACGGCGCGGACCTGCACGAGGCGATCCGTGATCTGGACCCGGCGGAGACGCTGTTCATCGTGGCGTCGAAGACGTTCACGACGATCGAGACGATCACCAACGCCACGTCGGCCCGCAAGTGGCTGCTGGACGTCCTCGGTGACGACAAGGCGGTCGCGAAGCATTTCGTGGCGCTGTCGACGAACGCGGAGAAGGTCACCGGGTTCGGTATCGACGTGGACAACATGTTCGAGTTCTGGGACTGGGTCGGGGGCCGGTACTCCTTCGACTCGGCGATCGGCCTGTCGCTGATGATCGCCATCGGCCCGGACCGCTTCCGGGAGCTGCTGGACGGTTTCCACACCGTCGACGAGCACTTCCGCACCGCTCCGGCCGAGGAGAACGCCCCGCTGCTGCTGGGCCTGCTGGGGATCTGGTACGGGAACTTCTTCGACGCCCAGTCCCACGCGGTCCTCCCCTACAGCCACTACCTGTCGAAGTTCACGGCGTATCTGCAGCAGTTGGACATGGAGTCCAACGGCAAGTCCGTGCAGCGTGACGGCAGCCCGGTGGAGTGGCAGACCGGCCCGGTGGTCTGGGGCACGCCCGGCACCAACGGGCAGCACGCCTACTACCAGTTGATCCACCAGGGCACCAAGCTCATCCCGGCCGACTTCATCGGCTTCGCCCGCCCCGTGGACGAACTGAGCGACGAACTCAAGGCCCAGCACGACCTGTTGATGGCCAACTTCTTCGCCCAGACCCAGGCCCTCGCCTTCGGCAAGACCGAGGAAGAGGTCCGCGAGGAAGGCGTCGCCGAGGCGCAGGTGGCCCACCGCACCTTCCGCGGCAACCACCCCACCACCACGATCCTGGCCCCCGAGCTCACCCCCTCCGTGCTCGGCCAGCTCATCGCCCTCTACGAGCACAAGGTGTTCGTCCAGGGCGCCGTCTGGAACATCGACTCCTTCGACCAGTGGGGCGTCGAGCTGGGCAAGGTCCTGGCCAAGCGCATCGAGCCCGCCCTCACCGAAGGCGCCCAGGTGCCCGGCCTCGACCCCTCCACCACGGCCCTCGTCGCCGCCTACCGCTCCCTCAAGGAAGTGAACTGACATGCAGCTCGGACTCATCGGCCTCGGCAAGATGGGCGGCAACATGCGCGAGCGCATCCGCCGCGCGGGCCACCAGGTCATCGGCTACGACCGCAACCCGGAACTGACCGACGTCAAGGACCTCGCCGAACTGGTCGAGAAGCTCGACGCGCCGCGCACCGTCTGGGTGATGGTCCCCGCCGGCACCGCCACCCAGGTCGTCGTCGACGAGCTGAAGGACCTGCTCTCCCCCGGCGACATCGTGGTGGACGGCGGCAACTCCCGCTGGACGGACGACGAGAAGCACGCCGCCGAGCTGGGCATCAAGGGCATCGGCTTCGTCGACGCGGGCGTCTCCGGCGGTGTCTGGGGCCTGGAGAACGGCTACGCCCTGATGGTCGGCGGCGACAAGGAGAACGTCGAGCGTCTCCAGCCCATCTTCGACGCCCTCAAGCCCGACGGGCCGTACGGGTACGTCCACGCGGGCCGCGTCGGTGCCGGGCACTTCTCCAAGATGGTCCACAACGGCATCGAGTACGCCATGATGCAGGCGTACGCCGAGGGCTGGGAGCTGCTGGAGAAGGCGAACTCCGTGGACAACGTCCGCGAGATCTTCCGCTCCTGGCAGGAGGGCACGGTCATCCGTTCCTGGCTGCTCGACCTCGCGGTCAACGCCCTGGACGACGACGAGCACCTGGACGAGCTGCGCGGCTACGCCGAGGACTCCGGCGAGGGCCGCTGGACCGTCGAGGCCGCCATCGACAACGCGGTGCCGCTCCCGGCCATCACCGCCTCGCTGTTCGCGCGCTTCGCCTCCCGCCAGGACGACTCGCCGCAGATGAAGATGATCGCCGCGCTGCGCAACCAGTTCGGCGGCCACGCCGTCGAGAAGAAGGGCTGACCCGCCGTGGGGGACCTTCTGCTGGTCCGCCACGGCGAGACGGAGTGGAGCCTGTCGGGCCAGCACACGAGCTGGACCGACCTGCCCCTCACCGAGCACGGCGAGGAGCAGGCGCGTTCGCTCGCCCCGCTCCTCGCCGGCCGGACCTTCGCACTCACCCTGACGAGCCCCCTCGCCCGGGCCCGGCGCACGGCCGAACTGGCGGGCCTGACCGGCACCGACCCCGAGCCCGACCTGCGCGAGTGGGACTACGGCGGCTACGAGGGCATCACCACCGTCGACATCCACCGCACCCGGCCCGACTGGGACCTGTGGACCGACGGGGCGGTGCCCGGCCCCGAGGGTCATCCCGGCGAGTCGCCCGAGCAGATCGGGGCGCGCATCGACCGGGTGCTGGCCCGCGTGGAGAAGGCGCTCGACTCGGACAGCCGTGATGTGCTGCTGGTCGCGCACGGGCACGTGCTGCGGGTGCTGACGGCTCGTCGGCTGGGCCTGCCGCCCAGCGAGGGGCGGCTGTTCCAGCTCGCCACCGGCACGGTAAGCCGCCTGTCCACCGAGCACGGACGCCCCGTGATAGCGGAGTGGAACCGGCAGCCCTGAGGCGCCGGACGGCCCGGAGCGACCCGTTGGTCGCTCCGGGCCGTTCGCATGCCCGGCGGGCCGGGCTTCTACAATCGCAGACAGACCGGTACAAGCCCCGCCCGACGGCCCGAAGGAACGCGATGACCAGCGTCGACGAACCGGTACGACCCGACAGGCGGTTACCGGACGCCGCCCGCACCCGGTCCGACATCCTCGAAGCGGCCACCGGCGAGTTCGCCCGCGCCGGTTACGACGGCGCCCGCGTGGAGGAGATAGCGGCCCGCACCCGCACCACCAAGCGGATGATCTACTACTACTTCGGCGGCAAGAAGCAGTTGTTCGCCGCCGTGCTGGAGCGGGCGTACGGCGCGCTGCACGGGGTCGAGGAACTGCTGGACGTCGGGCATCTGGACCCGGTCACCGCCGTCCGTCGCCTGGCCGAGGTCACCTTCGACCACCACGAGCGCCACCCGGACCTGGTCCGCCTCGTCGGCATCGAGAACATCCACGGCGGCGAACACCTGGCCGCCGCCCGCCGGTTCGGCCGGATCGACGCCCCCGGACTCGCCTCGCTCCGCGAGATCCTGGACGCCGGACGGGAGTCGGGGGTCTTCGCCGCCGACGTCGACGCGGTCGACCTGCACGCGATGATCAGCGCCTTCTGCTTCTACCGGGTCGCCGGACGGCACACCTTCGGCGCCCTCTTCGACCGCGACCTGGCCGCCCCCGCCCGCCGCGACCACTACCGCGCCATGCTCGCCGACATGGTGATCGCCTACCTCAAGGGCTAGGGAGCGTCTCCCCTAGCGGCGCGGCATCCCGTACGCCCGGTCCACGTGCAGCCGGACCACCAGGCGCTTGTCGCGGACCATGGCCGCGCGGTACTCGTCCCAGTCGTCGTGCTCGCCCAGCACCTCGCGGTACAGCCGCACCAGCTCCTCCACCGTCTCGTCGTACGGGTCCGCGGCCACCGGGGTCAGCTCGGCCGTGCCCTCGGCGACGGCGTAGGACCAGCGGTCGGCGCTGGTGACGTGGTACGAGGCGCGGGGGTCGCGGCGCAGGTTGCGGGTCTTGGCGCGGTCGTCGGTGACCGAGATCCGGATGATCCGCTCGGCCGGGTCGTAGGCGTGGCTGACGTTGGAGAGCTGGGGCCGGCCGTCTCGCTTGAGGGTGACGAGCACCCCGCCGTGCCCCTCGGAGAGCTGCGCCAGCAGTGCGTCCTGCGTCGTGTCCTGAGTCATACCCACGTCAACCGGTCCGGGCTCGGCCGTCATTCCCGCAAGACACGTAGACAGTGTCTACCCCTGCCTGGTAGACACTGTCCATGAACGCATCCGACGCCGGCCTGCGCGACCGTCTGGTCGACGCCGGGGTGGCCCTGGTGGCCGCCGAGGGCGCCCAGGCGCTGACGCTCCGCGAGATCGCCCGCCGCGCGGGCGTCTCCCACGGGGCGCCCCGGCGCTACTTCCCCACCCATCTGGAGCTGCTGTCCGCCATCGCCCGGCACGGCTTCACCGACCTCGGCGCGCAGGCGCGGGCGACGCTGGAGAGCACCGAGGAGGGTCCGCGCGGACAGGTGGCGGCACTGGCGCGCACGTATCTGCGGTTCGCGCTGGACAACCCCGGCATGTACGAACTGATGTTCCGTCATGACGTGCTGGAGAGCGGCCATCTGGGGCTGCGGGACACCAGCCTGCCCCTCTTCGGGCTGCTGGTGGAGCGGGTGGGCCGGGCCCGCCCGGACGTCGACGCCCGGCGGGTGACGGGTGCCCTGTGGGCCAACCTCCACGGTCTGGCCCAGTTGTGGCGCTGGGGAAGCCTGCAACTCGCCACCGGGGAGGATGACTTCGGCCCCCTGCTGGAGGCGTGCGTGGCCGCGCACCTGGGACCGGACGGCGGCCGGTGAACCGGCGGCTGACGCTGGCGTCCAGTGTGGCGGGCGCCGTGCTGGTCGCACTGGACGGCACGGTCCTCACGGTGGCCCAGCCGTCGCTGCAGCGCTCGCTGGGCGCCTCCTTCGCCGAGGTGCAGTGGACCAGCACCGCCTATCTGGCGGTCGTGGCGGGTCTGTTGGTGTTCGCGGGACGGATCGGGGACCGGTACGGGCACGGGCGGATGTTCGCCCTCGGGATGCTGGGGTTCGGGGCCGCGTCGGCGGGCATCGCGCTCGCGCCGGACATCGGCTGGGTCATCGGACTCCGGGTCGCCCAGGGGGTGTGCGGGGCGGTGCTGCAGCCCGCCACGCTGGGCATGCTGCGGCTGGCGTACCCGGCGGACCGGCTGGCGATGCCGCTGGCGGTGCGGACCAGCGCGATCGGACTGGCGGCGGCCGCGGGCCCGCTGCTCGGCGGGGCGCTGGTGAGCGGGCCGGGCTGGCGGGCGGTGTTCCTCCTCGGCGTGGTCCCGGCGCTGGTCTTCGGCACGGCCGCACTGATGGGCGGAGCGCCCGCGCAGGGGTCCGCCGCTCCGTCCGGTCCTTCGCTGGACCTGCCCGGCGCGCTGCTGCTGGCGCTGACGCTGGCCTTCCTGGTGCACGGCCTGGTGGCCTCCGGTGCGGTCATGGTGGCGGGACTGGGAGTGGCCGCGCTGGCGGGCGCCGCGTTCGTACGGCGCGAGCGACGCGCGGCGGCTCCGCTGCTCCCGCCCGGGGTGATCGGCTCGACGCCGGTCGCGGCCGCGCTGGGCATCCTGGTCGCCGCGTCGGCCGCGCTGTTCGGCACGCTCTTCGTGGAGACCTACGTACTGCAGAGGGACTTGGGCCTCGACCCGTTCCAGAGTGCCCTGCGGAGCGTGCCGTTGGCGGTGATGATGGTGGCCTCCGCGCCCTGCTGCCCGGTGTTCCTGCGCCGGGTGGGCGCGCGGTGGACGGTGGGGGCGGCGACCGCTCTGCTCGCGGCGGGCGGACTCGTCCTGTCCGGGGCCACGGGCACGTCGGCCCTGGGCTGCGCCTTCGCCCTGCTGGGGGCGGGGTTCGGCACGGTGATGGTGGCGGCCACCCATGTCGTCGTACGGCAGTCCGAGGTGACGGCGGCCGGGGTGGCGGGCGGTCTTCAGCAGACGGCGCTGAACATCGGGCCGGTGCTGGGCGTGGCGGCCGCGACCGCGCTGATGGGGGCCGGGCCGCGCGCCGCGCTCCTCGTGCTCGCCGCCGTCGCGGCCGCGGCCGTGCCGCTCGCCCGCCTGCTGCCCGGACACCGAGTCGCGTCGCTCACAAGATCCGCTGATGACGGGGTACTTGACGGTGATCATGCGCCACGATGAGCGATGAAGGCCGGCCCGGCGGGACCCGGGTACGGCAGGACCGGAGGAGAGCGCCATGGCAGAGCTGCGACAGGAAGTCGCCCCGCGGGACGTGGGGCTGGACGAGAAGGCGCTGGACCGCCTCGACGAGCACCTCGGCGCGCTCGTGGACGAGGGCCGGCTGCCCGGCTTCCTGGTGTCGGTGGCCCGTGGCGGCCGGGTCGCCCGTCTGACCACCTACGGCCTGCGTGACCTCGCGGCCGGACTCCCGGTGGAGACGGACACCCTGTGGCGGATCTACTCCATGACCAAGCCGGTGACGGCGGTCGCCGTGCTGATGCTGGTGGAGGAGGGCCGGCTCGCCCTGGACGACCCGATCGACCGCTACCTGCCCGAGTTCGCCGACCCCCGCGTCTACGAGAGTGGCTCGGGGGACGACGTACGCACCCGCCCCGCCGCCGGACCGATCCGGGTCCGGCATCTGCTCACCCACACGGCCGGCCTGACCTTCGCCTTCTACCACGACCACCCGGTGGACGCCCTGTACCGCGCGGCCGGGCTGGAGTCGTCCGTCCCCTCCGGCGCGGACCTCGCGGAGACGGTGGCGGTGTACGCGCGCCTGCCCCTCCAGTTCGAGCCGGGCACGCGGTGGAACTACTCGGTCGCCACCAATGTGCTGGGCCGGCTCATCGAAGTGGTCTCGGGCGGCCCGCTCGACGCGTTCTTCGCCACGCGCATCCTCACCCCGCTCGGCATGACCGACACCGGCTTCCACCTCACCCCCGAACAGGAGCCCCGGCTGGCCGAGTTGTACGGCGAGACGGAGGACGGCGGCATCACACCGGTGCCGGGGCTGCCCCTGCGCGGCCGTCCCCGGTTCCTGTCGGGCAGCGGCGGACTGGTCTCCAGCGCGGCCGACTACCACCGCTTCATGGAGCTGCTGCGCCGGGGCGGCGAGCTCGACGGCGTCCGCCTGCTCTCCCCCGGCACGCTCGCCCTGATGACCCGCAACCAGCTCCCGGGCGACGCCGTGCTGCGCGAGTTCGGCGCCCCCGCGCACCAGGAGCGCGCCAACGACGGCCTGGGCTTCGGCTTCAACGTCTCCGTCGTCACCGACCCCGCCCGCACCCTGGCACCCTCGGCCCCCGGCACCTTCGGCTGGACCGGCGTGGCGACCACCGCCTTCTGGGTGGCCCCGGCGCTGGACATGACCGTGCAGTTCATGACCCAGGTACGCCCGCGCACCCTGAAGATCTTCCCCGACCTGCGCCGCCTGGTGCACGAGGCGGTCCAGGACTGAGCGGACGCGACGAGTCCGGCCGTGGAGAACCAGGCCGGACTCGTCGCATGGGGGACTTGCGCGGCTCAGGAGCCGTGGGCCACCGCGTCCAGGTGGGGCAGGTGGTGGTCGAGCCGTTCCCGCTTGGTGCGCAGATACGTGATGTTGTTCTCGCTCGGCTCGATCAGCAGCGGCACCTGTTCGGCGACCTCGATGCCGTACTGCGTCAACGCCTCGCGCTTGCGGGGGTTGTTGGACATCAGCCGGACCGAGCGCACCTTGAGGTCGTGCAGCATCTCCGCCGCCACCCGGTAGTCACGGGCGTCCACCGGCAGACCGAGCGCGAGGTTGGCCTCGACCGTGTCCAGGCCCTCCGCCTGGAGCGCCATCGCCCGCAGCTTGGCCAGCAGGCCGATGCCCCGGCCCTCGTGCCCCCTCAGGTACAGGACGACACCGCTGCCTTCGGCGACCACCGCGCGCAGCGCGGCCGCCAACTGCTCACCGCACTCGCAGTGCTGGGAGCCGAACGCGTCGCCCGTCAGGCACTCCGAGTGCAGCCGCACCAGCACGTTCTCGGTACCGATGTCGCCGTGCACCAGAGCGACTTGTTCATCACCGCGGTCATGGTCCAGGTAGCCGACCGCCTGGAATTCCCCGTACACGGTGGGCAGCGGGGTATTCACGACGCGTTCCGTGCCCGAACGGCGCGGGGACTTCCCGCCGAAGACGCCGATGTTTTCTGTCATGATCTGATTCCTAAGCAGAGACGAAAGGCCGTGGGAAACATGAGTGGTTCGGGCGCGCGAGCGGCGGCCTACGGGGTGATGCCCGCGGACACCACCGAGGACGTACGGGCGCGGGGGGCGGGCGTGTCACGTCAGGTCGCCGTCCTTCCCGTGGGGAGCTTCGAACAGCACGGTCCCTACCTTCCGTTGGCGACCGACACGCTGGTGGCCTGTGCCGTGGCACGCGAGATCGCCGCCGCGTACCCGGTTCATCTCCTGCCCCCGGTGACCCTCGCGTGCTCGCACGAGCACGCGGCCTGGCCGGGGACCGTCAGCATCTCCGCCGTGACCCTGCACGCGGTGGTGCGCGACATCGCGGACTCGCTGCGCCGCTCGGGCGTGGAGTCGCTCGTCGTGGTCAACGGGCACGGCGGCAACTACGTGCTGGGCAACGTCGTCCAGGAGGCGTCCGCGCGGGGCGAGTCGATGGCGCTGTACCCGGCGGCCGAGGACTGGGAGGAGGCGCGGCAGCGGGCGGGTGTGGTCACCTCGCTGCTCACCGACATGCACGCGGGCGAGATCGAGACGTCCATTCTGCTGCACGCTCATCCCGAATTCCTCCGCCCTGGTCACGAGTCGGCCGATTTCACCGCCGACGACCGTCGTCATCTGCTCACCACGGGAATGTCCGCCTATACCGAATCGGGCGTCATCGGCCGCCCGTCGCTGGCTTCGGCGGAAAAGGGGAAGGGCCTGCTGGCCGGCCTGGTGGAGAACTTCGAGCCGTATTTCCGGCTGCTGACCTCGTCCGAGGGTCCGGGTTCGGCACTCGGGTAGCCGCGCAAGGCTCCCGCCCAGCGGACGACGAGGACGACGGCGCCGGGCAGGGCGGCGACGAAGCTGAGCACGCCGTACACCACGGCGACGGCGACCCCGCTGCTCGCGCCGAGCCCGGCGGCGGCGAACGCCCAGGCGGTGACGCCCTCGCGGGGGCCGAAGCCGCCCACGTTGAGCGGCAGCCCCATGGCGAGCAGGGCCAGCACCGCGAGCGGCAGCAGCACCGCCACCGACGCCGCGCTCCCGGCGATCCTGGCCGCGACGACGAACATGCCGAGGTGTCCGGCCAGGACGACGGCCGAGGACAGCGCGACACCCGGCCCGCTCTCCCGCGACAGCAGCCCCTGCCGCGCCTCCCGCAGCAACCCGCTCCCCGGCAGCGTGCCGGTGCGCCGGCCGGGCGCCCGGTTCATGCGGACGGCGAGCACGACCGCGAGCGCGCCCGCCCCGGCGAGCGCCACCGGCAGCGCGAAGGTGCGCAGGTCGTCGCGGACCGGGGAGGGCAGGGTGAGCAGCAGGGCGGCGCCGCAGACGGCGAGCGCCGCCTGCCCGGCGACCCGCTCCAGCACGACCGCCTTGACGGCGCGCCGGATGTCCCCGGCGCTCTGCCCGTGCCGCACCGCCCGGTGCACGTCCCCGAGGACACCGCCGGGCAGCGCCGCGTTGAGGAACAGGGCCCGGTAGTAGTCGGCGACGGCGGCCCCCAGCGGCAGCCGGATGCCCAGGCCGCGCGCCACCAACTGCCAGCGCCAGGCGCTGAACACGGTGGTGACCACGCCGATCCCGAGGGCCGCGAGCACCGTCGCCGTGTCGATCCGGCGCAGCCCGTCGACCAGCGGTCCGGTGCCGAGCCGCCACAGCAGCACGCCGAGGATGGCGACGCCGACAGCGGTGCCGATGTGGGTGCGCAGCGCCCGGCGGGGGCGAGGAGTGACGTTTCGCTCGGTGGTGTCGCACGACCGGGCGGGCGCGGGCGGCTCGAGGAGGCCCTTGACGGCTTCCTGGTCCGGGCACGCGAGATCTTCCGCGGTCGCCGGTCCGGCCGCCCCCGCCCGCCCGTTCATCACGCCTCCACCGGCCGGGGCAGGGCCAGCAGATCGCTGTGGTGCACCACGACCTCCAGCTCCCCCGCCTCGCACGCGGCCAGCCGGTCGCGCAGATAGCCTTCGGCCCGCGTCCGCAGCGCGGGCCGCTCCTCCACGGCGGCGCCGACCCAGCCCCGCAGCCACTGCGCGGTCAGCGCGGACTGCTCCGGGCCGAGCCGCCACGGGCTGGGGTTGACCCGTACGGTCGCGCCGTGCGCGGCGAACGCCTCGCCGGCCGCGGAGACGGCGTCCGGGCCGAGCAGGCCGCCCCGGCGCTGGTGGGCGTTGAACGCCTCGGCCAGGTCGGCGTCCAGCGGGTCGGCGGAGGCGAACTCGACGCGTCCGGCGACGGACAGGGTGAGCAGGGCGGGGCTGCCCGCGCCCGCGCAGGCGGCGGCCAGCGTCTCCACCTCGGCGCGGGTGAGGACGTCCAGCAGCGCGGACGCCGTCACCAGCGAGGCGCCGCTCAGCGCGTCCGGGGTGAGCCGGGCGACGTCACCGCGCCGGGTCTCGACGGTGACCCGGCTGCCGTCGGCGGCGACGCGCGGGGAGGCGACGGCCGCGAAGTGCAGCAGGTACGGGTCGCGGTCGTGCAGCACCCAGTGCTGGGCGCCGTCCAGCCGGGCCGCCAGCCAGCGGCCCATGGAGCCGGTGCCGCAGCCGAGGTCGTGGATCACGGCCCCGCCCTCCTTGGGCGGGAGTTCGGCGAGCCGCTTGGCCAGCGGTTCCAGCAGGCCGAGGGCCCGCGCGTCCGCGTCGGCCGGTTCCCTGAGCTGGAGCCACTCGGGCGCGTAGCGGGGCGCCTCATCGGGCTCCCCCTCCCGCAGCCGTACGGTGGCCCGCTCGCCGGGGCGGCCGACGGGTCCGGCACCGGCGATGACGTCGGCCGTGCCGGTGTGCTCGGTGCCGTCGCTCACCCGGTGCTCCTCCTGTGCGGCTGTGTGCGCGCCGCCCTGCTGGGTCAGCGTCGTCGGGTCGGTCATGCGGCCCTCCTGGGGGCGCCGGGGAGCCTGCCGATGACCCCGGCGAGGCTGCGGGCGGTGGCGGCCCAGCCGCCGAGCGCGCTGCGCCGGCCGCGCGCGGCGGCCTTGAGGCGGCGGCGCACATCGGGCTCGCCGAACCAGCCGCGCAGTTCGGCGGCGATGGCGGCGGGGTCCTCCGGGGGTACGAGGATGCCGGGCACGCCGCCGTCGGGGGCGCGGCCGACCGCCTCGGGCAGCCCGCCCACGTCGCTGGCGATGACCGGGATGCCCCGGGCGAGGGCCTCGGTGACGGCCATGCCGTAGGTCTCGGCGTAGGAGGTGAGCACCATGAGGTCGGCGGCGGCGTAGCTGGCGTCGAGGTCGGCGCCGGTGCGGGGGCCGGTCAGGTGCAGCCGGTCGGTCAGGCCGTGCCGCTCGATCTGGTCGCGCAGCATGGCGACGTACTCCGGGTCGGTGCCGAGGCCGCCGACCAGCGAGCAGGTCCAGGGCAGGTCCCGTACGGCGGCCAGGGCCTCGACCAGGCGGTGCTGGCCCTTGCGCGGGGTGACGGCGGCGACGCACACCAGGTGGGAGATGCCGTCGGTGCCGGGCGCCAGCGGCGCGATGTCGGCGCCGGGGGCGGCGAGGTGGACCCGGTCGGGGGCGAGGCCGTGGTGCGAGACCAGCCGGCGTACGGCCCAGTCGCTGGTGGCGATGGTGGCGGGCACCGCGCGCAGCACGGCGCGCTCGCGGGCGTCGAGGTCGGCGGCCACGGCCGGGTCGAGCCCGGTCTCGTCGCCGAGCGGCAGGTGGACGAGGACGGCGATCCGGAGCCGCTCGGCCTCGGGCACGACGATCTCGGGCACGCCGCAGGCGACCAGGCCGTCCAGCAGGACCACCGTGTCGTCCGGCATCTGGGCGAGGGTGCGGGCGAGCGACTCACGGGCGTCGGCGTCGGGGTCCGGCCAGGCGCCGGGGGCGGCGTGCCGTACGACCTGCCAGCCGAAGCCGGGCAGGTCGAGGCAGACCCGGCGGTCGTAGGCGTTGCCGCCGCTGGGCGCGGCCGGGTCGTCGACGCCGCCGGGCATGACGAAGTGCACGGTGCGCAGCGACATGGGGATGATCCCGAAGTTCTCGGTGGCGAGGGGCTGTGCGGGCACGTAGGCGAGACGGGCCCGGTCCACGGTCAGGTCGGTCACAGGTCACGCTCGTAACTCGCCCAGGCGATGTGGGACTCGTGCAGGGTCACCGAGATGGCGGCCAGGCCCTTCGCGCCCTCGCCGAGGGCGCCCTTGTGGACGCGTTCGGCGAGGCGGTCGGCGACGACCTTGGCCAGGAACTCGGTGGAGGTGTTGACCCCGGCGAACTCGGGCTGCTCGTCGAGGTTGCGGTAGTTCAGCTCGGCGGTGATCTCGCCGAGCTCCCGCGTGGCCAGGCCGATGTCGACCACGATGTTGTCCTCGTCCAACTGCTCACGGCGGAAGGTGGCGTCCACCAGGAACGTGGCGCCGTGCAGGCGCTGCGCGGGTCCGAACACGTCGCCGCGGAAGCTGTGGGCGATCATGATGTGATCGCGGACGGTGATGCTGAACAACGGACGACCCTCCAGGTGCGGCGCGTCTGGTCCCCCGAGGTTCCTGCCGGGGGTTGACGAGTAGTACGGCTCCTCGCTTCCCCGTGTTCAGCCCTCTCTCACTCTTTTCTCAGGTCAGGCCGGGTCGGGGTACCTGATGCGGTGGCACAGGGCGGGGATCTCGCCGCTCGTCAGGCGGGGCATCAGCTCGGGGAGTTCGCCGAATTCGCTCTCGCCGGTGATGAGCGCGTCCAGCGCCGGATCGGCCAGCAGGTCCAGGGCGAGCGTCATCCGTTCGGCGTAACCGCGGCCGGGCCGGGCGGCCGGGGAGACGGTGCCGACCTGGCTGCCGCGGAGGGTGAGCCGGCGGGAGTGGAACGCCTCGCCCAGCGGCAGGGAGACGCGCCGGTCGCCGTACCAGCTCAGCTCGACGACGGTGCCCTCGGGGGCGAGCAGTTCCAGGGCGCGGGTGAGTCCCTGTTCGGTGGCGCTGGCGTGGACGACGAGGTCGCGCTCGCCGGTGGCCTCGTCGGGCGTGGCGAAGTCGACGCCGAGGGCCTTGGCGGTCTCGGCGCGTGCCGGGTCGGCGTCCACGAGCTGGAGCCGGACGCCGGGGAAGCGGGCGAGCAGCGCGGCGACCGAGCAGCCGATCATGCCGCCGCCGACCACGCTGATCCGGTCCCCGATCTGCGGGGCCGCGTCCCACAGGGCGTTCACGGCGGTCTCGACGGTCCCGGCGAGCACGGCACGCGCGGCGGGCACCTGTTCGGGTACGACGGTCACGGCGCTCACCGGAACGACGTAACGGGTCTGGTGCGGATGGAGGCAGAAGACCGTTCGGCCGATCAGCGCATCGGGCCCCCGCTCGACGACGCCGACGCTGAGATAGCCGTACTTCACGGGGGCGGGGAAGTCGCCCTCCTGGAACGGCGCCCGCATCACGCGGTGTTGGCTCGCCGGAACGCCACCGCGGAACACCAGGGTCTCGGTGCCCCGGCTGACCCCGGAGTACAGGGCGCGCACCAGCACCTCGTCCTCGCCGGGCTCCGGAAGGGTGACGTCGCGCAGCTCGCCGTGGCCGGGCGAGCTCAGCCAGAACGCGCGGGCGGCGGGGTTCATCGGCATCCTCCTGAACGATCGGGAACTTGCTCACGTACCGAGAAGGGCACAGGCCGCGCACAGTACGCGGCCTTGATCGACTCTGTCACTCGGCCGGAGGATGCGCGGTGGCCCTGAACAACACGTATGACGCAAGGCTTCAGCAGGAGACCGCTGTGGGAGCGGGCGTACAGATCCTGCTGCTGGCCCTGCTCGGCACGGCCATCGGCTTGGGGGTGGCCGGCTGGCTCTCGGGGCTCGCCTTCGCGTTCGCCACCTGGGCGGTGCTCTCGCGCGCCCTGCACCGCTCCGCGCTGCGCTCCTTCGGCCCGGCGAACCGGGTCACCCTCGGCCGGGCCACCCTGGTCGGCGGGGTCACCGCGCTGGTCGCGGACTCCTTCGAGAGCGCCCCGCCGGTGACCCTGCTGGTCGGCCTGACGGCCGTCGCCCTCCTCCTGGACGGCGTGGACGGCAAGGTCGCCCGCCGCACCGGCACCTCCAGCGCGCTGGGCGCCCGCTTCGACATGGAGGTGGACGCGTTCCTGATCCTCGTCCTGAGCGTGTACGTGTCCACCCGGCTCGGCCCCTGGGTCCTCCTGATCGGCGCGATGCGCTACGCCTTCGTGGCCGCCGCCCGCTTCGCCCCCTGGCTCAACGCCCCCCTCCCCCCGTCCTTCGCCCGCAAGACGGTCGCCGCCCTCCAGGGCATAGCCCTCCTGATAGCCGGCTCCTCCCTCCTCCCCCACCCGGCGGAACTCGGCGTGGTCCTGCTGGCGCTGGGGTCGCTGGTGTGGTCGTTCGGGCGGGATGTGATGTGGCTGTGGCGGCACGGGCGGATCGGCGCCACCGAGGTGGCGGTGGACCCGAGTTCGGCCCCCGCAGAGAAGGGGCAGGCGAAAGTGCTGGAGCTGGTATCCCCTTGAGGGGGTTGAATGCCAAGGACGTCCGTTCCCTAGCGCTAGCGAGCTCGGTCCTCGGCCTCACAGCCAAGCGAAAAGCCAGATCCAGTTGGATCCGCTCAGGACAGCAGACGTGCGGGCTCAGCCAGGACGGAGCGAGCACCCTGAAAGTCCGCCAGCCGAGCTGCAACCGTCGCGACCCCCAGGCGTTCGGGGAGAGCGGCTGAAAACTTCAGTCCCCGTACTGCCCGGCGGTCCACGTCGGGAAGCACCAGGTTTTCACCTACACTCTCGCGAGCCGCGTGCCAGTCGGCCGGAGTGACGTCTTCGCGTAGGCGCACCCAGCAGTCCGTCGGGCGTTGCACAGGATCAGCGACCGACTGGAGAGTTGCACCAAGGGTAGGTAGCGTTGGCTCGGTGGCCGGCCCAGGTCCACCAGCGGACATCGCTGCCCACGCGAGTGATCAAAGCTCCGCCCGGATGCACCGTTCCGGGGGCGTCGCTCTCGCGTTGCTCGGCCAGGCTCGCCTCCGCCCGACGAGTGAGTGACACAAGCGGGTTCTCACCCAACAACACCTGGCGCATCGCGCGCGTGAGGGCATAAGACAACCCACCGATGCCGCCGTTCATCCATTTGGCAATCCCCCCTCCGTCCGCGGGTTCGACGAAGGCGCGCTTGCGCAGCCAGTCGATGCAGGTGACCTGCCAGCTACGCCCGCCGAGCAACAACCGCCGCGGTCCCGGGCGTTCCTCGGTGAGCACGCTCGGGTCGGTACGACCGATCTCGGCGCGGCCGGACCCGAGCGGGTCCTGTCAGCGGACGGTTCAAGGGCGGTGGAAGACCTCTAGTGGGCCGTAAGCAGTCGGCTTACTGTCGGCCAGCTCAGGGTGGTTGCCCACGCGGTCCCGGAGGATGCCGACGGTGTCGGGCCACACGGTGAAGTGCCCCCCGTCGCCGACGAGGATGCGGTCCCAGCCCTGGGAAGCGGAAACGCCGGCTCGGTCGATGACGAACCCGCGGCAGTCGGCCGCATCCTGATCGAGCGTGCGCACCAGTGCCGCGACCGCCTCCTCGCGGTCGGACACGGGGACGTCGGTGAGGCGCAGCGTGATGCTCTGCGTCGTCTCGTCCGTGCGTCGCACGATGCCGGTCAGGGACTGGTCGTAGCCCTTCCAGCAGGTGAACTCGGCCTTCGAGTATCGATCGTCGGCCAAGGCGGCGGCCAGGGCTGCGCCATCACCCATCAGCGGCTCACGGTTTCCGACCGGCGTCTCACGGAATCCGAAGAGGGCATTGGTCAGCGGGTGCACGGCGGAGAGCCCGGCGGTCTCCAGATGCGTGAGAAGCTGATGGGCGCGCGCGCTGTCCAGTTTCGGCACGTACCAGGTGAAGAAGCCCGCAGCCTTGGACGGGGCCACGGCGGGGGCGTGGTCCGGGAACTCCTCCTGGAAAATGTGCCTGGCCCGTTCGTCGGGCACGACAGGGACCGTGTAGTGGTTGGCCCGGACGTGGTTCAGGAATTCCTGCGGCAGGGCAGCGTGGTGACGACGTACGTAGTACGTGAGATCGACGGGCCAGAGCCAGGTGCCATCCGTCATCAGGGATCCGGAGCCCACGATCCACTCTTCGCCGGTGAGGACATCGCGCTCGGCGCCCATCGTGGAGTAGATCTCCAGGGCCGATTCCAGGTAGGCGAGGACACGGTCCTCGTCCCAGGGCCCACTGTCCTGTACGGCATCTCGCAGCGACGGCGCATCGTCTGCCGTGGTGGCCCGACCGCCGATCTCCCGATAGAAGCCCGCTCGCTTGATCATTTCCACTCCTGTGAGCCTGCCCTAGTGGGCCATGGGCAGGTAGGTGCGCCAGTAGCCATTGTTGCCGATGGTGGGGGTCTGGTTGAGGCCGAGCTGGGCGGACGTGCCCACAATGCTCGTGGGTGCCGTCACGGGCACACCGAGCTCGTTGGCGACGGACTGCGCGAGGGGCAGCTCGGGCGGTCTCGCGTCGGCGCCGGAGCGGCAGGAGATGAGGCGCACCGGTTCACCGTGGTAGTCGGGGTTGCTGCGGATCGCGTCCGCGATGTGGTTGGGATGCACTTCGAAGTCCGTAAGGGTCTTCCCCGCGGCGTTGACTCGGCCGGGGACGAAAACCCCCTCGTCCGTGCCATGGACGACCACGTCGTGTACGCCGGGGACACGGGCGACCCGCTGCAGGTTGCTCAGGGTGCGCTCGTCGTAACCCACCGTCGTGGTGTTCTTCCCGAAGTAGACCGGGTCGCCCGAGACCAACTCGTAGTCGCCGGCTCGCGCCGGAGGAGCGGGAATCTTCGAGTCGGGGGACTGGATCAGCTTCCACGTACGGGACTTGCCCATCTCGTCGAGGGCCGCGCTGTTCAGCCGGAAGCCGTTGAACAGGCCCTCCATTGCACCGTTCTCGGCGACGATTCGGGCTGTGCTCCCACCTGCTCCGAACGCGCCGCCTAACTCCATGCCGTAGCGGGCGGAGTCGCTCACCTCGTCGAGGCTGAAGCCCTTGCTCTCGCCGGTGGCCATGGCGACAGGCTGGGTGACGGCGAGGTCGACGGTGATCGACTCGAGTCCACCGATGGCGGCCGTGGCCAGGGTGGTCCCGGCGATGGCGGCGATCTCGGTGGTCACTGTCACGCCGAGCGTGGCGGACAGCTCCAGGATCGAGGCGGCGGCGGCTGCCGCGACACCTTCGGAGATGCCGAGCGTGAAGACCGCGAGGGCGGTGCCGGCGACGATGGTGGCGCCGACGATCTCCAGCTCGTGTTCCAGATGCTTGACGGCCTTGTGGACGACGTCGGCGTACTGGTCGAGGGCCTTGGCCATGTCGCGGGCGCCATCGATCATGTCCTGGAGCCAGCCGTGGCCGTCGTGGTAGTAGCGGCGCCAGAACGGGTCGTCGAAGGCGGATATCGCCTCGCCCTTGTTGTGCTCGATGATGCCGCGCGCCGACTTGTTCGCGGCGGCCGTCACGTCTTCCAGGTCGTCCGCGAAGTCCCGCCAGGCTTTGGCCGCGTCGCGCAGACCCCCTTCGTCGGCATCCGGCCACCACATGCCGGTCAGGTCCTGGACGATCTCTTTGGCCTTGTCGGCCGCGCTCACCGCGCGCTCCCGTGGCCGTCGTGCGGGGCGGTCTGGATCTTGCTGAACATCGAGCGGACCAGCAGTTCGTTGTCGATGTGACTGTCAGCCATGTCGGTCATGGCCGCTTCGATGCTGGCCAGGCCGAGCGCGAGAATCCCGGCGGCGGTCTCCATCCTCTCGACGTGCGGGCCGTAGGACTCGTGGAACTTCCGTCCCTGTTCGTCGTCACCCCACGGCGAACCGGCTGCCGCCAGAGCGGTCTTGAGCTTGGTCAGCGCCTTGGCCAGGTCGGAGCTGTGCGTGTGGAAATGCGGGGCCGTCGCCTTCAGATCGGCGATCTTGATGTCGAGTATCTTGCCCTCGCTGTGGTCGCCCATGGTGTCTTCTGCTCCCCCTGAGTCGGCTGACCGGCCCGAAGACGGTAGTTCACCGAGCCGGTTTGCTTTCGCGATCCTGACAAAGGGGCGGCAAAGTTCCGATCAAGGTGGGCAAAGGATGCACAGATGGCGACCAGTGCAAGGCACGACTCGCCCTGCTGTGTCCCCGTGAGCGCAGCGGACGGAGCGGGGAGCCGTGGCGGTCGCGCCGCGAGCCCATCGCTCTGACGCCTGGGCAAGGCGCTACTGCTTTCCTGGCACCGCCATCTCCCCAAGGAACGACCAGTCATCCTGCGGAACGCTCACGTTCACGATGCGCGGCGTCTCGACCAGATGCGGCGGCAGCGTCTGCTGCGCAGCCTTGAAGTGCGCGGACTGCACATGCCTGGCCCCTGCCTCGTCGTCGCGGAAGGCCTCGACCAGGACGTACTCCGTCGGTTCGTCCACACTGCGCGACCAGTCGAACCACAGACAGCCGGGCTCGGCGCGCGTCTCCCGGGTGAAGTCAGCGGCGATCTCGGGCCAACGGTCGGCGTGTTCGGGCCTCACTCGGAACTTCGCGGTGATGAAGATCATGAGATTCCTTCCCTGATGTCTGTGCGCACTGCATCGGAACAGACGTTGTGTATACGGCAATGGCCGGACGGCGAGCCGCCCCACGGGCAGGCGGGCTTCGCTTGCCTGCCTTCCGCGCCATCAGGACTCATGGCGACGCGATCGTACGAGCTGAGCTCGCCGGTTCCGGCCAGCGGACTCCACGACACCGAACGCGTCGCCGTGGTGGCGGACGGATCGTTACGACCGGAGTACCAGTTTCCCGTTCCCGCACGGAAGGACCTTGGCCCACGGCAGGTGCACGAAAACCTCTTCGCTGACCGCCACTCCCTCCTCCCGTGGCACCTTAGGGAGCGTATTCGGTTGTGATCAAGGGGCCGCTCGTGTGAGGTCCTCGATCCAGATCACGGAAGCCCGGAGGTGGAGTCCGGCGAGGTAGCTGCCCGGAGCCTTGTCGTAGCCGTTGGCGATGCCTCGCCATGCCTTCATCCTGTTGATCACCGCACGACGGTGTGCCGTTCCTTGTGGGGCTCGGTGTCGTGACTGACGGGCCTGCCACCTCCACCGCCCTTCTTCCTCCGGTTGGCGGCCTGGTCCTTCTTCTCCGGGATGACCGCCTTGATACGGCGTTTGCGCAGGTCCTCGAGGCCGCCCCCTTTGACCTGGCCTTCACCTCCTCGGCGGCGGCTTTCTCCAGGGCGGTGCGCGTCGGGCGAGAGGAACCCGGCCCTGGTGAGCCGGCGCATCCAGACGGCCGGACGGTGGCTGTAGCGGTAGGCGAACATCGCCTTGCCGACGAAGCCCCCTTTGTCCATGCCCTGCGGCCCGTACGGGTGGGGGACGGCCGGAGGCTACGAGACGCGAAGACACCGCCGGGTAGCGGCGAAGGTGTCTGACAGCTGCGAACCCGGGCCCGCACCTCCGTCGAAGGCGGAAGACGGGCCCCTGCGGCAGCCAGGAGGCCACTGGCGGGGTCAGGACCCAGGTTCCTCCAGCTTGACGGCAGCGGAGTCCGCGCCATGCGGTTCAGCCTGTGCCGGGACGAAGGATTCGTGCTCTTCGACGACTTCACCGTCCACGACTTCCCCCTCCATCACTCGGTGCGACGGGTCCGCCAATGGCAGGCCGGCGAGGTGCTTCTTGAGCCTCTTGGCCATCGGAAGATAGGTCGCGAAGGTGAACCCGCCGGAGACGGCAGCACCCACGAGAGGGATCGCCTTCGAGACGGCCTTCGCGAACGATTCCTTCGTCAACTTGACGCCGATGTAGGCCGCGACCTTCTTCACTATGGGATAGACGACGCCCTTGGTGAGCGCCTTCTGAGGCAGCTTCTTGGCCACCTGCTCAGACATCATCCCCGCGACCTTCCCCACAGCGGCGTTCGCCGATTGGGTGCCGAACATCACGCCGAAGAACAGCGTGAGCACCCCCATGGTGGCGTCATCGACGTCATCACCGTCGTCGGAGAACAGTTCGGGCCAGCTGTAGAGATAGGCGAGCTTCTGCGCGATACGCAGCATGTGGCCGACGTACTGTGCAACGTCGGCGGGCACCGTGGCGGGAAGGGCGAGGATGCCGGGGATCCCGGCCGCGGCGGAGAGGGCACTCACCTTGGCTGTCTCATAGCGGATCGAGTCGTTCGCCGCTTTCTCCAGAACGTCGACGGTGATACCCGCCGCGGCGGGAGTCTCTTCGATCGCTCTGCGGATCTCATCCTCGGTGCAGTGGCGCCGCAGCGCAGTCCGGAGGTAGGCCTCTCGGTGGATACGCACACCGGGGAGCTTGGCCGCCGCCAGGAGCACCGCGAAGAAGCGCGACTCGGGATTCTCGACCTCTTTACCCTGTTTCATGGCAGGAACTTACAGTCGCTCCGTACTTCAAGGGCCGCATGCACCGGCTTCGTTGAAACCTCGTTACGCAAGTGACGGTGTGGGGCGGGCCGGGTTCGCCACCATGCCGATCGCGCTCCTGGGAAGGCGACTGCTCTCGCGAACCGAGACCGCCCGGAGCGGACGTTGACGGCCGCGCCGGCGAGCAAGGCGCCTGGGCCGCTGGAGGTGTTGTGGGAGCGGACATGCCCAGGACCCTCGGCAAGCACATGCCCGCCGAAGGGCCCTGCGATCGGCCCCGCTTCTGTCAGCGCGTCGCTCCCAGGAACGGGCCTCGGCGGGGCTGGGACGGTGGCCGTGCATGCGAACGAATTGCTCGGTGAGGTGCAGATACAGCGAGGTGTCGAGCGCCCTCGCGGCGATCGAGTTCGCGGACTCACGGAACAGCAAGGACTTCCTGGGACGCAGTGTCCACTCAAGGCACTCGCCCCACCCCCACATAGAACCCGCTCCGCTCCTGCTCCGGTGCCGGGCCCTCCTGGTGCCATTCCGTGGCGAAGACCAGACCCGGGTCGACCAGTTCGAGGCCGGTGAAGAAGGGCTCCACCTCTGCTCGGGTGCGCATGCGCAGGGGGATCGTGCCCTTCTTGTATGCCTCCTCCACCTGCTGTCTGAGGTCAGGGTGCTGGTCGGCCGTGCCGTGGGAGAGGACGAGGTAGCTGCCTGAGGGGAGGGCGGCGAGGAGGGTGCGGGTCAGGCCGTAGGGGTCCTCGGTGTCGGGGAGGAAGTGCATCAGGGCGATGAGGGACAGCGCGACGGGACGGTCGAAGTCCAGGCGTTCGCGGGCGTGGGCGAGGATCGCCTCGGGCTGCCGTACATCGGCGTGGATGTAGTCGGTGGCGCCCTCCGGCGTGCTGACCAGCAGCGCCTCCGCGTGACGGAGGACGATCGGATCGTTGTCGACGTAGACGATCCGGGACTCCGGCCGGATCGCCTGCACGATCTGGTGCAGGTTCGGCTCGGTGGGGATGCCGGTGCCGATGTCGAGGAACTGGTCGATCCCCCGGCGCGCGAGCCACGCGGAGGCGCGGTGCATGAACTCCCGGTTGCGGGCCGCGCTGCGCCGCGACTGCTCGGGCAGCGTCTCCCCTATCCGCTGGTCGACCGGGTAGTTGTCCTTCCCGCCCAGCAGCCAGTCGTAGACGCGGGCGGGATGGGGCTTGCTGGTGTCGATCTGCACGGGCACTCCTCCATGCGCGAGAAGACGGAACCGGTCGGCGCCGAAAGCGTATCCGCCGTTCCCGCGCGAGGAGTTGGATCGTCCGGAACGGCTACCGCTTCTGTTCCACCCGCACCCAGTCCACCTCCGCCTGCACTCCCCCGCCGGCGATCCGGTCCACGCTGGACTGCGGCAGCCCCCAGTAGGGGGAGGTGACCTGGTTCCAGCCGGCCGGGTAGGCCCCGCCCAGGGCGAGGTTCAGGATGACGTACTGGTCGTGGTCGAAGACCCATTGCCCGCGCGTCGATTCGAGCTTGTTGCGGGTGGTCTCCTGGACCACGCGGTCGTCCACGTAGAAGCGCATCGCCATCGGGGTCCACTCGACGGCGTAGGTGTGCCACTGGTCGGCGCGGCCGCCGTTCGGGTAGGTCTGGCGGGCGCCGATGTTGCCGTCGGCCGAGTAGCCGGGGCCGTGCAGGGCGGAGCTGGTCCAGTCGCCGTAGCCGATGTTCTCCATGATGTCGGTCTCGCCGGAGGCGGGCCAGGACACGGTCGGGTCGTCCACGTTGCTGCCCAGCAGCCAGAAGGCGGGCCAGAAGCCGTCGCCGACCGGCAGCTTCATCCGGGCGCTGACCTTGCCGTAGCTGAAGTCGAACTTGGTGTTGGTGTCGACGCGGCCGGAGGTGAAGTCGTACGTGCCGCCGCCGGCGCGGGTGCAGCCCTTGCAGTACCTGGCCTTGAGGATCAGCTCGCCGTTCTCGGTGCGGATGTTGTCGGCGGAGTCGACGTACGCCTGGGATTCGCCGTTGACGGAGCCCATCTCGGTGCCCGTGCGCACCACGCGCCACTTGGAGCGGTCCAGAGCCGTGCCGGTGAAGTCGTCGAAGAACGTGGTCCGGTAGCTGCCGGACTGCTCGCCGGGCAGCGCCGGGTACGCGGCCGTGGCGCTGCCGCCGGTGCCCCAGACCTGGAACTCGTAGAGGGAGTACCCGAATTGCGCGGTGTAGGGCGCCGGGTTGTAGAAGGAGCGGCGCTCCTTGCCGAGCATGCGGACGTAGCGGCCGGTGGCCGGGGTCGGGAGGGTGACCGTGTCGTGCAGTCCGGCCGCGTCGCCGGGGGCCTGGATGTCGGCGCGGCGGGCGGAGACCTCGGCGGCGGACGGCTGGTACACCGTCCGCCAGGTGCGGTTGTCGTCGGAGACCTGGAGCAGGTAGTCGACGGCGTAGGCCGACTCCCAGTAGAGGTCGACGGAGGAGATCGTGGACGTCGCGCCGAGGTCGACCGACACCCAGCGGTCGGCGTTCCAGTCGCTGGACCAACGGGTGCTGTCGCCCTTGAGGTTGGCGGGCCAACCGCCGTCGGTGACGAACGCCGGTGAGTTTCCCGCGTGTTGGTAGAGGTTGGAGTACGCGGGGTGGTTGAGCGCGAGGTTGGTGCGGGTGATGGAGGCGGGCGCGGGTTCGCCGCCGTAGACCTTGAAGGAGTAGAGCGAGTAACCGTAAGGGGTGGCGCGTTCGAGGCCGCGCATGCGGACGTAGCGGCCGGTCACCTCCTGCGGGTAGGTGTGCGCGGTCACGGAGCCGCCGGTGCCCGCGGTCTCGGTGTAGAACGGCGTCCAGTCGGTGCCGTTGCGGGAGACCTCCAGGACGTATCTCCTGCCGTACGCGGCCTCCCAGTCGAGGACGACGCGGTCCACTCGGATGACGCCGCCGAGGTCCACGCGGACCCAGGCGCCGTCGGCGAAGTCGCTGGACCAGCGGGTGGAGCCGTTGCCGTCGAAGGCGAGTGCGGCGGCGGTGCCGGCGTTCTCGCTGCCCGAGGCGGTGACGGCAGCGGGGTCGGCGGCGTAGGCGGTGGCGGCGCGGTCGGTGTCCCAGGTGACGGCCGCTGCGGCGGGAGCGGCGGTCGCGGGGCCGGTCAGGGCCGGGGTCCCGGTCAGCAGGGCGACGGCGGCGAGTGCGGTGAGCAGGGTGCGGGGGGTGCGTGACGGCATGCGGCTCTCCCTCGGGAAGATCTGTCTGCGGTGTGGGGCCTTGACAGTTCTGTGCCTGGTGCGTGTCACAAAGCGGGTGGGGGGCGGACGCGGGGACACCGCGCCCGCCCCGGGGACTCAGGCCGCGCGCCGCCCGAGGTCGCGGTGGGCGTCGATGATCTCGGCGTACCTGCGTCCGCTCGCCTTCATCGTGCGGGCCTGGGTCGCGTAGTCGACGTGGAACAGGCCGAACCGCTTGGCGTAGCCGTAGGCCCACTCGAAGTTGTCCAGGAGGGACCAGGCGAAGTAGCCCGCGAGGGGGGCGCCCTTGCGGGCGGCGGAGGCGCAGGCGGCGAGGTGGGTCTCCAGGTAGTCCCGCCGCTCGGGGTCGTCGACGGTGCCGTCGGGTCCGACCAGGTCGGGGAAGGAGGAGCCGTTCTCGGTGACGTACAGCTTCCGGGCGCCGTACTCCTCGGTGAGGCGCAGCAGCAGGGTCTCGATACCGCTCGCGTCGATCTCCCAGTCCATGCCCGTACGCGGTACGCCCTCACGGCGCACGGAACGGGTGAACGGGGCAGGACCCTTGGGGTCGTCGGCGACGTGCGCCGGCATGTAGTAGTTCAGGCCCAGCCAGTCCAGCGGGGTGGCGATGGTCTCCAGGTCCCCTGGCTTCTCGGGTAGTTCCACGCCGTACACCTCGACCATGTCGGCGGGGAAGCCGCGGCCGTGCACCGGGTCGAGCCACCAGCGGTTGACGTGGCCGTCCTGGCGGTGCGCGGCGGCCATGTCCTCGGGGCTGTCGGTGGCGGCGTGCACGGTGGAGAGGTTGGTGACGATGCCGATCTCGGCATCGGGCGCGGCGGCACGGATCGCCTGGGTGGCGAGGCCGTGGCCGAGGAGCAGGTGGTAGGAGGCGCGGACGGCGGCGGTGAGGTCGGTCCAGCCCGGCGCCATCTTGCCTTCGAGGTGGCCGATCCAGGCCGAGCAGAGCGGCTCGTTGAGGGTGGCCCAGTGGGTGACCCGGTCGCCGAGGCGTTCGGCGACGGCCGAGGCGTAGGCGGCGAAGTGCTCGGCGGTCTCGCGCTCCGGCCAGCCGCCCCGGTCCTGGAGCACCTGCGGCAGGTCCCAGTGGTAGAGGGTGACGGAGGGGGTGATGCCCGCCTCCAGCAGGGCGTCGGTCAACTCGTCGTAGAAGGCCAGCCCCTTGGCGTTGACCGGGCCGTCGCCGCCGGGCATCACACGCGGCCAGGCGACGGACAACCGGTACATGTCGACGCCCAGTCGGCGCATCAGGCCGAGGTCGTCGCGCCAGCGGTGGTAGTGGTCGCAGGCGGTGTCGCCGTTGTCGTCACCGTCGATCTTGCCGGGGGTGTGCGAGAAGGTGTCCCAGATCGACGGCGAGCGGCCGTCCTCGGCGACGGCGCCCTCGATCTGGTACGCCGAAGTCGCGGTGCCCCAGCGGAAGTCGGACGGGAGGGCGGCGAGGTCGATGGGCTCGGACATGGAAGTCCCTTCGAGGTGCGGGGAGTCGGTCACTTGACGGCGCCCGCCGTCAGTCCGGTGACGAGATAGCGCTGGAGCAGCAGGAATCCGGCGACCACGGGGACGCTGACGACGAGCGAGGCGGCCATGATCTGGTTCCAGTAGACGTCGTAGAGGGTGGAGTAGCCCTGGAGTCCGACGGCGAGCGTGCGGGTGGTGTCGGTGGTCATCACGGAGGCGAAGAGGACTTCTCCCCACGCGGTCATGAAGGCGTAGACGGCGACGGCGACGATGCCGGGAATCGCGGCGGGCACCACGATCCGGAACAGGGCGCCGAGCGGCCCGCAGCCGTCCACGAGCGCCGCCTCGTCGAGGTCGCGCGGCACCGAGTCGAAGTACCCGATCAGCATCCAGATGGAGAACGGCAGCGAGAAGGTCAGATACGTCAGGATCAGCCCGCCGCGCGAGCCGAACAGGGCGATCCCGGTGGCGTTGCCGATGTTGATGTAGATCAGGAACAGCGGGAGCAGGAAGAGGATGCCGGGGAACATCTGCGTGGACAGCACGGTGACCGTGAAGACGCGCTTGCCCCGGAAGTCGTAGCGGCTGACGGCGTAGGCCGCGAACACCGCGATGACGACCGAGCAGACGGTGGCCGAGCCCGCCACGATCAGCGAGTTCACGAAGTACCGGGCGAGCGGCACCGTCGACCAGATGTCGATGTACGGCCGGATCGTCAACTCGCTCGGCAGCCAGCGGAACTTGTCGGTGACGTCGGCAAGCGGCTTGAGCGAGCTGGAGACCATCACGTAGACGGGCACCAGGACGAAGCCGGTGAGCAGGGTGAGGAAGATCCGCCGGGACCACAGGAACGAACGGGGCGGCGCCATGGGCGACGAGTCAGCCATTTCCGGCCCTCCTTCCGCGCGAGGTGAGCAGCAGGTATCCGCCGGTCACGACCAGCAGGAAGAGCAGCAGCAGGACGGACATGGCGGAGCCGGTGCCGAAGTCCCAGGTGAGGAAGGTGGTCTGGTAGATGTGCACGGAGACGAGGTCGGCGGCCTCGGGGGCGGCCCGGCCGAACAGGACGTAGGGCGTGTTGAAGTCGTTGAACGTCCACAGGAACAGCACCAGGATCAGCACCTGGTTGACCGGGCGCAGCGACGGCAGGGTGATGCGGCGGACCTGCTGCCACATCCCGGCGCCGTCCAGCGCGGCCGCCTCGTACAGTTCGCGCGGGATGTTCTGGAGGCCGGCCATCACGATGAGGAAGGCGAACGGCCAGCCCTTCCACACCGAGACGGTGAGCAGGGCGTAGAAGCTGTTGTCGCCGATGAGCCAGAAGGACGGCTTGTCGGTGAGGTGGAGCTGGTCGTGCAGAACGTGGTTCACCAGGCCGTTGTCGTGCTGGAACATGAACACCCAGGTGATGACGGCCGCATAGACGGGCAGCGCGTACGGCACCAGGAACAGGGCGCGCAGCAGGCCGCGGCCGCGGAAGGTGTCCTGCATGAAGACGGCGGCGGCGGTGCCGAGCGCCCAGCACAGGGCGACCGAGCACAGGGTGAATCCGATGGTGACGAGGAACGAGCGCAGCAGCGCCTCGCCCGCGGGTGCGTCGAAGTCCACGGCCACGCGGAAGTTGCGCAGCCCGTTCCAGGGGGCGTTGTTCCAGTCGCGCAGGGTGAAGCGGGTGATCGACCGGAAGCTCATCAGGGTGCCGATGACCATCGGGACCAGATGGACGAGGAGTTCGAAGACGAGGGCGGGCAGGAGGAGCAGGTACGGGAGCGCGGTGCGGCGGGTCCGCCCGGTGCGGCGCGGGTCGCGCGCCGCACCGGGGGTGTCCCCCCGCACCGGTTCCTTCAGGACGGTGGTGGTCATGGACGTCAGGCCGCCGGCATCTGCTGCTGGGCCTTCTCCAGCTTGGCCTTGACGGAGGCGGTGGTGATCGCGCGTCCGGCCGCGGCGTCGGCGAACAGTTCCTTGACTGCGGTGCCGACGGCGGTCTCGAACTGCGACTCGGTGGCGACCTGGGGCAGTGCGGCGGCGCTCTTGGCGAGGGTGTCCTTCAGCACGGCCATGGACGGTCCGGCGAACTCGGGGTCCTCCTGGGCCGACTTGACCGGCGGGATGGAGCTGTACGCCTTGTTGAGGGCCTTCTGCTCGGCGTCGCTGGTCATGAACTTCACGAACTCGGTGGCGCCGTCGAGGTTGTGACTGTCCTTGAAGACGGCGATGTTGATGCCGCCGGCCATGGAGTTGACCTGGGTCCCCGATCCGGGGGCGCCCTTCTGGACGGGCACGGGGGCGACACCGTAGGCGTCTTCCTTCATGCCCTGGGACTTGAGGTTGGCGGCGGCGGACTGCCACAGCAGCATGGCCTGCTTGCCCTTGGCGAAGTCGCTGACGGACTGGTTCTGCGCGTACTCGGCGTTGCCGGGCGGGATGACCTTGTCCTTGGCCATGAGGTCGACGTACTGCTTGACGGATTCGACGGCCTTCGGGCTGGTGAAGTCGGGCTTGCCGTCGGCGGTGAAGAAGTCGGCGCCGTGCTGCTTGGCGAGGACGAAGACGTGGTGGATGTTCTCGGAGGGGTTCGAGCCCTCCGCCCCCAGCACGGACTTGCCCTTGGCCCTGATCTTCGCGCCGTCCGCGACGAGTTCGTCCCAGGTGGCCGGGGGCTTCGCTATGCCTGCGTCGGCGAAGATCTGCTTGTTGTAGTAGAGCGCGTACGACATCGAGTACAGGGGTACGGCGGCCGGGTCCTTGCCCTCGACGCCGGTGGACGCGAGGGCGGACTCACCGAAGCGGTCGCGTCCGCCGATCTTGGCGAAGTTGCCCTCGTCCCAGGGCAGCAGGGCACCGGTGGCCTGGAGGGAGGCGGTCCAGGAGTTGCCGATGTTCAGCACGTCGGGGCCCTGGCCGGAGGTGGTGGCGGTGAGGATGCGGTTGAGCAGGTCGGACCAGGGCACGACCTCGACCTTGACCTTGATGCCGGTCTGCTGCTCGAACTTGTCCAGCTCGGGCTGGAGCACCTGCTTGTCCACTTCGACGCTGGCGCCCTGGTTGGAGGCCCAGTAGGTCAGCGTCTTGGACGAGCCGCCGGCTCCGTCCCCGCTGTCCGTACCTCCTCCGCACGCGGTGGCCGCGAGGGCGAGCGACATGACGACGGCGCCTGTGGCCGCGGCTCGGATGCTGCGCATGGCTCTGGCTGTCCCTTTCCGGGAGAGAGACCCCGAAAACCGCATCGGCTCCTCAGGGCTTAATTTAGGACGTGAGTTAATCCGGCGGCGGGGGGCGCGTCAAGGGATGCGGCAAGGTGAACCGCAGTGCGGGCCGGACCCACACGTCCACTCCCCCGCCATCTGGGGCGTGGTGGTGCGGATGATCTTCCGGTGGCCCAGGTCAGGTCCACGGCGGTGCCCGAACCGGGCTTCCCGCCGGCCGACGTGACGGTCTGGTCACGGCCTGATCGGGCGGAGGCTCAGCCCAGGGGGTCCGCCATCCCCCAGCCCTCGGCCAGGAGCCGGTCGACGGCGGCGAGCGCGCGGTTCAGACGCGTCGGGCGGTCGCCGTGGAGCTCCAGCCACTCGACGCCTGAGCTGGTGAGGACCTCGCGGAAGCGGTCGGTCATCCAGCCCCGCAGGTGCTCGCCGTCGCGCAGGCCGTCGTCGTCGAAGGGGACGCCCTCGTCCGAGGTGAGCAAGTAGAGGGCGCGCGGCGGCATGGCCCGGGCGAGGTCACGAACCGGGCCGGTGGCGCGGCCTCGGTAGCGCTCCTGCCAGACGGTGGTGGCCAGGGCGTCGGTGTCGCACACGAGCACCGGGCCGCCTGCGCGGGCGGCGTGCTGTTCGGTGCGATTCTGACGGCGGGCGACCAGCTTGAAGTCGGCGTCGTCCCAGTCCAGGTCCGCCACGGTCGGCCGGGGCACGTCCGGGCCCGCCAGGCCGCGGGCGCGGGCGAGCTTGGCGACCGTCAGCTCGCGGCCGTACTCCGGCACCCAGCGCGTGAGCGCGTGCGGACCGCCCCGGGCGCGCAGGGCGTCGGCGAGGTCGTGGGAGAGCGTGGTGGTCCCGGTGGACTCCGCGCCCACGACCACGACCCGGCGGGCGAGCCAGGCGCGGACCGGCGGCTCGATCTCGTCCCAGTGGGCGACGGGGTCCGCGCGGACCTTCGTACCGGAGACGGCGAAGGTGCCCCGGTCGAGGTCGAGCAGGACGGGCGCGGCGCCGAAACGGCGGGCGAGTTCGGTGCCGTAGGGCTCGGAGCTGAACACCGCGTCCACGTCCGACGCGTGCGGGCCCTCGGCCAGAGCCTGGCGCATCAGGGCGACATGGCCGTCCCAGGCCGCGTCGCTGTCGTAGTCGACCGCTAGATCGTCGACGACGCCCACGACCGCGACATGGGGCTCGTCGGCCCAGTGTTCGCCGATCCAGGCGACGCGGTCCGCCAGCGGGATCGACTCGTGGCCGGCCGCCATCACGACGACCGTGACGGCTTCGCAGGCATCGGCGGCGGAACGGATCAGGAAGTGGTGGCCGGAGTGCGGCGGGTAGAACTTGCCGATCACCAGCCCGTGGGCGAAGCGGGCGCTCACACGGTCACCGCCCGTCCGGTTTCCGTCATGGGGGTCGCCAACTCGCGGTGCCAGGAACGCCATCCGACCAGGCACATCGTCAGGAAGAGCATGTAGACGATGCCGGTGAGGTCCAGGCCCTTGGCGAAGTAGAGCGGGATGTAGACGAGGTCGGCGGCTATCCAGAAGTACCAGTTCTCGATCTGCTTGGCGTTGAGCAGCCACTGCGCGGCCAGCGACAGTGCGGTGGTCAGGGCGTCCCAGAAGGGGGCGGAGTCGTGCGCACGGGTCAGCAGTACCGTCAACCCCCAGGTGACAGGCACCAGCAGGGCCAGCAGGACGCACAGGGTGGAGCGGGACGCGTGACCCATGCGCCGGCGGGAGCGCCGGTCGCCGCCGCGCAGCCAGGTCAGCCAGCCGTAGGCGGCGAGGACCAGGTAGACGACCTGGAGCCAGGCGTCCGCGTAGAGGCGCGCGCTCCAGAACAGCACCAGGAAGAACAGGTTGTTGGCGATCCCCACGGGGAAGTTCCACACACTCGCCCGCACGCACAGCCAGACGCACACCGCACCGGTGGCGAAGCCGAGCAGCTCGGACCAGGTGACCGCGTCCTGACCCAGGTGGAACAACTGATGGTTCAGCGGCGCGACCAAGCTGCTGAGTATGTCCGGGACAGCCATGCCGTCCTCACCCCTCCCCGTTAACGTCGAAGTGACGATAACAAGAGGCGGTCGGTTCCACAATCCCCCTCCGAGCAGGGACGCTCCCCCACCACCGACGACCGGATTCGGCCTTGGGCGACGCACCACCCGCTGCTAGCGTCGGAATGATCCACGAGACGGGGGCGGACTGTGGCGACGGCCGAAGTGATCGACCTGGCGGCGTTGGGCGAGGACTTCGTCCGCGACCCGTATCCGGTGTACGCGGCACTGCGTGAGCGCGGCCCCGTGCACAGGGTGCGCATCCCCGAGGGCGCGGAGGCGTGGCTCGTGGTCGGGTACGAGGCCGGGCGGGCCGCGCTCATGAACCCGGCGCTGTCCAAGCAGTGGAAGAACGCCTCTCCCTCCTTCCCGCTCTCCAGCCCGGCGGCCGGGCCGCACATGCTCAACCAGGACCCGCCGGACCACGGGCGGCTGCGCAAGCTGGTCGTGCGGGAGTTCACCACACGCCGGATCGAGCAACTCGCCCCACGCGTGGCGCAGATCACCGACGAGCTGCTCGACGCGATGACGGCACTCCCCGACGGGCGGGCCGACCTGGTGGACGCGCTCTCGTTCCCCCTGCCGATCTCGGTGATCTGTGAACTGCTCGGGGTCCCGACGCTGGACCGCACCGCGTTCCGCACCTGGACGGCCACGGTCCTCACCGACCCCGACCCACGGGCACGGGTGACGGCGACCCACGAGGTGACCGCGTATCTCGCCGAACTCGTGGAGCGCAAGCGGCTGGAGCCGGGCCAGGACCTCTTGAGCGGCCTGATCCGCACCACCGACGAGGACGGCGACCGACTCTCCGCGGAGGAACTGCTCGGCACCGCCTGGCTGCTGCTGGTCGCCGGCCACGAGACCACGGTCAACCTGATCTCCAACGGCGTACTGGCGCTGCTCACCCACCCCGACCAACTGGCGCTGCTGCGCGAGGACATGACGCTGCTCCCCAACGCGGTGGAGGAGATGCTGCGCTACGACGGCCCGGTGGAGACACCGACGTACCGGTTCACCACCGAACCGGTCGAGATCGGCGGGACGGTCATCCCCGGAGACGGCCGCCTCGTCCTCGTGGCCCTGGCCGACGCGGACCACGACCCGGCCCGCTTCCCCGACCCCGGCCGCTTCGACATCCGGCGCCCCGCGGGCGGCCACGTCGCCTTCGGCCACGGCATCCACTACTGCCTCGGCGCACCCCTGGCCCGCCTGGAGGCCCGCATCGCGATCGGCGCCCTGCTGGAACGCTGCCCCCGGCTCACCCTCGACGCCCACCCGGCCGCCCTGGCCTGGCGCGAGGGCATGCTGATCCGGGGCCCGCAGCGGCTGCCGGTGCGCTGGGTCTAGCGGACGGGTTCGGTCGCCCGCAGGTGCCGGAAAAGCAGAAAGACCCCTGCGGTACAGGGGTCCCTACTTGGTGTCCGAGGGGGGACTTGAACCCCCACGCCCGATAAAGGGCACTAGCACCTCAAGCTAGCGCGTCTGCCATTCCGCCACCCGGACAAGGTGTCTGCCGCCTTGAGGAGGTGTTCCCCGCGGCGACATGGACAACAATACCAAGGTTTCGGAGTGCCTTTCACCTGCGTATCTGTGCCCCACGGCACCCACGGGAACAGAAGGTGACCGCACCGCTACGTGCCGTCCGGGCCGCCCGTCACGGGCAGCGGATCACCTGGCCCGCGTACGACAGGTTGCCGCCGAAGCCGAAGAGGAGGGCCGGGTCGCCGGTGCGGACGGCGCCCTGCTCGATCAGCTTGGACAGGGCGAGCGGGATGCTCGCGGCGGAGGTGTTGCCGGACTCGGTGACATCGCGCGCGACGACGGCGTTCACGGCGCCGATCTTGTGCGCGAGCGGCTCGATGATGCGCAGGTTGGCCTGGTGGAGGACGACCGCGGCGAGGTCGGCCGGTTCGATGCCCGCCTTCTCGCAGGCCCGCCGGGCGATCGGCGGCAACTGGGTCGTGGCCCAGCGGTACACGCTCTGCCCCTCCTGCGCGAACCTCGGCGGCGTGCCCTCGATCCGTACCGCGTTGCCCATCTCCGGCACCGAACCCCACAGCACCGGCCCGATCCCGGCCTCCTCGCCCGGCGCGCACGCCTCGACCACGGCCGCGCCCGCGCCGTCGCCGACCAGGACGCAGGTGGTGCGGTCGGTCCAGTCGGTGACCTCGGACATCTTGTCCGCGCCGATCACCAGCGCCCGGGTGGCGGCGCCGGCCCGGACGGTGTGGTCGGCGGTGGCCAGCGCGTGGGTGAACCCGGCGCAGACCACGTTGACGTCCATCGCGGCGGGCTCGGGGATGCCGAGGCGGGCCGCGACCCGGGCGGCGGTGTTCGGGGAGCGGTCGATCGCCGTGGAGGTGGCGACCAGCACCAGGTCGATGTCGCCGGGGGCGAGCCCGGCCGTGGCCAGAGCCTTGGCGGCGGCGTGCGCGGCCAGCTCGTCGACCGGCTCGTCGGGGCCCGCGATGTGCCGGGTGCGGATGCCGACCCGGCTGGTGATCCACTCGTCGCTGGTGTCGACCATGCGCGCCAGGTCCTCGTTGGTGAGCACCCTGGCGGGCTGGTAGTGGCCGATCGCGGCGATACGCGAGCCGTGCATGCGGGGGTCCCCTCATTGCTGCCGTGAGTAGCGGGACTCTCCAGTCTGCGCAGTGACTCGCGGGTACGGGGGTACGTGAAGCCACAGGAATCGGGCATCCCAGTTGTCGGCTTCTTGCAGACTCTCGGACATCCGAATTCCGCTCATACGCTCGGGCTTTCGCTCGTACGGACGGAGGCCCGGACGGCGCCCTGGTCAGGTCGCGCGTCCGGGCCTCCTGGCCCTCAGCCCGTGAAGAGCTGCGTCGCCTTGCGCACCAGCTCGTACAGCCCGTAGGCGAGCGGCGCGGCCACCCAGAGCCAGGAGAAGGCGATCAGGGCGCGCCGGTCAGGCGGGCTGCTCTCGCTGGGCATCGGGGGCCTCCTTCGGGGCGGGGACGTGGTGGCGGGGGTTGACGGGGCGAACGAGTTCGTTGGCGACGAAGCCGACGAGGAGCAGGCCGATCATGATGGAGAAGGACAGCCCGTACAGCGCGGGACCGTGCTTCCCGGCGGCCTCCTGCCGGTCGGCGATCCAGTTGACGATCAGCGGCCCGAGTACGCCAGCGGTGGACCAGGCGGTGAGCAGCCTGCCGTGGATGGCGCCGACCTGGTAGGTGCCGAAGAGGTCCTTCAGATAGGCGGGAATGGTGGCGAAGCCGCCGCCGTAGAAGGAGAGGACGACCAGCGCGCACAGCACGAACAGCGGCTTGGACGTGTCGCCGAACAGGGCGAGGAGCAGGTACATCACCGCGCCGACGCCGAGGTAGACGCGATAGATGTTCTTGCGGCCGATGAGGTCGGAGGTGGAGGACCAGCCGATCCGGCCGGCCATGTTGGCGGCCGACAGCAGCGCGACGAAGCCGGCCGCCGCCGAGACGGAGACCGGCGTGGAGCTGTCCGCGAAGAAGTCCGTGATCATCGGGGCGGCCTTCTCCAGGATGCCGATCCCGGCCGTGACGTTGGTGCACAGCACGACCCACAGGCACCAGAACTGCGGGGTGCGCAGCGCGCCGCGGGCCGAGACCCGGACGCCCTCGACCACGCTCGGACCGCTCTCGGCCCGCTCGGCCGGCCGTGGCACCCGGACCAGCAGTACCCCGAGCGTCATGAACACGGCGTACGCCAGGCCGTGGACCAGGAAGGCCAGCGCGATCCCGGAGTGGTCGGTGCCGAAGGACTCCAGCATCTGGGCCGACCAGGGCGAGGCGATCAGGGCGCCGCCGCCGAAGCCCATGATGGCGATGCCGGTGGCCATGCCGGGCCGGTCCGGGAACCACTTCATCAGGGTGGAGACGGGCGAGATGTAGCCGATGCCGAGGCCGATGCCGCCGACGAAGCCGTACCCGAGGACGATCAGCCAGTACTGCTGGGTCTGCGCGCCGAGCGCGGAGATCAGGAACCCGGAGGAGAAGCAGACCAGGGCCACGGTCATCGCCCAGCGCGGGCCGTTGCGCTCGACGAGGGTGCCGCCGAACGCGGCCGAAAGACCGAGCATCACGATCGCCAGTTGGAACGGCAGCGCGCTCTGGGTGCCGTCGAGGTCCAGCGCGGATTCCAGAGGTGGCTTGAACACGCTCCAGGCGTACGCCTGGCCGATGGAGAGGTGGACGGAGAGCGCGGCGGGCGGTACGAGCCAGCGGCTCCAGCCCGGAGGCGCGACAGGGGGGCTGCTCATGGGGCCGGACGGTAGGTCCGGGCGGGTGGGTTGAGAAGGCGGGGCGCGCGGTGGTGCGGTGAACGGTCGGCTCCGTGCGTCGGGCGGTCGGCGGGGTGGCCGGAAAGCACCCGGCCCGCGCCCCGCCCGGCCCGCCGCTTCAGCCCCGGCCGTCCCCGAAGCCCAGCCGTCCGGTGGTGGTGACCGTGCCCAGCCGCGGGAAGTCCAGCCGTACGGACGCCTCGTGCTCGGCGGCCGTGAAGGCGGCCATCGCGTCCTCCACGAAGACCAGCTCGTAGCCGAGGTCGGCGGCGGCGCGGGCGGTGGACTCGACCCCCAGGTTGGTGGCGATGCCGCCGAGGACCAGGGTGTCGACGCCGTGGGCACGCAGCCGCTCGTCCAGTCCGGTGCCCTGGAAGGCGCCGATGGTCCGCTTGACCACCTCCAGGTCGCCGTCCCTCTGCAGTCCGGCGGCAAGTCCGCTGCCGGGCGGCTGTTCGGGGACGGCGGGCCGTTCGACCCGGACGAGTACGACGAGCGCGCCCTCGGCGCGGCAGCGCGCCGCCAACTCCTCTCCGGCGGCCAGCACTTCGGTGCCCTTGCGGGGCTCCAGGGGCAGCGCGACGAGGCGGTCCATGAGGTCGACGAGGACGAGGGCGGTGCGCCGGGGGTCGAGTACGGGTGCTGCGGTCATGACGGAACGTTATCCGCCGTGGGCTGTCCGTGCCGGAAATCCGGGCCAACGGGCCCATGAACGAAACGCGTTCGGACGCCTACGGGGCTTCGCCGCCGCCCGGTCCCACGCGCGGGCGGGGCACCTGGGCGGCCGGGGCCGGGGGCTCCTCGGGGTCGCGGGCGCGGCGTTTGGCGATGACCGCGCAGACCATGAGCTGCATCTGGTGGAAGAGCATCAGCGGCAGTACGGCGAGGGAGGCGTGGGCGCCGAACAGGACGCCGGCCATGGGCAGTCCGGAGGCGAGGGACTTCTTCGACCCGGCGAACTGGATGGCGATGCGGTCGGCGCGGCCGAAGCCGAGGGCCCGCGCGCCGTACCAGGTCAGGGCGAGCATCACGGCGAGCAGGACGGCCTCCACGAGGAGCAGCGCGCCGAGCCGCAGCGGGCTCACCTGGTGCCAGATGCCCTGGGCCATGCCCTCGCTGAACGCGGTGTAGACGACCAGCAGGATCGAGCCCCGGTCGACCAGTCCGAGCACCTTCTTGTGCCGGGCGACGAAGTCGCCGATCCAGCGCCGTAGAAGCTGCCCGGCGAGGAACGGCACCAGCAGTTGCAGCACGATCTTGACCAGGGCGTCGGCGGAGAAGCCGCCACCCGGACCGCCGATCAGTACGGAGGCGAGCAGCGGGGTGACGACGATGCCGACGAGGGAGGAGAAGGAGCCCGCGCAGATGGCGGCGGGCACGTTCCCGCGCGCGATGGAGGTGAAGGCGATGGAGGACTGGATGGTCGACGGCACCAGGGTGAGGAACAGCAGCCCCTGGTAGAGCGGCTGGGTCAGCAGGGCCGGGACCAGTCCTCGCGCGGCCAGGCCGAGCAGCGGGAAGACGAGGAAGGTGCAGGCCAGCACGGTGAGGTGGAGCCGCCAGTGGCGCAGTCCGTCCATCGCCTCGCGGGTGGAGAGGCGGGCGCCGTAGAGGAAGAACAGGAAGGCGATGGCGGCCGTGGAGGCGCCGGAGGCCACGTCGGCGGCGACGCCCCGCGCGGGCAGCAGCGCGGCCAGGCCCACCGTGCCGAGGAGCAGCGCGATGTACGGGTCGATGGGCAGCCGGCGTTTCACAGGGCTCCGTAGCTTCTCGGTGCGGGCGGACGATCTCCATCGTGCCTGCCCGGAGCCGATCGCGGAATCCGGCATACCGCTCTGACTGCGATCGCGATTGGCGATGACCGGACTAGGCTGCCGTCATGTACGACCCCACGCACCTGCGGACCTTCCTGGCGGTGGCGCAGACGCTGAACTTCACGCAGGCCGCGCGGCGGCTGGGGCTGCGGCAGTCGACGGTGAGCCAGCATGTGCGCAGGCTGGAGGAGGCGGCGGGCCGCCAGTTGTTCGCGCGGGACACCCACTCGGTGGAGCTGACCGGCGACGGTGAGGCGATGCTCGGCTTCGCGCGGCGGCTGCTGGAGGTGCAGGAGCAGGCGGCGGCGTACTTCTCCGGCGCGCGGGTGCGGGGCAGGCTGCGGTTCGGCGCCTCGGAGGACTTCGTGCTGACCCGGCTGCCGGAGATCCTGGAGGGCTTCCGCCACGACCATCCCGAGGTCGACCTGGAACTCACGGTGGAGCTGTCCGGGACGCTGCACGAGCGCCTGGCCGAGGGCAAGCTCGACCTGGTGCTGGCCAAGCGGCGCCCCGAGGACCCGCGCGGCCGCCTGGTCTGGCGGGACGACCTGGTCTGGATCGGCGCGGAACGCCTCCGCCTGGACCCGGACCGCCCGGTCCCGCTGATCGTCTATCCCCCGCCGGGCATCACACGGGCCCGCGCCCTGGAAACCCTCGACACCCAGGGCCGCCCCTGGCACATCGTCTGCACCAGCGGCAGCCTCAACGGCCTCATCGCGGCCGCCCGGGCCGGGCTCGGCGTGATGGCCCACTCCCGCAGACTGATCCCGCCGGGCCTGGTCCGCGTACCGGAGCGGGCGGGCCTGCCGGACCTCGGCGGGATCGACTTCGTCCTGACCCACGGCCACCGCGGGGGACCCGCCCAGGAGGCGGCGGACGCTCTGGCGGAGGCGGTGCTGGCGGGCGGCGAGCGGCTGCGGCGCCAGGGCGGCTGAGAGCAGGCGCCTGTCCTGGTGGCCGCCGTGACCGGCCCGTACAGATTCGGTGGAGATTACGCCACCGGTACGTACCGACCCGTCAGTATCGTGTCCGTCCCTTCCCCATGTGCGGGGATTTTCCGGCTACCGTCCGCGAGGTACGCGCGGTTTGGACGGTTTCCCGACCCCTCCCATCCGGCCATTCGGTGGGGTAGCTTTCACGGCGCTGTGCGGAGCGTCGCGGGGCGTGACCGAAGGGCGAGGAAGGGGGAGCCGGGTTTGCGCGAGTTCATCGACCCTGTGACGGAGACCGAGCCACCTGTCGGCGGTCTGGCCGACGCCGTCTTCGACAACGCGCGCACCGACCCCCAGCACATCGCCCTCGGCCGCAAGGACGATCATGGGCAGTGGCGGGACGTGACCGCCGCCGAGTTCCGGGACGAGGTCGTCGCCCTCGCCAAGGGTCTGCTCGCCCAGGGTGTCCGCTTCGGTGACCGGGTCGCCATCATGTCCCGCACCCGCTACGAGTGGACCCTGTTCGACTTCGCGCTGTGGACGATCGGTGCCCAGGTGGTGCCGATCTACCCGACCTCCTCCGCCGAGCAGTGCTTCTGGATGCTGCACGACGCCGAGGTCACCTCCGCCGTGGTGGAGCACGAGGACCACGCGATGACGATCGCCACCGTCATCGGCCGGCTCCCCCGGCTGCGGCAGTTGTGGCAGTTGGACGCCAACTGCGTACGGGAGCTGTACGACGCCGGGGCGCATCTGGACGACGAGGTGGTGCACCGGCACCGCAAGGCGGTCACCCCGGACTCGACCGCCACCGTCATCTACACCTCGGGCACCACGGGCCGCCCCAAGGGCTGTGTGCTCTCGCACGGCAACTTCATGTTCGAGGCGGACGCGGTGATCCGGCGCTGGGAGTCGGTGTTCCACTCCAAGAAGGGCGACCAGGCGTCCACGCTGCTGTTCCTGCCGCTGGCCCATGTCTTCGGCCGCATGGTGGAGGTCGCCGCGCTCAGAGGCCGGGTCCGCTTCGGCCACCAGCCGCAGTTGCACGCGGCCGCCCTGCTGCCGGACCTGGCGGCGTTCCGGCCGACGTTCATCCTGGCGGTGCCGTACATCTTCGAGAAGGTGTTCAACTCGGCCCGGCGCAAGGCGGAGAAGGAGGGCAAGGCGACGCCCTTCGAGAAGGCGGTCGACGTGGCCGTGAAGTACGCCGACGCGCTGGAGGCCAAGGCGTGGGGGCTCGGACCGGGGCCTTCGGCGGGCCTCAGGATGCAGCACCAGTTCTTCGACAAGCTGGTGTACTCCAAGGTCCGCGCGGCGATGGGCGGCCGCATCCGCAACGCGATGTCGGGCGGCTCGGCGATGGACCGCCGTCTCGGCCTGTTCTTCGCGGGCGCGGGCGTGCAGATCTACGAGGGGTACGGCCTGACCGAGTCGACGGCCGCCGCGACCGCCAACCCGCCCGAGCGCACCCGCTACGGCACGGTCGGCCAGGCCGTCCCCGGTGTGACGGTGCACGTCGCCGAGGACGGCGAGATCTGGCTGCACGGCGGCAACGTCTTCCAGGGGTATCTGAACAACCCCAAGGCGACCGACGAGACCCTGCACGACGGCTGGCTGGCCACCGGCGACCTCGGTTCGCTGGACGAGGACGGCTATCTCACGATCACCGGCCGCAAGAAGGAGATCCTGGTGACCTCCGGCGGCAAGAGCGTCTCCCCCGGCGTGCTGGAGGAGCGGGTGCGCGACCATCCGCTGGTCAATCAGTGCATCGTGGTCGGCAACGACCGCCCGTACATCGCGGCGCTGGTGACCCTGGACCAGGACGCGGTCGACCACTGGCTCCAGATGCGCGGCAAGCCCCGGCCGAGCCCGGCCGAGCTGGTGCGCGACGCGGATCTGGAGACGGAGGTGCGCCGGGCGGTGGTGGCCGCGAACACACTGGTCTCCCAGGCGGAGTCGATCCGCACCTTCCGCGTCCTGGCGCAGTCCTTCACCGAGGAACACGGACTGCTGACGCCGTCGCTGAAGCTGAAGCGCAAGGCGATCGAGAAGGCGTACGAGCGTGAGGTGGAAGCGCTTTACCACTCCTGACCGGCAGGTCAGGAATGCATCCCGGCGCTTGATCGTTGACGATGGGTGTAGCACCTGTCCACAACCGAAGGATCATGAGCCCGTGAGCAGCAAGGTCCCCCCGATCATCCTCAACAACGGTGTCGAGATGCCCCAGCTCGGCTTCGGCGTCTGGCAGGTCCCGGACGACGAGGCGGAGCGCGCGGTCGCCACGGCGCTGGAGACCGGGTACCGCAGCATCGACACCGCGGCGATCTACGGCAACGAAGAGGGCACCGGCAAGGCCATCGCCGCCTCCGGACTCCCTCGGGAAGACCTCTTCGTCACCACCAAGCTCTGGAACAGCGACCAGGGGTACGACTCCACCCTGCGCGCCTTCGACACCTCGCTGGAGAAGCTCGGTCTCGACCACCTCGACCTCTATCTGATCCACTGGCCGCTGCCGGCGCGGGACAACTACCTCGACACGTACAAGGCGTTCGAGAAGCTGTACTCCGACGGCCGTGTCCGCGCGATCGGCGTGTCCAACTTCCTGCCCGAGCACCTCCAGCGGCTGATCGCGGAGACGTCGATCGTCCCGGCGGTGAACCAGATCGAGCTGCACCCGCAGCTCCAACAGCGCGCGGCGCGGGAGTTCGACGCGGAGCAGGGCATCGCCACCGAGGCGTGGTCGCCGCTCGGCCAGGGCAAGGGCCTGCTGGAGGTCCCGGCGATCGTGGCCATCGCCCAGAAGCACGGGCGTACGCCGGCGCAGGTCGTGCTGCGCTGGCACATCCAGCTCGGCAACATCGTCATCCCGAAGTCCGTGACGCCGTCGCGGATCAAGGAGAACATCGAGGTGTTCGACTTCAGCCTGGACGACGAGGACCTCGCCGCCATCAGCGCGCTGAACGAGGACAAGCGGCTGGGTCCCGACCCGGCCACGTTCGACATGGTCTGACACCCCGTACGCCACAGGGTCGTCCACCCCCGTCAGAAGGGGTCGGGCGGCCCTGTGCGCTACGCCGAGCTTCGCCGACCGAAGGGCCACCGCGCCGTGCGTCTTCGTCCACTGGGTCTCGCCACCGCCGCCGGGACCGTCCTGCTCGCCGCCGCGGCCCTGGCCGCCGCCTACGGGGACTCGCCGAAGCGGGCGCGGGAGGGGACGGTGAGCGCGGCCGACCTGCTGGCGAAGGTGAGGTCGTGCGACCGGATCTCCGACGGTCTGTACCGCACCGACGCGGAAAGCGCCGCGACGATCCCGGTGTGCGGGCTGAAGGGCGCGGTGTTCTGGAAGGCGGACATGGACGTGGACTGCGACGGGCTGCGCACGGAGCACTGCAACGAGGACCGAGACCCCTGGTACCAGGACGACACCGCCTTCCACCAGTCGGACGGCAGGCCCCTGCGCGCGGACACGCTGCCCTACGTGGTGGTGCCGGGCAAGAGCGCCCTGTGGGATCACGCGGCGGCCGGGATCGAGGGCGGCGGTGTGGTCGCCGTCGTCCACGGCGACCAGGTGGAGTACGCGGTCGTCGGGGACACCGGCCCGAAGGAGATCATCGGCGAGGCGTCGTACGCCACCGCCGAGGCGCTCGGCATCGACCCGGACCCGGCGACCGGGGGCGCCGAGTCCGGGGTGACGTACATCCTGTTCAAGGACTCCCTGGTCTCCCCCGTAGAGAGCCACGGCGCCGCGGTCGCCCTCGGGGACCGGCTGGCCCGGGAGTTCCTCGCCGGGAACTGACCCGGCCGACCCGGCTCAGACGGGGCGTACCGCCGTGTAGACCGTGTACGCGTCCAGCACGAACAGGTCGGTCCGCTGGTGCACGCCCGCCGGGTCGGCGGGGTCGAGGAGGCGGTCCAGGGTGGCTCGGTCCTCGGCGTCCAGGGCGTCGCCGAGGCCGTCGCGCAGCCGGGTGAAGTAGGCGGCGGCGTAGCCGCGGGCCGCTTCGTCGGCCGGGGCGGGCAGGTCCAGCAGGAAGGTGCGCGTGCGGGTGGGCTTGAGGCCGGCCGCGGTGAGCAGGGCGGGCCAGTCCTCGGTCTCGGTGACCGCGCCGGGCAGTTCGGCCCGCATCCGGCTGAACCACTCCTCCTCGACCGCGTTCAGCCGGGACTGGAGGCCGGGGCGGCCGATGCCGATGTCGCGGGGCAGGTAGCGGGCGGGAAGTCCGCCTTCGAGGAGGGCGAGGGTGCCGCCGGGGGCGATCCGCTGCGCGAACGCGGCGAGCCCGGCTCGCTGGTCACCGAGGTGGTGCAGGCTGCGGCTGGCCCACAGCAGGTCGGCCGGTCGGTCCAACTCATCCAGTGCTTCGGGGAGTTCGCCGGTGACGGTGGTGAAGCGGCCGGCCACGCCGAGGCGTTCGGCGCGCTCGCGAGCCCGCTCCAGCAGGGGTCCGCTGCCGTCCACGGCGGCCACGCGCGCGCCGGGGAACTCCTCGGCGAACAGGCAGGCGACGACGCCGGGTCCGCTGCCCGCGTCCACGATCAGCCCCGGCTCGGGACTCTCCTCGGCCAGCCAGCCCATCGCCTCGCGGTACAGCGGCGCGAGCAGCTCCGCCTGGGACTCCAGCACCGGGCCCATCTCGGCCCAGTCGATGTCGGTCTCGTGTCCGTGCGCGTGTCCGTGCGTCTGTCCGTGCGCGTGCCCGGTGGGTGCGTGGTGGTGGTCGTGCGCCATGCTGGTCAGCCTCTCTTCCCCGGCTCTGCTCCGGCTGCGCCCAGCGTGCGACGGCGCGGTGTCCGGCGGCAAGCTCTGTTGCCGGTACGGCAAACGGGGGACGGTTCGGCACCGGTCACCCGGACCGGCGGTAGGCGTGCACGGTGAAGACGGGGTCGGCGCGGGGGCGGTCCTGGTCGGGCAGCCGGGCCAGGCGGGCGGCGAACTCCTCGGTGCGGGGTTCGCCTGGCGGCAGCAGGGTGAACCAGCCGCGCCGCAGGTCGGTGACGGTCCGGCGCGGGCTGCGGCCCTGGCCGACGCCGGTGAAGCGGGCCAGACCGGTCCGGACGAGCCCGGCCTCGGCGGCGTACGCGTCCACCAGGGCGGGGTCGTCGGAGGCGGGGCGCCTGGGGCGCGGGCCGAGCACGGCGTCGATGTCGCTGCCCACGTCGTGCGCCTTCGCCTTGTCGACGGTGGTGACGTAGGTGCCGCCCGGCCGCAGCACCCGCGCGGACTCGGCGATCACGGCACGCAGGTCGGCCGGGTCGTCCAGCAGGTGCAGCAGCCAGACGCTGGTGACGGCGTCGAACGTGCCGTCCGCGAAGGGCAGTCGACGGCTGTCGGCACGCATCACGCAGCCGGGCAGCCGGGCGGATGCCCGCCTGGCCATGGCGGAGGTGAGGTCCACCCCGGTGACCCGCAGCGCGGGCCGCGCCCCGGCCAGCAGGCGGGTGACGATGCCGGTGCCGCAGCCGTTGTCCAGCAGGCGGCCTTCGTGGTCCGGGATCAGCCCGAGGACGGCGTCGGCGGCGGCGCGGGCACGGGGCTCGCCGCCACGGAGCTTGTCGTAGGACTCGGCTTCTTTGTCGTAGTCGAGCACAGACTTCAATGTGCCCACGCTCGCAGCTGCCATGTCCCTTGATTTCAGGGGGAGTTCACCCTCCTTGAGGGCGATGGCCCGCCCCGGACCAGTCGGTGTCCAGCCCGTCGACCAGGCGGTCGAGGAAGCGGGTGAAGGTGGCTTCGGGGTCGGTGGGACGGCGGGGAGCACAGAGGGCTTCGGCGAGTTCCGGGTGGTCGCCGTCCTGGGCGACCGCGGCGAGGTAACGGGCCTCGGCGGCGGCGCGTCCGGGCGAGCGGACGGCCGCGGCCTGGGCGAGTTCATGGGTGACGTGCCCGGCGACGAAGGCGGTGAGCTGGGCGAAGATCTCCAGCCGGGCGGCGCCGTCGAGTCCGCAGGGACGCAGCGCGGTCAGGGCGTGTTCGAGGAAGGCCAGGACGTTCGGGCCGGGGGTGCGGTGGGCGGCCAGGGCGGCGGGGAGCCAGGGGTGGCGCAGCATGTGGCCGCGCTGGAGGCGGGCGACGGTCTTCAGGTCGGCCCGCCAGTCGCCGGTGAGCGGGCCGGTGGCCGGCAGTTCGGCGCTGACGTGGTCGATCATCAGCTCCAGTAGCGTCTCCTTGTCGGGGGCGTAGCTGTAGAGCGACATGACCCCGGCCCCGACCGCGGCCGCGACCCGGCGCATGCTGACCGCGTCGAGCCCTTCCGCATCCGCCAGGGCGACGGCCGCCACCGTGATCGCCTCGCGGCTGAAGGAGGGCCTGCGGCCCTTGCGGGGCTCTGCCGGGCGCAGCCAGAGCCGCTCGGGGTCGACGCCCGCGGCGCCGGTTCCCTCGTCCTGTGCCACGCTCCACCGCTCCTTCTCCCCGGCCTGTCGGCGACCGGCCCTTGCCAAGGTCATCCAAGCATCCCCTATTCTCGTACACCGTACGGAATACAGGAGGGGATCATGTCGTTCCGAAAGCCGCCGCTGTCCGCACGCCTGATGCGCAAGACGTTCCGGGGCCTTGCGGCGAAGCGGTACGAGGTCGGCTGGGAGCCGGGGCTCGCGGTGCCCGGGGCCGACGGCGGCACACTGCTCACCGACCACTACTTCCCGCGCGCCGGGGGCGACTTCCCCACCCTGCTGGTCCGCTCGCCCTACGGCCGGGGCCTGCCGTGGTCCCCGATGTACGGCCTCCTCTTCGCGGAACAGGGCTTCCATGTGGTCCTGCAGAGCTGCCGGGGCACCGGCGGCTCCAGGGGCGCGTTCGACCTGTGGCGCCACGAGGCCGCCGACGGCCGGGCCACCGTGGCCTGGCTGCGTGAACAGCCCTGGTTCGACGGCACGCTGGGCACCGTCGGCCCCAGCTACCTGGGCTATGTGCAGTGGGCCCTCGCCCTGGACCCGCCGCCGGAGCTGAAGGCGATGGTGGTGCAGGTGGGGCTGCACGACCCGTACGCCCTCTTCCACGCGGGCGGCGCGCTGCGCCTGGAGAACGCGCTCACGGTCGGCCTGGGCATGACCTACCAGCACCAGGGGGTCGCGCCCTTCGCACGGGCCGCCCTGCGCCTGCGGCGCCACCTGCGCGCCGTCACCATGGCCCGGCCGCTGCGCGGTGCGCACGCATCCGCGCTCGGAGCCGAAGTGCCCTGGCTGGACGAGGTCATGGCCCACCCGGACGCCGAGGACCCCTACTGGGACGGCGCGTCGGCGGCACCGTCGGAACGGCACCGCGTCCCCACCGGTCTGATCACCGGGTGGCACGACGCGCTGGCCGACCAGACCATCGAGCAGTACGCGCGGCTGCGCCGGGCCGGGTGCGAGACCGCGCTGCTCGTCGGCCCCTGGACCCACACCTCCGCCCTCCAGCAGGGCTGGCCCGAGGTGTTCGCGGAGACCCTCGCCTGGCTCCGCGCCCACCTGTGCGCCGACCCCACCGCACTGCGTCCCACAGTGGTGCGCGTGCACATGGGTGGCGAGAACACCTGGCGGGACCTGGACGACTGGCCACCGGCCACGGAAGCCACCTCCTGGTACCCCACCGGCGACGGCCGCCTCACCCGGCGGGCCCCCACCGACTCCGCCCCGCCGGCCACGTTCCGCCACGACCCGGAGGACCCCACCCCGGCCCTGGGCGGCCCCCTGCTCTCCCCCGGCGCCGGGCCGCGCGACAACCGCCCGCTGGAAGCCCGTGGCGACGTCGTGACGTTCACCGGTCCCCCGCTGACCGAGCCGCTCGACGTCGTCGGCCCGGTGACCGCGGACCTGACCCTCTCCGCCGACACCGGTCACACCGACGTCTTCACCCGCCTGTGCGACGTGGACCCCGAAGGGCGCTCCGTCAATGTCTGCGACGGACTGGGTACCCTCACGGCATCCCCGCACGCCCCGGCGCGGATCACCGTCCCGATGAGCGCCATCGCCCACCGCTTCGCCCCCGGCCACCGCGTCCGCTGGCAGATCAGCGCGGGCGCCCACCCCCGCTTCGCCCGCAACCCCGGCACCGGCGAACCCCGGGCGGACACCACCGTTTTCCGCCCCATACGCCTCACCCTGCACGGCGACTCCTCCCTGAACCTGCCCGACTCGGCCAACTCGGGCCCCAGGTTGGCCGGTTGATCCCCCGTGTGCGGGCGGCCCGTGCGTGGCACACTGCCCGCAGGCTTCGGGGGGAGGGGAGGACGGGGTGTGAGTGAGCGGCGGACCGCTCCCACTGTGGGGCAGGTGGTGCTCGGCAGGCGGCTGCAGGAGTTGCGGGAGTCGACCGGACTGAGCCGGGACGAGGCGGCGCGCGTCCTCCGGGTGGCGTCGGCGACCGTACGGCGGATGGAGACGGCCGAGGTCGCGCTGAAGATCCCGTACGTGCAGGCGCTGCTGGCCGCGTACGGGGTGGGCGAGGAGGAGGCCACCGCGTTCGTCGGGCTGGCCGAGGAGGCCAACAGGCCCGACTGGTGGCAGCGGTTCCACGACGTGCTGCCGGACTGGTTCAGCCTGTACGTGAGCCTGGAGGGCGCCGCCCGCCTCATCCGCTCCTACGAGCCGCACTTCATCCCCGGCCTGCTCCAGACCGAGGCGTACGCGCGGGCGGTGCTGGAGGCCGGGACGATCGGACAGCACGGCCAGGAGACGGTGGACCGGCATGTCGCGCTGCGCCTGGAGCGACAGCAACTGCTGGAGCGGGACGACCGGCCGCACCTGTGGGTGATCATGGACGAGACGGTGCTGCGGCGCCCGGTGAGCACCCGTTCCGAGGTGATGCGCGACCAGCTCGACCATCTGCTGGAGTACGCCGAGCGGGACCGGATCACCCTCCAGCTCGCGGAGTTCGCGGCGGGCCCGCATCCGGGGACGTACGCCCCCTTCACGCTGTTCCGGTTCGCCGAACGGGAGCTGCCGGACATGGTGTTCACCGAGTATCTGACCGGCGCGCTCTACCTCGACTCGCGCGAGGAGGTGGCCGCGCACCTGGAGGTGCTGGACCACATGACGGCGCGGGCGGCCTCCGCGCAGCGCACCCGGAAACTGCTGCGGGAGTTCCGCGAGAGCCTGTGACCCGGTGCCGCGCGCGGGGCGCGGCACCGGCGGCCCTCAGGGCTCAGGCCAGCTCGGCCGTGAGGCTGATGTCGGTGCCGGCCAGGGCCTGGCTGACCGGGCAGTTCTTCTTGGCGTCCTCGGCGGCCGTGCGGAAGCCGTCCGCGTCCAGGCCGGGGACCTCGCCGCGCACGGTGAGGTGGATGCCGGTGATGCCCTCGCCGGGCTGGAAGGTCACGTCGGCCTTGGTCTCCAGCCGGGTGGGAGGGGTGCCGGCGCCGGTCAGGCCGTGCGACAGGGCCATGGAGAAGCAGCTCGAGTGAGCGGCGGCGATCAGCTCCTCGGGGCTGGTGCGGCCGTTCGCCTGCTCGGCGCGCGACGGCCACGACACCGGCTGGGAGCCGATGCCGGAGGAGTCGAACGTGACGGTGCCGCTGCCCGACAGCAGTTCGCCTTCCCAGACCGTGTGTGCGGTGCGCGTGGTAGCCACGGTGGTTCCTTTCGCGGATGTTCTCGTGTTCCGGGTCCTTGTGCCCCCGTACCCCCCATCCGATCACATCCGGGGTCACGGCACGGTGAGGACCGGCCCGCGTACTCAGGCCGCCCGGCGCTCGGGGCCGGCGTCGAGCGGCACCTCGGGCCCGTTCAACTCGCCGAGCCAGCGGCGCAGTACGCCGTGCAGGCGCTCGGCGCCGGACAGGCCCGCTCCGTCCTCGTCGGGCAAGGAGAGGGTGAGCGGGGAGAGCAGGAAGGGGCGGGACTGGGCGCCGCCGAGGCCGCCGTGGGAGCCGATCTGCTCCTCGAAGGCGTGCACTTCACCGCTGGCGGGGTCGTGCCAGGAGTTCACCATGATGTCGGCGGTGTGGGGGAAGGAGTGGGCGCGGCGTACGGCGTCGGCGGCGCCGGGGCCGAAGCGGGCCAGCGGTCCGGGCCGCTCGTCCAGTTCGGCCAGCGGGATCTCGGTGCCGCAGGGGCCGAGGACCACGCCGTCGTGCTCGGCGCTGCGCACCAGCAGGAAGCCGATGCCGGGGTGGTTGGCGAGGGTGGGGAGCAGCGCCGGGTGGCGGGCGTCGATCTCCTCCTTGGTCATCCGGTGGGGGACGTCCGGGAAGGAGACCAGCCCGAGGTTGCCGGAGGCGAGCACGACCGGCTCGGAGCGGCGCACGGGCGGGGTGGGTCCGTCGTCCGTGCCGTCGGCGCGGCCGAGGGCGACGCGTACGGCGGCGCGGGCCTCGGCGCCGCTGGGGGTGCGGCCGGCGCCGCGCGGCACGGGCAGCCCGCTTCCCGCGCGGACGAGGTCGGCGAGGGTGAGGCCGTAGCGGGAGCGAAAGGTTTCGCCCGGACTCTGCCCGTGGTCGGAGAGGACGACCAGGCGGTAGGGGCGCGGGGCGTGCTCGGCGGCCTTCTCGATCAGCGCGAGGGAGCGGTCCAGGCGCTTGAGGACCTGGCGGGCGTCCCGGCTGTCGGGGCCGGAGTGGTGGGCGACCTCGTCGTAGGCGACGAGGTCGGCGTAGACGGCGGTGCGGCCCGCGAGCAGATCGCCCATCACGGCGGCGACGACCACGTCCCGTTCGACGACGGTGGCGAAGGCGCGGACGAACGGGTAGAGGCCGCCCCGGCCGACGCGCGGGTGCCGGCCGGCGAACCGGGCGCGGGTGGACTGGCCGATCTCGCGGCCGATCTCGGCGAAGAACGACAGGGCGGTGCGCACCGCGTTGGCCGGGTCGGAGAAGTAGGCGAAGTAGCCGGCGCGGGAACGGTTCCCCCGGCCGCGGCGGCGGGTGGCGATGGAGAGCACGAGGGCCTGTTCCCCGGCGCCGCCGCTGAACAGGTTGCCCCGGCTGGCGCCGTCGACGGTGAGCAGGCCGCCGTCCCCGGTGCGGGCGACGGCGCGGCGCTGCAACTCGGCGGCCGAGGTGGGCCGGTTGCAGACCATGACCTCGCCCCGGTCCTTCTCGTACCAGCGGAAGGCGGGGACGTCGTAGGTGCTGCCGTGGAGGATGCCGAGCTGGCTGGCGCCGGTCTGGCTGGACCAGTCGGTGCGCCAGGAGGCGAGCCGGTGGGTGGGCGGGATGACGCCGTCGGTGGCGAGCCAGCGGGCCACGGTGGGCATCAGACCGTCGCGGACGGCGGCGGTGAGCACGTCGTGGCCGACGCCGTCGAGCTGGACGCAGACCAGGCCGGGCGTGCTCGCGCAGGGCCGGCCGGCTCTTCGGCGGCGCACCGCGAGGCGCAACAGGCGGCGCCGGTAGGCGTCGTCGTCGCGTACGGCGAGCGCCCCGCCGGTGGCCGAGGCGACGGCGGACATCACGGCGGCGACGATCACCGCGGTCTCGGGCGCCACCTCGCCGCGCCCGGAGGGGTTGACGCGCAGGGCGAGCAGCAGCAGGGAGCCGTTGAGGAAGAAGACCAGCAGGCCGAGGAAGAGCGCGGGCACGAGCAGCAGCAGCCGCACCAGCACCGGCCAGGCCAGCGCCGACAGCAGGCCGAACGCCCCGGCTCCGCAGGCGGCGGTGACGGCGATACGGGTGGCGCTGTCGCCGTCGGGGGACTGGAGCCGGAAGTCGGGGAGGGCTCCGGCGAGTACGAGCATGGTGAGCGTGGAGACCGCCCACACCGTGACGCTACGACCGATCTGACCGGCAACCCGCCGCCACCGCACGCCCCGCGCACCTCACGTCCCGGCCCGCCCCTCGGGGCCTGCCCCCACCTTGTCACACCGGCTGCGGGGGCCGGGGCGGCCCGGAAGGAGTCACTTGCCGTCGTAGCCGGCCGTGGGCATCGAGAGCCGCCGGTGCACGCGCGCCTTCATCCGGGCGTCGTACGCGGGTTCGGCGCTGCCCACCGTCTCCACGCGGACCCCGCGCCGGGCGCACTCGGCGGTGAACTCCTCACCCGTGGACAGCGCGCGCTCCAGCACCCGTCTGCTGGGGGCGACGAACACGTCCACGCCGGGGCGCACCCCGTCCCACAGCGCGTCGTGGTCGAAGCGCAGCCCGCCTACGAGGAGTTCGCGCGCGATCACGTACCCCTGCTCGGCGGCCCAGCGGGCGCACATGGCGTGCTGGCTGCGGGAGTCGACCAGGAACGGGTCGGACTCCAGCTCCTCCAGCGGGGTCAGGCTGGCGATGGCGGTGATCCGTAACGTCGCCGCACCGGCCGAGGCACCCTGTAACGGTCCCATGGCGTCCCCTCACCTCCGGGTTCGCCGCCGACCCTACCGCTGCCCGTACGCTTCGGGGGAGTCGCGCGGCGGAGGTGAGGGTAGTGCCGGTGGAGGTCACCTGGTGGGGTCACGCCACCTGCACGATCGAGGACTCGGACACGCGGGTGCTCACCGATCCCCTGTTCGCCTCACGGCTGGCGCATCTGCGCCGCCGCCGGGGCGCGCCGCCGCCCGCCGACGCCCGCCGCGCCGACGCGGTGCTCGTCTCCCATCTGCACGCCGACCACTTGCACCTTCCCTCGCTGGCGGGGCTCGCGCCGGGCACACGTCTGCTGGTGCCCCGGGGCGCGCCCCGGACGGTGCCCGGACTGCGGCGGCTGCGGGGGCTCGACATCACCGAGGTGGCGCCCGGCGACGAGGTCCGGATCGGGGAGCTGCGGGTGCGGGTGGTGCCCGCGCTGCACGACGGACGGCGGCTGCCCTTCGGCCCGCACCGCTCCCCCGCGCTCGGCTATGTCGTGGAGGGTGAGGCGCGCACCTACTTCGCCGGTGATACCGGGCTCTTCGACGCGATGGCCGAGGAGGTCGGCCCGGTGGACGTGGCCTTGCTGCCGGTGGGCGGCTGGGGGCCGTATCTGGGCGAGGGGCACCTGGACGCGGGCCGGGCGGCGCGGGCGCTGGCGCGGCTGGCGCCGGGCTGGGCGGTGCCGGTGCACTACGGCACGTACTGGCCGATCGGGATGGACGCGGTGCGTCCGCACGAATTCCACGCGCCGGGCGAGGAGTTCGTGCGGCTGGCGGCCGAGGCCGCGCCGAAGGTGACGGTGCACCGGCTGGGGCACGGGGAGGGCGTACGGCTGGAGGTCGCCCGGTGAGAGGGCTGGGGGGCGCGGTGGTGCTGGCCGCCGCCGCGACACAGGGCGTGCCGCTGGAGCCGACGCAGCAGGCGCTCGGGTATCCGTCGCTGTTCCTGCTGGTGCTGACAGGCGCGCTGATACCCGTGGTGCCGACGGGGGCGCTGGTGAGCACGGCGGCGGTGGTGGCGGTCCATCGCACGGCGCCGTTCTCGCTGTTGCTGGTGTTCGTGACGGCGTCGCTGGCGGCCTTCTTGGGGGACGCGGCGCTGTACTGGCTGGGGCGGCGCGGTCTCGGCTCGCAGAGCGGGTCGCGCTGGCTGGAGGCGCTGCGGTCGCGGGCGCCGGAGGAGCGGCTGGACCAGGCGCGGGAGAAGCTGGCCGACCACGGGGTGACGGTGCTGGTGCTGTCCCGGCTCGTGCCGGCGGGCCGGATTCCGGTGATGCTGGCGTGTCTGCTTGCCGAGTGGCCGCTGCGGCGCTTCGCGCGGGGCAACCTTCCGGCGTGCCTGGCGTGGACGCTGACGTATCAGGTGATCGGCATTCTCGGGGGTTCGCTGTTCGCCCGGCCGTGGGAGGGCGTGGTGGCGGTGGTCGTGCTGACCGCGCTGGTCAGCGCGGCTCCGGGGCTGGTGCGCCGGGTGCGGGGCGGGGAGCGGTAGGGCGCGGCTCTGCCTCCAGCACGCGGGAGGCGCCGACCGGGAGGTCCCACAGGTCGGTCCGGGCGAGTTCCGCCTTCTCCCAGGCCGCGCGGACGCGGGTGAGCGGTTCCATGACGGGCTCGGCGGAGAGCACGAACGTCCCCCAGTGCATGGGCGCCATCCGGCGGGCGCCGAGGTCGAGGGTGGCCTGTACGGCTTCCTCCGGGTCGCAGTGGACGTCGCTGAGCCACCAGCGCGGGTCATAGGCGCCGATCGGCATCAGGGCGAGGTCGATGCCGGGGTAGCGGCGGCCGATGCGGCCGAACCAGTGGCCGTAACCGGTGTCGCCCGCGAAGTAGAGGCGCTGCCCGTTCTGCGCGGTCATCACCCAGCCGCCCCACAGGCTGAGGCAGGTGTCGGTCAGGGTGCGCTTGGACCAGTGGTGCGCGGGCACGAAGTCGAAGCGCACACCGGAGAGTCGGGCGCCCTCCCACCAGTCCAGCTCGGTGACGCAGGTGAACCGCCTGCGCCGGAACCAGCGTCCGAGTCCGGCGGGCGCGAACACCGGTGTGTCGCGCGGGAGTCGGCTCAGGGTGGGGGCGTCCAGGTGGTCGTAGTGGTTGTGGCTGACCACGACGGCGTCGACGGGGGGCAGGCTGTCCCAGGCGACGCCGACGGGGGTGACACGGACCGGGGTGCCGAGGATGCGGCGCGACCACACCGGGTCGGTGAGCACGGTCAGCCCGCCGATCCGCACCACCCAACTGGCGTGCCCCGCCCAGGTGACGGCCAGGGTGTCGGCTCCTACCCGGGGCAACGGGCCCGGCTCGTAGGGGAGTCGGGGGATGTCGACGAGTCCCTCGGGTTCGGGGCGCACGGCGCCCTCGCGGGCGAAGCGGGCCATGGCCTTCCATCCGGGCAGCGGCGCGGTGAGCCGGTCGTGGAAGGTCCTCGGCCACACCCGGTGTTCGCCCAGCGGGCGTGGTTCGGCCAGCGGCGGTGACGCGGGCGCGAGCGGGGCGCGGACGACCACCTCGGGCACGGCGTCCGTCGGCGCCGGGGCGCTCGGCGGGGGCGTGGTGGTGGTCGTGGCGGTGGACCCGGGCTCATGCGTCTGCTGCGTCATCGAGGGGGCTCCCATCGCTGAGCTTCGTCACGGAGTTCGTCGAGGACCGACCTCAGGGTGAGCAACGCGTCGCTCGTGCAGGGCAGTTCCGTCGGGTCGGGCGAGGCGAGCGCCTCCTCGCGCTCCTCGTCCGTGCCGCCCAGCAGCGGGGCGGTGGACAGCCGTACGCACAGGGCGCCGAGGTCGTCGCCGAAGCGGTGGCCGCCGGGCGCGGGCATGCCGAGCCGGGCGGTGAGGAAGTCCTCCAGTTCCTGCGCGTCCCCGACGCCCCGCGCGGCCAGGGCCGCGCGCAGCGGGCCGAGGTCGGCGTAGAGGTGGCGTCCGGCCTGCGGGGGCGGGGCGAGCGCACCGCCCGCGAGGACCGTGCGGTACGCGGCGGCGGCCAGGCGCGCGTGCAGGCGGACGGCGGCCTCGCGGCGGGCGGTGACCGGCTCGGGCTCGTCCAGCGCGTACTGGGCGGCGGCCGCGACGGGGGCGGCAAGGCGGGCGCCGAGCGCGAAGAGCACGTCCAGCACACGGGCGTGGACGCGCTCCCCCGCCGCGCTGTCCGGGAAGCGGGCGACGGCCGCGGGCCAGCCGGCCGGGAGCAGCGATCCGGCGAGGTCGGCGAAGACGGTGACATGGTCGGGCAGCATCTCGGCCGGGCTGACCAGGACCGTGTCGTGGGGGTCGTGCAGGGTGTCGCGCCAGGTCTCGTCACTGACGATGTGCAGGCCCTCGGCGGCGGCCGCCTCCACGGTCTCGTGCAGCAGCTCGGGCGCGGGGACGGCGGCGGTGGGGTCGTCCGCGACGGACAGCACCAGCAGCCGGGGGTCACCGCCCTCTTCCCTGACCCGGCGGACGGTCTCCAGCAGCGCGAACGGGTCGGGTATCCCGCCGCTCCCCGCCGGGACGGGCACCGGGAAGAGGCGTCTGCCGAGCAGCCGGGCGCTGGGCGCCCACCAGGCGGCGCGGGGCCGGGGCGCCAGGATGTCGCCGTGGTCCCCGGCGAGCGCGGCGGTCAGCGCCGGCAGCAGCGGGGGCGCGCCGGGGGCGAGGGTCACGCGGTCGGGGGTGCAGGGCAGTCCGCGCCGGGTCCAGTAGCCGCAGGCCGCCTCCAGCAGGGCCGGGTCCCCTCCGGCGGGCTGGGCCTCGCCGTGGTGTTCGGCGGCGGCCAGGCGGTCGGCGAGTTCCGGGAGCACGGGCAGGCCGTCGGCGGGGAACGGGGGCCCGTAGCGGACGGGGCCGTGGCCCTCGGGTTCCCTCCGCCGCATGTCCGCCTCCGCGCGGTCCGTGTGCCGTGTGCCCCGAGCCCGGTGCCGTGTGGCGGGTGTGCGGGGTGCCTGCTGGTGGTGCCCTCGGGAAGGTGTGTACCCGGCGACGGGCCCGGCATGGCTCGCGTCCGGCGTCGTCCCGGTCACGGCGGCCTCCGGTTGCCCGCCGTCAGTGCCCGGCCGCGCGCCTGCGGCCGTACAGCCGGTACCCGGCGCCCGCCGCCGCGGCGGCGATCAGCGTGCCGCCGGCCGCGAGGGCGGGCACCGAGTCGGTGAACGTGCCGCCGGCCCCGGCCTGGACGCCGTGCTCCAGGGTGGGTGGGTCGCCGAAGTCCTTCGCGGGGCCGGACTCCCGGTCCTGGCCGACTTCGCCGTCGCCGTCCTCGCCCTCCCAGGTCTGGTCGTCGCCCTGCCCGGTCTTCCCGCCGGAGCCGCCGGAGCAGTCCTCCGCGCCGCTCCACGCCGGGCCGGTGGGCGCCGCGCTCAGGTACGGCGCTCCGGGCACCGGATTCGTACCGTCGTACGTCTGGCCCGGCGACCGGGGCGCCGACGCCGCAGGGTCCTCGCAGGGGGCGCCCGGCTCGGCCGGTTCGGCGGGCCCGGCTATGACGAGCGTGGCGCAGGCCAGGGCGGCGGAGGTGGTGAGGACGCGTACGGTGCGGCGCATGGGGCGGGCTCCTCGGCGGTACGGCGGTCGGGGCACGCGTTCCGTGCCCTCGCTGCCATCAGAGCCCCCAGGGCGCCGACCCGCGCGCGGCCGGACCCCATTCGCGGGACACGGACCACACCCAACGGGTGACGCCGCCCCCGGCGGCCGCCTGGAAGGGGCCGGCCCGGACCTCACACCTCCGGCTCACCCGGCGTGGAGGTCTCGCCGCAGCCCCGTTCGCGGGCGCCCTCGCGGGTGCGGCCCGCGCTGACCAGGCGGCGCGGGTTGCGGCGCAGGTACTCGCCCTCCAACTGCGCCATGCGTTCGTTGTGGGCGCGCAGGGCGTCGTTGGAGGCGTACAGCAGGGTGTCGTGGCGTGTGCGGTGGATCGTCTCCAGCTCTTTCATGAGCTGCTGGTCGTCCAGTCGGCCGGGGTCGACTCCGGTCATGGTGGTACCCCCGCTCGTCGGGTCCGCGGTCCTGACGTCCACTGTACGAAGATCCCGCTCCCCCGGCCTCCGCGCGCCCTTACCCGGGCGGCCGCACAAGAAAGGGCCGCTTCGGGGTAGGGGGTCGAACATGAGCGCAGATGTCGACCTCACCGCTGTCCCGGCAACGGGACGCAACGTCCTGCGACGGCTGCTCACGGCCGACGCCCGGCTCTTCGAGGTGGCCGCCGAGCGGAAGTGGCCCGGCGCCCAGAAGGTGCTGCCCCGCCTGAGCCGCAGCGCCAACCACGGCGTGCTGTGGTTCGCGGTGGCCGGCGCGATCGCCGCGACCCGCACCCCGAGGGCGCGCCGGGCGGCCGTGCGGGGGCTGGCCTCGCTGAGCCTGGCCTCGCTGACCGTCAACACCCTCGGCAAGCGGTCGGTGCGCCGCACCCGGCCGGTGCTGGACCCGGTGCCGCTGTCCCGCCAGCTCAAGCGGCAGCCGATCACCACCTCCTTCCCGTCCGGCCACTCCGCCTCGGCCGCCGCCTTCGCGGCCGGGGTCGCGCTGGAGTCCCCGGCGTGGGGCGCGGCGGTGGCGCCGGTGGCGTTCTCGGTGGCGACGTCGCGGGTGTACACCGGTGCGCACTTCCCGAGCGACGTGCTGGCCGGTGCGGCGCTCGGGGTCGGGGCCGCGTTCGTGGTGCGGAAGCTGGTGCCGACGCGGGCGGCGGCCCGTCCGGCCGCCCGGCCGCGCGCGGACGCCCCGGCGCTGCCGGAGGGCGAGGGCCTGGTGATGGTCGCCAACCGCTCCTCGGGCACAGCGGACCGGGTGAGCGCCCTGCACGACGCGCTGCCGCGGGCCGAGATCGTGGAGTGCGAGCCGGAGGAGATCCGGGCCGAGCTGGACAAGGCGGCGGCCAGGGCACGGGTGCTCGGGGTGTGCGGCGGCGACGGCACGGTGAACGCGGCGGCGGAGGTCGCCCTGCTCCACGGGCTTCCGCTGGCGGTGCTGCCCGGCGGCACCCTGAACCACTTCGCGTACGACCTCGGGGTGGAGGACGCGGCCGATCTGGCGGCCGCCGTCCGCGCGGGCGAGGCGGTCCAGGTGGACGTCGGCCAGTTCACCGCCGACGGCCGCTCCAGCGTCTTCCTGAACACCCTCAGCGTGGGCGTCTACCCGGAGCTGGTGCGCGAGCGCGAGCACTGGTCGCCCCGGATCGGCGGCTGGGCGGCCGGGGTGCTGGGCGCGGTGAAGGTGCTGCGCGCCGACCGGCATCCGCTGGAGGTGGAGGCGGGCGGCAAGCGGCACCCGCTGTGGATGCTGTTCGTCGGCAACGGCGTCTACCGGCGCAGCGGCCTGGGCGCCGGGCGCAGGACCGAGCTGTCGGGCGGGCCGCTGGACGTGCGGGTGGTGCACGGCAGCGGCTGGCCCGCGCTGCGTCTGCTGGCGGCCGCCGTGGCGGGCCCGCTCACCCGCTCCCAGGGCCACGCGGCGGTGCAGCTCGGCAAGCTGCGGCTGTCCGGCCTCGCGCCGGGCACCCCGCTGGCGTACGACGGTGAGGTCACGTCGGTGTCCGGCACGGTGACGGTGGAGAAGCTGCCCGAGGTCCTGACGGCCTACAGCCCCCACCCGACCGGCGCCTGACGCTCCGTCAGTCCGTATCACGGACCGGCGGTCTCATCATTCGGTTCCTCGGCGTACCGTTCGACCCACTGCGGCCGCGGTGTCCTCCACGGGCGCCGCGGCCGGACCGTCGAAGGGACCCGAGCCATGCCGGAACCGCGCGAGACCGCCGTCTACACCCATGGGCACCACGAGTCGGTGCTGCGGTCGCACACCTGGCGCACCGCCGCCAACTCGGCCGCCTACCTGCTCGGTTCGCTCGAACCCGGCATGAGCGTCCTCGACATCGGCTGCGGCCCCGGCACCATCACCGCCGACCTCGCCGCGCTGGTCCCGGACGGCCGGGTGACCGGGGTCGACCGCGCCCCCGCCGTCCTGGAGCGGGCCCGCGCCACCGCCGCCGCGCGGGGGCTGACCAACGTCGGCTTCGAGGTCGCCGATGTGCACGCCCTCGGACATCCCGACGACACCTTCGACGTCGTCCACGCCCACCAGGTGCTCCAGCACGTCGGTGACCCGGTGGGGGCCCTGCGCGAGATGGTCCGGGTGACCCGGCCCGGCGGGCTGATCGCGGTGCGCGACGCGGACTACGCGGCCATGACCTGGTACCCGGCCGTGCCCGGCCTGGACGACTGGCTGGACCTGTACCGGCGCGTCGCGCGGGCCAACGGCGGTGAACCGGACGCCGGTCGGCGGCTGCGGAGCTGGGCACTGGCCGCCGGACTGAGCGACGTCACGGCCACGTCGGGCACCTGGACCTACGCCACCCCCGAGGAACGCGCCTGGTGGAGCGGCCTGTGGGCGGACCGCACGCTCGCCTCCGCCTACGCCGAGCGCGCGGTGGAGGGCGGCCACGCCACGCCCGGGGACCTGGCGGCGGTGTCCGGGGCGTGGCGTGAGTGGGGGCGGCGGGAGGACGGCTGGTTCGCGGTCCTGCACGGCGAGATCCTGTGCCGCAAGCCCGCCTGAACGCGACGGCGGGCGCCGCACACGCGACGCCCGCCGAAGATGGTCTCCCGACTCAGCTCACCACGGCCTCGCCCACCAGCAGGCGGGCGGTGGCCGCGATGTTCGCGGCGTCGATGCCGGCCGCGTGCAGTTGCTCGTCGGGCGCGGCCGAGCCCGGCATCATCCGGACCGCGAGCCGGACCAGGCGCGGCACGGGGCGGCCGTCCGTGAAGGCTTCGACGACCGCGTCGCCGATGCCGCCCTCCTCGTGGTGGTCCTCGACCGTCACCAGGCAGCCGGTGTCGTCGGCGGCCCGGCGCAGCGTCTCCACGTCGACGGGCTTGACCGAGTACAGGTCGATGACCCGGACCTTGATGCCCTCCTCCGCGAGCTTGTCGGCGGCCGTCAGCGCCTCCTGCACGGTGACCCCGGCCGCGACGACGGTGAGCCGGTCCTCGTCGCTGGAGCGCAGCACCTTGCTGCCGCCGACGGGGAACTCCTCGTCGGCGTCGTAGATCACCGGGCTCTCGCCGCGCGAGGTGCGCAGGTAGCGGATGCCGTCCAGGTCGGCCATGGCGGCGACGAGGCGGGCGGTCTGGTTGGCGTCGCAGGGGTAGAGCACGGTGGAGCCGTACACGGACCGGAACATCGCCAGGTCCTCCAGGCCCATCTGCGAGGGGCCGTCCTGCCCGATGGCCACGCCCGCGTGCGAGCCGACCAGGTTGATCCCGGCGTCGCTGACGGAGGCCATGCGCACGAAATCGTAGGCGCGGCTGAAGAAGGCCGCGAAGGTGGACGCGTACGGCAGCCAGCCGCGCGCCGCCATGCCGACCGCCGAGGCGACCATCTGCTGTTCGGCGATGAAGGACTCGAAGAAGCGCTCGGGGTGTTCCTCGGCGAACACCCCGGTGCGGGTGGAGTCCCCGACCTCGCCGTCCAGGGCGACGACGTCACCGCGGGCGGTGCCGAGGGCGGCCAGCGCCTTGCCGAAGGCGTCGCGGGTGGCGACCTCCTCGCCCTTGTCGAAGCGCGGCAGACGCAGCGGCTCGTGGGCGAGCTTCTCCGGCGTGGCCGCGGGCGGCTCGCTGACGTGGACGCGGATGTCGCGGGGGCCGCCCAGCTCCTCGACGGCCGCCTCGGCGTCGGGCAGCGGCTTGCCGTGCTTGCCCTCCTTGTCCTCCACGGCGGCGACGCCCTTGCCCTTGAGGGTGCGGGCGATGATCGCGGTGGGGCGGTCCTTGGTGGACTCGGCCTCGCCGTAGGCGCGGTCGATCGCCGCGACGTCGTGGCCGTCGATCTCGACGGTGTGCCAGCCGAACGCCTGGAAGCGGCGGGCGTAGGCGTCCAGGTCGTGCCCGTGCCGGGTCTGGCCGCGCTGGCCGAGCCGGTTGACGTCCACGATCACGGTGAGGTTGTCCAGCTTGTCGTAGGCGGCGGCCTCGGCGGCCTCCCAGACCGAGCCCTCGGCCATCTCGCTGTCGCCGCACACCACCCAGACGCGGTAGTCGGAGTGGTCCAGCCGCTTCCCGGCCAGCGCGATGCCGACACCGACCGGCAGACCCTGGCCGAGCGAACCGGTCGCGGTCTCCACCCAGGGCAGCCTGCGCGGGGTGGGGTGGCCCTCCAGGCGGCTGCCGAGCTTGCGGAAGGTGAGCAGTTCGGCGTCGTCGATGGCGCCGGCCGCCTTGAAGACGGAGTACATCAGCGGGGAAGCGTGTCCCTTGGAAAGGATGAAGCGGTCGTTGGCGGGGTGGTCGGGGCGTTCGAAGTCGTAGCGCAGATGGTTGGCGAGCAGCACGGCCAGCAGGTCGGCGGCGGACATCGAGGAGGTCGGGTGTCCGGATTGCGCGGCGTCCGCCGCCCGCACGCTGTCCACCCGCAACTGCTGCCCGAGTTCGGTGAGTTCGTCGTTGTTCATGGGTCTCCTTTCCGCGTGTCCGAGGCGACTCGGACGATCCTCGGCGCACCGGGCGGGCCGCCCGGCCCCCGACGGGCCCCGACCCGTCACGCAGAGTGACCGATCGCGGGCGCCCCGGTGGTGCGGTTCGTCCGAGGTCTTCCGCGTAACCGGGGTCACGGCACCCAAACCCCTCGCACGTCACCCGGCCGCGCGCACGGCCTACGAAGCGCGGCGACGGCCTGTGCGCTCCGGCTCGCCCCAACTAGGCTCGTTCGCATGGAGATTCTTGGCGCCACACTGCGCATCTGCGTCGACGACCTCGAGACCGCGATCCCGTTCTACGAGCGGCTGGCGGGCGGCACGGCGGCGCGCTTCGAGCGCGGTGGGGTACGGGTCGCCGCGATCGGCTCGTTCCTGCTGATGAGCGGGCCGGAGGCGGAGCTGGAGGTGCTGCGTAAGGTGACCGCGACGATCGCCGTGAAGGACGTCGAGGAGGCGCACCGACTGCTGTCGGGCATGGGCGCGCAGATCATCGCGGGCCCGGTGCCGACCCCGGTGGGCCGCAACCTGCTGGTGATGCACCCGGACGGGACGATCTTCGAGTACGCCGACCAGTCGGCCTGAACCGGGGACGGGGCCGGGTCAGTCCAGGTCCCGCATCTCCGTGGTGAGGGCCCAGCGCTCATGGTCGCGCCACTCGCCGTCGACCTGGAGCATGGCGGGCGAGAACCCCTCCAGCCGGAACCCGGCGCCGCGCGCGAGCGCGATGGACGCGGTGTTGCCGGGCTGCACGTTGATCTCCAGCCGGTGCAACCCGAGCGGCCCGAAGGCGTACCCGATCACCAGCTCGAGCCCCTCCCGCATCAGCCCCCGCCCGGCCGCGTGCGCGAACGCCCCGTACCCGAGCGCCCCGCACTGGAAGCCGCCCCGGACGATGTTGTTGATGTTGACGAACCCGGCGATGTCCCCGGTGTCCTTCTCGCACACCAGGAACCCGGCCCGCCCCGCGTCATCGATCAGCGGCCGCGCATAGGCGGCGTACGCCTCGTCGCTGTCGGGCATCACCAGCCACGGCCGGTGCAGATCCTTGCTCTCCCTGACCCGCGCGGTGAACTCCCCCCCGTCCTCCAGCCGGAACCGACGGACGGCCACACGGGGGCCCTGGGCGAGGTAGTGGGGTGCGGTGTGCGGCATCGGGCCAGCCTATGCCCCGGCACCGGGGGCCTCCACCGGCGTGGCGGGACCACCGGCCCGGAGCGCCTCGACCGCGGCGCGCGGGTCGTCGGCGTGGAACCGGAGCACGCGGGCGGCCTCCTTCCTGCCCAACGGCCTTTTGAACGCGACCGGTTCGGCCAGCTCCACGCACACCGTGGTCTGGCCGCCCACCGAGAGGTCGAGCACTCCTTCCGGGTCGACCGCGACGAGTCCCCGGCCGAGGTGGCGCCGTTCGACCCGCGCGGAGACGATGGCGGCGGCCGGTACCGCGAGGTCGAACAGCGCGCCGTACCGCAGGCGCAACGAGCCGTCGGAGGCGACGAGGTGCGGCCGGACCACGCAGGCCGCGTGCAGGGCGAGCACCAGCACCATCCCGTACCCGTCCACGACGAGCAGGACGGCGTGCACGAGCGGCCACGGGATCACCAGGGCGAGCATGACGGTCTCGACGAGGGAGACGAACAGCAGGCCGTACATCATGGCGGTCTGCGGCCCGGTGTAGGCGACGGCCAGGGCGCCTTCGGGGACCTGGCGGCGGCGCAGCGCCCACAGGCCCAGCGAGTACAGCGCGCGGACCTCGTGCGCGACGAGCCGACGCGCGACGATCGCAACACGGGTGCGTGTCCTCCGGGTGCTTCGGGTGGTCATGACCGGCTCCTGTCCATCCGGGTGACCAGCGTGTTCATCACCCGGCGCACCACCTCGGCCTGCGCGGGCGGATAGTCGGCGAGCAGCGCCGCCCCGAAGTCGGGGGTCGCCCGGCCGGAGACGGGGATCGCGGCCAGTACCTCGTCGGGGACGGCGGCGGACATCTCCTCGGCCAGCACCGCGATCCGGGGGTCGTCCGCGGGGGCGTCCGCCAGCTCGTCCAGCCGCTGGTACAACTCGAGCACCGCCGGGTCCTCGGACAGGGGGTGCAGGGCCGCGTACACCGCGTCCCCGCCGGCCACCGTGTCCAGCAGCACCAGGTGTTCCCTGTCCTTGGCGGCGGCGGGCGACGTGGTGTCGGGGGCGGCCCGGAGCAGCGCGGCGAGGCCGGGCGACAGCGGGGCGTCCGGCGTGAGGGGTCCCGCGAGCAGGTCCGCCAGCACCTCGCGGCGCCGCCGGATCTCCCGCTCCTGCCGGGCGAGGTCGGCGTCGAGTTCCCGCAGGACTTCGGCCAGTTCGCGTCCGGCGTCGTCGGCGAGGACGTCCCGCACCTCGTCCAGGGAGAGGCCCAGCTCGGTCAGCCGCCGGATACGGGCGAGCAGCACGGCGTGCCGCAGGGTGTAGGAGCGGTAGCCGTTGGCCCGCCGCGTGGGTTCGGGCAGCAGGCCGACGTGATGGTAGTGGCGTACGGCTCGTGTGGTGACTCCGACGAGCGCGGCAAGCTCTCCGATGCGCATGCCGTCAGTAGAAACGTTGACGCCACGGCAAGGTCAACTCAGCGCAGCGCGGGCTCCTCCAGGAGCAGCGTGCCCGCGTCCGCGTCGAGTTCCGCAGCCATGCCGAAGGGGATCGTCAGGGCGTCCGGGTTGTGGCCGAAACCGGCGTTCTCGAGGACCGGGACGCCCAGGGGGGCCAGGCGGTCGGTGAGCATGGGGCGGAGGGTGTCGTACGGGTCGCAGTCGTGCCAGGAGCCGAGCAGGATGCCGTGGGCGCGCTCCAGCCAGCCGGAGCGGAGGAGCTGGGTGAGGTAGCGGTCGAGGCGGTAGGTCTCCTCGCCCACGTCCTCCAGGCAGAGCAGGCCGCCTCGGGCGGAGGGGCGGGCGTGCGGGGTGCCGAGTTCCGCCGCGAGGAGGGAGAGGCAGCCGCCGAGGGTGACGCCTCGGGCGCGGCCGGGGACGAGGGGTTTGCCGTCGGTGGTGATCTGCTGGACCTTCTCCGGGGTGAAGAGGGTCGCGTGGAGGTGGTCGCGGGCGCGTTCGCTGCCGATGAAGTCGGTCCCCGCGGCCATCGGGCCGTGCAGGGTGACGAGGCCCAGCCGGGTGGCGAACGCCTCGTGCAGCGCGGTGATGTCGCTGAAGCCGACGAACACCTTCGGTCCGGCCCGGCGCATGGCCTCCCAGTCGAGCAGGTCGGCCATCCGTTGGGCGCCGTAGCCGCCGCGCGCGCAGAGCACCGCGTCGACTCCGGGGTCGCACCAGGCCCGCTGGAGGTCCTCGGCTCGGGCGGCGTCGGTGCCCGCGAGGTAGCCGAACTGGCCGTGCCGGTCCAGCACATGGGGTGCGGCGACCGGGTCGAGGCCCCAGCCGCGCAGGATGTCGAGGCCCGCGTGCAGCCGTGCCTCGGGCACCGGCCCGCTGGGCGCGACCACGGCCACGCGGGCGCCGGGGGCGAGCCGGGCGGGGCGCAGGAGTTGCTTCACGTGCCGAGCTCCAGTTCCGGGACACCGGGCAGGTCGAGGCCGAACACCTGGGCGTACAGGGACAGTTCGGCTTCCAGTGCGCGGACCATGGTGTCGGCGCGGCGGAAGCCGTGGCCCTCGCCGGCGAAGGTGAGGTAGGCATGCGGTACACCCCGGCCGGCGACGCGGTCGAGGAAGTGCTCGCACTGCTCGGGCGGGCAGATGACGTCGTCCAGCCCCTGGAGGAGCAGGAAGGGGGCTTTCAGCCGGTCGGCATTGGTGGTGGGCGACCGCTCGGCGTAGCGCTCGGGGACCTCGGCGACCGGGCCGACCAGGGACTCCAGGTAGCGGGACTCGAAGTCGTGGGTGCGGCCGGGGCCCCAGGTGGCGAGGTCGAGGATCGGGTAGCTGATCGTGCCGCAGGCGTAGACATCGGTGCTGGTCAGGGAGGCCGCGGTGGTCCAGCCGCCCGCGCTGCCGCCCCGGATCGCCAGCCGGTCCCGGTCGGCCGTGCCCTCCTCGGCCAGGGCCAGGGCAACCGCCGCGCAGTCCTCCACGTCGACCACGCCCCACTGGTGCCGCAGCCGCTCGCGGTACTCGCGCCCGTACCCGGTGGAGCCGCCATAGTCGACCTCGGCGACGCCGATGCCGCGCGAGGTGAAGGCGGCGATCTCGAGGTCCAGCACGAGCGGGACCCGGCTGGTCGGGCCGCCGTGCGCCCAGATCACGTAGGGCGGCAACTCGCCCTCGGGACCGGCGATTTCAGGGTGTCGCGGCGGATAGACGTGCGCGTGCACCTCGCGGCTGCCGGGCCCGGTGAAGGTGCGGACCTCGGGCTCGGGGTAGTACGCGGGGTCGACGGGGTCCCGGTGCCTCGCACCGATCACGCGGGCGCGGCCGGTGCCGGTGTCCAGCTCGATGACCTCGTACCCGGTGCGCGGACTCGCCCCGATGGCCGCGACCCGGCTGCCGTGGGCGGCGAGGGAGGACGCGAACTCGGTCCAGGGGCCCGCCGCGTCGGCGATCTCACCGGTCTCGGGGTCGAGTATCCCGAGCACGGCGGCGCCACGGCCGTGCAGGACCGCGAGCAGCCCGTCCGCCAGGGGGACGAACCAGCGCTGGCCGAGCTTCCACAGCGGGCCGCCGAACTCCTCCTGGCGCGGGCACAGCGGTACGCCGTCGCGGTAGAGGTTCCACCAGCCGCCCCGGTCGCTCGCGTACAGCAGCCGCCCGTCCGGCGCCCATTCCACCTGGGCGATGGCCTCGTCGTCCCCTCCGGCGACCGTGCGCACGTCCCGGAAGCGGCCGTCGTCGCCGATGTCCGCGACGAGGAGTTCGGTGCCGTCCCAGGGCATGCGCGGGTGGTCCCAGGCCAGCCACGCGGCCTGGCGACCGTCCGGGGACACGCGCGCGCCGGTGACGAACCGGTGGCGCTCGCCGGTGAGTTCGCGTACGGCCGACCGGTCGTCGGCGGCCGAGCCGTCCAGCGGTACGGCGGCGAGCACGCGCCGTACGTCACCGCTGCCCTCGCCGGTGAACTCCTCCAGCACACACCGGACTTCGCCGCGTTCGAGATCCAACTCCGGCTCGGCCCAGCGCAGTCCGCCGCCCGTCGGGGAGAGCGGGGTCAGCGGGACCGGGTCGCCCCCGCCGGGCTCGTAGCGGTAGAGCCGCTGGTCGGCGAAGTGGGTGAAGACGACCAGCGGACGGTCCGCACCGGAGGCGGCGGCCCAGGGGTGGCCGCCGTACTCGTGGACCCGGTTGCGCACGTTCCACGGCTGCGGCAACACCGGCTCCTCGGCGCCGTCGGCCGTGCGGCGCACCAGGGCCCGGCGGCCGCCCTCGGCGGGCCGGGGCTCGGTCCACCAGACCTCGTCCCCGACGAACCCCACCCACTCGGGGTGTCCGTCGTGCGCGGCGGCGAGGGCCGCGTCGACGGGCGACGGCCAGGAACCGTACGGCTGGACCCGCATCTCTTCCCCCATCTCTTCCCCCATCTCTTCCCCCATCTCGTCCCCCATCTCGTCCCCCATCTCGGTCAGGCCGTCCGCAGGAAGCGGTCGAGGACGCGGACGCCGAACCGCAGCGCCTCCACGGGCACGCGTTCGTCCACGCCGTGGAACAGCGCCTGGTAGTCGAGTCCTTCGGGCAGGCGCAGCGGGGCGAAACCGTAGCCGGTGATGCCGAGCCGGGAGAACTGCTTGGCGTCGGTGCCGCCGGACATGCAGTACGGGACGACGTGCGCGCCGGGCGCGAACTCCTCGACGGCCGAGCGCATGCGGGCGAACAGCGGTGCGTCCACCGGGGCTTGGAGGGCCACCTCGCGGTGCACGTACTCCCAGTCCACATCGGGTCCGGTGAGCCGGTCCAGCGTCGACTCGAACTCCTCCTCCCCGCCCGGCAGGAAGCGTCCGTCGATGTGGGCGTGCGCGTCACCGGGGATGACGTTGACCTTGTAACCGGCGTCCAGCATCGTCGGGTTGGCGCTGTTGCGGACGGTCGCCTCGACCAGCTTGGCCGCCGGGCCGAGCTTGTCCAGCAGCAGAGCCACGTCGTCGAAGTCGGGCTCGAGGCCGTACAGCGCGGCGAGTTCGGTGAGCGCGGCCCGTACCGTCGGTGTGATGCGCAGCGGCCACTCGTGCTCGCCGATACGCGTGACGGCGGCGGCGAGCCGGGTCACCGCGTTCTCCCGGTTCACCTTGGAGCCGTGCCCGGCGCGGCCGCCGGCGGTGAGCCGCAGCCAGCCGGTGCCCCGCTCCCCCGCCGCCACGGGGTAGATCTCGCGCCCGGTGCCGTCGTGGAAGGTGAAGGCGCCGGACTCCCCGACGGCCTCCGTACAGCCCTCGAACAGCTCGGGATGCCGGTCGGCGAGGAACCCGGAGCCGTCCTCCGCGCTGGCCTCCTCGTCGGCGGTGAACGCGATGACCAGGTCCCGGCGCGGCCGTACGCCCTGCCGGGCCCAGCCGCGCAGCACGGCCAGGATCATCGCGTCCATGTTCTTCATGTCGACGGCACCGCGCCCCCAGACCACGCCGTCGCGGACCTCGCCGGAGAAGGGGTGCACGCTCCAGTCGGCGGCCTCGGCGGGCACCACGTCCAGATGCCCGTGGACCAGCAGCGCGTCGGCGGACGGGTCGGTGCCCGCGACCCGGGCGACCACGTTGGCCCGCCCGGGGGTCCGCTCCAGCAGCAGCGGGTCCAGGCCCGCGCCGGCCAGGCGTTCGGCGGCGTACTCGGCGGCGGGCCGCTCCCGGCAGTCGCCGCCGCCCCGGTTGCTGGTGTCGATCCGGATCAGCTCGGAGGTGAACTCGACCACCTCGTCCAGCGCGCGCTGGTCAGCCATACTGTTCCTCCACGGCTGCTGAGGCGATCGTGGTGACCGCCTTGAACGTGCGAATTGCCTCGTACATCGTGTCGGTGGTGTACGCCACCTTCCGCTCCCCGACCCGCGCGACCCCCGGCACGACCGTGACGGCCATCGCCAGATGCTCGGCGTCGAACTCCACGGCGACGGTGAACGGGCCCTGCTGCGAGGGCTGTTGCCGTACGGCCAGCCCGGCCGCCTCCTTGGCCGCGGCCCGGATGTCGGCGGCGGTGCGCGCCGGGGTGCGGCACACGGCCGCGTACCGCGAGACATGGTCCTTGACCGCGACCTTCAGCGCCCCGGGCGCGTAGCCGAGCGCGTCCTCGCAGGCCAGGTCGTCCCCGGTGACCAGCACCACGGGCACCCCGTACTCCGCGACGACGTGCGCGTTCAGCAGACCCTCGCTGGCGCGTACGTCGTTCAGCCAGACCCCGGTGATCTGGTTGGCGAGGTAGGTGTGGGCGAGGACGCCCTCCATGCCGGCGCCCGCGTGGTAGCCGACGAACGCGATGCCGTCGACGTCGCCCTGCTGGACGCCCTCCACCATGGACAGCGCCTTGTGCCGCCCGGTGAGCATCTCGACCCGCTCGTCCAGGTCCTCCAGCAGCAGGTTCCGCATGGTCCAGTGGGCCTCGTTGACCAGCACCTGATCGGCCCCGCCGTCGAAGAAGCCCAGCGCGGCGGCGTTCACGTCGGAGGTGAACATCCCCCGGCACCGCTCCCACTCGGGGGTCCCCGGCAGCACATCGGCGGGCCAGGTGACCCCGGTGGCGCCTTCCATGTCGGCACTGATGAGGATCTTCATGCCGCGCAGGTTACGCGTCCGGCCGGGCGGCGGCTACGACCCGGCCGGACGTCACCGTCCGGCCCGCCCCGTTCTCACTCGCGTGCGAGGACGAACCACCGGGCGGGCAGGTCTATGCGGGTGCCGTCCGGGAAGTGCTCGGTCTGCGGGAGGACCGTCTCACCGGTGGCCAGGATCTTCAGGCCCGCCTCGGTCAGGAGGCGGGGGATCTCGTCGTCCGCGGCGGCGGCGGGCTTGAGGTCGTGGTGGAAGACGCGGCGCAGCTTCGGCGGCGGCCCGGCGGGGCCCGCGGCCGCGCGCTGGAGGACGTCACGGGACGCGGAGGTCAGTTCGACGACGAAGGCACGGCCCGACTCACCGAGGAGTTCGGCCACCGCGGTGGCGACCGCGGGGCGGGCCGCCGGTTCGCTCTGGTGGATGACGGCGCGCATGTAGACGTTGCTGTCCCCGAGGCGGCCGTGCAGGTCGCGTACGGCGTCGGTGTCGGTCAGGTCGAGCTGCTCGAACTCGGCCGAGGGGCCGGCCGTGGCACGGCGGGCGTGGTCGATCGCGGCGTCCGAGAGGTCGACGCCGACCGCGCGGGCGAACCGGGTGGCGAGGTAGCGGGTCTGGGTGCCGTTGCCGCAGCCGAGGTCCACGATGACGCGGCCGGCGTCGGCGTGGGGCAGGAGGAGTTCGCTGTGGGGCTCGGCGGTCAGCGAGGGGTCGGAGTCCCAGATCGCGTCCCCCCGCTCCTCGGAGGTCTCCCGCCAGTAACTCTCCCAGTTGGAGCGGTAGTCGTCGGAAACGTTCACTGCGATCTCCCCAAGGTCGGTGCCTTGATCGGGATATCGCGCCGGCCGCCCCCCGGGCAAGGGGTCCAGGGGCACCTTTACGGGATCAGCGCCTGCTCGAACCACACCGTCTTGTGGTGCCCGCTCGCCGTCGCGCCCCACTCCTTCGCGAGCCGACTGACCACGCGCAGCCCCCGGCCCGCCTCGTCGTCCGGCCCGGCGGTGCGCATGTCGGGCAGCTCCGGTTCCTCGTCGGTGACCTCGAACAGCAGGGCGTCGGTGCGGACCACCCGGAGCCCGACCGGGCCGCCCCCGCCGTGCCGTACGGCGTTGGTGACGACCTCGCTGACCAGCAGCAGCGCGGTGTCCACCGCCTGTGGCAGGCCCCACTTCAGCAGTTGCCCCTGGACCAGGTGCCGGGCGCGGGAGACCTCGCGCGGGTCGGCGTCCAGCCGCCACTGGGCCACGTGGTCGTCGGGGATGCCGTTGAGCCGGGCCATCAGCAGGGCCACGTCGTCCTTGCGGCCGCCACGGGTGTTCAGCGCGCGGATGATCGTGTCGCAGGCCGCGTCCATCGAGGCGGCCGGATGCGCGGCGGACTCGCAGAGCGCGGCCAGCCCGTCCCCGATGTCCGAGCCGCGCACCTCGACCAGGCCGTCCGTGCACAGCACCAGCCGGTCACCGGGCGCGACCCGCACCGTGGTGACCTCGAAGGGCACCCCGCCGACGCCGATGGGTGCGCCGGTGGGCAGATCGAGCAGTTCGCTGCCGCCGTCCGCCGCGCGCACCAGCACGGGCGGGATGTGGCCCGCGTTGGCGATCTGCAACTCGCCGCGGATCGGGTCGTAGACGGCGTAGAGACAGGTGGCGAGGTAGTTCTCGCCCAGCCGGCGGGCCAGGTCATCGAGGTTGCGCAGCAGTTGGGCGGGTGGGGTCTCCAGCGTGGCCATCGTCTGGACGGCGGTGCGCAACTGGCCCATCATCGCGGCCGAGTTGAGCCCGTGGCCCATGACGTCGCCCACGACCAGCGCCGTGCGCGAGCCGGGCAGTTTGACGGTGTCGAACCAGTCGCCGCCGATCCGGCCGAGCCGGATGCCGGGCAGGTACCGGGTCGCCACGTCGCACCCGGCCATGCGCGGGGTGACCTGCGGCAGCATGCTGTCCTGGAGGGTCTCGGCGACGTTCTCCTGGTAGGTGTACATGCGGGCGTTGTCGAGCACGAGCCCGGCGCGGGCGGCGAGTTCGGCGCCCGTGGTGCGGTCCATGCCGTCGAACGGCAGCCGGTCCGCGCGGCGCAGCAGCACCATGAAGCCGAGGACCACGTTGCGCGCCTTCAGCGGGACGATCAGCAGGGAGCGGCCGTTGATGAGCGGCCTGAGGTCCCGCTTCTCGAACTCGCCGGAGATCCTGTTGCCCAGTTCCTCGCTGATGCTGGGGATGAGCACCGGTTCACCGGTGACCATGCACTGGTAGAACGGCGTGTGCTCGGGGAAGGCGAACGCCTCGCCGACCGGGACGGTGTCGTCCCAGCGGCCGGGTTCGTCGTCGTGCTCGACCCAGACCCGGTGCATCACGGTGCTGGCGTCGGGCGGCCCGTCGGGGAAGCCCTCGCCCGCGAGGACGGCGGAGCGCAGGTGGGTGCCCGCGAAGTCCGCGAACCGGGGCACGGCGGCGCTGGTGACCTCGCGGATCGTCTCGCCGAGGTCGAGCGAGGTGCCGATGCCGGAGCTGACCTCGTTGAGGAACTCCAGCCGCTCACGCACGGCCGCGTACTCCAGGTCGGCGAGGGCCTCGGCCGGGATCAGGGGCTCGGAGCGGGGGCGGGGGACAACGCTGTCAGAGCGGCCGGGGCGCCGGGGCACACCCCAGTAAGGGGTGACGGGCACCCGCTCGTACTGGCTGAACTCCAGCACCGGATAGCCGAGTTCGAGCACCTGGGAGACGATGCGGGCGCCGAGTCCGGGCCCCATGTTGGGCAGGATCTCGGGCAGCCTGCGCTCCAGGTCGGCGGCGGTGGGCAGTTCGGTGTGGCGGGCGAAGCCGGGCGCGATGCGCTCGGTGCCCTCGTCGAGGTGGCCGCGGGCCTCGCGCAGCCGGGTGGCGTCGGCGGCGAGCACCAGCAGCCGGGAGGGCCCTGGTCCGACAAGCGGGTAGGCCCACCACAGCACGTCGATCCGCTCGTCGTCCCTGCGCTCGGGCGGGGTGAGCCGGGCGCGGCCCGCGGTCGGATAGCCGGTGTGCGTGCCGAGGGAGGTCTCCAGGTCGGGGCCGGGCCCGTCGTACCCGTCGTACCCGTCGGGCGGGAGTTCGTCGGGGAGGGCGCCCGAGACGGGCAGCAGGTCCGCGACGGGCTGCCCGACGGCCTCCTCCCGGCCGGTGCCGAACATCCGCCCGGCGCCGCTGCTCCAGTGGGACACCAGGCCCGCGCGGTCGACGATCACCACGGCCAGCGGAATCCGGCCGGCCGCGGTGTCACCCCTGCCGCGGCCGGGAGACGCGTCCCGCTCGCTGCCACGGTCCATGGCCCAGGCCCTCTCTCCCCACGGCTGTACGCGAACGATCTGTGCCGCCCGCCACTACGGTACGGGGGAGTCACATCGCCATGTGTGGCAATCCGTGAATTCCGTCCCCGGGATCACGCCGGCCCCGCGGGGCCCGCTCCCGCTCAGTCCTCGTGCCCCAGTTGCAGGTCACGCTCGGTGCGGCCACCGCCCGCCACCTGCAGCACCGTGGCGACCGGCGGGTAGCCGGCGGCGATGACGGTGTACTCGCCGGAGGAGAGGTCGATGAAACGGAAGGTGCCGTCGGCGCCCGTGGTGAGGGTGTCGACGACGTTCCCGGCCGCGTCGAGCAGGGTCACGCGCGCGTCCTCCACGGGACGCCCTCCCCCGGCCCGGACGGTGCCCTTGAGCACGGCGCCGCCCGCGAGTTCGACGTCCTGGCGGGTCTCGCGGGACGCCTGGACGCTGACCGGGAGGGCGGCCGGACGGAAGGCGGGAGCGCTGGCGGCGAGGGTGTACTCCCCCGCGACCAGCTCGGTGATGACGTAGCCGCCCTCGCGGCCGCTGCGGGTGGAGGCGACGACCTCGCCGTGCACGTTGGTGAGGGTCACGGTGGCGTCGCGTACGGGGCTGCCGTCCGCGGTGAGCACGGCGCCCGCGAGGCGTCCGGCGCCGCCGAGGACCACGTCCAGTTCGACGGGCCGTTCGCCCACGGTGACGGAGACGGCCTGCGGCTGGTGGCCGCCCGCCGCCGCGATCAGCACGTAGGAGCCGGGGCCGGGGGTGGCGAGGGCGTAGCGGCCGTCGTCGCCGCTGGCACCCCGGCCGATCTGCACGCCGGCGACGTCGATGAGGGTGAGCGCGGCGCGGGGCACCACAGTGCCGTCCGGGTGCTGGACGGTGCCGCAGACCGCGATCCCGGCCGCGTGCGGCGAACGGGCCTGGGGTACGGGGACGCTGACCGGCACGGTGTCCGGGTCGGTGGCGGTGGGGGCGTGCTGGGACACCAGGGGTTTCTCCTTGAGGAAGAAGGCGATGATCAGGCCGAGGACGAGCACCGGCACCAGGTACAGGAAGATCCGGGGCATCGCGTCGGCGTAGGCGTGGATGTAGGCGTCGCGCAGCGCCGGGGGCAGGGCGTGGACGAGCTGCGGGGTGATCGCCTCGGGGTCGGGCAGCGCGGCCGAGGCGTTTGGCGGGAGGTCCTCGCGCAGGGCGTCGGTGAGCCGGTCGGCGAAGAGGGTTCCGAAGATGGCGGCGCCGACGCTGCCGCCGATCTGCCGGAAGTAGTTGTTGGCGCTGGTGGCGGTGCCGAGGTCGGCGGGGCGCACGGAGTTCTGCACGGCGAGCACCAGGACGGGCATGACCAGGCCGATGCCGGTGCCGAGGACGGCCATCCAGATGCTGTACGTCAGCCGGGAGGTGTCCACCTCCAGCCGGGACAGCAGCCACATGCCGAGCGCGGCGAGCGCGGCGCCGAGCAGCGGGTAGATCTTGTAGCGGCCGGTGCGGCTGATGAGCTGGCCGCCGATGATCGAGGCGCCGACGATGCCCGCCATCATGGGCAGCATCAGCAGACCGGACTCGGTGGCGCTGGCCCCGTCGACCATCTGGAGGAAGGTCGGCAGATAGCTGGCCGCGCCGAACAGGGCGACGCCGATGACCAGTCCTACCAGGCCGGTGATGTTGAAGACGGAGTCGCGGAACAGCCGCAGCGGCATGAGGGGTTCGGCGGCGAACCGCTCCGCGACGAGGAAGAGCAGCGCGGCGGCGAGCGCGCCCGCGCCGAGGCCGATGATCTCCTTGGAGTCCCAGGCGTATTCGGTGCCGCCCCAACTGGTCAGCAGCACGAGGCAGGTGGAGGCGGCGGCGAGCAGCAGGGCGCCGGGCACGTCGAGGCGGCCGCGCCTCTTCGGCCGGGGCAGCTTCAGCACGACGGCGACGACGGCGAGGGTGACCAGGCCGAAGGGGACGTTGATGTAGAAGCACCAGCGCCAGGAGAGGTGGTCGGTGAAGTAGCCGCCGAGCAGGGGGCCCGCGACGGAGGCGAGGCCAAAGACGGCGCCGATCAGGCCCATGTAGCGGCCGCGCTGCCGGGGCGGCACGATGTCGGCGATGATCGCCTGTACGCCGATCATCAGGCCGCCCGCGCCGACGCCCTGGACCGCGCGGAAGGCGATCATCTGGTCCATGCTCTGCGCCCGCCCGGCGAGGGCGGAGCCGATGACGAAGACCAGGATGGCGAACTGGAAGACGCCCTTGCGGCCGAAGAGGTCGCCGAGCTTGCCGTAGAGCGGCAGGCCGATGGTGGAGGTCAGCAGGTAGGCGGTGATCGCCCAGGACATCTTGTCCAGGCCGTGCAGCTCACCGACGATCTTCGGCAGCGCGGTGGCGACGATCATCTGGTCCAGCGCGGCCAGCAGCAGGGCGAGCATCAGCCCGATGAAGACCAACCGCACCTGGCGCGCGCCGAGTTCGGGTCCGGCGGCGGATGGTGGTGGGTCCAGGTGTTCGACCGGAGCCGGGACCGCCTCTGCGACCGGCTCCTCGCGCACCAGCGTCGTTCCGCCCACGTACCGCTCCCCTCGCTCGCACCTGTCGCACATCCCGCGTTACGCGACAACTGCGAACACATACGGCGAGTTACGGCATGAATCCGGTCTCGGCGGAGATCACTCGAACCGGTGAGGGGAGCAACACCCCCCGCACCGGCCGGTGTTTGGGGGTGTTACTTCTCGACCTCGGTGGCGAGCCGGTCGAGCACCGAGTCGTAGATGCGGCCCAGGCCCTTGGGGGCGAAGGTGCGCTCGAAGAAGCCGCCGATGCCGCCGGCGCCCTTCCAGGTCGTGGTGACCACGACACGGGCACGGCCTTCACCGGCCGGGGTGACACGCCAGGTGGTGACCATGGTGGAGTTGCGGTCCTTCTCGACCAGCTCGCCGTCGGTGGGCTCGCTCACCTCCAGCAGGCAGTCGCGCACGCGCTTGCTGGTGGCCTGGAGCTTCCAGTGGACGAGGGTGCCCGCGCCGTTGCCGCCCTCACGCACCTCGTACTCGCTGAAGTGCTCGGGGAGCAGCCTCGGGCGGGTGGACCGGTAGTCGATGAGCGCGTCGAACACTCTGTCGGCGTTCGCCGCGAAAACTCGTTCCGTAGTGGCCTCGACCTGCGCCATTGCTTCCTCCACGAGCTGATACCTCAGGTTTTCGGCAAGCCAACCACCCCGGCGCCCGGCCGCCCAAATCGGGGTCCGCCCGATCATGGGAACAGATGTTCTATTCTGGGTGACGAGCTACCGAGGAGGCGTCATGCGCTGGGAGAACCTGACCGACGAGTCCGGTGGTCACGGCCGGACCCCCGACGGCGCGCTGTTCGAAGCGGGCGCCGTCACGACTCGCACCTTCGACACCCCTGAGTTCAAGGGCATCACCTTCCACGAGGTCCGGGCCCGCTCGGTCCTGAACCGGGTACCGGGCGCCTCACGGATGCCGTTCGAATGGACGGTGAACCCCTACCGGGGCTGCTCGCACGCCTGTGTGTACTGCTTCGCCCGCAAGACGCACAGCTATCTGGACCTGGACACCGGGCTCGGCTTCGACTCGCAGATCGTGGTCAAGGTCAACGCGCCCGAGGTGCTGCGCCGCCAGCTCGCCTCGCCGCGCTGGGGCGGGGAGCACGTGGCGATGGGCACCAACGTCGACTGCTACCAGCGCGCCGAAGGTCGCTACCGGCTGATGCCGGGCATCATCGACGCCCTGACCGAGCGGGCCAACCCGTTCTCGATCCTCACCAAGGGCACCCTGATCCTGCGCGACCTTGACCGCCTGGTCCGTGCGGCCGAGGTGACGGACGTGGGCATCTCGGTGTCCGTGGGCTTCACCGACCCCGAGCTGTGGCGCACGGTCGAGCCGGGCACCCCGGCGCCCGAGCGGCGGCTCGACGTGGTGCGCACGCTCGGCGAGCACGGCATCGGCTGCGCGGTGCTGATGGCCCCGGTCATCCCCTTCCTCAGCGACCAGCCCGAGCGGCTGCGCGACACCGTGCGCGCCATCGCGGAGTCCGGGGCCACCTCGGTGACGCCGCTGGTGCTGCATCTGCGGCCCGGTGCGCGGGAGTGGTTCATGAGCTGGCTCGCCCGGCACCACCCGCACCTGGTGGCCCGCTACGAACGGCTGTACGCGGGCGGCGCCTACGCCCCCACCTGGTACCAGCGCCGGATCACCCGCCAGGTGCACGAGCTGGCGCGGGAGTACGGCATCGGGCCGACCCGCGCCGGTGCCACCCGGCGCATCCGCCCGGCCCGGACCGAGGAGCGGCCGGCCGAACCCGAGCCGACACAGCTCACCCTCATGTGAGGGCGTTCGAGGGCATCCGGCGACCCGTTCGGGTCAAGTACGGGGCCAAGACGCTCCGGAGCCGGGGATTGCAGGGACGATGCCGCGAGGACCGCGGCCCTCGCGGCCCGCGCCATCCTCCGTCCCGTGGAGTGCCCACGCATGAGAACACGCGCAGCCGTACTGGGCGCGACGGCCGTCCTGCTCGCGGCCTCCGCCACCGCCCTGCCCGTCCAGGCCGCCCCCGCCGCGCCGGGTCTCGCCTGGAAGGACTGCGGCACCGGCAACTACCCGACCCTCCAGTGCGCGTCCCTGAAGGTGCCGCTGGACCACGACCGGCCCGCCGGGCGGCAGATCACGCTCGCCCTCTCCCGTGTCCCGCACTCCGCGAAGACCTCCCAGGGGCCGCTGCTGGTCAACCCCGGCGGCCCCGGCGGCAGCGGGCTCGCCCTCGCCGGATTCGTCGCCTCCGCGCTGCCCGCCGAGGTGGCCGCGCAGTACGACGTCATCGGCTTCGACCCGCGCGGCGTCGGCAGGAGCACCCCGGCCCTGGACTGCGCCCCGGACCACTTCGCGCCGGTGCGCCCCGACACCGTCCCGGCCACGGCGGAGCTGGAGCGGCGGAACCTGGACCGGGTGCGGTCCTTCGCCACCGCCTGCGGCAAGGCCCACGCGGACGTGCTGCCGTACATCGACACCGTCTCCGCCGCCCGCGACCTGGACTCCGTCCGCCAGGCCCTCGGCGCCGGCCGCCTCAGCTACCTCGGCTACTCATACGGCACCTACCTGGGCGCGGTCTACGCCAAGCTCTTCCCCAGCCGCGTGCACCGCCTTGTGCTGGACTCGATCGTGAATCCCACGGGCGTCTGGTACGAGGACAACCTCACCCAGGACCACGCCTTCGACGCCCGCCACAAGGCGCTGATGGCGTGGATCGCCGGACACGACGAGGCGTACGGCCTCGGCACCGACCCCGCGCGGATCGAGGCCGACTGGTACGCGATGCGGGCCGCGCTGGCGAAGGACCCGGCGGGCGGCAAGGTGGGCGCCGCCGAGCTGGAGGACACCTACATGCCGGGCGGTTACTACGACGGCTACTGGCCCTACCTCGCCGAGGCGCTCGCCTCCTACGTCCACGACAAGGACACCGGGCCGCTGGAGAAGGCGTACGGGAAATTCGCCGCCGTCGACGCGGCCGGGGCCAACAACTACAGCGTCTACACGGCCGTGCAGTGCCGGGACGCGGCGTGGCCGCGCGACTGGCGGCGCTGGTCGCGGGACACCTGGGCGACGCAGCGCAAGGCACCCTTCATGACCTGGAACAACACCTGGTACAACGCACCGTGCGCGTTCTGGCCGACGAGCACCCGGCACCCCGTCAACATCGCCAACGGCAAACTGCCCCCGGCGCTGCTGTTCCAGGCGACGGACGACGCGGCGACCCCCTACTCGGGCGGCGTCATGACCCACCGCCTGCTGGCCCACTCCAGCCTGGTGGTCGAGCAGGGCGGCGGCAACCACGGCATCACCCTGACCGGCAACTCCTGCCTGGACGACCACCTGACCACCTACCTCACCGACGGCACGGTCCCCCGCGGCCGGGGCGAGATCGACGCGGTCTGCGACAAGTCCCCGGCCCCCGAGCCCCTGGACGCGAGGACAGCCCCCGCGGCCGCCCGTGGATCAACCCTGCACGGACTGCTGGGCTTTCACGGATGACCGCAGCACCTCCGCGTCAACCACTCTGTCTCTGACGGGGGATGCGGCCGAGCGCCGTCATCGCCGCCCCCGCCAGGGCAGGGTGGGCGAGCGCCTCCGTCAGTACGCGCTTCGCGCGAGGGTCGGCCAGGGTGCCCAGGCCCTCGACGCAGGCCAGGGCGACGCGGCGGTAGGGGTCGTGGGGGCGCAGTCGGCGTTCGAGGTTGGCGATGAGGGCGGGGACGGACTCGGGGGCGCGCAGCCGGACGAGGAGGCGTACCGGCTGCAGGGCGTAGGCGACGCGGAGTTCGTTGGTGGCGAGGGCGGCGGCCGCGCGGGCGGTGCGCGGGTCGCCGAGGGCGGCCAGGGCTTCGGCGGCCGAGGCGCAGCGGGGCGGGTCGCGGTGATTGAGGAGCAGCACCAGCGACTCGAACGCCCGCCGGTCCCCGGCGACTCCGAGCCGGAACGCGGCCAACTCCCTGGCCCACAGCGGCTGCCCGGGCGCGGTGAGCACATGGGCCAGCTCATCGTGATCCCCGGTGCCCACGAGCCTCTCGTACGCGGCCCCGCCCCGCGACTCCTGCCGTAAGCGTTCGGTGAGCACTCGCAACTCTTCGTCCACGTACCCAGCGTAGGCGGGTGGTGACGACTGAGGGAGGTACATCACAAAGCGAGTTGGCGCCGACCACTGGCGCGCTCGTTACTCGCTGGTTAAGCTCAGACGAGCGAGTTACCCACTCGCGCTTCGGCTGGCGACGGTCTGGTGACGCAACCGTCGAGAGCACGACCCGGCTCCGGGACAGGGCCGGGCAGATCGAGCCGTCCAGGGCGTGTGCGCGCCCGGCGTGACGGCACCGGGCGTGTGCGCTTCGCGGCCCGGCAACACCCGCATCCCCGCGCCCCGTTGCGCGTCCACGACGCGTCAGGCGCGTTCCTCGTCGTCACCACTCTTCCTGGAGTTCCGCGATGGCCACTCCCCTGTCCCACACCCCTCCCTCCCCGCTGCGGACGATCGCCGTGGTCGGTCTCGGCACCATGGGCACCGGTCTCACCGAGGTCCTGGCCCGGGCCGGCCGCGAGGTGGTCGGCATCGACATCGACGCCACCCAGGCCGCCCGGTGCGTCCAGGCGCTGGAGAGCTCCACCGCCCGCGCCGTCGAGCGCGGCCGGCTCACCGAGCCGGAGCGCGCCGCCGTCCTGGACCGGGTCACCACCTCCACCGACCTCGCGGCGGCGGCCGACGCCGACCTCGTGATCGAGGTGGCCCCGGAGTCGTACGAGATCAAGCAGCAGATCCTCTCCGAACTGGACCGGGTGGTGCGGCCGGAGACGATCCTGGCCACCGGCACCAACGCGCTGTCGGTCACCCGGCTCGCCGCCGGCTCGGAACGCCCCGAGCGGGTCCTCGGGCTGCACTTCTTCAACCCGGTGCAGGCGATGAAGCTGGTGGAGGTCGTCTCCTCGGTGCTCACCGCGCCGCAGGCGGTCACCGCCGTCACCGACCTCGCGTTCGAGCTGGGCAAGGAGCCGGTCCGGGTCGGCGACCGCCCCGGATTCGTCGCCGACGGCCTGCTGTTCGGCTACCTGAACCAGGCCGCCGCGATGTACGAGGCCCGCTACGCCTCCCGCGAGGACATCGACGCGGCGATGCGGCTGGGCTGCGGCCTGCCGATGGGCCCCCTCGCCCTGCTGGACCTGATCGGCGTGGACACCGCCCGCCGGGTCCTGGAGGCGATGTACACCGAGTCCCGCGACCGGCTGCACGCCCCGGCCCCGATCCTCAAGCAGCTCAGCCAGGCGGGCCTGACCGGCCGCAAGGCGGGGCGCGGCTTCTACACCTACGCGGCCCCCGGCAGCGCCGAGACCGTCCCGGACGCCCTCACCCCGGCACCCGGCGAGAGCGCGTCGGCGGGCCGTACGGTGCGCTCGGTGGGCGTGGCCGGGTCCGGCACGATGGCGTCGGGCATCGCCGAGGTGTTCGCCAAGGCCGGGTTCGAGGTCGTCCTCGCCGCCCGTACCGAGGAGAAGGCGCAGGCGGCAAAGGCCCGCGTGGGCAAGTCGCTGGACCGCTCGGTCGCCAAGGGCCGGCTGACCGCCGAGTCGGCCGCCGGGATGCTGGAGCGCATCACCCCGGCGGGCGGCTACGAGGCGTTCGCGGAGGTGGACCTCGCGGTGGAGGCCGTCGCCGAGGACCTGGACGTCAAGCGGCAGCTCTTCCAGGCGCTGGACAAGGTCTGCAAGCCGGGCGCGGTCCTGGCCACCACGACCTCCTCGCTGCCCGTCGTCGCCTGCGCCCGCGCCACCTCGCGCCCGCAGGACGTGATCGGGATGCACTTCTTCAACCCGGCCCCGGCGATGAAGCTGGTCGAGGTGGTGCGCACCGTGCTCACCGCCGACGACACGCACGCCACCGTCCGTGAGGTCTGCGCCCGGCTCGGCAAGCACCCCGTGGACTGCGGCGACCGCGCCGGCTTCATCGTGAACGCGCTGCTGTTCCCGTACCTGAACAACGCGATCAAGATGGTCGAGGAGCACTACGCGACCCTCGACGACATCGACGCGGCGATGCGGCTGGGCGGCGGCTACCCGATGGGTCCGTTCGAACTGCTGGACGTGGTCGGTCTCGACGTCTCGCTGGCCATCGAGAAGGTGCTGCACCGCGAGTTCCGCGACCCGGGCCTCGCCCCGGCGCCGCTGCTGGAGCACCTGGTGGCGGCGGGCTGCCTGGGCCGCAAGACCGGCCGGGGCTTCCGCGAGTATGCCCGCCGCTGACGGCGACGGTTTCCGGGACCGGCCGGAGTGGGGAGGGCTGCTCGAACCGGGCGGCCTCACCCCGCCCGGCCGGGCCCCCGCCCACCTTCAGGGCGAGGGCTCCGGGCACCCGGCACCCGCGCGTGGCACGGCGTCCATGCAGTACGTTCGGGTCATGTCCCAGCCCGTCAGGTCCTCACGTACATCCGCCTCCTCCGACGCACCGGAGAGCGCCGCGGGCGGTCGCGCCGCCGCCCAGCGGCTGAAGATGCGCCGGGAACTGGCGGCCGCCGCCATGGAGCTGTTCGCGTCCAAGGGGTACGAGGCGACCACCGTCGACGAGATCGCCGCGGCGGCCGGCGTCGCCCGCCGCACCTTCTTCCGGCACTTCCGCTCCAAGGAAGAGGCGATCTTCCCGGACCACGACGACACCCTGATCCGGGCCGAGGCGGTGCTCAAGGCCGCCCCCGCGCACGAGCACCCGCTCGACACCGTGTGCCGCGGGATCAAGGAAGTCATGAAGATGTACGCGGCCCAGCCGGAGATCTCGGTGGCCCGCTACCGGCTGACCCGTGAGGTGCCCACGCTGCGCGAGGCGGAGATCGCCTCGGTGGCCCGCTACGAGCGCCTGTTCACCCGCTATCTGCTGGGCCACTTCGACGAGCGGGCGCACGCCGACGACGCCAACGACGACCCGCTGCTGGCCGAGGTCGCCGCCTCCGCGGTGGTCACCGCCCACAACCACGTCCTGCGGCGCTGGCTGCGGGCGGACGGCCAGGGCGATGTGGAGGCGCAGCTCGACCACGCCTTCGCCATCGTCCGCCGCACCTTCGGCACCGGCATCGGCGCCGGCCGGAGCACGTCCGCCGGCACCGCGGCCCCGGCCCCGGCGACGGCTTCCACGCACGGCGAGGTGCTGGTGACGGTCGCCCGCACCGACGCCCCGCTGGACGAGGTCATGCGGACCATCGAGCAGGCGCTCAAGGAGCGCTGAGCAAGCCCTCTCCCGCTGTGACGACGGCCACCCTCCGGGGTGGCCGTTTTGGCATGCCGGGGGCCGCTTTCACCCGGCTCCCCGAGCCCGTTCGATCGATCATCGCTCATTTGTTACGTAAAGATTTCATGTGAGTGGAAGTTCTGGCACTCAGTGCCTTGCCGCCTGACACGCCGTGTCATACGTTGAGAGTGTCCGGACGGCCGGCGCGTAGCGAAATCCCGCGCGTCGGCTGTCCCCGCAAGCCCCCCGGTTTGCGCGTCCGGACGCCTGCGTCACAGGCAACCTCCCGCGCCACAAAGCGCCGCCGAAGCACCAGCCGCCGAACAGACGGCCCACCCCTCGCACCCTCAGAGCGCACTTCCCGCACCGACGAAACCCCAGCGCCCCTCCCTGACAGGGCGCTCACCGCCGGAGGCAATACCGTGACCGTGAAGGACATCCTCGCCGCGATCCAGTCCCCGGACTCCACGTCCGCCGACTTCGCCGCGCTGCCGCTGCCCGAGTCGTACCGCGCGATCACCGTGCACAAGGACGAGACGGAGATGTTCGCGGGGCTGGACACCCGCGACAAGGACCCGCGCAAGTCCACCCACCTCGACGAGGTGCCGCTGCCCGAGCTGGGCCCCGGCGAGGCCCTGGTGGCCGTGATGGCCTCCTCGGTGAACTACAACTCGGTGTGGACCTCGATCTTCGAGCCGCTGTCCACCTTCGGGTTCCTGGAGCGCTACGGCCGCACGAACGAGCTGGCCAAGCGGCACGACCTGCCGTACCACATCATCGGCTCCGACCTCGCGGGCGTCGTGCTGCGCACCGGCCCCGGCGTGAACGCCTGGAAGCCCGGTGACGAGGTCGTCGCGCACTGCCTCTCCGTCGAGATGGAGTCCTCGGACGGCCACAACGACACCATGCTCGACCCCGAGCAGCGGATCTGGGGCTTCGAGACCAACTTCGGCGGGCTCGCGGAGATAGCGCTCGTCAAGTCCAACCAGCTCATGCCGAAGCCGGACCACCTGAGCTGGGAGGAGGCCGCGGCCCCCGGCCTGGTCAACTCCACCGCCTACCGCCAGCTCGTCTCCCGCAACGGCGCCGGGATGAAGCAGGGCGACAACGTCCTCATCTGGGGCGCGAGCGGCGGACTCGGCTCCTACGCCACCCAGTTCGCGCTGGCCGGCGGCGCCAACCCGATCTGCGTCGTCTCCAGCGACCAGAAGGCGGACATCTGCCGCTCGATGGGCGCCGAGGCGATCATCGACCGCAACGCCGAGGGCTACAAGTTCTGGAAGGACGAGCAGACCCAGGACCCGAAGGAGTGGAAGCGCTTCGGCAAGCGCATCCGCGAGCTGACCGGCGGCGAGGACATCGACATCGTCTTCGAGCACCCCGGCCGCGAGACCTTCGGCGCGAGCGTCTTCGTCACGCGCAAGGGCGGCACCATCACCACCTGCGCCTCGACCTCGGGCTACATGCACGAGTACGACAACCGCTACCTGTGGATGTCGCTCAAGCGCATCATCGGCTCCCACTTCGCCAACTACCGCGAGGCGTGGGAGGCCAACCGCCTGATCGCCAAGGGCAAGATCCACCCGACGCTGTCGAAGGTGTACTCCCTGGAGGACACCGGCCAGGCCGCGTACGACGTGCACCGCAACCTGCACCAGGGCAAGGTCGGCGTGCTGTGCCTGTCCCCCGAGGAGGGGCTCGGCGTGCGCGACGCGGAGAAGCGCGCCGAGCACATCGACGCGATCAACCGCTTCCGGAACGTCTGAGCGCGGCGGAGGCCCACAGATGACACAGCGTCAGAAGGACCGGCCGTGGCTCATGCGCACGTACGCCGGTCACTCCACGGCGGAGGCGTCCAACGAGCTGTACCGGCGCAACCTGGCCAAGGGCCAGACCGGTCTGTCGGTGGCGTTCGACCTGCCCACCCAGACCGGCTACGACGCCGACCACATCCTCGCCCGCGGCGAGGTCGGCCGGGTCGGTGTGCCCGTCTCGCATCTGGGTGACATGCGCAGGCTGTTCCAGGACATCCCCCTGGAGCAGATGAACACCTCGATGACGATCAACGCCACCGCCATGTGGCTGCTGGCGCTCTACCAGGTCGTCGCCGAGGAGCAGGGTGTGGACGTCACCAAGCTCCAGGGCACGACCCAGAACGACATCGTCAAGGAGTACCTGTCGCGCGGGACACACGTCTTCCCGCCGGGACCCTCGCTCCGGCTGACGACCGACATGATCGCGTACACGGTCTCCCACATCCCCAAGTGGAACCCGATCAACATCTGCAGCTACCACCTGCAGGAGGCCGGGGCCACGCCGGTCCAGGAGATCGCGTACGCCATGTCCACCGCCATCGCGGTGCTCGACGCCGTGCGCGACTCCGGCCAGGTGCCCGAGGAGCGCATGGGCGACGTGGTGGCCCGCATCTCCTTCTTCGTCAACGCGGGCGTCCGCTTCGTCGAGGAGATGTGCAAGATGCGGGCGTTCGGCCGCATCTGGGACCAGGTCACCCGTGAGCGGTACGGCATCGAGAACCCCAAGCAGCGCCGGTTCCGCTACGGCGTCCAGGTCAACTCGCTCGGTCTGACCGAGGCGCAGCCGGAGAACAACGTCCAGCGGATCGTGCTGGAGATGCTCGCGGTGACGCTCTCCAAGGACGCCCGCGCGCGTGCCGTGCAGTTGCCCGCCTGGAACGAGGCCCTGGGCCTGCCCCGCCCCTGGGACCAGCAGTGGTCGCTGCGCATCCAGCAGGTGCTGGCGCACGAGAGCGATCTGCTGGAGTACGAGGACATCTTCGCCGGCAGCCACGTCATCGAGGAGAAGGTGGCCGCACTGGTCGATGACTCACTTGCGGAGATGGCCCGCATCGAGGAGATGGGCGGCGCGATGGCCGCCGTCGAATCCGGTTATCTCAAGGCCCAGTTGGTCGCCTCGCACGCCGAGCGGCGGGCGCGGATCGAGTCGGGCGACGAGAAGATCATCGGCGTCAACATCTTCGAGACGACCGAGCCCAACCCGCTCACCGCCGACCTGGACACGGCGATCCAGACGGTCGACCCGGCCGTGGAGAACCGGGTGATCGAGGCCCTGGGCACCTGGCGGGACACCCGCTACCAGCCGCCCTTCAACCACCCGCGCCCCTGCAAGGCGCTGGAGAAGCTGAAGGAGGCCGCCAAGGGCACCGCCAACCTCATGGAGGCCACGCTGGAGTGCGCCCGCGCCGGGGTCACGACCGGCGAGTGGGCGGGGGCGCTGCGCGAGGTGTTCGGTGAGTACCGGGCGCCGACCGGCGTCTCCTCCGCCCCGGTGGCGGTGCCCGCCGAGGCCGGCTCGGCGATGGCCGGGGTGCGGGCGCGGGTGGACGCCACCGCGCGGGACATGGGCGTGGGCAAGCTGCGGTTCCTGGTGGGCAAGCCGGGCCTGGACGGGCACTCCAACGGCGCCGAGCAGATCGCCGTACGCGCCCGTGACGCCGGGTTCGAGGTGGTCTACCAGGGCATCCGGCTGACCCCGGAGCAGATCGTGGACGCCGCTCTCGCGGAGGACGTGCACGCGGTCGGCCTGTCCATCCTGTCCGGCTCGCACGCCCAACTGGTGCCGGACGTGCTGGACCGGCTGCGCGAGGCCGGAGCGCACGACATCCCGGTGATCGCGGGCGGGATCATCCCGAACGCCGACGCCGAACTGCTGAAGTCGGCCGGTGTGGCGGCCGTGTTCACCCCGAAGGACTTCGACATCACCGGAATCATCGGCCGTATCGTCGACGAGATCCGTAAAGCGAACAAGCTCGACCCCCTGGAGGTCCCCGCATGACGTCCCCCGTCAACCGCCTTCGCCCGCGCCGCTCCTGTCTCGCGGTGCCGGGGAGCAACCCGCGCTTCCTGGAGAAGGCGCAGGACCTCCCGGCCGACCAGGTCTTCCTGGACCTGGAGGACGCGTGCGCGCCGCTCGCCAAGCCGGAGGCGCGGCACACCATCGTCAAGTTCCTCAACGAGGGTGACTGGACGGGCAAGACGCGGGTCGTGCGGGTCAACGACTGGACGACCGAGTGGACGTACCGCGACGTCGTGACGGTGGTCGAGGGCGCGGGTCCGAACCTCGACTGCATCATGCTGCCGAAGGTGCAGAACGCCCAGCAGATCGTCGCCCTTGACCTGCTGCTGACGCAGATCGAGAAGACGATGGGCTTCGAGGTCGGCCGCATCGGCATCGAGGCGCAGATCGAGAACGCGCAGGGCCTCAACAACGTCAACGAGATCGCGCAGGCGTCCCCGCGCATCGAGACGATCATCTTCGGCCCGGCCGACTTCATGGCGTCGATCAACATGAAGACCCTGGTCGTGGGCGAGCAGCCGCCCGGCTACCCGGCGGACGCCTACCACTACATCCTGATGAAGATCCTGATGGCAGCCCGCGCCAACGACCTCCAGGCGATCGACGGCCCCTACCTCCAGATCCGCAACGTCGACGGCTTCCGCGAGGTCGCCGGCCGCGCCGCCGCGCTCGGCTTCGACGGCAAGTGGGTGCTGCACCCCGGCCAGGTGGACGCCGCCAACGAGGTCTTCTCCCCCTCGCAGGAGGACTACGACCACGCCGAGCTGATCCTGGACGCCTACGAGTACTGCACCTCCGAGGCGGGCGGCAAGAAGGGCTCGGCGATGCTCGGCGACGAGATGATCGACGAGGCCAGCCGCAAGATGGCCCTGGTCGTCGCGGGCAAGGGCCGCGCGGCCGGGATGCGGCGGACGACCAAGTTCGAGATTCCGGAGGCGTGAGCATGCAGTTCGGGCGCACCTACGAGGAGTTCGAGGTCGGGGCGGTCTACAAGCACTGGCCCGGCAAGACGGTCACCGAGTACGACGACCACCTCTTCTGCCTCCTCACCATGAACCACCACCCGCTCCACATGGACGCCAACTACGCCGGGAGCACGACCGACTTCGGCAAGAACGTCGTGGTGGGCAACTACATCTACTCCCTCCTGCTCGGCATGTCGGTGCCGGACGTGTCCGGCAAGGCGATCGCCAACCTGGAGATCGAGTCGCTCAAGCACGTGGCGCCGACCTTCCACGGCGACACGATCTACGGCGAGACGACCGTGCTCGACAAGTGGCCGTCGAAGTCGAAGGACGACCGCGGGATCGTGTACGTGGAGACCAAGGGCTACAAGCAGGACGGCACCCTGGTGTGCGTCTTCCGCCGCAAGGTCATGGTGCCGACCGAGACGTACATCAAGGAGCGCGGCGGCGAGCAGCCCGGCCGCCCGGAGCTCAAGGAGCAGGTGAAGTAGATGGCGCGCCTCGCCCGGACCGCCGGACTGACGGACATCCAGACGGAGATCCTCTCCACCGTCCGCGACTTCGTGGACAAGGAGATCATCCCGGTCGCCACGGAGCTCGAACACCGCGACGAGTACCCGCAGCAGATCGTGGACGGGCTCAAGGAGCTCGGCCTCTTCGGTCTGATGATCCCCGAGGAGTACGGGGGCCTGGGCGAGTCGCTGCTCACCTACGCGCTGTGCGTGGAGGAGATCGCCCGCGGCTGGATGTCGGTCTCCGGGATCATCAACACGCACTTCATCGTGGCGTACATGCTCAAGCAGCACGGCACCGAGGAGCAGAAGGACCACTTCCTGCCGCGCATGGCGGCGGGCGACATCCGGGGCGCGTTCTCGATGTCGGAGCCGGCGCTCGGCTCGGACGTGTCGGCCATCACGTCCAAGGCGGTGAAGGACGGCGAGGAGTACGTCCTGAACGGCCAGAAGATGTGGCTGACGAACGGCGGCACGTCCTCCCTGGTGGCCGTTCTGGTCCGCAGTGACGAAGGACACCCCGAGGGCACCGCGCCCCACAAGTCCATGACGACCTTCCTGGTGGAGAAGGAGCCCGGCTTCGGCGAGGTCCGACCCGGTCTCACCATCCCCGGCAAGATCGACAAGATGGGCTACAAGGGCGTCGACACCACCGAGCTGATCATGGACGGTCTGCGGGTGCCCGCGGACCGGGTGCTCGGCGGCGTCACGGGCCGGGGTTTTTACCAAATGATGGACGGGGTCGAGGTCGGCCGCGTCAATGTGGCGGCCCGTGGCTGCGGTGTCGCCCAGCGCGCGTTCGAGCTGGGCGTCGGGTACGCGCAGCAGCGGCACACCTTCGGCAAGCCGATCGCCCAGCACCAGGCCATCCAGTTCAAGCTGGCCGAGATGGCGACGAAGGTCGAGGCCGCGCATGCGATGATGGTCAACGCGGCGCGCAAAAAGGACTCCGGGCAGCGAAACGACCTGGAGGCCGGGATGGCCAAGTACCTCGCCTCCGAGTACTGCAAGGAAGTGGTGGAGGACGCCTTCCGCATCCACGGCGGCTACGGCTTCTCCAAGGAGTACGAGATCGAGCGCCTGTACCGCGAGGCGCCGATGCTGCTGATCGGTGAGGGTACCGCCGAGATCCAGAAAATGATCATCGGCCGCCGACTCCTCGAAGAGTATCGATTCCAGGGCTGATTGTCCCGAGACGGGGTGTTTTCGCCGAGAAGAAGATCACACCCCGTCGACGCTCTTCGGCCGCCGACTCGGCTTCCTGGCTTGCCCAGTTGCGCCCCGCGCCCGGTACGATCCCCGGAAAGCCGCCGTCCCCCGTCATTGCGCGGCATCATCCGCTACGAAGGTCATCCATGCCCCACAGCCAAACCTCTGCACCCAGCGACAGCCGAGCCGGCGGCGTACGCCTCGCGCGCGGAGCATCGCCGTGGCTCCTCCCGACCGTCGCCACCGCGGCCCTCAGCCTGGCGCGGGCCCGCCGCTCGGGCGTCGCCAAGGCCGTCGCCGTGCCCGCCACCGCTCTCGCGGCGGGCATGCTGTGGTTCTTCCGCGACCCGGAGCGCGAGATCGCCACGGGACGCGTCATCTCGCCCGCCGACGGTGTGGTGCAGAGCATCATGCCCTGGAAGGACGGCCGCACCCGCGTAGCCATCTTCATGAGCCCGCTCAATGTCCACGTCAACCGCGCGCCCCTCTCGGGCACCGTGACGTCGGTCGAGCACATCCCCGGCGGCTTTGTTCCGGCTTTCAACAAGGAGAGCGAGAACAACGAGCGCGTAGTCTGGCATTTCGACACCGAACTCGGCGACATCGAAATGATCCAGATCGCGGGCGCCGTTGCCCGCCGCATCGTGCCCTACATCCCTGAGGGCACGAAGGTCGAGCAGGGCGACCGCATCGGTCTGATCCGCTTCGGCTCGCGTGTCGACCTGTACCTGCCCGAGGGCGTGGAGGTCGACGTCGAGGTCGGGCAGAAGACCGTGGCTGGGGTGACTCGCATTGACCGTGATTGATCCAGAGACACAGGCGGGCTGGGTGCCCGAGGCAGACGAGGCCGGCGACGAGGAGGAGATGCCCCTCTCTATGCGCCTGTCGATAGCGGACACGCTCACGCTCGGCAACGCGACCTGCGGCTTCATGGCGGTGTACTTCACCACCACCGGCATCCTCATCCCGCACCTCACCGGCAGCCAGGAATCCGGCATGGCCCGCCACAGCGCGGCCACGGCGGTCATCCTGATGCTCTGCGCGGCGGTCTTCGACCTGTTCGACGGGCTGGTGGCGCGCAAGCTGCGCTCCTCCCCGATGGGCGCGGAGCTGGACAACCTCTCCGACCTGATCAGCTTCGGCCTGGCCCCGGCGTACTTCGTCCTCGTCTACGGCATGGTCGCGGACGACGCCCACCAGCGGGTGGCGGCACTGGGCGCGATCGTGGTGCTGCTGGCCGTGGTGCTGAGGCTCGCGCGGTTCTCCTGCGTGACGGTGAGGGACGGCATGTTCCAGGGCATGCCCTCGCCGTTCGGCGCGCTGACGGTCGTCTCCATCGTGCTGCTGGAGCTGCCCTTCCCGGCCACGCTGATGGCCATCCTGGGCACCGCCTGGCTGATGGTGAGCCGGGTCGAGTACCCGAAGCCGCGCGGCCGCCTCGCCGGCGCCATGCTGGGCTGGATCGTGCTGTCGATGGGCCTGCTGGCCGCGTGGGCCTTCGAGGCCCCCGGCGGTCAGCTCCTGCTCCAGACCGGCTGCGCACTCCAGCTCGTGATGGGCGCGGTGATCCCGCTGTTCGCCACGGCCCGCCGGGTGAACAACTTCCGCGACAACCGTCGGGAGGCGCGGGCGGCGCAGTTGCCGTAGCGCGGATCTCCTGGCCTCGGGGCCCCGGACCTTCTTCGGTCCGGGGCCCTTTCGCGTCGCCCTAGGAGTGTCGGGGCAGGTGCCGCTCGGCGATGCGGGCCGCGAGGCGTTCCAGGAGGGGGCCCGCCTCGGCGATGCAGACGGCGGGGTCGGGCTCCAGGGCGGTCAGCGGGTACGCGGCCGTGATGCCGGCCCGGTGCAGGGCCTCGGGCGGCAGGGTCAGGCGGCCGCACACCGCGACGACCTCCTTGCGGGCGGCGCGGGCCGCCGCGGCCACCCCGGCCGGGGCCTTGCCGCGCAGGGTCTGCTCGTCCAGGGCGCCCTCGCCCGTGATGACGAGGTCGGCGCGGGCCAGCGCGGCCTCGAAGCCCAGTACGTCGAGCATGACCTCGATACCGGCCCGGAACCGGGCGCCCAGCAGCAGCGCCGCGTACCCGGCACCGCCCGCAGCGCCCGCGCCTGGCCTGTCCGCGAGGTCGGGTGCCAGGACGGCCGCGAGACGGGTCAGCGCGGCGTCCAGCAGGGCCACGTCGGCCGGGGAGGCGCCCTTCTGCGGGCCGTAGACCGCGGCGGCGCCGTGCGGGCCGGTGAGGGGGTTGTCCACGTCGCTCGCGAGAACCAGGTCGACCGAGGCCAGCCGGGGGTCGAGACCGGTCAGGTCGGCGCGGGCGAGAGCGGTGAGCCCTCCGCCGCCGGGCGCGACCGGCTCGCCCCGCTCGTCGAGGAAGCGCGCCCCGAGCGCCGTCAGCATCCCGGTGCCGCCGTCCGTCGTGGCGCTGCCGCCGACCCCGAGGACGACGGTGCGGGCGCCCGAGTCGAGCGCGGCCCGCAGCAGCTCCCCGGTGCCGTGGGTGGACGCGGTGAGCGGGGCGAGGGTCCCGGCGGGCAGGCGGCGCAGTCCGCTCGCCTCCGCCATCTCCACGACCGCCGTGTCACCACGCACCGCGAAGGCGGCGGTCACCTCCCGCCCGAGCGGCCCGGCGACCCGCACCTCCCGGCGCTCGAACCCGGCCGCGAGAGCGGCGTCCACGGTCCCGTCCCCGCCGTCGGCGACGGGCAGCGTCTCGACCTCGACGCCCGGTACGGCCCGCCGCAGCCCGGCCGCCACGTGCGCGGCGACCTCCGCCGCCGTCAGCGACCCCTTGAACTTGTCCGGGGCGACGAGCACCCCGCGTCCCACACCGTCCACCACTCCGCGTCCCCTCACACTCGACCGCCGCCCTCGGGGACGGCGCGGCTTGCCACCCTAGGGCGTGTCCCCCACCACCCCCTGACCGGCCGGAACGCCACGACACCGGCCGCGCGGCGCTCGCCCGGCTGCCGTGGTTACCCTGCCTGGATGACCACCTCTGACGACTTCGCCACGTACATCGCGGGCCTGCCGCGCGTCCTGTCCGCCGCCGCGACCCTGTTCCGGGACGCGGAGGGGCGCGTGCTGCTGGTCGAGCCGAACTACCGGCCGGGGTGGGGGCTGCCGGGCGGGACGATCGAGTCGGACGACGGTGAGACGCCCCGGCTCGGCGCGCGCCGCGAGACGCTGGAGGAGATCGGTCTCGACCGGGTGCCGGGCCGGCTGCTGGCGGTGGACTGGGTGCCGGTGCCCGGCCACATGCCGCTGGTGGCGTACCTCTACGACGGCGGCGTCCTCACCGAGGCCGACCTCAAGTCGATCCGCCTCCAGGAGGAGGAGCTGCTGTCCTGGCGCCTGGTCCCGCGCGCCGACCTCCCCGACTTCCTGCCCCCTCAGCTCGGCCGCCGCGTCCTCGCGGCCCTGGACGCGGCGGAGGACGGCACCGGCCCGGCGGAGCTGGAGAACGGCCATCGGGCCGCCTGATGGACGAGGACGACCGCGGGTGCGTCGTCCTGGTGCTCGCCGTGCCGTCGGCGCTGCTCACGCTCGTCGCGGCGTACTTCTGCTGGACGGCGCTGACGATCCGCCCGTCCGGGCCCTGGGACGACGACGCCTACGCGGGCATCGTGCTGTCGTGCGTGACGGCCGTCGGGGCGGCGGTCACGGCGGCGGCGGTCTGGCTGCTGCCGCCGGTGCGCCGGGTCATGCCCTGGTGGTGGCCGCTGCCGCCGGTGCTCCTCGGGGCTGTGGCCGCGGTGCGCTGGGCGTCGGGCGGCTGAGCGGGGCGGTCCCCGTCGGCGCGGTGCGCTGGGCCGCGGGCGGGGCGGTCCCGGTGGGCGGCGTCTAGAACAGCACCCCCGTCTCCGCCCGGTCCGAGCCGCGTTCGAAGGTCAGCAGGCGGCGCTTGCGGTCCAGGCCGCCGCCGTAGCCGGTGAGGCTGCCGTCGGAGCCGACGACGCGGTGGCAGGGGACGATGATGCCGACCGGGTTGCGGCCGTTGGCGAGGCCGACCGCGCGTGAGGCGCCGGGGGTGCCGAGGGCGAGGGCCAGTTGGCCGTAGCTCCGGGTCTCCCCGTAGGGGATCTCGCCGAGCTGGTCCCACACGCGGCGCTGGAACGGGGTGCCGTGCAGGCCGAGCCGGACGGTGAACCGCCGTGTCTCACCGGCGAAGTAGGCCGTCAACTGCTCCTGGGTCTCGCCGAAGATACGCAGGGTGTCGTCGCGCGGGCCGAAGGTCTCGTCGGCCGGGCGGTGGCGCTGGTCGGTCATGTACAGGCCGCACAGGGCGTCGTCGGCGTCCGCGACGAGGGTCAGCGGCCCGTAGGGGCTGTCGATCACGGTGTGGTGTCGCACGGGAGTTCCTTGCTTCAGGCCGGGAGGAAGTTGATCGGGTGGCTGTCGGTCGCCCACAGGTACTGCACGGCGTAGGCCCGCCAGGGGCGCCATGCCTCGGCGCGGGCGGTGAGCGCCGCCGGGGTGCCGGGCAGGCCCAGGGTCTCGGCGGCGCGCCGGATGCCTAGGTCGGTGGGGAGGAAGGCGTCGGGGTCGCCGAGGGCGCGCATGGCGATGACGTCGGCGGTCCAGGGGCCGAACCCGGGCAGGTCCAGCAGGCGGGCGCGGGTCTCGGCCCGGTCGGCCTCCACGCCCAGGTTCAGGGTGCCGTCCGCGAGCGCGCCGACCAGCGTGGTCAGCGTGGCGCGGCGGCTGCGCGGCATGGCCAGCGTCTCCGGGTCCACGGCGGCCAGCGCGTCGGGGTCGGGGAAGAGGTGGGTGAGGCCGCCCTCGGGGTCGTCCAGCGGTTTGCCGTGCGCGGTGACCAGCCGGGCGGCGTGCGTGCGGGCGGCGGCCGTGGACACCTGCTGTCCGAGCACCGCGCGTACGGCGAACTCGGCCTCGTCCACCGTGCGCGGCACCCGGCGCCCCGGCGCGGCGTCCACCAGCGGGGCGAGCACCGGGTCGGCCCGCAGCCGCTCGTCCACGGCGACCGGGTCGGCGTCGAGGTCGAGCAGCCTGCGGCAGCGGCTGATGGCCACGGTGAGGTCGCGCAGGTCGCTGAGGGCGATCCGGCACCCGATGTGGGTGGCCTCGGGGGTGAGGGCGACGATGCCGTGCCCGTACGGCAGCCGCAGCGTGCGCCGGTAGGCGCCGTCCCGCCACTCCTCCACGCCGGGTACGGCGGTGGCGGCGAGGTGGCCGAAGAGGTTGTCGGGGTTCAGCGGCGCGCGGAACGGCAGCCGGAGCGTGAGCGTGCCCGCGGTTCCGGCCGCTTGCGCGTGGGGTGCGCGGGTGCGCAGGTCGGTCGGGGCGAGGGCGAAGACCTCGCGGACGGTGTCGTTGAAGGTGCGGATGGAGGAGAACCCGGCGGCGAAGGCGATCTCCGCCATGGGCAGCCCGGTGGTCTCTATCAGCAGCCGCGCGGTCTGGGCGCGCTGGGCGCGGGCCAGGGCGAGGGGGCCGGCGCCGAGTTCGGCCAGGAGCTGGCGCTCGATCTGGCGGGCGGAGTAGCCGAGCCGGGCGGCAAGTCCGGGCACGCCCTCGCGGTCGACGACCCCGTCCGCGATGAGCCGCATGGCGCGGGCCACCAGGTCGGCGCGGTGGTTCCACTCGGGGGAGCCGGGGGTGGCGTCGGGGCGGCAGCGCTTGCAGGCGCGGAACCCGGCGCGCTGGCAGGCGGCGGCGCTCGGGTAGAAGGTCATGTTCTCCGCCTTGGGCGGCACCACGGGGCAGCTCGGGCGGCAGTAGATGCGGGTGGTGAGCACGGCGGTGAAGAACCAGCCGTCGAACCGGGCGTCCTTGGACTGGACGGCGTGCACGCAGTGCTCCCGGTCGAAGGGGGCGTCGGGGCTCGTGGTGGTCGCTTTCCGCATGCCTCAAGCATCGGGCAGTTCGGCACCCCTGGCTGGCGAGATTCCGACATGCACCTCGGACGGGGTCAGCCTCGGTCCGTCCGGTACCGCGTGATCCACTCGGCGGTCGGGCGGAGCCCGCCGAAGGTGTAGAAGTGCAGCCCGACGGTGCCGTGGCGGGCCGGGTCCCAGCCGGAGACCAGGTCGTCCAGGAAGCGGTCCGGGCCCGCCGTGCCCATGAGGTTGGTCAGCGACATCCCGTACTTGCGGGCGACACCGGCACCGGTGCCGACCCCGAACCGGGTCGCGTACCCGAGCAGCCGCCGCACCCCGGCCGGGCCGGGCACGCCGACGCGCACCGGGAGGTGCACCCCGCGCCCGCGCAGGGCCTCCAGCCAGGTGAGGACGGCGTCGGCGTCGAAGCCGAACTGGGTGATGACGTCGCCCGTGAGCCCCGCCGCCTCGAGCGCGGCCGCCTTGCCGGTGAGCGCCGACCACAGCGCGTCGTCGCCGATCGCCGGGTGCCCCTCCGGGTAGCCGCAGATGCCGACGTGTCGTACGCCGTACCGCTGGAGCAGCCCGCTGCGGATGACGGAGAGCGCGTCCTCGTACGGTCCCTCGGGGCGGGCCGGGTCGCCGCCGACCACGAACACGTTCTCCACGGCGCCTTCCTCGGCCAGTCCGGCGAGGAAACGTTCCAGCTCGGCGCTGGAGGGCAGCCGCCGGGCCGACAGGTGCGGCACCGGCACGAACCCGCACTCCCGCACCGCCCGCGCGGCCGCCAGCCGCATACCGGGGTCCTCGCCCGCGAGGTAGGTGATGTTGATCCGGGTTCCGGGGGCGATAGCCGCGCGCGCCTCCTCCAGCCGCGGCACGTCCTTCCCGGTCATCTCCAGCGAGAACCCGTCGAGCAACGACGCTCCCACCCGGCCGGACACACCGAGAACGCTCTCCATCACCGTCCGCGACCCCTTCTCTCCACCGAACCCCGGCCGATGATGCCACGGCGGCGGGGAGGGGCGGGGCACGGGTTCCACCGGTCACGGACGCCGGGGATTCGGAAGCCCTGGCGAAAACCCCGGGTCACGTGACCGGGGGGTCCGGCCGGTCGTTGGCTGTTCGTGGGGCCGGGGCGGGCGCGGGTGGCCGGGGTCGTTCCGGCGCCGCGTCTCCCGTCGTACGAGCAGCAGGAGCTCCCACCGTGCCCCTTGCCGGACTCCTTCCCAGGATCAGGACCCGACTGCCCGCGCTGTGCGCGATATCCACGCTGTTCCTGCTGTTCGCCGGGCAGTTGGCGGGCGCGCTGCTGCCGGACGTGCCGCTCCTCGTCGCCTCCGGCGCGGCCGGTCTCGCGCTCGACGCCGGCCTGCTGCACCGGCGCCCGGCCCTGCTGTCCACGCTGAGCAGGATCCGACTGGACGTGACCGTGCGGCAGTTGCTGCGCGACATGCTGCTCATGGTGGCGCTGCTGCGGATCGACGGGATCGACCCGGAGCGGGAGATGCCCCCGCTGCTCGCCGCGTCGAGCGCCTTCTACGTCCTGCACTTCGCCTGCCAGGCGGTCTCCCTGCTGGTGCGCCGCACCCGGACCCTGCCGGTCGTGACACGCAACATCGACGTCCGCGCGCTGAACCCGACCGTCGCACCGCCGCGCGTCCTGGCCCGCCGGGCCGGCCACCGCCTGCTGGCGTTCTCCATCCCGGCGACGGCCGGGCTCCTGGTCACCGCGTGCACCGCGCGGGCCGAATGGGGCTTCGCCGGGCTCGCCGCCTCCCTCACCCTGATCGGCATGGGCGTCGTGCGCCTGGCCACCTGGCTGCTGCCGGAGAACCGCCCGGCGGGTGACGCGCAGGTGATGGAGTGGCTGGACGACTGGCTGGCCGAGTACCGGCCGACCGTGGCGATGTACTTCTCCGGCGGCGCCTCCTCCGCCTACCAGGCGAACATGTGGCTCTCCACGCTGTCCGGGCTGGAGCGGCCGCTGATCGTGCTGCGGGAGCGGTTCATGGTGCAGAAGATCGACGCGACGGACGTACCCGTCCTCTGCTTCCCCAAGGTCGCCACGCTGTTCGCGCTGGAGAACTCGACGCTCAAGGCGATGCTGCACCCGGCCAACTCCGGCAAGACCTCCCAGGTGTTGCGCATCCCCGCCATCAAGCACGCGTTCGTCAACCACGGCGAGAGCGACAAGCTCTCCTCCTGCAACCCCTACGCCAAGGCGTACGACGAGGTGTGGGTGGCCGGCCCGGCGGCGCGGGAGCGGTACGCGCTCGCCGACGTCGGCGTCGAGGACGGGGACGTCGTGGAGGTGGGCCGCCCCCAACTGGCCGCGATCCGCGCGCACTCGGGGCCGCCCTCCGGCCCGTACACCACCGTGCTGTACGCCCCGACGTGGGAGGGCTGGGACGGCAATCCGGGCAACACCTCGGTGGTCCTCGCGGGCGAGGACATCGTGCGGCGACTGCTCGCCGACCCCCACGTGCGTCTGCTGTACAAGCCGCACCCCATGACCGGCTCGGTCGACCCGCGCGCGGGCGCGGCCGACGCGCGCGTCCGGGCGCTGATCCACGCGGCGAACGCGAAACGTTCCGGCACCCGCCCGGGCCCGGAGGCCGAAGCCGAAATCCTGCGCGCCACAATTGAGTTGGACCGGCTCACCTCCACCGCGTTCCGTGGCGCGGCGGACGAGCTCGAACGGATGATGCTCCAGGGCACCCCGGACGGCGACCGCGAGTCCCGCATCGCGCGGGCCACGGCCGCCTGGGAGAGGGCGTATTGGGCCTCGCACCCGGAGTGGGAGCACCTGATCGTGACCGGTGCCCGTCCGGCGCTCTACGCCTGCTTCAACGCGGCCGATCTGCTGATCAGCGATGTGTCCAGCGTGGTGTCGGACTGGCTGAGCAGCGAGAAGCCCTATGCCGTGGCCAACACCTCGGGGCTGCCTGAGGAGGACTTCCGGGCCGCCTTCCCCACCGTGTCCGCCGGCGCCGTGCTCACCCCGGACGCGGAGGGCGTGCCGGAGCTGCTGGAGTCGGTGCGCGATCCGCGCCGGGACCGGTACGCGGCCGACCGCGCCGAGCTCAAGGAGCGCCTGCTCGGTCCGGCCGACCCGCCCTCCCCCGAGCGATTCGCCTCGGCCGTACGGGAGTTGTGCGCGAAGTCGGACGAACGCCGGACGCGCGTGAACGCCCGCCCGGCGATCCCGGCCCCGCGCACTGCGGGCGACGGCACCCCGGCCCTGCGAAGCACGGCGCCGGACGCGTAGGGACCTCCTGGCGCAACACGGAGGGAGCACGACTCCCGCACACCGGGCCGGTGCTCACGCCCGCGGGGCGGCACCTCCGTGCCCGAGGACCAGGTCCAGCAGACCGGGGAACCGGGCGTCGAACTCCGGCTTGCGAAGCCGGTTGAGGCGCTTGGCCCCCGCGTCCCGCTGCTCCAGGAGCCCCGCTTCGCGCAGCACGGCGAAGTGGCGGCTGAGGGTCGCCTTGGTGACCGGCACGTCGAAGCTGCCGCAGGCCCGCTCCCAGTCCCCGGCCCCGGCCAACTCCCGCACCAGGGTCTGGCGCACGGGGTCGGCGAGGGCGAGCAGGGCCGTCTCCAGCGCGACCTCGTCCGGGGCCGCGTGGACCGGCGGGGTGCGGTGGCTCGCCGCGTCCTGCTGCCGAGGGGTCTGTGCCGCCATGGCTGATCTCTCCGTCCCGTCTCGCTCGATCCGTACCCACCGGGCGCGCACGGATTGCAGAGTGTTCGATGATCTGCGTACACTCTGACTGTTCGTCCATCGACGAACAGTCTACCGGAGACGCCGGCGTACCGCCCTGCTCCCGTACCTCACCGCACCCCCTTCTCGCTGTTCCGCCTCGGCACGCATGGAAGGAAGACTCCCGTGCCCCAGACCTCACCGCACAAGACCCGGCCAGGACTGCCCCTGTTCGCCGCGTGCCTCGGCTTCGTCGTCGTCATCCTCGACGTGAGCGTGGTCAACGTCGCCATCAAGGCCCTCGGCGCCGAGTTCGGCGGCAGCCTCTCCGGCCTGGAGTGGGTGATCAACGGCTACACCCTCACCTTCGCGGCCTTCCTGCTGACCGCCGGCGCCATGGGCGACCGCTACGGCCCCAGGCGGATATTCATGTGGGGCTTCGCACTCTTCGCCGTGACCTCGCTGATCTGCGGCGCCGCCCCCACGCTGGTCGCCCTGACCGCCGCCCGGGTCCTCCAGGGCGCGGGGGCCGCGATGATCGTGCCGTCGTCGCTGTCCATCGTGAACACCAACTTCCCCGAACCCGCCGAGCGCACCCGCGCGGTGAGCCTGTGGGCGGCGGCGGGCGGCCTCGCCCTGGCCCTGGGCCCGGTGGTGGGGGGCCTGCTGGTGGACGCGCTCGGCTGGCGGTCGATCTTCTACGTCAACCTCCCGATCGCCGCCCTCGGTATCGTCCTCGTCCGGGCCTACGCCCGCCCCGCCCCCGCCCGTGACGCCTCCGTGGTCCGCTCGCTGGACCTGCCGGGCCAGTTGCTCGCGGTGGTCGGGCTGGGCGCGCTGACCGGGGCGATCGTCGAGGCCAACGCGCAGGGCTGGACCTCGGCCACCGTGCTGACCTGCCTGGTCGTCTGCGTCCTGGCACTGACCGGCTTCCTCGCCGCCGAACGCCGTACCCACGACCCGATGCTCCCGCTGCACCTGTTCCGCCGCCCCGCGTTCACCGCGACCTCGCTCATCGGCGCGCTGCTCAACTTCGCCTTCTACGGCCTGATCTTCGTCTTCAGCCTGTTCTTCCAGCAGGTCTGGAACTACTCCCCGATCACCGCGGGCCTCGCGTTCCTGCCGATGACGGCCGCCATCATGATCGCCAACCTGTGCTGCGGCCCGCTGGTCAAGCGGTACGGCGCCCGCTCCGTCCTGATCACCGGCAACACCCTGGCCACCCTCGGCTACCTGGCCATGATCCCGGTCGTCGGCTCGGACTCGTATGTGCGGATGGTCGCGCAGTTCGTGGTCGCCGGCTTCGGCCTCGGCCTGGTCGTGCCCTCCATGACCAACGCCATGCTCGGCTCGGTGGCCCCCGTCAACGCGGGCATCGCCTCCGGAGTCCTCAACGCCTCACGCCAGTTGGGTGGGCTCGTCGGGGTGGCTGTGATGGGGCTGCTCGTGGGCCAGGCGTCCTCCGGGCACTTCCTGACCGGGCTACGGGCGGCGCTGGCGGCGGCGGGGGTCGCGCTGGCGATGAGCGCGGGGTTGAGCGGGGTCGGGCCGCGTAGGCCGAAGGCGGTTCTCGCGCCGGTGACGGAGGATCTCCGGCCGGCCGAGGCCCGCTGACTTCGTGGGAGCGCCATGCCTTGAGCAGGGGGTCGACGTCGCGCCCCTCACCGTCGGGCACGGTCTCGGCCGACGCGAACTCACGAACCGGTGGCGGGACTGGTGAGCAATTCCCGCCCGCTGATCACGCGCCGGGCGTGTCGGGCACCTGACGCGGAGCCTCAAGACGAAGCACGAGTGCCCGTAGAGCCCGCAGTTCGACGTCCAGGGCCTGTGCACCTTCGCGGGTGAGGGTCACCCACGTACGAGGACGTCGACCGGCGTAGCCCTTCTCAAGGATGATCAGCCCGGACTCTTCCAGCACCTTCAGGTGCCTGGAGAGATTTCCGTCGGTGACGGCCAGTTGCTTCTTCAGGAAGCTGAATTCGACCCGGTCGGCTTCGCGGGCAACAGTGAGGACACCGAGCCGCACACGCTGGTGGACGGTGTCGTCCAGCGCCTGGGTCGGATGGGGTTCCTCCTGGTCGTCCTGCGTGACGGCCGAGCCTTCGACGCTCATGAGACGACCGTACCTGCACCGGCTGGACCTGGTACGCCCCGGCGACGGACCGTCGTCCACTCGCAAAGACCGGCGATGAGCAGAATCGCGGCGAGCAGAAACGCCTTGGCCTGCGGCCCGTCCGTCAACCCGGGGTGGGCGGGGTGCTGCCACGGAAGCCATCCGCTCCCCCATGAGGCCCCCAGGTAGCCCGTGAGCAGTAGGGCGTGAGCGGTGCCTGCCGCTGCGACGATCCAACTGCGTTCCGCAATGCCGAGGCCGAGAAGTCCGATGTCGACCAGGTACCACGGTGAGGCGTAGCTGTTCTCCAGCAGTACGGCCTCCCACGGCTGGTCCTTGCCGAACAGCAGTAGCGCCAGAGCCGCCGTGATCGCGGTGGTGGCCACGAAGGTTGCAAGAACCCACATACCGCGCCGAGGTACGACACCTCGAGCCTCCCCCCGCAGGCGATACCAGCGGGCGAAGACGAACCATGCGAGGGGAAGAACCGCGAACCACACGCCCCATGCCACGAAGCGCAGGACGGCTCCGTCGAACTCTCCCTTCAGACAAGGGGCCCCCGGTTCATGGACGACACAGAGACCGGTCAACTCGGCGTAGGCGAAGGCCGGATAGGACCCGATGTTTCGCCCATGAGCTCCGAAGTTGAAGGCGTACCGGGCGACAGGAGTGGCCGCCAGCGCAAGAAGCCCGAAGCCCAGAAGTGCAGTCCATGCCCACCTGGTCTGCCTGCGAGTCCCAGCCCGGAGGTCCTCCGTCGCGGCCAACAGTGCCGCCGCAGTCGCCCTCGGATCCGATCCCGCGCTACCCGGTGCGGATGTCTCCATCTGTCCCCCTCATGACCGGCGCTTCACCAACGCCCTTGCACGAACGCCCAGATGGTCGTCCGCTGCGGAGTAACTTTGCATCACAAAGTACCTGGCAATCAAGAGCTCACCCAACAGGGGGCAAGAGACCCTTCAAAGAGGGCAACGCCAACCGGGCAGCCAGCGGCCCGCAGCAGCATCGGCCACTGCTCTGCCAGCGGGATAGAGGGGATGCGCGAGACACCTTGACCGACACGCCAGGCGTCTTCTAAGCGCTTGGCCGCAGGTTCGAGTCCCGCCGGGGGCGCGCGTCCAAGCCCTTCCTTCGGGAAGGGCTTTTTGCTGGTCAGGCGCTGTTTCGGTAGACATGACGAGGCCCCGGCCTCTCCCCCGACGATCATGGGGAGACTCCGGAGCCGTCCGGCTGTCACCGGGTTCTGGCGGGTGGCCGTGTCGAATACGTGTCGAAGTTTTCGGGGGCCTCCGTCAGCCGACATCCGGCCGCTCGGGCAGATCTCCGGCAGCCTCCAGCCGCCGTCTACGGTCGAGCCCTATCGGCGTCCGAGAGAGCCCCCAAGGTCAGTGAGCGCATGTCGGAGGTCTTCGCGGTCAGGCTGCTGGATGCCTTGGACGGCAACGGGCCTCACGTGCGGAGCCATGACGGCAAGCGCCTGATCCCAGCGGGGTAAGACCTTCTCTACTTCATCAAGCATCCGGCTGCGCTCCGCTCCGCCGGGCGGGCTTCCCGGCTCCGCTCGGGGCGCCGCTCCTGCCTCCGGCCCGCTCCGCCCCGGCTGCGCCGACGCCCGCCCACATGTGGATAGGCCCGGTGGCATGCGTCGATCACCCGACGTGCGCTCGGCCACCGGTCACAGACGATGCCTCCGGCGGGGGATCGGCCGGCACCGGGATGGAGGGGCGCCGTTCCCGGCCGCGGGAACATCGTGGCGAGCGTTGAGAGCTCCCATCCCGTCCACCACCGACCCAGGCAAAGCCGAGCAGACGCGGCCCATGGCGTCCAGGTCGTTCGTACAGTGGCGCGCTCCACCTGGACGCCATGAACCACGCCCGCTCCACGGTGTGTGGGTCGACGGCGGACGGGATGGGAGCTGGGGTGAGTGGTGGGTTGAGGAGGATGCCGCCATGGCAGATGAACCGAGACGGCCTCTCAGCGAGCTTCGGCAGGGCGAAACAGTCCAAGCAACGATCACTAGTCACCAGCCATGGGGCCTCACGGCAAAGCTCGACGAGTACGACCCGGTGGGCGCCTCACTGGACACGATTCGCCGCGGAAGCGAGCCGGGAGTGAAGCGCCTCGTGCGGGACCTGCCGCCAGTGGGGACGACCATCGACCTAGTCATAGGCGAGGTACGCGACTGGGATCACAAGCCGTGGATATGGGTTGACCTCACGGCACACAGTCCCGCCGAAGACTGACCGTGCCCCCGGCGTGCCCGATCGAGCGGGGAACACCGGGGAACGACGGTCACCCACGGCCATCGCACAGCACGACGGTCCCTGACCGATATACCTGGTCAGGGACCGTTCACCTGCGGAGGTGGTGGGATTTGAACCCACGGTGACATCGCTGCCACGACGGTTTTCAAGATTCTTCCGCCTGGCCCTACTGCGGCAGATCGAGGTATGCAAGAAGGCGCAGCACGCCAGCGAGGTGATCGAGGTCGTGCCACAGGGGGATCACGTCCTCAGGGCCGCGCCGCACAAGCGCGGCGATCTCGGCGACGTCGTCACTGACCTGTCCGCAGCCAAGCGGTGCTGTCGGCGTCTCGCTCATGTCGAACGCAGTCGCAGGGTCGAGACTCCAGTAGTAGTCCGCAGACACCCTGGAGAGGTCCACCTCGACGCCGAACCGGCGTTCCGTCTCGTCCAGGAGTACAGAACAGGCCCGCCGGAGATCGGCCATCCTCAGCACGTATTCGCTCTGCGTCATACAGGGATGATCCCGGGTGCTGACATCAGCAGCTGACACCAACAAGCGCGGATCACGGCGGTCGACACCAGTTCTCAGCGGACGCTCGCCCGAAGCGCTGGGCTGGCTGGTCACGGTCGACTGTGCCCTGCGATCGACCTGGTAAGGATGAGGTCAGAGTGCAAAGCCTGCGTTCGGGGCGCTGCACGGTCGGCAAGCAATGAACGACGCCGCACCAGCTTGCCCCCAGCCACAGTCCACTGATCGTGGGCCAACGGTGGTAGCTCCAGCCCAGAGTCTCGGAGCCGACCTCTCACCATCGCTGGCGACGATCGCACATGGGGCCTACATGCAAGCGACGCAGCTTCCGAGGTCTCCGGCCAAGAAGAGAGTGCAATTCTGCCGCCGGTCAGCCGGGTAGATAGCACCAAGGCAGATCGGATCATCCCCGGCTGCTCGCAGGGCGCGAACTGCCTCGGCTAGCCCTGCCTTGCTGATGCCCTGCTCAAGCAGGCACTCCTCACGCCACGCCCAAACATCCCATAGGCGACGAGCCGAGACAGGATTGTTGGACCAGACCACAAACTCAGCGCCCGCAGCGAGGCGCTCGACTGCCTCGCGTGAGCGATCGCTCCCATTGCTCTGCAACAGAGCCACGAGTCCCTCACGGTTCACGCGCACAGTATGACGGGCGCGTTCGGATGTGCCTGCGGGAGGAAGCTGAGCGGCTCGTCGAGAGTCCACAGGCCGTGGGCACCCGCCACGCCTAGGATCAGCGGCTATGAGCGACTCGGACAGCGTTCTTGGCTGGCTGTAGGGGTGGTACGCCGAGCAGTGCGACGGCGATTGGGAGCACGAATGGGGTGTCAAGATCGCGACGCTCGACAACCCTGGGTGGACCATCACCATTGATCTTGAGGACACTTCGCTCGAAGAGCGCGAGTACCCCGAGCAGACCATCAGGCGCGGCCCCAATGACTGGATCTTCGCGCGAGTGATAGACCATCAATTCGACGGCGCCTGCGGTCCCGGCAACTTGACCGAGCTCCTGACGATGTTCCGGTCGTGGGCCGAAGAGCGCTAGCTGTACAGCAGCGGAGTACAGCAACCAGCGCGACCGGTCCCGTCCCGTAGCGTCCTTGTCGACCCGAAGCGCGGCCTGTATGACCGTCACTGACCGAGCTGGCTAGAGCTACGGATCAGATGCTGAGCCTCTGTAGCAGGCATCATGAGCCCGTGGGGATAGACGTGGAGCTGCACTCAGCACGGCCAACGCATAACTGGCGCAAGTCCCGAGCGACGCTGATACAGAGTTCGTTCGGGCACGGGGACGCGTTGGCGGATGCGATCGGCTTGCTACGGCTGCTCGGAGTGCCTGGGCGGCTGACCGCCGTAGATCCGTACGGGGATGCTCTGATGAACGAGCAGGAGGCTGCCGTTGCTCTCGGTGAGATCCCCGATCTACGGCAACGGTGCACCGATGAGCGTCAGCTCCGTGCCTTGGACGACCTGGCAAGGTTGCTGGAGCAGTGCGCCAGCACTCCAGGCAGCTATCTGTGGTTCCAGGGCGACTGAAGCCGTGCCCCATCCGTGCCCGGTAGACCGGGAACTCACGGGGAACCACGGTCACTAGCAGGCACCGCGCATGAGGAAGGCGCCCGACCGATGTTCCTGGTCGGGCGCCGTTCTCACTGCTCATTGTGCGGAGGTGGTGGGATTTGAACCCACGGTGATATCGCTGCCACGACGGTTTTCAATGTTGTCCTGATCGGACGTCCCCGCGGCTAGCTGTCCGCGTACGGGTCGATATGGTGGGAGGAGCGGAGGGGCGCCGCGTGAGCGACACCCCTCCCTGTTTGGACTTCAAGAGGTCACTTCTTGCCGGAACGCCTCTTCGGAGTCTCTACCACCGTGGTACGTGGGTGAGCCTTCGCATAGCTCTTGGTCACGTACCGGCCGGTTACGGCGCTCCGGGCCTTGCTCCCGGAGCTGCCACCGCTTCCCTTCTTGGCCATCATTCACCTCCTTCGCATCAGGACCATGCCGGTCAACTCCGATTGTATGAGGGCCCACTGACAACAGTGGGGGCGAAACGGTCAGCGCAGACAGCTGAGTTGATTCGTAGCATCCAGGGGGCCAAGCCCAGCAACGAGAGATCACCCGTGTCGGCGTGCCAGAACCGTGCCAGGTCAGGCGGGAAGCCACGGGGAAAGCGGTGACCCGGCCGCCAGCCAGGCAGGTTCCGTAGCCGCTCCGCCGCAGGTCAGCCCAGCAATCGGCCGTAAGAGACCCAAGCTTCCGAAGCTCAGAGCTTCAGTCACCCGATACGCGGTGGCCACCGAGCATGTCGTTCTGTACCTTGCCCGCATGACCCACAACCGAAGGGGCAATGCCGCGTAGGCGCCCGTCAGCCCTGCGGGGCGGCCTTCCTAGCCGCCGGCCGAGGCAGCGACGGTACCCGTTCATTGATCGCCTCTCCGGATCTTGCACTGCTGACATACGGCGGCTTGAGAAGACCCGTTTCTGGCCCGAAGCCACGGAAGAGGCGTTCTGGCACTGGAAGGCCCTAGCCCACGGCCCTCTCAGGCAGCTTGCGGACCCACTAGGTCCTGACTGCGGCATCCTTGAGTGCGGGTGTTACGGCGTCGACTTCCGCGGTCACCTTGAAGCCGTGATTCACGCCCTGCCCAGGAGGAGCGCGCGTGAGTTGCGGGCCCTGGTGCGGGCCCTGGACGCGAAGATCCTGGCCAGGGCCAAGGTCATCCCGACTGACAGTCTGGACGCGCCATGGTGGCGATGTCGGCTCTAGGAGCATGGACGGCCGTCTCAGTTTCCGTCTCATTCAGCCCCGTCCACGATCGTTCAGGCGAGTCCTGAAGCCGTACCCGCATCGGCGGCCAGCCGCCAATGAACGCAGGTGAACGCCCCCGCACGCAGCCCGAGACCCCACCAACACAGTTGGAAAGCGTGTTGGTCAGTTGATGAGGGGGTGGGGTCTGCGGCCTGCAACATAGTCCCAAGGTGGCTCGTGGGGACCTTTGCCCACCCCCTCTTCACCGCAGACCTCGGCAGATCTCCGAGCAGTCGACGAGTTGATGGAGCTACAGCGGTGAGTGTCTAACTGCGTGACAACCGCGGCGCACATCCACGAACAATCGTGGACGTCAGCGGACCATCAGCGCAGGTGACACGAGCCGCAGTCCAAGTACAACGGCCGCCCCAAGTTGCTTCGGGACGAAGAAGTCCCGAGCTAAAGGCCATCGCGCTCGATGAGCGAGCCGTCTGGGCTCACGGTGAAGAAGCGCGGCGGACTCATGGCTTCCATGGCCGCTTGCTGCTCTGCGGGATCAAGGCCGTGCGGATCCCGGACCCGGAATCCGTGCAGGTGGATGTTGTCCGCGTCGATGTCGTCCGATTCGAGGTGGCCCTCCAGGACGAAGCCGCAGAGTGCTCGCAGTGCGTCTTCGCCAAGTTCCAAGGGGTGGAAGGGCAGTGGGTACGGCTCTTCGTCCTCGTCCGGCCAGGGGATGACGTCGGCCGGGCGATCCCCGGACCAGTAGGGCAGCTCAAAGGGGAGGGGTTCGCCGATGTTCTCGATGATGCCGCTGTCCGGGGACAGGCTCACGGAGCGGACGAGCCGGCCGTCCTCCCATACGGCGAACGCGAGCCAGTCCACGACGCTGTGCATGGCGTGAAGCACGAGCCGTCGGCCGGCGCTTGCCGCCACGAGGTGCTCCGGCAGTTCCGAGGGAGCGTCGATCATCACCCTCTGGTCACCGATGAACTCCAGGCCCGGCCAGCTGGCCGCGTAAGCCGTCCCCTCCGGCGGGTAAACGCCCCCGCTGAGCTTCGAGACCTCGCTCTCCTCGATCTCCCAGCCTGGGTAGAGCCGCCGCATCATGTTGTCGGTCTGTTCCAGATCCGCTGCGCCCACTTCGCGTAGCAGCCGCGGCACGTCGCCATCGGCGTACACCAGAAATCCCGTCTTGGCTCCCAAAGCCCCTCCCCATGGTGTTGCCCTCGCTGGCGGATGCACGGTAGCCGCCCACACCGACAACGGAGCCGACTCGCTCGGTCCGCGCGGGTCGGGCTGGGCCGTCCCTGGGCCGTGCGAGGGCACCCAAGGCCGGCCAACGGCGACCGACAGTGACAGACGAAGCGCAGCCCGCAGCCGCGAAGTACCAGTTCAGAGCGCTCAGACTCAACGCGTTTCCGCCCAGGGGTGGCCGTACGGCAAGATGGGTGTTTCTTTCCGTCGGCATGCGTCAGGCTGCTGGTCTCTGAGGCACAAGGAAGTCGAGCAAGATCCGCCCAACGAACTGAGGGAGTAACCCAGTTGATGCCTAGGCTCCTGCCTCCGTTCGAATGGACCTGTCTTGGCAGGCGCCGTTTCGTGGCAGTCCTTAGAGCTTGTGCGGATCGCTGACAGCCAACAGGCAGCCTCGGCTGATCGCGACCCGCAATACGTCGCGCAGTGCACTGGCCAAGTCCCGTGCCAGGCTGCGGACCTCGTCCGGGTCCGCGCCCGCGTCGTCGAGCGTGTCCGAGACTTGGTCCAGCAACTCAGTAGCGACGTCGAGTTGGGCCGACTCGACGTCGTCTGCCAAGCGGGAGATGTAGCCACTACGGTCGCCGGTGCTCAGGTAGCAGGGCTTGCCTTCCGGACCCACCCAAGGAAGAAGCCGGAGTTCGCTCGGGGCTGTCATGGCGAGGGATGCCTCTCGTTGATCACGTGGTGGGAGGTGAAGACCGCGTCGACACGGTCTCCCGGGAACGCCAGGAGCGCGACCTCGGTGACACGTCCGCTGGAGTCGGTGGCAATGCGGGTGATAGCGAGGACAGCCGTCGCGGAAGGGATCTTCAGGGCCGAGGCTTCGTCCGGTGTCGCTGAGCGAGCGCAGACCGTCTCTCGGATGGCGGCCGGTGACGGGCCGAGGACGGCGAATCTTGCGAGCGCTTCTCGGCGCGCGGGGGCGTCGTCGAGCACTCCGGCCGGCGCCAGGGCGCGTGGCATGTAGATGCGGGCCAGTCCTTGGGGCGTATCGCCATCGAGACTGAGGCAGGAGAGCTCCGCCAGGGGGCTGCCTGTCGGCACCATCAAGAGAGCTGCGAGGCTGCCGCGGGCCGGGATCGTGGCGCTACGAACGGTGATGCGCAACGCCGGTCCAGTGGCCGTCAACAGGTCCAGCGTTCCCCAGCCGCCGACGTACATGATCTTGCGTGGTGCCCGTCGGACGAAGTTGCCCTTGCCGTGGATTTTCTCGACGAGGCGTTCGCCCTGGAGCACTGCGAGGGCATGGCGCAGTGTCACCGTGCTCACGGCGTACTGTTCGGCCAGGGCCGTTTCGGATGGGAGTCGTTCGCCGGGTTGGAGACGGCCGGAGGTGATCTGCTGCCGTAGGTCGTCGGCGATGTCATGGTGGCGAGGTGGCACGAGTACCGTCACCGCCTTCTCATAGGCCGCGCGGCGACGAGTCGGGTACGCGTGTGCATGGTCAGCAGCTCGCCCGACTCGAAGACGAGTTGCTTCGCACCGTGAGGAAGCTGGAGCAGGTCGCTCACGCGGCAGGCTCTGCCGCCGAGTTGGATGACGTCGCCGCGCTGCACGGTACTGGCAGTGATTTCGACGCTCGTTACCGGTGCGCTACCGGCGATCGGGGGCCTCACCGCGTCACCACCACGGACGCAGGCAGGTCGACGGCCCTATGGCACAGGCAGTCGCACGCTTCATAGATCACCGGAAGATCGATGGGTGCCGGTGCCGGCGCCGACTCCACGCAAGCGGAATGCGTGCCGATGTGGCAGGCGGTCGAGCGGCAGGGGCCCGGCATGCCTTCCGTGATCGATGACTGTCGACAGGGCGGCATCAGTGGACCCCCGCAAGGGCCGACCATGCTTCGGCGGAGAGGTGAGGGGCGACAAGCACGGCGCGAGGCCGCGCGCGCCTCTCCCACGCCAGCACGTACGGGCGGACCAGGGCGACTTTCTCACCCGCAAGCGGGGCCAGATGAGCCGTCAATGCGGTGGACCGATGCAGGACAACGGTCGATGCGTCCGTGGGCGCCAGGGAGAAGGCTTCGGCCGACGGGTGGGAGGGCCGTAAGGGGCGGCGATGCCTGCCCTTGGTCGAGGTCCGCACCCTAGCTAGGGCAAGGGCGCGGCGGATACGGTTGAGCACGCTGCTCAGCTCCTATCGCTGATGGCTCGGTCCCCCGACATCGCCCGTCGTGGGGACCGCTTTGCGTACGACCGCCCAGAGGGTGCGGGCGTTCAAGCTGGTGGCGAGGAGGCCGAATTGGTCGGCCGTGGACACCGCGTCCAGGACCTCTCGCCATGTCTCGGCGGAGACGTCGTCCGGCATCTCCGCTTCGACCGTCGTGTGCCGGGGGTGTTCCTCCACTCGCGTGAGAAATCCGAAGGCGGACAGCCGGGCGGCGATGGCCTCCGCGCGAACTCCCGAAGCGGGCACAGGGCAGCCTCCGTCAACCGGCGATCACTTTCAGTGAAGCTAGTTAACTAGATTAGGGCTAGTGGACTAGATTTTCCATATGTCTGAGCAACCGCCGTACCTCCGCATCGCCGATGAGCTGAGGCGCCGGATCGCGGAACGTGTGTGGGAGCCGGGAGACCGCCTGCCCTCCCGCGCTCAGATCGGCCAGGAGTGCGGCGTCGGCGAGAACGTGGTGCGCCGGGCGCAGGAGTTGCTGATCTCCCAGGGGGTCTTGGAGGGTCGTGCCGGTTCGGGCACGTACGTCGCCGAGCCCCGGCAGCGCGTGCGGGTCGTACGGTCTTCAGCGCGGGAGCAGCCCAGTGGCTCACCGTTCCGGGCGGACATGAAGGCCGTCGGCAGGCAGGGCGACTGGGAGAGCCGGACGGACGCCAAGGTGCCAGCCCCGGCGGAGATCGCGGCGCGGCTGGGGGTCGACGAGGGCGCGTTGTGCGTACGGACGACGTACGAGTTCCTCGCGGACGGCAGGCCGGTGCAACTGTCCACGAGCTGGGAGCCGTACGACCTCACCGCTGGCACCCTCGTCGTCCTTCCCGAGGGAGGACCGCACGCTGGCGCCGGGGTCGTGAACCGTATGGCCGCGATCGGTATCACCGTCAGCCATGCGGTGGAGCAGCCGGAGCCGAGGCAGGCGACCGCCGAGGAGGCGTCGCTACTCGGCATCCAGAAGGCCGCGCTCGTCACGCACATCCGGCGGACGTACTACAGCGACCAAGGGCGGCCCGTGGAGACGGCGGACATCGTTGTGCCCGTCGCTCACTGCGAGATCGTCTACGAGATTCCGATCAACCGATGATCTTGCCCTCGCTACAGAGACTCCCTGAGGGACCTTCTCACACGAACCACCCCCCTCCTGTGTCCTCAAGGATCCGACATCCGAGGTGTGATGTCTTTACCACCGGACGGTAAATCGATGAGTCCAGAGCCGCTGACGTCCTGAGCACCACCTTGCGGGCCCGCCGCGTGGAAGTCTGTACCCACGGTGGGCACTTTTCGAGCCGCGAGTGTCACAGTGCCTCCTCAGGAGAACCGCGTCAGCCCGCCGGGGGCAGGCTTTTTGTGATCTCGGAGCCCGCTGGTGACCACAGTCGGGTGACGTTCACGTCCCCTGTCGAATGCGTGCCGAAGACACGGAGAATTCACCTCCGCCCTACGGAAAGCCCCAGGTCAGGGGCGACGCGGCAGCAATCACGCCAAGCGCCTTCTAAGCGCCTGCCCACTCCCTCAACCTCGTTGAAGCACACGGCGCTTCACCCGCAGCCATAGACTCAAGACATGGCATTCACGAGCACCCCCCGCCACTGCTTCCTCTGATCGGAAGACGATGAGGGCGACGCCGGACGGCATCGCCCTCCTTGGTGTGTCTGCTGCCTGAACCCCGCTTACGACGCCGCACGCCCCGCTCCGGGGCAGTGCCGCTCCGGGCCCGCACGCAGACACGGTCTCTTCCCTTCACCCCGGCCAGGAGTGCCCCGTGCCCGTGTTGCTTCCCCCTGCCCTCGAACTCTTCCTCGACCTGCTGCGCTGCCCGACGTGTCGTACTCGCCCCCTGAACCCCGACCGTGGCGCGCTGCGCTGTCCGGTCGGCCACACCTTCGACGTCGCACGGCACGGATACGCGGGCCTGCTGACAGGCAGCCGCGCCACCAGCGCCGACGACGCTGCCATGGTCGAAGCCCGGAGCCGGTTCCTGGCCGCCGGTGCCTATGCACCCCTCCGTGAGGCTGTGACCCATCTGGTGGCCGACGCCGTGTCCGAGCAGCCCACGGTCGTGGACGTGGGCTGCGGCACCGGTTACTACTTGGGCGGCATACTCGACCAGTTGGCCGGCGCTCGCGGTCTGGGCCTGGACACGTCGGTGCGCGCGCTCCGCGCGGCAGCCCGGGTTCACGAACGAGCCGCGGCGGTGGCCTGGGACGTCTTCCGTCCCTTCCCGCTGGCCGATGGGGTGGCCGATGTCGTGCTGGACGTGTTCGCCCCACGCAATCCGGCGGAGTTCCACCGCGTGCTGCGTCCGACCGGCCGGTTGATCGTCGTCCGTCCCACTGGGCGGCACCTGGCCGAACTCCGCGGCCGGCTACCCGCGATGATCACGGTCGATCCGGCCAAGGAACAGCGCCTGCACCGGGCGCTGGCTCCCTTCTTCGACAGCGTCGTCACCGAACAGGTCGAGTACCCCGTGACCCTGACCAGGCGGGATGCCCTGGACCTGGTGGCAATGACGCCGAGCGCACGCCACTTGAGTCCTGCGGACCTGGCCGATGACCACCCCCTGCCCGATCAGGTCACCGTCTCCGTGCTAGCAACCGCCTACCAGCCTCGGTGATCCCGAGCAGGCGCACGCACGCCTGCTGACCGATGAGCGGTGGGCACCCCGGCCGCCCTGCTTCCCCGAGCAACGGAAGGAAGCCGGGCGGCCGTTCGTCGGCCGTCGTCACGTCATCGGAGGGATCAGCTACCGGCGCGGCACCGGAATCCCTGAACCGCCATCGTCACTCCACTTCCCCCGCGAACACCTCGAACGTCCGCTCATCGAAAAGCACGAAGCGGACCTCCTCCACGCCGGTCGGAGCAGACCGCACCGCGTCCAAGGCGACCCGCGCCGCCTCCCCCACCGGCCACCGGTACACCCCCGTCGAGATCGCCGGAAACGCCACCGTCCGCGCCCCCAACTCATCCGCCACCCGCAGCGACTCCCGATAGCAGGACGCCAGCAAAGACGGATCGGAGCCCGGCCCCTGCCAGACAGGCCCCACCGTGTGGATGACCCACTCCGCCGGAAGATCCCCCGCCGTCGTGGCAACCGCCTCGCCCGTGGGGAGGCCGCCGCCGTAGTGGGCGGCCCGGAGGTCGCGGCAGGCCGCGAGGATCGCGGGGCCGCCCCGCCGGTGGATCGCCCCGTCCACCCCTCCCCCGCCCAGCAAGGAAGAGTTCGCCGCGTTGACGATCGCGTCCACGCGCTGCTCGGTGATGTCGCCCTGGACGAGCGTGATGGTGGTCATGACTGGCGGAGCCTCCTCCAGACTTCCTTCGCCGCGTTGTGGCCCGACATGCCGTGTACCCCCGCGCCGGGCGGGGTCGCGGAGGAGCAGAGGAAGACGGCGGGGTGGGGGGTGCGGTACGGGAACAGGGTGGGGCGGGGGCGCAGCAGGAGTTGGCGGCCGTCGACCGCGCCGCAGGCGATGTCACCGCCGATGTAGTTGGCGTTGCGGGACGCCAACTCGGGTGGGCCCGCCGTGGCGCGGGCGAGGACGCGGTCGCGGAAGCCGGGGGCGAAGCGCTCCAGTTGGCGTTCTATCGCGTCCGTGAGGTCGCCCTGCCAGTCGTTCGGGACGTGGCCGTACGCCCAGAAGACCTGCTTGCCCTCGGGTGCGCGGGTGGGGTCGACCACGCTGGGCTGCACGGTGATCAGGAACGGCGGGTCGGGGGCGCGGCCCTCGCGGGACGCGGCGCGCAGGGCTCGGTCGATCTCGGCCCGGTTCTTGCCGAGCTGGACCGTGCCCGCGACGCGGGCCTCGGGGGCGGTCCACGGGACGGGGCCGTCCAGCGCGTAGTCGATCTTGAAGACGCTGGGGCCGTAGCGGTAGCCGTCGTAGTAGTTGCCGAAGCCGGCGATGCGGGCCAGCGCCGTCGGTGAGGTGTCGAAGATGTAGGCGCGGGCCGGTGGCAGGTCGTCCACCCGCTTGACCTCGTAGTCGGTGTGCACGGTGCCGCCGAGGTCGAGCAGGTACGCCGTGAGCGCGTCGGAGATCGACTGGGAGCCGCCCTGGGCGACCGGCCAGCCCCGCGCGTGCGCGGCGAGCGCGAAGACCAGGCCGATCGCTCCGGTGCCGAAGCCGCTCAGCGGGGCGATCGCGTGGGCGACAAGACCGGAGAACAGGGCCTTGAACCGCTCGTCCTGGAAGCGGCTCATCAGGGCCGTCGCGGGCGGCAGGCCGGCCAGGCCGAAGCGGGCCAGGGTGAGCGGGTCACGCGGCAGCGCGGTCAGCGGCAGGGACATGAAGTCCCGCAGCAGGGTGTCCCAGCGGTGCAGGAACGGGGTGATCAGGCGGCGGTACGCACCCGCGTCGCGCGGGCCGAAGGAGGCCGCGGTCTCCGCGACCGAGCGGGCCAGCACGGCTGCGCTGCCGTCCAGGAACGGGTGGGCCATGGGCAGCTCCGGGTGGAGCCACCGCAGCCCGTACCGCTCCAGCGGCATGGCGCGGAACGCGGGCGAGTTGATGCCCAGGGGGTGCGCGGCCGAGCAGGGGTCGTGCCGGAAGCCGGGCAGCGTGAGTTCCTCGGTGCGGGCGCCGCCGCCCACGGTGGACCGCGCTTCGAAGACGGCCACGGAGAAGCCCCGGCGGGCCAGCTCCACGGCGGCGGTCAGTCCGTTCGGCCCCGCTCCCACCACGACCGCGTCCAGCATCGACGGCACCTTCCGACCCCCTCGTCAGCCGATGGCAACTCGGATCAGCATAGGCCGGGGCATCCTCACCGGCCCCGGCCGCTCAACGTCACCCGGTGCGCAGCAGCTCCCCGACCTGGCGGGCCGTGGTGGCGTCGCGGGCGGCGGTGAACGGCAGCGCGTTGCCCCCGGTTATGCGGAAGGGCTCTCCGGTGAGGGTCAGGTGGGCGCCGCCCGCCTCCTCCACCAGCAGCAGGCCCGCCGCGTGGTCCCAGGCGGCCTCCCAGGAAAAGGCCACGGCGTCGGTCTCGCCCCGCGCGATCGCCAGGTACTCCAGGCCGGCCGAGCCGCAGGAACGCGGGGCGACCCCGTCGGTCCACAGGGCGCGCAGCGCGCGCTTCTGCTCCTCGGTGGTGTAGTCGGGGTGGGAGACGGCCACCCTGAGGTCCCGGCCCGGCGCGGGCGGCCCGGCGAAGAGCCGCTCCCCGTCCAGGAAGGCGCCCTGGCCGCGCACGGCGGTGGCGAACTGGTCGCGGACCGGCGCGTACGTCCAGGAGGCCAGCACGGTGCCCCGGTGGGCGAGCGCGACCAGGGTGCAGAAGCCGTCGTTGCCGTGCACGAACTGGCGGGTGCCGTCGACCGGGTCGATGATCCACACCGGTGCGTCGCCCCGGATGGCGTCGTACGTGGCCGGGTTCGCGTGCACGGCCTCCTCGCCGACCACGACGGAGCCGGGCAGCAGGCGGCTCAGCTCCTCGGTGAGGCGGCGCTCGGCGAGCCGGTCGGCGTCGGTCACCAGGTCGTGCGGCCCGCTCTTCTGGTCCACCTCGTGCTCGGCCAGGCGGCGGAAGCGGGGCAGGATCTCGGTGGCGGCGGCCTTCCGGATCGCCTCTTCCACGTCGGCGGAGTGGTGGGCGAGAAACTCCTCGATGGTTTCCGTGTCTTCGATCATGTGTCCATGAGACCACGTCCCGCCGACATGGCCTCTCCGGCCTGTGGAAAACCCTCGGCGGAGCCTGTGGAAAACCCTCAGCGGCCGACCGCGTACCCCTGCATGCCCCGTGGGTTCGCCGCGGCGGACAGGACGCCGGTGGCGGGGTCGCGGGCGACCGCGCACAGCCGGCCTTCCGACCAGGCGGGTCCCACGGTGACGTCGTGCCCTCGGCGGCGCAGCTCGGCGACGACCGCCTCGGGCATGCGGGACTCGACGGTCACGCTGCCGGGCTCCTGGCCGCGCGGGTAGAAGGAGCTGGGGAAACTGTCGTTGTGCCAGTTCGGGGCGTCGATGGCGCCCTGGAGGTCGAGGGCGCCCCGGACGGGTGCGCGCAGGGCGGCGGCGAGGAAGAAGTGCGTCTGCCACTGGTCCTGCTGGTCGCCGCCGGGGGTGCCGAAGGCGAGTACGGGCACGCCGTCGCGCAGGGCCAGCGACGGGCTGAGGGTGGTACGGGGGCGGCGGCCGGGGGTCAGCGTGTTGGGCAGGCCCTCCTCCAGCCAGGTCATCTGGAGCCGGGTGCCGAGCGGGAAGCCCAGTTCGGGCACGACCGGGTTGCACTGGAGCCAGCCTCCGCTGGGCGTGGCGGCGATCATGTTGCCCCAGCGGTCGGCCACGTCGAGGTGGCAGGTGTCCCCGCGCGTGGTGCCGTCGGCGCTCACGCGGGGCTCGCCCGGTACGGCCACGGTGGGCTCGCCCACCCCCATGACGCCGTGCGGCACGCGCGCGTGCACCTGCTTCGGCAGGCGGGGCGTGCGCCCGCCGGGGCTCCCCGGCCGCAGCTCCCAGGAGGCGTCGGCGCCGATCAGGCCCCGCCGGCCGGTGTTGTACTCGTCCGACAGCAGCTCGGTGAGCGGCGCCTTCGCGGCGTCGCCGTACCACGCCTCGCGGTCGGCCATGGCGAGCTTGCAGCCCTCGATCAGCAGGTGGACGTAGTCGGCGCTGCCGTAGGGCGGGAGGTCGGCCGGGAGCAGGGCGAGCTGCTGGAGGAGGGCCGGGCCCTGGCTCCAGGGGCCCGCCTTGCAGAGGGTCCAGCCGTTCCAGTCGTACGTCGCCGGAGCCTCGTAGGTCGCCGTCCAGTCCGCGAGGTCGGCCTCGGTGAGGGTGCCGGTGTGGTGGGCGCCGGTGGAGTCGAGGGTGGGGCGGCGGGACTGGCGGAGCAGGGCTTCGGCGATGAAGCCCGTACGCCACACCGCGCGGGCGGCGTCGATGCGGGCCTCGCGGTCGCCCGCGCCCGCGGTCTCGGCCAGCAGGCGCTTCCAGGTGGCGGCGAGGGCGGGGTTGCGCAGCAGCTCACCGGGGCGGGGTGCGCGGCCGCCCGGCAGGTAGACCTCGGCCGAGCTCGTCCACTCCGTCTCGAACAGCTCCCGCACGCTCTCCACGGTCGCGGTGACGTTCTCCACGGGCGGGTGGCCGTCCTCGGCGTATCCGATGGCGTATTTCAGGACCTCGTCCAGAGGTTTGGTCCCGTGATCGCGCAGAAGCAGCAGCCAGGCGTCGAAGGCGCCGGGCACGGCGGACGCGAGGGGCCCGGTGCCGGGTACGAGGTCCAGTCCCAGGCCCCGGTAGTGCGCGACGGTGGCGCCCGCCGGGGCGACCCCCTGGCCGCACAGCACCCGGACCTCGCCGCCGGCCGGGGCGAGCAGGATGGGGACCTCGCCCGCCGGGCCGTTCAGGTGGGGTTCCACGACGTGCAGCACGAACGCGCCCGCCACGGCGGCGTCGAAGGCGTTGCCGCCGTCCTCCAGCACGGCCATGGCCGACTGGGAGGCCAGCCAGTGGGTGCTGGACACCATGCCGAAGGTGCCCTGGAGGGTGGGACGGGTGGTGAACATGCGGCCTCTTTCTCTGCCCGGTGACTCATGCAGGATGAAACAAGTTCTGCCGAGGGCTGCGCAAGAGGGCGCGAAGGGCCCCGCGGGCAGGTCGCCCGCGGGGCCCCTGGTGCGCGGAGGGTCAGGCGGTGTGCAGGGTCAGGCCGTAGCGGCTCAGGATCTCGTTGACCGGCTGGAACCAGGTCTCGCCGCCGCTGGAGCAGTTGCCCCAGCCGCCGGAGGTGACGCCCTGGGCCTGGTCGCCGCTGATGAACGAGCCGCCGGAGTCACCGGGTTCGGCGCACACGTTGGTCCTAGTGACCTGGTGCACCGCGCCCTGGCTGTAGTTGACGGTCTCGTTGAGGCCGAGGACGGTGCCGCAGTGCCAGTGGGTCGTGGAGCCGGAGCGGCAGATGGAGGTGCCGGGCGGGGCCACGTTGGAGCCGCGCACGAGCTGGTCGGAGACGGTGCCCCAGCCGAGCACGACCGGTACGGTCCACCAGCCGCTGCCCACGTTGATCCAGGCGTAGTCGTTGTCGGGGAACGACGAGCCCTGGAAGTTGCCGACGTAGGACCGGTCCCAGCCGTAGACGGCGGCGGACGGCTGGCCGCAGTGCCCCGCGGTGACGAAGCCGCCGTAGACCGAGAAGCCGATGGAGCACCGGACGTTGCCCGTGTAGAACGGGTCTCCGCCGACCGTGCCCGCGGCGAGGGTGCTCGCGGACTCGGCGACCTTGTTGACGGTGACGGGACCCGCCTGGCGGGCGCTCGCCAGGAAGCGCTGGACATCGTTGTCGGCGGCCTTGGAGCGGACCACGTCGATCACGACGGACCCGGCGCTCGGGTCGACATGCCAACTGGTCACGGACTTGGGCGCCTTGAGGCGGTCGACGCGCGCCTTGGCCGCGTCCAGCTCGCGGGCGCTGCGCTCCACCGTGCGCACGGTGGCCCCGGCGTCGCGGAGCTCGGCGCGGACGCTCGCGGAGGCGTCGTCGGTCACGGCCACGGTCAGCCGGCCGCTGCGGGCGTCGAACCAGGAGCCGCCGTAGGCCGCACCGGCGGTCGTGCGGGCCTTCGGGGCCAGGTCGGTGGCCGCGCGCTCGGCCTTGAGGCGGGCCTCGGCCTGGGTCTTGGTGAGCCCGAAGTCGTGCTGCATCGCGGTCAGCAGACTCTTGGATGCGGGGGCTTCGCCGGCGGTCTGCGCGGAGGCGGGGAGGGTGCCCGCCGCGGAGAGGCCGCCGAGCATGAGGAGTGCGGCCGCGGCGGCGCGCACGACTTTCTTGCGTCTCATGGGGAGTTGCCCTTCGTCGTTCCAACGAGGTGGGGGTGGAACAGCCGATTTCTGAGAGCGCTCTCATCAGTGCGGGGCAGAGCCTAGCGGCACCTTCACAACAGGTCCATGCCAATCACACGCCTTCCGTTCCGCAGGCGGAAGACGCACAGCGGGCAGGGAGGAAAAGGGCGATACGCAACTCCCCGGTACACGGCCCCGGTCACCGGTCGAGCACACAGCGAGTTCGGGCTTCCGTGTCACGGACCCGTCGTGTGACACTGTCGTCCCCCGCCCCTGCGGACCCCTTCCACCACCCCCTCCCCCACGAGAAGTGCGCCGTGCGATCTCTGCCTCTGCCGCTCGCCCTCACCGCTCGTCTGTCCCCGGTCGTCGTGCTGGCCGTCGCGGGCTGGGCCCTCACCTCGGGTCCTGCCGCCACCGCCAACTCCGGTCCTGCTGGGGGGAGTCCGACGTCTGCCGGTGACTCCGCCGCGCCTGCCGCCTCCTCGGCCGCGCCCGCCGCCAAGACCTACGACGCGGCGCCCGCGCCCTGCACCGGAGTGCCCGTCGCCACCGTGAAGTCACTGGTGCCCGGCGCGAAGACGGCGGGCAAGGAGATACCGTCCACCGACTCCCGGCTGCGCCGCACCTGCTCCTGGAACGCGCTCAAGGGCTACGACTACCGCTGGCTGGACGTCTCCTACGAGGTCGCCGCCTCCGACGAGGCAGCGGCCAAGGAGTACGAGCAGCGGGTCGGCGAGAAGAGCGGCGGCGGAGCCGTGCCCGGTCTCGGGGACGGCGGCTACTCCGTCGTGAACCTCACCACGGAGGACAAGCAGCAGACCCGCGAGGGCGTGGTGCTGGCCCACGTCGCCAACGCGCTGGTGGTCATCACCTACAGCGGCAGCGACTTCGAGAACAAGAAGGCCCCCGCGACGGCCGAGATCAACAAGGGCGCCATCAAGGCGGCCAAGGACGCGGTGGCGGCCCTGCGCGGCGGCGCCAAGTAGGAAGGAAGCCCCGGCAGCCGCACCTCGGCCACCGGGGCTCACTGCGTCAACTCGGCGTTTGCGCAGTCTTCTTGCCGCTCGCCAGGGTCAGCGCCACGTACAGCACCAGCGAGGTGCCGAGCCCGACCGCCCAGCCGTAGTCGGACAGTGCGCTGAGGGCCGGGATCGGGCGGCCGTCGATCAGCGGTTGGAAGTCGGCCCCGCCGACGGCGAGGACGCCGCCCACCACGAAGGCCACCACCGCCCGCCAGTTCCAGCCGCCCGCGTACCAGTAACGCCCGCCCGCCCGGTACAGGTCGGCCAGGTCGAGGCGGGTGCGGCGCAGGAACCAGTAGTCGGCGACCAGGATGCCCGCCACCGTGCCGAGCAGGCCGCCGACCAGGCCGAGCCAGGTGAAGATGTAGCCCTGCGGGTCGGAGTACAGCCGCCACGGGAAGATCAGCACCGCGAGGACGGCGGTGATCAGCGCGCCGGTGCGGAAACTGATCTTGCGCGGCGCGACGTTGGAGAAGTCGAAGGCCGGGGAGACCAGGTTGGCCGCGATGTTCACGGAGAGGGTCGCCACCAGGACGGTGACCAGGGCGTAGATCAGGCCCACCACGTTGTCGGTCTTGGCGGCGAGCTGGACCGGGTCCCAGACCGGCTCGCCGTACACCGCCTGCGAGCCGGAGGTGACCAGGACCGAAAGGAACGCGAAGAGGGTCATGGTCGTGGGCAGACCGAAAGCCTGGCCGAGGGTCTGCGCGCGCTGGCTGCGGCCGTAGCGGGTGAAGTCGGGGATGTTCAGGGAGAGGGTGGACCAGAAGCCGATCATGCCCATCAGGGAGGGCCAGAACAGCTTCCAGAAGTCACCGCCCCAGCCCAGCTTGGACGGCTGGTCGAAGAGCGGGCCGACTCCCCCGGCCTGGTCGCTCATCCACCACAGCATCACGAACGCCCCGACCAGCACGAAGGGCGCGGCCCAGTTCTCGAAGCGGCGGATGGTCTCCATGCCCCGCAGGATGATGGCCACCTGGATCGCCCAGAAGATGGCGAAGGAGAGCCACATGGTCCAGGCGTAGCCGCCGATGTGCGAGGCGCCGGACCAGCGGTCGCCGATCAGCTTGCCGGCCAGGAAGTAGATGGCCTCGCCGCCGATCCAGGTCTGGATGCCGAACCAGCCACACGCCACCAACGCCCGTACGACAGCAGGCAGGTTGGCGCCGCGCACCCCGAAGGAGGCGCGGGCGAAGACGGGGAAGGGGATGCCGTACTTCGGTCCCGCGTGCCCGGTGAGCAGCATCGGCACCAGCACGATCAGGTTGGCCAGGGCGATGGTGAACACGGCCTGTTTCCAGTCCATGCCGACCGCGATGAGTCCCGAAGCGAGCGTCCAGGAGGCGGTGTTGTGGGCCATGCCGACCCACAGCGCGGAGAAGTTGTACGTCGTCCAGGTCCGCTGGGACGCGGGTACCGGGAGCAGGTCCTCGTTGGCGTAGGGGCCGCTGGGCCGGGGTGTGCCGGGGGCGATCTCCACCCGGCCGTCGGCGAGGGTGACTTGGTCGGACGGTGGTATGGCCGTGGGAGCTGTATCGGTCATGGTGCAGGCCAATCGGATGGGAGGGTCGGGACAGGCCGTGCGGGGGGGGTGCGTCCCGTAAGGGTTCCGTACGGGCGTCCTGGCCCCCTTCCCGCGCGTCACGCGGGAAGGGGGAGTTCGATTCGCCTGCCGTGCTCAGGCGTTGACGGCGGGGATCACCTTCGTGCCGTAGGCGTCGATGGTGGCCTCCTGCGCGTCGTGCATGTCGTACACCGCGAACTGGTCCACGCCCAGGGCGCGCAGGGCGTTCAGCTTCTCGATGTGGGTCTCGACCGGGCCGATCAGGCAGAAGCGGTCCACGATCTCGTCGGGCACGAACTGGGTGTCGGGGTTGCCGCTGCGTCCGTGGTGGGCGTAGTCGTAGCCCTGGCGGGCCTTGATGTACTCGGTGAGTTCGTCGGGGATCTGCGCGGAGTGCTCGCCGTAGCGGGAGACGAGGTCGGCCACGTGGTTGCCGACCATGCCGCCGAACCAGCGGCACTGCTCGCGGGCGTGGGCGAGGGCCTCGGGCGAGTCGTCGTCGGTGACGTAGGCGGGGGCGGCCACGCAGATGGTGACCTCGTCCGGGTCGCGGCCGGCGGCCACGGCCGCGTCCTTGACGGCCTTCACCATGAACTCGGTGAGGTAGAGGTCGGCGAGCTGGAGGATGAAGCCGTCGGCCTCCTCGCCGGTCATCTTCAGCGCCTTGGGCCCGTACGCGGCCATCCAGACGGGGAGTTCGGCGCCCTCCCGCACCCAGGGCAGCCGGATCGGGGTACCGCCCAGGTCGGCCTCCTCGCCCCGGCCGAGGGCGCGGATGACCTTCATGGCCTCGCTGATCCGGGCGAGGGTGTTGGGCTTGCGGCCCGCGACGCGCATCGCGGAGTCGCCGCGGCCGATGCCGCACACCGTGCGGTTGCCGTACATGTCGTTGAGGGTGGCGAAGGTGGAGGCGGTGACCTCCCAGGTGCGGGTGCCGGGATTGGTGACCATCGGGCCGACGGTCAGCCTGTCGGTGTTCGCCAGGATCTGGCTGTAGATGACGAACGGTTCCTGCCAGAGCACGGCCGAGTCGAAGGTCCAGCCGTGGGTGAAGCCGTTGCGCTCGGCCCGCTTCATCAGGTCGATGACTCGGGAGGCCGGCGGGTCGGTCTGGAGGACTAGTCCGAAGTCCATGGGCACGACTCCTAGTTGAGGTACTGACAGGTGGAGCGGGGGGTGTAGGCGCCGTGCCCGGCGTGGCCGGTGTACTCCCGGTCGGTGATCACGGGGACGCCGCGCGAGAGGACCGTCTCGACCCGGCCGGTGATCCGCTTGCCCTCGTACGCCGAGTAGTCGACGTTCATGTGGTGCGTCTCGGCCGAGATCACCTGCTCGGCGTGCGGGTCGTAGATCACCACGTCGGCGTCGGCGCCGGGCGCGATGGTGCCCTTCTTCGGGTACATACCGAACATGCGGGCCGGGGTGGCGCAGGCGATCTCGATCCAGCGGCGGCGCGAGATGTGGCCGTCGACCACGGCCTGGTGGAGGAGGTCCATGCGGTTCTCCACACCCGGCATCCCGTTGGGGATCTTGGAGAAGTCGCCGCGGCCCAGCTCCTTCTGGCCGGAGAAGCAGAACGGGCAGTGGTCGGTGGAGACCACCTGGAGGTCGTTGGTGCGCAGGCCCCGCCAGAGTGCGGCCTGGTGGTCCTTGGGCCGCAGCGGGGTGCTGCACACGTACTTGGCGCCCTCGAAGTCCGGCTCGGCGAGGTTGTCGGTGGACAGGAACAGGTACTGCGGGCAGGTCTCGCCGAAGACGTTCAGACCCTCGTCGCGGGCCCGCGTCAGCTCGGCCACCGCCTCCTGCGCCGAGACGTGCACGACGTACAGCGGCGCGCCGGCGACCTGGGCCAGTTTGATCGCGCGGTGGGTGGCCTCGGCCTCCAGCAGGGCCTTGCGGACCTCTCCGTGGTAGCGGGGGTCGGTCTCGCCGCGTGCGAGGGCCTGCTCGACCAGGACGTCGATGGCGATGCCGTTCTCGGCGTGCATCATGATCAGCCCGCCGTTCTCGGCGGCCCTCTGCATGGCCCGCAGGATCTGGCCGTCGTCGGAGTAGAAGACCCCCGGATAGGCCATGAACTGCTTGAACGAGGTCACGCCCTCCTCGACCAGCAGGTCCATCTCCTTGAGCGTCTCCTGGTTCACATCGGAGACGATCATGTGGAAGCCGTAGTCGATGGCGCAGTTGCCCTCGGCCTTCTGGTGCCAGGCGTCCAGTCCCTCGCGCAGGGTGCTGCCGACGCTCTGGATGGCGAAGTCCACGATGGTGGTGGTGCCGCCCCAGGCTGCCGCGCGGGTGCCGGTCTCGAAGGTGTCGGCGGCGTAGGTGCCGCCGAACGGCATCTCCATGTGGGTGTGGCCGTCGACTCCGCCCGGGATGACGTACTTCCCGGTCGCGTCGATGGTCCGGTCCGCGGTGAACGCCTCGGCGGCGGGGGTGCCGGAGGCGGCGAGGGCGGCGATACGGCCGTCCTCGATCAGTACGTCGGCGTGGATCTCGTCGGAGGCGGTGATGACGAGACCGTTGCGGATGAGGGTACGGGTGCCCATGCTCCTACTCCTGGATCGAACGGCCTTCTGGACAGGACCTGTCGGTTACGGCGCCGTCAGCGGGCCGTACGTGCCCGGCTCGCGGTCGCGGTAGAACTGCCAGCGGTCGCGGACCTCGCGCAGCTTCGCCATGTCGAGGTCGCGTACGACGAGTTCGGTCTCCTTGTCGCTCGCGACCTCGCCGACGAACTGGGCCTCCGGGTCCACGAAGTACGTGGTGCCGTAGAAGTCGTTGTCGCCCAGGTCCTCCACGCCGACCCGGTTGATGGCGCCGACGAAGTACTCGTTGGCGACGGCCGCCGCCGGCTGCTCCAACTGCCAGAGGTAGCGGGAGAGTCCGCGCGAGGTGGCCGAGGGGTTGAAGACGATCTCGGCTCCGGCCAGGCCCAACGCCCGCCAGCCTTCCGGGAAGTGGCGGTCGTAGCAGATGTAGACGCCGATCCGGCCGACGGCGGTGTCGAAGACGGGCCAGCCGCTGTTGCCGGGACGGAAGTAGAACTTCTCCCAGAATCCCTGGACCTGGGGGATGTGGGTCTTGCGGTACTTGCCGAGGTAGGAGCCGTCCGCGTCGATCACGGCGGCGGTGTTGTAGAGGACGCCGGGCTGCTCCTCCTCGTACATGGGCAGCACCAGGACGATGCCCAGTTCCTTCGCCAGCGCCTGGAAGCGGCGGACGGTGGGGCCCTCGGGGATCTGCTCGGCGTACTCGTAGAACGCCTTGTCCTGCACCTGGCAGAAGTAGGGGCCGTAGAACAGCTCCTGGAAGCAGAGGACCTGGGCGCCCTGGGCGGCGGCGTCGCGGGCCGCCTGCTCGTGCACCTGGATCATGGATTCCTTGTCGCCCGTCCAGGCCGTCTGGAAGAGGGCGGCGCGGATCACTCGGCTCATCGGGACCTCCGGTAGCTCGACTCAAGGGGAGCCTAGGAAGGTCGCGGGGCCGGTTTGAGTGGCAGCGTGTCACGTCTGCGGGGCGTGGCCGTGCCACCGTGTCACGTGTTCCCGTGGACATGTTTCACCGCCGTTTTCGCAGGTCGTGGCATGTTTCAGCCCTGTTGCGCATCGTGCGCGAGGAGTGCGATGTGCACGGAGGCCGCCTGTTCGAAGTCGTCCAGGTCGATCCCGAGCCGCGTCTGTATGGCCTCTAGCCGGCGGTACAGGGCGGGCCGGGAGACGTGGTGGAGCTGGGCGGTGCGGGACTTGTTGCGGCCGGTCGCCAGATAGGTGCGCAGCACGTCCAGCAGCTCACGGCCGCCGCCGCACAGCAGGCCGTCCAGCTCGCGTTCGGCGAAGGACTGCACCTGCGGGTCGTCGCGCAGCAGCCGGACCAGCCCGCGCAGGTGCACGTCCCGCAGCCGGACCACGGCCGGCGGGTCGAGGGCGGCCCCGGCGACGGCGTCCGCGACGTGCCGGGCCTCGCGCAGTCCGGCGGGCACGTCGTCCCAGCAGGTACGGGGGTCGGCGGCGGCGATCACCGTGTCCGGATGCTCGGGGGTGCGCAGCCGCGCGGCCAGGCGCGCGGTGAGCGCTTCCGCGTCCTGGTCGCGGGCGAGGCTGAGCAGTACGGCGGTGGCGCCGTCGGCCAGCTCCGCGACCAGCCCGGTCAGCCCCAGGGTGCGCAACACCCGCTCCAGCCGGGCAGGTTCGGCGCCCGGCACGACGAGCGGCACGAACGTGCGCCGGTTGACGGGGAGTCCGGCCGCGCGCGCCCTGGGCAGCAGATGGCGGGCGGGTACGGTCCCGGCGGCGAGGTCGGTCAGCAGCCCGTGCGCGGACTGCTCCTCCCAGGTCCGGCCGGAGCCGGCGCCGAGCATCCGGTGCAGCACCAGCGCCTCGGCGGCCCGGTCGGCCAGGAGGCGCCCGGTGGCCGTGTCGCCCCGGTAGCCGCACAGCAGCAGCCTGCCCCAGCGCTCCCCGCGGCCGCCCAGCTCGGCGCGGACCCAGCCGTCGCCCTCGCTGCCCCCGGCCTGCCGGGCGATGCGCTCCCAGTCGCGCAGCACGTCGTCCACGGCAGGCCGCTCCCCCGCCGTGGCGAGGACGCGGTGGGCGAGGTTGGTGAGGACGACCGGACAGCCGCTGTGCTGGGCGACCTCGTCCAGGAGACGCTGCAGCGGGGCGCCGGAGGTGATCAGCGCGGTGAGGCCGGTGCGGACGGCCTCGGAGAGGCTGACGGCGGCGAACTTCCGCCGTACCAGCCGGGACTGGACCTCTTCGGTGAGTTCGGCGAAGGGGAAGGGCCGGTGCAGGACGACCAGCGGCAGCCCGCACCGCTCGGCGGCCCGGCGCATCACCTCGGGCGGTGTGGGGAAGGCGCGGCCGAGCCCGAGGACGACGGCGGCGGCCTCCGCCCGGTGCAGCGACTGGATGTACGCGGTCTGCTTGGCCTCGTCCCCGGCGAGCAGCACCCCGGTGGTGAGCACCATCTCGCCGCCGCTGAGCATCACGCCCACGTCGGCGGCCTCGGCCACGTGCACCCAGCGCACGGCCCGGTCGAGCCCGCCGGCCCCGGCCACCACCTCGGGCTCCCCGGCGAGCACCCGTTCCAGCGTGAGCACCTGCCGGACGGACAGGGCCGGTTCCTCCGGCCGGGAGGCGTGCCGGAACTCCGAGGTGGTGGTCATCGCTGTACCTCGTTCTCTAGTACGTGCTCCTCAGCGCGTTCTCGAGGATCGCCGCGCCTTCCTCGGCCTCCGCGACGGTGAGCGTCAGCGGCGGGGCGATGCGCAGGGCGCTGGTGTCGTGGCCGCCGCCCTTGCCGATGAGCAGGCCGTTCGCGCGGGCCGTCTCCAGTACGGCGGCCGCTGCGGCCGGATCGGCCTGGTCGGTGCCCGGCTTCACCAGTTCGACGCCGATCATCAGGCCCCGGCCGCGCACCTCGCGGACGCCGGGCAGTCCGGCGGTGACGGCGCGCAGCAGCTCGATGAGCAGGCCGCCGACCCGGCGGGCGTTGCCCTGGAGGTCGTGTTCGAGGTGGTAGGCGAGGTTGGCGAGACCGGCGGTCATGGTGATCTGGGTGCCGCCGAAGGTGGAGATGCTGTTGGCGTCGATGCAGTTCATGATCTCGGAGCGGGCGATCACCCCGCCGATGGACATGCCGTTGCCGATGCCCTTGGCGAAGGTGACGATGTCCGGCGGGCCGCTCCGGCCGTGTGCCTGCCAGCCCCAGAAATGCTCGCCGGTGCGGCCCCAGCCGGTCTGGACCTCGTCGGAGATCCAGAGGATGCCGTGCTCGTCCAGCACCTCGCGGAAGGCGGCGTACAGGCCGTCCGGCGGGGAGGTGAAGCCGCCGACGCCCTGGATGGGTTCGGCGATCAGCGCGACCGGGGGCCGGGTCTGGCCGAGGAGGTCGCGCAGGTCGGCCACGCAGGCGTCGATGAACGCGCGGTCGTCGAGGTCCGCGTACGGGCCCCGGCTGCGGACGCCGCCGTGCACGTAGAGGGTCTGGAGCGGGGACAGGGTGGTCGGGGACCAGGCGCGGTTGCCGGTCATGCCGACCGCGCCGAAGGAACGGCCGTGGTAGCTGTTGCGCATCGCCAGGACGGTGTTGCCCTGGCGGTAGGTGGTGGCGAGCAGCATCGCCGTGTCGTTGGCCTCGGTGCCGGAGGTGGTGAAGAAGACCCGCGCGTCCGGGATTCCGCTCAACATGGCCACGCGCTCGGCCAGTTCGACCATCGGGCGGTTGAGGTAGAGGGTCGAGGAGTGGATGATGCGGCCGGCCTGCTCGCTGACCGCCTTGGTGACCTCGGGCAGGGCGTGCGCGGTCATGGTGGTGAGGATGCCGCCGAAGAAGTCCAGGTAGCGGTTTCCCTCGGCGTCCCAGACGTGGCGGCCCTCGCCGTGGGTGATCTCCAGCGGCCGGTCGTAGTAGAGGGCGAGCCAGTCGGGCATGACACCACGGTGGCGGGCGTACAGGTCGTTCACGGGTTCACCAGCCCCTCGTAGGTGTCGGGGCGGCGGTCGCGGTAGAACGCCCACTGCTGCCGGACCTCGTCGATGAGGTCGAAGTCCAGGTCGCGTACGACGAGTTCCTCGGCCTTGTCGTCGGCGACCTCGCCGACGAAGCGGCCGCGCGGGTCGACGAAGTACGAGGTGCCGTAGAAGTCGTTGTCGCCGTACTCCTCCTGGCCGACGCGGTTGATGGCGGCGACGAAGTACTCGTTGGCGACGGCCGCGGCGGGCTGCTCCAACTGCCAGAGGTGGGAGGAGAGACCGCGGTGGGTCGCTGACGGGTTGTAGACCAACTGGGCTCCGTTGAGTCCCAGTTGGCGCCAGCCCTCGGGGAAGTGGCGGTCGTAGCAGATGTAGACGCCGACCTTGCCGACCGCCGTGTCGAAGACGGGCCAGCCGAGGTTTCCGGGTTTGAAGTAGTACTTCTCCCAGAAGCCCTTGACCTGGGGGATGTGGTGCTTGCGGTACTTGCCCAGGTAGCTGCCGTCCGCGTCGATCACGGCGGCGGTGTTGTAGTAGAAACCGGAGCCGTCGACCTCGAAGACCGGGGCGATGATCACCATGCCGGTCTCGGCCGCCAGGTCCCGCATCCGGCTCACGGTCGGCCCGTCCGGCACCGGTTCCGCCCAGCGGTAGTGCTCTGGCTCCTGCACCTGGCAGAAGTAGGGGGCGTTGAAGACTTCCTGGAACCCGATGATCTTCGCGCCCTGGGCCGCCGCCTCGCGGGCGTACTCCTCATGCTTGTCGATCATGGACTCGGTGTCGCCGGTCCAGGTGGCCTGAACCAGTGCGGCACGTACGACGTTGGCCATGAGCTGCTCCTTCGACGCGGCGTCCGAGCCTCTACGCCCGTAGAAACGGGCCGTAGAGGGACGAAAGTAAGCCTCTTGGACGCCCTTGCCAAGACCATCGTCGCCAACCCGCTGATTCGATCCCGTTTCACACCCCTGCGGGTGAGCGGGGGCCGGTCAGTGGGTGATCCCGGCGACCCGGAGGGCGTGCAGGAGGTCCCGGTGGTGTTCCTCGGAGACGTGGCGGGCGGCTTGCAGGAGGAGGGGGGCGATCCGTCCGGGGGCCGCGGCGGCGGTGCGGGCCGCGTCCTCGGGGGTGCGGGCACGGACACAGGCGTCCAGGAGGGTCCGGGCATCGCGGGTACGGCCCTCGGCATCGAGTCGTGCGACCGCCGCGCCGGTCTCCTCCGGTGGGCGGGCGGCGCCCTCCCGCAGCAGGCGGTCGCCTTCGCCGGCCCGGCCCGCCGATTCCAACGCGGCTGCCGCTTCGACCAGTTGCCCCGCCGGCAGCGCGGCCGCCTCCCATCGCAGGGTGGCCCAGTCCGCGTCCCGGCCGGCGCGGGTGAGGGCGTCCGCCAGGAGCGGGAGACGTACGGCGGGCCAGCGGGCGGCTTCCGCCAGGAGTATGTGCGCCTCACCGCTGCGGCCCCCGGCGCGGAGTGCTGCGAGCTGCGCGACGGCGTGGGCCACGGCACGGTGATCGTCGGCATCGGGTACGGGTTCCGTCCGGTCACCGCCCGGCGTCTCCTCCGCCTCCGCTCCGGCGAAGCGGGCGCCTCGGGGGGTGAGGTCGGGGTCGTCCTGCGGGGCGGGGGCTCCGGGGAGGACGAGCGGGGCGGGGGTGTCCTCGTCCAGCCCGGCGAAACGGGCGCTGCCTCGGCGGCGCTTGCGGGGTCTGGCGGGGGCGGGAGTTAAGGGAGACGCGTGACCCTCGCCGCCGGGAGCTGCCGGACCGACGAGGGCGGAGTCAGGTGCGACCGGACCGCCACCCATGGCGACAGCGGCGGCGTCCGGACGGCCGGCGCTCGCGCGGAGCGGGCCGGACGGGGCTCCAGCGGCATCCGGGGCGGGCGCCGCCTGGACAGGGGGGTACGGGCCAGGGCGGGCGGTGGGGATGCGGGCCAGCCGGTCCCGGAGTTCCGCGCAGCGGGCCGTGGCCCGGTGGCGGTCGTCCCGGGCCCAGGCAAGGTCGACACGGAGGGACTCCGCCTCGACCTCCGTCCGCGCCTCGGTGAGACGGTGCGTCAGGGCGGCCTCGCGCTCACCGGCGTCGTGGCGCTCGCGGAGCGTGCCGTGCAGGCGGCGGGTCAGGATGTCGTGGGCGCCGGGGCGGGCGTCGTACGCGGTGAGGGCGCCCGCGTGCAGGATGCGGGCTCGCTCCCGTTCGGCGAGGGCCGGTTCCGTGCCGTACGTCGCCGCCAGGTCGCGCAGCAGGGCGTCCACCACGTCCCACGGAGGCACCTCGCGCCCCTCGCGGCAGGCGCGCATACCGTCCGGGTCGCGCTGCCAGAAGGCCCCGCACCAGCCCGCGCCCTGGTCCAAGCGGGCCAGGAGGCCGTCCAGGTAGTACCCGAACTCCCCCGACCCCGCCGCGAGTTGTTCCGCCATCGACCGGCCCCCGCTCGATTGCCAGCACTGCGGGAGCCAGGCAACACCAGGCGTGTTACGGGCCTGCTACGCACGGTTTGCGGAACGCGACGAGGCGCCGCTCAGACGGGCACCAGGGCGCACCGGACGACCAGTTCGTCCATGGAGAGCCCGAGCGCCCGCGCCAGCGCCGCCACGGTGAAGAACGCGGGGGTCGGTGCCCGGCCGGTCTCGATCTTGCGGAGGGTCTCGGCGGAGATGCCGGCGACCGCGGCGACCGCGGTCATGCTCCGCGCGCCGCGCGCCTCGCGCAGCAGCCGGCCGAGCTGTTCGCCGCGCTCGCGCTCTTCGGGGGTCAGGGGGGTGCGCACCATGACACCATTCTAATACCGGTATAGTAATTGGCATGGTTGAACTCAAGACGGACGCCTCCATCGAGGCCATGTACGCGTCGGGCCAGGTCGTCGGGCGTGCCCTGACGGCGGTACGGGACGCGGCCGACGTGGGCGTGAGCCTGCGGGAACTGGACGAGGTGGCACGCGAGGTGCTGCGCGAGGCCGGGGCGACCTCGCCCTTCCTCGGGTACCGGCCCTCCTTCGCCCCGACCCCCTTCCCGGCGGTGATCTGCGCCTCGGTGAACGACGCGATCGTGCACGGCATCCCGAGCGACTACCGCCTGCGCGACGGCGACCTCCTCTCCGTGGACTGCGGCGCGCTGCTGGACGGCTGGGCCGGCGACTCGGCGATCAGCTTCGTGGTCGGACGCCCCCGCGACGAGGACCTGACCCTGATCGACACGGCCGAGCGGGCACTGGCGGCCGGGATCGGGGCGGCCGTCGTCGGCAACCGCATCGGCGACATCGCCCACGCCATCGGCACGGTGTGCCGTGCGGCCGGATACGGCATCCCCGCCGACTTCGGCGGCCACGGCATCGGACGCAAGATGCACGAGGACCCCGGGGTGCCGAACGAGGGCCGTCCCGGCCGGGGCATGCCGCTGCGCCACGGGATGGTCCTGGCGATCGAGCCGATGCTGATCGCCGGCGGCAAGGACGACTACCACCCCGACCTCGACGGCTGGACCCTGCGCACGAACGACGCCTCCCGCGCGGCGCACGTGGAGCACACGGTGGCCATCACGGACGCGGGACCGCGCATCCTCACGGCACGCGAGACGGCACGCGAGACGGCACGGCAGGGCACGGCGTCGTAACGCTCATCGCTTGCCCGCACGGCCGCGCGTGGCCAGGCGCTCCCCCTCGGGTGCCTCCCGCCGCCCCGGCATCACCGGCAGCACCGGCCCAGCGGCACGCGGCGCCCGCGCGTACAGGGCGAGCACCCCGAGCAGGACCATCTCGCAGCCGAGCAGGGCCCGTTCGGCCAGGCCGATCAACTCCCGGTCGCCCAGGTTCGCCGAGCAGGCCATCACCGCGGCCCCGGCCAGCGCGGCCCACCCCAGCACGCGTATGGACCGGGCCCGGCGCTCGCCGGGGCCGAGGCGGCGGGCCAGGAGGAGAGCGGCGGCGGGCAGTGCCACGAACGCGGTGACCGAGGCGTACCGGTGGACGTACGCCGACCCGCTCAGGTCGGTGGTCAGCGCGTCGGTGGGCACCACGGCGGCGACGACCAGACCGAGCCCCCAGACCGCCAGCAGCACCGAGGGCAGCCCGCGTACCGGCAGCGCCCGTGCCATCCCCGCCAGCAACAGCAGCGAGGCCACGCCCAGCAGGGCCATGCCGGTCTCTATCGGGCCGCCCCGGTCCAGTGCGGCGAAGTCGCTGACGGTCAGCGAGAGCGGGCTGAGTTCCGGATCGGTGTCCATGGGCGCCCACAAGGCCGCGTTCACGGCCAGGGCGATGGCTGCCCAGACCGTGGGCGCGAGAAGGTGCCTCCAGTTGCGGCTGCCCGGACGTGTCATGACTCCATGCTCGGCTTCCGGCGGACACCGCGGCACCGGAATCTCCCGGAGCCGCCCCTGATCCCGGCCCCCTAGCGGGGTCGGGGGCAACGGTCCCCGCGGGTGAGGGACCCGCCGCCGACCAGGGCGTTCATCCACTGGAGCCCCTAGGGGACGTCTTGTCGATCAGGCCGGGTCAGGACGCCGCGAGCCCGGAGTGATCGACGAGACACCCCCTGAAGAGCCCGGAACACCCGCCAGCTCGGCCGTCCGGTCCCCCGCCGAAGCCTGCGGGTGCCCTTCACCCCGCCTCGTGCCATCGTGGCAAGAGCGGCCGATCCGGGTTACCCGGCCGTTCCGCACGTCGTCTGCGAAGGACGGAAACGATGACCAGCGGCTACATCGGCCCGGAGGGCGACCCCTTCGGGGAGTTCTTCTCCCGTTTCTTCGGCGGCACCGGGGGCCAGGGCCAGCCCGGCGGCCCCCGCCAGATCGACATCGGCCGCCTGCTGAGCCAGCCCGCGCGCGAGCTGGTCAAGGGGGCCGCGCAGTACGCCGCCGAGCACGGCAGCCGGGATCTCGACACCCAGCACCTGCTGCGCGCGGCACTGTCCAGCGAGCCCACCCGCAGTCTGCTCAGCCGGTCCGGGGCGAACCCGGACTCGATGGCCACCGAGATCGACGGCCGCGCCGGCCCCGTGCAGCACCAGCCGGGCAAGGTGCCGCCGACCGCACTCTCCCTGACCCCGGCCGTCAAGCGGGCACTGATGGAGGCGCACGAGATGGCCCGGGCCAGCGGCGCCGGGTACATCGGCCCCGAGCACGTGCTGAGCGCCCTCGCGATGAACCCCGACTCGGCCGCCGGGCACATCCTGCACGCGGCCAGGTTCCGGGGCGGCCCGGTGCCGCCCGAGGCCCAGGACACCGCGCAGGGCCGCCAGGACCGCCCCCGGCCGACCTCCACGCCGACGCTGGACAAGTACGGGCGCGATCTGACCGAGCTGGCCCGCGAGGGCCGTATCGACCCGGTCATCGGCAGGGAGAAGGAGATCGAGCAGACCATCGAGGTGCTGTCCCGGCGCGGCAAGAACAACCCGGTGCTGATCGGTGACGCGGGCGTCGGCAAGACGGCGGTGGTCGAGGGGCTGGCGCAGCGCATCGCGGACGGCGACGTGCCCGAGGGCCTGGAGGAGCGCCGGGTGGTGGCGCTCGACCTGACCTCGGTGGTGGCCGGGACCCGCTACCGGGGCGACTTCGAGGAGCGCCTGAACAACATCGTGCAGGAGATCCGCGCCAACTCGGACAAGCTGGTCGTGTTCATCGACGAGCTGCACACCGTCGTCGGGGCGGGCACCGGCGGCGAGGGCGGCGCGATGGACGCGGGCAACATCCTCAAGCCCGCCCTGGCCCGGGGTGAGCTGCACATCGTCGGCGCGACCACGCTGGAGGAGTTCCGGCGGATCGAGAAGGACGCGGCGCTGGCCCGCAGGTTCCAGCCGATCCAGGTGCCGGAGCCGACCGTCGAGGACGCGCTGGAGATCCTGCGCGGGCTGCGCGACCGCTACGAGGCCCACCACCAGGTCCGCTACTCGGACGAGGCGCTCGCGGCCGCCGTGGAGCTGTCCGACCGGTACCTCACCGACCGCCGGCTGCCGGACAAGGCGATCGACCTGATCGACCAGGCGGGCGCGCGGGTACGGCTCGGCGCCCGGACCAAGGGCGCGGACGTGCGCGCGATGGAGCGCGAGGCCGAGCAGTTGGTCCGGGACAAGGACCAGGCGGTGGCGGACGAACAGTACGAGCAGGCCACGCAGTTGCGGGACCGGATCGCCGATCTCCAGCGGCGGATCTCGGAGGCGGCCGACGACGGGGAGGCCGTCGAGGGGCAGAACCTCGAGGTGACGGCGGAGGCCATCGCCGAGGTCGTGTCCCGGCAGACCGGGGTCCCGGTGAGCCGGCTGACCCAGGAGGAGAAGGAGCGGCTGCTCGGCCTGGACGAGCATCTGCACCAGCGGGTCGTCGGCCAGGACGAGGCGGTGAACGTGGTCGCCGACGCCGTGCTGCGTTCCCGCGCCGGGCTGTCGAGCCCGGACCGGCCGATCGGCAGCTTCCTGTTCCTCGGTCCGACCGGTGTCGGCAAGACCGAACTGGCCCGGGCGCTTGCGGAGTCGCTGTTCGGCAGCGAGGACCGCATGGTGCGGCTCGACATGAGCGAGTACCAGGAGCGGCACACCGTCTCCCGGCTGGTCGGGGCACCGCCCGGTTACGTCGGTCACGAGGAGGCGGGCCAGCTCACCGAGGTGGTGCGCAGGCATCCGTACTCGCTGCTGTTGCTGGACGAGGTGGAGAAGGCGCACCCGGACGTGTTCAACATCCTGCTCCAGGTGCTGGACGACGGCCGGCTGACCGACGCCCAGGGGCGGACGGTGGACTTCACCAACACCGTGATCGTGATGACCAGCAACCTGGGCTCGGACGTCATCACCCGGCGCGGTGCCGGGATCGGCTTCGGGCCGGGCGGCGCGGACGCGGACGAGGAGGCGCGGCGGGAGCAGATCCTGCGGCCGCTGCGGGAGCACTTCCGGCCGGAGTTCCTCAACCGGATCGACGAGATCGTGGTGTTCCGCCAGCTCACGCCCGAGCAACTGCGCCGGATCACCGACCTGTTGCTGAACGGCACGCGCGAACTGAGCAACGCCCAGGGCGTGGCGGTGGAGTTCACCGAGGCGGCCGTGGACTGGCTGGCCGAGCGCGGCCACCAGCCGGAGTACGGTGCGCGTCCGCTGCGCCGCACCATCCAGCGCGAGGTGGACAACCAGTTGTCCCGGCTGCTGCTGAACGGCACGGTGGCCGAGGGCGGCGAGGTGACCGTCGATGTGGCCGACGGGCGGCTGGACTTCCGGGTCCGGGGCCAGGAGGCCCAGCCGGCCGAGGCGCAGCGCGAGGGCGCCTGAGGCTCCCTCCGGTCAGCCCGTCAGCCCGTCGATTTCACGACCATGGCGGAGCCGCCGCCGCGCCGGGTCGTCTCGGCGGCGGCCAGCCACTTCCCGTCCGGCAGCCGCTGTACGCCGGTCGCGGCGCCGATCTCCGGGTTGAGCTTGAAGCTGTGCCCGAGCTGTTCCAGCCGCTCGCGCAACGCGCTGTCGTACAGGGCGGGTTCCAGCTCGGTCTGGGCGGCGTTGCGCTGGCTGGCGCGGGGTGCGGCGATGGCGTCCACCAGCGGCAGACCCCGGTCGAGGAACCCGGTCAGGGTCTGGAGCACGGTGGTGATGATGGTGGCGCCGCCGGGCGAACCGAGCGCCACCACGGGCCGGTCGTGCCGGTCGAGGACGATGGTCGGCGAGATGGAGGAGCGGGGGCGCTTGCCGGGTCCGGGCAGGTTGGGGTCGTGGACCGCGGGGCTGGCCGGGGCGAAGGAGAAGTCGGTCAGCTCGTTGTTGAGCAGGAAGCCCCGGCCGGGCACGGTGATGCCGCTGCCGCCGGTCTGCTCGATGGTGAGGGTGTAGGCGACGACGTTGCCCCACTTGTCGGAGACGGTGAGGTGGGTGGTGTTCTCGCCCTCGTACGTGGTCGGCGCGGCCTTGCCCTTGGTGGCGCAGGCGGCGGGGTGGCGCGGGTCGCCGGGGGCGAGCGGGCTGGTGAGGACGGCGTCCGGCTTGATCAGGCAGGCCCGCGAGTCGGCGAACCGCTGCGACAGCAGTTGCTTCGTGGGTACGTCCTCGAAGGCGGGGTCGCCGACCCAGCGGCCCCGGTCGGCGAACGCGATCCGGCTCGCCTCGATGTACCGGTGGAGGTACTGGGTCTCGCTCGCCTTGGAGAGGTCGCTCTTCTCCAGGATGTTGAGGGCCTCGCCCACCGTGGTGCCGCCGGAGGAGGAGGGCGCGATGGAGTACACCTTCAGGCCGCGGTACGAGGTGTCGGTGGGCCGCTGGAGTTTCGCGCGGTAGCTCGACAGGTCCTTGGCGGTCAGCTTGCCGGGGCGGGCGTTCCAGCCGGAGGCGGGGTCGACCGGGGGCTTGTTGACGGTGGTGAGGATGTCCCGGCCGAGCTCGCCCTGGTAGATCGCGTCGGCGCCCTTGCGCCCCAACTCCTGGTAGGTCTTCGCCAGATCAGGGTTCTTGAGGGTCGAGCCGACGACGGGCAGCTTGCCGCCGGGCAGGAACAGCCGGGCGGTGTCCGGGAAGTAGCGGAAACGGGTCTCGTTGGAGGCGGTCTGGGAGCGGAAGGTGTCGTCCACGGTGAAGCCGTCGCGGGCGATCCGCTCGGCCGGCCGCAGCACCTTGGCGAGGCTGCTGGTGCCCCAACTGCGCAGTGCCGTCTGCCAGGTGGCCGGGGTGCCCGGAGTGCCGACGCTCAGTCCGCTGGTGACGGCGTCCGCGAAGGCGAGCGGCTTGCCGTTCTCCAGGAACAGGTCGGACCCGGCGCTCAGCGGGGCGGTCTCGCGGCCGTCGATGGTGTGCACGGTGCGGGACTTGGCGTCGTAGTAGACGAAGTAGCCGCCCCCGCCGACGCCCGCCGAGTACGGTTCCGTGACGCCCAGCGCGGCCGCGGTGGCCACGGCCGCGTCGACCGCGTTGCCGCCGTTGCGCAGCACCTCGATGCCCGCCGCACTGGCGTCGGCGTCGACGCTGGAGACCGCGCCCCCGTAGCCGACCGCCACGGGCACCTTCCCGCCGGGCCCGCCCGGCGCGGCCGGTGGAGCCGCCGCACCCATGGACGACACGACGGCGACCGACACCGCCAGCACCGTCAGCTTCCGCGTACCAGGACGACCCATCCGAACCTCCCGAGAACACCGTCCGCGCAGCGTAACCAGATTCCCGAGGCCCTCGACAGTATGCCTCGCGGCCCGGGCCCCCGCACGCGGACTCAGCCGGCCCGGATGGTGTCGACGGCCATCACCGGGTCGACGGGCGGCACCAGTTCCCGCGTGACGACGGCCACGAGCCCCGCCGGAGCCGCGCCCTCGCCCAGCCCGGTCACGTACGCGGCAGCCTGGGAGAGCGCCAGCACGGGCACCCGCTGCCGCAGCAGACGCATGGCGGGCAGCCGCCCCTTCTCCGCGACGGCGGCCCGGACCTCGTCGTGCAGCTCGTCCACGGCGGTCCGCACGACCTCTCCCCGGATGCGCACCCGGTAGTCGGTCTCCCACGCCCCCGAGGCCCAGGAGACGGCACCGACCGAGTGCAGCCCGCCGTCCATGCGGTCGACCAGGTACGGGCCTGCCCCGACCAACAGGAGAGCAGGGTCACGGGTCCGCAGGTACTCCGCGGTCGCCACGGAGACGATCCACGCCAGTTCATGCCGCACGGCCCGTGAGACGACCAGGTTCGGCGGCTGCCTCCCCAGCGCCGACTTCCGCCGGTACTCGCGTTCCAGCTCCTCCTCGACGATCCGCACCGCGGCATCCAGCTCGATCACGCGCCCAGCATCGCGGAGTGGCCCGCGCGGCGGCCACCGGGTTTACGGGGCCCGCGCCCGCTCTCCGTACTCATGGACCCGCTAGCATCCCCCCGCATGAACGACGACGTGCGCAACATCGTCCTAGGGGTCATAGCCGCGGGGGTCAGTGCCGCGCTGGGTTGGGTGGCTCGTACCTATCTGTGGCGGCGGAAGCTGCGGCGGAAGCAGGGGTTCTTCGGGTTGCCGGACAACTCGGAGTCGCTGTTCGTGGTGAACCGGGACCCGGCCGCCACCGAACCGGCGGTGCACCGCTTCGATGTGTTCGCGCTGCTGGAGCTGTCCGCGCTGATCAAGGACTGCGGGGCGCACCTGCAGTTGGTGACGCAGGACGTGCCGCACCAGGGGTTCGGCGAGCGCACCGAGTTCTGTGTGGGCGGCCCGGCGTCCAACCGGCGCATGCTGGCGCACATGTCGGCGATGCTGCCGGGGGTGCGGATGAACACCGAGAAGGAGAAGGGGCCGAACCGGGGCGCGTTCCGGATCGGCGGGGAGACCTACCGGATGGAGCCCGGCACGACCGAGTACGTGCTGCTGGCGAAGGTCTCGGCGGGGCGGCAGACGCGGCCGGTGTTCCTGTTCTGCGGGCAGCGGGCGATCACCAATCAGGCCGCGACCCGCTATCTGGCCCGCAACCACGAGCGGTTGGCCCGCAAGCACGGCTCGGGATCGTTCGTGCTGCTGCTGAAGGTGGTCAACTCCCAGGCGTACGGCCCCGACCTGGTGGAACTGGTCGCCGATGTCACGCGGGCGGCGCAGGCGCCGTTCCAGGAGACCGAGGAGACACCGGCAGCGGCGGCACCCGCCTCCTAGGGCGCAACACTCTTCAACAATTGTTACCCGTACGTAACTTACCCACGGGTTACTTGAGGTAAGAACAACCCACTACTGTCGGGTCACTTTCGCACTGGCACGCGTCAGGAGTGACCATGGCCCCCACCCGCAAACCCCTGCGCACCTGCGCCGTCGGCGCCCTCTCGGCGGCGCTGGTCGCCGGCGCGGTCGTCGGACTGGCTCCCGTCGCCCAGGCGGCCCCCGCCGTACGGTTCGTGGACATCCCCGGAGACGGGGGGACCGTACTGAAGGCGAACGTCGTCACCCCGGCCGGCGCGGGGAGCCATCCGCTCCTGGTGCTGCCGACGAGCTGGGGCCTGCCGCAGGTCGAGTACCTCGCCCAGGCCCGCAAGCTCGCCGACTCCGGCTATGTGGTCCTCACCTACAACGTGCGCGGCTTCTGGCAGTCCGGCGGCGAGATCGAGGTGGCCGGGCCGCCCGACCTCGCGGACGCCTCCAAGGTGATCGACTGGGCGCTGGCGAACACCCCCTCCGACCCGGACCGTATCGGCATGGCGGGCGTCTCCTACGGCGCGGGCATCAGCCTCCTCGCCGCCGCCCACGACAAGCGGATCAGGGCCGTGGCGGCGCTCAGCGGCTGGGCCGACCTGATCGGCTCGATCTACTCCGGCCGCACCCAGCACGTCCAGGCGGGCGCCCTGCTGGACGGCGCGGGCCTCGTCACCGGCCGTGAGAGCGCCGAACTGCGGAAGATCTTCGACAGCTTCTACGCCTCCGACCTCGCCGACGAGCAGAGCCTGATCGACTGGGGCGAGCGGCGTTCCCCCCTGACCTACCTGGACCGGCTGAACGCCAACAAGCCCGCCGTCATGCTCGCCAACGCCTGGAGCGACTCGGTCTTCCCGGCCAACCAGTACGCGAGCTTCTACGAGAAGCTGAGCGGCCCCAAGCGCCTCCAGTTGCGCCCCGGCGACCACGCCACCCCCGAGCTGACCGGCCTGTTCGGGCTGCCCAACGACGTGTGGCAGGACACCGGCCGCTGGTTCGACCACTATCTGCGGGGCGTGGACAACGGCGTCGACCGCGAGCAGCCGGTCCAGCTCCGCTCCCGCGGCGGCGGAGGTTACGAGGGCTACCCGGACTGGAAGTCGGTCGCCGCCACCGACCGCAAGATCGCGCTGGCGGGCAGCACCACCATCCACGCCAACGTCGACTCCGGGGCGGACGGCGGGATCGTCCTGCTCTCCGGCCTCCTGGACCAGGTCACCAAGCTGCCCCCGATGGCCTCCGTCCCGCTGCTCCCGCGCCGCTGGGCGGCCGTCTGGCAGTCGGAGCGGTACGCGGCCCCCCAGCGGGTACGCGGCACCGCCAGGCTGCACACCACGCTCACGCCGACCGCCGAGAGCGGCACCTTCGTGGCCTACCTCTACGACGTGGGCCCGCTCGGCATCGGCAAGCTGGTCACCCACGCGCCCCTGACCTGGCACGGCCGCACCCCGGGCGAGCCGTTCGGGGTGGATCTGGACCTGTTCTCCACGGCCTACGACGTCCCGGCCGGGCACCGGCTGGCCCTGGTGGCCGACACGGTCGATCCGCTCTACATCGAGCACAACCCGTCCGGCGCGCGGCTGACCTTCTCCTCGCCCGGGAACGACCCGTCGTACGTGTCGGTCCCCCTGCGCGAGCAGTGATCTCCGGCCGCCGCCGGACGAGCATGGCCCGTGTGAACCGCCGCCTTCGTCACGGCTTCGGAGCCGTGGGTGGCTCCCCACCCGGCAGCGGCGCCCCAGGGCCGGGCGCGGCGACAGCCACGGCCTCGGTCTTGGGACTGCGCTGCTCCCGGCGGGACACCCAGACGGCGAACCACGAGAGCAGCATGCACATCCCGATGTAGATCGGCGAGATCACCATCACCACGGGGATGAACGGCAAATCGTAGTCGAGGTTCGAGGCGATGAGCTTCCCGGCATGGAGGAACTCCTCGTAGGTGATGAGGAAGCCCAGCGAGGTGTCCTTCAGCGCGACGACCAACTGGCTGATGATCGCAGGCAACATGGCGCGTACGGCCTGCGGTACGAGGACGTAGGACATGACCTGGGTTTTCCTCATGCCGAGAGCGAACGCGGCCTCGCCCTGACCACGTTCCACGGAGTTCACCCCGGAGCGGAAGACCTCGGCGAGCACCGAGCCGTTGTAGAGGGTCAGTCCGGCGACGAGGGCGGGCAGCGGCTGCACCTTGAGCGCCACGAAGATGAAGAAGATCATCACCAGGACGGGCATCGCCCGGAAGAACTCCACGAGGAGCGTCGCCAGCCAGCGCACCGGCGCGTGGTCGGAGAGGCGTCCGGCGGCCAGCACTCCGCCGAGGGCGAGGGAGAGCACGGCGGCCATGCCGAACGCCTTGAGGGTGTTGCCGAGCCCGCGCAGCAGCAGTTCCTGGATGCCCTTGTACTCGAACGGCATCCACTTGGTGGCGGTGAACTGGCCGGTGGAGAAGAGGAGGTAGAGGAGCCAGGCGACCAGGCCCAGCAGGACGGCGGTGGACAGCGCCGCGTACAGCGCGTGGCGTCGGCGGGTGCCGGGGCCGGGGACGTCGTAGAGCGCGGTGGTCTCGGCGGTCATCGGGCCACTCCCCACTTGCGTTCCAGCAGGTTGAACAGGGCGCTGATGGCGAGCGTGATGATCAGGTAGCCGACGGCGATCCAGAAGAAGGTCCAGATGATGTTGTAGCCCAGTTCGCTCAACGTCTTGTAGGTGCCCAGCAGTTCGGTGACGCTGAAGGCGCCGGCGATGGCGGAGTTCTTGGCCAGCGCGATCAGGGTGGAGCCGACGGGCGGGATCACCGAGCGGAACGCCTGCGGGAGGACGACCACGCTGAGCGTCTGCGAGAAGGTCATGCCGAGGCTGCGGGCGGCCTCGCCCTGGCCCCTGGGCACGGTGTTGATGCCGGAGCGAAGCGCCTCGCAGATGAACGCGGAGGTGTAGCAGCCGAGCGCGAGGACGGCGAACGCCTGGAAGGGCAGGACGAGTCCGAACCGGGGCAGCCCGAGCAGCACCGCGAAGAACAGCAGGGTGAGCGGGGTGTTGCGCAGCACGGTCACCCACACCGTGCCGAAGACGCGCAGCGAGGCCACGGGCGCGACCCGGAAGGACGCCATCAGGAAGCCGAGCGCGAGGGCCAGCAGGGAGGCGTAGACGGTCAGTTCGACCGTGCCGAGGAATCCCTCGGCGTAGACGGCGAAGTTGTCTGTCAGTACGTTCATGGCGTCCTTCCGTCAGCTCGCCGGGTAGCGGTCGATCGGCGGGGGCTTCGGTGCGGGCACGCCGGACAGGCCGAGCGTGGCGTCGTACGCCTTCTTCCAGTCGCCGTCCTTCTCGCGGGCGGCGAGGGCGTCGTCGAGCGCGAAGCGCAGGGCGTTGTCGTTGCGCGGGACGCCGATGCCGTACGGCTCCTTCGAGAACGGTTTGCCGACGACCTTGAGTTCGTCGGGGGCCTTGGCGGCGTAGCCGATCAGGATGGCGTCGTCGGTGGTGACCGCGTCGACCTGGTAGGTGAGGAGGTTGTCGACGCAGACCGAGTAGGTGTCGTAGGCGACCAGGACGGCCTTCGGGAACTCGTCCTTGATGCGCTGGTACGGGGTCGAACCGGCCGCCGAGCAGACGCGTTTGCCGTCGAGGTCCTCGGGTCCGTTGATGTCGTCGGTGTCCTTGCGGACGAGCAGGGACTGGCCGGCCATGTAGTAGGGGCCCGCGAAGCCGACGAGCTTCTTGCGGTTGGGGTTGATGGTGTAGGTGCCGACGTAGTAGTCGATCTGGCCGTTCTGCAGGGCCGTCTCGCGGTTGGCGGAGGCGATCGTGCGGAAGCGGACGGAGTCGCCGGGCAGACCGAGGGAGGCGGAGAGCATCTTGGCGATCTCGATGTCGAAGCCGGAGTACCGGCCGGTCGCCGGGTCCTTCTCGCCGAGGTAGGGCTGGTCCTCCTTGGCGCCCACGACGAAGTGGCCGCGCTTCTTGGCGCGGGCCCAGGTCGGGGAGCCGGGGAGGCTGAAGTCTCGGTCCACCGAGTAGTGCGGGAGCTGGTCGGGGGCGGGGCCCTTGGTGGGCGGGCTGCCGTCCTTGCCGCAGGCGGCGGCGAGCAGGACGAGCGAGGTCAGCAGGGGCGCGAGCAGGCCGACGGCGCGGGGCGCGCGGGTGTGGCGGAACATGGGTCGCACTCCCCCGGTCAGTGCTTGAGGATCTTGGAAAGGAAGTCCTTGGCGCGTTCGCTGCGCGGGGCGGTGAAGAACTCCTCGGGACTGCGGTCCTCCACGATCCGGCCGTCGGCCATGAAGACGACGCGGTTGGCGGCGGAGCGGGCGAAGCCCATCTCGTGGGTGACGACGATCATGGTCATGCCCTCGCGGGCGAGCTGCTGCATGACCTCGAGCACCTCGTTGATCATCTCGGGGTCGAGCGCGGAGGTGGGCTCGTCGAAGAGCAGCGCCTTGGGGTCCATGGCGAGGGCGCGGGCGATGGCCACGCGCTGCTGCTGGCCGCCGGAGAGCTGGGCGGGGTACTTGTCCGCGTGGGCCGAGAGGCCGACCCTGTCCAGGAGTTCACGGGAGCGGCGGTCGGCCTCGGCCTTCTTGCGGCCGCGCACCTTGGTCTGCGCGAGGGAGACGTTCTCCAGGACCGTCTTGTGGGCGAAGAGGTTGAACGACTGGAAGACCATGCCCACTTCGGCCCGCAGCCTGGCGAGCGCCCGGCCCTCCTCGGGAAGCGGCCGGCCGTCGAGCGTGATCGTGCCCGACTCGATGGTCTCCAGCCGGTTGATGGCCCGGCACAGCGTCGACTTGCCCGACCCGGAGGGGCCGATGACCACGACCACCTCCCCCTTGCCGACGGTCAGGTCGATGTCCTGCAGGACATGCAGCTCCCCGAAGTGTTTGTTGACGTCACGCAGTTCGATCAACGGATCGACGGCCATCCGCAGCCCTACTCACTCTCGCCGAGTCGTAGTGGCCGAAACTATCCAGACCGTGCCGGAGCGTGCGGACGACACGCACTTGGTGGCATTAGCCGTATTTAAGCCCCAGTTGTGCGGCGCGGGGATGTGCGGGGGTCAGGGTTCGGCGATCTCCGCGTACGACTGGGACAGTTCAGGAAGGCCGCTCGCGGCCCACTGACGGCCTGACTCGGCGACCTCCACCTCCCGGCCGGAGGCGAGCCGCAGGACGGGCTCTCCGTCCCGTCTGATGCGCCAGGAGGCGCCGGTTACGGTGCGGACGACGACGGTGCCGAGGTAGAGCCCGGCGTCGTTGCCGAGCCAGGGCAGCACCTCGGGGTCGTCCCGCCAGCGGGGGACGAGCTGGTCGAGGGCCTCCAGGGAGGCCGGGGTGTCGTCCAGGCGGACGCCCGCCCGGGCCGCCTGGGAGCGCAGCAGCTCGCACTCGGAGAGCAGGGCGGCGATGGCCTCGGGGTCGGCCGGGAGCGCCGCGTCACCGCTCTTGCCGCGCCGGTGGCCCAGGAACGGGATGTTCATGGGCCAAGCCTGGCATCACACGTCGAGGTCGACCACCACCGGCGCGTGATCGGACGCGCCCTTGCCCTTGCGCTCCTCGCGGTCGACGTAGGCGTCCTTGACGGCTCCGGCGAACGGGCCGTTGCCGTACACCAGGTCGATGCGCATGCCACGGTTCTTGGGGAAGCAGAGCTGGCGGTAGTCCCAGTACGTGTACGGGTGGGCGTACTTCAGCGGGCGGGGCACCACGTCGCTCAGGCCGGTCTCGCGCAGGGAGGCGAGCGCGGCGCGCTCGGCGGGGGTGACGTGGGTGGCGCCCTCGAAGGCGACGCGGTCGTACACGTCGTCGTCGGCCGGGGCGATGTTGTAGTCACCGAGGACGGCGAAGGGGCGGCCGCCCGCCGCGTCGCCGGCGACGGCGGTCTTCAGCGCCTCGAGCCACTGGAGCTTGTACGCGTAGTGCGGGTGCTCCACCTCGCGGCCGTTGGGGACGTACACCGACCAGACGCGGACCGGGCCGCAGGTGGCCGACACGGCGCGGGGCTCCTGGGCGCCCTCGTAGCCGGGGTCGCCGGGCAGGCCCTTGACCACGTCCTCCAGCCCCACGCGGGAGAGCACCGCCACGCCGTTCCACCGGCCGGTGGCGTGGACCGCCGACTCGTAGCCCAGCTCGCGCAGGGCCTCGACCGGGAACTGCGCCTCGGCGACCTTGGCCTCCTGGAGGCAGAGCACGTCGGTGCCGCTGCTCTCCAGCCAGGCGAGCAGCCGCGGCAGGCGGGCGGTGATCGAGTTCACGTTCCAGGTGGCGATACGCATGTCCCTCAACCTACCCGCCGGGTCCGACAACGGGCCTCACAGCTCGGCGGAGGCCCCCGGTGCCAGGCGCAGGTGCTCGGCGTCGGCCAGGGCGCCGATCTGGCGGTCGTAGATCGGCCGGGCCAGGTCGGTGAGGAGGGCGTCGTGGACGTCGTAGGCCCGCCGGGGCTTGACCTCGCGGACGTACTCGATCACTTCGGAGATCTTGTTCCAGGGGGCCATCACCGGGAGCATCAGCGTCTCCACCGGCTGGTCGGGGACGGTGAGGGCGTCGCCGGGGTGGAAGACCTTGCCGCCGTCGACGAGGTAGCCGACGTTGGTGATGCGCGGGATGTCCGGGTGGATGACGGCGTGCAGCTCGCCGTGGACCTGCACGTCGAAGCCGGCGGCGGTGAAGCTGTCGCCGTGTCCGACGGTGTGCACCCGGCCGGGGAACGCGGCCGTGAGCTGGTCGGCGACCGACCTGAGGGTCCAGATCGCGGCTTCCGGGTTCGCCTCCAGCGCGGTGCGCAGCCGGCCCTCGTCGAAGTGGTCCGGGTGTTCGTGGGTGACGAGGACGACGTCCGCGCCGAGTGCCGCGTCCGGCTCGCTGAACCCGCCGGGGTCGATGACGAGCGTCCGGCCGTCCTTCTCCAGGCGGACGCAGGAGTGGGACTTCTTGGTGAACTTCATGGCTCCCCGTCCTGCCGGTTCGGCTGCGGTCGCTTCCATCGTGCCGCGTCCAGCGGCCGGGGACTCACTCGGCGGGCGTGGTCTCCTCGCGGATGACCCGCTGGGCCACCCGGAAGGCGCTGTTCGCCGCCGGGACGCCGCAGTAGACGGCGGCCTGGAGCAGCACCTCCTTGATCTCCTGCGGGGTGAGTCCGTTGCGGAGCGCGGCGCGGGTGTGGACGGCCAGGTCGTCCAGGTGGCCGCCCGCGACCAGCGCGGTGAGCGTGACGCAGCTACGGGACTTGCGGTCCAGGCCCGGCCGGTCCCACACCTCGCCCCAGGCGTAGCGGGTGACGAGCTCCTCGAAGTCGCCGGAGAACTCGTCGGCCCGCGCGAGGACGCCCTCGACGTGCGCGTCGCCCAGCACCTCGCGGCGGATCTTCAGGCCCGTCTCGTAGCGGTCCGGCGGCGCGACCGGCTGCGGCGGCTCGGCGGCGGTCGCGATCTCGGCGACCGGCGCGGTGCGCGGCGGCACGACGGGAACGGGGGCAGGGGTGGGCATCGCCACGGGGGCCGGGGCGGCCGGGGCCTGCGTGACCGGGGCGGCGGCCGGGAGTGCGGCCTGGCCGGTGTCGAAGGTCTGCTGCCAGGCGGTGGAGAAGTGCCGGACGAGGAGATCGGTGACCGCGGCGGGCTGCTCGACGGGCACCAGATGGGAGGCGCCGGGTACGACCGCGAGCCGGGCGTCCGGGATCCCGGCGACCAGGGTGCGGGCCTCGGCGGGGCCGGTGACCTGGTCCTCGGAGCCGACCAGCACGAGCGCGGGCACCCCGATACGGCCCAGCTCCGGGCGCACGTCGAAGGCGGCGAGCGCCTCGCAGGCGGCGATGTAGCAGCCGGGGTCGGTGGTGCGCACCATCTGCACCGCCCACTCGGTGATCGCGGGCTGGGCGGCGGCGAAGCCTTGCGTGAACCAGCGGTCGGGGGCGCTTCGCGCGATCGGGTCGAGGCCGTTCGTGCGTACGATCACGCCACGTTGACGGAACTCGTCGGGGGTGCCGAACCGGGGCGAGGCGGCGACCAGCGCGAGCGAGGCGAGGCGCTCGGGGTGGCGCAGGGCCAGCTCGATGCCGACGGCGCCGCCGAGGGCGCAGCCCGCGTAGCCGAAGCGCTGCACGCCGAGACTGTCCAGGGTGGCCAGCAGGCGCGTGGCCAGCTCCGCGACCGAACCGGCCGGGTGGGCGGGGGCGCCGCCGTGGCCCGGCAGATCGAAGCGCAGGACCCGCCACTGCTTGACCAGTTCCGGAACCTGGCGGTCGAACATGTGCCAGGTCGTGCCGAGGGAAGGGCCCAGGATGAGCACGGGGGCGTCTTCCGGGCCGTCGAACCGGTACTGAAGGGTGGGGGTCTTCTTCTCACTCACCGCACCACGCTAACCGCCCGGACGGCCTCGCCGGGCCGGGGGGCCCGGTGACCGGCTCGGGGCTCCCCGGAAAGCCCGGGGAACTCTCACACGGTCTTCACGGCGTGCCTTCGGCGCTCAGAGCGAGTCCGGTATGTCCAAGGTGGTGAGGGCGGAGACCGGGTCGAGGTCGGGGGTACCCCGGGGCCACCAGTCCTCCTGGCCGGGCTCCGACTCGTACGCGTACCACAAGCCGTCCTGGCCCAGCCGGAGTTGGGCGTGGCCCGCCGGGTGGGTGAGGTGGTTGCGCCAGGGACGGAACGCGGGCAGGTCGGCGGCGAGCAGCAGCGGGCGCGCGCGGTCGAAGCGGCCCGCGGGCGGGTCCCAGGGCTCCTCGAGCACTCTCAGCCCGGCGAAGCCGCCCTGCCGCCAGGCGGCGACCGCGCGGGCCAGCTCGGCGGGGGTGCGCCGCACGGCGGCGGCCAGGGTGGCGTACAGGCTGCGGGTGGTGGCGGTCAGGCCGGAGCCGGGCCGGGCGGCCGCGAGGCGCACGGCGTCCTGCCACAGCGTCAGTCCGCCCACCGGGTCGCGGCCGGTGGTGAGCAGGGCGTGCGCGCGGGCGGCCGCGTCGGTGGCCAACTGGTCCAGCGCGAACGGGTCGGGACCGCCGGGCGCCGCCGGGTACGCCGGAGGCGCCTCGGGGTGAACGGGCGCGGGCAGCGGTGCCGGCAGCGGCGGGAGCGGGCGCCCCGCGAGCGCCTCCGAGGCCCTCACCCCGGGCAGCGCGGCCGGGCCCCGCTCCCGCGCGGCACGGGCCGCGTCGGCGGCGCTGCGCCGGGCGAGGGCGTCCAGCAGGTCCCGCTCGCCCCGGCCGCGCAGCAGAAGCAGCACGAACGGGTCGGCGTCCAGCAGGCGGGCCGTCTGGTAGCAGAGCGCGGCCGCGTGTTTGCAGGGGCGGCCGGAGTCGGGGCAACTGCAGTGCGAGGTGAGGTCGCCGGGGCCGGGCAGCAGGGGGACCCCGCAGTCGGCCAGGGTGTGCGGCAGCTCCTTGTCGAGCAGCGCGGCGATGTCCGCGGGGCTGTCCACCGCCGCTTCCAGGAAGCGCTCCCAGTCCTCGTCACCCAGCGTCCGCAGCCGCAACTGCACCCGGTACGGCCGTGGACGGCTCCCCCGTACGTACGCCAGCACGAGGCCCGGTGTCACGGTGATCGCGTCGACGTTGCCCGCGTCGGCGTAACCGCGCCCTCGGCCCAGCCGGTTGACGTCCAGCGCGGTGTGCTCCAGCGCGTCGACCCATGCCTGACCCCACCAGGTGGTGGCGAACTCGTGGTGCGCCTCGGGGCGGGGGGTGAACGGGGGGAAGGTGCGGCGGAGTTCGTTGTCGCGGTGGGGGGTGGCCATGGAGGAGGGGATGTGTGGGGGTGCGGGGTGCGGATGGGCGCCGGTGCTGGTCCGGGAAGGGATCCGCTCGTGCTCGGCGGGCTCCGGGGAGGCGGGCGTCGGCGCGTGCTCGGTGGGGGGCTCCGGCGTGGGGTGGTCCGCGGCCGGGCCCGGTTCCGGGGTGGTGGGGGCTTCGCCCGGCGGGGTGCGGTCCTGGTCCCGCGGGATCGCCGGGGCGGCCTTCAGCAGGGCGGCCATGCCGACGGGCTCGGGGCTGTCGTGCTGCGGCTGGGCTTCAGCGCCCTCGGGGTCGTCGGCCCACTCGGGCATACGGAAGGCGTTGCTGAGGAAGGCCCGCATGTCGCGGGCGACTTGGGCATGGGCGGAGCGCCCGGAGCCCTCGGCGGGCGCGGGTACGGGACGTGGCGTGGTCCGACGGGGGCGCCGCTCGGCTTCCCGCCGGGCGGCACGGAGCGCCTCGCGGGCGACGTCGGCCGGGCGAGGGCCGGCCGTGGTGGGCTCCTCGGTGGTCGGCGGAGGGTCGGCCGACATGGGCAGGCCATCGGACTCGGCATCCGAGTCGAAGTCCGCTTCCGCCCCCTCACGCCGGGCCGCGACAGCGGCCCGCAGAGCCGCCCGAGCGACCTCACCGGGCCGAGCCTCGGCTCCGGCGGCCTCCTGGGACGCGACGCCATCCGCCTCGGGAGCACCCCGCAGCGCGGCACGCGCCGCCCCGCCGGGCCGGTGCTTAGCCTCTTGCGCTTCGGCCGGCGCGGACCCTCCCTCGGCCAGCTCCCCCACGCGGTCTCCATGAGCCGCGTCAGGCGCAGCCGCCGTGCCGGACGACGCAGCCCCTTCCGCACCGCGTTCCCCGCCGGAGGCGCCCGCCCGAGCCGCGCGCAGCGCCTCTCGGGCTGCCTCCGCCGGACTGCTCTCCCCGGAACTCACACCGGCCTCCTCAGGGACACGAGGTCGGTCAGTTCGCGGTCGGTCAGCTCGGTCAGGGCGGCCTCGCCGGAGCCGAGGACGGCGTCGGCCAGGGCCCGCTTGGCGGTGAGCATCTCGGCGATGCGGTCCTCGACGGTGCCCTCGGTGACGAGGCGGTGGACCTGGACGGGCTGGGTCTGGCCGATCCGGTAGGCGCGGTCGGTGGCCTGTTCCTCGACGGCGGGGTTCCACCAGCGGTCGAAGTGGACGACGTGTCCCGCGCGGGTGAGGTTCAGGCCGGTGCCCGCCGCCTTGAGGGAGAGCACCAGGACGGGGATCTCGCCGGCCTGGAAGCGGTCGACCATCCGCTCCCGCTCGGGCACCGGGGTGCCTCCGTGCAGGAGGTCGACGGGGATCGCGCGGTCGGCGAGGTGGGCGGTGATGAGCCGGGCCATGCCGACGTACTGGGTGAAGACCAGCACCGAGCCGTCCTCGGCGAGCACGGTGTCCAGCAGCTCGTCCAGCAGGGCGAGCTTGCCGGAGCGGGCGGAGAGCCGGTCCGGGCGGGACGGCTCCTCCTTGAGGTAGAGCGCCGGGTGGTCGCAGATCTGCTTGAGGGCGCCGAGCAGCTTGAGGACCAGGCCCCGGCGGGCGATGCCGTCCGCTTCCTCGATGGCGAGCATCGACTCGCGCACCACCGCCTCGTACAGCGCGGCCTGTTCACGGCTGAGCGGGACGGGGTGGTCGGTCTCGGTCTTGGGCGGCAGTTCGGGCACGATGCCGGGGTCGGACTTCTTGCGGCGCAGCATGAACGGCCGCACCAGCCGGGCCAGCCGCTCCACCGCCTCGGCGTCCTCGCCGTTCTCCACCGCGCGCGCGTGCCGGGCGCGGAAGGACTTCAGGGGGCCGAGCAGGCCGGGGGTGGTCCAGTCGAGCAGGGCCCATAGCTCGGAGAGGTTGTTCTCGACCGGGGTGCCGGTGAGCGCCACCCGCGCGGGGGTCCTGATCGTGCGCAGCGCCTTCGCGGTGGCGGAGTACGGGTTCTTCACGTGCTGGGCCTCGTCGGCGACGACCATGCCCCAGGGCCGCTCGGCGAGCTGGGCGGCGGCGGAGCGCATGGTGCCGTAGGTGGTGAGGACGAAGCCGCCGGTGACGCCGTCGAGGGTGCGGTCGGCGCCGTGGAAGCGGCGGACGGGGACGCCGGGCGCGAACCGCTCGATCTCCCGCTGCCAGTTGCCCAGCAGGGAGGCGGGGCAGACCACGAGGGTCGGCTCGGTGCGGGCGCGCTCGAGGTGCAGGGCGATGAGGGTGATCGTCTTGCCGAGGCCCATGTCGTCGGCGAGACAGCCGCCGAGGCCGAGGGAGGTCATGAGGTCCAGCCAGGCGAGCCCGCGCAACTGGTAGTCGCGCAGGGTCGCGTCGAGACCGGCGGGGGGCTCGGCCGGGGCGATGCCCGCCGTGAGCCGGTCGCGCAGGGCGGCCAGCGCCCCCGTCGGGACGGCTTCGACGCTCTCCCCGTCGACCTCGGCGGTGCCGGTGAGGGCGACGGCGAGCGCGTCGACGGGGTCGAGCAGGCCCAGCTCGCGCTTGCGGGCCTTGCGGACCAGGGCCGGGTCGACCAGTACCCAGCGGTCGCGGAGCCGGACGACGGGGCGGTGGGCCTCGGCGAGGGTGTCCATCTCAGCCTCGGTGAGCGGGTCGCCGCCGAGCGCGAGCTGCCAGCGGAAGCTGAGCAGTTCCTCGCTCTCGAAGAACCCGGTGCCGTCGGTCGCGGAGCCGGGGGCGGTGCGGACCTCGGCGGTGGCGGCGAGGTCGCTCGCGAGGTCGCGGGGCCAGTGCACGGCGACCCCGGCGGCGGCGAGCCTGCCCGCCGCGACGCCGAGCAGGTCGGTGACCTCCTCCTCGGTCAGGGCGAGCACGTCGGGCACGTCCTGCGCGGCGAGCCGGTCCAGCGGCGCCCAGACGCGCGCCGCGCGCCGGACGGCGAGGGCGGCGTCCACGTGCGCGCGGGGCCCGAAGGCGTCGGCGTCCCCGGCCCACACGGTGGCCGCGTCGGCCACCAGGGTGGGGTCGGCGAGGCTGTGGACCTGGACGACGGCGGCGCCGGCGGACCGCGCCCGCTCGTCGTCGCCGGTGTCGAAGACGCTGTACCCGGACAGGTCCAGGCGCAGCGAGATGCGCACCCCCGCGTCCATGCCCGCGGCGACCTCGGCCGCCCAGTCGTGGGCGCCGGGCAGCGACTGGGGTTCGCGGGCGGCGAAGGGGCGCCCGCTGGTGTGCGGGGCGGCCGGGGTGCGGGGCAGGGTGTCGGCGACGGCGTCCAGGAAGGAGCGGACCAGCGCCTCGGGCTCGGGCAGGGTCAGCGGGCCGGGTCCGGGCAGCGGTACGGCGTGGCCCTCGGGCGGCAGGGCGGCGGCCACCGCGCGCAGGTGCGCGATGTCGTCGGGCTCCAGCGGTCCGGCACGCCAGGCGTCGTGCCCGCTCGGGGTGAGGCCGGGCAGCAGGCGGCCGCGGGCGGCCAGGCGCAGCGCGTGCAGCGCCGCGGCGCCCCAGCAGGCGGTGGCCGGGTGGGCGGCCGGATCGTGCCGGGCACGGACCAGCAGGGGCAGGGCGTCGGCGAGGGGCAGGGTCAGCGCGGGCACCTGGCGGCGGCGCACTCCGGTGCCGTGCGGTCGTACGACGGTCAGCTCGCCGGTGTCGTCCTGGCCGGGCAGGGGGTCGCCGTCGGGGTCCCAGAAGGCGATGCGGGCCTCGCGCGGGAGCGGGGCGGGGAGGTAGACGGAGGCGAGGCGCGCCGGGACCGTGTCCTCGGTCCACGCGCGGCCTGTCGTGGGGGCCTGTGCCGTGGCCGTGCCGTCGCTCATGCGTCCTGTCACCTCCCGTCCCTGCCGGATCAACTGTCTCCGACTGTACGGGCGGGGTCTGACAACGGGTTCCGGAGCGCGCTCACGGCACCGTGCGCGAGACCGCGTACACCATCGGATACTCCGGGTCGGACATGTTCACGACCACGTCCTGGGTGGGCGCGGGGTTCTTCTGCTTGTGGGTGAAGCTCGCCCAGGGGCCAGGGCCGGCGAGCTCCCAGCCGGAGATCTGCCGGTCGCGGGTGCCGATGGTGACCGGGCCCTGCTTCAACTGGTCCCGGCGCAGGCCGAGGGCGCCGAGGAAGCTGTCCAGGCCCGCACCGTTGGTGCGGAACTGCACGTAAAGGCGGCTGGTCTTCCAGTTGTTGGTCTCGTAGTAGGCGAGCCGGTCGGCGGGGTGCGGTACGGGCACCTGGTAGAGGCGGCGCTGCACCTTGGAGGGCCAGCCGGGGGTGAGGCCGGTGGCGGAGTACTTCGCTTCCTTGGCCTTGCCGCTGTCACGGCTCTGGTTGGCGGAGATCACCAGGTAGCCGGCCGGTACGCCGATCAGCAGCACGATGATCAGCAGAGTGAGGGCGCGGCGCCGGATGCGGTGGCGCGGGTCCTCACCCGCCGGGTGTGCGGTGGCGGGGGCGGCCGCCTGGTGGGGAAGCGAGGTGGTCATGCGGTGTCCCGGTCGCGGCGGGTCTGGGTGTACCGCTCGTAGCGTTCGTAGCGCTCCACGCGGCGGCGCTTGGCGCGGCGGAAGCGGCGGGCGACCAGCCGGGCGAGGTCCGCGGCGCCGACCATGCCGGCCTCGGGGCCGAGCTGGGCGCGGGTGATGCGGGCCTCGGGGCGGTAGCCGCGGCCGGTGAGGTGGCGCTTGAAGGCGTCGCGGGCGGGGCCGATGAGCAGGTCGTCGGCGGCGCTGACGCCGCCGCCGATGACGAAGCAGGAGGGGTCGAGGGCGGCGGCGAGGTTGGCGATGCCGACGCCGAGCCACTGGCCGATGTCCTGGAGCAGCTCGATGCACATCGCGTCGCCCTCGCGGGCCAGCTCGGTGATCATCGGGCCGGTGATGTCGCCGATGTTGCCCTTGACGTGCTCGATGATCCCGTAGGCGACCGGGGAGTCGGCGGCGGCCAGCTCTCTCGCCTCGCGGACCAGGGCGTTGCCGGAGCTGTACTGCTCCCAGCAGCCGCGGTTGCCGCACGGGCAGCGGTGGCCGCCGGGCACGACCTGCATGTGGCCGAACTCGCCCGCGACGCCGAACTTGCCCCGCTTGACCTGGCCGTCCTCCAGGATGGCGCCGCCGATGCCGGTGCCGAGGGTGATCATGACCAGGTGGTCCTCGCCGCGCCCGGCGCCGAAGCGCCACTCGGCCCAGGCCGCGGTGTTGGCGTCGTTGTCCACGAGGACGGGCACGGACAGCCGGCCGGAGAGCCGGTCGCGCAGGGGCTCGTTGCGCCAGGACAGGTGGGGCGCGAACAGGACCCGGTTGCGGTCGGCGTCGACCCAGCCGGCGGCCCCGATGCCGACGGCGTGCACGTCGTGCCGGTCGGAGAGGTCGAGCACCAGCTCGACGATGGTGTCCTCGACGACCTGGGGGCTCTTGGACTTGTCCGGGGTCTCCGCGCGGAGCTTCTCCAGGATGTTGCCGTCGGCGTCCACGACGCCCGCCATGACCTTGGTGCCGCCGATGTCGATGCCGACCGTCGGCACCCTGGGCGCGGTCAGGTGGGAGCGGCGTTCCCGGGTGCCCACCGTGCGCAGGACGGGGGCGCGGCGGGAGCCGATGGGGGCGGCGAGGTCGCGGTAGGTGCTCATCGGGCTCGATTGTGCCTCACGGTCATGCCGAGTGCGGCGCTGTCGGGGACGGAGCCGCGAATCCCGCGGCGCCGCGCCCGTCAGCCGCGCTTCAGCTCGTGGTGCAGAGCGTCCAGGTCCGCTCCGCCCGCCATCTGCTTGGTCAGTTCGTCGAGGGTGATCTCGTCGCGTGTGTGGTTGCCCACCATGGCGCCGCGGCGCAGCAGCACGAAGCGGTCGCCGACGAGATGCGCGTGGTGCGGGTTGTGGGTGATCAACACGACACCCAGGCCCGCGTCCCGTGCCGCGGCCACATATTTGAGGACCACACCGGACTGCTTGACGCCCAGGGCGGCGGTGGGCTCGTCCAGGACGAGCACCTTGGCGCCGAAGTGGACGGCACGGGCGATGGCCACGCACTGGCGCTCGCCGCCGGAGAGGGTGCCGATGGGCTGGTCGACGTCGCGCAGGTCGATGCCCATCCGCAGCAGTTCCTCGCGGGTGGTGCGGCGCATCAGGTCGGTGTCCAGGCGCCGGAAGGGGCCCTTGCCCTTGCGGGGCTCGGAGCCGAGGAAGAAGTTGCGCCAGACCGGCATCAGGGAGACGACGGCGAGGTCCTGGTAGACCGTGGCGATGCCCCGGTCCAGGGCGTCGCGCGGGGAGGCGAGCCGGGTCTCCTCGCCCTCGATGCGCAGGGTGCCGCCGTCGTGCTGGTGGAGGCCCGCGATGGTCTTGATCAGGGTGGACTTGCCCGCGCCGTTGTCGCCGAGGACACAGGTGATCTCCCCGGCGTGCACCTCCAGCGAGACACCCTCCAGGGCGCGGACGTTGCCGTAGTACTTGCTGACGTCGGCCAGCTCGACCAGCGGCGTGCGCTCTTCGGTGACGGTCATTTCGTGGCCTCCGCGCGCTTGCGGACCCAGGTGTTCAGCAGGGTCGCCAGGAGGAGCATCGCTCCGAGGAAGAACTTGAACCAGTCGGGGTTCCACTCGGCGAAGACGATGCCCTTGCTGGTCATGCCGAACAGCAGGGCGCCGACCGCCGAGCCGATGGCGCTGCCGTAGCCGCCGGTGATCAGGCAGCCGCCGATGACGGCCGCGATGATGTAGATCAGCTCGTTGCCGACGCCCTCGCCGGACTGGACGGTGTCGAAGGAGAACAGCAGGTGCTGGCCGGAGACCCAGGCGCCGAAGGCGACGCCCATGTAGAGGCCGATCTTGGTCTTGGCGACGGGGACACCGACCGCGCGGGCCGCGTCCTCGTTGCCGCCGACCGCGAAGATCCAGTTGCCGACGCGGGTGCGCAGCAGCACCCAGGAGGCGAGTGCGACCAGGCCGAGCCACCACAGCACGGTGACCTTGATGTCGACCCCGCCGAGGGTGAGCGTCGAGGCGAAGACCGCCTGCGCGCTCGGGAAGCCCTCCATGTCACCGATGGCCTTGGTGGAGACCGTGCCGTCGATCAGCTTGGTGAAGCCCAGGTTCATGCCGGTGAGCATCAGGAAGGTGCCCAGCGTGACGATGAAGCTGGGCAGCTTGGTGCGGGTCAGCATGAAGCCGTTGAAGGCGCCGACGGCCAGGGTGACCAGCAGGGACACGCCCGCGCCGACCCAGATGTTGGCCGTCATCTGGTAGCTGAACATCGAGGAGATCAGCGCGGAGGACGTCACCATGACGCCCGCCGAGAGGTCGAACTCGCCGCCGATCATCAGCAGGGCCACGGGGACGGCCATGATGCCGATGGTCGAGGAGGCGTACAGCACGGTGCCGATGCTGGACGGGCGCAGGAACCCGTCGGCGGCGACCGCGAAGAAGACGAGGACGGCGAGGGCGCCGACGACCGAGCCCAGTTCGGGCCGGGACAGCAGCTTGCGCAGCGGTGAGGTGCGCAGCAGCCGTTCGTCGCGGGGCTGCTCGCCGCCCGGGGCCGGCCCTCCGGCCGGCCGGGTGTCGGTGGTGGTGCTCATCGGGTGCCCCGATCGGTGTACGCCGCGAGCGCGCCCGCCTGGTCCTTGGTGATGATCTGCGGGCCGGTCAGGACCGGCTTGCCGCCGCCGAGGACGTCGCCGTTGTACCTGTACAGCCACAGCAGGTCGACCGCCTCGTAGCCCTGGAGGTAGGGCTGCTGGTCGACGGCGAAGCCGAGGGTGCCGTCCTTGAGCTCGGCGGCGACCTTGGCGTTGAGGTCGAAGGTGTCGACCTCGGCCTTGCTGCCGGCGTCCTCCCTGGCCTTCACGACGGTGTCGGCGTAGGGGGCGCCGAGGGTGACGACGGCGTCCACGTCCCGGTCGGCCTGGAGCTTGGCGCCGACGGCGGACTGCACGTCGGGCATGTTGGTGCCGTTGACGTAGAGCTTGCGGACCTTGCCCTTGAAGGTCTTCTCCACGCCGTCGCAGCGCTGCTCGTGGCCGACGTTGCCCTGCTCGTGCAGGACGCACAGGGCGTTCTTGCGGCCGCGCTTGTTCAGCTCCTCGCCGACGGCCTCACCGGCGATGGTCTCGTCCTGGCCGATGTGGCTGAGGGCGCCGAACGCCTTGGACCGCGCCGAGCCGGAGTTCACCGTGACCACCGGGATGCCGGCCTTGCGGGCGCGGGCCACGGCCGCCTTGAGGGCGTCGGGCTTGGCGAGGCTGACGATGATCCCGTCGACCTTCTTGTCGATCGCGGCGTCCACCAACTGGGCCTGCTGCTGTGCCTCGTCGTCGTGCGAGTACAGGAAGTTGATGTTGTCCTTGATCGCCGCCTGCTTGGCGCCGCTCTGCACGATGTCCCAGAAGGTGTCGCCGTCTCCGGAGTGGGTGATCATCGCGATGGTCCAGCGGGGGGTGGTCACCGCTGCCCTGCCCTGAGCCGTGGCAGCCTTGCGGGCGTCCTCGGCCCGCTTGCCGCCGGTGCTGCTGCAGGCGGTCAGCGAGACGCAGGCGAGCAGCGCGAGCGCCCCTGCCACCGTCATGCCTACCCGGTTCTGAAACCGTGCCACGAGGCCATGCCCCTTCTTGCCGTGTTCTGACGTGCTCCTACGTGCGAGAGGGGCGGGCGAGCGCGCCGACGGTACGTCCAGCCGGCGCCTGCACCTGCCCCAAACACTTCAGTATCGAACACAAGGAACACTCGTTACATGTCCGGGGCGTACCTGATGAGGCGTTTGTCCGGACAATGTGACGCGACCGGGGGTGGTTCAGGAGCGCACGAGAAGCTGGAACTCGAAGGAATACCGGGCCGGACGGTAGGTGTGGTCGCCGTGTTCGACCGCGCGGCCGGTGTCGTCGAACGTGACGCGCCTCATGGTGAGCAGCGGTGCGCCCTCGGCCTCGGCGAGCCGGTCGGCCTCGGCCGGGGTGGCGCCGCGGGCGCCGATGGACTGCCGGGCGCTGTGCAGGGTGATGCCGGCCGAGCGCATCATCCGGTACAGGCCCGTCGCCTCCAGCCGGGCGGTGTCGAGGTCCAGCAGGCCGAGCGGGAGATGGTTGATCAGGTACGCCATCGGCTCGCCGTGCGCCAGGCGCAGCCGCTCGACGCGGTGCACGTCGCCGCCCTCGGTGACGCCGAGCGCGGCGGCGATCTCGGCGGTGGCCGGGACGACCGTGTTGACCAGGACCTTGGTGGCGGGCCGCTGCCCGGCCGCCTCCAGGTCGTCGTAGAGGCTGCTCAGCTCCAGCGGGCGCTTGACCTGGCTGTGCACGACCTGGGTGCCGACGCCCCGGCGGCGCACCAGCAGCCCCTTGTCGACGAGGGACTGGATGGCCTGGCGGACGGTGGGCCGGGACAGGCCGAGCCGGGCGGCCAGCTCGATCTCGTTGCCGAGCAGGCTGCCGGGGGTGAGGGCGCCGCGCTCGATGGCCGCCTCCAACTGCTGGGCGAGCTGGAAGTACAGCGGCACCGGGGAGCTTCGGTCCACCCGGAGATCGAGCGGCGCGGTCGGGTCCACATCAGGTTTCGGCACGGCCCCGAGCGTAGTCCGGCGACCGGTTGACGGGAAGTCGTGAAGTCCGGTTGTCCTGACATGTGAATTGACAGGTGCACGTTGTTCCCCCTCAATGTGTCCTCATGCGCATCGGGGTCATCGGTACGGGCCGCATCGGCACCATCCACGCCAACACGCTGAGCCGCCACCGGGAGGTCGGATCGCTGATCCTTACGGACTCCGATCCGTTACGCGCGCAGGAACTGGCGCACCGGCTCGGCGAGACGGCGGCGCCGAGCGTGGAAGAGGTCTTCCACTGGGGCGTGGACGCGGTGGTGATCACCACCGCCACGGCGGCGCACGCGGAACTGATCGGCCGCGCGGCCCGCTCCGGGCTGCCGGTGTTCTGCGAGAAGCCGATCGCGCTCGACCTGCCCGGCACCCTGCACGCCCTCGCCGAGGTCGCGGCGGCCCGGACCGTGCTCCAGATGGGGTTCCAGCGACGCTTCGACGCGGGGTACGTCGGCGCCCGCGAGGCCGTGCGCTCGGGCCGCCTCGGCCGGCTGCACACGGTGCGCGCCCTGACCTCCGACCAGTCCCCGCCCCCGCCCGAGTGGCTGCCGCTGTCCGGCGGCCTCTTCCGGGACACCCTGATCCACGACTTCGACGTACTGCGCTGGGTGACCGGCCGCGAGGTGGTGGACGTGTACGCGACCGGCTCCGACGCCGGTCCCCCGATGTTCCGGGAGGCCGGTGACGTCGACACCGGCGCGGCCCTGCTCACCCTGGACGACGGCACCCTGGCAACAGCGACCGCGACCCGGCTGAACGGCGCCGGTTACGACGTACGCATGGAGCTGGCCGGCGAACTGGACACGGTCGTCGTGGGGCTGGACGACCGCACCCCGATCGCCTCCACCGAACCGACCGGCCCGCCCCCGGCCGACAGACCCTGGCCCGGCTTCCTCGAACGCTTCGGCACCGCCTACGAGTCCGAACTCTGCGCCTTCGTCGACGTCGTACGCGGCGAACGCGCCAACCCCTGCGACGGCTGGCAGGCGTTGCAGGCCCTGCGGATCGCCGAGGCGTGCGAGATCTCGCGGCGCGAGCGGAGAGCGGTGGCCCTGGCGGAGGTCCCGGACCGGGTGGAGCCCTCGTACACCTGAGCCGTCCCGGACATGGCCCCGCCCCGCGACCCCTGGTGTGGGGGGAAGGGTCGCGGGGCGGGCCGTGCGGGGCGGGTCAGCAGCCGTAGTCGATGAGGTCGAACGTGGCGTAGTGGTCGGAGGTGTAGTAGTCCTCCTCGTAGTCCTGGCCCGTGACGACGCGGCGGGCGCCCCGGGTGGATTCGCCGGGGGTGATGACCGTGTACTCGTGGTAGTACCCGGAGGACTGGCCGGGCAGGACGCCCTCGCGGTTCTGGAAGACCACGCCGTCCTGCGAGTAGGGGTACGGGCCGCCCTGCTCGATGAGGTCGAGGGTGTCGTGAGCCTGCGACGGCAGGGCGCCGTAACAGATGCTGCCGACCGACGCGGTGGCCGCGTCCGCGGTGGTGGCGGAGACGGTGCCGCCGACGAGGAGGGCGGAGAGGAGGGCCGCCGCGGCGCCGATGCGAGTGGTGCGTGGGGGGAATCTCATGGATTCATGATGACGCGCGTAGACGCGTTCATGTCAATGAACAAGATGTGGATTTTCCCGGCAGGTCCGATGACTTCTCACGAAGTTAACCTGCGTCAACAGGAGGTGTTCGCACTCCTGTTGACGCTCCGTCAGGCATTCAGAACGACCCGTACTCGGGGCTGCCCGCCAGGTCGTAGGACTGGATGGAGACGCCCTTCCCGGTGACCAGGCCGCCCGCGTGCCGGAAGCGGGTGGGGACCGCGCCCTCCACGAAGAGGCGGCGCCCCTCGCCGAGCACGACGGGGAAGGTCATCAGGTGCAGGGTGTCGATCAGGCCGAGGTTGACCAGCGAGCGGACCAGCGCGCCGCTGCCGTGGATCTGGACCTCGCCCTCGGTGCGCTCCTTCACCGCCTGGACCTCTTTGCCGAGGTCGCCGGTGAGCACGGTGGTGCCGGACCATCCGGGGTCCTGGAGGGTGGCGGAGACGACGTACTTCGGCAGCGCGTTGAGCTTGGCCGCGACCGGGTTGTCGGGGTCGGTCACCTTCGGCCAGTAGCCGGCGAAGATGTCGTAGGTGTGGCGGCCGAGCAGGAAGGCACCGGCCCGGCCGAAGCTCTCGTCGACGAAGCCGCCGAAGCCCTCGTCGGCGTACGGGAAGGTCCAGCCGCCCTGGCGGAACCCGCCGCTGGTGTCCTCCTCGGGGCCGCCGGGGGCCTGGTACACGCCGTCGAGGGAGACGAAGACGGTGGAGACGAGCTTGCCCATGAGGTGCCTTCTTCCGGGTGCGGGGTCCTGCTGTCAACGGTGCAGACCCCGCGCCGGCCCGCAACTCATCGGTGCCCTGGGCGGGCGTCAGCCGTCCAGCTCCCGGTACCGGGCGGCCAGGCGACTCGCGCCGCTCTCGGTGAGGGAGCCGAAGAGACGCAGCCGGGAGATCCCGCCGTCCGGATGGATGTCCACGCGCGCGTGGGTGCCGACGGCGGGGGCCGCAAGCGTGAAGCGGTGGACGGTGTCCGGCTGGAGCCGGGTGCGCGGCAGGATCTCGGTCCACTCGCCGCCCTCGCCGTCGCGCACCGACACCGACGCCCAGCCCGCGCTGTTCCCCTTCAGGTACGCCGTGTCGATCTCGACCGCCCTGATCTCCGCCTGCGCGGTCAGCCGGTACGTGATCCAGTCGTGGCCCCGGTCGCGTCGGCGCCGGGTCTCCCAGCCGTCGTCCATCCGCTGGGAGCGGCCCGGCCGGATGGTGTTGGCGGCCGGGGAGTAGAAGCGGTCGGACGCGTCCTCGGCCCGGCCGCCGTTCTCCAGCGCGGCCACGTCGAAGGTGCCGAGCGTCGCCAGCCACGCCGGGTCCGGGACGATCTCGCCGTGCACGCGCAGGCGGGCGATGCCGCCGTCCGGGTGCTGGTTCAGCCTGAGGTGGGTGAAGCGCTGGGGCGCGGAGACGGTGAAGCCGTTCGCCGCGTGGCCGCCGACCGGGGTGGGCGGGACGAGTGTCGTCCACTTGACGTCGTCGCCGAGCAGTTCCCCGGGGGACGGCGTGCCGGGCACCGACGTGCCCTCGACGGAGACGGCCCGGGGGTGGTTGCCCCGGAAGTGCGCGGTGTCGACGATGATCCCCCGGATCACACCGGGCGTGCCGAGGCGGATCAGCGCCCAGTCGTGGTCGTCGGCGCCGGGCCAGGGGTCCTCGGCGCTCGTGCCGCGCCGGCGGCGGGTCTCCCAGCCGTCCATGATCTTGCCCTTGTGGCCGAAGCGGCCGGGCTCGAACTCGGCGCGGCCGGGCAGCAGCAGGTTCTCCCGCTGGGCGAAGAACTCGTCGTTGGCGGCGATCACCCCGGCCCCCAGGCGCCGGTCGGCGAGGTCGGGGTGGTGGGTGAAGGGGAAGTCGGCGGTGCGGTAGTCCGCGTAGGGGTCGCCGCCGCCGTAGGGAGCCGCGTCGCCGGTGAAGCGGGGCGGGGCGGGGGGTTGCTGCGCCGTCACGGTGATCGGGGGTCCTTTCGGCAGGGGTGCGGCTCGGCGGGCGGGGCTCAGCCGGTCCGGGTCAGCAGGCGGCCCTTCGGCTCGGTGAACTCGCCTGCGCGGTAGACCTCCTGGCCGCGCAGCCAGGTGGACTTCACGACGCCGCTCAGAGTCTTTCCGGCGTACGCGGTGACCGGGTTGCGGTGCTGGAGACGGGCCGGGTCGACGGTGAAGGTCTCCTCCGGGGCGAGGACGGCGAAGTCGGCGTCGCGGCCCGGCGCGATGGCGCCCTTGCGGTCCAGACCGGCGAGCGCCGCCGTCCGGGCGGACATCCAGCGCGCCACGTCCGTCAGGGCGTGCCCGCGCTCGCGCGCCTCGGTCCAGACGGCCGGAAGGCTGAGCTGGAGACCGGAGATGCCGCCCCAGGCGGTGGCGAAGTCCGGCGTCTTGAGGTCGGCGGTGGAGGGCGAGTGGTCGGTGACGACGCAGTCGATGGTGCCGTCCGCGAGAGCCTGCCAGAGCAGGTCGCGGTTGGCGGCCTCGCGGATGGGCGGACAGCACTTGAACTCGCTCGCCCCGTCCGGGACTTCCTCCGCGCTGAGGGTGAGGTAGTGCGGGCAGGTCTCCACGGTCACCCGGACGCCGTCGGCGCGGGCGGCGGCGATCAGCGGGAGCGCGGCGGCGGAGGAGAGATGGAGCACGTGCACACGCGCCCGCAACCGCTCGGCCAGGTCCAGTAGTTGGGCGATGGCCTCGGTCTCGGCCGCGTGCGGGCGGGAGGCGAGGAAGCCCGCGTACGCCGGTCCGGCGGGGGCCTCCGAGAGACGGGACGGGTCCTCGGCGTGCACGATCAGCAGCCCGTCGAACCCGGCGATCTCGCCCAGCGAGCGCGCCAGCCGGGCGCCGTCCAGGTGCGGGAACTCGTCCACGCCCGACGGCGAGAGGAACGCCTTGAAGCCGAACACCCCGGCCTCGTGCAGTGGGCGCAGGTCCTTGACGTTGCCGGGCAGCGCGCCGCCCCAGAAGCCGACGTCGACATGGGTACGGCCCTCGGCGGCCTCCCGTTTCACGCGCAGATGGTCGACCGTGGTGGTCGGCGGCAGGGAGTTCAGGGGCATGTCGACGAGCGTGGTGATGCCGCCGGCGGCCGCCGCGCGGGTGGCGGTCCAGAAGCCCTCCCACTCGGTGCGGCCGGGGTCGTTGACGTGCACGTGCGTGTCGACCAGGCCGGGCAGCAGGGCGTCGTCGCCGAGTTCGGCGAGCCGGGTGCCGGCCGGGAGCTCCGTGTCGTACGGCAGCACGGCCGTGACGGTCCCGGCGGTGACGGTGACCGTGGCGGGCCGCGCCCCCTCGGGGGTGATGACGCGTGTGGAGCGCAGCGCCAGCTCGGCGTCGGACACCCGGACCCCTCTCCGTCGTGCGCCTCCCGGCCGTTCACGTCCGGGAAACGGGATTTACACCCATGTAACGGAATTCAACGTTCTGTTGAAGGAGTCTTGCCGCCCACTCCCTCACGAGTCAAGGGTGCCAGGCGCCGGGGCCGCGCGGCCTGAGCGGGCGAGGGAGTGTCCACGCGGCCGGCCGCAGATGTCGCCGCACGTCACACGGGCCGGCACGGGACCCGGTCGTCGGACACCCCCACGCCGGCCTTCACCCCGGCCCGCGTCCCGGCATCCTGGTCCCATGACATCCGACCAGGCCCTCCGCCACCCCCCGGTCGCCGGGCTCCTGCTCGCCGCCGGTGGCGGGCTGAGACTCGGTGGGCGCCCCAAGGCGCTGTTGCGGCATGACGGGGCCCTGCTGGTCGAGCGGGCGGCCCGCGCCCTGCGGGACGCCGGGTGCACCCCCGTGCACGTGGTGCTCGGAGCAGGGATCGAAGAGGTCTGCGCACACGCCGGGTTGAGCGGGTTCGTGCTCGTGGACAACCCCGGCTGGGCCGAAGGGATGGCCTCGTCCCTGCGTGCCGGGCTTCAGTCACTCTCGGGCACGGACGCGCGCGGCGCCCTGGTGAGCCTCGTCGATCAGCCGGGCATCGGCCCCGAGGCGCACGCACGGGTGCTGGCCGCGTACACCGACGAGACCTCCCTCGTGTCGGCCGCGTACGACGGCAGGCGTGGTCACCCGGTGCTGCTGGGCGCCGCCCACTGGCCCGGTGTGGCCGAGAGCGCGCGGGGCGACCGGGGTGCTCGGGACTATCTGCGGCGGCACAGCGCGCTGATCCGGCTCGTGGAGTGCGGGGACGTGGCCGAGCCGTACGACATCGACACCGGGGCCGACCTCGGCCGGCTGCGGGAGGGGCCCGGCACCGGCGGGGCCCATTGAGCTTCGACGATCAGGAAATTACGCTGCCCGCAGCCTTCCCGTCAGCACAGGGACGCACAGAGGCGTCCGATCAGCCCCCGCCACGGAGGAAGTGACCGCTCATGTCCGCACCCGCGTCCCCGCCGGTCGTCGTCGACGCCGAGCCGCTGCCCCGGCAGGAGGAGGTCCTCACCGGCCCGGCGCTGGACTTCCTCGCGGAGCTGCACCGCAGGTTCACCCCGCGCCGGAACGAACTCCTGGCCCGCAGGGCCGAGCGCCGCGCGGAGATCGCCCGTACCGGCACGCTGGACTTCCTCCCCGAGACGGCTGACGTACGGGCCGACGAGTCCTGGCGGGTGGCCCCGGCGCCGCCCGCGCTGGAGGACCGCCGGGTGGAGATCACCGGCCCGACCGACCGCAAGATGACGGTCAACGCCCTCAACTCCGGTGCCAGGGTGTGGCTCGCCGACTTCGAGGACGCCTCCTCCCCCACCTGGGAGAACGTGATCCTCGGCCAGCTCAACCTGACCGACGCCTACGCCGGCCGCGTCGACTTCACCGACGCCCGCAGCGGCAAGTCGTACGCGCTGCGCCCGCAGGAGGAGCTGGCGACGGTCGTGATGCGTCCGCGCGGCTGGCACCTGGACGAGCGGCATCTGGTGGGCGCCGACGGGGCACCGATCCCGGGTGCCCTGGTCGACTTCGGCCTGTACTTCTTCCACAACGCCGCCCGCCTGCTGGAGCTGGGCAAGGGGCCCTACTTCTACCTGCCGAAGACCGAGTCCCACCTCGAAGCCCGGCTGTGGAACGACGTGTTCGTCTTCGCCCAGGAGCGACTGGGCATCCCGCAGGGCACCGTACGGGCCACTGTGCTGATCGAGACGATCACAGCCGCGTACGAGATGGAGGAGATCCTCCACGAACTGCGCGACCACGCCTCGGGGTTGAACGCCGGCCGCTGGGACTATCTGTTCTCCATCGTGAAGAACTTCCGGGACGGCGGTGCCGAGTTCGTGCTGCCGGACCGCAACCTGGTCACGATGACCGCGCCGTTCATGCGGGCGTACACCGAACTCCTCGTCCGCACCTGCCACAAGCGGGGCGCGCACGCGATCGGCGGGATGGCGGCCTTCATCCCGTCCCGCCGGGACGAGGAGGTCAACAAGGTGGCCTTCGAGAAGGTCCGGGCCGACAAGGACCGGGAGGCGGACGACGGCTTCGACGGCTCCTGGGTGGCCCACCCGGACCTGGTGCCGATCGCCATGGAGTCCTTCGACAAGGTGCTCGGCGACCGGCCGCACCAGAAGGACCGGCTGCGCGAGGACGTGCACGTCGAGGCGGCCGACCTGATCGACATCGCCTCGCTGGACGCGAAGCCGACGTACGCCGGGCTGGTCAACGCGGTGCAGGTCGGCATCCGGTACATCGAGGCGTGGCTGCGCGGGCTCGGCGCGGTGGCCATCTTCAACCTGATGGAGGACGCGGCCACCGCCGAGATCTCCCGCTCGCAGATCTGGCAGTGGATCGACGCGGGCGTCGAGTTCGAGAACGGCGAACGCGCCACCCCCGAGCTGGCCCGCGCGCTGGCGGCGGCCGAACTGGAGGCGGTGCGCGCGGAGATCGGCGCGGAGGCGTTCGCGGCCGGGCACTGGCAGGAGGCGCACGACCTGCTGCTGACGGTGGCGCTGGACGAGGAGTACGCCGACTTCCTCACCCTCCCTGCCTACCGGCACCTCACCGGCTGAGCACACTCACTGCTCGGAGTGGCCGGGCTTGTCGGAGTGGCCGAGGGACCGCTCCGGCGCAACCCGGTCGCGCACCAGCCGCTTGACCGCCGTGGGCTCGGGAAAGCCCTGCTCACGGCGGTCCCAGACGGGCTCGCCGTCCACCCGGACGACGAAGACGCCGCCGGTGCCGGGCTTGAGCGCGAGGGCCTCCAGCTCGGTCTCGAAGGTGGTGAGCAGCTCCTGCGCCAGCCAGGCCGCGCGGGGCAGCCAGCGGCACTGGGTGCAGTACTCGATCTCGACGCGGTGACTCACGGACGTCCTTTCATCCCAGGTGTACCGACCAGTCCTGTTCGGCCGCCGGGCGGCCGTGCAGGTCGGGGACCCGCTTGAGCCAGTCCGGGCGGCCCCGCTGGGACTGCTCGGCGCGCGCGGCCTCCTCGGCGGCGAGTTCCGCGCGGTCGGGGAAGTCCGTGGGCAGCCACTGGGCCGACAGCCGGGCGCGGGCCAGCAGGTGGTCGACGTAGGCGGCGCGGGCCTCGTCGGGCGTGGCGAAGGCGGGGTCGTCGGTGAGCCAGGCGTCGGGCACCTCGGCGAGGATGCGGCGCAGCAGCTCCTCGGTGACCTTCGGGGCCAGCTCGGCGTCGGCGGCGCGCACGTCGGGGCCGTACTGGCCGAGGGCGTGGTGGCGGAAGTCGTACTTGCGGCCGGGGTCGGTGGTGTCCCAGCGGTGGTGGAAGACGAGGGCGGCGCCGTGGTCGATGAGCCACAGGCGCGGGGGCGCGACGCCGAGGGTCGGCCAGACCATGAGGTTGGAGCTGTGGACGGTGCGGTCCACGTTGGCGGTGAGCGCGTCCAGCCAGACGATCCGGCCCGCCTCCAGCGGGTCCACGGGGAAGTGCCGGGCGATCTCGGGGGTGAAGTCCCGAGCACCCGGCAGATGGTCCATGCCGAGGTTGACGCCCGCGCTGGCGCCGTGCAGCTCGCGCACCTCCTGGTGCGGCTCGTCGGCGGCCACAGCCGGGTCGAAGTGCACGAGGACCAGCTCGGGGAAGCGCAGGCCGAGGGCGCGGGCCAGCTCGCCGACGATCACCTCGGCGACCAGCGCCTTGCGGCCCTGCGCGGAGCCGGTGAACTTGACGACGTACGTCCCCAGGTCGTCGGCCTCGACCACCGCGGGTACGGAGCCACCGGACCGCAGTGGCTCGATGTAGCGGGTCGCGGTCACCTCGGTCAGCATCCATCCAGGTTATGCGATCACCGCCGTCGGCTCGGCCCCTTAAATGCCTCCTCCGCCGCGAGTGGCACCCCTCGGCGGAGCCCGCGGCCGGCCAGTGGGCCCGCGTACCGCCCACCTCGCGGCGAGGTCCGCGCCGCGTGCGGTGTCGGCGGGTCGTCACGCGGGGCCGGACCGGCCCCTGATTCTCAGAGCCGCGGCCACGGTGCTGGTCGCGGCGAGGCTGCCGAGCAGGACCAGCGTCACGCCGACCATGAACAGCCCGGTGGCATCGTCCGACCAGTCGTAGAAGGCGGCGACGGTGAGACCCGCCGACGTGCCGACCACCGCGCCGGGGACGTGGCGCCGCAGCACGCCCCAGCACACCGGCACGAGCAGGGTCAGCACCAGGCCGATCACCTGCCACGGCTCGTACGGGCCGGTCGTGGAGCCGTCAGGGTGCGTGTCCCGTTGCTGGTCCCAGCCGAGCCAGGCGGCCCAGAGCGCGGCGGAGACGACGGCGTGGAGCAGGACGGACAGCGGCTGGGCGCCGGACTTCTTCAGGTGAGGGATCGTCATGGCTTCAGCGTTGCCGCTCGCCCGTCTTCTCGGCAGAGGGCGTCTACTCACCTGCGGCTGAGTACCTGAGTCGCCGCCGGCATGAGTACGTGATCACAGACGCTCTGTCTACGTCGTGCGGGGAAACGGGTATGTACTGGACGACGTCGGCCGTATCAGGGGGGAAGCATGCCGCACACGCCGGATCCGGAAACACCTGAGGACGCGGAAGAGGAGGAACCCTGGCTCAGCAGCGACGAGGTCGCCGAGCTGTGGCCGGTGCGGAAGGACTGGCTGCCCAGAGCCGCTCACCTCGCGGATGTCCGCGTCCGCCGCTTCGGCGGGGAGAGCCGGGGCACATGGGGTGCGGAGCCGACGTTCTACCACTTCCATCCCGGGGACGTGCGGAGGGCCACGGCGGCCATCACCGAAGGGCACGTGGACATACCGTCCGAGCTGCGCACCGACACGACCGACGGTCGGCGGAGGGAGTTCTGGGGCACGCTGAGTGCCCGCGTCGCGGGCACCATCCTGTTGGCGACCCTCGTGGGCTCGCTCCTCATGCTGCTGTACCTGGTCTTCTTCCTGCTGACGGTGGAGTGATCGCCCGGAGCGCAACGAAGCACCGCACGGCGGCACACCCTCTCCGGGACTACGGGTACGGCTTCTCGCCCTTCGCCAGCATCGCCACGAACTTCTCCATCCGGCGCGCCCGGGTCTCGGGCTTCTTGGCGTCCTGGAGCCGGTACAGGATCGCGTAGCGGTTCTGCCGGTCCAGTGTCGCGAAGAAGGCCGCCGCGGCCGGTTCTGCGGTCAGGGCGGCCGCGAGGTCGTCCGGCACCGTGGCGGTCTTCGCGCTGTCGTAGGCCGCGTCCCAGCGCCCGTCCGCCTTGGCGCGGTCGATCTCGGCCTGTCCCTGGGGACGCATCCGGCCCTGTTCGATCAGGGCGGTCACCTTGTCCCGGTTGACCTTGGACCACTTGCTGCGCGGCCTGCGGGGGGGGTAAACCGCTGGAGCCACCACTCGTCGTCGAACCTGGCCTTCTGACTGTCGATCCAGCCGTAGCAGAGTGCCACGTCGAGCGCCTGGGCGTAGTCCAGCGCGACGATTCCGGGGCCCTTCCTGCGCAGCTTGAGCCAGATGCCGGACGAGGCGGTGTGGTTCTCGTCGAGCCATGCGCGGAACGCTTCGGCGGATTCGAATACGGCGATCTCCACATCCTGAGTCACCCCGGCAGCGAACCACACCCGGCCGGTCTTCGGGAGGCGTTCGGGCACGGCTCGCGATGGTCAACGGTGGGCGCTGGTCTAGCTAGCGCCGTCCGTGCCGTCGCGCAGCGGGTTGGGCAGGGGCAGATAGCGGGCGTCGGCGCCGGCCGCGCCGGTCCAGCGCAGCAGGAGGTTGGTCTTGCCGGGCAGGGCGGGCGCGGTGAGCAGGGCGGGGATCTCGGGCAGCGGGTGGCGGGCCAGCTCGCGGCGGACGGCGGGCCAGGGGTCGAAGCCGGGGTGGTGCTCGGCGAGGGCTGCGGCGATCTCGCCGAGGTGGTTGACCAGCAGGCAGTACACCAGCCGCTCCCACCCGGCTTCGCGGGTCACGTCGGTCAGCAGCTTGGCGCCCTCGGCGTCCCGGAACAGCGCCTGCACGGGGATACCGGCGGCGTCGACGGCGACCAGGGTGTTCTGCAGATGCGCCTCCAGCACGACCCCGTGCGCGTCGAACGCGGTGAGCGCGGGCGGGACGACCTGGCGCAGATACGCGGACCACCAGGCGTCCGGATCGGGCGCGGCGGCCAGCGGGTCGCCGTCGAAGCCCTCCGCGAGCCCGGCCGCGAGCAGCGGCGTGGCGCCGGGCACGAGGTGGCCGCGCAGGCCGTCGCGGACCAGGACGGCGAGTTCCTCGAAGGCGAACGCGGCCGTGCGGTACCCCCGGTCGCTCAGCCAGGCCGCGGGCGGGTCCATGGCGGCGAAGGCATGGCGGGCCGCGGTGTCGGTGCGGCCGAGTTTCTCCAGGTCGTGGCGCCACAGCCGGCGGATGTCGTTGGTGATGCGGACGTCCAGGCTGAACTTCAGGAACAGGTCGCGGGCGGGCTCGTACACCGTGCGCACGGCGGCGGTCGGCCACACGACGAACCCGGTCGTGCCGAGCCGGATCAGGCGGCGGTCGGCGAAGGCGGGGGCGAGTTCGCGGGCGAGGAGGTCCAGTTGCCAGGGGTGGGCGGGCAGCAGGCGGTAGCCGGGCGGGGCGGTGCCGAGGGCGTCCAGGGCGGAGGTGTCGCCCTCCTCGGCGACCTGGTCCTCGCGGACGCCGAGCAGCACCAGCGGGAACCGGGCGTGCGCCTCGGGGGCGTACGGCAGCCAGGCCGCGACCGGGCCGCCGCCGCGCGCCTTGGGGGCCGGGTGGTGGGGGTGGCCGGTGATCAGTGACTGCTCGGAGCGCAGATAGGCGTCGTCGGGGGCGATCGTGCGGGCGCGGGCCGCGAGCAGGGCGGCGACGGTGTCGCGGCTGTCCAGCATCTCGGCGGGCAGGTCGTCGTTGGGCAGCCCGGTGTGGCCGCGCAGCTCCTCGGCGACGAGTTTGACCAGTTCGGCGTGGGTGACCCGGCGCCACTCCCCGTCCGTGCGCACCTCCGGGCCGGCCGGGCGGCGGCCCGGACGCACGCGCAGCAGCCGGCCGGTGCCGGGCAGCCGGTACACGGCCCGATCCCCGGTGTCCGGAACCGGCCGGGCCACCTCGCGCAGCAGGCAGTTCAGCAGCGGTGCCGAGGCGTAGGCGTCGGCCCGCCGGGCGGCGGCGTCGGTGGGGGGCTGGAGGTCCACGCGTTCCATTCGTCGTCGTGCTGATCGAGCCCTCGGGGGGGGGCCGACCGTGCTCAGTATGTCTGCCGTATCCGACAATCGTGCCCTGAGCTGCCAGTCCCCGAGGAGCCGACCGTGTACCACTCTCCCACCGCCGAGGCCGAGGTCGCCGAGGAGCTGGCCGCCGTGCGTCCCGGCCTGCGCGACCGCTACGCGGCCGTGCTGCCGGGGGCCCGTGCGGCGGTGCTGACCCGGCTGTGGCGGGCGCTGGCGCACGAGCCGCTGCCGTGGGTCGTGGCCCGGACGCAGGGCGCGTACGGGCTGACGGTACGGCTGGCGGACGGCCGGGCGCTGCACGGCCCGCGCTGCGACCCGTACGCGACCGGCGACCGGGTCGCGGAGGTACGGCTGGACCGGGAGCGGTACGCGGACCCCGCGAGGATGATGACGGACCTCGCGGTGCCGCACGCGGCCGCGTTCGCCGCGGAGTTGGCGAACAGCGTGGCCTCGCTGGCACTGTCCCGGGCCGGGGCGGCAGATCCGGGTGCGGGGCGGCCGGAGCGGGACTGGGAGTGGGAGCAGCGGGTGGTGGACGGGCACCCCTTCCATCCCAACTGCCGTTCCCGGCCGGGTTTCTCGGTGGCCGACCAGCTCGCGTACGGCCCGGAGCACCGGCCGGTGGTGGAGCTGGGCACGGTGGCGGTGCCGGTGGCCGAGTGCCTGGTGTCGGGCCGGTGGCCGGACGAACTGCGCTCCGGGGACGACCTGTTGCTGCCCGTGCATCCCTGGCAGGCGGCGCATGTGCTCAAGCGGTCCTGCGTGCCGTGGCGTCCGGCGCATCCGCTGATGTCGCTGCGCACGCTGGCGCTGCCCGGCGGACCGCATGTGAAGACCGCGCTGAGCGCGCGGCTGACCTCCTCGGTGCGGGACATCTCCACGTACTCGGTCCGGGCGTCGGCCGCGTTGTCCGTGCTGGCGGCGGAACTGGTCGGGCGCATGGGCGGGTTGCTGGACATCACGCACACCCTGGGCGCGGCCACGGCCCACTCGCCGGATCTGGCGGTGCTGCTGCGCGAGTCGCCCGAGGCGTACGCGGCTCCGGGTGAGCGGGTGCTGCCGGTGGCCGCGCTGGCCACCACCTCGCTGCCCAACTCCCCCGGCTGGCTCGCCGCGTTCACCCGGCTGGCGCTCACGGCGGGGCTGCGGCTGCTGGAGCTGGGGGTCGCGCTGGAGGCCCACGGCCAGAATCTCCTGGTGGTGCTCGCGCCGGACGACACCCCGCTGCGGCTGGTCTACCGCGACCTGGCCGACATCCGCGTCAGCCCCGCCCGGCTGGCCCGGAACGGCATACCGGCAGGGGAGTTGACGGGACGTCTGGTCACCGACGACGAAGTCGCCCTGCGCCGCAAGCTGTTCGGTTCGCTGGTGGGCGGAGCGCTCGCGGCGACGGCGGGTTCGGGCCCGGCACTCGGCACCGCGCTGCGCGCCGCGCTGCCGGATCTGCCCCGTACGCCCGACCTGACGGCGCTCTGTGAAAATCCGCTGCCCGTCAAGGCGTTGACCCTGATGAGGCTGTCCCCCGAGACGCCGGGCGACCTGTGGACGGCGCTTCCGAACCCCTTCGTTTTGGAGCCCGACACGTACGATCAATAAGATCCGCCGATGATCAGAAGACAACGGCTGGCGGCGGGCGTCTGCGCTCTGCTCGCCGCCCTGGCGGCCGGGATCGCGTGTCCCGGCGGGGCCGCAGCGGACGAGACCGAGCCGCAGCCCGCTCCGAAGGTCGAACTCGTCCTGGATGTCAGCGGTTCCATGCGGGCGCGGGACATCGACGGCGGCTCCCGGATGGCGGCGGCCAAGCAGGCGTTCAACGAGGTGCTCGACGCGACGCCCGAGGAGGTGGAGCTCGGCATTCGCACCCTGGGCGCCAACTACCGCGGCAACGACCGCAGAACGGGCTGCAAGGACACCGAGCAGCTCTACCCCGTCGGCCCGCTGGACCGCACCGAGGCGAAGACGGCGGTGGCCACGCTGGCACCGACCGGCTGGACGCCCATCGGCCCGGCGCTGCTGAAGGCGGCCGACGACTTCGGGAACGGCGACGGCACCCGCCGTATCGTCCTGATCAGCGACGGCGAGGACACCTGCCAGCCGCTCGACCCCTGCGTGGTGGCCCGTGAGATAGCCGCCAAGGGCATCGGCCTGACCATCGACACCCTGGGCCTGGTGCCGGACGCCAAGACCCGTGACCAGTTGAGCTGCATCGCGGACGCGACCGGCGGCACGTACACCTCCGTGCAGCACAAGGAGGAACTGACGGACCGGGTGGGCCAGTTGGTCGAGCGGGCCGCCGATCCGGTGGTGACGCCGGTGGCCACCGAGGGCACCGACGCCTGTGCCGGGGCCCCCGCGCTCAAGTCCGGTCTGTACACGGACCGCGAGGAGTTCGGCAAGCAGCGCTGGTACAAGGTCGACGTCCAGCCCGGCCAGGAGCTGCGCGCCTCGGTGAGCGTCGCCGACGACCGCGCGACCAACCCCAACTACGGTGTGCTGCTGCGGGCGGTGACCCAGGAGGGCCGCGAGATCGTGCGCGGTGAGGGTGCCGGCACCGGCCGCACCGACGCGATCTCCACCGGCCTGCGCTATCCGAAGCCCGAGTCCGATGACGACGACGCGACCCCGGAGACGGTGTGTCTCCAGGTGACCAACTCCTTCTCGGCCACCGCCGGTGTGAAGACCACGCCTGGCATGCCGCTGGAGCTGACGGTCGACGTGGTCGACGGCCCCTCCGCCTCCTCCGACGTGGCCTCCTTCGGCCTCGGCCGGGGCTGGTGGCTGCTGGCCGCGCTGGTGCTGACCGGTTTCGTCGCGGGTCTGCTGTGGGGCTGGCTGTCCCGCTGGCGGGTCGCGGTCTGGAGGACGAACTGATGCGTGCGACACGTGTGCTGAGCGCGGCCCTGCTGACGCTGGGCCTGGCGGCCGCCCCCGCCGCGGCCGACTCCTCCCCCTCCCCGAGCGCCTCGGCGGACGGCAAGGCGCCCACCCAGGCGGGCACGTCGTTCCGTACGGCGGCCGAGATGGACCAGGGGCAGACCGCCACCGCCTCCGCCTCGACCGGTGACTACCTGTACTGGTCGTTCCCGGCCGACACCGGGCAGCGTCCGACCGTCAAGGCGACGGTGAAGCTGCCGGACACGCACGCCGCGCAGACCTGGCAGCTCGACGTCTACGACGGCCTGCGCCGCCACCAGTCCTGCATGTACGGCGCGGCCACCCGCACCGCCGAGCAGGGCACGGCCACGGTCGAACTGGCCTGTGTGCTGCGCACGGTGCGCGCCTGGTCGGAGCCGTGGGCCAACGACCCGCTGCCCGGCACCTACTACGTCCGGCTGACGGTGCTGAACCTCGGCTCCGCCGACCTCGGCCTGCCGGTGCGGGCCGAGGTCCGCGCGGACTCGAAGAACATCGGCGGCGCGGCGGCCGTGGACGGCTCGCTCGGCAAGCCGCTCGTCCCCGGTATCGCGGTCGAGTCCGACGCGGAGAAGGACGGTTCGAAGTCGGCCGTGCTCTCCGCGATCGAGCCGGACGACGGCTGGTCCTCGCACTGGTGGTCCAGCCGCTGGGTGTGGACCGCCGTCGGCGGCGTCCTGGCCGCACTGGCGGGCATCGGCGGATACGCCCTGACCCGCGGCCGCGGCCGCCCGGCGTACGTCCCACCGGGCGCCTGACCCGGACGAAGGCCCGCCGTTCCGGCGGGCCTTCGTCATTTCCGCAGCGCCTTGGCGAGGGCCCCGTCACCGGTCACCGTGACCCGCCCCGCCCGCACCGCGTCGGCGATCCCCGACTCACCCCGGCAGACCTCCGCACAGGTCGCCGCGTCCATCACCAGCCGGGCATCGGCAGCCACCGGCGCCGGTCCGTGCCCGTACACCGGCCCGTCCTCCGCGCCGACGTACAGATGGAACTCACCGTCCTCCGTGCTGATCTCGGCCACTCCGGCGCCCACCTGCGCCGCGTCCAGCGCCGCCAGCAGCGGCAGTGCCGACCAGTGGGCCCGTACCGCGTCGGTGGGCCGCAGTTCCGCCAGCGCGGGGCTGCCCCACTCCCCCAGTGCGTGCAGCACGGGCAGCAAGTCCCGTCCGCGCGAGGTCAGTTCGTACACATAGGCGGCGCCCGGCGGGGGGAGCTTCCGCCGGCCGGCGAGTCCGTCGCGCTCCATGTCCTTGAGCCGGGAGGCGAGTACGTCCGTGCTCACGCCGGGCAGGTCCGCGTGCAGGTCGGTGTAGCGGCGGGGCCCGGCCAGCAGCTCCCGGACGATCAGCAGGGTCCAGCGGTCCCCGACGAGGTCGAGGGCGCGGGCCGCGGAGCAGTACTGGTCGTAGCGTCGGCGAGGTGGCATGCGACGCAGTCTAGACATGTTGTTGGACTTACCAAGCTCCCACTTGGTAAAACCAAGTACCACCAGTTTCCGGAGGGGTTGCGGCGCATGGAGTTCCGGCAGTCGAACAAGCTCAGCGAGGTCTGCTACGAGATCCGCGGCCCGGTGATCGAGCACGCGGACGCGCTGGAGGAGGCGGGGCACAGCGTGCTGCGCCTGAACACCGGCAACCCCGCGCTCTTCGGTTTCGAGGCGCCGGAGGAGATCACCCAGGACATGATCCGGATGCTCCCCCAGGCCCACGGCTACACCGACTCGCGCGGTGTCCTCTCGGCCCGGCGGGCGGTGGCCCAGCGCTACCAGACCCTCGGCCTGGAGGTGGACGTCGACGACGTCTTCCTGGGCAACGGCGTCTCCGAGCTGGTGTCCATGGCCGTGACGGCGCTGGTGGAGGACGGCGACGAGATCCTCATCCCGGCCCCGGACTTCCCGCTCTGGACGGCAGTGACGACGCTGGCGGGCGGCAAGGCCGTGCACTACCTGTGCGACGAGCAGTCCGACTGGGCGCCCGACCTGGCCGACATGGCGTCGAAGATCACCGACCGCACCAAGGCCCTGGTCATCATCAACCCGAACAACCCGACCGGCGCGGTGTATCCGAAGGAGGTCGTCGAGGGCATCCTCGACCTGGCCCGCCGCCACGGCCTGATGGTGTTCGCGGACGAGATCTACGACCAGATCCTCTACGACGGCGCCGTCCACCACTCGGCCGCGGCCCTCGCCCCCGACCTGGTCGTCCTCACCTTCTGCGGCCTGTCCAAGACCTACCGGGTGGCGGGCTTCCGCTCCGGCTGGCTGGTGGTCACCGGCCCCAAGCAGCACGCGAAGAACTACCTGGAGGGCCTGACCATGCTGGCCTCCATGCGGCTGTGCCCCAACGCCCCCGCCCAGTACGCCATCCAGGCCGCGCTCGGCGGACGCCAGTCCATCCACGAACTCACCGCGCCCGGCGGCCGGCTGTACGAGCAGCGGAACGTGGCCTGGGAGAAGCTGAACGAGATCCCGGGCGTCTCCTGCGTCCGCCCCAAGGGCGCGCTGTACGCCTTTCCGCGCCTCGATCCCAAGGTGCACAAGATCCACGACGACGAGGAGTTCGTCCTCGACCTCCTGCTCCGCGAGAAGATCCAGGTCGTGCAGGGCACCGGCTTCAACTGGCCCACCCCCGACCACTTCCGCATCCTCACCCTTCCCCACGCCGACGACCTGGAGGCGGCGATCGGCCGTATCGGACGCTTCCTGAGCGGGTACCGGCAGTAGCCGCGCGCCAGGGCTGTCAGTGCCCGGCCGTACGCTTCGAGGACCAGAAGCGGACCGGAGGGAGCACCGCCGTGGCACGACCGCCCACCGCCGCGCAGCGGCGCGTCATCGAGGCCGCCGACCCCGACACCGGGCGGCTGCGGGGTACCGACGCCCAGCTCGCCGCCCTCGTCCGGCACGGCCTCGCCTTCCGTCACCCCCGCCCGCCCCACGACCACTTCCTGACCCCCGCGGGCCACCGCCTGCGCGAGGCCGAACCGGAGCCCGCGCCCGCCGCCGAGCCCGGTGGCGTCTTCGCGGCACGGGTCGGTGGCGGCGAGGAGGCGCCACCCGGACCGTCCAGAGCCCGCGAGGTGCGCGAAGCCTGGCAGGGCCTGCTGGAGCTGCGCCGCATGACCAACCCGGACAGCGCCACCGACCGGCCCTGCGGCTGGGAACGCACCCACCTGGTCCGGGCCGCCGCCCTGGCCCTGGAGGCGGCCGGGCACCAGCCGGAGAGCGGCGGGATACCCGGCTACCGCGTCCGCGCCACCCCGCAGCCGGAGGCGGTCGCGGTGTACGGCCCGGCACTCCAGCCGTACGCGGCCACCCTGGAGGCGGCGGGCTGGCAGTGCGGCGAGTACACCGAGGCACGCACCAGAGCCCGCCATCTCCTCGCTTCCCCGCGCCGGGTGTGACGGACATGCCAAGATCGACGGGCTGGACCAGGAGCGTACGAAGGGGAAGCAGTGAGCGAGCCGTTTTCCGTCCGGATCACCGTCCGCGGGTACGAGACCGACGTGCAGGGCCATGTGAACCAGAGCGTGTACCTCAACTACGCCGAGCACGCCCGCTGGTCGCTGCTGCGCGCGGCGGGCATCAGCCAGGCCGAGCTGGTCGGCGGGGGTGTGGGGCCGGTCGCCCTGGAGACGACGATCCGCTACCGCCGTGAACTCCTCGCCGGTGACGAGATCGTCGTGACCTGCTCCTTCGAGTGGGGCGAGGGCAAGACGTTCCGGATCGGGCAGACGGTCGCCAAGGCGGACGGCACCGTGGCCGCCGAGATCACCGCGGTCGGCGGCCTGATGGACCTGGCCGCCCGCAAGCTGGTGCCCGACCCTCGGGAGCGCTTCCGCAAGCTCGCCTCGGACCCGGCCCTCTTCGGTCTGTGAGCGCCGGACCAGGGACCCGCTGATCAGTCCCCGGCGGCGATCCGCGCGAGCCGCCGGGCCTGTTCGCGGGTGGTCCGGGCGAGCCGCTCCTCGTCCACGTGCAGCAGCACCCCGTCCGCCACGACCTGGCGCCCGCCCACGAACGAGGCCGTGACCGGGGCGGGAGCGCCGAGCACGAGCGCCGCCACCGGGTCGGCGATGGAGGCGTGGGCCAGGGTGTCCATGCGCCACAGGACCAGGTCGGCGAGTTTTCCGGGCTCCAGGGAGCCGATCTCCCGCGCCCGGCCCAACACCTGGGCGCCACCGTAGGTGCCGAGGCGGAGGGCCTGGCGGGTGGTCAGCGCGGCCTCCCGGTGCGGGCCGAGACGGTTCACGAGCAGGGCGTTGCGCAGTTCGGTGTGGAGTTCGCCGGACTCGTTGGAGGCCGTGCCGTCCACGCCCAGCCCGACCGGGACGCCCGACCTCAGCAGGTCCGGCACCCGCGCGATCCCCGCCGCCAGCCGGGCGTTGGAGGACGGGCAGTGGGCGACCCCCGTGCCGGTGCGGGCGAAGGCGGCGATGTCGGAGTCGTTCATGTGGACGCAGTGAGCCATCCACACGTCCTCGCCGAGCCAGCCGGTGGACTCGAAGTAGTCGGTCGGGCCCATGCCGAACAGCTCGTGGCAGAACTTCTCCTCCTCCACCGTCTCCGAGCCGTGGGTGTGCAGCCGCACCCCGAGCCGCCGCGCCAACTCGGCTCCCTGCCTCATCAGTTCGGTGGAGACGGAGAAGGGCGAGCAGGGCGCGACCGCGACCTGGGTCAGCGCGCCGAAGGCGGGGTCGTGGTGTTCGCGGACGGTGGCCTCGGTGGCGGCCAGCGCGTCGTCCAGGCTCTCCACCGCGAAGTCCGGCGGCAGGCCGCCATCCGACTCGCCCCGGTCCATGGAGCCGCGGGCCAGGGTGAAACGGACGCCCGTGTCACGGGCGGCGCGCACGATCGCGCCGGACAGGTCGCCGGTGCCGCGCGGGTACACGTAGTGGTGGTCCATCGCGGTGGTGACGCCGCCTCGGGCCATCACCGCCAGCGAGCCGCGCGCGGCCGCGGACACCATCTCCTCGTCGATGCGCGCCCAGGTCGGGTAGAGGGCGACCAGCCAATCGAAGAGGTTGTGGTCGGCGGCCAGGCCCCTGGTGAGCCACTGGTAGAAGTGGTGGTGGGTGTTGACCAGGCCGGGGGTGACCAGGTGCCCGGTGGCGTCGATCCGGCGCGTGACACCGGTCAGCCCCTCGGGGGCCGGGCCCGCGCCGACCGACTCGATCCGGTCGTCCGCGATGACGACGTGCCCCGTGGCGTACTCGGTGTCGTCGGCGTCCACGGTGGCGATCGCACAGTTCTCGATGACGATGCGCTCGGCTGCTGCCACGGTTCGTCCTTCGCTCTCAGAGGTCTCGCAGAGGTTGCTCAGAGGTTGGTGAGGTCCACCGGGATCGCCGCCTCGCGGCCCTCGCGGAGGACGGTAGCCTCGATCAGGCCGTAGGGCCGGTCGGCGGCGAGGTACACCTCGTTGTCGTTGGTCAGCCCGAAGGGCGTGAGGTCGGCCAGGAAGTGGTGCTTGTTCGGCAGGGAGAGCCGGATCTCGTCGATCTCGGGGCGCTCCCCGACCACCCGCGCGCCCATCTCGTACAGGGTCTGCTGGAGGGAGTAGGAGTACGTCCCCGCGAAGGCTTCCAGCAGGTGGCGCCGGGTCTCGGCGTAGGAGGCGTCCCAGTCGGGCGTGTCGTCCCCGCCGGTCCAGCCGTACCGCCAGCGGGCGCTCACCTCGGTGGCCAGCACCCGGTCGTGCGCCTCTGGCAGGGTCGTGTACTCGTCCTTGGCGTAGCCCCAGAACTCGGAGTCGGTGGAGTTGAGCACCACCATGTCCTTGAGCCCGGAGACGACCTGCCAGGACGTGCCGTCGTGGAAGACCTGGGTGAGCCGGACCTCCTGGCCCTTGCGGACGAAGGAGTGGCCGCCCTCGGCTGCGCCGGGCAGCGCGATCCGCTCCCAGTCGTACTCCTCGATGCGGATGCGCGCGGTCCCGATCGCCTCCTGGGAGGTGACGAAGTGCCGGGCGAGGTGGATGCCGAACTGCTCGGCGGACTCGATGCCGTGCTGCTTGGCGAACGCGTACACCGTGTTCTTGGTGGTGTCGGTCGGCAGTACGTGCGCGTTGGAGCCGGAGTAGTGGACGTCGTCCATGTCGCCGCTCAGGGTGACGGAGACGTTGAGGTCCTTGATGTGGTGGGTGGCGCCGTCTCGCGTGATCCTGACGACCCGGTTCTCGGCCTTGCCGTACTGGTTCTGCGCCAGGACCGCGGGCCCGTCCGGGCGGGACGTTTCTGCCATGAAAGCTAGCTCCCTCGGTATACGGAGTAGCCGAACGGGCTGAGCAGCAGCGGGACGTGGTGGTGCTCCCCGGCCCGGACGGCGAAGGTGACGGTCACCTCCGGGAAGAACGCGCCCCGGTCCTCGCCGAGGTAGGGCTCCACGGCGAAGTCGAGCCGCACCTGGGCGGTCCCCTCGGGCGGGGCCGGCAGGTCCCGGCAGCGGCCGTCGGCGTCGGTGACCGACTCGCCCAGCGGCCGCCAGTCGGCGCCTGAGCCGGTGCGGGCCGAGAGGCGGACGGTGACGCCCCGGGCGGGGCGGCCGAGCGAGGTGTCCAGGACGTGCGTGGACACGGAGGCGGTGGTGGTCATGGTTCAGGTGTCCTCGAAGAGACGAGTCGGGCCAGGCGGATGCGGTTGATCCTGCCCAGTTCGGCGCGGGCGGTCTCCCGTTCCCGCTCCGGCGTGTTGCCGAGCCGCTCCTTCAGGGCGTCGCGCATCTCCTCGCCGGTGAGGCCGGTGGCGCAGATCAGGAAGACATGGCCGAAGCGGTCCTGGTAGGCGAGGTTCAGTTCGAGCATCTCCGCGCGCAGGGCGCCGGAGGCGTCCGCCATGCCGCGCTGCTCCCGCGCGGAGGCGGGGTCGCCGGGCTTCGGGCGTCCGATCGGCGGGTGGCCCGCCATCGCCTCGGCCAGGTCCTCGGCGCCGAGTCCGGCCAGGGCCGCGTCGGCGGCGACGTACAGGTCTTCCGGGGTGGCGTACGGGCGGGCGACGAGGAGCAGGCGGGCCCAGGCGGTGGAGGCGCACACCTCGTGCAGGGCGGCGAGCGCGGCCTCTTCCCCGAGGGCGTTGAACCGGGCCAGGCCCAGGGGCGTGGCGGGCGAAGTCACGGGCGCCTCCGTGGCCGCGAGGGCCTTCGTGCCGGACGGGTGCCGTCAGCTAACGCCTCCCGGCGACGGCACGTCAACACTTTGTTGAAAATTCTGGGTTACCTGCCCCGGACGGCCGCCGGGGCTCAGCGCTCCTTCTCGCGGTTGAGGTAGTTGTAGATGGTGAAGCGGCTGACGCCGAGCGCCCCGGCCACCGTCTCCACGCCGTGCCGCACGGTGAAGGCGCCCCGCGCCTCCAGTGTCCGGACGGCCTCCTGCTTGGCCTTGCGGTCCAGATCGGCCAGCGGCCGGCCGTGTCTGCGCTCCAGGGCGGCGAGGATGTGGTCGAGGGAGTCCGCGAGCTGCGGCAGGCGTACGGCGACGACGTCGGCGCCCTCCCAGGCCAGCACCACGTCGTCGGGGCCCGCCTCGCCGGGTGGGAGCAGCTCCCCGCCCATGGCGTCGATGAGGGGTTTCACAGCCGCGACGAACGGCTCCTCGGCGGTCACCTACCGCCCCTCCCCGACCACGTTGACCTGGAGGGATATCCGGGTCGCCCCCGCTTGAAGACTCTGCCGCAGCAGCGCGTCCACGGCACCGAGCACCCCGTCGGCGCCGCCCTCGGCCATGGTGCCGAACGGGCCGAAGTCCACGGTGTCCAGCGCTGCTCCCTCGACCGCCTCGCGGGCCGCCAGGGCGTGCGCGGGAGGCACGTCCAGGTCGAAGGGTTCGGTCGTGAACTCCACGCGCAGTCTCAACGGTGCCCCCATGCTGTAGGTCGTACGACCTTAGTGGACCCGGCCGTGAACCGGTCGGCCCCGCGGACGGCGGTACCGCGGGGCCGGCCGGTCTCAGCGGGGCAGGCCGGTCTCAGCGGTCGCCCAGCCGGTGTCGGGCGCCGTGGTCAGGGTGAAGTCCAGCCTGCCGGCCGGGAGCGCCTGGGCCGGGGTGAGCCAGGAGCGGGTGACGGGGTGGCCGTCGCGGCGCACGGCGCCCGTGTAGACGTGGGTGTCGTCGGCCTCGGGGGCGGTGATGACGAGGTCGGCCGGGCCGGGCCGGTCCACGGTCGCCTTCGGGAAGACCGGGGCGCCGAGCAGGAGGGCGGCGCTGCCGGGGGTCTGCGGGTAGATGCCGAGGGCGGAGAAGACGTACCAGGCGGACATGGTGCCGAGGTCGTCGTTGCCGGGGAGGCCGGCGGGGCCGGTGCCGTAGACGGTGTCGAGGATGCGGCGGACCGTCGCCTGGGTCTTCCAGGGCTGTCCGAGCGCGTTGTAGAGCCAGGGGGCGTGGATGCCGGGCTCGTTGGTGGGGTCGTAGCGCAGGGGGTCGCCGCCGCGCACGGACCAGGAGCCGTCCGGGTTGTGGAAGAAGCCGTCGAGGCGGGCCCCGGCCGCGCTCCGGCCGCCCATCGCGTCGGCGAGGCCCTGGATGTCGTGGGGCACCATCCAGGTGTAGGTGGCGCTGGTGCCCTGCGCGAACCCGATGTCGCTCGCGGGGTCGAAGGGCGTGACCCAGGTGCCGTCGAGCTTGCGGGCCTGGATGTGGCCGGTGGCGGGGTTGAAGACGTTGCGCCAGTAGGCCGCGCGGTCGGTGAAGACCTCCGCGTCCTGGTCGTGGCCGAGCAGGCGGGCCCACTGGGCGAGGGAGAAGTCCGCGACCGCGTCCTCCAGGGTCTCCGCCGCGCCTCCCCAGCAGTGGCAGGCGTCCTGGGGGGCGTAGTGGGAGACCAAGTACTGGGCCAGATTGGGCCGTTGTCCCTCGCACTGGCCGGGGCAGCCCGCGTCGGAGAGGTCGTCCGGGGTGGGGACGGTGGCCTGGCGGACGAGGGAGGCGTAGGCGCCGCGGTAGTCGAAGTTCCGCACTCCCATGGCGTAGAAGGTGGCCAGGGTGGCGGCGGACGGGTCGCCGGTCATGACGTGGGTGGCGCCGCTGATGTGCACCCAGCGGTCCCAGACCCCGCCGTTCTGTTGGGCGAAGTTGTACAGCGACTGCGCGAAGTCGCCCGCGACCGTGGGCCGGAGCAGCGCGAGCAACTGGATCTGCGCCCGGTACTGGTCCCAGCCGGAGAAGTTGCTGTACTGCGCCCGCTGCCCGCGCGCCAGCCGGTGCACGGCCTGGTCCATGCCCCGGTAGCGGCCGTCGGTGTCGCTGATCAGGTCGGGCTGCATCAGGGAGTGGTAGAGCGCCGTGTAGAACGCGGTACGCCGGGCCGTACTCCCGCCCTCGGCGCGTACGGTGCCCAGTTCGCGGTCCCAGTCCCGCGCCCCGGTGGCGGCCACATCGGCCACGCTCGCCCGCGCCGGGATCTCGTGGCGGAGGTTGGCCTCGGCTCCCGCGAGGCTCACGTAGGAGATGCCGACCCGCATGTGGACATCGTTGTCGGCCGCCGTGTCGAAGCCGACCCAGCCGCCGGAACCGCGTCCCGCGCGGTCGGCGCCCGTGGCGTAGCCCTCGCCGCCGGAGGCCGTGGTGGAGCCGGGCGAGAGGGTGCCGTCGTGCCAGGTGCCGGTGGTGGAGAAGGCGCGGTCGAAGGTGGCGCTGAAGTGGAGCCGGTAGTAGCTCTTGCGGTTGTTGGTCCCGCCGTTGGCGCGGCGGCCGCAGAACGCGCCGGTCAGCACCCAGCCGGTCACCTTGCGGTGGGCGGCGTCGATGTCGACGTGCGCGTCCTCGCTGCCGTTGAGGGAGTTGGAGACGCGGAAGAGGAGGCTCGCCGGGCTCCCTGCGGGGAAGGTGAAGTCGGCGACCCCGGCCCGCCTGCTCACCGCGAGGTCCGCCGAGGCGCCGGAGGCGAGGCCCAGGGTGTAGCGGCCGGGCACGGCCTTCTCGTCGGCGTGGGAGAAGTTCGCCGCGTAGACGGCGTCCTTGGTGTCGGCGGACGGGGAGGACGTGATGTCGCCGGTGAACGGCATGATCGGGACGTCCCCGGCCGCGCCGGGGTTGCAGCCCGCGCCGTTGACATGGGTGAGGCTGAGGCCGCGTATCCGGGTGGTGTTGTACGCGTACCCGTTGGCCGCGCCGGTGCTGGTCTGATCCCCGGCGGTGCTGGTGGGCGACCAGGCGATCATGCCCTGGGGCAGGGTGGCGCCGGGGAAGGTGTTGCCGCCGTTCGCTGAGCCGATCAGCGGGTCCACCAGCGACGACAGTCGCTCCGGGCCGCTCGCCGCGACGGCCGGGAAGGGGGCCGCCACGGCGAGCGCGGTGGTGACGGCCGTGACGGCCGATCTCGTGCCGAGCCGTCTCGCGGCGCGGAGGAGGGCGTGGCGCATGCGTCGGGTCGCCTTTCTGCGGAGGACGTCGGGCGCCGCGAGGCTAGAAGCCCGGCCCGTGCGGGGGAAGGGGGCCGGGGGCCACGCTCGGTGAAACCTCGGCGAATTCCCGGCCCCGCTCCCCCACGGCCCGAGTAGCGGCGCCGGGCGATCCGCAGGACGCTGAAGGCATGGCCGGTCCGACACCGCACCCGCACATCGTGGTCCACTCCCCGGCGCTCGACGGCTCGCGCCGGGTCACCGAGGGCGACGTGACGCTCGGCCTCGCCTCGCACCTGGACGACGTGGTCGAGATCCTGCGCATGGCCGACCTGGACCGGATCGAGGTCGAGGTGAGCGATCTGATCGACTGGCAGGGCGGCGGCCCGGACGACTGGCCGGGGCTGTCCGAGCACGAGCTGTGAGGCGCCGGCCGCCGGGCCAACCTCAAATCCACCTCTGAAGACCGCCCGAAAGGCTTCAACCGCCTTCGCGCAGGGGCAGATTGAGGGTGCGAGGTCCCGCCGGGACGGGGGTGGCGGGATCTCGCTCACGGGGGACTCGGGGGCGCGGTCACGGCCGTACGGCCACGGGGGCGACCGCGCCCCACGAGCAGGTCAGGCGCCGTGGCTCCGGCGCAGCTCGACCTTGCGGACCTTGCCCGACACCGTCATGGGGAAGGTGTCGAGGAGCTCCAGCCGGCTCGGGATCTTGTAGTGGGCGAGCCGGTCCTGGCAGAAGGCACGCAGCTCGTCCAGGGTGAGCGGGTCGGCAGCATCGAGCGGGATGACACAGGCGAGGACCTCCTCGCCGTAGCGCTCGTGCGGTACGCCGACCACCTGGACGTCACGGATCTTGGGGTGGGCGTAGAGGAACTCCTCGATCTCGCGCGGATAGATGTTCTCGCCGCCCCGGATGATCATGTCCTTGATCCGGCCGACGATCTCCACATAGCCGTCCTCGCGCATGACGGCGAGGTCGCCGGTGTGCATCCAGCGGCCGGCGTCGATGGCCTCGGCGGTCTTGTCGGGCTGTTCCCAGTAGCCGAGCATGACGCTGTAGCCGCGGGTGCACAGCTCGCCCGCCTCGCCCCGGGGCAGGGTGATGCCGGTGGCCGGGTCGACGACCTTGACCTCCAGATGCGGCAGGACGCGGCCGACGGTGCCGGTGCGGTGCTCCAGGTCGTCGTCGACGCGGGTCTGCAGGGACACCGGCGAGGTCTCGGTCATGCCGTAGCAGATGGACACCTCGGCCATGTGCATCTCGGCGACCACCCGTTTCATCACCTCCACCGGGCAGGGCGAGCCCGCCATGATGCCGGTGCGCAGGGTGGAGAGGTCGTAGCCGTCGAACTCGGGGAGGTTCAGCTCGGCGATGAACATCGTGGGCACCCCGTACAGGGAGGTGCACCGCTCCCGCTGGACGGCCTCCAGGGTGGCCTTCGGCTCGAAGGACGGGGCCGGGATGACGATGCAGGCGCCGTGGGAGGTGGCCGCGAGGTTGCCCATGACCATGCCGAAGCAGTGGTAGAAGGGCACGGGCACGCAGATGCGGTCCTGCTCGGTGTAGGCGATCGACTCCCCCACGAAGAAGCCGTTGTTGAGGATGTTGTGGTGGGAGAGGGTGGCGCCCTTCGGGAAGCCGGTGGTGCCCGAGGTGTACTGGATGTTGATCGGGTCGTCGCAGGACAACTCGGCCTCGCGCGCGCTCAGTTCCTCCGCCGGGACCTCGGCGCCGAGTGCGGTGAACTGGTCCCAGCTCCGGTCGCCGAAGTACACCGTCCGCGTGAGCCGCGGGCACTTGGGGCGCACTTCGTCCACCATGGCCCGGTAGTCGCTGCCCTTGTGCTCGACGGAGGCGAACAGCAGGGACACACCGGCCTGCCGGAGGACGTACTCGACCTCGTGGGTGCGGTAGGCCGGGTTGACGTTGACCATGATCGCGCCGGCCTTGGCGGTGGCGTACTGGACGAGCACCCATTCCGCGCGGTTGACCGCCCAGACGCCCACCCGGTCGCCCTTGGCCACCCCGGCGGCGAGCAGTGCACAGGCCAGCCGGTCCACGTCGGCGGAGAATTCGGCGTAGGTCCAGCGGCGCCCGGAGGGGACGTCGACCAGGGCCTCCCGGTCCGGCCAAGTGGTCGCCGTACGGGCCAGGTTGGCGCCGATGGTGTCGCCGAGCAGGGCTGTGGCGCCCGTGCCGTGCGTGTACGACAGGCTCACCGGAAGTCCTCCTCGCGGTACTCCTCCGCCGAGCCCGCGGCCGTGGCCTCGCGCAGTTCGATGCGGCGGATCTTGCCGGACACGGTCTTGGGCAGCGGCCCGAACTCCAGCCTGCGCAGCCGCTTGTAGGGCGCGAGCACCTCGCGGGAGTGCTCGAAGAGCGCCTTGGCGGTGCCGGGTCCGGGCTCCCAGCCCTCGGCGAGGACGACGTACGCCTTCGGCACCGCGAGCCGGAGTTCGTCGGGCGCGGGCACGACGGCCGCCTCGGCCACCGCCTCGTGCTCCAGCAGCGCGCTCTCCAGCTCGAAGGGGCTGATCTTGTAGTCGCTGGCCTTGAAGACATCATCACTTCGCCCCGTGTAGAAGACATATCCGTCTTCGTCACGCGAGCCGATGTCGCCGGTGCGGTAGTAGCCGTCGGCCATCGCCTCGGCGGTGCGGGCGGGGTCGCCGTGGTAGCCGGTCATCAGGCCGGCCGGGCGTGCGGACAGGTCGAGCGCGATCTCGCCCTCGGTGGCGCCGGGCGCGCCGGTGACCGGGTCGAGGAGCTCGACGCGGTAGCCGGGGCTGGGGCGGCCCATGGAGCCCGGACGCAGCTCCTGGCCGGGGCTGTTGGAGATCTGCACGGCGGTCTCGGTCTGCCCGAAGCCGTCCCGGACGGTGACCCCCCAGGCCCGCCGGACCTGTTCGACCACCTCGGGGTTGAGCGGTTCCCCGGCGGCGACGGCCTCGCGGGGCGGGGTGGCGAGCTGGGTCAGGTCGGCCTGGATGAGCATCCGCCACACGGTGGGCGGCGCGCAGAAGGTGGTGACGTGGGCCCGGTCCATCTCCGCCATCAGCCGGGCGGCGTCGAAGCGGGAGTAGTTGACGACGAAGACGGTCGCCTCGGCGTTCCAGGGGGCGAACAGGTTGGACCAGGCGTGCTTGGCCCAGCCGGGCGAGGAGATGTTGAGGTGCACGTCGCCGGGCTTCAGCCCGATCCAGTACAGGGTGGCGAGATGGCCGACGGGGTACGAGGTGTGGGTCTGCTCGACCAGCTTGGGGCGGGCGGTCGTCCCGGAGGTGAAGTACAGCATCAGCGGGTCGTCGGCCAGGGTCGGGCCGTCGGGCAGGAACCCGGCGGGGACCGCGTAGGCGTCCTCGTACGGCTCCCACGCCTCCTCGGGGAGGCCGCCGACCGAGATCCGGGTGTAGGTGCCGGGGACGTCGTCGAACTTGGCGGTGTCCTCGGCGCGTGCGATGACGTGCCTGACCTCGCCGCGCTCGACCCGGTCGCGCAGGTCGGCGGGACCGAGCAGCGGCGTGGCCGGGATGACCACGGCGCGCAGCTTCATCGCGGCGAGCATGGTCTCCCACAGCTCGGCCTGGTTGCCGAGCATGACGAGGACCCGGTCCCCGGCGCCGACGCCCAGCGCCCTCAGATGGCCGGCCACCCGGTCGGAGCGGTCGGCCAGTTCGGCGAAGGAGAGCCGGGTCTCGGTGCCGTCCTCCTCGACGATGTGCAGGGCGGTGCGGTCGTTGCCGTCCGCGATCACGTCGAACCAGTCCAGCGCCCAGTTGAAGTGCTCGAACTCGGGCCAGCGGAAGCCGTCGTAGGCACCCTGGTAGTCCTCCCGGTGTTCCAGCAGGAAATCGCGGGCGCTGCGGAACAGCTCCGTCGGGCTTGTCATCCGTGTCCTCCTCGCTGCTGCGGTCGTCCACCGCCGGGGCCCCGTCGGGTGCACTCCCGCGTCCCGGACCATTGCCGGGCGGCTCTCCCCCATCGTCTAATCCGTGATGCGGGTCTCACCACCCCCGAACGGGGGTGGCGGCACGAAGGAGCGAGAAGGTGGCAGCAGATGCCGTGGCGACGGCGGAGATTCGGGGTGCGCTGGCCGGGCTGCGGCGCGCGACGGGACTGCCGGTCGCGTTCGGCGGGGCGGTCGGTCCCGGCGCGGCGCAGATCCGGATCAGCGAGCTGAGCGGCACGGCGACCGCCGCGCTGCGCTCGCTGGTGGTGACCTCCGGCACCGGTCTCGGCGGCCGGGCGGTGGCGCTGGGCCGGGCGTGCGCGGTGCCGGACTACGCCGGCTCCCGCCGGATCAGCCACGAGTACGACGCCCCGGTGGCCGCCGAGGGCCTGCGCTCGGTGCTGGCGGTGCCGCTGGTGGTGCGGCACCGGGTGCGCGGGGTGCTCTACGGCGCGCTGCGCACCGCCCAGCCGCTCGGGGACCGGGCGCTGGGCGGCGCGGTGGCGGCTGCGCGGGAGGTGGAGCGGGCGCTCGCGGTACGGGACGAGGCGCGCGGGCTGCTGGCGGTGCTGCGGCCCGGCGCGGCCGGACCGCCGGAGCCGGACGCGGGCCGGGAGCGGGTGCGTGAGGCGCACGCGGCGCTGCGGGCCCTGGCCCCGCGCATCGCCGACCCGGACCTGCGCGCCGAGCTGCTGGCGGCCTGCCGACTGCTGACGGCGCCGCCGCCGGCCGGTGACCCGGCGCTGGCGCCGCGTGAGCTGGACGTACTGACCTGGGTGGCGACCGGTGCCACCAACGCGGCCGTGGCCGACCGGCTGGGTCTGCGCCCGGAGACGGTGAAGGGATATCTGCGCTCGGCGATGCGGAAGCTGGGCGCGCACACCCGGGGGGAGGCGGTGACGGCGGCCCGCCGGGCCGGGGTCCTCCCCTAAGGGGCCGCACCCGGCCGGGCCCTTGGCAACCGCCACCGAAACATGCCATTCACATAGGCCCGCTTTGAATTTGCCGGTGCCTGACGGGCTGTTATTTCCCTCACCACGACTTCTCGCCGAATTCCGGGCTCCGTTGCCTAGAATTTGGCCCGGACACGACACACGAGGGGAGCGGGCGAACCGTGCGACGGGACTTCCAGGAGCCTGCCCGATGCCGCCCCGACCTGCTCATCGGCCGCGAGGAACTGTTCGCCGACGCGAGGGAACAGCTCGCCTCGGGCGGCAGTGTGCTGGTGCACGGCCCGGCCGGAATAGGGAAATCGACCTTCCTGCGGGCATTGGCCGAGGAATACGGCGCCACCGCGCACACCGTCTTGCGCTGCTCGGCGACCGAGTCCGAATCGCATCTGCCCTTCCTCGCCCTCGCCGACCTCCTCGGGCTGGTCCTGGACGAGATCGCGCCGCACCTCCCCTCGGCCCAGTTGACCGCGCTGGAGTCGGCGCTCACCGGCCGGGGCGAGTCCAGCCTCCAGCGCGACGGCCTCGCCCTGCGCCTGGCGGTGCTCTCCGCCCTGCGCGCCCTCGCCGCGCGCGGCCCGGTGCTGCTGGTCGCCGACGACCTCCAGTGGCTCGACCCGGCCAGCGCCGAACTGCTCGGCTTCGCCGCCCGCCGCCTGGAGGGCACCCCGGTCCAACTGCTGTGCGCGGTACGCACGGAGGGCCCGGAGAGCCAGGAGTACGACCGTCACCTGCGTGCCTGTCCGCCCGACACCGCAGCCGTCCGGCTGGGCCCGCTGAACCGCGCCCAGGTGGCCCGGCTGCTGGACCACCGAGGACACGGCGCGCTGCCCCGGTCCACCGTCCGCGAGATCCACCGCACCAGCGGCGGCAACCCGCTGTTCGCGCTGGAGCTGAGCCGCGCGCTCGCCGACAGCCCCACCCCGCCCCGGCCCGGCGAACCGCTGCCGGTGCCGACCTCGCTGCGCGCCCTGGTGCTCAGCCGGCTGGACATGCTCTCGGTGGAGGCCCGCCGCACCCTGCTGGTCGCCAGCGCGGGCGCCCGCCCCACCCCGGCCCTGCTGCACGCGGCCGGCCGGGAGAACGCCGAGGCGGAGTGCGCCCAGGCCGCCGAACTCGGCCTGCTCGCCACCGAGCCGGAGGCCCCGGCCGTACGGTTCGCGCACCCCCTCATCTCCGCCGCCCTCTACGCCGAGGCGCCCGCGCCGGAACGGCGGGCCGCGCACGCCGCGCTGTCCACCGCCGCCTCCGACCCCATCGAGCGCGCGCGGCACCTGGCGCTCGCCACCACCGGCACCGACCCGGACGTGGCGGCCAGGCTCGCCGGGGCAGCGACCCTCGCCCGTGACCGGGGCGCGCCCTCCGTCGCCGCTCAGCTCGGTCTACTGGCCGCGCGCCGCACCCCCGCCGACGGGGTGCCCGGCCCCGAGGAGCGGCGGCTGACGGCAGCCGAGGACGCGATCACGGCGGGCGAGGTCGACCTCGCCCGTGACATCGCCCGCGAGGTGCTGAGCCGTACCGCCGTGCCCGCCGAACGGGTCCGGGCCTGGATCGTCGTCATCGACACCGCCGGCCACACCATGGCCGAGGTGGACGCCGTCTTCCCGCAGGCGCTCGCCGACGCCGGGCAGGACCCCCGGCTGCTGGCCCTGGTCAACTACCAGTTGGCCTGGCGCGCGCTGATCGTGCAGGGCGACTTCACCGAGGCCCGTACGGCCGCCGCGCACGCGGCCGCGCTGGCCGCGCACGGCCAGGACCGGCGCACCGAGCTGCTGGCCCTCGCCTTCCAGGCGCAGACGGAGACCCTGATGGGCCATCCGGAGGCGCCCCGCACCATCAAGCGGGCGCTGCGCGAGCCGCAGGACGCCTCGGTGGCGTGCCATCACAACGGGGCGGGCAGCGCGCGGTTCCGCTGGCTGGTCATGGGCGACCGGCTGACCGAGGCCCGCGGCACGGTCACCGCGCTGCTGGGCGAGGTGCGGCGGCGGGGCTCGGTGGAGAGCGAGGTGCACTTCCTGCGCGGGCTCGCGGAGACCGAGCTGCACGCGGGGCACTGCGGGCGCGCCCTGGAGCTGGCCCGCGAGGCCCTGCGGCTGGCACGGGACTCGGGGATCGGGGAGACCGCCTCCGCCATGCTGACCTCGCTGGCCGAGGCGTCCGGCGGGGACGTGGGCCGGGCGCTGTCGCTGGCCCGCGAGGCGGTGGAGCACGCCGAGCAGGACGGCGACCAGATGTACCTCTCGCGGGCGCTCGCCGCCCTCGGGTACGCCCAACTGGTGGCCGGGGACGCGGCGGGGACGGTACGCGCGCTGCGCCGGGTACGCCGTCTGGAGCAGGACCTCGGCATCACCGACCCGGCGCGCGGCCGCTGGCACGGCGATCTCGCGGAGGCGCTGGTCCGGATCGGTGAACCGGCCGAGGCGCAGGACGTCATCGACATCAGCCGGGAGCACGCCGAGCGGCTGGGCCGGGCGAGCGTGCTGGCGGTCCTGGACCGGGCGGAGGCCCTGGTGCTGGCGGCCCGCGGCGACCACGAGGGGGCGCTGACCCGGCTGACGTCCGCTCAGGACCGGCTCACCGAGCTGGGCTACGGCCTGGAGGCGGCCCGCGCCGCGTTCTCCCTGGCCCAGCTCCGCGCCCGCTCCGCCGAGGGGGCCCGCCGGAAGGGCACGGCGTACGACGAGGCGACCCGGCTGTTCCGGCGCTGCCGGGCGCTGCCGTGGCTGCGCCAGGTGGACGAGGCCCGTACCGCGCCCGAACCCGCCCCGCCGGTACCGGTGCCGGACGCCCCGGAGGCGCTCGACGCGCTGGCGGGGCTGGCTGCGATGGAGCGTCAGGTGGCCGCGCTGGTGATGGAGGGCGCCACCAACCGGGAGATAGCGGCACGGCTGTTCGTGAGCGTGAAGACGGTGGAGGCGACCCTGACACGGGTCTACCGGAAGCTGGGCATCCGGTCGCGGGTGGACATCGTCCGATTGGCCGCAGGTCGCCGCGCGAAGTGACGGCACCCCCGGTTAACTGAGCCGGACCGAGGGTTTTCCCTCCCGCGACCCCCTAGGGGGTTCCCTCATTGGGAGGCGGGAGTTCCGGGTCCTAGCGTGAGGGTCGTGCCGCTCGCCGGGCACACGGGTTCGGAACGTCTCCGCTCTCCGCTCCACCGGAGTCGGGGGTGCCCCGTCCCCGTGCACCAACCCCACACCCGCGCGACCCCCACCGGCAACCCCCACTGAGGAGACTCATGTTCGGGCTCAGACGTGCCAGAAAGACCGCCGCGACCGTGCTGGCCACCGCCGCCGCCGCGGCGACCGCGCTCGTGGCCGCCCCCGCGGCGAGCGCCGCGCCCCAGCCCATCGTGGGCGGCACGACCACCACCACGACCGCGTACCCGTACGTCATGCAGATCACGGACGCGTCCGGCAGCCAGTTCTGCGGCGGCACCCTGGTGTCCGCCAAGAAGGTGGTCACGGCGGCGCACTGCATGGTCGGCGAGTCGACGAGCAGCGTCCGGGTGGTCGGTGGCCGCACCTATCTGAACGGCACCAACGGCACGGTGAGCCGCGTCAGCAAGATCTGGATCAACCCGGACTACACGGACGCCACCCGCGGCGACGACGTGGCCGTGCTGACCCTGTCGACGTCGATGCCGTACACCCCGGTGTCCTACGTCTCCTCCTCCCAGACGGGCGTCTACGCGGCCGGCACCACGGCCCGGATCCTCGGCTGGGGCACCACCTCGGAGAACGGCAGCTCCTCCAACCAGCTCCGGACGGCGACCGTGCCGACCGTGTCCGACTCGAGCTGCCGCACCTCCTACGGTTCGGACTTCGTCCAGTCCGACATGGTCTGCGCCGGACTCACGTCCGGTGGCGTCGACACCTGCCAGGGCGACAGCGGCGGTCCCCTGATCATCGGGGGCGTCCTGGCAGGGATCACTTCCTGGGGCGAGGGCTGCGCGGAGGCCGGTTACCCGGGTGTCTACACCCGGCTGACCACCTTCTCCAGCCTGGTGACCGCACAGGTCAACTCGTGACCGGAAGGACTTCCCGAGTGCGCTCGGGTGCATGACCAGGGGGGCGCTGCGAGCCACCACGAGCGGCCCGCAGCGCCTCCCTATCCATCTGCGGTGAAGGGGCGTGCCGGTGGGCGTGCGCGACCCCCCGCGCGCCGGTGGCACTCCGGTCCTTCCACCGGGCAGGTGACCCGCCGGGGTGAACCTCCGGGCGGCGGACGGGGATTCCCTACGATCGTGCCGTGTCTCTCTTCACGCTCGAACGCACGGTCCCGCTCTCCCTCGACGAGGCGTGGCGCCGACTCACCGACTGGCCCGGCCACGGCGACCTGGTGCCGCTCACCCGGATGACGGTGGCCACGCCCCCGCCGACCGGTGTGGGCACCCGCATCGTCGCCCGTACGGGGGTCGGCCCGCTGCTCTTCGACGATCCGATGGACATCACCGTGTGGTGCCCTCCGCTGGACGACGAACCGGGGCTGTGCCGCCTGGAGAAGCGCGGCCGGGTGGTCCTGGGCTGGGCGGAGATCGAGGTGCGGCCTGGGCCCGGCGGGCGGACCCGCGTGCTGTGGCGGGAGGAGCTGCGGGTGTCCTTCCTGCCGCGCGCCTTCGACGGCGTGGTGACGAGCGCCGCCCAGACCATGTTCGGACGCGTGGTGAACGGGCTGCTCAGGCGCGGGTGAGTTCAGTCCGTACGGCCCGTGACCGCGACCGTCACCCCGAGCCCGACCATGGCGAGCCCGCCCGCGCCGCCGACCGCGGCGAGCCGGCGCGGGGACCGGGCGAACCAGCCCCGCGCGGCGGAGGCGGCCAGCCCCCACGCGCTGTCGCAGGCCAGGGCGATGGCGTTGAACACCAGCCCGAGCAGCAGCATCTGGACCGGGACCCGGCCCTGGGCGGGGTCGGTGAACTGGGGCAGCACGGCGGCGAAGAACACGATCGTCTTGGGGTTGGCCACCCCGACCACGAAGCCGTCCCAGAGGGTGCGCGGACCGCTGTGCGCCGGGGCGTCCCCCGTGAACGCGGCCTTCATCGAGCCGCGTCGGCGCCACGCCGTGATGCCCAGGTACACCAGATAGGCGGCGCCCGCGAGTTTGAGCACCGTGAACGCCAGGAGCGAGCGCTCGACGACCGAGCCGACGCCGAGCGCCACGGCCGCGACGAGCACATAGGCGCCGAAGGTGTTGCCGACGACGGTGGTGAGTGCCGCGCGGCGGCCGTGGGCGAGGGCCCGGCCGATGACGAACAGCACGCTCGGTCCCGGCACCACGATCAGCAGCAGGGACAGCGCGGCGAAGGCGAGGAGCCGGTCGGCGGGGAGCATGCCCTCATGCAAGCACGCCCGCCGCACCGGCCGTAACCAATTTTCCGCACGCTCTCAGGCCGGTGACCCCACCCCTAGGGGGCCGTCGTGGTGGATCGGGGTGTGCGCGCCGGTCAGCGGGACCCCGGTGCCGCCGCGCCGCGCCGCGACGATCTCCGCCGCGATGGACAGCGCCGTCTCCTCCGGGGTGCGGGCGCCCAGGTCGAGCCCGATCGGCGAACGCAGCCCGGCCAGCCGGCGTTCGGTCACGCCCGCCTCGCGCAGCCGCTCCAGCCGGTCGAGGTGGGTGCGGCGGGAGCCCATCGCGCCGACGTAGGCGACCGGCAGGCGCAGGGCCAGCCGCAGCAGCGGTACGTCGAACTTCGGATCATGGGTGAGGACGCACAGCACCGTGCGGGCGTCGGTGGCGGTGCGCTCCAGGTAGCGGTGCGGCCAGTCGACCACGACCTCGTCGGCCTCGGGGAACCGGGCGCGGGTGGTGAACACCGGCCGCGCGTCGCACACCGTGACGTGGAAGCCGAGGAACTTGCCGACGCGGACCAGCGCGGCCGCGAAGTCGACGGCGCCGAACACGATCATCCGGGGCGCGGGGACGGCGGACTCGATCAGGACGGTGACCGGGGAGCCGCAGCGCGCGCCGCGTCCGCCGACCTCGACGGTGCCGGTGCGGCCGGCGTCCAGGAAGGCGGCGGCCTCGGCGGCGACGGTGTCGTCCAGCTCCGGGTGGCCGCCGAAGCCGCCGTGCCGGGTGCCGTCGCCGTGGACGAGCAGGGCGCCGCCGAGCAGGGCGGGCGGTCCCGTCACGATCCGGGCGAGCGCGACCGCCCCGCCGCTCGCGGTGGCGGCCAGCGCGGCGGCGAGCACCGGCCGGACCGGCCCGGCGGCATGGACCGGGAGCACCAGGACGTCGATGGCGCCGCCGCAGGTGAGCCCGGTGCCGAGGCCGTCCTCGTCGTCGTCGTCTTCGTCGTCGTCGAAGCGTTCCAGCACCGGCCGGCCGTCCGCCAGCGCCTGTCGGCACAGCTCGTACACCGCGCTCTCCACGCAGCCGCCGGAGACCGAGCCGACGGCCGTGCCGACGGCGTCGACCGCGAGGGCGGCGCCGGGGCGGCGCGGGGCGCTGCCGCTGACGGCGACGACGGTGGCGACCGCGAAGTCACGGCCCTCGGCGGCCCACGCGTTCAGTTCCTCGGCGATGTCCAGCATCTGTCGGTCTCCTGGGGAATCGCTCTCATGCCGTGCCGGTGAGGTGCTCGGGCCGTACCGGGGTGCGGTTCAGCTCCAGTCCGGTCGCGGCGCGGATGGCGGCGAGCACGGCCGGGGTGGACGACAGGGTGGGGGCCTCGCCGGCGCCCCGCAGGCCGTAGGGGGCGTGGTGGTCGGCGAGTTCGAGGATGTCGACCGGGATGGTCGGGGTGTCGAGGATGGTCGGGATCAGGTAGTCGGTGAAGGACGGGTTGCGCACCTTCGCCGTGACCGGGTCCACGAGGATCTCCTCCATCACCGCGACGCCCAGACCCTGCACGGTGCCGCCCTGGATCTGGCCGAGGACGGAGAGCGGGTTGAGTGCCTTGCCGACGTCCTGGGCGCAGGCCAGCTCGACCACCTTGACCAGGCCGAGCTCGGTGTCGACCTCGACGACGGCGCGGTGCGCGGCGAAGGAGTACTGCACATGTCCGTTGCCCTGGCCGGTGCGCCGGTCGAAGGGCTGGGTCGGCCGGTGCCGCCACTCCCGCTCGACCTCGACGCTCTCCCCCTCCAGCACATCGGCGAGGTCGGCGAGGACCTCACCGCCGTCGGTGACCACCTTGCCGCGCTCCAGCAGGAGTTCGGCGGTCGCCCAGGCCGGGTGGTGGGTACCGAACTTGCGGCGGCCGATCTCCAGCACCCGTTCCCGCACCAGCGCGCAGGCGTTGCGGACGGCGCCGCCGGTGACGTACGTCTGGCGGGAGGCGGAGGTCGAACCGGCGCTGCCCACACGGGTGTCGGCGGGCTGGATGGTGACCTGCTCCACGCCGAGTTCGGTGCGGGCGATCTGCGCGTGCACGGTGACCCCGCCCTGGCCGACCTCCGCCATCGCGGTGTGCACGACGGCGACTGGTTCCCCGCCGACGACCTCCATGCGGACCTTGGCGGTGGAGTAGTCGTCGAACCCCTCGGAGAAACCGACGTTCTTGATGCCGACCGCGTAGCCGATCCCGCGTACGACGCCTTCGCCGTGCGTGGTGTTGGACAGGCCGCCGGGCAACTGCCGTACGTCGGCGCCCTCGCTGGATTCCCACTGGCGCTCGGGCGGCAGCGGCATCGCCTTGACGCGACGCAGGAGTTCGGCGACCGGCGCGGGTGAGTCGACCACCTGCCCGGTGGGGAGGGTGCTGCCCTGCTCCATGGCGTTGAGCTGCCTGAACTCCACCGGATCCAGCCCGAGTTCCCCGGCCAGCTTGTCCATCTGTGCCTCGTAGGCGAAGCACGCCTGGACCGCGCCGAAGCCGCGCATGGCCCCGCAGGGCGGGTTGTTGGTGTAGAGCGCGACGGCCTCGATGTCGACGTCGTCCACGTCGTACGGCCCGATGCCGAGGGAGGCGGCGTTGCCGACGACGGCCGGGGACGCGGAGGCGTAGGCGCCGCCGTCCAGGACGATCCGGCACTTCACGTGGGTGAGCAGGCCGTCCCTGGTCGCGCCGTGCTCGTAGGTCAGCTTGGCCGGGTGGCGGTGGACATGGCCGAAGAAGGACTCGAAGCGGTCATAGACGATCTTCACCGGGCGGCCGGTGCGCAGGGCCAGCAGGCAGGCGTGGATCTGCATCGACAGGTCCTCGCGGCCGCCGAACGCGCCGCCGACCCCGGCCAGCGTCATGCGGACCTTGTCCTCGGGCAGGCCGAGGACGGGGGCGATCTGGCGCAGGTCGGAGTGGAGCCACTGGGTGGCGATGTAGAGGTGGACCCCGCCGTCCTCCTCGGGCACGGCGAGCCCGGACTCGGGGCCGAGGAACGCCTGGTCCTGCATGCCGAAGGTGTACTCCCCGCGCACGATCACATCGGCCCGCTCGGCGGCCGCGGCCGCGTCGCCGCGCACGATGGGCTGGCGGTGCAGGATGTTGGGGTGGGACACGTAGGGGGCGTGGTGGTCGGTGCGGCCCTCGTGGACCAGGACCGCGTCGGGGGCGGTGGCGGAGAACTCGTCGGTGATGACGGGCAGTTCGCGGTACTCGACCCGGATCTTGGCGGCGGCCCGGCGGGCGGTCTCGGGATGGTCGGCGGCGACCGCGGCGACGGGTTCGCCGTGGTGACGGACCTTGCCGTGGGCGAGGACCGGGGTGTCCTGGATCTCCAGGCCGTAGGTGCGCACGTCGGCGGGCAGGTCGTCGTAGGTCAGGACGGCGTGCACACCGGGCAGGGCCAGGGCCTCGGAGACGTCGATGGACACGATCTCGGCGTGGGCGACGGTGGAGCGCAGCAGGTGGCCCCAGAGCATGTCCTCGTGCCACAGGTCGGAGGAGTAGGCGAACTCGCCGGTGACCTTGAGGATGCCGTCCGGGCGGAGCGTGGACTCGCCGATGCCGCCCGCGGTCTGGGCACCCTGGGTGATCCTGGTCGGGACGCCGGCCGGTCCGGTTCGGGGCATCTCAGACCTCCTCGGCCTGCCGGGCGGCCGCCAGGCGGACCGCGTCCATGATCTTCTCGTAGCCGGTGCAGCGGCACAGGTTGCCCGAGAGCGCTTCGCGGATGTCGGCGTCGGTGGGCTCGGGGTTCTGCGCCAGGAGGTCGTCGGCGGCGACCAGCAGGCCGGGGGTGCAGAAGCCGCACTGGACGGCGCCCGCGTCGACGAACGCCTGCTGGACGGGCGCGAGTCGGGTGCCGTCCCCCGGCACCGGCCGCCAGTCGCGGGCCTCGTCGAGGCCGACACCGGGCGCGGCGGTCCGGCGCCGTTCGGCGTGGTCGGCCAGGCCCTCCACCGTGACGACCTCGCGGCCCTCGGCCTGGCCCGCCGCGACCAGGCAGGAACAGACCAGCTCGCCGTCGAGGCGGACGGTGCAGGACCCGCACTCGCCCTGTTCGCAGGCGTTCTTGGCGCCGGGCAGGCCGAGGCGTTCGCGCAGCACGTACAGCAGGGACTCGCCCTCCCAGACGTCGTCCGCCTGCTGCGGGCGTCCGTTGACGGTCAGACTGACACGCATCACGCGGCTCCTTCGGTGGCTCGGCGCTCTCCGCGGTACGACTCCCAGGCCCACATCAGCGTGCGGCGGGCCAGCACGCCGATCGCGTGGCGCCGGTAGTCGGCGGTGCCGCGCACGTCGTCGATGGGGTTGCAGGCGGCGGCGCACAGGGCGGCGAACCGCTTCACGGCCGAGGGGGCGATCACCTGGCCGTTGTCCCAGAACCCGCCTTCCTCCAGAGCCGAGTCGAGGAACTGCTCGGCCACCTCCGCCCGGATCGGCGTGGGTGCGGCGGAGCCGATGCCGGTGCGGACCGTTCGGGTCTCGGGGTGCAGGGCGAGGCCGAAGGCGCACACCGCGATGACCATGGCGTTGCGGGTGCCGACCTTGGAGTACTGCTGGGGGCCGTCCGCCCGGGCGATCCGGACGGCGCGGATCAGTTCGTCGGGCTGGAGGGCGTTGCGCTTCACCCCGGTGTAGAAGGCGTCGATCGGGATGAGCCGGGTGCCGCGCGCGGCCGACTCGACCTCGACCTCGGCCCCGGCCGCGAGCAGTGCCGGGTGCGCGTCACCGGCGGGCGAGGCGGTACCGAGGTTGCCGCCGACGCCGCCCCGGTTGCGGATCTGCGGTGAGGCGACGGTGTGCGCGGCGAGCGCGAGACCGGGCAGCTCGGCGCGCAGATGACGCATGATCCGCGCGTACGGGACGGAGGCCCCCAGCCGCACGGTGTCCGCGCCGGTCTCCCACTCGGTCAGCTCGCCGATGCGAGTGAGGTCGAGGAGGTGGGTGGGGCGGCGGTGGTCGAAGTTGATCTCCACCATCACATCGGTGCCCCCCGCGATCGGCACGGCGGTGGGGTGCTCGGCCTTCGCGGCGAGCGCCTCCTCCCAACTGGCGGGGCGAAGGAAGTCCATGGCCGGCCCTCTTCTTCCGTCTTGTGGCACGGGGGTCGTGAGGTCAGTACACCCGTCTTGTTCCAACGGGGTCAGTCACCGAAAACCCGAAGGAGTTGGCTGGCCACGGCGGTCATCTTGTAGATTCGTATGAACGAAGGCCATCGGCAACCTCTCTGTTTTCCCCGTGAAACACAGGAGACACCGCAGGTGCGGGGCACGGCCCGCGCGCCCCGCACCGGCTCCGCCTCCGTCACCCATCAGGATCAATCGAAGTTTCGACACAGAACGGCGGCGACGAGATGCGGCTGCGCGCACTGCTGGACACCGACGCGCTGGGGCTGCGGCTGCTCGGCGGCGAGGACGAGCTGGACCGTACGGTCCGCGGGGTCATGACCACCGACCTGCGGGACCCGAGCCGCTATCTCTCCGGGGGTGAGCTGGTCCTCACGGGCCTGGCCTGGCGCCGCGACGCCGCCGACTCCGAGCCGTTCGTCCGCCTCCTGGTGCAGGCCGGGGTCACCGCCCTGGCGGCCGGGGAGGCCGAGCTGGGCGACGTACCGGAGGACCTGGTGCTGGCCTGCGCCCGGCACCGGATGCCGCTGTTCGCCGTGCACGAGTCGGTGGCCTTCGCCACCATCACCGAGCATGTGGTGCGCCAGGTGTCCGGCGAGCGGGCCGGTGACCTGGCCGCCGTGGTGGACCGGCACCGGCGGATGATGACCTCCGGCCCCGCCGGCGGCGGCCCGGACGTGGTCCTCGACCTGCTCGGCAGCGACCTCGACCTGCGCGCCTGGGTGCTCTCCCCGACCGGGCGGCTGATAGCCGGGTCCAAGGTCGCGGGCCCGGCGCTGCCGCCGGAGACCTGCGCGCGACTGGCCGCCGAGCATCTCGCGGCCGTGCGCACCGGGCGGCGCGGCCCCCACCGGGTCCAGCTCGACGGCACCACGTACTCCCTGTTCCCGGTCCGCTCCTCCGGCCGCGCCCCGCAGGCCGTGCGGGACGTGCGCGAGACCGTGCTGTCGGACTGGCTGCTGGCCGTCGACGCGGACGCCGCCGACTGGCCCGAGGAGCGGCTCGACCTGCTCCGGGGCGTGACCCAGTTGATCGCCGTCGAGCGGGACCGGCGCGACGCCGCCCGCACGGTGCGGCGCCGCCTCGCCCAGGAGGTGCTGGAGCTGGTGCAGAGCGGCGCCGCGCCAGCCGAGATCGCGGCGCGTCTCCGCGTCGCCGCGCCGGTGCTGCTGCCGGGGCTCGGGGCGGCCCCGCACTGGCAGGTGGTCGTGGCCCGCGTCGAGTGGGAGGACGGCGCCGTCGCGGGCGGTCCTGTCGCGCAGTCGCTGCTGGAGGAGGTCCTCGTCGACCCGCTGGCCACCGGCCCGGAGCCGGCCGACCGGGTGGCCGTGGCGCACACCGGGGACGAGGCCGTGGCGCTGGTGCCGCTGCCCGCCGTCTCCGCCGAGCACGACGGCTCCGAGGCCGGCCTGCACGCCGACGCCCTGCTGCGCTCGGTGCGCGAGGCGCTGTCGGCGGGGCTGGAGGGCGACGGGCGGCTCACCCTCGGCGTCAGCGCCGCGGTGCACTCGGCGGAGGGGCTGCGCGGGGCACTGGAGGAGGCCCGGCACGCCCGCCGGGTCGCCGCCGCCCGGCCCGGCCGGGTGTGCGCCGCCGGGCACCAGGAACTGGCCTCGCACGTCCTGCTGCTGCCGTTCGTCCCGGACGACGTGCGCCGCGCCTTCACCGCCCGGCTGCTGGACCCGCTCACGGAGTACGACCGCCGCCACCGGGCCGAGCTGATCCCGACCCTGGAGGCGTTCCTCGACTCCGACGGCTCCTGGACCCGGTGCGCGAGCCGGCTCCATCTGCACGTCAACACCCTGCGCTACCGGGTGGGCCGCATCGAGCAGTTGACGGGCCGCGACCTGTCGCGCCTGGAGGACAAGCTGGACTTCTTCCTCGCCCTCAGGATGAGCTGAGCGCACCCCCACGCCCGTGATCAGCGGCGGTCGGCGCCGGGGACCGGATTCGATCTTCCGGCGCCACCGGCTGGCCGATCGGCCACCGCTCCGGAACTTTGTGAAAAGTTTCACCCACCCTCTTGGCCCGGCCCGGTGATCGGTGCTGGAATGCACGCCACCACTCAACAGCTCGACGGCGTGCTCGGGGAGGGCAACGTGGCGCATCCCGCCATGTCTGGTAACGGAACGACCGCCGATGACGATCCGCTCCAGACAGCGGTGTGGCGGCTGCGCTCGCGGGCCTGCTGGGCCGACGCCGCGGCCCTCCTGCCCACGGACACCCCGAGGGCGACGCTCCAGCGGGCCGCGCTGCTGGTGGAGCGGTGCCTGTACACCGAGCGGGGCTGGGAGGCGGCCGAGGACGCGCTGCGCACCGCCGAGGCGCGGGCCCACAGCGACGAGGAGCGCGGGGCGGCCGCCTGCGAGCGCGGCCAGCTCGCCTACACCGCCACGCTGCACGGCGTACGAGACCGGGCGGACGAGGCACGGGCCGCGCTCGGCCGGGCGGCCGCGCTGATCCCTCCGGGGGCTCCGGGGCGGGCCCTGCTGGACTTCCGCCGGGGGCTGCTCGCCGAGAACCTGGCTCATGCCCCGCAGGCCGCCCGCGCCGCCTACCGCCGGGCCCACGCGGGCGCGACCGCCCAGTCCGAGCCGCTCCTGCTGTCCTTCACCTGGCGCCACCTCGCCGGACTGGCCCTGCGCGAGGGCGAGTTGGCCGAGGCGCGGCACGGCTTCACCGAGTCCCTCCGCCTGCGCGAGGAACTCGGCTACCTGGTCGGCACGGCGCCCGCCCTGGTCTCCCTCGCCGAGACCGAGCCCGAACCGGAGGCATCCCGCCTCCGGGAAGAAGCCCGGCGCCTCTTCCGCCTGCTCGGCGGGGTCCCCACCTGGCTCGCGGACCACCTGACCCCACCGGCACCGGGGGCGGCCACGGCCTGACGGACTACGGCTCCGCTCAGTCCCGCTGGGCGAAGTGCTCGGCGACCAGTTCCCCCACCGCGTCGAGGTCGCCGGAGGCCAACGCGTCCAGCAGGGCGGTGTGCTGGGCGGCGTCCCGGAGCAGGACGGCCCGGTGCTGGCGGGGCGGGGTGCCGACCAGGGGCCACTGGGCGCGGCGGTGGAGGTCTTCCGCGATGCGGAGGAGCTGTTCGTTGCCCGCGAGGGCGAGGAGGGCGCGGTGGAAGGCGCGGTCGGCCTCCGCGTACCGGGCGGGACAGCCGGAGGCGGCGGCGCGGGCCGTGTCCTCGGCGAGCGGGCGCAGCTCGGCGAAGCGGTTGGCCGCGACGGTGCCGGCCAGCCGCAGCAGTACGGGGACTTCGAGCAGCGCCCGCACCTCCGCCAGCTCGGCCAGCTCGCGGGCACCACGCCGTACGACCCGGAAGCCCCGGTTGGGGACGACCTCGACGGCGCCCTCCAGCGCGAGTTGCTGCATGGCCTCGCGGACCGGGGTGGCCGAGACCCCGAAGCGCTCGCCGAGCACCGGTGCCGAATAGACCTCGCCGGGGCACAGTTCGCCCGTCGTCAGCGCGGTGCGCAGCGCGTCGAGGATCTGGCCGCGCACCGAGGCCCGCTGCACGACCGTGCGCGGCCGGGGAAGCGGTGGCTCGCTGTGCGTGTGCTCACCGCGCACACCGGAGGTGCCCGCCGCCCGCTCGCGGATCTCGGCGGCGCCGGACCGGGCCGGCACCCGCGGGGGTGCGGGCTGCGCGGCATGCCAGGGCAGCCCCGTCCCGGAGACGTCGTGCAGGCCCTGGTTCACGGGTCCTCCTCGGGCTGGTCGGCGGCCGGGGCTTCGGGGGCGCCCGGCCCTGGGGCCGGGCCCCGGGACACGGACGACGGACCGTCACATGTCCGTCAAGCACCTTAGGCGCAGGAGGCGGCAGTTCAAATTCCCGGAGAGACGGGTAAGGTTAGGCTTACCTCTACACCCGCCCCCGTGTTCGAAGGATCGGTGGTCCCGCCATGCTCGCTACGGCCTCGCCGCTCACCGCCGCGTACGCCCGGCTCGGCGAGGTCTATCCGGGGCTGAGCGTGACGGTCCTGGAGGACGCGGCGGACGGGGTGCTGCCCGCGGGCGACGGCTGGGTGAGCGCCGACGGGCTCGCCGCGGGCGGGGTCCAGCTCGACTCCTTCCTCGCCTGGGACGACGCCCAGGTGCTGCGGGACTACGGCCGGGCCGCCCGCCCGGACGTCATCGCCGGCTTCGGCCTGCACCGCTACGCCTGGCCCGCCTGCCTCCTGATCACCGTCCCCTGGTTCCTGCAGCGCCGAGTGCCCCGGCTGCCCGCGGCCCACGTCGCCTACCACCGCACCGAGGGCCGCATGGCCGTGCGCCCCGCCGGGTTCGCCTGCCTGCCGGACGACCCGGCGGCCGGACTGCCCGAGGCTGTCGTGGTGGCCGACGAGGAGGCGCTTCGGGCCGAGGTGCGCGCGGCCGTCGCCGAGCACCTGGAACCGGTGCTGGGCGGCTTCGGGCCGCGCATGCGGCGGCGCGGCCGCGCCCTGTGGGGCATGGCGACGGACGAGGTCGTGGAGAGCCTGTGGTACCTCGCCTCCCTGTTCGGCGAGGGCGAGGAGGGGCGCGCGGTGCGCGAGCTGGAGCTGCTGCTGCCGGGCGCGACCGCGCCGTACGCGGGCTCGGCCGCCTTCCGTGAGCTGACCGGCCCGGGCGGCGAGCCGCTGCCCACCCGCGACCGGGTCAGTTGCTGCATGTTCTATACGCTGCGCCCCGAGGACACCTGCGCCACCTGCCCGCGCACCTGCGACAGCGACCGGATCGCCAAGCTGACCGCCGCCGCGGCCGCCTGAGGCCGCCGGAACCACTCGTTCGAGCACCGCTAATCGAACTCAACCGCCCCTTCACCGCGATGAGTTCGAGCAAAACACGGTCACCTCCCCGACCTCGGGCCCCTTTGGCGGTCCATTGCCTCGAAATCCCCGGCCGGTCGCCGGGAATGGGTCACTATGACGGGCGATACGCCCTATCCCAAGGCAAGGGACCCCTGATGCGAATGACCGACATATCGCTGAACTGGCTGCTTCCGGGCGCCGTGCTGCTCCTGGGCCTGCTGGCGGCGATCGCGGTGCTCGCGCGCGGCAAGCGCTCTTCCGGGGAGAAGACAGCCGCGGACGACTCCTGGGAACGCAGCGAGGAGCGCCGCAGGCGCAAGGAGGCCTTCTACGGAAGCGCCTCGTACGTCCTGCTCTTCTGCTGTGCGGCGGTGGCCGCCGCCCTCTCCTTCCACGGCCTGGTCGGCTTCGGCGAGCAGAACCTCGGGCTCACCGACGGCTGGCAGTACCTGGTGCCGTTCGGCCTGGACGGCGCGGCCATGTTCTGCTCGGTCCTCGCCGTGCGCGAGGCCAGCCACGGCGACGCCGCCCTGGGTTCCCGGATGCTGGTGTGGATGTTCGCCGCCGCCGCGGCCTGGTTCAACTGGGTGCACGCGCCCAGGGGGATGGGCCACGACGGGGCGCCGCAGTTCTTCTCCGGCATGTCCCTCTCGGCGGCAGTGCTGTTCGACCGCGCGCTGAAGCAGACCCGCCGGGCGGCCCTGCGCGAACAGGGTCTGGTGCCGCGCCCGCTGCCCCAGATCCGCATCGTCCGCTGGGCGCGGGCGCCCCGAGAGACCTACCGGGCCTGGTCGCTCATGCTCCTGGAGGGCGTGCGCAGCCTGGACGAGGCGGTCGAGGAGGTGCGCGACGACAAGCGGCAGAAGGACGAGGCACGCCAGCGCCGGCGCGACCAGCAGCGGGTGGAACGCGCCCAGTTGAAGGCGCTCAGCCGAGGCGCCCGAGGCGTCGTGACGCGGACGCCCGCACGGACGGTGGAGGTGCAGATGGACCGCGCCCCCGCCTCCGCGACCGGGGAGCCCGCCATAGCGGCGCCGGACAAGCTGACCGCCCGCCAGCGGCCGTCCCTGCAGTCGGTGCGCAAGGGCGGTGAACCCGTCACCGTCGACCTCACCGCGGAGGACGACACGATGGCACTGCCCCGGCTCGACTCGCTGGAGCGCAAGCTGAAGGACCTCGAGCAGCAGTTCGGTTGAGTTCCGTCACGGCGGGGGCGGGGAGGCGATCCTGATGAATCGCTTCCTCGCCCCCGCCGCCGTGTCCGCCTACGCGGCCTCCGCGCCCAGCTCGAACCACACCGACTTGCCGACGTCGTGCGCCCGTACGCCCCAGGCGTCCGCGAGGGACTGGACCAGGACCATGCCCCGGCCGTTGGTGTCCTCCTCGGGCTCGGGGGTGCGCACCTGGGGGCCGCGGGCCACGAAGTCCCGTACCTCCACACGGAGTCCGCGCGGGGAGACGACGGCGGTGAGGACCGCGTCGTCATCGGTGTGCACCAGGGCGTTGGTGACGAGTTCGCTGGTGAGCAGTTCCGCTATGTCGGACCGGTCCGGCCGGTCCCAGTGCCGCAGCAGGGCGCGCAGTTCGCGCCGCGCCTCGGGCACCGCCGCGAGGTCGGCCCTCACCAGGTCCCGTCTGAGCCGCTGGGCCTCACGCGTGCCGCCCGTCTCGTCGTCCCCCATGTCCGCCGGAGAGGCCCCCACCGCCACGGGACCACCCCCTCGCGCCTGCATCGTCATGACCCCCGCCCACACGTCGCCGGCCCTCCCCCTTCTGGTCGACCGCGTCCACGACGGATGCTTGCCCAGCGGGCCACCGGCCAGTCATGGCCGCCGTGCGACCGCCGGGTCTTCGGCCACGCACGGTGGTCGCACGGGCGGCCCGGCCGGCGTCCCGGAAGCCGTACGGAAAGCGCCGCGGCGGCCTGAAGACGTCGCAGGAGCCGACTGACGACTCCTGCGGGCCCATTCGGACACCCACTGCCCCCAACCGGTCACACGCGGTGAAACTGACCGGAAATCACCGCTTCCGGGGGCCGGTTCAGGGCCGGGGCACGTTGCGGATTCAGGGCCGGGGCATGTTGCGGAGGTTGGAGCGCGCCATCTGCAGCATCCGGCCGACCCCGCCGTCCAGCACGATCTTCGACGCGGACAGCGCGAACCCGGTGACCATCTCGGCCTTGATCTTCGGCGGGATCGACAGGGCGTTGGGGTCGGTGACGACGTCCACCAGCGCCGGACCCTTGTACCTGAAGGCGTCCTTGAGCGCCCCTGCGAGCTGCTTGGGCTTCTCCACCCGCACCCCGAAGGCGCCGCAGGCGCGGGCGACCTCGGCGAAGTCGGGGTTGACGTCGGTGGTGCCGTACGAGGGCAGGCCCGCGACCAGCATCTCCAGCTCCACCATGCCGAGCGCCGAGTTGTTGAACAGCACGATCTTCACCGGGAGATCCTGCTGCACCAGGGTCAGGAAGTCGCCCATCAGCATGGTGAACCCGCCGTCACCGGACATGGAGACGACCTGCCGGTCCCGGTCGGTGAGCTGGGCGCCGATCGCCATGGGCATCGCGTTCGCCATCGAGCCGTGCGAGAAGGACCCGATGATCCTGCGGCGGCCGTTGGGCGAGATGTAGCGCGCGGCCCAGACGTTGTTCATCCCGGTGTCGACGGTGAACACCGCGTCGTCGTCGGCCAGTTCGTCCAGTACGGCCGCCACGTACTCGGGGTGGATGGGAACGTGCTTGTCCACCTTGCGGGTGTACGCCTTGACCACGCCCTCCAGCGCGTCGGCGTGCTTCTTCAGCATCTTGTCCAGGAAGCGGCGGTCCGTCTTCTCCCGGACCCGGGGAATCAGACAGCGCAGCGTCTCGCGGACGTCACCCCACACCGCGAGGTCCAGCCGGGAGCGGCGCCCGATGACCTCGGGCCTCACGTCGATCTGCGCGATCTTCACGTCGTCGGGCAGGAACGCGTTGTACGGGAAGTCGGTGCCGACCAGGATCAGCAGCTCGCACTCGTGGGTGGCCTCGTAGGCGGCGCCGTAGCCGAGCAGCCCGCTCATGCCCACGTCGTAGGGGTTGTCGTACTGGATCCACTCCTTGCCGCGCAGGGCGTGGCCCACCGGGGACTTGACGCGGCCGGCGAACTCCATCACCTCGGCGTGGGCGCCCGCCGTGCCCGCGCCGCAGAACAGGGTGACCTTGCCGGCCTCGTCGATCATCTCCACCAGGCGGTCGATCTCGGCGTCGCCGGGGCGGATCGTGGGCCGGGAGGTGACCAGGGCGCTCTCGAAGGTCTGCTCCGGCGCGGGCTGGTCGGCCACGTCGCCGGGCAGGGTGACGACGCTGACGCCGCGCTGCCCGATCGCGTGCTGGATGGCGGTCTGGAGCAGCCGGGGCATCTGCTGCGGGTTGGAGATCATCTCGCTGTAGTGGCTGCACTCCTGGAACAGCCGCTCGGGGTGCGTCTCCTGGAAGTAGGAGAGGCCGATCTCGCTGGACGGGATGTGCGAGGCGAGGGCCAGGACGGGCGCCATGGAGCGGTGGGCGTCGTACAGGCCGTTGATGAGGTGGAGGTTGCCGGGGCCGCAGGAGCCCGCGCAGGCGGTCAGCTTGCCGGTGACCTGCGCCTCGGCACCGGCCGCGAAGGCGGCGACCTCCTCGTGGCGCACATGCACCCAGTCGATGGCGGCGTTGCGGCGCACGGCGTCCACGACCGGGTTCAGGCTGTCCCCGACGACGCCGTACATTCGGCGCACCCCGGCGCGGGCGAGGATGTCGACAAACTGCTCGGCGACGTTCTGTCTGGCCATGACGCTCGTCCGCCCCTTCGCGGTCCCGGGATACGCCCTGCCGTCCCATCAAGTCACAGGGGGCCCGGTCACGCCTCCCAAACGGCGGCCGCCGTACGGTCGTCGGCGTACCCCTTCACCCGCGTCCGGGCGTCCGCGAGGAACCCCGCGAGGCCGGGCGCTGCGGCACGCGACCAGCGACGGCCGAGGAAAGCGCGCAGCGCCGCCTCCCCGCGCAGCGGGTCCGCGAGTCCGGAGGTGCACATCATCAGCACATCACCCGGCCGGGCTACGGCGGCCCGGAACCGGAACGGCATGGGCGGCGGCTCGGCCGGGGCGACGACCGGCTCGTACGGGCTCGGCGGGACCGGGATGCCGAGGTCCAGGGTGAGGCGGTCGCCGTCCGGGGTCTCCGCGGGCAGCGCGCCCGGGGCGGGCGGTGTTCCACCGGGCGCCCCCGGTTCGATGTCCAGCCACTCCCCGTCCCGCAGCCGGAACAGTCCGCCCTCCCCGGCGCCGAAGAAGATCCGGGTGCGGCAGTCGGGGTCGGCGGGCAGCAGCAGACAGCGCAGGCTCGCGGTGGGCTCCTCGGAGGCGGCGCGGAGCTTGCCCAGAGTGCGGTCGGTGAGACGGTTCAGCCCGGACTTGAGGTCGCCGCGGCGGCCGGCCCGCAGATCCTCGGCCAGCCGCTCATGGCTGCGCCCCACCGCCTGCCCGATCCACCGGCACGCCTCGGCGGCCGCCCGGTGCGCACCGGGCGCGGCCCGCACGCCGGTGGCCATGGCCACGAGCACGAGGGCCTGCTCCCCCGTGCCGAACCGCGCGGTGAGCAGGGCGTCCCGCCGTGCCTCTCCGCGGTACCGCGCGGAGTCCCCGCGCAGCGACACCGCCCGCAGGGTGCACGCCCCGTACCGGGCGCCGTCCAGCACCGTGTCGGGCACCAGCTCGCCGAGCTGATCGGGGTCGGCGGCGGGGAGCGCGGTGGGCTCGGGGGCGTAGGTGGGCGGCCGGGAGCCGACGTAGTCGGGGGTGGGGGGCGCGGCCGGGTGTCCCGGCGTGAACCGGGCGACACCGGTGACGACGGGGCCCTGAGGGGCGGGGACACCGGACGGTGGAGCGGGGCGCGGGGCTTCGGACGGCTCGTCCGGCGCGGGCATCTGGGCGGGCCAGCCGGGCATGGGCGGGACGGCCGGCGGGCGGCCTGTCGGCGCTTCGGGGGCGGCCGTGTCGGCGGGCGGGGCCGGAGGCGCCGCCGGTCCGGGAGGCAGGGCGGGCGGCTGTTCACCGGTGCGCTGGGCGGGGAAGTGCGGCTGTTCCTCGCGTGGCGGCTCCTCGGGAAGCCGGGCCTGGTCCCCGGCCCGCCGGTCCGGGTGGGGCGGCGCGCCGGGTGGCTCCCCGGTCCCGGCCCCGCCGTCCTCCGTGCGGTCCGGCGGTCTGGTCTCCCGTGTCGTCGCCCGCTTCACCGAGGCGTAACGGTCGTCCAGGGAATCCGGGACCGGTGTGGGGCCCGTGTCGTCGGCCGCTTCGTCGTAGAGCTGCCCCCACCAGTCGTCGTCCTGGCGAGTGGGCCCGCCCCCCTGCTGACTCATGCCGGTAATTGTCACCGCGCGGGCCTCTCGGAAACGGGGCATCGGGAAAATCGGGCGCCCTCACCCTCCTCGCACAGCGCATCGGGGGACAGGGCGAACGGCCGTACGAGATCTGCGGTTCCTGCCGGGCTCGGGCACGCTGGGCAGATGGGAGCGTGGGAACTCCTGCTGGTCGGCCTGGTGATCGCGCTCGGCCTGTGCGGAGTGCTGGTGCCCGGTGTGCCGGGGCCGTGGCTGGTGTGGGCCGGAGTCCTGTGGTGGGCGCTGACGAACCCGGCTCCCCTGGCCTGGGCGGTCCTGGTCGGTGCCACCGTCGTCCTGCTGCTGGCGCAGGTCGTGCGCTGGGCGCTGCCCGCGCGCCGGCTGCGGGCGAGCGGCGCCACGCCCCGGATGGCGGTGTACGCGGGTGTCGGCGCGGTCCTCGGGTTCGTCCTGCTGCCGGTGGTGGGCGCGCTGCCCGGCTTCATGGGCGGGATCTACCTCTGCGAGCGGCTCCGGCTCGGCCGGCACGGCGAGGCGATGACCGCGCTGCGCACCGCGATGCGTTCGGGCGGCTCCAGCGTGTTCACGGAGCTGTTCGCCTGCCTGCTGATCGCGGGCGCGTGGCTGGGCGCGGTGCTCTGGGGCTGACCGCTCACAGCAGGACGCGGCTCACGCAGTCGGCGACCGCTCGCATGCCGTCGTCGCTGAAGTGCAGATGGTCGCCGGGGTCGTAGCGCGGCAGCAGGCGTTCGGGGTCGGCGGGGTCGCGCAGCGCGGCGTCCGCGTCGGCGACCGCGTCGAAGGCGCCGCCGGTGCGGATGAAGTCGTTGACCCGCTGCCGTACCGTCTCGCGGGCCGCCGTGTGCGCCGGGTGGCCGCCGTACGGGGTGAGGGTGACGCCGACGACCCGGATGCCTCGGGCGTGGGCGCGGCTGACGAGGGTGCGGTAGGCGTCGGCGTAGGCGCCCGGGTCTGTCGCGGCCGGGGTTCCGTTGATGTCGTTGACCCCCTCGAACACGACGAGGACGCGGACCCCGGCGCGGTCGAGGGCGTCGGGGTCCAGCCGGGCGAGGGCGCTCGGTCCGGTGCCGTCGCGCAGGAGGCGGTTGCCGCCGACGCCCGCGTTGAGGACGCCGAGACGGTGGTGGCGTCCGGCGAGCAGGTCGGGCCAGCGGTGGTTGGTGTCGGGGGTGGAGCCGTGGCCGTCGGTGAGGGAGTCCCCGAAGGCGACGACACTGCCGGTGGCGGTGGAGCGTACGTCGACCCCGGTGACGTAGTACCAGTTGCTGACCGGGGTCCGGTACGCCGAACCGTCCTCGTCGGCCGCGTGACCGGCGCCGACGAGGGCGACGTAGCTGGTCTGGAGGGCGGTGCCGTGCTGGGTGGCGGGGCCGGAGTCGTCCGGGGTGAGGACGGTGACCAGGAGGTCGGCGGCGGCCGGGACGGTGAGCTGGACGGGGTCGGTGAGCAGGTCCCGGCCGGGCGGGATCACGGCGGTCGGCGCGTGGTGGAAGGTGGCGGTGCGCAGGGTGCCGGGGGCGGCGTCCGGGCCCTGGCCGTGCCGGAGGGCGACGGTCACCGCGCCGAGGCGGAGCGGGGCGGTGCCGAGCCGGTTGCTGATGTGGACGCGCAGGGCCTGCCCGCCGACGCTGAGGTGGACGACGTTGCGGATGGCGGCGCCGGGCAGGGCGGGGGCGGCGCCGGAGGGCGCGGCCTCCCAGGTGCCGGTCCAGGACTGATGTCCCGCCGTGGCCCAGGCGGGAGTGGGTGTCAGTACGAGCAGCAGGACCGTGAGGAACCGTGCGACGTAGCCCATGTCCGCCCTTCCGCACCGGGCCCGCCCGCGTGCGGGCCCGCCGGAGGCGACGGTGCCACACCCGGCGGCCGGTGCCCGGGCGCCATCGCCGGGGGCGCACCCGCTCGGCCCAGCCGGTCACGCGTCGCCCAGGACCCCCTCCAGCCGCAGCAGCCACATCTTGCGCTCCAGTCCGCCCGCGTACCCCGTCATCGTGCCGTCGGCCCCGATGACGCGGTGGCAGGCGCGGACGATCAGCAGGGGGTTGGCGCCCAGCGCGCCGCCGACCGCGCGGATCGCGGCGCGCGGGGCGCCGACCTCGGCGGCGATCGCGCCGTACGTGGTGGTGGCGCCGTAGGGGACGGCGTCCAGGGCGGTCCACACGCGTTCGCGGAAGTCGGTGCCCTGTGTGCGGGTCGGCAGGTCGAACTTCTCCAGGTCTCCGGCGAAGTAGGCGGTGAGCTGGTCGGTGGCATCCCGGAAGGGGCCGGCGTCGTGCCGCCAGCCTTCCTGGACGGTCCGGCCACCCTTCTGGCCGGGCACGGAGACCGAGGTCAGCACGCCGTCGGCGTCAGCGGTGAGCAGCAGGGGGCCGACCGGGGAGGCCAGTTCGGTCCAGTAAGGGTTGTCCATGATCGCCATCACTCGTTCAGCTCCTCGGCGACCCGTAGATGTCGGACGGCGTAGGACCGCCAGGGCCGCCAGGCTTCGGGCAGGTCCGTACCGGGTGGGGTGACGTCCGGGTCACCCAGGACACGCGCCCTCAGGGCGGCGACGGTGTCCGGGGTGATGCCGGGCAGCTCGCTCAGAGCGCGCCGGGCCTCGTCCCGGTCGGCGCCGGCGTCGAGGCGCAGCCGGCCGTCCGCGAGGGCGGCGGCGAGCGTGCCGAGCGGGGTCCCGGCCTCCGCCTCGGCGAGGACGGCGGGCTCGGGAAAGAGGTGGGTGAGGGCGCCACTGGGCGCGTCGAGCGCCTTGCCGTAGCGGAGTACGAGCCGTTCCAGGGCCTCCGGCGACCCGGTCAGGACGCGGGCGGCGATCTCCAGCGGGTCCACGGCGCCGGGTGAGCGCAGGCCGGGCCGGGCGGCGACCAGCGGGGCGAGCCGGGGGTCGGCACCGAGGCGGGCGTCGACGGCGTAGGGGTCGGCGTCGAGGTCGTACAGCAGGCGCAGCCGGTGCACGGCGGTGGTGAGGTCGCGGGGGTCGGTGAGCAGCAGACGGGCGTCGAGCCAGCCGCCCGGCCGGGTGCCGCCGCGCGGCTCGGAGACGTGGGCGCGCTCGTGGACGACGGCGACGCCGGTGCCGTACGGCAGCCGCAGGGTGCGCCGGTGGACGCGGCTGCCGGGGGTGCCGGTCACCTCCTCGACGCCGGGTACGGCCTCGCGCGTGAGCAGGTCGAAGACGGCGGCCGCCTGATAGGGGCCCCGGTGGGCCAGGCGCAGCGGGATGCCGGTGCCGGGGGTGGCCCGGCGGGAGCGCGGGGCGGCGTTCCGTACCTCGGTGGGGGTGTGGGCGTAGACCTCGCGGATGGTGTCGTTGAACTGGCGGATGCTGCGGAATCCGGACGCGAACGCGATCTCGGTGACCGGGAGTTCCGTCGTCCGCAGCAGGGTCCGCGCGGTGTGGGCGCGCTGGGCGCGGGCGAGGGCGACGGGTCCGGCGCCGACCTCGCCGGTGAGCTGGCGCTGCACCTGCCGGGGGCTGTAGCCGAGGCGGGCGGCGAGGCCGGTGACGCCTTCGCGGTCGACGACGCCGTCGGCGATGAGCCGCATGGCCCGGCCGACGACGTCCGCGCGGACGTTCCACTCCGCCGAGCCCGGCACGGCGTCCGGACGGCAGCGGCGGCAGGCCCTGAAGCCGGAGCCCTGGGCGGCGGCGGCCGTGCGGAAGAACCGGACGTTGCACCGCTTCGGTGTCACCGCCGGGCAGCTCGGGCGGCAGTAGATGCCGGTGGTCCGGACGGCGAAGAAGAAGACGCCGTCGAACCGCCCGTCGCGGCTGCGCACCGCCTCGTACCTGCTGTCATCGTCCGTCATGCGTCCAGTGTCGGACGTCGGGAGGGGGCCGGGCCAGCGGAAAACGGACATGCAGCCCGGCCCCCTCCCTCAGGGGTCGCTAGGACCAGTGCCCCCGCTTGGCCTGCATGGCGGCCCGGCCCTCGGCTCCCTTGCGCTTCCAGTCCTTGCGGATCTCGGCGCGCAGGCGGGCGTCGGTCTTGGCGACGATCCACTGGTTCTCGCGCACCAGCTTGCGGTAGCTCTCCAGCCTGCGGACGGACAGCTCGCCGGAGTCCACGGCGGCGGCGACGGCGCAGCCGGGCTCGGACTCGTGGGAGCAGTCGTGGAACCGGCAGCGCGCCGCCAGCTCCTCGATCTCGGCGAACACCTGCCCGACCCCGCCCTCGGCGTCGAACAGGCCGACGCCGCGCAGTCCGGGCGTGTCGATGAGCACGCCACCGCCGGTCAGGGGCAGCAGGTTGCGGGTGGTCGTGGTGTGCCGGCCCTTGCCGTCCACGTCCCGCGCGGCCCGGACGTCCATCACGTCCGCGCCGACGAGCGCGTTGGCCAGGGTGGACTTGCCCGCGCCGGACTGCCCGAGCAGCACGGCGGTACCGGTGCCGATCAGGGCCCGCAGCACGTCGAGCCCGTCGCCGTGCAGCGCGCTGACCGTCAGCACGGGCACACCGGGCGCGGCGGTCTCGACGTCCTGCACGAGGTGCGCGAGCGTCACGGGGTCCGGCACGAGGTCGGCCTTGGACAGGACGACCACCGGCTGCGCCCCGGACTCCCACGCCAGCGCGAGGAACCGCTCGACCCGGCCGAGGTCGAGCTCCACGGCGAGCGACACGGCGACGACGGCGTGGTCGACGTTGGCGGCCAGGATCTGCCCGTCGGACCGCTTGGAGGAGGCGGACCGTACGAACGCGGTGCGGCGGGGCAGCAGCGTCCGCACGAACCGCGGATCGCTGCCTTCGGGGTCGACCGCGGCCCAGTCCCCCGTGCACACGACCTTCATCGGGTCACGCGGGACGACGAACTCGGTGTCGGCACGGACGGTGCCGCCCGGCGTGACGACATCGCACAGGCCGCGGTCGACGCGTACGACGCGGCCGGGTACGAGGCCCTGGCCGGCATAGGGGGCGAACGCCGTCTCCCAGTCGGCATCCCAGCCGTACGGCACGAGCGGATGCGAGGAGGACGACGGACTCATGGGGGTGGAGAAAGACAAGGGGTGACCCTTCGAAGGGTGGCCCCGGCACACGCGCGTCGGCGCGGAAGGAGAGAGGTCAGCCGGAAGCCACGGAGGTGACAAGGATGAACGTCCGGATGCGCACAGCACCCACCACAGAGACAGCCATCGGTCACACCTCCTGGACCACACCGAACCACCACGACGACCCGACGGGCCGCCACGCGAACACGGACGACACTAGAGGCAACGGTCGGCGGACACCACCGAATTAATCCCCCACCGGATTTGTCGTACCGGTCGCCACCCAGCGCTTGATCACGACGGGGGCGCTGCAGGGGGCCGGCCAGATCCGGAGGTGTACCTGCTCCATGCCCTCGGGGTCGTCGTACCCCTCCTCGTCCGGCAGGCGGACGTTCGCCAGGTTCGTCCGCGACGCACGGACCCGTACGGAGCCCTTGGGGACCTCGAAGCGCGCGGCGTCCGGTAGGTAGTCCGTGCAGCCCAGAACCGCGATGCGGCCGGTAGGCACCTCGATGCTCGCTTCCACCACATGGTCGAAGGCGTCGCTGTCGTCACCCGGCGGACGGTCGAGCAGTTCGACCGTCACCGTGACGTCCATGTCGACCGCGGTGCCGATGCCGAGCGTCCGCCGCGATACGGCGATGCCGTCCGACACCGCCTCCTGCGTCCACGCCTCCCCCAGATCGTCTTCGGCGTCCTCGTCCATCACGTGCAACTGGAAGTAGTCAGCGAACAGCCGCAGTCGTGTGGCCGTCACCGGCCGGCACCCGCTGCCAGGCGGCGCGCGGCATCGGGCCAGGGCGTGGGTTCCGGCCCGTCCTCGGCCATCATGACCTCCTCCTCCCACCAGCCGGTCCCGTCGAGCCAGGAGGTCAGCCACCGGGCCACGGACGGGGAGTCCAGGAACCACGCGTCGGCCCAGTCGTCCGGGCCGGCGTTGGGCTCGAAGAGGAGGACGGGCGCGTCGGGGGCGAGGCAGTCGACAGCGGCGTACATGCCGCAGCCCCAGTCCAGGATGGGCAGCACCCCCCGTGGCCAGTACGCCGGGCGGGAGTCGCGGAGCGGCCCGTACTCGGCCACGGCGGTCCGCCCGCCGCCGACCAGCGGCAGCAGGGTGTAGTCGGGTCCGAATCCGCCGTTGGCGACCTGGAGGTACAAAAGGCGCAGCAGCGGCGGCAGGCTGAAGCCGAGTATCCGCTCGGCATCGGCGACGTCCTGTTCACCGACGCACGGGGCAAGGCCCCCTGTCTGCTGCTCGGCCCGGTCACGCACGCGCCGCAGGAGCTCGGACGGGTTGTTCACGCGACTGCCTCTTCGCTGGTGAGATGCCGGTCGATGACCTCTGCGGACTCAGGTGCGAGCCGGTAGATCCCTTGCAGGCTCACCGCCCGCAGGAGCCGACCGTTCTCGACGTACTTGAGCTTCCGCTCGCCCCGTCGCGAGACGAAGATGAGGTGTCCAAGGTGGTGTCCGGGCAGCGGCCGGTCGAACCTGAGCGGGCTGCCAGGCGGCCCCAGCACGACTTCTGAGAGGCAGCCGCTCTTCAACGGGCGCCAGTGGACCAGTTTGGGATAGTCCTCGTCGGCGAGCTCCGCACCCGCCTTGTCGTAGTCGACGATGCGTTGGACTTCCATCGAGCACACCGGGTACAGCCCGGTCCTCCAGGCGCGAACGGCGAAGATACGGTCGCCCGGCGTGACACCGGCCTGCCGGAAGCTCGGACGCGACTGATGGGGTCCGCCGAAGAACGTCGTCGGACGCTGCCCCGTGAAGCCTCCGTGTATCAGTTCACGGCAGAGATCGTTGGTCCACAGCACGGTGTAGGAGTTGGCCACGGAGCCGAACTTAGCTGCGGGCACCGACAACGCGTCGTCCCGTATGGCGTGGCGGGAACCGTGGGCGTGCGGAGCTGCTGGGCACCAGTCAGCTCGTCGCGCAAGGCGCCCCGTTGAGGGTGAACGTCCTCGGCGTGCCGTTGCCGTCGTGCGAGGCGCCGATGAAGCCGAACGCGACCGTGCCGTGGGCGGGGACGGCGCGGTTGTAGTCCTTGGCGTCCGCCGTGACCTTCGCGCCGTTCTGGTGCGGGGTGGCGTCCCAGGTCTGGCCGATCCGCTGGCCGTCGGGGAAGGTCCAGGCGACCTGCCAGCCGGAGAGCGGCTCGTCGGTGGTGATGCGGAGGCTCGCCTGGAAGCCGTCGCTCCACTCGTCGTCCAGGTGGTAGGAGACCTGGCAGGTGGGCGGAGCGCTGGGCTCGGGGGCCTGGGAGGGGGTCGCGGAGGGCTTGCGGGAGGGGGGCGGGGACTTCCGCCGGGTGGGGGTCGGCTTCGGGGCGGGGCTGACCGGGAGGGTGCGGGTCGTGGCCGGGGCCGCCGAGCGGGAGGAGCGCGAGGGGGCCGGGGTCGGGTGCGGGACGTCGGGGGCGGCGATCGGCTTCTGGTCGTCCCGGCCGGGGGCGTCGTCGTCGGACGTGCCGAAGGGCATCAGGGAGACGCCCAGCGCGACCGCGGAGAGCAGGCCGGCCGCCGCCAGGAGGCTGCCGCGCAGTACGCGGCCGCGGGCCGCCTCGTCGCCCGGTCCGGTTCCCGGGCCGGCGGGCCCGCCCACGCCGAGGCGGACCTCGGCGGCGCGGCGGCGGCGCTCCAGGTAGGCGAGGGCGCCCCAGCCGATGACGCCCCCGGCGAGTGCGGCGGGGACTCCGCCGCCGTGCAGACGGAGGCAGGCGGCAGCCTCGGCGCACGGGACGCAGGTGGCGAGGTGGCGGGAGAGGTCCTCGGGGGTCTCCGCGCCGGGCGAGCGGGTGACGGCGTCCAGCAGGCGGGCGTAGCTACGGCACTCGGCGTCGAGCGGGGTGTCACGGTGGGCGCGGTGGCAGCGGTCGTGGAACAGGACCCGGACCTGGTCGAGTTCGGCGGCCGTGGTCAGCGGGTCCAGACCCAGGCGGCGGGCGACCGTGGGCAGCGGGAGCGCCTCCACGTCGGCGAGCCAGAGCAGCGTGGCGTCGGCCTCCGGCATGTCCCTGAGGCCGCGCAGCGCGATGGGGCGGCCCAGCGGCGGGCCGGTGTAGCGGGCGGCCACCTCGGAGTTGAGCCAGAGGCGGAGGTCGGGGTCGAGCTGGTGCCCCTTGCCCGCGCTCTCCCAGCCGGCCACCGTCTCCCGTACGGCGGTGAGGAGTTGGGGGATGACCGGCAGCCGGGCGGTGCGGCCGCGTACGGCGCTCTGCGCGGCGCGCAGATCCCGCATCCCCAAGGTGAAGGCTTCGTCGGCCAGTTGATGTGCCGTTCCCGCACCCGCCGTACACAGGTCCGCATAGGAGAGGACCGCGTCCCAGCACTCGGCGAACAACGCCGCCTCGGCGGCGTCCTGAGGGGGCGGCAGATCGGACATCGGTCTCCAGCATCCACGAGCGAGGGGCAACTCATCCGAGCGGTGATGGAGTTGAGGGGCCTCGCGGAGGCAGGAGCCTTTCACGCCGCCGCCGGGCTGACAAGCGGCTCAGGTGGATCGGGTGAGCCACTCGTCGCTCGGCGTGACCGTGGCCACCGCCGCGCGCCCGCCACTCCGTACAGGGGTACGGAGGCGGGCGCCGGGCGGTTCAACGCGCGGGGTCAGACCTCCACCGGCTCCTCGGCGGAGAGGCTGTCCATGAAGGAGCTGACGGAGAACACCGCGTTGCCGGGGCCGGGCGGGCCGTAGCCGGGCGGGTAGGAGAGACCGAAGTCGTCCATGGTGTTGCGGTACGCCTCCAGCAGCCGGATGTGGTACTCCAGCGGCGCGCCCTGGGGGTTGGCCTTGCCGAGCGGGGTGGTGGGCTCGGGGCACCAGGTGGTGAAGCGGGGCGTGATGCCCTGGGACATGAAGAAGCGCAGTCCCTCCGTGGTGGAGGCGATGGCCTCGTCGACGGTGGTGAAGCCGAAGGGCTCGGCCATCTCCACGCCCGCCACGAAGTTGGGGATCACGTTGCGCGCGCCGAACACGTCGGCGGAGTCCAGGATGCGCTTGTGCCACTCGTCGCGGCCGACGTACCGCTCCTTGCCGGGGCAGAACATCTTGAACAGGTACTCGTCCCACACCTCGAAGTTGGGGTGGTAGATCTGCACGCCGTAGTCCTTGAAGCGCTGCACGTCCGCCTTGGGCAGCGCCTGCGCGACGACCTTGCCGATCCAGCGGCCCGGGAAGTGCTCCTCGATGGCCTTGGCGTACCGCCCGTAGAAGTCGGCCTCGTCCAGCCCCTGGACCTTCGTGGTGATCGCGCCGCCCGTGAGCGTGTAGGCGGTGGAGATCTTGGCGGTGTCGTACTTGTCGATGATCTCCAGCGCCTCGAGGACCTCGTCGACGTCCTTCACGCCCGTGTACGGCCGTCCCGCCGCCTTGTGCTGGCGCCAGTTGTGGTTGATGTCGCAGTACTGGCACTCCTCCTTGGCGCCGAAGTACTGGCAGACGCGGAACGCGGTCAGGTAGATCAGGTAGCCCCACTGGATGGTGGGGGCCACCTCCATGACCGACTTCCCGTTGGAGAGCTTGTGCCGGTAGTACTCGGGCATCGGCGGCACGCCGACGTCGGAGATCCGCTTGCCGTCGAGGTAGAGGCCGAGCTGGCCGTGCTCGTCGGCGGCGACCCGGTAGGGGGATGCGGGGTTCACCCGTACGGAGACGACCGTGCGGCGCAGGTCGTAGGGGCCGCCGGTGAGGATGATCTCCTCCGGGGGCCTGCGGAGCGCGGCCTCGCCCAGCTCGGGGAGGGTGCCGTGGTCGAAGGAGAAGATGAAGTACGACTTCGGCTTGACCTCGCCGCCCTCGTTGTCGCTGAGGGCCGAGGCGTCGAAGGCGACTCCGCCCCGGAGCAGGTCCTCCTTGAAGACGGCCTCCCGTGGCACATGCGGGAACCGCTCCATCAGATCTTCGACCAGCGCGGTGCGGCTGCCCATCCCTGTCTCCTCCCGGCTCACACGTACATCTCACACCGTATGCCCCCACTTACCGGCAAGCCCTCCCGGGGGGCTGTGAGGCGTGCGACGTGTTGTCCCGGACGATCTCCCGCGGTCCGGGTCTCCCCAGGTCACGGGAGTGATGAGAGGGTCTGGGCACAGACACTCTCGGGGAGGGACGGCAGGGATGACCAAGTCGGCGCGGGCGGTCACCAACTGGGCGCGGAACATCACCTACACGGCCGACGAGTTCCACCGGCCCACCTCGCCGGACGCGCTGCGGGCCCTCGTGGCGGGCGCCGCGCGGGTCCGGGTGCTGGGCAGCGGGCACTCCTTCAACCGGATCGCGGACCCCGGCGCCGGCGGCCTGCTGCTGTCGGTGGCCGGGCTGCCCGCCGTGATCGACGTGGACACGACGGCCCGGACGGTGCGCGTCGGGGGCGGGGTCCGGTACGCGGAGCTGGCCCGCACCGTGCACGCGCACGGGCTGGCGCTCGCCAACATGGCGTCCCTGCCGCACATTTCGGTCGCCGGATCGGTGGCGACGGGCACCCACGGCTCCGGTGTGGGCAACGGTCCGCTCGCCTCGGCGGTGCGTGAGGTGGAGCTGATCACGGCGGACGGCGGCACGCTGCGGATCGCGCGCGGGGACGCCCGCTTCGACGGTGCCGTGACCTCGCTGGGCGCGCTCGGCGTGGTCACCGCGCTCACCCTCGACCTGGAGCCGTCGTACGAGGTCGAGCAGCACGTCTTCGCCGAACTGCCCCTGGACGGGCTCGACTACGAGAAGGTCGCGGCCTCGGCGTACAGCGTGAGCCTGTTCACCGACTGGCGGGCACCGGGGTTCCGGCAGGTGTGGCTGAAGCGGCGCACCGATCAGGCCCCGGTGGACTTCCCGTGGGCGCAGCCCGCGTCCGGGCCGATGCATCCGGTGCCGGGGATGCCCGCGGTCAACTGCACCGAGCAGGGCGGGGTGCCCGGCCCCTGGCACGAGCGGCTGCCGCACTTCCGGGCCGAGTTCACGCCGAGCAGCGGGTCGGAGCTCCAGTCGGAGTACCTGCTGCCGAGGTCGGACGCGTCGGCCGCGCTGCACGCCCTGGACGCGATCCGGGCGACGCTCGCCGGGGTGGTGCTGACCTGCGAGGTGCGGACGGTCGCGGCCGACGCGCAGTGGCTCAGCCCCGCCCACGGCCGGGACTCGGTGGCGCTGCACTTCACCTGGATCGAGGACACGGCAGCCGTGCTGCCCGCCGTGCGCGCGGTGGAGGCGGCGCTCGGTGTCCTCGACGCCCGGCCGCACTGGGGCAAGGTGTTCGAGATGCCGTCGGCGGTGGTGCGGGAGCGGTTCCCGAGGCTGGCCGACTTCCGCGCGCTGGCCGCCGAGCTGGACCCGGCCGGGAAGTTCGCCAACGAATTCGTGCGGGAGGTTCTTTCCTAGACCCTCTAGGATATGAGCTAAGCATCCAAGGAGGTGGGTCCATGGCACGCGCGGGGATCACGGCCGACCGGCTGGTCGCGGCCGCCGCCGAGCTCGCGGACGAGGCCGGCTTCGAGCACGTCACCCTCTCCGCCCTGGCCCGGCGCTTCGGGGTGAGGGACGCGAGCCTCTACTCGCACGTCCGGAACCTCAACGACCTGCGCGCCCGGCTGGCGCTGTACGCGGGCGGCGAGCTGATCGACCGCATCGCGGCGGCGGTCGCCGGACGCGCGGGCCGGGACGCGCTGACCGCGTTCGCGGACGCCTACCGGGCCTACGCCCATGAGCACCCCGGCCGGTACGCGGCCACCCAGATCCGCGTCGACCAGTCCCTGATCGCGGACTCGGCCGCCCTGCGCCGCACCGCCGAGATCACCTACGGCATGCTGCGCGCCTACGGCCTCGCCGAGCCCGACCTCACGGACGCGGTACGCCTGCTGCGCAGCACCTTCCACGGCTACTGCGTGCTGGAGTCGGCGGGCGGCTTCGGCGCCGACCGCGATGTGGACGCCTCCTGGGACAAGGGGGTCGAGGCACTGCACCGGGCACTCGAGAACTGGCCGCGGGAGGACCAGGGATGACACCGGACTTCGACATCACGGGTACGGGACCCGTGCTGCTGCTCCTGCCGGGCGGCGCCGGGCACCCGATGGGCCTGGGTCCGCTGACCGCGCGGCTGGCACACCGGTTCACCGTGGTGACGTACGACCCGCTGGGCCTGGCCCACGGCCGCCTCGGACAGCCGGTGGCGGACCAGCGGCCGCAGGACTGGGCCGACGGCGCCGACCGGGTGCTGGCGGCGGTGCTGCCGCCCGGTGGGCGGGGGTACGTCTTCGGGACCAGCTCGGGCGGTGTCGCGGCGCTCGCGCTGGCCGCGCGGCATCCGGAGCGGCTGGCGCACGTGGTCGCGCACGAGCCGCCGTGCGCGCTGGTGCTGCCGGACGGGGCCGAGCGGCGGCGGGAGCTGATCGCCGCGCTGGACGGGCCGGACCGGCCGCCCGCGGAGGGGCCGGAGGCGACCCCGATGGGGGTCTTCCTCGCGCATGTCCTGCGTCCGTTCACCGCGTACGTCCCCGCGCCCCGGCCGCCTCGGCCGCCCCGGCTGACGCTGGCCGCGGGTACGGATGCACGCGGCCAACTCCCGCACCGCGTGGCCGAGTTCCTGGCGGACGGGTCTTTGCTGGAACTCCCCGGTGGCCATCTGGGCACGCTGGAGCACCCGGTGGAGTTCGCGGACCGGCTCACCGAGGCCCTGGAGTCGTCTAGCGTCGAGGGATGAGCACCGACCTGGCCACCGCACTGACCGAGGGTCCGCCGCTCGTCCTGGACGGCGGGCTCTCCAACCAGCTCGCGGCAGCCGGACACGACCTGAGCGACGAGCTGTGGTCGGCGCGGCTGCTCGCGGAGGACCCGGGCGCGATCACCGAAGCCCACCTCGCCTACTACACGGCCGGCGCCGACGTGGCGATCACCGCCAGCTACCAGGCCACCTTCGAGGGCTTCGCGGGGCGCGGCATCGACCGTGCGGAAGCCGCACGCCTGCTGAGGTCCAGCGTGGAGCTGGCCCGAGAGGCCGCCCGGCGCGCCGAGGTCACCCGCCCCCTGTGGGTGGCGGCCTCGGTGGGCCCGTACGGCGCGATGCTCGCGGACGGCTCCGAGTACCGGGGCCGGTACGGCCTGAGCGGCGCCGAGCTGGAGCGTTTCCACCGCCCCCGCCTGGAGGTCCTGGCCGAGGCGTCCCCCGACGTCCTGGCCCTGGAGACCATCCCGGACACCGACGAGGCTGCGGCCCTGCTGCACGCGGTACGCGGCCTGGGGATCCCCGCCTGGCTCTCCTACAGCATCGACGGCGACCACACCCGCGCCGGCCAGCCCCTGGAAGAGGCGTTCGCCCTGGCGGCGGACGCCGACGAGATCCTGGCGGTGGGCGTGAACTGCTGCGCCCCCGAGGACGTCCCCCGAGCGGTGGAGACGGCGGCACGCATGACGGGCAAGCCGGTGGTCGCCTACCCGAACAGCGGCGAGACGTGGGACGCGACCACTCGCACCTGGGACAACACCCCCACCCTGAACCCCGCCTGGTCGGCGGCGGGCGCCCGCCTGCTGGGCGGCTGCTGCCGCGTGGGCCCGGAGACGATCACCGCGATCGCCCGGGCGCTGGGCCGCGCCTGACCGGGTGGCGGCCCCTCACCGTCGCCGGAGCGCCGCCGACCTCCGCAGCCGTCTCACCGCCGCGAGGCGGTCCGCCGTCGGGGCCGGGGCCTGGGACGGAACGAGGGGGCGGGCGGTCCAGAGGGCGAGTTCGGCGTCACGGGGGCCGTGCGAGAGGTGCGGGGCGGTTCCGTCGAAGATCCGGGTGGGGTGGGTGGCGTCCCAGGAGGGCCAGCCGGGGTCGCCGGTGGTGGCGAAGGCGACCCAGGACGCGTGCATCGAGTCCGCCAGGGACTGGGGTCCGCCGTTGCCCGCCAGTCTGACGGCCTCCTCGACCTCGCCCGTGTCGAAGACGAAGCCGAGTTCCAGGGAGTGGCAGGCGCCGAGGCCGGGGCGCAGGGACGGCCAGGCGAACTCGTACACGTGGGAAGTGGACGGGCGGGCGTCGGCGAGGCGGTGCAGGGGGAGGCGGAGCATGTGGTCGGTGACCATCTGGCCGACCAGCTCGGCCGCGCCCGCCGTGGGGCGCAGGGCGCGGTACCCGCGCGGCACGTCATGGCCGACGCGGCAGCGGGCCATCGCCCCGGCCAGCGCGACCGCGCCGAGCCGGTCGACGTGCTCGACCAGGCCGCCCGGCACCAGCCACAGCCGGTACTCGTCGCGCGTCCAGCCCATCAGCAGGTCGATACCGGGTGCGGCGTCCCCGTCGACGAGGGCCCGCAGCGGGTCGGTCGGTACGAGGTCGCCGTCCACGACGAGGCCGAAGCCGGGCCCGCCCAGGATCGGGCTGCTGCGCCGGCTCACCTCGGCCTGGGTGCGCAGCAGCAGGTCGCGGTCGACGTCCGAGAAGGCGGCGGCGGTGGCGGGGATCTTCAGCCGGGTGGCCATCCGGCGCACCATGCGCCGTACCTTCTCCCGGTCCGAGACCTCCGGCGCACCGCTCTGCAGCACGGCCCGCCGGACCAGTCCCCGCGCCTGCGGGGCCGCGATCAGGACGCCCGTGCTGATCGCACCGGCCGACTGCCCGGCCAGGGTGACGTTGCCGGGGTCGCCGCCGAAGGCCGCGATGGACTCGTGCACCCAGCGCAGCGCGGCGAGCTGGTCGCGCAGGCCCAGGTTGGCGGGGGCGTCCGGGAAGAGCCCGTAGCCCTCGACACCGAGCCGGTAGTTGACCGAGACGAGGACGACGCCGTCGCGGGCGAAGGCCCGTCCGTCGTACACCGGCACCGCCGAGGAACCCCTGGTCAGCGCGCCGCCGTGCAGCCAGACCAGCACCGGCAGCCGGGCGCCGGGGCCCGGCTCGGGGGTCCAGACGTTGAGGTTCAGGCAGTCGTCGCCGGGGACGGAGGGGTCGGACAGGTACTGGGCGAACGCCTCGGAGTACGGCGGTTTCGGCGGGGTCGGCCCGAAGGCGCCGGCGTCCCGGACACCGTCCCAGGGCTCGGGCGGCGCGGGCGCCCGGAAGCGGCGGGCACCGAAGGGGGGTGCCGCGTACGGGATGCCCCGGAACACCGCGATCCCGTGCTCGCGGCGGCCGCGCACCTCGCCGTGCGGGGTTCGGACCACCGGGTCCGTCCGGTCTGCCGTCATCGCACACCAGCCCTTCGTCGCCGGCGCGCCCGCCGTGGCGGCGCGCACCACATCTGCCTCTCAGAGCGTCGCGGCCGGTGGATGTATTCCGGCACACCGACCGTCCGTACGGTCAGTCGTCCTCGGAGCGCTTGGGCGGCTGGTGGCCGTTCCTGGTGTGGCCCCGCAGCCGGCCGGTGATGTCCTCCGGGGGCAGGAAGCGGGACCAGCGCTCGGGGAACTCGGACGGCATGTCGGGGTCGTCCGGGTCGGACTCGCGCAGCGCGGCCGCCCAGGCGACGTACTCGGCGACCTGGGCCTCGCGCTGGCGCTCGTTGGCCTCACGGGCGGCGGCCGTGGCGGCGGCGGGCCAGACCCGGTCGATCGCGGCGTTGACGGCGGCGCCGACGAGCACGGCGAACGCGGACACACCGATCCACAGCAGTACGGCGACGGCGGCGGCGAGGGAGCCGTAGATGGTGGCGCCCTCGATGGTGTGGGTGAGGTAGACGCGCAGCAGGAGGCTGCCCAGCACCCACATGGCGAGCGCGACCAACGCGCCGGGCACGTCCTCGATCCACGGCGAGCGGACCGGGACGGAGACGTGGTAGAGCGTCGTCAGGAAGACGATGGACAGCACGATGACGACCGGCCAGTACAGCACCTGGACGACCGTCTCCGACCAGGGCAGCACCCCGACCACCGCGTCCGGCCCGGCCACCATCAGCGGCAGCGCCACGGAGCCGATGAGCAGGGCCACCACGAACAGCAGGAACGCCATGATCCGGGTCTTGACGATGCCCCGGACACCGTCGAGGCCGTACATGACGGTGATGGTGTCGATGAAGACGTTCACCGCGCGCGAGCCCGACCAGAGGGCGAAGAGGAAGCCGATGGAGATGACGTCGGGCCGGCCGCCCTTCATCACGTCGTCCAGGATCGGCTCGGCGATCTCCTTGACGCCCTTGTCGGACAGGACGGTGCGGGAGGCTTCTAGGAGGTTGGTCTCCAGGCTGTGGATGGTGTCGGCGCCGGTCCAGTCGTCGACGTAGCCGAGCAGGCCGATGAGGCTGAGCAGCAGCGGGGGCACGGACAGCAGCGTGAAGAACGCGGCCTCGGCGGCCAGGCCCAGGATGCGGTACTCCATGCAGGAATTGACGGTGTCCGTCAGCAGCAACCAGGCCGTCCTCCGCTTGGAGACGTTCTGGTAGAGGGCCTTGGCCCGGTGGAGGCGACCGTGGGGCCGCTGGGGGGATTCGCTTGCTGACTGCACGTCCTAACGGTATCCGCCGCACCGCGCGCCCCTCACCTCGCGGGGCGTGCACCGAGGGACCCGGGCGGACGCCGCGGTGCCGCGGGGGTGGTGCCGCGCCGACTCGGCACAACCCCCGCCGCACGGGCCCGCGACCGGGGCGGGAGCCACCGGAGGCGGCGCGGGGCTCAAGTCTCCTGCTCCCTTTCCGGGTTCACCAGGGTTGCAGGGGGTTGCAACTTGTCGCCGACAGTGCGCGGAGGGTGTTCCCGGGCCCCGTGACGGCGGCAGTATGGGGGACGTCGGCCGACCGGAAACCGCCGCCCGGACGGCTTGACAGGCCGTGCGCGCTGTCCGGACAGGGAAGGACTCCCGTGGTGAACCCGCCGATGGACCTGGCGCGTCTGGCCGCCGTGGACGCCCGGCGCACGGCGCGGATGCTCAGGCAGGTGCGCGAGGCGACGCTCGCCGGACGACCTGCGCCGATGGCACCCCGGCCGGTGATCGGACAGTCCTGGGAGCGCATGCTGCGCGGCGGCGTCGACCCCGACCGCCACGTCAGATCGGGGCTGTTGACGGCCGAGGAGGTGCACCGCCGCCGGGAGGAGTCGCCGCTGCGGCACGTGCTGCCGGTACTGCGCCAGGGGCTGCTTTCGGTCGCGGACGTGGCCCGGCACATCATGGTCGTCGCGGACGCCGAGAGCCGGGTGCTGTGGCGGGAGGGGTCGCCCTCGGTGCTGCGCCGGGCGGACGGGCTCGGCTTCGAGGTGGGCGCGGACTGGCGCGAGGAGGTCGTGGGCACCAACGGGGTGGGCACTCCGGCGGTGGTGGGGCGGCCCGTCCAGGTGTTCGCCGCCGAGCACTTCGTCCGCTCGCACGACTCCTGGACCTGTGCGGGCGCGCCGGTCACCGATCCCAGGGACGGGCGGCTCATCGGCGTGGTGGACATCAGCGGGCCGCTGGAGACCATGCATCCGGCGACCCTCGCCTGGGTGGAGTCGGTCGCCCGGCTCGCCGAGGCCCGGCTGCGCGAGATGCACCTGGACTCCCTGGAGCGGCTGCGTGCGGTGGCCGCGCCGGTGCTGGCCCAACTGGACGGCCCGGCGCTCGCGGTGGACCGGGACGGCTGGTCGGCGGCCGTGACGGGGATGCCGTACGTACGCCGGATCGCGCTGCCCAAGTCCCTTTCCCCGGGGCGGTGTCGGCTGCCGGGACTGGGTGCGTGCGCGGTGGAGCCGCTGGCCGGGGGCTGGCTGCTGCGGGCGTCCGCCGAGCCACCGGGCGGTACCGGGCGTCTGGTGCTGGACCTGTCCCGGCCGGAGCGCCGGCTGCTCACGGTGTCCGAGGCAGGCGGCATCTGGAGCCGTGAACTGAGCGAGCGGCACGCGGAGTTGCTGTACCTGCTCGCACAACAGCGCGCCGGGCGCAGTGCGGCGGGCTGGCCGAGGACGTCTTCGGCGACCCGTCCCGCACGGTCACCGTCCGGGCCGAGATGTCACGGGTACGCCGATATCTCGGGGCGCTCCTCCTGCATCGGCCGTACCGGCTGCGGGAGGACGCCGAGGCCGAGGTGCTGCTTCCCGACGACCCGCGTGACCTGCTGCCGCGTTCGACGGCACCGGCGGTGGCACGGCGCCGTACGGCACAGGGGACGCGTTGAGCGCCCCCTTTCACGCCGGGCGCCTCCTGCCGCACACCGGCCACCCGCCGCGTATTTGCGTCCACTTGCCCCCGGCGCACCGCGTGCTGCCGTAGCATCCGTGGCGGGTCCGCCCAGTGCCGGGTGATCAACGCGACGATCGCCTGGCGCAGTTGGCCCGCCTCGGGAGGAGACATGAAGCAACGCGGCAGACACCGCAGGCGCAGACGGGGCCTCGCCCTGCGCGCGGCCCTCACCGGGACCGGGCTGGCGCTCACCGCGGCGGCCACGCTGATCAGCACCTCGCAGGCCGAGGTCGCCGGGAACCCCGGCGCGCTCAGGCCGCTCACCTCCGTCGGCGACACCGCTCCGCTGCGGCTCCAGGAGCACCTGGAGCCCGCCCCCGTCCTGAACCGGCTCTCCGGGTCCATGGGCCGCCCGGTCGGGGTGGACGCCGTGCTCGGTGACGCAGACCGCCGGATGCGCGTGGGCGCCGACTGCGCCGACGCCGACCGCTCCTCCCTCCCCCTCACCCCCGAGGCCACCCGTTCCTACTGCTGGGACCCGGCCGACACCGCCGACACCTCCTGGCGGCCCGCCGCCGTGACCACCTCCGGCGACGCCGACGAGGACGGCGTCTGGGGCCGGCACCGGGTGGTGCTGGCCGGCTGGACGCACGCCACCGACTCCGGGAGCACGGCCGAACGGGGCCTGACCCGCGTCGCCTTCACCAACCTCGACGATCCCGCCCGGCCGGTCTACCGCTGGGTCCTGCTGGTCGTGCCCGTCGACGGCGGCCGCGACTACCGCGCCCTGACCTCGGGCGTCTCCGGCATGGTCTGGAACCACGGAAAGCTGCTGGTCACCGCGTCCGACGGCGGCGCCGAGGCGCTCTACGTCTACGACCTCGACCGCATCCAGCGCACCACCACCGCCGATCCCGCCGTCGGCCGGGTGCCGCACGGCTGGTCGGCCGCCGGCTACCGGTACGTGCTGCCCGCCGTGGGCTCCTACCGCTACGCCCAGGGCCGCTGCGCCACCGGCCGCCCGCCCTGCCCGGGCCCGCTCGCGCTGGACCGGAGCACCGCGCCGGACAGCCTGGTCGCGGCCGAGCGCACCGCCCCGGACGGCGAGCGCCGCGCCCGGCTGTGGCGGTACGCGTTCAGCTCCGCCCCGGCGCGCGGCGGCCTGCTCGCCACCGACTCCGCCGGGCACACCGACGCCGTGGAGGTGTTCCGGACGAAGGCGCGGGGCGTACGGGGCGTGCTGTCGTACCGGCACGCCGGGGCGGCGGACGCGTCCTGGTACACCGGCCAGTTGCCCGGCGCGCAGGACGGCCGGGGCGGGCTGTGGCGGCAGGACGCGGACGGCGCGAAGAGCGCCCGCTGCGGTTCGGACGGCTCGCACCACTGCTGGACGGAGTCGGCGGTGTCGCTGTCGTACTGGCAGGAGACCGGCGAGGTGTGGTCGCTGTCGGACCGCATGCTGTTCTCCGTCCCGCTGGCCGCGCTCGAACGCTCACTGGACTGAGCGGCGCGGCCGCCGAAGACGATCGACAGTCCGGTGGGCGGGATGGTTCCCTGAGCCCATGAGCAGCATTCCTGTCACCACCTGGTCCCTGGAACAGACCTCGTCGGCCGATCTCCTGCCCGCCGCGGCGCCCGAGGGCGACGAGGTGCGGATCGTGCGGGCCGAGGCGCCGTCCCCCGAGTTCAGCCGGTTCCTGTACGCCTCGGTCGGCGGCGACATCCGCTGGATCGACCGGCTCGGCTGGACCCACGCGCGGTGGCGGGAGTACCTGGCGCGGCCGGGCGTGGAGACCTGGGTGGCGTACGAGCGGGGCACTCCCGCGGGGTACGTCGAGCTGGAGGCGACCGGGGAGGGCGTGGTGGAGATCGCCTACTTCGGGCTGCTGCCCGCGTTCCGGGGGCGCCGCATCGGCGGCCATCTGCTGTCGGTGGGCACGGCCCGCGCCTGGGACCTGGCCACGCGCTGGCCGGATCTCGCCCCGGTCAAGCGGGTGTGGCTGCACACGTGCAGCAAGGACGGCCCGCACGCGCTGGACAACTATCTGCGGCGCGGCTTCACGCTGTTCGACACGAAGGTGGAACTGGAGCCGGAGCTGCCGACGCCCGGACCGTGGCCGGGCGCGTTCCTGGGCGACTGACCGCCGCACGTTCGTCTCGCCATTCAGAATAGATCCGTCCAGATGACGGACAATGGTGGACTGGCCCGAGACGCGCGTGACACGCTGCCGTCATGTCTGGAACTGGAATCGCCTTGGTGAGTCGACGGCACGTCGACCTCGGCCGCATGTCCAGCGCCATGTGTCGGGCGAGCTGAACACCCCAGCACCGCCGACCTCTTTCGCATCTTCCGTTCAGCGCAGCGCCGCGTACGTATGCCCGCGTGCGCCCATGCGCGCAGGCCAGAGCCGATTTTCCGCCTGTCTCAGATTTGCCGCCTGTTCCTAAGGACGTAGAACCATGGCCCCCAGTCCCCAGGACCCCGCTGCCGCCGCGCCCCGCCGCAAGGTGAGTCGTCACCGTGGTGAGGGCCAGTGGGCGGCGGGACACCACACCCCGCTCAACGGCAACGAACAGTTCAAGAAGGACGACGACGGTCTCAATGTGCGGACACGCATTGAGACGATCTACTCCAAGCGGGGCTTCGACTCCATCGACCCCAACGACCTGCGCGGACGCATGCGCTGGTGGGGTCTGTACACCCAGCGCAAGCCCGGCATCGACGGCGGCAAGACCGCGATCCTCGAGCCGGAGGAGCTGGACGACAAGTACTTCATGCTGCGGGTGCGGATCGACGGCGGCCGGCTGACCACCGCCCAGCTCCGGGTCGTCGGCGAGATCTCGCAGGAGTTCGCGCGCGGCACCGCCGACATCACCGACCGGCAGAACATCCAGCTCCACTGGATCCGGATCGAGGACGTGCCCGAGATCTGGCGGCGGCTGGAGGAGGTGGGCCTGTCCACCACCGAGGCGTGCGGCGACGTCCCGCGCGTGATCCTCGGCTCGCCGGTCGCGGGCATCGCCGAGGACGAGATCATCGACGGCACCTGGGCCATCGAGGAGATCCAGCGCCGGATCATCGGCAACAAGGACTTCTCCAACCTGCCGCGCAAGTTCAAGTCCGCGGTCTCCGGCTCGCCCCTGCTGGACGTGGCGCACGAGATCAACGACATCGCGTTCGTCGGCGTCGAACACCCCGAGCACGGACCGGGGTTCGACCTGTGGGTGGGCGGCGGCCTGTCCACCAACCCCAAGCTCGGCGTGCGGCTGGACGCCTGGGTGCCGCTGGAGGAGGTGCCGGACGTCTACGAGGGCGTCATCTCGATCTTCCGCGACTACGGCTACCGACGGCTGCGCAACCGCGCCCGGCTGAAGTTCCTGGTCGCCGACTGGGGCCCGGAGAAGTTCCGCCAGGTCCTGGAGGACGAGTATCTGGGCCGCAAGCTGGTCGACGGCCCGGCGCCCGAGCAGCCGGTGGAGCGCTGGCGTGACCACGTCGGCGTGCACCGCCAGCGCGACGGCCGCTTCTACGTCGGGTTCGCCCCGCGCGTCGGCCGGGTCGACGGTGCCACGCTGGCGAAGATCGCCGGGGTCGCCGAGGAGCACGGCTCCGGCCGGGTCCGCACCACCACCGAGCAGAAGATGATCGTGCTGGACGTCGAGGCGGACCGGATCGAGTCGCTGGTCGCCGGTCTCGAGGCGCTGGACCTGAGGGTCAGCCCCTCGCCGTTCCGGCGGGGCACGATGGCCTGCACCGGCATCGAGTTCTGCAAGCTCGCCATCGTCGAGACCAAGGCGCGCGGCAGCGCCCTCATCGACGAACTGGAGCGGCGCCTGCCGGAGTTCGAGGAGCCGATCACCATCAACCTCAACGGCTGCCCGAACGCCTGCGCCCGCATCCAGGTGGCGGACATCGGCCTCAAGGGCCAGTTGATGCTGGACGAGGAGGGCCGTCAGGTCGAGGGCTACCAGGTGCACCTGGGCGGCGCGCTCGGCCTGGAGGCGGGCTTCGGCCGCAAGGTCCGCGGCCTGAAGGTGACTTCGCAGGAGCTGCCCGACTACGTCGAGCGCGTCCTGCGCCGCTACGAGGCCGAGCGCGCGGACGGCGAGCGGTTCGCCGTGTGGGCCGCGCGGGCCAGTGAGGAGGCGCTGTCGTGAGCGAGCGTGCCGCACCGTTCCACTGCCCCTACTGCGGTGACGAGGACCTGCGTCCGAGCGAAGAGGGCCATGGCGCCTGGGAATGCGGAGCCTGCAATCGCGCCTTTCGGCTCAAGTTCCTGGGCCTGCTGGCCCGAGGGCTGAAGCGGGGCGACGACGGAGGGGACGACCGGATATGACGACCGCTCAGGACGAGCGCACCGAAGACGAGTCGAGGGACCTGGCCGAGCGGGCGGGCCGGGATCTGGAGGACGCGCCCGCGCTGGAGGTGCTGCGCTGGGCGGTGGAGACCTTCGGCGAGCGGTTCTGCGTGACCTCCTCCATGGAGGACGCCGTGGTGGCCCACCTCGCCGCGCGGGTGCGGCCGGGCGTGGACGTGGTGTTCCTCGACACCGGCTACCACTTCCCGGAGACCATCGGCACCCGTGACGCCGTCGACGCCGTGATGGACGTCAACGTCATCACGCTCACCCCCGAGCGGACCGTCGCCGAGCAGGACGCGGAGCACGGACCCCGGCTGCACGACCGCGACCCCGACCTGTGCTGCGCCCTGCGCAAGGTCCAGCCGCTGGAAGCGGGCCTGACGGGATATCAGGCATGGGCGACCGGGCTGCGCCGGGACGAGTCGCCGACGCGGGCGAACACCCCGGTCGTCGGCTGGGACGCCCGGCGCCGCAAGGTCAAGGTCTCCCCCATCGCCCGCTGGACCCAGGACGACGTGGACGCCTACGTCGCCGAACACGGCGTGCTGACCAACCCGTTGCTGATGGACGGCTACGCCTCGGTGGGCTGCGCCCCGTGCACCCGCCGGGTGCTCCAGGGGGAGGACGCGCGGGCGGGCCGCTGGGCCGGGCGGGGCAAGACCGAATGCGGGCTGCACGGATGACGACCGAGCGATACGAGGAGCGAGAACACGTGACGACCGGAGCCACCGTCTGGCTCACTGGTCTGCCGAGCGCCGGCAAGACCACCATCGCCACCGAACTGGCCGGCCGGCTGCGCGCCGAGGGACACCGCGTCGAGGTGCTCGACGGCGACGAGATCCGCGAGTTCCTCTCGGCCGGGCTCGGCTTCGCCCGCGAGGACCGGCACACCAACGTCCAGCGCATCGGCTTCGTGGCCGAACTCCTCGCCCGCAACGGCGTGCTGGCGCTGGTCCCGGTGATCGCGCCCTACACGGACAGCCGCGAGGCGGTCCGCAAGCGGCACGCGGCGAACGGCACCCCGTACCTGGAGGTCCATGTGGCGACCCCGGTCGAGGTGTGCGGCGAGCGCGACGTGAAGGGGCTGTACGCCCGGCAGGCGGCGGGCGAGCTGACCGGGCTGACCGGCGTGGACGACCCGTACGAGGAGCCGGCGGCGCCGGATCTGAGGATCGAGACGCAGGGGCAGAGCGTCACGCGGTCGGCGGCCGCGGTGCACGCCCTGCTCGGCGAGAGGGGACTGGCATGACGACCGTCGCCAAGGTCACGGGTGACGGCGAGGGTACGGACAGCCCGTACGCCCTCTCCCACCTGGACGCGCTGGAGTCCGAGGCGGTGCACATCTTCCGCGAGGTGGCGGGCGAGTTCGAGAACCCGGTGATCCTGTTCTCCGGGGGCAAGGACTCCATCGTCATGCTGCATCTGGCGCTGAAGGCATTCGCGCCCGCGGCCGTGCCCTTCGCCCTGCTCCATGTGGACACGGGACACAACTTCCCCGAGGTGCTGGAGTACCGGGACCGTGTGGTGGCCGCACATGGGCTGCGCCTCCATGTGGCCTCCGTACAGGACTACATCGACCGGGGTGTGCTCAAGGAACGTCCCGACGGCACCCGTAACCCGCTCCAGACGCTGCCGCTGACGGAGAAGATCCAGAGCGAGCGGTTCGACGCGGTGTTCGGCGGCGGGCGGCGCGACGAGGAGAAGGCGCGCGCCAAGGAGCGGGTGTTCTCGCTGCGCGACGAGTTCTCCCAGTGGGACCCGCGCCGCCAGCGCCCGGAGCTGTGGAACCTGTACAACGGCCGCCACGCGCCCGGCGAGCACGTCCGGGTCTTCCCGCTGTCCAACTGGACCGAGCTGGACGTGTGGCAGTACATCGCCCGCGAGGGCATCGAGCTGCCGGAGATCTACTTCGCGCACGAGCGCGAGGTCTTCTCTCGCAGCGGCATGTGGCTGACGGCCGGCGAGTGGGGCGGCCCGAAGGAGACCGAGCCGGTCCAGACGCGGCTGGTGCGGTACCGCACGGTGGGCGACATGTCCTGCACGGGCGCCGTCGACTCCGACGCGACCACCCTGGAGGCGGTCATCACCGAGATCGCCGCGTCCCGGCTGACCGAGCGCGGCGCGACCCGCGCCGACGACAAGCTCTCCGAGGCCGCGATGGAAGACCGCAAGCGCGAGGGGTACTTCTGACCATGAGCACGATCACCACCGAGGCGCTCTCGGCCACCACCCTGCTCCGGTTCGCCACCGCGGGCTCCGTCGACGACGGCAAGTCCACCCTGGTCGGACGGCTGCTGCACGACTCCAAGTCGGTCCTGGTGGACCAATTGGAGGCCGTGGAACGCGCGTCGGCGAGCCGTGGCCAGGAGGCGCCCGACCTGGCGCTGCTCACCGACGGCCTGCGGGCCGAGCGGGAGCAGGGCATCACCATCGACGTGGCGTACCGCTACTTCGCCACCCCGCGCCGCCGTTTCATCCTGGCCGACACGCCGGGGCATGTGCAGTACACCCGGAACATGGTCACCGGCGCCTCCACCGCCGAGCTGACCGTGGTCCTGGTCGACGCCCGCAACGGCGTGGTCGAGCAGACCCGGCGCCACGCGGCCATCGCCGCCCTGCTGCGCGTGCCGCACGTGGTGCTCGCGGTGAACAAGATGGACCTGGTCGGCTATGAGGAGGCGGTCTTCGCGTCCATCGCCGAGGAGTTCACGGCGTACGCCACCGAGCTGGGCGTCCCGGAGGTCACCGCGATCCCGATCTCGGCGCTCGCCGGGGACAACGTGGTCGACGCCTCCGCCCGCATGGACTGGTACGGCGGCCCGACGGTCCTGGAGCACCTGGAGACGGTGCCGGTCAGCCACGACCTGGCGCACTGCCACGCCCGCCTGCCGGTGCAGTACGTGATCCGCCCGCAGACCGCCGAACTCCCCGACTACCGGGGCTACGCCGGGCAGATCGCGTCCGGCACCTTCCGGGTCGGCGAGGAGGTCACGGTGCTGCCGTCCGGCCGCACCAGCCGGATCGCCGGGATCGACCTGCTGGGCGAGCCGGTCGACGTCGCGTGGACCACCCAGTCGGTGACCGTGCTGCTCGCGGACGACGTGGACGTCTCGCGCGGCGACCTGATCGTGCCGAGCAAGGACGCGCCCGCGACCACGCAGGACGTGGAGGCGACCGTCTGCCATGTGGCCGACCAGCCGCTGACCGTGGGCCACCGGGTGCTGCTCAAGCACGGCACCCGCACGGTGAAGGCGATCGTCAAGGACATCCCGTCCCGGCTCACCCTGGCCGACCTGTCCCTGCACCCGCATCCGGGGACGCTCGCCGCCAACGACATCGGCCGGGTGAAGATCCGTACCGCCGAGCCGCTGCCGGTCGACTCCTACGCCGACTCGCGCCGCACCGGCTCCTTCATCCTGATCGACCCGAGCGACGGCACCACCCTCACCGCGGGCATGGTCGGCGAGTCCTTCGCCGCGCCCGAGCCGGTGACGGACGCCGACGACGACGGGTGGGACTTCTGACCATGCAACGCACCGAGGTCTTCTCGACGTTCGCCAAGGAGGGCGGCCGCATCGGCAGCGGCGCGCTCGGCTCCGGGCAGGGCGGGGTCGCGCGATGTGCGCGCTGACGTACGCGCACCGCTCGCGCGCCCTGCTCCCCCACGTGACCCCCTCCTCCCACCCGACGACGTCCCGGTTGCGACGACGAAGACCCATCGACCTCCCGGCCACGGCCTGACCGCCGTGACCGCCGGGCCGACGAGAGGAAACGCCTCCCGTGCCTGCCAACAGTTCGCCGCTGCCGCGCCGCGGTCTCACCGTCCTCGCCGTACTCCCCCTGCTGGCTCTCGCGGCCTGCGGTTACGGGTCCGAGGCCAAGGACGACGCCGCCAACCAGAAGGTCGCCGCCGGGGCGAAGAAGATCGACGGCCTGGACTCCGTCAAGATCGGCTACTTCGGCAACCTCACCCACGCCACCGCGCTGGTCGGCCGCCAGCAAGGCCTCTTCCAGAAGGAACTGGGCGCCACCAAGGCCGACTACGCCACCTTCAACGCGGGCCCCTCCGAGATCGAGGCGCTCAACTCCGGCTCCATCGACATCGGCTGGATCGGCCCCTCCCCCGCGATCAACGGCTACACCAAGTCCGGCGGCCGCAGCCTGAAGATCATCGGCGGTTCGGCGTCCGGCGGGGTGAAGCTGGTCGTGAACCCGAAGAAGATCAAGTCGGTCAAGGACGTCAAGGGCAAGCGGATCGCCACGCCACAGTTGGGCAACACCCAGGACGTCGCCTTCCTCAACTGGGCGGCGGAGCAGGGCTGGAAGGTCGACGCGCAGTCCGGCAAGGGTGACGTCACCGTGGTCCGCAGCGACAACAAGGTGACCCCGGACGCCTTCAAGGCCGGTTCCGTGGACGGCGCGTGGGTGCCGGAGCCGACCGCGTCCAAGCTGGTCGCCGAGGGCGGCAAGGTGCTGCTGGACGAGTCCGACCTGTGGCCGGACAAGAAGTTCGTGATCACCAACGTGATCGTGTCGCAGAAGTTCCTCAAGGAGCACCCGAAGGCCGTCGAGGCGGTCCTGCGGGCCTCGGTGCGCACCAACAAGTGGATCAAGGCCAACCCGGACGCGGCCAAGGAGTCGGCGAACAAGCAGTTGGAGGCCGACTCCGGCAAGTCGCTGCCCCCGGCCGTGCTGGACCCGGCGTGGAAGTCGATCCAGACCACCGACGACCCGCTGGCCGCGACCCTGGACACCGAGGCCGACCACGCGGTCAAGGCGGGCCTGCTGGCCAAGCCCGACCTCAAGGGGATCTACGACCTGACCCTGCTCAACAAGGTCCTCGGCGCCGAGGGCGCCCCCAAGGTCGACGCCGCCGGGCTCGGCACGAACTGACCGCCGCCAACCGATGAGTCCCCAGGAGGTGACGACCATGGCCACCACTCTCACCGAGGCCGGCCCGGCGGTCGAGTACGCCGCCCGCCTCGACCACGTCTCGAAGGCGTTCCCGGCTCCGGGCGGGCAGCAGCTCGTGCTGGACGACATCAGCCTCGATGTCGCGCCCGGCGAGTTCGTCACCCTCCTGGGGGCCTCGGGCTGCGGCAAGTCGACCCTGCTGAACCTGGTGGCGGGGCTGGACCGGCCGAGCGCCGGGTCCATCGACACCGACGGCCGCCCGGCCCTGATGTTCCAGGAGCACGCCCTCTTCCCGTGGCTGACCGCGGGCAAGAACATCGAACTCGCCCTGCGCCTGCGCGGCGTGCCCAAGGCCGACCGCCGCGACAAGGCCGAGTCGCTGCTCGAACTGGTCCGGCTGAAGGGCGCGTACGGCAAGCGGGTGCACGAACTGTCCGGCGGTATGCGGCAGCGCGTCGCACTCGCCCGCGCGCTGGCGCAGGAGAGCGGCCTGCTGCTGATGGACGAGCCGTTCGCGGCGCTGGACGCCATCACGCGGGACGTGCTGCACGACGAGCTGACCCGCGTCTGGGCGGAGACCGGGCTGTCCGTGCTCTTCGTGACGCACAACGTGCGCGAGGCGGTACGGCTGGCCCAGCGGGTCGTGCTGCTGTCCTCCCGGCCGGGCAAGGTGGCGCACGAGTGGACCGTGGACATCCCCCAGCCGCGCCGCATCGAGGACGCCCCCGTGGCGGAACTGTCCCTGGAGATCACCGAGGCGCTGCGAGGGGAGATCCGCCGCCATGGCCAGCACTGACACGAAACCGGCCGCCGACACGGGGAGCGTGGAGGCGGGCCTCGACGCCCTGGAGACGCGGCACGGCACACGGGCGCCGCTGAAGCAGACCCTGGTCACGAAGGTCGTGCCGCCGCTCACCGCGGTCCTGGTGGTGCTGCTGGTCTGGCAGGCCCTGGTGTCCTTCGGGGTCGTCTCCGACCCCACCAAGCTGCCCGCGCCGAGGGCGGTGTGGGAGGCGGTCCAGCGGGACTGGCTGGAGGGCAAGCTCCTCGGTTACATCTGGACCAGCGTCTCGCGCGGTCTGCTCGGCTTCGGGCTCGCGCTGCTGATCGGCACCCCGCTGGGGTTGCTGGTGGCGCGGGTGAGGTTCGTCCGCGCGGCCATCGGTCCGATCCTCTCCGGGCTCCAGTCGCTGCCCTCGGTGGCGTGGGTGCCCCCGGCGGTGATCTGGCTGGGCCTGAACAACTCGATGATGTACGCGGTGATCCTGCTCGGCGCGGTGCCCTCCATCGCCAACGGCCTGGTGTCCGGCATCGACCAGGTGCCCCCGCTGTACCTGCGGGCGGGCCGCACCATGGGCGCCGGCGGGCTGCGCGGGGTCTGGCACATCACGCTGCCCGCCGCGCTGCCCGGCTACGTGGCCGGGATGAAGCAGGGCTGGGCGTTCGCCTGGCGCTCGCTGATGGCGGCGGAGATCATCGCGTCCTTCCCCGATCTGGGCGTCGGCCTCGGCCAGTTGCTGGAGAACGGCCGCAACGCGCTCGACATGGCGATGGTGTTCGAGGCCATCCTGCTGATCCTGTTCGTCGGCATCGCGGTCGACCTGCTGATCTTCAGTCCGCTGGAGCGGTGGGTGCTGCGCAGCCGGGGCCTGCTGGTGAAGAGCTGAAATCCCATGCACCACAAACCCGTTCTCCTCGTCGTCGCCCACGGCAGCCGGGATCCCCGGCATGCCGCGACCGTGCACGCCCTGGTGGCGCGGGTCCGGTCGATGCGGCCGGACCTCAGAGTGGTGACCGGCTTCCTCGACTTCAACGTGCCCTCGGTGCGCGGGGTGCTTCAGTCACTGGCGGCCGACGGGGTGCGGGAGGTGGTGGCGCAGCCGCTGCTGCTGACCCGCGCCTTCCACGCCAAGGCCGACATCCCGGCCGTGCTGCGGGAGGCCCCGCGCGGGATGCGCATCCGGCAGGCGGAGGTGCTCGGCCCCTCGCCGCTGCTGGTGTCGGCGCTGGAGCGGCGCCTGTACGAGGCGGGGCTCGACCCCGCCGACAAGTCCTCGACCGGGGTCGTGCTGGCCTCGGCGGGGTCCTCCGACCCGGAGGCGATCGCGGTGATCGCCGACATCGCGCGGGAGTGGTGGCGTACCGGTTGGTGCGCCGTGCGACCCGCGTTCGCCTCCGCCTCGCTCCCGCGCACCGAGGACGCCGTCCGGGAGCTGCGGGCGCGAGGATGCGAGCGGGTGGCCGTCGCGCCCTATGTGCTGGCGCCGGGCTTCCTGCCGGACCGGATCGCGCGGGGCGCGGCCGGCGCGGACGTCCTCGCCGGTGTGCTGGGCCCGGCGCCGGAGGTGGCGCGGGTGCTGCTCGACCGGTACTCCGAGGCGCTGCGGTCGGTCCCGGTGGCCGTGGGCGCCTGAGCGTCTGAGCGTGTTCTAGAGGTTGAGCGCGGTGGTCAGGCGCCGGGTGTATTCGAGGGTGCCGGTGCCCGCCGCGGCGCCGATGCAGAGGTCGTCGAGCTGGTGGCGGATGCGCCCGCGGTTGGGCGGGAAGCCGTCGTCGGCGGCGAGGGCCAGCTCGGCCTGGATGACCTCGCCGTGGGCGAGGAGCACCGGGTACTCCGCGTGCAGCGCGGCGACGAGCCCGTCGGCGAGCTGGATCAGGGTCTCCAGGTCGGTACCGTCGCCGCCGGGTACCGGGCGGCCGGAGGTGCTGCCGGGGTGGTTGTACGCGTTCACGTCGTGTGTCCTCACTCCTGATCCGGGGGCCTTACGGGGGCCGGGCTGCGGCGAGGGGAGCGTGCCGGGTCGGCTCGGACCGCGACGTTACCCACCGAGCGGCCGACGGCACCAGCAATCAACCCTTTGGAGTGAACGGGGGTTGACTTTCCCCGGTTGTCCGGTAGAGGGCGCCGTCAGCCGGTCAGCTCCACCAGTCTGCGCACGGTGTTCCAGTTGCGGGTGGTGGCGACCAGGCCCCCGGTGACGCGCGGGCGGGCCAGTTCCTCGCCGAGCTTGGAGCGGCCGAGCCCGTCGGGGGCGTACAGGTACAGACAGCGGTCGCCGAGGCGGAACTCCTCGGGGAGGCGGGCGGCGGTGTCGATCCCGGCGAAGCGCTCGGCGTCCACCGGGGCGGAGAAGTAGGTGACGTGCAACTGCTTCGCCTCCAGTTCGGCGGCGGGGAACGGGCAGGCGTCGGCGACCGCCGTCAGATAGGCGTGGTCGCGCACGATCACGTCGACCGGGAAGCCGAACCGCTTCTCGATGGCCGCGCTCAACTCCCCGGCGAGGATGCCCTCATCACCCTGGGAGGCCGTGAACACGGCCTGGCCGCTCTGGAGGTGGGTGCGCACGTCGTCATGTCCGAGGCCCGTCAGCAGGGTTCGCAGATCGGCCATCGGGAGCTTCTTGCTGCCGCCCACGTTGATCCCGCGCAGCAGCGCCGCGTACGTCGTCGTCATCCGCACACGATAGAACGGCCGTCGTGCCCCGTGGGGGCGGGCACGACGGCCGTACTGGACGGTACGCCCGTCGCGGGAGACTCTTGCGGATCCAGCGGGTGCGGATCAACTCCTCCACGATCTTGTGACTGGTTCGACAACGTTTCTCCACCGGAGTTCAGCGTCCGGGCAGCTCCGCCTCGATCAGGTCGGCGGCGCGCGTCGTGCCCCCTTCCTCCGCCATCCCGGCCTGGACCTCCTTCAGCCGGCGGGCCACCTCGGGGTCGTCGACCAGCGCGAGGGCGGTCTCGCGGAGGCGGTCGGCGGTGGCCTCCTCGGTGGCCAGGGTCCGGGCCACGCCGATCGCCCGGAGCATGTCGGCGTTGCCGAACTGGTCGACGGCCTGGGGGACGGCGATCATCGGGGTGGCGGTGGCCAGCCCCTCCTGGCTGCCGCCCGCACCCGCGTGGGTGACGAACAGGTCGGCCTGTCGCAGTACGGCCAACTGCGGTACCCAGGAATGGACTTCGACGTTGTCGGGCAGGTCGCCGAGTTCCGCCGGGTCCGTATGGCGCCCGATCTGGAGGACGAGGTGCCAGCCGGGCAGGTCACCGAAGGCGCGCACGCACTCGGCGTAGAAGGCGGGCTGCTTGGTGAAGGCCGAGCCGAGGGAGACGAGGACCACCTTCTCGGCGTCGTCCGGCCGCCGCCAGTCGCCCTGGTCGGCACGGTCGCCCTGGCAGGCGCCGACGAAGCTGTGGACGCGCTCGTCGACCCGGTCGGCGTTCGGCTGGAGCGCCTTGGGGATGAGGACCAGGGAGCGGGCGGGGCGGCCGGCGAACGGGTCCGGGTGCTGGGTGATGCCGTTCTCCGCGAGCCATCCCGCGAACCGGGCGTAATAGGCCCGGCCGCGCTCGGTCTTCAGGGGCTCCTCCCACATGGGCTCCCCCACCTCCTCCTCGTAGCCCTCCCAGGCGACCAGGTTCGGGGAGAGGGAGACGGCGGGCACGCCCCAGCGGTGGGCCAGGACGCGGGCGGGGTAGGAGGCGATGTCGTGCAGGACCAGGTCGGGTTCGTCGCCCTCGTACGCCTCGACGAGCTGGGGCAGCGCCTGGATCGCGTCGGCGAGGAAGGGCTCGACGTTGTCCAGCAGCGTGGTGCCCCAGGCCGAGGGATCGGCCTCGGGACCGGGCAGGGTGGAGGTGTAGGGCACGGGTACGGCGCCCGTGGCGGCGACCTTCTCGGCGAAGACCGGCGGGACGGCGTACGTGACCCGGTGGCCGCGTCGGACGAGTTCCCTGATCACCTCCAGGCTGGGGTTCACATGGCCGTGCTGGGCGATGGAGAACATGGCGATGTGGGCGGGGCTCGGAGGTGTCATGGTCCCGAGGCTAGGTGCTGCCGGGCGGCCCGCTCGAACGAATTTCTCCGGCGCCCGGTCAGCGCTGGTAGCGGGCCAGGACCAGGTTGCCGTCCTCCTCCAGCCGCTTGCGCAGTTCGCCGAGGCCGATGGCGCCGCTGTAGTACTCCTGGTAGGCCGGGGTGGCGATCTTGTCCTTCCATTCCGGGTAGCCGCGCACCGACTGGGCGGGCGCCGGGCGGAGGTGGCCGGCCAGGGCGGTGCCGGTGGCCCAGCCGTGCTCGGCGGTGTGCAGGGCCGGATCGGCGAGGGCCTGGGTGCCGGTGGGCAGCATCCAGTCGCCGAGGGCGAGGCGGACCATGTTCTTCGGCCGCAGCAGGAAGTCGATGAACGCGGCGGCCTCCTTCTTGTGCGTGCAGTCCTCGGCGATCGAGAGGGTCTGCGGGCTGACGCCCTGGGTGAGCCCGTCGGCGCCGGCCGGGGCGGGCAGCACCTGCCACTCGAAGCCCTTCGGGGCCTGCTGCTCGATCTGCTGGCGGTAGGAGAAGCCCAGCGGGACCATCGCGTACCGGCCGCCGAAGAAGCCGGGCAGCGTGTCCGAGCCGCCGCTGCCGAGCGTCGAGGCGGGCGCGCTGCGGTCGCGGGCGACCTGGTCGTGCACGGTGCGCGGTACGACGGCGTCACCGGCCCCGAAGCGTACGGTCACCTTGCCGTCGCTCCCCCGCTCGAAGAGCGTGCCGCCCGCCGAGAGCCCGAGGTTGAGGGTGACGGAGACGGGCTCCTTCAGCGGCCAGGCGACCCCGTACCTGCCCTCGCCGCTGAGCTGCGCGGTGATCCTGCGGAACTCGTCCCAGCTCCAGGGGTGCCCGGGCGTCGGGATGCGCACCCTGGCCTTGCGCAGCCAGGCGGAGTTGGCGACGAGCACGCGGGGTTCCTGGAGGAAGGGCACGCCGTAGACGCCCTTGCCGAAGGTGGTGGCCTGCCAACTGCGCTGCGGGATGTCGGACTTGAGCCGCTCCGGCAGCAGGCCGCTCAGGTCGGCGAGGTCACCGCCGTAGGCGAAGTCGGCGAGGTCGTCGGAGGCGTCGTGGATGACGTCGGGCGCCTCGCCGCCCTCGAAGGAGGTGAGCAACTGGTCGTGCACACCGTCCCAGTTGCCCTGGACGTACTCGACCTTGACGTCCTCGTGGGCGGCGTTCCACTCCCGCACCAGTTCCTTGTTGGCCGCGACGGACTCCTGCTGCCAGGCGAGGGACTGGAAGCGCAGGGTGATCCGGCCGTCGTCACGGGTGCCGCCCGTGGAGCAGCCCGCGAGGAGCAGCAGCAGGGCGGCGACCGCCGTGGTGATCCGTGTCCGCATCAGCTCTTCACCGCTCCGGCGATCAGGCCCTGGGTGATCCGCCGCTGGAGAAGGGCGAACACCACGAGGGAGGGCAGGGTGGCGAGGAACGCGGCCGCGGCCAGCGGGCCGAGGTCGGCGACGCCCTCCGCGCCGATGAAATGGGTGAGGACGACCGGCAGGGTCTGGTTGCCGGGGCTCTTGAGCAGCACGAGCGCGAAGAAGAACTCGTTCCACGCCGTGACGAACGCGAACAGCGCCGTCGCCGCGATGCCCGGCGCGAGCAGCGGCGCCGTCACCGACACGAGGGTCCGCACCCTGCCCGCCCCGTCGACGGCGGCCGCCTCCTCCAGCTCGGCCGGGACCGCCCGGACGTAGCCGACGAGCATCCACAGCGCGAACGGCAGCGACCACACCACGTAGACCAGGGTCAGCCCGGCCAGGGAGTCGATCAGCCGCAGCCGCTTCAGCACCAGGAACAGCGGGATGATGATCAGGACGAACGGGAACGCCTGGCTGACCACGACCCAGCCGCTCGCCGCCCGCGCGAGCCGGGTGCGGTGCCGGGCCATGACGTACGCCATCGGGGTGGCGACGAGTACGGCCACGACGGCCGCGCCGAGCGCCGCCAGCAGGGAGTTGAGGGCGGCGTGCAGCAGGGGCTGCTCCTCGAAGGCCTGCCGGAAGTTGGCGAGGGTGGGGTGGCGCGGTATCCAGGTGGGGTGGAGGCTGCCGAGTTCACGCGGGGGCTTGAACGCGGTGGACAGCAGCCACAGGAACGGGAACGCCAGGAAGATCAGGTAGGCCAGCAGGGCGGCGTACTGCCCCGCGCGGGCCGCGGGCCGGGTCCTCACGCGTCCTCGCCTCCCTTCAGCCGTCCCGCGAGGAACACCGCGAGCACGATCGAGATCACCGCGACCATCACGCAGCCCATCGCGGCCGCGTAGCCGAACTGGCCGTAGCGGAAAGCCTCTTCGTAGGCGAACAGCATGGGCAGCCGGGTCTTTCCGCCGGGTCCGCCGCTGGTGAGCACGTACACCAGGGCGAAGGAGTTGAAGTTCCAGATCAGGTTGAGCGCGGTGATGGAGAGGGCCACGGGTCTGAGCGCCGGCCAGGTGACCGTGCGGAACCGCCGCCAGGCGCCGGCGCCGTCCACGGCGGCCGCCTCGTGGAGTTCGCGCGGGGTGTTCTGGAGCCCGGCGAGCAGGGCGACCGTGGTCTGCGGCATCCCCGCCCAGACGCCGACGACGATGACGGCGGGCAGCGCGGTGGCCAGCCCGCTCAGCCAGTCCCGCCCGTCGCCGAGGCCGAGGTCGCGCAGCGTCTCGTTGAGGATGCCCGCGTCCGGGTTGTAGACCAGGCGCCACATGATGCCGACGACGACCTCGGGCATGGCCCAGGGGACGATGGCGAGGGCGCGGGCGAGCCAGCGCAGCCTGAGGTCCTGATCGAGCAGCAGGGCCAGCCCGAGCGCCAGCAGGAACTGGGGCACGGTCACGCCGACCGCCCACACCAGGCCGATCCGGAACGACTCCCAGAACAGGGTGTCGTGCAGCAGGTCCTGGAAGTTCAGCGCGCCGATCCAGCGGGTCGGCGACGTGCGGCCGGACTGGGCGTCGGTGAACGACAGCAGGATGCCGTAGAGCAGCGGGCCCACGCTGAGCACGAGGATGGGGATCAGGGCGGGCAGCACCAGGAACCAGACGGCGTGGTCGCGGCCGCCGGTGCGCCTGGGCGGACGCCGCGCCTCGACCGGTGAGGTCACCGGCGATCTCACCGGTGTTGTCATGGAATCAGCCCCTTTGCCTGGCTCGGTTGGCGTGTTCATGGTCGTGAACCCAGCGCGCCCCGTCAAGGGACCGCACACACCGCACACACTGTCCAACCTGTGCGAATGCGAGACTGGCCCCTCGACACGGCAGGGATCACCGACACATGCCACGGAGGCGCACGATGGACGAGGCACGGGCGAGGGCGGTACTGGCCGGGGCGAAGGTGCTGCCGCCGGCGGCGGACGCCCGCCTCCTCGCCCTCGGCGAGAACGCCGTGTTCGCCGCCGGGGACCTGGTGGTCAAGGTCGGCCGGGACGCCGAGCTGCTCGACCGGGCCCGCCGCGAGCTGGCCGTGGCCGGCTGGCTGGCCGAGTCCGGGGTGCCCGCCGTACGCGCGGCCGAGCCCGAACCGCTGCTGGTGGACGGCCACCCGGTGACCGTGTGGCACCGGCTGCCCGAGGCCGTACGCCCCGCCGAACCCCGCGACCTGGCCGAGCTGCTGCGGCTGGTGCACGCCCTGCCCGCTCCCCCGGTGCCGCTGCCGCCCCGCGAGCTGCTGGGCGGTGTGGAGCGCTGGCTGCGGCTCGCGGGCGAGGCGATCGACCCCGAGGACGCGGCCTATCTGCGCGCCCGCCGCGACGGCTTCGCCTCGGCGGCCGCCGCGCTGACGCCCCGTCTGACGCCGGGCCCGATCCACGGGGACGCGCTGCCCCGCAACGTGCACATCGGCCCGGACGGCCCGGTCCTGGTGGACCTGGAGACCTTCTCCGCCGACCTGCGCGAGCACGACCTCGTGGTGATGGTCCTCTCCCGCGACCGCTACGGACTGCCCGCCGAGGCGTACGACGCCTTCACCTCCGCCTACGGCTGGGACGTGCGCGAGTGGGAGGGCTGCTCGGTGCTGCGCGGCGCCCGTGAGACGGCCAGTTGCGCCTGGGTCGCCCAGCACGCGCCGGCCAACCCGAAGGCACGCGCCGAGTTCGAGCGACGGGTGGCGTCCCTGCGGGACGGGGACGAGTCGGTGCGCTGGTACCCGTTCTGACCCTGCCCGGTACCGGCTACGGCACGGGGACGTCCGTCAGCTCGCGCACCGGCCAGACCCGGTCGATCACCGCTTCCGCCTCACCCTTGCGGCGCAGGAACGCCTCGAAGTCGGCGGCCCATTCGGCGTACCACTCGATCTGGCAGCGGTGCAGCTCCGCCGTACCGAGCCCGGCTATCTTCGGGTACCGCTCGGCTATCGCGGTGGCGAGCCGGGCGGCGGCCAGGGCGTCGGCCGAGGCGTCGTGGGCCGCGCCGAGCACCACCCCGTACTCGGCGCAGACCGCCTCCAGGTTCCGCTTGCCACGGCGGTATCGGTCGACCCTGCGGTCGATGGTGTACGGGTCGATGACCGGCGCCGGGGCGCTCCCGCCCAGCCGCTCCGCCAGCGAGGGCAGGCCGTACCTGCGCAGCTCGGCGGAGAGCAGGGTGAGGTCGAAGGCGGCGTTGTAGGCGACGACCGGCATGCCCGAGTCCCAGGCGGAGACCAGTACGTCGGCGATGGCGTCGGCCACCTGGTCGGCCGGGCGGCCCTCGGCCGTGGCGCGCTCATTGCTGATGCCGTGCACGGCGACCGCCTCGGCGGGTATCTCCACGCCCGGATCGGCCAGCCACTCCCGGCGTCCCATGGGCTCGCCGGCCCTGACCTCTATCACGGCGCCCGTGACGATGCGCGACTGACGCGGATCGGTCCCGGTCGTCTCCAGGTCGAAGCCGATCAGCGGCTCCCGGTGCCAGCCCATGGGTGGCCCCCCTTCTTGGTGGTGCGTTCCCCCAGTGGCCTCCACCATGACACGGGGCACTGACAACGCCCCGGACCGCCCGCCGCCGCGACCTCAGGACACCGGTCGCGAGTCGAGCCACGCCAGCTCGAACTCCTCCCGGTAAGTGGGGAAGAGTCCCGATTCGCCCGCATGGTCCGTCTTGACCACCCGGCTGCCGCCCCGCAGCACCAGCACCGGCGACTCCATGCCGCGCGCCCCGCGCAGATAGGACTGCACCACGCCGATTCCGTCGGCGCCGTCGCCGTCCACCAGGTAGGCGGTGAAGCGCGGCGTCTCGTCGTACACCTGGATCTCGAAGGCGCCGGGGTCACGCAGCCGGGAGCGGACCCGGCGCATGTGCAGGATGTTCATCTCGACGGACCGGCTCAACTCGCCACGCTTCATGCCGAGTTCCCGCTCCCTGCGCTTGACCGCGCTGGAGGCGGGGTTGAGGAAGAGCAGCCGGACCCGGCAGCCGGACTCCGCGAGGCGGACCAGGCGGCGGCCGGAGAAGTTCTGCACCAGCAGGTTGAGACCGATGCCGATGGCGTCCAGCCGGCGGGCCCCGCCGAACATGTCCTCGGCCGGGAACTGGCCCATGAGCCGCACCCGGTCGGAGTGCACGGCGACCACGTCCGCGTACCGGTCGCCGACCAGGTCCTCGACCGCGTCGACCGGGAGCCGGCCCGCCGAGGGCACGTCACCGGCCGCGCCCAGCAGCTCCAGCAGCCGGGCGGAGGCGCGCTCGGCCTGGTTCAGCACCGCCCCGGACAGGGCCCGGTTGCGGGAGACGACGTTACGGGTCACCTCCAGCTCGTCCAGGGCGAGTTCGAGGTCCCGGCGCTCGTCGAAGTACGGCTCGAAGCACGGCCAGTGCTGCACCATCAGCTCGCGGAGCTGGGGCAACGTGAGGAAACTGAGCACGTTGTCGTCGGCCAGGTCGAGCAAGTAACCCTTGCGGCGGCTGACTTCGCGCACCGCGACGGCCCGCTGCACCCACTCCTGCCCGGCCGGTCCGGCGGCCGCCACCACCCAGTCGTCACCGTGGACGGGTTCGTAGACGGGACGCAGCACGGCGGCCACGACCGCGCGCAGCCGCTGCTCGACGAGGTTGAGCCAGATGTAGGCACGGCCCGCCCGCTGGGCCCGGGTGCGCACCTCCTGCCAGGCGCCCGCGTCCCAGTCCAGTTCCGGTCCGATCGACCCCGCGCCCATCGGACGTGCCAGGGACACCGCGCCGGGCGGGACCTCCGTGGAACCGCTCCCCTCGTGACCCTCGCCACCAGGGGGCAACTCCAGCCCTCCCGAGCCCACCCTGCACCGCCTTCCGTCCCCCGGACCTTCCCCGTCCCAACGATCAAGGAAGGGTACTCCGGGAGCGGTCGGCGGTGCAGCCGGATGGACAGGTCGGTTTCCCAACTTGCCTGCCTTCAGTGGCCGTTCCGGGCCACCGGGAGCGCGGTGAGTGAGCGGAGTCATAGCGGCGCGGACCGCGCCCGGGACGCCACGCCGCTGGTGAGCGGCCCGCGCACCTGAGCCCGCCGCCCCACGCACCCCGGCGGGGCGGCGCCGGGTCCGGCTCGCCGGGGCCCGCGCGGCTTCCCTCCTTCGGGTGCGGGTAGAGGTGATCCGAGACCACGGGTCGGCCGGCAGCGCAGGGCGGAAGGCGTCAGTGCCCTCACTTTCGGGGAGACTCGCCGCCAACGCGCCCCCACCGGGGCCCCGCACCTGGAAGAGTCGAGCGCATGCAGGTATGGCCTGGAGAGGCGTATCCCCTCGGCGCCACCTATGACGGTGCCGGTACCAACTTCGCGGTCTTCACCGAGGCCGCGGACCGAGTGGAGCTGTGTCTGCTGCACGACGACGGCTCCGAGACGGCGGTGGAACTACGCGAGAGCGACGCGTTCGTCCGGCACGCGTACCTGCCCGGCGTGATGCCGGGACAGCGGTACGGGTTCCGGGTGCACGGCCCGTACGCACCCGAGCGGGGGCTGCGCTGCAACTCGGCGAAGCTGCTGCTCGACCCGTACGCGAAGGCGGTCAGCGGGTCGGTCCAGTGGGGCGAGGAGGTCTACGGCTACCACTTCGGCGCCCCCGAGCGGCGCAACGACCTGGACTCCGCGCCGCACACCATGAGCTCGGTGGTGATCAACCCCTACTTCGACTGGGGCGACGACCGCCCACCGCGCACCGACTACCACCGCACGGTGATCTACGAGGCCCATGTGAAGGGCCTGACCATGAGCCATCCGGGGCTGCCGGAGGAACTGCGCGGCACCTACGCGGGGCTCGCCCACCCCGCCGTCATCGAGCACCTGACCCGGCTCGGGGTGACGGCGCTGGAGCTGATGCCGGTCCACCAGTTCGTCAACGACCACCGCCTGGTCGACATGGACCTGAACAACTACTGGGGCTACAACACCATCGGCTTCTTCGCCCCGCACAACGCGTACGCCTCCTGGGGCGACCGGGGCCAGCAGGTGCTGGAGTTCAAGTCGGCCGTGCGGGCGCTGCACGAGGCCGGGATCGAGGTCATCCTCGACGTGGTCTACAACCACACCGCCGAGGGCAACCACATGGGCCCGACCCTGTCGTTCAAGGGCATCGACAACCCGTCGTACTACCGGCTGACCGACGATCCGCGCTACTACATGGACACCACGGGCACCGGCAACAGCCTGCTGATGCGCTCGCCGCACGTGCTGCAGCTCATCATGGACTCGCTGCGGTACTGGGTGACCGAGATGCATGTCGACGGCTTCCGCTTCGACCTCGCGGCCACGCTGGCCCGGCAGTTCCACGAGGTGGACCGGCTGTCGTCGTTCTTCGACCTGGTCCAGCAGGACCCGGTGGTGTCGCAGGTGAAGCTGATCGCCGAGCCGTGGGACGTGGGCGAGGGCGGGTACCAGGTGGGCAACTTCCCGCCGCTGTGGACCGAGTGGAACGGCAAGTACCGCGACACCGTGCGGGACCTGTGGCGCGGGGAGCCGCGCGCACTGGCGGAGTTCGCGTCCCGGCTCACCGGGTCCTCCGACCTCTACCAGGACGACGGCCGTCGCCCGCTGGCCTCGATCAACTTCGTCACCTGCCACGACGGTTTCACCCTGCGCGACCTCGTCTCGTACAACGACAAGCGCAACCAGGCCAACGGCGAGGACAACCGGGACGGCGAGAGCCACAACCGGTCCTGGAACTGCGGGGTGGAGGGCGACACCGACGATCCGGACGTGCGCGAGCTGCGCGCCCGGCAGATGCGGAACTTCATCGCCACGCTGATGCTGTCCCAGGGCGTGCCGATGATCAGCCACGGCGACGAGCTGGCCCGCACCCAGCGGGGCAACAACAACGCCTACTGCCAGGACAACGAGCTGTCCTGGGTGAACTGGCCGGAGGCGGAGCAGGACGGCGGTGAACTGCTGGAGTTCACCCGCGCGATGGTGGGGCTGCGCAGCGAGCACCCGGTGTTCCGCCGCCGCCGCTTCCTGCACGGGCGCCCGGTGGAGGGCACCCAGGACGAGCTGTCCGACATCGCCTGGTTCACGCCGGAGGGCGAGCAGATGACCCCGGGGGACTGGGACTCGGCGCCCGCGTCGGCGCTGGCCGTCTTCCTGAACGGCAACGCCATCTCGGAGCCCGGCCCGCGCGGGGAGCGGATCGCGGACGACTCGTTCCTGCTGATGTTCAACGCCTCGCACGAGACGCTGGACTTCCTGGTGCCGGTGGACCACGGCAGGCAGTGGCAGGTGGTCGTGGACACCGCCCGGCCCGACGGCGTGCCGCCCGGCACCGGTCCGAAGGTGGCGGCGGGCGAGCGCCTCACCCTGCCGGACCGCAGCCTGACCGTGCTCCAGCGCCCGGCGTAGGCCCCGGGCCGGGGACACGGGAGCCACCGTGTCCCCGGCCGGGCCTCCCGCGGTGTCCGGTTCGCGTGGGCCGGATGCCCCGGCGGATGACACGAAGACCGGCAGGCGGGGTACGTAGCTCTGCATGACTTCAGTGCGACCCGGACCAGGGGTGCCCACGGCCACCTACCGCCTGCAGCTCCAGCCCTCCTTCCCCTTCGCCGCCGCCGAGGCGGCCGTGCCCTATCTGGCGTCGCTGGGCGTCTCGCACCTGCACCTGTCCCCCGTACTGGAGGCCGTCCCCGGCTCCACCCACGGCTACGACGTCGTGGACCACGCGCGCGTGCGCGCGGAACTGGGCGGTGAGGACGGTCTCAGGGCGCTGTCGCGCACCGCGCGGGAGCACGGGCTCGGCCTGGTGGTGGACATCGTGCCGAACCACATGGCCATGGCACCCCGGTACAACCGCGCCCTGTGGGAGGTGCTGCGCGAGGGCCCCGAGTCACCGTACGCGCGCTGGTTCGACATCGACTGGGCCTCGCGCGGCGGCCAACTGCTGCTGCCGGTGCTGGGCGGGCCCGTCGGCGCCGAGCGGGAGCACCTGGTCGCCGAGGGCGAGATGCTGCGCTACCACGACCATCTCTTCCCGCTGCGCTCCGGCACCGAGGGCCTGCCGCTGCCCGAGCTGCTGGACGCCCAGTGGTACCGCCCGGTGTGGTGGCGGCTGGCCCGCACCGAACTGAACTACCGGCGCTTCTTCAGCATCTCGGAGCTGATCGGGGTGCGCGTGGAGGACCCCGAGGTCTTCGACGCCACCCACGGCAAGATCCTCCAGTTGCTGGCGGAGGACGTGATCGACGGCCTGCGCATCGACCACCCGGACGGCCTGGCCGACCCGGACGCCTACCTGGCCAGGCTGGACGAGGCGACGGGGGGACGCTGGACGGTGGTGGAGAAGATCCTCGCCGACGACGAGCGGCTGCCCGACTCCTGGCCCGTCGCGGGCACCACCGGCTACGACGCCCTGCGCCGCATCGACGGTGTGTTCACCGGTCCGGCCGGCGCCGCCGAACTCGACGCGCACTACCGGGCGTTCGCGGCCCCGCAGACCGACCGCGGCGGCGACTGGGACGCCACCGTGCGCCGGGCCGCGTACAAGGTGCTCACCCATGAGCTGGCCGCCGAGGCCGACCGGCTCACCCGGTCCGCGATCCGGCTGTGCGCCGCCTCCCCGGACCTGGCGCTGCGCGACCGGGCACCCTGGGCGCTGCGCACCGCCCTGGAGGAGCTGCTGGTCCGGATGCCCGTGTACCGGCCGTACACCTCGCAGGACGCCGCCACGGTCGTCACCGAGGCGGCCGTCGCCGAGGCACGCACCGTGTTCGCGGTGCCCGAGGAGGCCGAGGCGGTCGATCTGGTGCGCGGGCTCTTGATCGGCCCGGACGACGGAACACTGCCCGAACTCACGGAGTTCCGGGCGAGGTTCGCCCAGACCGCGTCCGCCCTGCGGGCCAAGTCGGTGGAGGACACGGCGTTCTACCGCTATGTGCCGCTGCTGTCGGCGACCGAGGTGGGCGGCGATCCGGGCAGGGTGGGGGTGTCCCCGGCGGAGTTCCACGCCTACTGCGCCCGGCTCGCCCGCGACTGGCCGGACACCGGCACGGTGGTCACCACGCACGACACCAAGCGCAGCGCGGACGTACGGGCGGCGCTGAACGTGCTCACCGAGTGCCCCGGCCGCTGGGCGAAGCTGCTCACCGAGCTGAGCCGGGCCGGGGACCTGGTCCCCGACGGACAACTGGCCTGGGCCGCCTGGCAGACGGTGTTCGGGCTCGGCCCGGCCGAGGAGGAGCGGGTCCGCGAGGCGCTGCTCAAGCACGTCCGCGAGGCGGGCATGTACACCAGTTGGACCGAGCAGGAGGCGCCGTACGAGGACGCGGTGGCCTCGTTCGTCGCCGCCGGGCCGTGCGGGCCGCCCGGTGAGCGGGTGGCCGCCTTCCGCAAGGCGCTGGAGCCGCACATCCGGGCCAATGTGCTGGGCGCGGCACTGGTCCATCTGACGATGCCGGGCGTGCCGGACGTGTACCAGGGCACCGAGAGCGAGTACCGGGCGCTGGTGGACCCCGACAACCGGCGTCCGGTCCCCTTCCCGCCGCCCGCACCGGGCGAGAAGGAGGCGCTGACCACCGCGGCGCTCCAGCTCCGGGCCCGCCGGCCGGAGTCGTTCGGCACGACGGCGACGTACGCCCCGCTCCTCGCCGAGGGTCCCTCCGCCGAGCATGTGCTGGCGTTCTCCCGCTCCGGTGAGGTGATCACGGCGGTGACCCGGCTCTCCGTCCACCTCGCCGAGGCGGGCGGCTGGCACGACACCCACCTCCCCCTGCCGCCGGGCCGCTGGCGCGACCTGCTGACGCCGGAGCGCGAGTTCACCGACGAGGTGCGCGCGGAGGATCTCTTCGCCTCGCTGCCGGTGGCGCTGCTGGAGCGGGTCGACGAGGAGGGGTGAGCGGGGCCGTGCGCGGGGTGCGGGTGGCGGCCGGGCCACCCGCACCCGACGGCCGGGGTCAGTCGTCCAGGGCGAACACCGCGCCCGTCTCCGCGCGGAGCACGCAGTCGTTGGCGTAGGTCTCGCGGTGCTCCACCCGGCGGCCGTTCCAGCGGCCCTCGGCCCGCGCGGTGACGGGGGCGTAGATCAGCGTGCAGAGGGTGTCGGAGGGCGTCAGACGGCTGATGTCACCGTCCACGGCGGCGAGTTCGCCGCATGCCTCCTCGGCGTGGGCGTGGCCCTGGGGCGGGTCGCACAGGAGCAGGGCGCTTCGGGTGTCGCCCGACGCGGAGTCGCCGTGGGTGACGGTGAGGCGGAGCCAGTCGCCGGGGAAGGCGTCGCGGGACACGGCGTGGGCGGACGGGCCGGGGGCGAGGAGGCAGGTGGTCATCAGGGCGGCGGCGACCGCGGCCGTACGGGTCAGGTAGGTCATGCCCGTTGCATCGGCACGGCGGCGGGGCCGCGCCAGTCCGCCTCACCCGAACGGCAGCCGGCCGCCGCCGCGCACGTCAGTTCGAGTCCCGAGGGAGAGTGCGTGCTCAGTCGGCCGCGAGCCGGTAGGCGACCTTGCCGAAGCCGACGAGATCGCCCTCCCGCACCGCCACGGCGCCCAGCACACGGCGGCCGTTGACGGTGGTGCCGTTGGTGGAGCCGAGGTCCCGGAGCACCCACATGCCGCCCTGGTGGCGCAGTTCCGCGTGCACGCGGGAGACGGTGTCGTGGTTGAGCCGCAGCCCGTTGGCCGGGTCCCGGCCGATGCGCAGCGGGTGGCCGTGCGTGGGATGGGGCAGCAGCAGCTTGGGCAGCCGCTCGGCGTGCCAGGCCCGGCGCAGCCGGACGGTGAACCCCGACACGGCCTCCACGGTGCCGAACAGCGCGCGGCTGACCCGGTTGCCGTCCCGCAGGTCGGCGGTGAGCACGGCGAGCTCGCGGGGGCTGCGTGCCGCGAGCGCCAGCTCCATACGGTGCACGAACGTGTCGTGCGACAGCCTGCCCATGGCGGCGCCGTCCCGCAGTACCCGCAGCGCCTTGTCGCGTTCCGCGTCGGAGACCCGTACGGGATACACGGGGAATTCGAAGGACGACGTCACGTTCGTGATTGTCGGGCAGCGCACCCCGAGGTGTCCAGAAGCGGCAACCAGCGCCCCTGTGCGTCCACTTGCGCGACACCCGGCCGGAAAGCCCGGATTCGAAAGCGGATTGATCGAATTCGCGGCACGATGGAGCCACTGCATCACGGTGAGCAGACGAAGGGGTACCGTCCGTGAAGTTCGAGGTGTGGGCACCACAGGCAGACCGGGTAGCGCTCGAGTGCGAGGGCGCCACGCACCCGATGGAACGTGATCCGCTGCGAGCGGGCTGGTGGAGCGCGGAGGCGGACGCGGAGGACGGCGCGCGCTACGGCTTCGCGCTGGACGGCGGGCCCGTCCTGCCCGACCCGCGCTCGCGCAGGCTGCCGGACGGCCCGGACGGGCTGAGCGCGGTCGTGGACCAGGACAGCTACGAGTGGCGTGCCGACTGGCCGGGGCGCGGGCTGCCGGGCGCGGTGCTGTACGAGCTGCACATCGGCACCTACACCCCCGAGGGCACGCTGGACGCGGCGGCCGACCGGCTCGGCCATCTCAAGGAACTGGGCATCACCCACGTCGAGTTGATGCCGCTGTGCTCGTTCCCGGGCCGACACGGCTGGGGTTACGACGGAGTCGCGCCGTGGGCGGTGCACGAGCCGTACGGCGGGCCGGAGGCGCTGAAGCGGTTCGTGGACCGGGCGCATGAACTGGGGCTCGGTGTCGTCCTGGACGTGGTGCACAACCACCTGGGCCCCTCGGGCAACCGACTCCCCTCTTTCGGGCCGTACTTCACGGACACGCACCAGACCCCGTGGGGCGCCGCGGTGAACCTGGACGCGCCGGGCTCGGACGAGGTGCGCGCCTACTTCCGGGACAGCGCGCTGGCCTGGCTGCGGGACTACCGGCTGGACGGACTCCGCCTGGACGCGGTGCACGCCCTGGTCGACACCCGCGCGCGGCACTTCCTCGAAGAGCTGTCGCAGGCCGTGGACGCCCTGGGCGAGGAGGTGGGCCGCCCGCTGTTCCTGATCGCGGAGTCCGACCTCAACGACCCCCGGATGATCACCCCGCGCGCGGAGCACGGCCTCGGCCTGCACGCCCAGTGGAACGACGACTTCCACCACGCGCTGCACACCGCCCTGACCGGCGAGTCCCAGGGCTACTACGCCGACTTCGCCCGCGCCCCGCTGGCCGCGCTCGCCAAGACCCTGACCGGCGGCTACTTCCACGACGGCACGTACTCCAGCTTCCGGGGCCGGGCCCACGGCCGCCCGCTGGACCGGGCCCGGCTGAGCGGGCACCGGCTGCTGGGTTACAGCCAGACCCACGACCAGGTCGGCAACCGGGCCCAGGGCGACCGGCTCGCCGCCGACCTCTCCCCCGGCCTGCTGGCCTGCGCGGCCACGCTGACCCTGACCTCCCCGCTCACCCCGATGCTGTTCATGGGCGAGGAGTGGGCGGCGGGCACGCCCTGGCAGTACTTCACCGACCACACCGACCCCGAGCTTGCCGAGGCCGTACGGCGGGGCAGGCGCCGGGAGTTCGCGGCGCACGGCTGGGCCGAGGAGGACGTCCCCGACCCCCAGGACCCGGCCACCCGCGACCGCTCCTGCCTGGACTGGTCGGAACCGGAACGCGATCCCCACGCCCGTGTCCTCGCCTGGTACCGCCGCCTGATCGCCCTGCGCCACGAGCGGCCCGACCTCACCGTCCCCGACCTCGCCGACACCAAGGTCGCCTTCGACGAATCCGCGCGCTGGCTGGCCTTCCGCCGCGGTGACGTCCGGGTCGCGGTCAACTTCGGCAAGGAGCCGGCCGCGATCCCCCTGGGCACCGGCCATCTGGAGATCCTGGCCGCGTGGGACCCGGTGGAGGCGCCGGGCCCGGACGGCCTGCTCCAGGTGCCGGGCGAGTCCTGCGTGGTGCTGTCGCAGCCGTGAGAGGCGTCGGGCCGGGGCCTCCGTGAGGACCTGGGGCCTCCGTGAGGGGGCCCGCTACTCGTCGTCCTTCAGCTCCGTCACCCGCTCCAGCATGATCGGCTCCCACGCCCTGAGCAGTGCCGCCCGCAGAGCCGGGGTGGGGTCGTCGAGGTGCTCGGTCAGGGCGATGACCGTGTCGCAGCGGGCGAGCCAGAGGCCGCGCAGGCAGGGCCGGGGGCCGTAGCCGGCGAGGGTGGCGGCACGGACGGCCGCGGGGGCGCCGACCGAGGTGGCGAGCGCGGCGATGTCCTCGGCCGGGTCGCCCAGGGACGCGCCGGTCCAGTCCAGGACGGCGCGGACCCTGCCGTCGGTGCTGATCAGCACGTGGTCCTCGGTCAGCCGGTGGTGGGTGAGCACGGCGGTACCGGACTGCGCGGCGAGCTGCGCGGCCCCGGACGGGGTGAGCTGCCGTAGCCCGGTGGCATCGAACTCGTCGGCGGCGGCCAGCCGTTCGGCCGCGTGTGCGGCGATACGGCGCAGCGCCCCCAGGGACCGCGGCGGCACGCGCGGCACGCCGAGCGTCTCGGCCTGGCGGACCGGGACCGCGCGGAGCCCGGTGAGCAGCCCGGCGAGGTCGGCCTCGCCCACCGCGGACACCTCGTGCCCGCCGCCGAGGTCGCCGGTCAGCCGCGCGTCGAGCGTGCAGGCGAGGCCGGGCGACCAGTCGCCGTACGCGACACCGGCCGGGACGGCGACGGGCAGGTGCTGCCGCACCAGGTCACGTACGCGCGCCTCCCGGCGCAGCCGCACGGACGCCTCGCGGTCGGGGGCGAGCCGCAGCACGTGCCGGGCCCCGACCCACCAGGTGTACGGCCGCCCCTCCACGACGGGCCGCACCTGGACCCCTTCCGCCGTACCGCTCCTGAGCAGCGAGCGGACCAGCGCGCGCACGGTGTCCGGGGTGGGGGTCGGTGGCCGGGTCATGGTCGTGTCTCGCCGTTCCGGAGGGTCGTCGTGGAGGTCTCTGCGCGGGTCTCGTCAGTCCACCACGACCATCTCACGGGTGGTGTTGTTCAGACGGCGTCCGCCGTCCTCCGTCACCGTCACGATGTCCTCGATCCGCACCCCGAACCGGCCGGGCAGGTAGATGCCGGGCTCGATGGAGAAGCACATGCCGGGCACGAGCGGCTGCTCCTCGCCCTCGATCATGTACGGCGGCTCGTGCGTGGTGACGCCGATGCCGTGCCCGGTGCGGTGGATGAAGTACGGCCCGTACCCGGCGTCCTCGATCACCGCGCGGGCGGCGCGGTCGACGTCCTGGCAGGTGGCGCCCGGCCGCACGGCCCGGAACCCGGCCTCCTGCGCGGCCCGCACCACGTCGTGGACCCGGCGCTCCTCCTCGGTCGGCTCCCCCACGTGGACCGTGCGCGTGGTGTCGGAGCCGTAGCCGTCCTTGAGCCCGCCGAAGTCGAGGACGACCATGTCGCCCCGCTGGATGACCCGGTCCCCCACCTCATGGTGCGGGTCGGCCCCGTTGGGTCCGGAACCGACGATGGTGAAGTCGACCTGGGAGTGCCCGAAGCGGCGCAGCAGCTCGGCGAGGTCGCGGCCCACCTCGTGCTCGCGTCGGCCGGTGAAGAGCAGCCCGCGGATCTCCTCGAAGGCGGCGTCGGCCGCTGCTCCGGCGGCGGCCAGCAGTTCCAGCTCGGCCGGGTCCTTGACTGCGCGCAGCATGGGCAGGGCGTCGGTGAGCGCGGCGTAGGAGAGGTCCGGCAGGGCGCGCTGGAGGGCGAGCAGGTGCAGCGCCCACGCGTTGTCGCTGACGCCGAGGCCGCCCTTGGGGTCGAGGAGGCCGGCGGTGAGGGCGTAGGGGTCCGTGCCGTCCGTCCACTCCCGCAGGGTGAGCGCGGGCGCGCCCACCGCCCGCCCGGCGTCGGGGGCCTCCAGCGCGGGTACGACGAGCACGGGCTCGCGGCCGGGGACGAGGACGAGCAGGGTGAGCCGCTCGGTCACGGCCGGGGGTGTGTACCCGGTCAGCCACACCAGATCCGGCCCCGGCGCCACGAGCAGCCCGGCGAGCCCCGCGTCGGCGGCGGCCCCGGCCGCGCGCGCCATACGGGCGCGGTAGTCGTCGGCGGTGAAGATCGCGGGCGCGCTGCCGGTCATCCGGTCCTCCGGGGGTGCATGGGGTGGCGGGGCGTGGAACCGACCGGCTGCGATCCGCGCGGGACCGCCCGCGGGCACGGGTGGCGGGAGATCGGCATGGGCCCATCATGGCGCGCGGGCCATGCCGCGACCACCGGGTTTCCGGAGCCGACGGTGACTTCTGGGCCCGGGTCGACCGAGCGCCCTCCGCCATGCCCCGGACGAGTGAACCGTCTACCGCGCGGCGGAGGTCGGCTGACGGGAGGCAGCCAGAAGGCACTGCACCATCTCCGCGGCCGCTCCGGTGGGCGTGCCGGTGTGCAGAAGTTCCGTGCGGTGCACGAGGCGGGGAGTGGTGAGCGGCACGGCGACAGTGCCGGGGATGCCGGTGGCGGTGGACAGGGGCAGCAGGGCGAGGCCGTGTCCGGCGGCGGTGAGCGCGGTGAGGGTGCGCAGGTCGGTGCCGGCGTAGTCGAGGGCGGGCCGGAAGGCGCCGCCGCCGTTGGCGGTGCGCAACTGGGCCAGCGGCAGGGCGGCGTCGGGGGCGTCGATCCAGCGCGCGTCGGCGAGGTCGCCCAGGCGCAGGCCGGTGCGGCGCGCGAGCGGGTGCCCGGTGGGCAGCAGGACGGCGACGGGTTCCTCGAAGATCCCGTGCGCCGTCAGCGGGGCCACGTCCGGCAGGCTCAGCGGATCGCTGGGCGCGGCCAGACCGTCGACCAGACCGAGGCCGGCGGTTCCGGTGGCGACGGCGGTGAGCACTTCGTCCCGGCCCACGACGGACACGGCCGTCCCGGTGGCGGGGAGGGCGCCGAGGGTGCGCGGGCCGAGCGCGGTCGGTGTGGTGGCGAGGGTCAGGCCCGGCGTCGGGGCGGCGGCCAGGCGTGCCACGTCGGCGCGGGCCGCGTCCAGGCGCAGCAGCAGCGGGCCCGCGTGCTCCAGCAACCGGTCGCCCGCCAAGGTGGGCGCGACCGGGCGGCGGGTGAGCAGCGGGGCACCGAGATCCTGTTCGAGGGCCGCGATGTGCTGGGAGACCGCCGACTGCGTGTACCCCAACTCCCTTGCCGCGGCGGAGAAGGAGGCCAGTCGCGCCACGGTGACATACGTGCGCAGGAGATGCGGGTCCATGGCGCACAGCATCCCACGGTCCATCAGAATTGCTTATCGACCATGCGTGAATCATCGTTGGACGTGAACACCGACGGGCGCCCAGGATGGCCGTCATGACCGATACCGCACTTCGCACCGCCACCGTCGCCCTGGTCGGCGACCGCTCCCCCAACGTCGTCTCGCACACCCGGATCCCGCGCCTCCTCGACGCCCTCGCCGAGCGGGACCGGCTGGTGCTGGACGCCTACTGGATCCCCTCAGAGGACGCCGAGGCCGAGGGGGCCGTGCGGGGCTTCGACGCCGTGTGGGTGCTGCCGGGCAGCCCGTACCGCAGTGAGGCGGGTGTGCTCGCGGCCGTCCGCACCGCGCGGGAGGAGCGCATCCCGTTCCTCGGCACGTGCGGCGGTTTCCAGCACACCCTGCTGGAGTTCGCGCGCGACGTGTGCGGGCTGACCGGTGTCGCGCACGCCGAGAACGACCCCGACGCCGAGGACCTCCTGATCGAGCCGTTGGCATGCTCCCTGGTGGGGCACGAGGCGGCGGTGGTCCTGGAGCCGGGCTCCCTGGCCGAGTCGGTGTTCGGCTCGACGCGCACGGTCGAGCGGTACTTCTGCTCCTACGGCCCCTCCCGTCACCTGGACACGCTGCGCGCCCACGGCATGCGGTTCTCGGGACACGACACCGACGGGCAGGTCCGGGTCGCCGAACTCCCGGACCACCCCTTCTTCCTGGCCTCTCTGTTCCAGCCGGAGCTGTACGGCGACGGCTCCCGCCCCCACCCGGTGATCCGGGCGCTGGGCCGGGCCGCGGTCGAGCGTGCGGCGACCGCGGCGCGGCCCGCCTGATCTCGGGGCTCAGCCGGTCAGCTCGAGCCGGGCCGGGGCCTGGCCGGGGACGAAGTGGTGGGCGCGGCCGGCCAGCCACTCGGCCTTGTAACGGTCCACCTCGCGGTGCCAGTTGAGGATGCCGGCGAGCCAGTTCTGCAGGTCGAGCACGTAGTGCCCCATCGCCGCGCGTGCCTCGCCGGAGAGCTGGAAGTCGTCGTAGAGGACGGGCAGTTCGTGCGCGACCACGTGCTCGAACTGCTGCATGCGCTGGGTCATCAGGTCGTGGACGACGGCGAGCGCGGCCGGGTAGTCGACGCCGAAGAAGTTCTGCACGACGAGGATCGCGTTGTGGATCTCGCCCTCGTACTGGATCTCCTTCTGGTACGAGAACACGTCGTTGATCAGGCACGCGTAGTCGATGGCCGCGTTCTCCAGGGAGCGCACCGGCCCGCTGCGGTACACCTCGGGCGGGACGGCCGGGCCCTGGCCCATCCGGCACAGGCTCAGGGTGAGGTCGGAACCGAAGGTGGCGCGGCGCATCTCCAGATAGTCGACCGGGTCGGGGACCCGGTTCTGCATCTGGTTGGACAGCTCCCACACCCAGCTCTCGGTCATCACGTCGACGGCGGCCTTGAGGGTGCGCCGCTGCTCGACGGTCATCGCCGCCGTGGTCAGCGCCCAGAGGTCGATGAGCCCGCGTTCCATGGCGTTGGCGGGGACCACCGCCGGTTCGCCCTCCACGGCCATGCACTCGGAGAGCCGGGCCGTGGTCAGCCGGGCGGCGGCCAGATCGCGGCGGTGGCCGTAGACGAGCGGGTAGTAGTCGTCGCCGTACGTCCCCCAGGCGAGCCATCGCGCGCTCAGGTCGAGGGCCTCCGGGGTGGCGTCGGGATCGAGTCCGGCGGAGCACAGCGCGAGGTCGTACGCGGCGAGTTTGTCCTCGTCCCAGACCCCTTCGCTCAGGATGCCCGTGCCGTGGCACCACGTGACGAGGTTCTGCCGGGCGGCGTCGAGATGCGGGCTCAGCTCCAGCGGGAACGGCATGTGGAAGTCGGGCAGCAGCGACGGCCCGACCTTCTGGTACGGCACATGCGTGTACGCGCGCATGCGTTCGACGCCCGCCGAGGCCAGCAGGGTGCGGATGTCGGCCGCCGAGGTGCCGGGGCCGCTCGGCACCCGCCAGGGCGAATCACTGCGCGCGCCCTGGTTCATGTAGCGGCTGGAGCGCAGGTGCCACTCGTGGCCGCCGGACTGCCAGTCCTGAAGTCCCTTGGTGTAGGCGGCCACCGCCGCGACCTCGTCGGGACGCAGCCCGTTCTCCAGCGCGACGGCGGGCACTTCGGTGAGCGCGGTGTGCTCGAACTGGTGCAGCCGCGAGGTGAGGATGTCGTTGACGGTCTCGGCTGCCTCCTGGGTGGTGCAGCCGAAGAACCTCTCCAGCACGAGCACGCCGTTGCTGTTCTCGCCCTCGTCCTCCACCTCCCGCTGGTAGGAGAACAGGTCGTTGCGCAGGTGGACGCCGTCGGAGAAGGTCTCCATCAGCACCCGGAGCGGCCGCGTCCGCGCGACCGAGGCGGGCACCTCGGCGGTCGCGTACTCCACGAGCCCCGCCGACCAGGGCGCGCCGCCCACCTTGCGGCGCATCTCGATGTACTCGACCGGGTTGGCGATGCGCCCCTCGTTGATGTTGGACAGCTCCCACATCGACTCGTTGAGCAGGTGCTCGGTCGCCACGGCGAAGCGGCGCCGCCAGTCCTCGGACATCGCCGGGACGGTACGCGCCCACAGGTCGGCGAGGCCCGCCTCGACCGGGTTCTCCGGCTCCGGGACGGGGGTGGCGGGGTCGAGCGGCATGAAAAGCGGCAAGCGGTCCAGGTGCGCCTTCCCGGCAGCCCGGTCCGGCGTGCGCTTGAACATGTCCAGGAAGTGGTCGTCGAAGAAGAACACCCACACGTACCAGTCGGTGATCAGCGAGAGCGCCGGCCCGTCGCAGTCGGGGTGGGTGTAGGCGCACAGCAGGCCGTAGTCGTGCGCCTCCAGGTCGGCCTGGTCCCAGATCCCGGAACCCTCCAGCATGCCCATCTCGCGCGCCCACGCGGTGGAGTGGGTGCGGGCCTCTTCGAGATGCGGGTTGAGCCGCGCGGGATACGGCATGTAGAAGTGCGGGAGTTCGAACGGCTGCGTCATGGCGGGGGCACTACCCGTCGGGCAAATGGGTCATCCGCAACGACTGGGATGATCACACCATCGCGTGAACCGGTGCCGAAACCGGGAACTCGCGCCGCGGTGTGTGGCGTTGACCGTCCCAGCCACACCCCTGTCCGGGGGCCGTTTTCCGGCTGTGCCGACGACATCCGGACAGCCCGCCGCCGGAGGCCGTCACTCCCCTTGCCCGGCCCCCGGACCGGGGCCACGGTATGGCCATGATCCCCTCCCCGCCTCCCCGGCACCGATTACCGCACGTCCCCGGCCCCGTGTCCTGGCAGGACGAGCCCGGCACGGCGGACCGGCCGGCCGGTCCCGGATTCTGGGCGGTGACCCGCCACGCCGACGCGCTCGAGGTGCTCCAGGACCCGGCGACGTACTCGTCCCACCGGGCGGGCGAACTCCCGCCGCTGAAGCGGATGCTGGACCGACAGGACCCCCCGCAGCACACCCGTCTCAGAAGTCACGCGGCGCGCGCCCTCGCATCCGAGCGCGTCGAGCGGTTCACGGCGACCGCACGCGACCGGGCCCGCACCCTGCTGGCACAGGCGTTGGAATCGGCCCGCTCGGCCGACGGCGTCCTCGATCTCGCCACCGCCGTGTCCGACCCGTACACCTCGCTCAACCTGGCCGACCTGCTGGGCGTCCCGCACGCGGACCGGCGCCGCCTGCCCCGGTGGACCCGGCCGCACACCCCGGCGGACATGACGGGTTACGCCCGCGGGCTCATCGTCCACCGCCGCCGCTACCCGGACGACGACCTCACGACGGCACTCGCCCACAACGCTCAACTCACGTCCACAGAGCTGGAGATGCTCGTCGAGCTGCTCCTGACCACCGGACTCGCCCCCATGCGGGACGCGGCGGCGGGCGGCCTGCTGGTCCTGGCCGAGCACCCCGAGGCGTACCGGAGGCTGCGCGACGGAGCGACGGAAATCGACCTGGCCGTGGAGGAGTTGCTGCGCAGGCACCCACCGCTGCTCGCCACCCGCCGCACCGCGGCCACGGACACCGAGCTGTCCGGCCGCCGCATCCGGCGCGGAGAGAAGGTCGTCGTCCTCCACGAGGCCGTCAACCACGACGAGCGGGTCTTCACCGCCCCCCACCTGCTGGACCCGGCCCGCACGCCCAACCCGCACCTGTCCCTCGGCGCGGGCCCGCACCTGTGCCTGGGCGCCGACTTCGCCCGGCTGCAACTGCGCGTCCTCTACGAAGAGGTCCTGCGCGCACTGCCCGCCCTGCGGCTCGCCGGGCCGGTGGTGCCGTCCCGCTCCGGCGTCACCAACGGGATCGCGTCACTGCCCGTCCGGGCCGTGTGACGGGTTGACCTGGATCAGGGCGTGCGTGCCGTCGGTGCGCCACTTCTGCCCCTCCGCCCCGACCAGCGCGGCCTCGGTGGACGGGGAGAGACCGGTGACGACCTCGGACTTGAGGATGCGCAGCGTGGCCACCGGGCCGGGGAAGTAGGCGGTCACCTCGTCGAAGGGCGTGGTGGGCGGCCAGTAGCGGTCGCCCACCAGACGGCGGTAGTTGAGGTCGCCCTTGAACACGGTGAGGGTGGCCGCCGCGAAGTCGGCGCGCAGGTCGTCCGACATGTCGGCGTAGGGCAGCGGGGAGCAGGAGAAGGGGTGGGCCCGGACGGTCAGGCGGCCGTCGCCCATGGCCGACCAGAGCGTGTCGCCGTACTCCCCCGCCAGGCCCGTGGCCGAGCGCAGCCGGTTCAGCGCGTCGATCACGTCGGCGGTGGTGGCGTCGGAGACGTAGTACGGGTCCGGCTTGACGTGCAGCACCACCCGGCCGACACGGCGCCCGGTGAGGAGCGCCGCGATGAGCAGCAGGTCGGGGACGAGTTCACGGCCGGCGTTGTCCGCGACCAGGCACAGGGTGCCGGTGCCGGTGGGCGGGAGCAGCGACCAGAGGAGGTCACTGTCGTCGGCGACCAGTCCGGGGGCCGGTTCGCGGTCCTGGCCGCCTTCCGAGGAGAGCCGGAAGCTGAGGTCGGCGCGGTTGCCCCAGAGCGAGCCGCTCAGCAGCGCCCGGTCGCGGTCCTCGGCGGGGCGGTTCTTCAGCTCGTCGAGCGCGGACAGTTCGCCGTCGGTCGCGGCGGAGTGGAGCTCGCCGGCCTTGGACGGGCGGAACGGGTCGATGCCCCGCCAGGCGCCGGGGCCGAAGTAGCCGACGGCGCCGAGCAGTCGGCGGTAGAAGTAGCTCTCGGACCACAGCCACGGCACGTCGAACCAGGACTGCCCCACGTAGGTGTCCAGACCCCAGGCCCGCCAGCGCTCCCGGTCGGGCGCGTCGGCCGGGAGGGGCTCGACGGCGCCCTCGGTGCAGTTCTCCAGCAGGGCGTCCAGCGCGCGCCGCTGTGCGGGTTCGTAAGGGAGGCCGTCGCGGACCTGGCGGATGATCGCGGGGTGCCGTTCGGCAAGCGTGCTGTGCGGGAAGGAGCCCGGGTCGTCGGCACGGATGACGGGCGCGGTGGGGGCGGCGTCGGACATGCGGTCACCGTACCCCGCAGGTCAGCCGATCCTGCTCTCCCGCTCCAGTTGTGCCGCGAGGGCCAGATAGCGGGGACGGCGGTGCACCGGGACCAGGCTGCGGAGCATGAGGTGCCACATCTCGGCGACCCTGCGGGGCAGCCGGGCGGGCGGTTCCAGGGTGCGTCCGGCGACACGGGTGCCGACGAAGAAGCAGACCAGGGAGTGGGCGACGATCCCGGCGTCCAGGTCGGCGTGCACATCGCAGTCCCGGACCGCGCCGTTGAGCTTGCGCGAGGCGAACTCCAGCCACTCGGTGAAGGGATGCCTGAGCGGTGGCCGTACCGACAGGTTGGTGGTGACCAGGCGGAGTCCGGCGCGGGGCACCGGGTCGTGCACGGCGAGGCGGGCGAGGGCGAACGTGGCGCGCATCAGCGCCTCCAGCGAGGAGCAGCCCCGGCTCTCGACCTCGGCGACCACCTGCCGGGCTGCCGCCGACTGGAGTTCGAGGATGGCGTGGGCCAGGTCCTCCTTGGCGGCGAAGTGGAAGTACAGGGCGCCCTTGGTGACGTTCGCGTGTCCGACGATGTCGCTCAGGCTGGTGGATTCATATCCCTGCCGGTCGAACAGGTCGGCCGCGGCCGTGATGATCGTCGTCCGGGTCTGTTCAGCGCGCAACTGCCTCGCCATCGGCCGACCCCTCTCCTACACGAACGGGACACGCGGTTTGTTTTGACCCCTCGCATACGATAACTCACCGCATGGCAACGGGAGTCATGTGGGATGCACCAAGATTCACGCCTGTTCCACACGCCCTCCCCTGCCCTTTCGGGGTGAAGTGGGCCTTCCGCTTTTATCCGCTTCCGAGGGTTCCGGGGGCGCTGCGTCGCTTACGCGAAGATTCCCGGGCGGCGAGGGACGGGTCAGAAACAGCCGATGCGGTCGGTGAATCGGCTCCACCGTCCCGTCGAGGAGGTGAACACCCCGGCGCCGGAGTCCGTATGGGGGTTCGCAGACCTCTTCACGCCACACCCGCCCCGCCGAGGAGACGTCCCGGATGACTCGGATGACCGCCCGCCTGAGCACTCTGGCGGCCGCAGCCGCGACCCCGCTCCTGCTGCTGCCGTGGACGGCGGGACCCGCCCAGGCGCACGGCGCCCCGACCGATCCGGTCAGCCGGGTCTACGCCTGCTCCCCCCAGGGCGGCAGCGCCGACGGAACGGCCGCCTGCCGGGCCGCGATCTCGGCGAACGGCGCCCCCTTCACCGCGTGGGACAACCTGCGGGTGCCCGGCGTCAACGGCCGCGACCGGCAGGTGATCCCGGACGGCAAGCTGTGCAGCGGGAACCTGTCCGCCTACCGCGGCCTCGACCTGGCCCGCGCCGACTGGCCGTCCACGCGGCTGACCCCGGGCAGCCGGATGACGCTGACGTACGCCTCGACGATCGCCCACGAGGGCACGTTCCGGCTGTACCTGACCAAGCCCGGCTACGACCCGGCGAAGCCGCTGAAGTGGTCCGACCTGCCCGACCGCCCCTTCGCCGAGATCAAGAACCCGCCGCTGAGCAACGGGGCCTACCACCTCGGGGCGACGCTGCCCTCGGACCGGACGGGCCGTCAGATGCTGTACACGATCTGGCAGAACACCAGCACGCCGGACACGTACTACTCCTGCTCCGACGTGGTCCTCACGAGCAAGAGCGCGACCTCGGCGGGCGGCGGAAGCGGCGCGCGGCCCGAGCCCACGAAGAAGCCGACCGCGAGGAAACCGACCGCGTCGCCCTCGGCGCACTCCTCGCACCAGGCGTCCGCGCACCCCTCGGCCGCGAGCGCGACTCCCGAACCCCGCAAGGATTCCTCGTACGCCGCCGTGCCGGACGACGGCAGGCCGGTGGCCGAGGCGACCCGCGCGAAGTCGGGCCCCTCGGCTCCGTTGCTGGCGGGCGGTGCGGCCGCGGTGCTGGTGGTCACCGCGGCCGCCGCCCTCGTCCCGCGCCTGCGCCGGCGCTGAACGAGACTTGGGAAACAGTCAGTTGACGAAGACCGGGGAGCCCGCGTCGGTGACCGGGGCGTACTTGGCGGTGAAGTAGCCGCTGGCGAAGCAGAGCGACGAGCCGGACACCTTGGTGAACTGCTGGTTGGTGAAGGTGATGCTGTTGTCGGCGTTGTCCGCCTTTCCGGTCAGACTCGGTGCCTGGTAGACGCAGTTGATCGAGCCGAGCAGGGTGCGGAGCTTGACCGTGGTCTGGATGGTCGAGCCGCTCGCCGGGGCGACGGAGAGGGTGCCGTCGGAGGCGACCGACGCGGTGTAGGGCAGATGGTCGACGGTGATGCCGCTGACGCCGAGGACGCCGGTGACGTTGCTGGTGCAGCTCGCGCTGTCGAAGGTGTGGCCGGTGACCGACTCGGTGGCGGCGCCCGGGGAGGCCGGGTTGCCGGTGACCTGGGCCGTGAACTGGGACGCCGTGCACTTGACTCCGCTGGTGCCGGTCGCGCTGGAGTACAGGGTGGCGGAGGTGCCGGCGGCGAGCGGTGCGGTGAGGGTGTCGCCGACGGCGACGGCGGTGCCGCCGACACCGCCCGTGGTCAGTACGGCGCCGCCGTCGGCGGCGGCGGGGACGGCCACGGCCACGGTGAGCGCGGTGACGGTTCCGGCAAGGGCGAGGAAGGTGCGCATGCGGGTGCCTCTCTTCCGAGGTGGGGGGAGAGCAGGGTGCGCCGGGATGCGATGCGGGTTCTTCGTATCGGGACGGCCGCCCGGAGGAGCCGGGAATCGGCACGTGCCGTTCGTCGGGCCCGGCGCCACGGTCCCGAGGAGATCAGGCAGAGTTGTAGACCCGATTTGACGCCAACGTCAATATGGCGCAAGGGAGTTGTGGGTCAGCGGCAACCGTCTGCGCAGGGCCGACACCTACTTTTCACAACTCTCTTGACCCTTCAATGTAACCGGCGGTAACTTCCCAGCAGGCTACCGTCGCGTAACCGGCCGGTCCCTCGCTTCCCCCAGGGAGCCGCGAGGGGGCCCGCGCGGCCGCCCTTGTCCGCGCCAGGACAACGCGCCACCTGAAACCCGCATGGATCTACGCCCCATGGGAGCAGACATGGCCTCGTCCCCGGACCTCTCGTCCACCGACCACGACCCCGTGCCCGACCCGGCCGGCGGCGAACGGCGCGGACGGGTCCGCTACCGCCGGGCCGCCGTGCTCGCGGTGCCCGCCACCCTGGTCGCCGCAGGTCTGGCGATCCTGACCGCCGAGGGCGCGCTGGGCGTGCAGTTCGCCATCTCCGGCATGCCGTTCACGGTCACCGCGACCGACCTGACCGGCACCGGATTCGAGCAGTTCGGCGGGCTGGACAACATGGCGGACGGCAGCCCGAACGCGGGCGACACCGGCGGCCAGGTACTCGTCGTCACCTCCGCGATCAAGAGCGCCACACTCACCAAGCTGTGCCAGAGCGTCGACCTGGGCGGCACCAACCTGCTGATCAAGGCGGGCCAGGGCGAGAAGAAGGTGACCGCCACCGATCTGACCACCGACTCCACCGAGCTGTCGGGTGACGCGGCGTTCGACAACATCGAGATCGGCAACGACGCCAGCACCCTGGACAAGGCCAACGCCAAGGGCCCGATCGGCGTCTTCTCCCAGCAGGCCGACACCGTGCACATCGCCAACCTGCGCCAGACCAACTACGCGACCACGGCTGCCGTGTTCAAGCTTCCCGGTCTGAAGCTGGGCTTCAGCGACTCGGGCTGCTGAGCCGGTGCCCGAGCGTGTGCGCGAAGGGGCGCGGGCGGCCTTCCGCGACTGGCGGGGGCGGCGGCCGTTCTGGGGCGGGCTGCTGCTCGCGCTGGGCGGGGCCGAGATCCTGCTCACCGAGAAGGCGTCGCTGAAGGTCGTGATGCACATCGGGATGCAGGGGCTCGCGGGCTATCTGCTGCCGACCCTGATGGTGCTGCTCGGACTGCTCGTCCTCTTCAACCCGGCCCAGCGGCTGTTCTACTCGCTCACCGGCGTCCTGACCTCCCTGGGCACCTGGCTCACGTCCAACCTGGGCGGCTTCTTCATCGGCCTGCTCCTCGGCGTCGTCGGCAGTTGCCTCGCCTTCGGCTGGCTCCCCGACCAGGAGGCTCGCGTGTCCCGGCGGCAGCGGCGCCGGGAGCGGGCTCGCGGCGCGAAGGCCGGCGAGAACGCGGGAACCCCAGCCTGAACCCCGCCCGCACCCGCACCCGCACCCGCACCCGGCGGCACCTTGCCGCCGGGTTCTCCCTCTTTCAGGTGATACGGGAACTTCCCTCCCGGCGTGCCGTGTTCACCGGACAACGGGCACCGAGGGAGCGCCCGCGTTCCCTCGGTGAGAGGGCGGGCGGAGGGAGGATCGAAGTCAGGGGGAGACGCGCGCGTCTGCGGGAGTGGCGCTCTCGTCCTTCATCGCTTTCGCCTCGCTCTTGAGGATGCGCAGGGACCTGCCCAGCGAACGGGCGGTGTCCGGCAGCTTCTTGGAGCCGAACAGCACGATGAAGACGATCGCCACGACCAGCAGATGCCAGGGTTCCAGTCCGTTGCGGAGCATGGCGGCCCTCCCTTTTCTCACGCGTTTCCTGACGGCCAGAGGCTCCCGCGCCTCGGGTCCACTCAGCGATGATTGCTACATTGCGCAACTGTACAACCCAGGGAGAGGCACAAGAGGGCGGCCGATGAGCATCACGAGCAGCCGGGGAACGGCACCGTCACGGCGACGCGGCGGCGGCCGGGGCACCCCGGAGGGCGAGGGCGGTCCGGGCGACGGGGACCGTGGGAACCGGTCCACCGCGCGGGACCGGCGGCGCCGCCGTGGGCGCAGAGCGCGGGTGGCGCTCCTCGTCTGTCTGTCGCTGGTGGTCCTCGGCGGTGCCGGTGTGGGCTGGGTGTATCTGAAGCTCAACGGCAACATCCAGACCTTCGACTCCGGCGGCCTCTCCGACAACCGCCCGGCGGGCTCGTCCAAGGGCGAGAACGTCCTGGTGATCGGTTCGGACGCGCGCACCGACGGCAACGCGGCGCTGGGCGGCGGCGACAAGGACGGCATCGGCCGCTCCGACACGACGCTCCTGCTGCACATATACGCCGACCACAAGCACGCCCTGGCCGTCTCGATACCGCGCGACACCCTGGTGACGATCCCGCCTTGCAAGCTGCCCACCGGCGGCTGGACCCAGGCCCGGCCGAACACCATGTTCAACGCGGCCTTCTCCGTCGGCGAGACCGACAAGGGCAACCCGGCCTGCACCCAGAACACGGTGGAGCGGCTCACGGGGCTGCGGGTGGACCACACGGTGGTCGTGGACTTCAAGGGCTTCGCCGCGCTCACCGAGGTCGTCGGCGGCGTGAAGGTGTGCCTGCCCAACGACATCTACCAGAAGGACCTCAACCCCAACCGGGCCACCCAGGGCACGCTGCTGTTCCGGCAGGGCGAGCAGAACGTCTCCGGCCGGCGGGCGCTGGACTACGTCCGCCTGAGGCACGGCATCGGCGACGGCTCCGACATAGGGCGGATCAAGCGGCAGCAGGCGTTCGTGGGCAGCCTGCTGAAGGAGGTCAAGGACAAGGGGTTCACACCGACCAAGCTGCTGCCGCTGGCCGACGCGGCGACCGACTCGATGACCGTCGACCCTGGACTCGGCAGCGCCGACAAGCTGCTGTCGTTCGCCATGTCGCTGAAGGACGTCGATCTGCACAACACCAAGTTCGTCACCGTGCCCTGGCGGTACGCGGGTTCGCGGGTGGCGGTCGTGGAGCCGGACGCCGGTGAGCTGTGGGCGGCGCTGAGGGCGGACCGGACGATCGACGGCGCCGACGCCAGCGGCGGGAAGGGGCACGCGAGGAAGAAGCCCGGCCCGGCCGCCCAGTCCCCCGCCCCGGTCTCCGGCGAGGGCATCTCCGTGGCGGTCTACAACGGCACCACGGTGACCGGGCTCGCCGCGAAGGGCTCGGCCGCGCTCACCGCGTCCGGCTTCACCGTCACCGGCACGGCCACCGCGCTCTCCCAGAACCACCTGGCGACGGTCGTGCAGTACGGCCCCGGCATGGCGGACCGCGCGCGGACCGTGGCCAAGGTGTTCCCCGGCGCCCAGTTGGAGCAGATCGGCGCCGCCCGGATCAACGTGGTCCTGGGCCAGGCGTACGCCACGGACCCGACGCCCTCGACCTCGGCCTCGGTGCCCAGCGAGGTGGCCAACGGGGCGCGTTCGGCGGACGACAACCCCTGCGCGAACCTCACCTACGGCTGACGCCGGTCGTGGCGCACCCGCGCCACGGTCAGCGCGAGCGCGTACGGCACGAGGACGGCGGCCAGGAGCAGGTAGCGGCCGACGGGCAGCGCGGTCAGGCCGAGGGCCGCGCCGAGCGGGGTGGCGGGCAGCAGCAGTCCGGCACCGGCCAGCGCGGCCGAGGCCCGGCCGACCGGACCGGGCCGGTGGCCGGCGAAGCGGCGGCCCGAGCGCAGCAGCAGCATCGCCAGCGCCTGGGTGAGCAGGTTCTCGGTGAACCAGGCGGAGTGGAACAGCGCCCGGTCGTCCAGGGCGGCACCGCCGTGCGGGGCGAGCGTGAGCACGGCGAAGGTGGCGAGGTCCGCGACCGCGTTGAGCAGGCCGAAGCCGGTGAGGAAGCGCAGGAAGGCGGGCGGCCGCAGCCGGGTCGGGCGGCGCAGTGCCTCCGGGTCGGGGCGGTCGTCGGCGAAGGCGAGCTGGGAGGCGTCGAAGCAGAGGTTCTGCGCGAGGACCTGGGCGGGGAGCATCGGCAGGAACGGCAGCAGCAGTCCGGCGGCGAGCATGGCGAGGACGTTGCCGAGGTTGGAGGAGAGGGTGACGCGCAGGTAGGAGGCGATGTTGGCGCTGCTGTGCCGCCCGGCGAGGACGGCGTGTCCGAGGGCGCCGAGGTCCTTCTCGCCGAGCACCACGTCGGCGCTCTCGCGGGCCACGTCGACGGCTCCGCGCGGGGCGACGCCCACGTCCGCGGCGAGCATGGCGGGCACGTCGTTGACCCCGTCCCCGAGGAACCCGACGGTGTGCCCGGCCGCCCGCAGGTCGCTGACGACGCGTGCCTTGTCCTCGGCCGTGCACCGGGCCACGACGGTGACACCGCCCGGTGTCCCGGCCGTCTCCGGGGAGTGGCCCGAGCGCACCTCCCCCACCGTCAGCCCCAGGTCCCGGGACGCGCGTACGGCGGTGGCGGGGTGGTCGCCGGTCAGGACGCGGACCTCGATGCCGAGTCCGGTGAGGGTCCGCAGGGCCTCGGCCGCGCCGGGGGCCAGGTCGTCGTGGAAGGTGAGCAGCCCCCGGAAGGTGAGGCCGCGGGCGTCTTCGGGCCGGTAGGGCCGGGTGCGGGCGGGGAGTTCGGCGGTGGCGACGGCCAGGACGCGCAGCCCGGACGCCGCCTGCAGCGCGGCGAGCTCCAGCAGGCCGTGGCGCTCGGCATCGGGCAGCTCGCACCGGCCGAGCACGTCCTCGGCGGCACCCTTGGTGATCAGCACATGCCGGCCGAGGGCACCGGCGACCACGGCGGTGGCCAGCCGGTGGGCGGCGTCGAAGGGGAGCGCGGCGACCCCGTCGTACTCCTCGCCGACCGGTCCGGCGGCGGTGAGCAGGGCCTCGTCCAGGGCGTCCGGGGCGGGGAGTTCCGAGAGGGTGAGGCCCCACCAGGCGGCGACGGCGGCCCAGCGCAGCACCTCGGGGTCGTCCCGGCCGTCCGGCCCGAGCGCGGCGGCGAGGACGGGCCGGTCCTGGGTGAGGGTGCCGGTCTTGTCCAGGCACAGCACGTCGACCGCGCCGAGGTCGTGCAGCGCGGGCAGCCGCCGTACGACGACCCGGTGGGCCTCGGCCAGCCGGGACGCGCCGCGCGCGAGGCAGGTGGTGACGATCACCGGGAGCATCTCGGGGGTGAGCCCCACGGCCACCGCGACGGCGAACGGCAGCGTCTGCGTGCCCCGGCCGTGCAGGGCGGCGCCCGCCATGAGGACGAGCGGCGGGGTGAGCAGCATGAAGCGGACCAGCACCCAGGAGATGCCGTGCACGGACCGGTCGAAGGCGCTCGGGCCGCGCCGGAAGGGGGTCCGCTGGGCGGCGGCGAACCGGGTGCGCGGCCCGGTCGCCACCACCACGGCGGTGGCGCTGCCCGAGACGACGTGGCTGCCCTGGAAGCACAGGTGGGACTCGGTGAACCGCCCCGGCGCGTCGACGGGCTCCTTGGCCACCGGCGCGGACTCGCCGGTGAGCGTGTCCTGCCGGACGGTCAGCCCCTGGGCGCGCAGCAGGCGTACGTCCGCGGGGACGAGGTCGCCCGGGCCGAGCCGGACGATGTCGCCGGGTACGAGGTCGGCCACCGGGACCTCGCGGGCCGACGGCTCGTCCGCGCGGCCGGTGCGGCGCAGCACGGTGGCGGTGCCGGTGACCAGGCCGCGCAGCGCGGCGAGCGAGCGATCGGCGCGGCGTTCTCCGGTGGCGCGCAGTGCGCAACTGACGGCGACCAGGGCGAGGATCACGGCGGCGGTGCCCCAGGAGGCGACGGACGCGGAGACCAGGCCGAGGGTGAGGAGTACGGCGGTGAACGGGTCGCGCAGGGCCCGCGCGCAGCGGCGCGGCCAGGTGGGCGACGGGGGCACGGCGGCCGGGGTGTTCTCCCCGTGCTCGGCGAGCCGGGCGGCGGCCTCGGTGTCGGTCAGTCCGCGCGGGCCGGTGTCCAGGCGCCGCAGCAGTCGCAGCGAGGTGTCCGGCACTTCGGTCACAGTCCGCGCAGGCGGCGGACCGGGGCGGTGGGGGCCGTCCGTTCGCTGAGCCGGCCGACGAGGAGGTGGACGACGTCCACCAGCGCGGCCTGTTCGTCGGCGTCGACGAAGTAGACCTGGCGGCGGCCCTCGCGGCGGGAGCGGACGAGTCCGGCGAGCTTCAGCTTGGTGAGGTGCTGGCTGACGGCGGGGAGCGCGCCGCCGACCCGTTCGGCGAGCCCGGTGACGTCGCTCTCGCCCTGGGCCAGTGCCCACACCAGGTGGAGCCGGGCCGGGGAGGCGAGCAGTCCGAAGGCGGCGGCCGCCTCGGTGAGGATCTGCGGGGAGGGGTCCTGGTGGCCGGTGCCGGGCGCTGTCGCCACTGTCGTCCTCCTGGCCGGGTACGGCCCCGTTCCGCGTCTGCTCTGGACCAGCCAGTCTAGGTGCCGTGGCCGGACACGCGGACCGCCCGGCGACGGGGTGCGTCGGCCGGGCGGTCCGGGTGGCGGTGTGCGGGCTGGGTCAGCCGAGGCCGTTGGCCTTCAGCCAGGCCTTGGCCACGTCCAGCGGGTCCTTGTGCTGGACCTGCACCTGGGTGTCCAGGTCGAGCAGGGCCTTGGTGTCCAGCTTGGCGGAGACCGCGTCGAGCGCGTCCACGCCCTTCTGCGGCACCGCGTTCTTGCGCACGAGGGGCTGGACGTTCTGGAAGCCGAAGAGGTTCTTCGGGTCGCTCAGGACGACGAACTTCTCCTTGGCGATCACCGGGTCGGTGGTGAAGAGGTCCGCGGCCTGCACGGAGTCCTTCTTCAGCGCGGCCTGGGTGAGCGGGCCGCCCGCGTCCAGGGACTTGAAGGACTTGAACTCCAGCCCGTACAGCTCCTTCAGGCCGCTCAGGCCCTGGTGGCGGGTCTGGAACTCCGGGGAGCCGCCGATGACCAGGTCCTTGGCGATGCCCTTGAGGTCGCCGATCGAGGACGTGGCGGTCAGGTTGTACTTCTTGGCGGTGGCCGCGTTGACCGTGACCGAGTCCTTGTCCTCGGCCGGGGACGGCTTCAGCAGGGTCAGCTTGGAGTCCAGCTTGGCCTCGATGGCCTTGGTGGTCTCCTCGGTCGACTTCGGGGCCGCCTTCTGGTCGAGGTAGGCCAGCAGCGCGCCGTTGTACTCGGGCAGCAGCGTCACGGAGCCGTTCTTCAGCAGACCGTAGGTGGTCTCGCGGCTGCCGATGTTGGGCTGGTACTTGACCTTGACGCCCTTGGCCTTGAGGGCCTCGCCGTAGATGTCGGCGAGCAGGATGCTCTCGGCGAAGTTGTTGGAGCCGACGACGACGGTGTCGCCGCTCGCCTCGCCTCCGGTCAGGGGGTTGTCGGACTTGCCGTCGGAGGAGCCACAGCCCGCAAGCAGCGTCGTCGCCGCCGCGAGGGCGACCAGCGCCGCCCCTCGGTTCCCCCGGATGGACCTGCTGATGCGGTTGTCGTAAGTCACCTGTAGATCCAAGCCAGCTCGTGATTTGTGAGTCAAGGGAGTCGAGGTCACCGATTGGCCTCGATACGCGCCCGTTTGTGTCAGCGGTATGAAACCGCCGGTGGAGCCGTCAGTCACCGCGCCGCACTCCCGGCGAGACGGTGAGCCGCGACAGCGCCCAGAACACCAGGAGCGTCACCAGGGCGAGTCCGGCGACCAGGGTGGCACCGCCGACCACCTTCTCGTAGTCCTTCTGGTAGAGCCCGTCGATGATGTACCGGCCGAGTCCGCCGAAGCTGACGTACGCGGCGATGGTCGCCGTGGAGACGATCTGGACGGCCGCGGTACGCAGTCCGCCGAGAATGACCGGCAGCGCGACCGGGAGCTCCACCTGGAACAGGATGCGCGGCTCGGTCATGCCCATCCCGCGCGCCGCGTCCACCGGGGACGGGTCGACGGTCTGGATCGCCTCGTAGGTGGTGACGAGGATCGGCGGTACGGCGAGCACGACGAGCGGCACCATCACCGGCAGCGTGCCGAAGCCGAACCAGATGAACAGCAGCACCAGCAGACCGAAGCTGGGCAGTGCCCGGCCGGCCGTGGCGACCATCGACAGGGCGTTGCCGCCGCGCCGCAGATGCCCGGCGATCAGCCCGACGGGCAGCGCGATGAGAGCGGCGAGGGCGAGGGCCTCCAGGGAGTAACCCACGTGCTCCAGCAGGCGGGTGGGGATGCCGTCGTAGCCGTGCCAGCGGGCGGCGTCGGCGAAGAAGGAGTGCGCGAAGTCCAGGACGTTCACCGGGCGGCACCCTTCTTCGGCATCCACGGGGTCAGCAGGGTGCGGGCGAGCACCAGCGCCGCGTCGACGAGGATCGCCAACAGGGCCGTGGTGACCACGGAGTTCACCGCGAGTTCGGGCCGGTGGTACAGGTTGGCGTCGTTCAGCATGTTGCCGAGGGCGCCCTGGTTGCCGATGAGCATGCCGACGCTGACCAGCGAGATGCTGGACACCGTGGCGACGCGCAGGCCCGCGATGATGGCGGGGACGGCGATGGGCAACTGCACCTGGAGATAACGCCGTACGGCTCCGAGCCCCATCGCCTCGGCGGCGGCCAGGGTCTCGGGCGGTACCGAGCGGACGCCGTCCACGATGGCGGGGACGAGCACGACCAGGCTGTACACGGCGAGCGGGATCATCACCGTCATCTCGCTCTGGCCGGTGTAGTCGATGAGGATCACGAAGAACGCCAGCGACGGGACGGCGTACAGCACGGTCGTGACACCGAGGACCGGCGGGTACAGCCAGCGGAAGCGGGCGCAGAGCTGGGCGACGGGCAGCGAGAGCAGGAGGCCGGCCAGCACCGGCAGCAGCGCTTCGCGCAGGTGCAGGCCGATGAGGCCGAAGTAGCTGTGCTGGAGGTCGCTCGGGAGGTCGAAGAAGCCGTTCATCCGCCCGCCGTCACCTCCGGACGGTCCTCGGTGTGCGCGGCGCGTATCGCCTCGCCGATCGTCGCCTGCGAGACCACGCCGACCGCGCGTCCCTCGCCGTCGACGGCCACGGCCCAGCCGGTCGGCGAGAGCACGGCCCCGTCGAGGGCGGTGCGCAGCGAGTCCTTGCCCGGCCGGAACGGTCTGCCGAACGGCAGGAGACGGGCGGGGTCGATGGCGCCCGCGGTGAGCTCGGCCGGCTCGCCCCAGCCGAGGGGAAGGCCGTCGGCGTCGGTGACGAGCAGGTACGGGGCGTCGCCGCGCGCGGTGAGCCGGGTGGCGTCGGCGTCGACGGGGACGACCGGCTCGGTCGCCAGCTCCAGTTGGTCGGACGGGAAGAAGGACAGGCGCCTGATGCCCCGGTCGGCGCCGAGGAAGTCCTCGACGAAGGGGTCGGCGGGGGCGGTGAGCAGTTCGGAGGGCGGCGCGAACTGGGCGAGCCGTCCGCCGGTGCGCAGCACGGCGACCATGGTGCCGAGCTTCACGGCCTCGTCGATGTCATGGGTGACGAAGACGATCGTCTTGCCCAGCTCCTCCTGGATGCGCAGGAGTTCGTCCTGGAGTCCCTTGCGGACCACCGGGTCGACGGCGGAGAAGGGCTCGTCCATGAGCAGGACCGGCGGGTCGGCGGCGAGCGCCCGTGCCACGCCGACGCGCTGCTGCTGGCCGCCGGAGAGCTGGTAGGGGTACCGCTTGGCGAGCGAGCTGTCGAGCCCGACCCGCTCCATCAGCTCGGCCGCGCGCTCGCGGGCCTTGCCCTTGCCCCAGCCGAGGAGCCTGGGCACGGTGGTGATGTTGTCCAGGATGGTGCGGTGCTGGAAGAGCCCCGCGTTCTGGATGACGTAACCCATCGAGCGGCGCAGGGAGTTGACGGGCTGCTGCCGGATGTCCGCGCCGTCGAGGAGGATGCTGCCCTCGCTGGGGTCCACCATCCGGTTGATCATCCGCAGGGTGGTCGTCTTGCCGCAGCCGGAGGGGCCGACGAGGACGGTGATCGCACGGTCCGGTATGTCGAGCGACAACCGGTCGACCGCGACCGTCCCGTCCGGGTATCGCTTGGTGACTGAATCTATCCGTATCAAAACGCCGCGCGCCCTTCGGTTGGCAGGAGAGCCTGGACCAGTGCCGGCCGAGTCTAGACGGCACGAGCCACGCCACCCGGAGAGCGCGAAAGGGCGACCGGACCGGGTGCGGGCGCGCGCACCCGTGGTCGTGCCACGGCCGGACGGTCCCATGAATCTGCTGGCTGCTACCCAGCCACAGCCGTCCCAATCCACCGATCATGTGACGATTCCCACCCGCCGGACACGACGAGTGGGAATCGTGGGGACCGCGTCAGCCCTCTTCGGGCGTCAGGCGCAGCGAGACGCTGTTGATGCAGTACCGCTGGTCGGTGGGCGTGGGGTAGCCCTCGCCCTCGAAGACGTGCCCCAGGTGGGAACCGCAGCGGGAGCAGCGGACCTCGGTGCGGACCATCCCGTGCGAACGGTCCTCGATCAGCTCGACCGCGTCGGAGTCCTTCGGGTCGAAGAAGGACGGCCAGCCGCAGTGCGAGGCGAACTTGGTGCCGGAGGTGAACAGGTCGGCACCGCAGGCCCGGCAGGAGTAGACACCCTCGGTCTTGGTGTCCGTGTACTCACCGGTGAAGGCCGGTTCGGTGCCCGCCTGGCGCAGCACCGTGTACTCGGCCGGGCTCAGCTCCGCCCGCCACTGCTCGTCCGGCTTCTCGACGTCGTACGCCATGAAGATCAGCCCCTTACTTCTGCGACAGGCGGTCCAGGATCAGCGGGCCCAGGTCGGTGACGTCACCCGCGCCCATGGTGAGAACGAGATCACCGGGCTTCGCCATTCCCGCGACGACCTCGGGGATCTCCGTCTTGTCGTGCACGGCGGTGACGTCGGCGCCGGCCACGCGGGCGGCCTCGATGATCAGCGCGCTGGTGATGCCGGGGATCGGGTCCTCGCGGGCCGGGTAGATGTCGAGCACCACGGAGGCGTCGGCGAGGGCGAGGGCCTGGCCCATCTCCTTGCCCAGCTCCTGGGTGCGGGAGAACAGGTGCGGCTGGAAGACGACGAGGATGCGGCGGCTGTCCCCGGCCGCGCCGCGCATGGCCTCCAGGTCGGCGGTCATCTCGGTGGGGTGGTGGGCGTAGGAGTCGATCACCTGGACGCCCGCCTCCTCGCCCTTGAGCTGGAGGCGCCGCTTGACGCCGGTGTACACGGCGAGGGCGGGGGCCAGCTCGTCGGCGGGGATGCCGAGGGCGGCACCGGCGGCGAGCGCGGCGACGGCGTTGAGCGCGTAGTGGCGGCCGGGGACGGAGACGGCGAAGGTCAGCTCGCGGCCGTCCATGACCACGGTGACCTGGCTCTTGAGGCCCTGGGGCACGATCTCCAGGACCCGGACGTCGGCGTCCTCGGCCTCGCCGTAGGTCACGGTCTTCACACCGGTCACCCGGCGGGTCAGCTCGCGGGCGCCCTCGTGGTCGGCGGAGATCACCAGGGTGCCGCCGGGGACGATCTTGCCCGCGAAGGTCTCGAAGGACTCGTAGATCTCGTCCATCGAGGCGTAGTTGGCGTGGTGGTCCAGCTCGACGTTGAGGACGATGGCGACCTCGGGGGCGTACTTGTGGAAGCTGCGGTCGCTTTCGTCCGCCTCGGCCACGAAGATCTCGCCCTCGCCGTGCAGGGCGTTGGAACCGGGCGCGTCCAGGTCGCCGCCGATGGCGTACGAGGGGCGGGCGCCCAGCTCGGTCAGGGAGACGGCGAGCATGGAGGTGGTGGTGGTCTTGCCGTGCGTACCCGCCACCGCGATCGGCCGCAGGCCCGTCATCAGGGCGGCGAGCGCGTCGGAGCGGTGCACCACCGGGATGCCCAGCTCGGCGGCGCGGGCCAGCTCGGGGTTGTCCTGCCGGATCGCGGAGGACACGACGACACAGGTGGCGTCGTCGGCGAGGTGCCCGGCGGCGTGCCCGATGTGCACGGTGGCACCGTGCGCCCGCAGCGCCTCGGCGGTCGCGGACTCCTTGGCGTCACTGCCCGCCACCCGGGCGCCGCGCTGGGCGAGGATCTTGGCGATCCCCGACATCCCGGCGCCGCCGATGCCGATGAAGTGCGGTCGGTCCATGGCGGTAGGAAGGCCGGGTGCCATGCGATGTTCTCCCAGATACGAGCGAGCCAGAGAAGGCCCACCCTATGCGCTGGCCCCCCGCCGCCCGCACCCCGGCCAGGAGGCGCGCCGCGCGGGTGCCGGTCGTACGCGGTTCCCACGCGCTGCGGCCGCACCGGGTACCCGATCGCGTACCCGGTGCCGGACGAGCCGCCCGGAGCCCCGCGGGCTCACGCCTTGCTGTGGGAGAACAGCTTCAGCACCGGTACGCCGACCTTGTGGCGGGCGCGGGAGGCCCAGTCCCGGTGGAAGAACTCCTCCACGTAGTGGGGGTCGGTCAGGACGATGACCTCGTCGGCGTGGACCTCGCCGACCAGTGCCTTGAGCGCCTCCAGCGGGTGGTTCTCCACGAGTCTCCCCTCCGCCCGGCTCCCGGCGGCACGCAGCGCGTGCAGGGACACCTCCAGGGCCTTCTCCCCCACGCTCCGGGCGTTCGTGCCCTCGGGCGTCTCGCCCTCGTGGACGGCCTCGTCCAGCTCGCCGAGCGCGATGTCGTCGATGGCCCGCAGCAGTCGGTCCGCCTGGTCACCGCGCGGCTGGAGCAGCACGTGGAAGAAGACCGGCTCGTCGCCGTGCAAGGTCGTCACGAACTCCACGTCGGCCGACGTCAGGGCTTTCTCGATCATCAGAACGCTTGTGAACACCAGCCGCCTCTTCTCCCTCGAGGGCCCTCGTGACCCTCTGTTCTCCGTTGGCCCGAACAGGCCCTGCGGAAACCATCCTGCCCCGTTACCGCACGGGGAGTACCGGGAGTAAGTGTGCCCCCCGGAAGCTAAACGGAACGGTAGATTCCGCTGTTTTCAGGGACGGCTGTACCGCCCGAACAGAAATCCGTCCTCCTCCAGCAGGGACGCGAGCGCGAAGCGGCGCGGCACCGGTACGCCGGGACCGCCCGCGATGCGCTGCGCGTCCCCCGCGGTGAGCATGGGCGACAGCGTCAGACACAGCTCGTCCAGCACGTCGGCGGCGACCAGTTGCCCCAGCAACCGCGGCCCGCCCTCGGTGAGCTGGCGGGTGTGACCCAGCCCGGCCAGGGCCCGCACGGCACGTACGGGATCGACCCGGCGCCCCTCCCCCGCGACGATCACCCGCACCCCGGCCCGCTCGGCGGCGGACACCCGGTCGGCGGGGGCGTCCGTACCGGTGAGGACGATGGTCGGGACCAGCGGCGAGGTGTACAGCGGAAGCGAGAAGTCCAGGTCGAGTCCGCCGGAGACGACGGCGACGGCCGCGGCCGGCCCCTGCCCGGCCGCCTCCCGCGCCCGCGCGAACTCGGCCCGGGCGCGAGCGGGCCGGTACCCCTCCTGCCGAACCGTTTCCGCACCGACGAGGACGACATCCGCGAGGGCCCGCAGCGTGCCGAAGATCCGCATGTCGGCCGGGCAGGAGATGGGCTGGGAGCGGCCGTCGTGCTGGGCGGCGCCGTCGAGGGTCGAGACCATGTTGGCCCGCAGCCAGGTGCGGGGTCCGCCGTCGCCCGCGGTGGGATAGGCGTAGGCGGCGGCCAGTTCGGCGAGACTCCACTCACCGCTCCCGTCCGGCTCCTCATGCCCTCCGGCAGGGGCCCGAGCTGCTGTTTCGTCGGTCACAGGGAACAGGCGTCGCATTCGTGCAGTGTGACATGGCGATTAGCATGGGTAACCGTGTCCTCCACCGCAGCCTCCGGCTCCAGCCCGCTGACCGAAGCGGGTCCGCTGTCCCTGTGCGCGCGCGAGCCGCATGTCCCGGCCGACCGTCTGGTCGCCGAGATGGTGCCGCCGCCCCGCTTCGACTCGGTGCGCTTCGCCACCTACATCCCGGACCCGAACCAGCCCAGCCAGACCGACGCCGTGGGCGTGCTGGAGGGCTTCGCGGCAGGACTCGGCGCGGCGCCCGACACCGGCAGGCGGGGCCTGTTCGGCTTCGGCCGGGCGAAGGCCAAGGCCCCGGCCGGCCCGCGCGGCGTCTACCTGGACGGCGGCTACGGCGTCGGCAAGACCCACCTGCTCGCCTCGCTCTGGCACGCCACCCCCGCCGAGCCCGCCCGCAAGGCGTTCGGCACCTTCGTCGAGCTGACCAACCTGGTGGGCGCCCTCGGCTTCCAGCAGACGGTGCGGACGCTGTCCGGCCACGCCCTGCTGTGCATCGACGAGTTCGAGCTGGACGACCCGGGCGACACGGTGCTGGTCTCCAGCCTGCTCGGCAGGCTGGTCGAGGCGGGTGTGGCGCTGGCCGCCACCTCCAACACGCTGCCCGGCAAGCTGGGCGAGGGACGGTTCGCCTCGGCCGACTTCCTGCGCGAGATCCAGGGCCTGTCCGCCCACTTCCGCGCCCTGCGCATCGACGGCGAGGACTACCGCCACCGCGGTCTGCCCGAGGCTCCGGCGCCGTACTCCGACGAGCAGGTGACCAAGGCGGCGTACCGCGCCGAGGGCGCCTCGCTGGACGCCTTCCCGCAGCTCCTGGAGCACCTGGCGAGGGTGCACCCGAGCCGGTACGGCGCGCTGACCGACGAGGTGCGGGCGGTGTGCCTCACCGATGTCCGGCCGGTGCCGGACCAGTCGACGGCGCTGCGGCTGGTGGTGCTGGCGGACCGGCTCTACGACCGCGAGGTCCCGGTGCTGGCCTCGGGGCTGCCCTTCGACCAGTTGTTCAGCGAGGAGATGCTGAACGGCGGTTACCGCAAGAAGTACTTCCGCGCGATCTCCCGGCTCACCGCGCTGGCGCGCGACGCGAAGGGACTGGTGGCCGAGTAACCGACCGGCCACCCTGTTTCTAATATCTCATCAACTTATGCGGGTCAAGGGCTGATTTCAGTCACTTGACCCGCTTTTTTCACGCTTCCTGCGGCACGTAACCCGCCGTTAACCCTGCAAAGCATCTCGGCGGGTTAACGTGTTTCTTGACCATCCATTGACCAATGCTTGGTGCGTACAAGAGACGCTGGTTTCCGCAGGGGGGTGCGCATGTCCCGAGGCAGGACGCCTGGTGCGGTGCTCGCCCTGTTCGCGGTCGCGCTGCTCGCCCTCCAGCTCTTCGCACCCTCCGGATCCTTCGCCACCGCACATACACTCGGTGAGGCGGGGGCCAACGACACGCCGGGGATCGTCCTCGTCGCCCAGCCGGCGGGCGAGGGAGCGGACACCGTCCGCGAGCCCCGCGGCCCCAAGGCACCACCCGTCGCCACCCATGCCGACCGGCACCGCCAGCGCGGCACCGCGCCGACACCGGCGCTGGAGCGCCCGCCGATATCCCGGCGCCCGGCCGAGCCCGCGCCGCTCTGGCGGCCCGGTGCCCCGGACGCCCACGTCACGAGATCCTCCGGAGCCCACACCCCGGCAGTCCTTCAGGTCTTCCGCTGCTGAGGGGCGGGCTCGCTCCCCCCACCACAGTCGTGCAAGCCCGACGCGCCATCGAGGCGCGCCAGGAGGAGTCCAGACATCATGCAGCCCCTCATCGACAACGCGCGTACGTTCGGACAGCGCCCTGAGGAGTTCGCCAAGCTCGCCGAAGGCCAGTCTCCGCAGGTCCTGTTCATCACCTGCTCCGACTCACGGGTCGTCCCGGCCCTGATCACGGGCGCCCGCCCCGGCGAGCTCTTCGAGCTGCGCACCGCGGGAAACATCGTCCCGCCCCACAGCTCGCAGCACCCCACCAGCGAGGCCGCCACCATCGAGTACGCCGTCGAGGTGCTCGGCGTCCGCGACATCGTCGTCTGCGGTCACTCGCACTGCGGCGCGGTCGGCGCGCTGGTGCGCGGCGACGACCTGACCGCCGTGCCCGCCGTGCGCGACTGGCTGGCGCACGCCACCCCGCGCCCGGCCGGGGCCGCCGAGGACCCGGAGGTCGCCGAGGGCGTGCAGTGCCACGCGCTGACCCAGGTGCTGCGCCTGCGCTCGTACCCCTGTGTCGAGCGCCGGACGGCGGAGGGCACGCTCGCCCTGCACGCCTGGTACTACGAGGTGCACACCGGTGCCGTGCGCACGCACCGTCCCGACACCGACACCTTCGAAGCCCTGTGAACGCGCCGACGACCGGGCGCGGTCTCATATCCCGCCTCCCGTACGCGCGGCAGGACTTCGCCGCCTCCCTCGTCGTCTTCCTGGTCGCGCTCCCGCTGTGCGTGGGCGTGGCCGTCGCCTCCGGGGTCCCGGCCGAACTGGGGCTCGTCACCGGCATCGTGGGCGGTCTCGTCACCGGGGTGATGCGCGGCAGCAGCCTCCAGGTGTCCGGTCCCGCGGCCGGGCTGACCGTGCTCGTCTTCGAGGCGGTCAAGGAGTTCGGGCTGCCGGTGCTGGGCGCGATCGTGCTCGCCAGCGGTCTGCTCCAGATCGTGATGGGCGTGCTGCGGCTCGGGCGGTACTTCCGGGCCATATCGCTGGCGGTCGTGGAGGGCATGCTGGCCGGAATCGGTCTGGTCCTGGTGGCCGGCCAGTTGTATCCCGCCATGGCGGCCAAGGCTCCGGACGCCGGGCTGGACAAGATGCTCGGTCTGCCACGGGGCCTGGCGGGAGCGTTCGGTGACGGCAGGGCGATCGCCTCGCTGGCGCTGTGCGCGGGCACCGTCGTCGTCATGGTGGTGTGGAAGCACCTTCCGGCGAAGGTGCGTACGGTGCCCGGACCGCTGGCCGCGGTAGGGCTCGCCACGCTGGCCGCGCTGGTGTTCGGCCTGCCGGTGGCGATGGTGGAGGTGCAGGGCCTCTTCGCCTCCGTCCAGCCGCCCCCGCTGAGCGCCTTCGCCGAGTTCGCCGACCTCGCGGTGCTCGGCACGATCGTCGCGTTCACCCTGATCGCGTCCGCCGAGTCGCTGTTCAGCGCGGCGGCCGTGGACCGGCTGCACGACGGGCCGCGTACCGAGTACGACCGCGAGCTGACCGCCCAGGGCGTCGGCAACACGGTGTGCGGGCTGCTCGGCGCGCTGCCGCTGACCGCGGTGATCGTGCGCAGCGCGGCCAATGTGCAGGCGGGCGCGCGGACCAAGGCGTCCCGTGTGCTGCACAGCGTCTGGCTGCTGCTGTTCGCGGCCCTGCTGCCGGGCGCCCTCGCCCACATCCCGCTCCCGTCACTGGCGGGCATCCTGATCTACTCGGGGGCCAAGCTGGTGCCGGTCAAGGCGCTCGCGGGGCTGTGGCGTGAGCAGCGCGGCGAGGCGTTGGTACTGGCCGTGACGGCGGTGTCCATCGTGGCGGTCGGGATGTTCGAGGGCGTGCTCCTCGGACTGGCCCTGGCGATCGTGAAGACCGCATGGGAGGCGTCGCACATCAAGGTCACCGTCATGGACAAGGGCGCGGGGCCGGTCGACGCCCATCTGTCGGGCAACGCGACCTTCCTTCGGCTGCCGAAAATACTGGACAGCCTGGAGGCGCTGCCCAAGGACCGCCCGGTGCGGCTGGACCTCTCGGGCCTGCTGCACCTGGACCACGCCTGCCGCACCGCCCTGGAGAACTGGGCCGAGCGGCACAGCGCGGACGGTACGGAGCCGGTGCGGCTGACCTCGTCGGACAAGGTCGGCGTACGGGCCGGCTGACGCACCGAGGCCGCTGACGGGGCCGGGGCGAAGGGAGCGATCCCGCGGCCCCGGCCCCGTTCTCACGTACGGGCAAGCACAGGCCATGGATTCCGCCCACATACCGGACGTACTGTTGAGTAAGGGATTAAACAGACCTCTCGGTGAGGGGGGCGACCATGTTGGAAATCGTGATCACGCTGATAGCGGTGTTCGGCGCACTCGGGCTCATCTGTCTGGCCGCGGCCATGCGCGTCGTCAAGCAGTACGAACGGGGAGTCCTGTTCCGGCTCGGGCGGATCACGGGGGAACCGAGGCAGCCCGGACTGACGCTGATCATCCCGTTCGTGGACCGGCTGCACAAAATGAACATGCAGATCGTCACGCTGCCGATCCCCGCGCAGGAGGGCATCACGCGGGACAACGTCACCGTGCGGGTCGACGCGGTGGTGTACTTCCGGGTGGTCGAGCCGACGGACGCGCTGGTGCGGGTGGAGGACTACCGGTTCGCCGTCTCCCAGATGGCGCAGACCTCACTCAGGTCGATCATCGGAAAGAGCGATCTTGACGACCTGCTGTCCAACCGGGAGAAGCTGAACGAGGGCCTGGAGCTGATGATCGACAGCCCGGCCGTGGGGTGGGGCGTGCAGATCGACCGGGTGGAGATCAAGGACGTCTCCCTGCCGGACACCATGAAGCGGTCGATGGCCCGCCAGGCCGAGGCCGACCGGGAGCGCCGGGCCCGGATCATCAACGCGGACGCCGAGTACCAGGCGTCGAAGAAGCTCGCCCAGGCCGCGCAGCAGATGGCGGACACCCCGACGGCACTCCAACTTCGCCTGCTCCAGACCGTGATGGCGGTGTCGGCCGAGAAGAACTCGACCCTGGTCCTGCCCATCCCGGTGGAGCTGCTGCACTTCCTGGAACGGGGCGCACGGGACGGCCGGCCCACGGACCACGAGCCCGAGAGGCCCGCGGAGCCCGTCACCCCCGAGGAGCCTGCCACCCCCGAGGAGCCCGTGACGCTGGAGAAGCCCGTACCGCCCGAGGAGCCGGCACCGCAGATCCCGCCGACCCAGGTGCCCGCATCCCCCTACCTGGACGCCCTGACCGGCCCACCGGAACTGGGCGCCGTCCTCGACCAGCCGCAGGAGCGGGTCACCCACGGGGAGGGGCGGCCCGAGCAACCGTGAAGACCCGAGCAACCGTGAAGACCCGCGCGACCGTAAAGAGCGGCAAAAGCGGCGTCCGGAGCGGACCGCCGCGCGGGTGACCATGGCGCCGCGTCGCCCGGCCGGTGAGCCGATGACCAGTCAGGCAGTCTTATTTTCATACGGTGATTGCACTCGCACGCCGTATCACCGCCGTCTGCGTCCTCGGCGCGGCCCTCGCCGCCTGCGGTACCGCGGACCCCGCCAAGCCCGCGCGGCCGGCCCACGCCGAGCCGCATGCCTCCGTCTCCCCGTCCCCGGCCGGTACGCCCACCATGGCGGCGGGTCCGGGCGGCCTCACCCCCGTGTTCGAGCACGGCCCGCGCGACAGGGGCAAGACCGTCGCGCTGACCTTCGACGCCGACATGACCGCCGACGAGGGGCCCCGCGCCGCCGCCGGTGAGCGCTTCGACAACCCCGGCCTGATCAGCGCCCTGCGCACGCTGAAGGTCCCGGCGACCGTCTTCATGACCGGCCGCTGGGCCGAGGAGTACCCGGACCAGGCCCGCGCCCTCGGGCACGACGCCCAGTTCGACGTGGCCAACCACTCCTACAGCCACTACGCGTTCACCGGGGACTGCTACGGCCTGCCGACCGTCGCCCCGGACGCCAAGCTGGGGGAGGTCCAGCGCACCTACGCAGCCCTGCGCAAGGCGGGCGTGCCGCACCCGATGCCGTACTTCCGCTTCCCCGGCGGCTGCTACGACCGGGACGCGCTGCGCGCGGTCAGCGGCGCCGGTGTCACCGCCGTGCAGTGGGACGTGATCAGCGGCGACGCCTTCGCCACGGACGCCGACGCGGTCGTACGCCAGGTGCTGGACGGGGTGAAGCCCGGTTCGGTGGTCGTCATGCACTGCACCCGAAGCGCCGCCCCGACGACCGAGAAGGTCGTCCGCGCGGTGGTGCCGGAGCTGCGCAGGCAGGGCTACCGGTTCGTGAAGGTCTCGGAGCTGATCCGGGAGTCCGGCACCCGGCGCTGAGCGGGGCAGGGCTGCTCGTAGGGTTGGCTGATGTGAGCCATGTTTCAGCCGCCCCCGGCGACAGCCCCTTCCAGACCGAGCCCACCCCGCGTGACGAGGCCCCGCAGTTCGTGCTGCCCCTCGTCGTACGGATCGAGAAGAGCGCGCCGCCCGCCCGTACCGACGCGCTGGAGACCGCCGCACGCGCCGTGCTCGTCCTGCTCGGGGACGAGCGGGCGCGCGGCGACGGTGAGTGGGCCGAGGCGGTACGGGACTGGGAGGACGCCCGCATCCGCAAGGTGGTGCGGCGGGCGCGGGGCTCGGAGTGGCGCCGTGCGGAGGAGCTGCCCGGCATCACGGTGACGGGTGCCGCCGCCGAGGTGCGGGTCTTCCCGCCGATCCCGCTGGACGGCTGGCCCAAGGAGCTGGCCAAGCTCCAGGTCTCCGGCACCGAACTGGACGACCCCGAGCCGCCTGCCGACCCCGCCCTGACCGCTCCCGTGCTGTGGCTGAACCCGGAGTTGGAGATGTCGGCCGGCAAGGAGATGGCCCAGGTCGGCCACGGCGCCCAGCTCGCCTGGTGGGCCCTGTCCGACGCGGCCCGCGAAGCCTGGCGCACCACCGGCTACGCCCTGACGGTGCGCACCGCCACCCCCGCCCACTGGCGCGAACTCACCACCAGCGGGCTGCCGTTGGTCCGCGACGCGGGGTTCACGGAGATCGCGCCGGGCTCCGCGACGGTGGTCGCCGACCACCCGGCGCTGCGCTGACACCCGAACCTCAAATATTGCTCTGAACCCGGTCCCGCCGCGGTTCACGCCCGCCCGCCGGGGCCATACCCCGGGCAACGAAGGAGGGGGACGGGGATGCGACTGGGGACGGGGATCGGGTGGCGGCCGGAGATCGCGGAGGCCGTGGCGGGCATGCCGGGGATCGACTGGGTGGAGGTCGTCGCGGAGAACGTCTGCCCCGGCCATCTCCCGGAGCCCTTGCTGCGGCTGCGTGAGCGCGGGGTGACGGTGATCCCGCACGGCGTCTCCCTCGGCCTCGGCGGCGCGGACCGGCCGGACGAGGCCCGGCTGCGGGCGCTGGCCGAGCGGGCCGAGGCGCTGGGGGCGCCGCTGGTCACCGAGCACATCGCGTTCGTCCGCGCGGGCGGACCGCTCACCGCGTCACCGCCGCTGGAGGCCGGCCATCTGCTGCCCGTGCCCCGCACGCGGGACGCGCTCGACGTGCTGTGCGAGAACGTGCGGATCGCGCAGGAGGCGCTGCCGGTGCCGCTGGCGCTGGAGAACATCGCCGCGCTGTTCTCCTGGCCCGGCGAGGAGATGAGCGAGGGCGAGTTCCTGGCCGAGCTGGTCGAGCGGACCGGGGTACGGCTGCTCATCGACGTGGCCAACCTGCACACCAACCACGTCAACCGGGGCGAGGACCCCGCCGAGGCGCTGAACCGGCTGCCGCTGGAGTCGCTGGCCTACGTGCACGTCGCGGGCGGCTTCGAGCGGGACGGGGTCTGGCACGACAGCCACGCGCACCCCGTACCGCCACCGGTGCTGGACATCCTGGCCGACCTGGCGTCCCGCGTCGCACCGCCCGGCGTACTGCTGGAGCGGGACGAGAACTTCCCCGGACCGGCCGAGCTGGAGCGGGAGTTGGCGGCCATCGGGGAGGCGGTGAAGAAGGGCGGCGGGGCGGGGCGGGCCACAGCCGGCACGGCCGCCCCCACCCCGCCGGACGCCTCCGCCGGGGCCCGGCAGCGGGTGGCCGTCGCGCAGACCGCCGTACTGTCGGCGCTGGTGGCGCGGACACCCCTGCCCGAGGGGTTCGACCGGGGGCGGATGGGGGTGCAGGCGCGGGCGCTCGCGGCGAAGCGGGCGGACGTGGTGGCCAAGGTGGCACCGGAACTGCCGCTGATCCTCGGCGCCGGGTACCGGGAGGCGTTCCTCGGCTACGCGCGCACCCGGCCGATGCGCGGCGGATACCGGCAGGACGCGCTGGAGTTCGTCACCCAGTTGCTCAAGACGGGCCACCCCGTGGACGCGCGGGCGCGCAGGGCGCTGCGGGAATGGTGGCTCGATCGCGCGGGCCCGGCACCCCGGACGCCCGGCCCGGCCGCCCAGCTGGCCAGGCGGGTACTGCCGGGAAGGCGCTGACCGCGCTCCCCGGCCCGAGGTGAAAACGGAACGCAACGTACCGGCAACGCTCTGTCCGGATACTGAACAAGCCATGGTTTTTCAGGGGCCGTTGACATAGAAACACCTCATGTTCTGGGTCATCCTCCTGCTTCCGGCCTGGGCTTTCGCCGCCATCGCCTGCACCCGGCTGTGCCTGGCCGCCGTCCGCGCGGCCGCCGCGGACGGCTCGGCGCGGGCGAGCGGCCAGGTCCGTGATCTGACGCTGTACGAGACGGCGTTCCTGTCCGGCGGCCCCTCCCGCGTCGCCGACCTGGCCATGGTCCGGATGGCCCGGCAGCGCAGGCTGCTGCTCGCCCACACCGGCTGGGCCACCGTGGTCGACCCGCGCGGGCGGGACGAGATGGAGCGGTCCGTCCTCGGCGCGATCGGCCCGCAGGGGCAGTCCCGGATCGCCCCCGTACGGGCGGCCGCGGCCGGTGCGGAGGCCGTGCAGCGGCTCGCCGACCGGCTGGTGGGCGCCGGACTCGCGGTCCCCTTCGACACCGGCACGACCGTGGCCGCCGGGGTGCGCCAGGTGCGCGCAGCCGCCGTGGCCGTGCTCGCGCTGGGCGTGACGGCGCTGCTCATGCCGGTCCCGGTGGATCTGCCGCGCTTCCAGATCGCCATGTGGTTCGCGCTGCCGCTCGTCGTCACCCTGAGCTGTCTGGCCATCGCCCGCGTCGAGGTGCACCCCTACCCGCGCTGGGCCTCCCCCGCCGGGCAGCGGCTCCTCGGCGAGCTGGCCCGGCGCCCGGCCGGGGACGGCGACGAGGGCTCCTTCCTCACCCGGCTCGCCATGCGCGGCGTGCGCGCCCTGAACGAACCCGAGCTGCGGGCCGCGTTCACCCACCGCGATGCGCCGGGGGCGCACAGGGAGCACTGACGCCGACACCCGCGTGCCGGTGCTTGCCTTCCCCGACTCCCCTTCCGAAACATCCCTTCTGTCGCCGCCGGGCCATGGCAGCCGTGCCATCGCCGCCGCGCACCGAAGGGATACCCGATGAGAGCTGCCGCCCTGTACTCGGCCGCAGGTTCCTTGCTGCTGACCGGGCTCGCCGTGACCCCGGCGGGCGGCACCCCGGGCACCCCCGGCAGCCCCGGCACCTCCGGCGCACCGGGCGCGGCCGAGCTGCGCGGCACCGCCGTCGCCGCCGCCCGGGCGCACGAGGCCGGCCTCGACTTCGGGGCCTGCCCCGGCGAGACCCCGGCCGGGATGCGCTGCGCCACCGTACGCGTCCCGCTCGACTACGCCCGCCCCTCCGGCAAGCACATCGAGCTGACCGTCAGCCGGATGCCGGCGACCCAGCGCGACCCGGCCAACAGCAAGCGGAAGGTGCCCCGGCAGGGCGCCCTCGTCTACAACCCCGGCGGTCCCGGCGCCTCCAGCCTGAACTTCCCGGTGATCGGCGTGGTCCCCGAGTGGAAGCGGATCGCGTCCGCCTACGACCTCGTCGGGTACGCCCCGCGCGGAGTGGCGCCCTCGGGCCCGCTGTCCTGCGAGAAGCCGGAGGAGTTCTTCAAGGCGCCCTCACTCGCCCCGGTCCACCCGACGGAGGCGTACAAGCGGGAGCGGATCGCGCGGGCGAAGGCGTACGCGCGCGGCTGCGCCGAACGGTCGGGCGGCGGGCTGGAGTTCTACAACTCCCTCAACAACGCCCGCGACCTGGACGTCCTGCGGGCCGCGCTCGGCGAGTCCCGGCTGACCTTCATGGGCGCCTCGTACGGCACCTACGTCGGCGCCCTGTACGCCACCCTCTTCCCCGGCCATGTGCGGCGGATGGTGCTGGACTCGGCGGTGGACCCGGACCCGGCGAAGGTCTGGTACCGCGCCAACCTGGACCAGTCGGCGGCCTTCGAGTACCGCTGGGCGGACTTCCGCGACTGGGTCGCCCGCCACGACGACACGTACGGCCTCGGCACCACGGCGGCCGCCGTCCAGCGCTCCTACGACACCGCGAGCGACAGGCTGGAGGACCGGCCCGCGGACGGCAGGGTGGGTCCGGGCCAGCTCCAGAACACGTTCCTGATGGCCGGGTACTACGACGACTACTGGCCGAGCCGGGCCGCCGCCCTCGCCGCCTATCTGAAGGGCGACGCCAAGCCTTTGGTCCGGCTGGCCGCGCCCAGCCCGGAGACGGCCGCCGAGGCGGAGAACGGCAGCGCGGTGTACGCGGCCGTCGAGTGCAACGACGCCCCCTGGCCGACCGACTTCCGGGTGTGGGACCGCGACAACACCCGCCTCGCCCGCACCGCGCCCTTCGAGACCTGGGACAACGCCTGGATGAACCTGCCGTGTGCCTACTGGTCCGCGCCCAGGCAGCGTCCGCTGGACGTGCGCACCGGTCCCGGTGAGACCCCGCCGGTGCTGATCCTCGCCGCCGAGCGGGACGCCGCCACCCCGTACGACGGGGCGCTGGAGCTGAACCGGCGGCTGGCCGGCTCCACGCTGGTCACGGAGCGGGACGCCGGCACGCACGGCATCGGCGGCGGCCCCAACGCCTGCGTCAACGCCCACCTGGACGCCTACCTGCTCGAAGGCCGCCTGCCGGGCCGCCGCGCCGCGTGCGCCCCGCGCCCGGAGCCGCGCCCCACCGAGCCGGCCGGACGCGGCACCCCGGAGCGGGACGCACTCAAGGGCAAGGGCGCCTAGGCGAGCCCGGCGACCAGTTCGGCCACCGACTTGCGGCGGCCGGTGTAGAACGGCACCTCTTCGCGGACGTGCATGCGGGCCTCGGAGGCGCGCAGGTGACGCATGAGGTCGACGATGCGGTACAGCTCGTCGGCCTCGAAGGCGAGCAGCCACTCGTAGTCGCCCAGCGAGAAGGAGGCGACCGTGTTGGCACGCACGTCCGGGTAGCCGCGGGCCATCTTGCCGTGGTCGGCGAGCATGCGGCGGCGGTCCTCGTCGGGCAGCAGGTACCAGTCGTAGGAGCGCACGAAGGGGTAGACGCTCACGTAGTTGCGGGGCGTCTCGTCGGCGAGGAACGCCGGGATGTGCGAGCGGTTGAACTCGGCCGGGCGGTGCAGCGCCATGTTCGACCACACCGGCTCCAGCGCGCGCCCGAGCCGGGTGCGGCGGAAGAGGTTGTACGCCTCCTGGAGCTGGTCGGCGGTCTCGGCGTGCCACCAGATCATGACGTCGGCGTCGGCGCGCAGGCCGGAGACGTCGTAGGTGCCGCGGACCGTGACGTCCTTCGCGGCGAGCTGGTCGAACAGCTCCTGGACCTCGTCGGCGTAGCCCGCGCGGTCCTCCGGCAGCACGTCCTTCAGCTTGAAGACGGACCACAGGGTGTAGCGGATGACCTCGTTGAGGTCCTTGGCCAGCTTGCCCTTGTTCGGGATGCGGCCGGGCTCGGTGGTGGGGGCGTCGTCACTCATGCCCCCTATTCTCCCGCTCCGCCGTGCAGGCTCTGCACCGGGTTGGCCGTCAGCTCGCGCACACCGGCGAGGTCGCCGCCGAGCTGGTCGACGGCCGCGTGGGCGCTGGCGATGCAGGCCGGGATGCCCACGCCGTCGTACTGGGCGCCGCACACGGCGAGTCCGGGGAGCTTGGCGATGTGCTCGCGGACGCGGGCCACGCGCGCGTGGTGGCCGACCGGGTACTGGGGCAGGCCGTCGGTCCAGCGGGTGACGCGGGTGGCGACGGGCTGGGCGTCCAGGCCGGTCGCGGCGCGCAGATCGTGCCGGGCGACCTGGACGAGGTCGGCGTCGTCGCGCTGGAGGATCTCGGTCTCGTGGTGGCGGCCGACCGAGGTGCGCACCACCAGGAGGTCCGGGTCCTCGCCGCCGATCCAGCCCCACTTCTGCGAGGCGAAGGTCGCTGCCTTGATGGTGCGGCCGTCCACCGGCGGCACCAGGAAGCCGCTGCCCTCGGGCAGGGCGGCGTCGGCGCGGCGGAAGGCGAGGGTGATCAGGGCCATGGAGGCGTACTCCACGGCGGCCAGCTCGGCGGCGGCCGCCGGGGCCTCGGCGCGCAGCAGACCGGCCGCGGCGGGCGCGGGTACGGCGACCACGACGGCGTCGGCGTGCAGCACGCGGTCCCCGGCCGTGACGCGCCACCCGGTGCCGTCCCGGCGCAGCTCGCCGACCGGCGTGCCGGTGAGGATCTCGCCGCCGCGCGCCCGTACCGACTCGGCCACGGCGAGCGGGAGCGTGCCGACGCCCCCCTCGATGCCGAGGAAGACCGGGCCGGTCTGCCCGGCCTCGGCGGCCTTGGCCTGGAGGGCCCGGACGGCGGCGGTGAGTGTGTCGTGGGTGCGGGCGGCCTGGTAGAGCTGGGGGACGGCCGAGCGCAGCGAGAGGCGGTAGGCGTCGCCCGCGTACACCCCGCCGAGCAGGGGTTCCACCAGCCGGTCGACGACCTCGCGGCCCATGCGGGCGGCGACGTACTCGCCCACCGCCACGTCGTCGCCTACCTCGGTGGGCGGCAGTTCGGCGTCCCGCTCGATGCGGGCCAGGCCCTCGGCGGTGAGCAGCCCGGACAGGGCCTCGGCGGTGCCGGGTACGCCCATGACATGGCCCTTGGGCATGGGGCGCAGGGCGTCGCGGGTCCAGATCGAGGCGGTCGCGGTGGCCGGGGGCTGGAGGCGGTCGCCGAGGCCCACCTCGCGGGCCAGGCCCACCGCCTCGGGGCGGCGGGCGAGCATGGACTCGGCGCCGAGGTCGACCCGGACGCCCGCGATCTCGCCGGGCAGCAGCTTGCCGCCGACCCGGTCGGTGGCCTCCAGCACCGTCACCCGCGCGCCGCGTGCCAGCGCCCGGTGGGCGGCGGCCAGTCCGGCGACACCGGCTCCGATGACGACGACATGGCCCGTGCCCGTACCCGTTGCGCTCATGCCTCCACTCTCTCAGACCGGACGGGGCGTCCCGGTGCCCGGTACGTCACCTGACCGTGACCGCATCGGGACCGGAAACCGCGGCCGTATCCGCAGGCCGGGGCGTCTAAGGAGCGACGGCATCGCGACTCATCGGGGGTAACGGTCATGCGTACGACGCGTCAGTTCCGAGTTCTGGCGGGGGTCCTGCTCGCCGCCTCGCTCGCGCTCGCCGGGTGCGGTGCACCGGGCGGCGGCGATTCCAAGGCGTCGAGCGCCGACGCCCCGACGGCCGCTCCGGGCGCGGGCGGCTCCGCGGCCGAGGACGCGGGGTCGGCCCGCCGCTCGCCCCGGCTCGCGCCGAGCGTCATCCGCACCGCCTCGCTGGAGGTCGAGGTGCGGGACGTGCCCGGCGCGCTGGCGAAGGCCCGCCGGGTCACCGAGGACGCGGGCGGTTACGTCGGCGAGGAGAGCACCGAGCGGGACGACGACTCCGGCGAGCGGACCCGTGTCGTCCTGCGGGTTCCGGCGGAGCGGTACGAGGAGGTCCTCGGCTCGCTCCAGGGCACCGGCAAGCTGCTGCGGCGCACCGCGCGGGCCCAGGACGTCACCGACCAGGTGGTGGACGTGGACAGCCGGATCAAGTCGCAGCGGGCCAGCGTCGCCCGGGTCCGGGAGCTGATGGACCGGGCGGAGAAGCTGACCGACGTCGTCGCGCTGGAGGGCGAGCTGAGCGGCCGCGAGGCCGACCTGGAGGCGCTGCTGGCCCGGCAGGCGTCGCTGAAGGACCGCACCGGCCTCGCGACCATCACCCTGTCGCTGTCCGGGAAGGGCGCGCACGCGGACGCCGGCGACGACACGCCCGGCCTCCTGGACGCGCTGTCGGGCGGCTGGCACGCGTTCTGGACGATGCTGCGCTGGATCGCGCTGGCCGTGGGCGCGGTGCTGCCGTTCGCGGTGCTGCTCGCGCTGCTGGTGTTCCTGTGGCGCCGGGTGGTCCGCCCCCGGTTCGCGCGCGACCCGCGCCCGGCACCGACGGCGCCCTCCGGTTCGCTGCCGCAGGCGCGTCCGGTGTCCGAGAGCGGCGCGCCGGTCTCCGGCGACGAGAGCTGACGCAGCGTCAGTGTGATGCGCCCCGTAGCGTGTTCGCATGGACAAGCGTGAGGCACGGGGCGGGACGGAACGGCTGGTCGTGATCGGGGGCGACGCCGCGGGGATGTCCGCGGCGTCGCAGGCGCGCCGGCTGCGCAAGCCGGACGAGCTGGAGATCGTGGCGTTCGAGCGCGGCCACTTCACCTCGTACTCGGCGTGCGGGATCCCCTACTGGGTCGGCGGCGACGTCGACGACCGCGATCAGTTGATCGCGCGTACCCCCGAGGAGCACCGGGAACGGGACATCGACCTCCGGCTGCGCACCGAGGTGACGGAGATCGACGTGGCGGGGCGCCGGGTGCGGGCCCGTGACGTGGAGTCGGGCGACACGTACTGGACTTCGTACGACAAGCTGGTCATCGCCACGGGGGCGCGGCCGATCCGGCCGGAGATGCCGGGGGCGGACGCGGCGGGGGTGCACGGGGTGCAGACCCTGGACGACGGCCAGGCGCTGATCGACACGCTGGCCCGCACGGAGGGCCGGCGCGCGGTGGTCGTCGGCGCGGGGTACATCGGCGTGGAGATGGCGGAGGCGCTGATCCGCCGGGGCTTCGAGGTGACGGTGGTCAACCGGGGCGCGGAACCCATGGCGACGCTCGATCCGGACATGGGCCGGCTGGTGCGCCGGGCCATGGAGGGCATGGGCATCACCATGGTGGGCGACGCCGAGGTGACCGGCCTGCGGACCGGTGAGGACGGCCGGGTCCGCGCGGTGACCACGCGGGACGCGGAGTACCCGGCCGACGTGGTCGTCATGGGCATCGGCGTGGAGCCCGTCACCGGCCTCGCCCGCGCGGCGGGCCTGCCGCTGGGCACCCGGGGCGGACTCCTCACCGACCTCGCCATGCGGGTGCGCGGGTACGAGGACATCTGGGCGGGCGGTGACTGCGTGGAGGTGCTGAACCTGGTCTCCGGGCAGGAGCAGTACATCCCGCTCGGCACCCACGCCAACAAGCACGGCCAGGTGATCGGCACCGACGTGGGCGGCGGTTACGCCACCTTCCCCGGTGTCGTCGGCACGGCGGTCAGCAAGGTCTGTGACCTGGAGATCGCCCGCACCGGACTGCGCGAGAAGGACGCCCGCCGGGCCGGCCTCCAGTACGAGTCGGTCGTCATCGAGTCGACCAGCCGGGCCGGCTACTACCCCGGCGCCTCCCCGATGACGGTCAAGATGATCGCCGAACGCAACACCGGCCGGCTCCTCGGCGTCCAGATCGTGGGCGGCGAGGGCGCGGGCAAGCGGGTCGACATCGCGGCCGTGGCCCTGACGGCCGGCATGACGGTGGAACAGATGACCGCCCTGGACCTCGGCTACGCCCCGCCGTTCTCCCCGGTCTGGGACCCGGTCCTGGTGGCGGCGCGCAAGGCGGTGACGAAGGTGCGCGCGAGCCGGTAGCGGCGGCCCAGCGCGGGACTGGCGGGCGCGAACGCGGGCACTGTTCCTGTGTGGTCATACCCGTCCATGACGTCAATCCCGCGCGCCGCACCCCGTATGTGACGTACGCGCTCATCGCCGCCAACGTGCTCGCCTTCCTGATCACGCCCGGCGCGGCCGGCGCGGTCGGGGAGAGTCATCTGGCGCAGCTCTGCCATCTGCACGCCTTCATGGATCAGTACGCGGCGATCCCGAAGGAGATGATCCACGACTCGCTGCCCCGGCTGGTGCCGACCGGGGACGTGGGGACGGGGCCGGGCGGGCCGGGGTGCGTGATGGGGCCGCCGGGTTACGACAAGTCGCCGGTGCTGTCGGTGTTCACGTCGATGTTCCTGCACGGCGGCTGGCTGCATCTGCTGGGCAACCTGCTGTTCCTGCTGATCTTCGGCAACAACGTCGAGGACCGCATGGGCCACGTCCGCTTCGCGCTCTTCTACGTCGTCTGCGGCTACGCGGCGAGCTACGGCTTCGCCCTGCTGAACGCCGGCTCGGGCGATCCGCTGATCGGCGCCTCGGGGGCGATCGCGGGGGTGTTGGGCGCCTATCTGGTGCTGTATCCGAAGGCCAGGGTGTGGGTGCTGGTCCCGTTCCTGGTCTTCCTGCCGCTGCGGCTGCCCGCCTGGGTGGTGCTGGGCTTCTGGTTCGGCCTCCAGGCCGTGTACTCCTCCGGCCGGGGCGTCGAGGCCGGCACCGGGACGGTGGCCTACGCGGCGCACGTCGTCGGCTTCGTGGCCGGGATGCTGCTGGCCTGGCCCCTGAAGCCGGGCACCCCGCCCCCGCCGGAGCCGGGCCGCCTGCTGTTCGGCAGGCGGGCGCGGCACCGTCAGGCGTGGTGAGCGGCCCCGGTCAGCGGGTGCTGCTGGTGTGGACGTAGTCGACCAGGTGGGTCAGGGCGTCCGGGTCGGTGCTGGGCATGACGCCGTGGCCGAGGTTGAAGACGTGGCCCTCCAGACCGGCGGCCGCGTCCAGCACCTCCTGCGCCTTGGCCTCGATCGTCTTCCGGTCGGTGAAGAGGACCGTGGGGTCGAGGTTGCCCTGGAGCGCCTTGCCGGGGCCGACACGGTGCACGGCCTCGTCCAGCGGGACCCGCCAGTCGACGCCGACGACGTCCGCACCCGCGTCGCCCATGAGCTTGAGCAGTTCGCCGGTGCCGACGCCGAAGTGGATGCGCGGGACGCCGTAGCCCGCGACGGCCTCGAAGACCTTCGCGGAGGCGGGCATCACCGAGGCGCGGTAGTCGGCGGGGGCCAGCGCGCCCGCCCAGGAGTCGAAGAGCTGCACCGCCGAGGCACCGGCCTCGATCTGCACCTTCAGGAAGCCGGCCGTGATGTCCGCGAGGCGGTCGAGCAGGTCGGCCCACAGCTCGGGGTCGCCGTACATCATCGCCTTGGCGTTCTCGTACGTGCGCGAGGGGCCGCCCTCGACCAGGTAGCTGGCGAGGGTGAAGGGGGCGCCCGCGAAGCCGATCAGCGGGGTGGAACCCAGCTCACGGGTGAGCATGCCGATCGCCTCGGTGACGTAGGACACGTCCTCGGGGGTGAGGTCGCGCAGCCGGGCGAGGTCGGCGCGGGTGCGCACGGGCTCGGCGACGACCGGGCCGACGCCGGGCTTGATGTCGAGGTCGATGCCGATCGCCTTGAGCGGGACCACGATGTCGCTGAAGAAGATCGCCGCGTCCACGTCGTGGCGGCGCACCGGCTGGAGCGTGATCTCGGTGACCAGCTCGGGCCGCGTGCAGGACTCCAGCATCGGGATGCCCTCGCGCACCTTGCGGTACTCCGGCAGGGAGCGGCCGGCCTGGCGCATGAACCACACCGGGGTGTGCGGCACGGGCTCACGCCTGCACGCCTTGAGGAAGGCGCTGTCGTACGTCGCTGTGGGCTGCTGGCCCGAGGGGATCGCGTTGGCACTCACGTCGGCAAGTCTCGCACGGCCCGCCGGAGAGAAGTGCCGCCGCCCTCGGGGGGTGTCATGCCCTGCGCGAAGGCCCGCTTCCCCTTACTCTTCCCCGCATGGCTGCGGCTCAGGGACGATCGTCAAACGGCGCCGGCGGAATGGACGACGTGAAGGACACGCAGGCGGAGAACAGAGAGGGGGCCGGGGTGCCAGGGGCGCCCCCTGCCTTCAGCAGCGCGGTGGAGGCGCTGCGCAACGCGCGGCTGCGGCCGCAGGTGGAGGTGGAGCCGACACCCGCCCCGCAGCGGCTGGCACCGTACGCGCACGCGCTGGAGGCGGTGGTGGCCGACGGCGAGCAGGAGCTCGCCGACGGCCGGCTGGTGCTGCTGCACGACCCGGCCGGGCACGACGCCTGGCGCGGGACGTTCCGGCTGGTGACGCTGGTGCGGGCGGAGCTGGAGGCCGAGATGGCCGCCGATCCGCTGCTGCCCGAGGTGTGCTGGTCCTGGCTGACCGGGGCGCTCCAGTCCCGCGGGCTCACCTACGGGGAGCCGAGCGGCACGGTCACCCGCGCCAGTTCCCACTACTTCGGCGGGCTGTCGGAGCGGCCGCCCGCCTCGCAGATCGAGATCCGCGCCTCCTGGACGCCGCTGGAGGGACTCGGGGGCGTCCCGGACACCGCGGCGCACCTCGCCTCGTGGTGCGATCTGCTCGCCCAGGTCGCCGGGCTGCCCCCGGCCCAGCCGGGCGACGGCTCCGTGGTGACCCTGCCTCAGCGCAGGGGGCCGCAGTCGCGGTAGCCAGCGGTCACATCGTCAGTTCAGCGCCCCGCCGATCCGGCGGGGCGCTGCTTTTTGATCACTTCCCGCAGGATCACTTTGTCGATACGGCCACTTCCCGTACTCGAATCGCATCACCCCGGAGCCGATTCGATCTTCGGATGATCGATCGCGTGTCCGAATTGCACGGATTGTGACTCACTAGATCGTGATCATTCTCTAAAGGCGGACGGGTTTGCTGCCGAAGACGACTGTGACCTTGAAAGCACGGTTCCTCCCGGCTTCTTCCCCACAAGCCGGCCCCGTCCCCCCACCCAGGAGGCCTGGTGTCCGTTCTCCTCGAGCAGCCCGCAAGCCTGGTCGCCTACCGCCCGAACAAGCCGACCGCCATGGTGGTCGTGGCCGACCCCCGCGTCCGTTCCACCGTCACCCGCCATCTGTGGGCGCTCGGTGTGCGCGACGTGATCGAGGCCTCGTCCGTCGCGGAGGCTCGTCCCCGCATCGGCAACCCCCGGGACATCTGCGTCGCGGATGTCCACCTGCCCGACGGCTCCGGGCTCACCCTGCTGTCCGAGACCCGCGCCGCGGGCTGGCCCAACGGGCTGGCCCTGTCCGCCGCCGATGACATCGGCGCCGTCCGCAACGCCCTCGCCGGGGGCGTGAAGGGCTACGTCGTCACCGGTACCCGAACCAACATCGGCCTGCCCACCCGCCCCGGCGCCGCTCCCATCGGCTCCGCCGCGGCCCGTATGGGGCACCGTCGTCCGCCGGGTGCCCCGAGCCACCCCGGCGGCTACCGCGAACTGTCCGGCCGCGAGGTCGAGGTGCTCCGCCTCGTCGCGGAGGGCCAGTCGAACAAGGCGATCGGCGTCTCCATGGGCCTGTCCGCCCTGACCGTCAAGAGCCACCTGGCCCGTATCGCCCGCAAGCTCGGCACGGGTGACCGCGCCGGCATGGTCGCGGTCGCCCTGCGCACCGGCATCATCCACTGACCCCCGCCCCCTCGCCGATCTGACCCACGGCCTCCTCCCCCTCCTGCCTCTCCTCCCTCCTCCTCCCGGTGCCCGTCGGCGGAACGTTCCGTCGACGGGCACCGGCGTGTGCGCCGTACGCCACGCGGTGTGCGCCCGCGCGCGGCGTGTTTTGGCCGGTCAGCGGGGATCTGGATCGAACGTGCAGGCCAGGGGCGCGGGCATGCGGATACCCTTGGCATGTGACGGACGCCCAAGAGACCGCAGCAGACAGTTCCCGGCGCATCACCGGGGGCACACCCCCGGACTCGGGACCTGCTGAGGCGGCGGCGCCGACCCCCCTGCTCGAACCCCGCGAGGGGATTCCGCCGGTCGTCGCGGACGCCGCCGCGCTCGCCGAGGTCGTCGCCGCGTTCGCCGCCGGCACCGGCCCCGTCGCCGTGGACGCCGAACGCGCTTCCGGCTACCGGTACGGCCAGCGGGCCTATCTGGTGCAGTTGCGCCGCGAGGGCGCCGGCTCCGCGCTGATCGACCCCGTCGCCTGCCCCGACCTCTCCGGTCTCGGCGAGGCGCTGTCCGGCGTCGAGTGGGTGCTGCACGCCGCCACCCAGGACCTGCCGTGCCTGCGCGAGATAGGCATGGTGCCCACCAGCCTGTTCGACACCGAGCTGGCCGGGCGGCTCGCCGGATTCCCCCGCGTCGGACTCGGCGCGATGGTGGAGAACGTGCTCGGCTTCGTGCTGGAGAAGGGCCACTCCGCCGTCGACTGGTCCACCCGCCCGCTGCCCGAGCCGTGGCTGCGGTACGCGGCTCTCGACGTGGAGCTGCTGGTCGACCTGCGCGACGCCCTGGAGAAGGAGCTCGAGCGGCAGGGCAAGCTGGAGTGGGCGCTGGAGGAGTTCGCCGCGATCGCGGCCGCGCCGCCCGCCGAGCCCCGCAAGGACCCGTGGCGCCGCACCTCCGGGATGCACAAGGTGCGCCGCCGCCGGCAGCTCGCCGTGGTGAAGGAGCTGTGGGAGACGCGGGACCGGATCGCGCAGCGCCGGGACGTCTCGCCCGGCAAGGTGCTCAGCGACGCGGCGATCGTGGAGGCGGCGCTCGCGGTGCCGGCCGACGTCCAGGCGCTGGCCGCACTGAACGGTTTCGGCCATCGTGTGGGCCGCCGTCAGCTCGAACAGTGGCAGGCGGCCGTGGACCGGGCGAAGGCGCTGCCGGAGTCGCGGCTGCCGCAGCAGGGACAGCAGGTGACCGGCCCGCCGCCGCCCCGTGCCTGGTCCGACAAGGACCCGGCGGCCGCGGCCCGGCTGTCGGCCGCCCGCGCCGGTGTCTCGGCGCTGGCCGAGCGGCTCGAGATGCCCCAGGAGAACCTCGTGTCCCCCGACACCGTGCGCCGGATCTGCTGGGAGCCGCCGGCTCCGGCCGACGAGCGGACGGTGGCCGCCGCGCTCGCCGGGTTCGGCGCGCGGGCGTGGCAGGTGGAGCAGGTGACCCCGGTCCTGGTCGCGGTGCTGTCGGCCAAGCCGGAGTGACACCGGGCGGGTCGGGCGGGTGCGGCGGGAATCGCGCGGGCATCCGTCCGGCCGGGTCACGGTGTGACGTTCACCGCTAGCCGGGGTGGGACTGTGCAGCTACGTTACTCATAAGTAGCATGGGGCTTAAGCAAGCGCTCAGCGTCCCGCACCCTGGAGGAGAGCCATCGTGCCTCGTACCGTCAAGGACGTCGTCTTCGTCGACGGCGTCCGCACCCCGTTCGGCAAGGCGGGCCCGAAGGGCATCTATAACGAGACCCGCGCCGACGACCTCGTCGTGAAGGCGATCCGGGAGCTGCTGCGCCGCAACCCCGGTCTGGACCCGAAGAAGATCGACGAGGTCGCCATCGCCGCGACCACGCAGATCGGCGACCAGGGCCTGACCCTCGGCCGCACCGCGGGCATCCTCGCGGGCCTGCCGCAGTCGGTGCCCGGCTACTCCATCGACCGCATGTGCGCGGGCGCCCTGACCGCCGTGACCGCGGTCTCCGGCTCGGTCGCCTTCGGCGCGTACGACGTGGCCATCGCGGGCGGTGTCGAGCACATGGGCCGCCACCCCATGGGCGAGGGCGTGGACCCCAACCCGCGCTTCGTCTCCGAGAAGCTGGTCGACGAGTCGGCGCTGTTCATGGGCATGACCGCCGAGAACCTGCACGACCGCTACCCGACCATCACCAAGCAGCGCGCCGACGAGTACGCGGTCCGCTCGCAGGAGAAGGCCGCCAAGGCGTACGCCGACGGCAAGATCCAGCAGGACCTGGTGCCGATCTCGGTGCGCCGCACCAACGAGGCGGCCGGTGAGACGGGCTGGGGCCTGGTCACCGCCGACGAGCCGATGCGCCCCGGCACCACGCTGGAGAACCTGAGCGGTCTCAAGACGCCGTTCCGCGTGCACGGCCGGGTCACCGCGGGCAACGCGGCCGGTCTGAACGACGGTGCCACCGCGTCGATCATCGCGTCCGAGGACTTCGCCCGCGAGAACGGCCTGCCGGTCAAGATGCGCCTGGTCTCCTACGCCTTCGCCGGCGTGGAGCCCGAGGTGATGGGCTACGGCCCGATCCCGGCCACCGAGAAGGCCCTCGCCCAGGCCGGCCTGTCGATCTCCGACATCGGCCTGTTCGAGGTCAACGAGGCGTTCGCCGTCCAGGTCCTCGCCTTCCTGGAGCACTACGGCATCGCCGACGACGACAGCCGCGTCAACCAGTACGGCGGCGCCATCGCGTTCGGCCACCCGCTGGCCTCCTCCGGCGTGCGGCTGATGACTCAGCTCGCCCGCCAGTTCGAGGAGAACCCGGACGTCCGCTACGGCCTGACCACCATGTGCGTCGGCTTCGGCATGGGCGCGACGGTCATCTGGGAGAACCCGAACTTCGAGGGGGACAAGTGAGCAACACCACCGAGCTTCTGAAGGGTGCCGCCGAGCTGTTCCCCGGCGAGGTCGTCACCCAGGCTCACGTACGGCACTTCGAACTGCCCTTCAACACGGGCAAGTTCGCGCTGATCACGCTGGACAACGGCTTCGACCACACCAAGCCGACCACCTTCGGCCCGGCCTCGCTGGCGAACCTGGACGCCGCCATCGACCAGGTCGAGAAGGAGGCCGCGGACGGTGACATCGTCGGCGTCGGCATCACCGGCAAGCCGTTCATCTTCGCGGTCGGCGCCGACCTCAAGGGCGTCGAGCTGCTGAAGCGGCACGAGGACGCGCTCGCCATCGGCAAGGGCGGCCACGAGGTCTTCAAGCGCCTCTCCGGCCTCGCGGTCCCCACCTTCGCCTACTACAACGGCGCGGCGATGGGCGGCGGCGTCGAGGTCGGCCTGCACTGCTCCTACCGGACCGTCTCCAAGGCGATCCCGGCGTTCTCGCTGCCCGAGGTCTTCCTCGGCCTGGTGCCCGGCTGGGGCGGCTGCGCGCTGCTGCCGAACCTGATCGGCGCCGAAAAGGCCGTCCAGGTCATCATCGAGAACAGCCTCAACCAGAACCGCCAGCTCAAGGGCAAGCAGGTCTTCGAACTCGGCATCGCCGACGCGCTGTTCGAGGGTGCCGACTTCCTGGAGCAGTCGCTGCTGTGGACCGCGCAGGTCCTCAAGGGCGACCTCGCTATCGAGCGTCCGGCGATCGACCGGGGCGAGGCGTGGGACCAGGCCGTCGCCAAGGGCCGCTTCGTCGCGGACTCCAAGGTGCACGGCGCGGCCCCGGCCGCCTACCGCGCGCTGGAGATCATCGAGGGCGCCAAGGACGGCGACCTGCAGAAGGGCTTCGACGCCGAGGACCAGGCCCTCGCCGACCTGATCATGGGTGGCGAACTGCGCTCCGGCATCTACGCGTTCAACCTGGTGCAGAAGCGCGGCAAGCGTCCCGCGGGCGCCCCCGACAAGTCGCTGGCGCGTCCGGTCACCAAGGTCGGCGTCGTCGGCGCCGGTCTGATGGCCTCCCAGCTCGCGCTGCTCTTCCTGCGCCGCCTGGAGGTGCCGGTCGTGCTGACCGACATCGACCAGGAGCGCGTCGACAAGGGTGTGGGCTACGTCCACGCCGAGATCGACAAGCTGCTCGGCAAGGGCCGGCTCAACCAGGACAAGGCCAACCGCCTCAAGGCGCTGGTGACCGGTGTCCTGGACAAGGCCGAGGGCTTCGCCGACGCCGACTTCATCATCGAGGCCGTCTTCGAGGAGATGGGCGTCAAGCAGAAGGTGTTCGCGGAGGTCGAGGCGGTCGCCCCGGCGCACGCGATCCTCGCCACCAACACCTCCTCGCTGTCGGTGTCGGAGATGGCGTCGAAGCTGAAGCACCCCGAGCGGGTCGTCGGCTTCCACTTCTTCAACCCCGTCGCGATCCTGCCGCTGCTGGAGATCGTGCGCGGCGAGCAGACCGACGACGCCTCGCTGGCGACGGCGTTCGGCGTGGCCAAGAAGCTGAAGAAGACCGCGGTGCTGACGAAGGACGCCCCGGCGTTCGTCGTCAACCGCATCCTGACCCGCTTCATGGGCGAGATCCAGAACGTCATCGACGAGGGCACCCCGGTCGAGGTCGCGGAGAAGGCCATCGAGCCGCTCGGCCTGCCGATGTCCCCGCTGGTGCTGCTGGAGCTGGTCGGCCCGGCCATCGGTCTGCACGTCTCGGAGACCCTCAACCGGGCCTACCCGGACCGCTTCACGGTCTCCCCGAACCTCAAGGCGGTCGTCGAGGCCGGCAAGCGCGGCTTCTACGTCTACGACAGCGGCAAGCCGGAGCTGGACCCCGAGGTCGCCGCGCTGCTCAAGCAGGGCGACTCCGTCCTGACCGAGGAGCAGGTCCGCACCCGCGTCCTGGACGCGGTGGCCCAGGAGATCGGCCTCATGCTGGACGAGGGCGTCGTCGCCGAGGCCCAGGACATCGACCTCTGCCTGATCACCGGCGCCGGCTGGCCCTTCCACCTGGGCGGCATCACGCCGTACCTGGACCGTGAGGGTGTCTCCGAGCGGGTGAACGGCAAGCGGTTCCTGGCGCAGGGCGTCGCGAGCGTGCCCGCGTAACCCGGCCGTACACAGGAGGGCCCCCGCGCCACGGCGCGGGGGCCCTCCTCGTTGCCCGCGAACTCAAGCCTGTTCACACATCCCTCACCTTCAACACCGGTTTTTCACCTTGCCGTTCCGGCCGGTTAGAATCTCGCAAGCTTCCGTTAAGGAAGTCGGCACATCTCACACAGAAGCGAGCAAGGCACTTCATGGACGCGGCACTTCCGGAACTTTCGCCGAATCTGGCCACCGTGGACCGGCGGAAGGTCGTCACGGAGACCGACACCTGGGGCGCCGTTCCGGTCGAGTACCGCTTCCGTGCCGCCGACGCCGACGTCCGCCATCTTGTCGTGGTCTTCTCCGGCCTCGGCGCGCCCAACGGCTACCACTTCGCGGGCCGTTCGCTGAACGCGCTGCGCTCCGACGTCCTGTGGATCAAGGACGATTTCGACGGGCACTACAGCTACTACATGTGCCGCTCGATGGACTTCGGCATCGAGGACTCCGTCCACCGGCTCATCGAGTCCACCAGGGCCCGGCTCGGCCTCACCCGCGATCAGGTCAGCCTGCTGGGCGTCTCCAAGGGCGGCAGCGCGGCCCTCTACTACGGGCTGAAGTACGGCTATCGCAACATCGTGACCGTCGTCCCCCAGTTCCTGGTGGGCAGTTACGTGCGCGACCGCGCGGTGACCGGACGGTACATGCTCGGCGAGGACATGCCGCAGGAGCACGTCGACACCCTGGACGACGCGATCCCGGGGCTGCTGCGGGTGAGCGGCGGCCAGGGGCACAACGTCTATCTCTTCACCTCCGAGGCCGACGAGCAGTACGAGACGGAGATCGCTCCCCATCTCGACCACTTCTGGGCGTGCGACAACTTCAACCTGATCAGGACCCGTTCCGGACTGGTCCGCCAGCACGGCGAGGTGTCCGCCTACAACCTCCAGCTCCTGCTGGGAGTCCTGGCCGCGCTGGCCGAGGGCGCCGAACCGCGCCTGGGACTCGTGGAGAACGGCGACGCGCACGTGGACGAGGAGGAGCGGCGGCGCCATCTGGCCGACTCGCGCACCTCCGACGCCCTGACCGCCGTCCTCACCAAGCAGGAGGTGCGCGGCAGCAACCTGCTGCTGAGCGGCGAGGCGTTCATACCGGGCCAGTCGCCCTACGGCGAGTTCCGTGAGACCAAGACCCTGGTCCTCGAGAACGACGGCAGGCACTGGGAGTTCCCGCTGGCGACCACCGAGGCGAAGTACACCTACAGCCGCTGGTTCGACGGCTTCGCACGGGACTACGCGGACGGCGGCTTCGAGCCCGAGGCGCCCTCCGGCATCCCGCTGCGGGGCGTCCCGAGCGGGGTCTACGACCTCTCGGTGCGCGTCACCAGCCCCTCGGAGGGCATCGACCGCCGCACCCCGCTGGTGGCCAGGCGCCCCTTCGACATCCGGCGGCCGTACGGCGGCCTGGAGATCGTGCTCACCGGTGACGAGAAGCGGGTGCGGGTCATGCGCCGGGCCGTGATCGGCCACTTCTCCCAGGAGGCCGTCTTCTCGCTGGAGAAGAGCTGGCTGGAGGAGCGCATGCTGCACGTGGAGGGTGTGTTCTTCGTGCACGGCGTGGAGGCTGACTCCCACCAGCACGCCATGTACTACCTGGTGCTGCGCGGGGCGAAGTCCACGCACTCCTTCCGGCTCGGCAAGTCCCACCGCCCCGCCGCCGTCCGCCCGCACGTGCGGCGCGGAGACTTCGGCACCTACGACTACGGCTACTTCGCGACCTCGGGGTACAAGGGCGTCACACTGCCGGAGGCGGCGGCCGGTGAGTACGAGATGTACATCTCGATGAGTACGGGCGGGGCGCTGTTCTCCGCGTCGGCCGGGTCGATCACGATCTGACGTCACGTCACATGTGGACGGCCGGGCGGTACGTCACCCCGCGGGACCGCCCGGCAGAACGACGAGTCCGTCCGCGACCGGGCGTTCGCGCACCGGGCCGTCCTCGGTGTCGCGGGGGCTGTTGCGCAGCCGGCCCCGGAGCACCGCCGAGGTGGAGCCGCCGCCGTCCAGGTTGACCGCGTCCACCGCGCCGAGGGACAGCGCGAGCCGGGCCGTCTCGGCCGGGGTCGCGCCCACGCTCTCGTGGCGGGCGCGCCCGTCGACGGCGATCAGCAGCAGCGTGCCGTCGGCCGTGACGGCCGCCACGGTGCGCGGTTCCCGGCGCGGCCCGAGCAGCGTGGCGGCAGCCGGGTCGAACGCGCCGGCGCGCAGCAGCCGGGCGCTGCCGCCCACCGCGGTGTCCACGGGTCCGGGCAGGGGAAGGCCCGCCGGGTCGGTGATCCGCTCCGAGACGGCCATCCGCGTGCCCGGCACCGCGTGCGCGCGCAGCCACGCGGCGCCCGTGCCGATGCCGTAGAGCGCGCTGCCGCCCTCGGGCAGCGGGCCGCCCGCCGGGGTGCGCAGGCGGAGCACGGTCCGGTCGGCGGCGAGTAGCGCCTCCGTGCTGCCCGCGGTGCCGGGCGGGGTGTCGCCGCCCCACTCGGGGGCGAAGGAGACCACCTCGTCCGGGTCGGTGCACAACCCCTCGAACGGCTTCTCCTGCGGGCGCCCCGTGGTGGCGAGGCGGTCCCCGCCGGTTCCTCCGCAGCCGAGGATGCGGCCGGGTACCCGGTTGACACCGTCGAGTTCCCGGACCGCGCCGTCCGCCGCGCGCAGCCGTCCCCTGGTGGACACCTCGGCCACGCGGGCTTCGGGGCGCCCGCCGGTGTGGCCGAGGAGGAGGGCGGGGCGGCCGTCGACCGCCTCGCTGAGCACGCGGCCGTGTTCCGCGTACAGCCCGATGGGGTCGCCCTCGTAGCCGGAGTGATGGTGACCGGTGCGGATGTCGAAATAGGTGCCGTTGATCGCGGCGAGCGCGCCGGACCGGTCGGCCAGGGTGCGCACGGTGTCGGCACGGGTCAGGTCGGCGCCGTGCACGCCGGTGACGCGCACGTGGGCGTCGGGCGCGATGCTGAGCACGGTCAGCCGCACGGGCGCCCCCGGCCCGAGGCTCCGCGTGAGCTGCCGGAAGCCGAAGCCCGCCGGGAGAGCGGAGGGGGCCGGACCGGGTCCGGCAGGGCCGGGGGTCTCCGAGCCGGAAGCCGCCGAGGACGCCGGGGCCGACCGCGCCGGGGAGACGGCGGCCGGTGTCGTGCAGCCGGCCAGGGTCAGCGCGAGCGCGACGACGCCGCCCGTGGCCCACGGGCGGCGGACGCTAGCCATGGACGGCCAGCGCGCCCGGCGAGGCGCCCAGGTCGCCGACGTGCACGGTCACCTCGGACCACACCCGGTGCCCGTCCTCGCCCTCGAAGGCCAGCTCGAAGCGGTCGTAGCCGAGGTGTTCGGGGTGTGCCTGGTAGCCGACGCCGCCGTCCGGCGCGTAGGTCAAAAGGCCGTGCCGGGCGCGGCCGACGGCGATCAGGCGCAGGCCGGGGACCGGCGTGTGCCCGGCGGGCAGCAGGGCGCGGCCGCCCGGTCGCAGGGTGACGCACTGGCCGGGCAGCCAGTGGCGGCGCACCCGGAAGCCGGTGTCCGAGACCGCGGCCGAGGAGACCAGCCGGTCCCCCTCCGCGGCCATCACGCCGACGACGATCCGGGGCAGCACCGTGGCACCGTCGGGCGCCTCGGGGTCGACGCGGACCACGCAGCTCACGGTGCGCGACTCGTCCCCCGCGCTGACGTAGGTGGCGTACCGCCCGTTCGCCAGCAGGCTCAGGCCGGGGTGGCGGAGCATCGCGGCGGCCGGGGTGAGGGAGTCGTCGATGAGGTAGCCGTAGGTGCGGTAGGCGCCCTCGGCCGGGCTGAGGGTCAGGGAGAGGGTGATCTCCTGGCCCGGGGTGACGGGCAGGGCCGGGTCCGCGTCCGCGACGAGGCGCAGGGTGCCGAGGGACTCCGGGGCGCCGGGGTGGGTGACGTGCGCGAGGGCCAGGGGATGGAGGTCGTTCATCGGAGTTCCAGGTGGTCCGCCGCCGGGTTCTCCTTGTAGGGCACCGACTCCAGCGGCACCGGGGCGTCGAGGCCGCGCAGGTGCTCCGGGGCGAGCAGCCCCTGCCGGTTCAGCTCGGCCGCCACGAAGCGGGCGCACTCGACGGCCCCCCGCTCCCTGAGGTGGGTGTTGTCCCGCAGGCCGTCGGGGTGGGCCGGGTGCTCGCCGGGTTCGAGGTGGGCGAAGAAGGCGCGGCTGCCCAGGTCGCCCGCGCGGCGCCACTGGACGGCGCTCCACTCCCCCAGGTCGATCACGGGTACGCACAGGCTCGCGCCCAGTTCGCGCACGGCGGCGTGGTACATCCCGAGCGGCCGGAGCAGGTTGCCCTGGTCGTCGAAGAGACGGCGCTCGTAGGCGGTGACCAGCACGGGGTGGGCGCCCCGGTCGCGGGCACCGTGGACGTGCGCGCGCAGGGAGCGCTGGTAGTCGTCGAAGGGCTCGGTGCCGCGCGGGTCGTCGGTGTGGACGTCGTTGAGTCCGAAGCTGACGAGCAGCAGGTCACCGGGGGCGATCCCGTCGAGGACCGCCGCCAGCGCGCCGGACTCCACGAAGGTGCGCGAACTCGCGCCGGGGCGCGCCGCGTCGGTCACCTCGGCCCCCGTGAGGAACAGCGGCAGTGCCTGCCCCCAGCCCGCCAGCGGGGCCTCGTCGCGCCGGCGGGCGGCCGTCCCGGAGTCGCCCGCGAGGAAGATCCTGGGCGCCGTCATCCCCTCACCTCCCCACCTGCTGTGGTTCCGGGCGGCCCATGACGAGCGGCGCGGAGGGCTGCCCGGTGTCGCCCGCCATGGCGGCGTCCATGCTGGCGATCACGTCATAGGCGCGGCGGCAGTTGTTGGTGTCGCGCAGGACGAAGAACTCCTCCGCACGGCGCCGGTACTGCGGCTCGACCTCGAAGCCGCGCTCGATGGAGCCGATGATCTCCTCGACCGCCTGGTCCACGGTGGCGCAGGCGGGACCGAAGCCGTCCCGGCCCAGGTCGAAGTAGCCGCGCTTGTAGTGCTTGCTGTAGAAGCTCTCGTCGTCGAAGTTGGTGTAGACGATCGGCTTGCCCATGTAGGCCACGTCGAAGAACACCGACGAATAGTCGGTGACGAGCATCGAGCACTCGCGCATCGCGAGCTGGACGTCGCGCCCGGTGGTGGAGACCGTGATCGACGGATGGTCGATACGGAAGTGCTTCAGATACGGCCGGATCTCGTAGTGCGGCATGAACTCAAGCTGCACGTCGTGCCGTTGGAGCGCCGCGAGCAGCCGCTCGTCGCGCAGCAGCGCCGAGAAGAAGCGGTAGTACTCGGAGGCCGCGAACGGGATCTCCGGCTTGGCCGCCTTGTTGTACGAGGGCGCCACGATGTCGCGCCGCCAGGTGGGCATGACCAGGACGCGGCGCGGTCCGCGCACCGGCTCCAGCGCGTCGAAGCGCGGCAGGCCGGTGGCGGCGACGCGGTCGTAGCCGTAGCCGCAGTGCTCGGCGTAGTAGGCGCGTTCGCTGCGTCCGGTGGTCAGCACCATGTCGACGTTGGTGACCTGGGCATGGATGGAGGGTGCCACGTCGTTGTAGACCACGCCGTGCTGGAGGAAGACCCGCTTGTAGCGCAGCAGATCGCCGTAGCCGGTGAGGAAGGCGCGCTTGGACAGGCCGGGGAAGCCGAGGTAGGCCTCCAGGTCGTAGGCGTTGATCAGCCTACTCGCGTGCAGCAGGTAGACCCGGTACCTCCAGGACAGGCGGTCGATCACCCGGCCCATGGGGGCCACCTTGGCGCGGTCGGCGGCGGTGCCGTTGATGGCGTAGTACACCCTGCGCCGGCGCTCGTTGGTCCGGATCCACTTGAACAGGTGGTACGAGTTGTCCTGCGCGGTGTCCTCGCGCTCACCGATGATCCAGATGTCCTTGCCGCGCAGCCAGGGATGGAAGAGCCAGTAGAGCATCCGGGTGCGCCAGCCGGGGCGGCCGGGCAGGGCCATGCGGAACGCGGTAAAGAAACGTTTCGTCTTATGGGTGAGCCGCTTGCCCGCACCGGCGACCCGGCGCAGCGTGATCTGTTCGTCGGCGTCGATGTCCAGGATCACGGTGGCCCGGCCCGCGCGGTGCACGCCCTTGAAGCGGTGCAGCATCTGACGCGAGTCCACCGGGGCGTCCAGGTGCCGGTCGCCGTCGTGCACGCGCAGGGTGAGCGTGAGGTCGCGGTTGTCCAGCGAGCCGAAGTCCTCGGGCCGCACGACGGCACGCCAGCCGCTGTACCAGTCCTGCTCCTTGCGCGTGCGCCAGCGGTCGCGCCGGTACACCTGGCCGACGGGCACGGCCTTCTCGGTGCTGCCGTCGGAGAGGACGAGTTCGAGCCGGTTGTCGAAGAGATGGGAGATGTCGACGCCCGAGAGGACCATCAGGCCCTCGAAGACGATCTGCTCCGCCTCGACGTGGCAGGTCTCCAGCACGAACCGGTGCCGGTCCACACGCAGCAGCGCGGTGTCCGCCCGGTCCACGTCGAGCCTGCGGAACAGGCCCTGCTCGTCCAGATGGAGGTGGGGCCGGAAGTCGGGCGCGGTGTACGGGTCGCAGAACAGGTCGAGGTTCGCCGTGCGCACCGCGTGGTGCTGGGTGCGCGCGAGCCCCGCCGTGGCGTACTGCAGGACCAGGTCGTCCGGGATGTCCGCGTAGACCTGGCACAACGCCGGGAAGACGGTGGCGAGTTCGGCGCGGCTCATGATGCGGTGCAGGTTGCGCAGATACGGCTGGAAGGTGCGCACCACGAACCGCTGGGCCAGACGCAGGGTGCGCGGGTCGAGGCCCGCGGCCCGCCTGAGGACGTACCGGCACAGCCGGATCAGCTCCTGCGTCTTGACCGGGTCGTTCCACGGCAGGTCGAAGAGCGAGTCGTGCTGCTCGCCGTCGCGCTCGTAACAGGTGACGTCCGGCGCGATGGTCACCCGGCGGGCGTGCAGCAGGGCGGGCACGGCCAGCCAGGCGTCCTCGAAGCCGGGGCCCTGCCCGCAGCGCAGCCGCTCCTCGCGGACCAGGCTGGTGCGCAGCAGCTTGGCGCTCAGACTGGTGGAGAACACCAGGTACGGCGCGTCGCGGAGCCGCTCCACCTCGGCGGGCGTCGGCCCGAAGTAGCGCGCCCACGCCTCGCCGTCGGCCCGGCTCGGCTCGGGGAAGTTGTCGCTGCGGCCCACCACCACGTCCGCCTTGGCGGCGCGGGCGGCGTGCAGCAGCCGGTGCACGCTGTCCTGGCCGAGGATGTCGCGGGCGCGGGCGAACATGACGTACGGCGCGGTCACGTGGCGCAGCCCGTGGTCGAACGCGGCGCGCATCCCCATGGCGATCTGGGAGACGACCGTGACGTTCGGCCAGCGCGCCGCGAACTCCTCGATCTGGTGGGCGGTGGCATCGGTGGAGCCGTCGTCCACCAGCACCACCTGGGTGCCCGCGAAGTCGCGCTGGGTGTCGAGCGAGCCGAGGAACTCGGGCAGGTTGTACTCGTCGTTGTGGCAGTGGACGACCACGGCGGCACCGAAGCGCTCACGGCGGGCGAACGGCTCCGGCAGCCGCTGTCCGGTCCACCAGGTCCAGGGCGTGCCGCGCCGGTCGGTCCGGGACTGCTGCTCCCTGGTCTCCGGGCGCAGGGCGAGGTTGCCGCTGACGGTCTCGTACATCTCGTACGTGCCCGCGCCGCCGGTGAAGCGCTCCGCCTCGATGTCGACGCCGCGCACGCAGACCGCCGTGGTCGCGCGCTCCCCCGCGTGCCGCACCTGGACGAGCAGGTTCCACACCGCCGCGCGCTCGGAGGCGCCGAGGGTCGTGTCCAGGGAGATCGTGGCGTGGTAGCGGATGTGCTCCTCGTCCACCTCGATGCCGGTGACCGGGAAGGTGTGGTCGGTCTTCGGGCCCCGGCAGCGCAGCACGGCGACGAGTTCGAGCTTGTCCTTGGCGCCGATCCGGCCGAACTGGTTGCGGATGAAGCCCGTGAGGTGGAGTTCGCCGCCGGTGATCTCCAGCCGGGTGGCCTGGTTGAACAGCCGGGCGTCCGAGAGCCGGCCGCCGGTCAGGTCCAGGTCGGTGACGTCGAGGAAGCGCTCGGCGTCCGGGCGGCCGAGCAGCGAGCCGGACCAGAAGACCTTGCCGTCGCGCTCCACCAGGTCGGAGCTGAGCACCGGGCGCCGCTGGGTGAAGTCGGCGGCGGTCAGCGCCAGGTCCGGCCGGCCCTGCATGAGCGCGAAGCCACGCACCCGCTCCAGCGGTCCGCACAGGTCCCAGCAGTCGTCGGGAAGCGTGCGCAGATAGGGCCCCGTGGCGCGCAGGAAGCCCTCGCGGTAGGCGTCGTCGCCCGCGCGCAGGGGGCCCATGTACAGCCCGAGGTCGTGGGAGAGGAACTTGGCCGCCTTGCGGGCGATCAGCTCGTCGGCGCCCTGCCGGGCGAGGAAGTCGTCGGTCCACTGGTGCACGAGGACCCGGTCGCGGATGCTGCGCAGTTCGCCGCGCCGGTTGGTCAGCGACGGGGTGTCCGACTCGCGCTCCCAGATCCACCGGTAGACCGGGGTGGTGAGCAGGCTGATGGTACCGGCGAAGTAGGAGGCGAGGGTGGAGAAGTAGGTGTCCTCGAAGTGGACGCCCTGCGGGAAGCGGATGCCGTGCTCGTGCAGGAACTCCGTGCGGTACAGCTTGGCCGCCGCGATGGGGTCCTCGAACAGCTCGGGCATGGCCGTGAGGCCGCCCTCCACGGTGCGGTCGGCGCCGTAGAGCTGCGGCTGCCAGACGGTGTTCTCGCCCTTGTCGAGGTTGACGCGGATCGCCCGTCCGGCGGTGATGTCGGCGCCGGTGGCCAGCGCGGAGGCGAGCAGCGTCTCGCAGGCCCGGTGCGGCAGTTCGTCGTCGGCGTCGAGGAACATCAGGTACTGGCCGGTGGCGATCTCGATGCCGTGGTTGCGCGGGGAGCCCACGCCGCCGCTGTTGCGGGTACGGACCACGACCTGGACCCGGGGGTCCTTCTCCGCGTACCGGTGGGCGACCGCGAGGGTGCCGTCGGTGGACGCGTCGTCCAGGACCAGCACCTCCAGGTTGCGGTGGGTCTGGCTCAGCGCGGACCGCAGGGCCCGGTCGAGGGTGGCGCTCGCGTTGTAGGCGGCGACCACGACCGTGACGGTGTACGCGGAGGCGTCGGTGTAGGTGAGCGTGTCCACGGTGGCGAGAGCCCCCCGCGCGGGGGGCTCCGGAAGCGTGGCGGGTGCGGTGGCTGCGTTCGGTTCGTTCATCGCGCGAATCCCCCGTCCGCCCAGGGCTGAGGCTGGGCGTGGGGCCGGGTCGGGTACTCGGGGTACTGCGGGGACGGGTGCTGGGCGTACGGGTCGGGGTGGGGATCGCCGTAGGGCTCGAACCAGGAGGCGTGGGCCGGCTCGGAGGGCTGCTGATACGGCTCGTACGACGTGTGGTCCTGGTACTGCTCGTGGTGCTCGTGGTGCGGCTGGTACTGCTCGTAGGACTCGTACTGCTGGTACTGCTCGTGGTGCGGGAAGCCGAGGCGTTCCTCGCGGGACGGGAAGCGGTCCTCCACCCCGTGCTGCGCCTGGCCGGGGATGCCCGCGGCGAGCGGGACGTCGGGCGTGGTCCAGGCGGGGACGGAGGCGGGCCCGGTCCAGGCGGCCGCGGGGTCCGGGGCGGCGGCGGACGGCGTGGTCGCCATGTCCCGTACGACCCGGTTGAAGTCCCGCGTGGAGAGCCAGAACTTGTACATGATGAACAGCTCGAAGGCCAGCAGCAAGGCGGCCGAGGCGGCGGTGGTCCACAGGATGCGGCCGAGCAGCGGGCCGACGATGAACACGAACATCTGGAACTCGATGCCGCTGAACAGGTGCGGACGTATCCGGGTGCGCAGCATGGCCCGGCGGACGCGGGTGTACCAGGGGAACTGGTCCCGGAACTGCTCGTGCAGGTCGACGACCGGGGCCTCGGCCTCCGCGCGGAGTGTCTCCACGGAGGTGGCCGGGTTGTCGCGCAGCAGGTCCTCCATGAAGACCAGCCGGCCCTCGCCGCGGGCGTCACGCTCGGCGCGCTCGGCCGCGGCCCGCTCCGCCGCGGTCCGTTCGAGCTTGGCGCGCATGGACTGGCGCATCTTGTAGATCTGCAGGGCGTCCAGGTAGCGCAGCATGTCGAGGAAGACGACGCCGATCGCGGCCAGCAGGAAGCGCGGGTCGTCGGTGCGCAGATACTGACCGCCCATCAGCGCGAGGGCGCAGGCCAGCACGCGGATGCGGTCGAAGACGTAGTCGAGCCAGCCGCCGAAGACCGAGCCGTTGCCCTTGAGGCGGGCCAGCTTTCCGTCGATGCAGTCGAGGACGAAGCTGAAGTGGTAGAGCAGCGCGCCGATGACGAGGGAGGTGGTGTCGCCCTTCAGGAAGAAGCCCGCCGAGGCGAGTCCGACGAAGAGGGCGGCCCAGGTGACCCCGTCGGGGGTGATGAACCGGAAGCGGGCCACCACCATCAGCAGGCGCGTGGCCATCGGGTCGACCAGGAACACGGTCCACCAGGCATCGCGCTTCTTACAGGTCAGCTTCTGTACCGCCCGCAGCGACAGCTCGGCCATAACCCCTCAGATACGCACCGGAATGGACATAGTTCTCCCGTGGCGCGAAGAGCTGCGACGGGGTTTCCCATGTACGTACCTGCGGTTTCACAGAACCGCCACATGAGATGGTGAACTTTAACAACCGTTCAACTAAATCTCGACGCGTGATCACCCTCCATGCACGGCGAGGTTGATCACAGCCCTTCCGTACAACCTTCTGCCGACTTCGGCGCTCATGTCTGCGTAACCCGGCGCCGAACGGGCGCACCGGGGACTCAGAACCCAAGTCCGACAAGGGGGTTGATGCCGCGAGTGGCAGCTTTGAACACGGCACGGCACTCACCCGCTCGCACCTCGCACGACATTGCGCGACGCATTGATCACCTCTCGTACTGATCATTTGCGATCAAGGGCGCTAGCACAGTGGGCGCATCGACCACCGGATGTTTACAGATGCCTCACTTTTCCTACAGGATCAGTCAATCTTCCGCGTCCCCACGCCACTTCCACGCCCTGCGGGGCATGACCCACGAGGAACTCGAAGCAGGATGAGTCACGTCTCGACGCCCCAGCACAGTGCACCCGGCACGCCCGCCGGACCCGGTACCAAAGAGGCCCCGAAGCGCAAACGCCGCACCGGCCGGAAGATCCTCATCGCCCTCGCCGTCGTCCTGGTCGCCGCGGGCGGCACGGGCTACTGGATGTACGACAGCCTCGACTCCAACATCAAGGGCGTCGACCTCGACCGGGCCATCGGTGACGACCGGCCGGAGAAGCTCCCGACCTCCGGGCAGAACCTGCTCGTCCTCGGCTCCGACTCGCGCTCCGGCGCCAACGCGGCCCTGCACACCGGCAGCGTCTCCGGAGCCCGCTCCGACACCGCGCTGGTGATCCACATACCCGAGGGCCGGAAGAAGGCCGTCGCGATCAGCATCCCGCGCGACACCCTCGTGACCCGGCCCGAGTGCACGAGCCGGAGCGGCAAGCAGTTGCCCTCCGCCGGGCGCGTCATGTTCAACTCGGTCTACTCGGTGGCCGGTCCGGCCTGTGTCGTCAAGACGGTCGAGCAGATGTCGGGCGTGCGTCTCGACCACTTCGTGGAGATCGACTTCGCCGGCTTCCAGGGGCTGGTGGACGCGATGGGCGGCGTGCCCGTCACCGTGGACCGCGACATCCACGACTCCTCCAGCGGGCTCGACCTGAAGGCGGGCACCACCCGGCTGACCGGCGAGCAGGCCCTCCAGTTCGTCCGCACCCGGCACGGCATCGGCGACGGCAGCGACCTCGGGCGCATCGGACTCCAGCAGAAGTTCCTGATCTCCCTCCTCTCCGAGATCAAGAAGCAGGACCTGCTGGGCAGCCCCACGAAGGCGTACACGGTCGCCGACAAGCTCACGGCGTCGCTCACCGCCGACTCCGGGCTCGACTCCCTCACCAAGCTGGCGGAGTTCAGCCGCAGCATGAACGGCCTCGACCCCGCCACCATGGAGACGATCATGCTGCCGGTGCGCTACGACCCCCAGGACCCCAACCGGGTCGTGGCCGCCGAACCGCAGGCCAAGGAGCTGTGGAAGGCGCTGCGCACCGACGGGACCATTCCCGACTCGGCCAAGAAGTCCCCGGCGCGGGGCGGCGACACCCCCTGATCCCGGCGGGCCGTGTGAAGGCGCGGTCCTTCACACGGCCCCGGCCCGCTCAGACCTCGCGCCAGGCTTCCAGCGCGAGACCCGGCTCGTCCTTGCGGCGGGTCAGCAGCAGTCTCCCGTCGGCCGGGGACAGCGCGGCCGCGACCGTACGGCCGTGCTCGTCCGTCGCGAGCGACACCACCGCGTCTTCGGCCAGCCGCGGGCCCGACTCGGTCCACCAGGCACCGGCCGACTCGGACTCCGAGGGGTACGCGGCGAACGCCACCCGGGAGTTCGCGGTGCGCTGGGCGAGCAGGGTGCAGTCGTGGCCGTCGAGGGTGCAGCGGACGGCGGCCACCGGCCCGGGACCGGCGGCGGGCAGCAGCGCCGTCGGCTCGGCGCCGGGGCGCCAGGCGCACAGGGTGCCGGAGTCGTCCGCGTAGAAGAGGGTCGTGTACTGCGGGGACGTGGCCAGCGCGGACAGGGTGCCGGGGCGGACCGCGGTCTCCAGGGCCTCCTTCAGGACCGGTTCGCCGCCCGCCTTCTCCTGGCGCCAGTGCAGGATGCCGCCGGGCACCGCCGCGTACAGCTCGATCCGGCCGGACTCCCCCGTCACCGCCGCCATACCGTCCTGGACGTCGTGGCCCTTGAGGTCCTTCCAGGGCTCCCAGCCGCCCTTCTCCTTCTGGACGGCCATGCTCACCCCGCCGCTGTCGTTGCGGACGAAGACATGGGCGCGACCCTGGGGGTCCACGGCGACGGCGGGGGTGCCGGTGCGCGGGCCCTTCTTGTCCGGGTGGCCGATGGGGGTCCAGTCGAGCGGGGCGAGATGGGCGCGGAAGTGGGTCGAGTGCACCAGGCCGGCCTCGCCCTGCGCCGTGGGGCGCCAGGAGACGAGATGGGCATAGCCGTCGGCGCCCTGGCCGAGGGCCAGGACGGGATGCAGTCGCTGTTCGCCGCCCACCTTGCGCGGTGCGCTCCAGACGCCGCCGGGTCCGCGTTCCGCCCGGCACAGGACGGCGTCCTTCGAGAGCCGGTAGACACCGAGCCGGCCGTCGCGGCCGCGTATGAGCCAGTCGCCGTTCACGGAATCACCATAAACGGCCCGGTCAGGGAGCTGTCCCGCGCCCCCTGGGGACAGGCGTGGGACCCTGGGCCCATGGACGACGTACACGGTGTTCCGGATCAGGACGATCCCCTGCTGGCGATCGTGGACTGCGCCAATGTGATGGGCTCGCGCCCGGACGGCTGGTGGAAGGACCGCAAGGGGGCCGCCGAGCGGCTGCGGGACCGGCTGGCCAGCGACGGGCTGCCCGGCCGGACGGACCCCACGGAGATCGTGCTGGTGGTGGAGGGTGCGGCGCGCGGGGTGGAGTCCGTGCCGGGGGTGCGGGTGGAGTCCGCGCCGGGCAGCGGGGACGACTGGATCGTGGAGCTGGTCGCCGGGTCCGACGACCGGGACCGGCTGGTGGTGACCGCCGACCGCGAACTGCGGCGCCGGGTCGGCGCACTGGGCGCCGACGTCGCCGGTCCGCGTACGGCCCTCGGCTGAGGCGCCGCCCGGCGGCGGACCGGCGCCCGGCTCAGGGGGCCTTCGGGGCCTCGGACGGCTGCTCCTTGTGGGCGAGCCGGCTGTGCGTGCGGCCGTAGAGGAAGTAGACGACGAAGCCGATCGCCATCCAGATGGCGAACCGCAGCCAGGTCTCGGTGGGCAGATTCAGCATCAGCCACAGCGAGGCGCACACCGACAGGATCGGCAGCACCGGGACCCACGGGGTACGGAAGGCGCGGGGCAGGTCGGGGCGGGTGCGGCGCAGGATGATCACGCTGATCGCGACCACGATGAACGCGAACAGGGTGCCGATGTTGACCAGTTCGGCCAGCTCGCTGAGGCTGGTGAAGCCCGCGATGACGGCGATGATCACGCCGAGCAGGATGGTCGGCCGGTGCGGGGTGCGGAAGCGCGGGTGGACGCGCGAGAAGAAGCGGGGCAGCAGTCCGTCGCGGCTCATGGCGAAGAACACGCGCGTCTGGCCGAGCAGCAGGATCATGCACACCGTGGTCAGGCCGATGGCGGCGCCGAAGCTGATGATGCCCGCGTACCAGGGATGCCCGAGCGACTTGAAGGCGTCCGCCAGCGGTGCCTCCACCGACAGCTCGGTGTACTTCTGCATGCCGGTGACGACCAGGGACACCGCCACGTAGAGCACCGTGCAGATCAGGAGCGAGCCGAGGATGCCGCGCGGCATGTCCCGCTGCGGGTTGCGGGTCTCCTCGGCGGCGGTGGCGACGATGTCGAAGCCGATGAACGCGAAGAACACGACCGAGGCGGCGGTGAAGATGCCCATCACGCCGAAGTTGGCCGGTGCCCAGCCGAACATGAGCTGGATGAGCGGCGCCGCGAGGTCCCCGCCCGCATCCTGCGGCTGGGCCGGCGGGACGAACGGCTTGTAGTTGTCGCCGGTCACGAAGAAGGCGCCCGCCACGATCACGATGAGGACGACGACGACCTTGATGGCGACCACGGCCGACGTGATCCGCGCGGACAGCTTCATGCCGACCACCAGCACACAGGTCAGCAGCAGCACCAGCGCGGCGGCGAGGATGTCGAAGCCGAACCCGGTGGCGCCGTCCCGGCCGGACAGGTACTCCGGCAGGTGCCAGCCCCAACTGTCGAACAGCGAGCGGATGTACCCGGACCAGCCGACCGCCACCACCGCCGTGCCGAGCGCGAACTCCAGCACCAGGTCCCACCCGATGGTCCAGGCGGGCAGCTCACCGAGCGAGGCGTAGGAGAAGGTGTACGCCGATCCGGCCACCGGGACCGTCGAGGCGAACTCGGCGTAGCAGAGTGCGGCGAGACCGCAGACCACACCGGCGACGGCGAAGGAGATGGCCACCGCGGGACCGGCGGTGTTCTTGGCCACCTGGCCGGTCAGCACGAAGATGCCGGTGCCGATGACGACACCGACACCGAAGACGGTCAGGTCGAGGGCGGAGAGGGACTTCTTGAGCGAATGCTCCGGTTCCTCGGTGTCCCGGATGGACTGCTCGACGTTCTTCGTACGGAAGAGCGTGCTCACGTGCCTACCTCCCACGCTTGTCGTCCTCGACATGGTCGAGAGGGACGGGGTGCGTGTGCCCCGGCATTGGCAGATTCACGCAAGCGGGCCGGTTCCGCCACCTGAGAAGGCGGCGGAACCGGCCCGGAGGCTACGGCGATCGGGTGGTCAGTCGCGCGCGGACTCCACCGGGTCCATGGCGTCGGCGCTCTGGCCGAAGCGGCCGTCGATCTTGGCGACCAGACCGGTGACCTGGCGGGCGATGTCCGGGGCGGTCAGCCCGATCTCGGCCATGACCTCGGCGCGCGAGGCGTGGTCGAGGAAGCGGGGCGGGATGCCGAAGTCGCGCAGCGGCACGTCCACGCCCGCGTCGCGCAGCGCCTGGGCGATCGCGGAGCCGACACCGCCGACGCGGCTGTTGTCCTCGACGGTGACGACGACCCGGTGCCGCTCGGCGAGCGGGGCCATGGCCTCGTCGACGGGCTTGACCCAGCGGGGGTCGACGACGGTGGTGGAGATGCCCTGCTTGTCGAGCAGCGTGGCGATCTCCAGGCACATCGGGGCGAGCGCGCCCACGGAGACCAGCAGCACGTCGGGACGCTCGGTGCCCGGCTCGCGCAGCACGTCCATGCCGCCCACCCGGCGCACGGCCGGTACGGCGGGGCCGACGGCGCCCTTGGAGAAGCGGACCACGGTCGGCGCGTCCTCGACGGCGACGGCCTCGCGCAACTGGGCGCGGACCTGGTCGGCGTCGCGCGGCGCGGCCAGGCGCAGGCCGGGGACGACCTGGAGGATGGACATGTCCCACATGCCGTTGTGGGAGGCGCCGTCGGTGCCGGTGACACCGGCGCGGTCGAGGACGAAGGTCACGCCGCACTTGTGCAGGGCGACGTCCATCAGGACCTGGTCGAAGGCGCGGTTGAGGAAGGTGGCGTACACCGCGAAGACGGGGTGCACCCCGCCGTGGGCCAGGCCGGCGGCGGAGACGGCGCCGTGCTGCTCGGCGATGCCGACGTCGTAGACCCGCTCCGGGAAGCGCTTGGCGAACTTGTCCAGGCCGACCGGCTGGAGCATGGCCGCGGTGATGGCGACGATGTCCTCGCGCTCCTCGCCGAGCTTCACCATCTCCTCGCCGAAGACGGAGGTCCAGTCGGCGCCGGAGGAGGCGATGGGCAGGCCGGTGTCGGGGTGGATCTTGCCCACCGCGTGGAAGCGGTCGGCCTCGTCCTGGAGGGCGGGCTGGTAGCCGCGGCCCTTCTCGGTGAGGCAGTGCACGATGACCGGGCCGCCGAACCGCTTGGCGCGCGCGAGCGCGGACTCCAGCGCCTCGATGTCGTGGCCGTCGATCGGGCCGACGTACTTCAGGCCGAGGTCCTCGAACATGCCCTGCGGCGCGATGAAGTCCTTCAGGCCCTTCTTGGCGCCGTGCAGGGTGTCGTAGAGCGGGCGGCCGACGACCGGGGTGCGGTCCAGGAGGTCCTTGGTCCGGGCGAGGAAGCGCTCGTAGCCGTCGCTGGTGCGCAGGGTGGCCAGGTGGTTGGCCATGCCGCCGATGGTGGGCGCGTAGGAGCGCTCGTTGTCGTTGACGACGATGACGAGCGGGCGGTCCTTGGCCTCGGCGATGTTGTTCAGCGCCTCCCAGGCCATGCCGCCGGTCAGCGCGCCGTCACCGATGACCGCGACGACGCGGTCGTCGGACTTCTTCAGCTCGTTGGCCTTGGCGATGCCGTCGGCCCAGCCGAGCACCGTGGAGGCGTGGCTGTTCTCGATGACGTCGTGCTCGGACTCGCTCTGCGCCGGGTAGCCGGAGAGGCCGCCCTTCATCTTCAGGCGGGAGAAGTCCTGGCGCCCGGTGAGGAGCTTGTGGACGTAGGACTGGTGTCCGGTGTCCCACAGCACCTTGTCGGCGGGCGAGTGGAAGACGCGGTGCAGGGCGATGGTCAGCTCCACCACACCGAGGTTCGGGCCGAGGTGACCGCCGGTCTTGGACACGGCCTCGACGAGGAAGGTCCGGATCTCCTCCGCAAGCTGGTTCAGCTCCTCCAGGCTGAGCCGGTCCAGATCGCGCGGTCCCGTGATGCGGGTCAGCAGCGGCACCCGTGCCTCCTTGCAAGTATGAGCTGATCGAGCTGTTGCCGGGCTTGATGAGTCTAATGTTCCCCTCCGCCTGCCGGTGGCCGGGCGGTGCCCCCCGGGTTCCCCCACGGGTCATGCGAACGGCCCCACCCCCGATGAGCGGGGGTGTGGCCAGGGGAAATACAGGGGGCCCGACGCTCCGTCGCGCCGGGCCCCCAGTGCCTGCCGAGCTTACGCGCGGCCGGCCGACTTCTGGGTCTTGCGGGTCACCGCGTCGATGACGACGGTCGCCAGCAGGACTCCACCGGTGATCATGTACTGCACCGGTGAGGGGATGCCCTGGAGGGCCAGGCCGTACTGGATCGAGATGATGACCAGCACACCGAGGAGCGCGTTCCAGGTGCGGCCGCGGCCGCCGAAGAGGGACGTACCGCCGATGACGGCCGCCGCGATGGCGTTCATCAGCAGGTCACCGCCGCCCGCGCCCTGGTTGGCCGAGGCGATCTTGGAGGCGATGAACAGGCCGCCCAGCGCCGCGAAGGTGCCGGAGATGGCGAACACCGAGATGCGGACCAGGTCCACGTTGATACCGGCGCGGCGGGACGCCTCGACGCTGCCGCCGAGCGCGAACACCTTGCGGCCGTAGGCCGTGCGGCGCAGCACGAAGTCGGTGACGAAGAGGACCGCGACGAAGATCACGACCGCCAGCGGCAGACCCTTGTACTGGTTGAACACGATCGCCACGGCGAAGCAGAGGACGCCCAGCAGCACGGTGCGCAGGACGATCTCGCTCAGCGGCTTCGACGGCACCCCGGCGGCGTCGCGGCGCTTGTTGCCGAGGAAGGAGCTGACGAAGAACAGCACCGTCACCACGGCGGCCAGACCGTAGGCGGCGGCCACGTCGGAGAAGTAGTAGCTGGTCAGGTTGGCGACCAGCCCGTCGCTGTTCAGGTTGATCGTGCCGTTGTCGCCCAGGATCTTGAGCATCAGGCCGTTCCAGAACAGCAGCCCCGCCAGGGTGACGGCGAAGGCCGGCACACCGATCTTGGCGAAGAAGAAGCCCTGGATGGCACCGGCGACGGTGCCCGTGAGGATCGCCAGCACGAAGGCCAGCACCTCGTTCATGCCGTTGGTGATGTTGAGCACCGCGAAGGTGGCGCCCGCGACACCGGAGAGGGAGCCGACCGACAGGTCGATCTCGCCGAGCAGCAGGACGAACACGATGCCGACGGCGATCATGCCCGTGCCGACCATGGCGACGGAGATGTCGGAGAGGTTGCCCGCGGTGAGGAAGTTGGAGTTCAGGCTCTGGAAGATGATCCAGATGACGATCAGTCCGACCACGACGGGCATCGAGCCCAGGTCGCCGGCCTTCATCTTGCGCTTGAACTCGCCCACGTAGCCCGCGAGTCCCTGCTCACGCACGAGCAGCCGGGGGTCGACGGCGACACCGGCGCCGGGGGCGGCCTCCGGGTTCACCGCGGCGGCGTCACCGGACGGCTTGGGGGCGGCGTCCCCCGGAGGCGTGGAGGTCTTCTCGATGCTCACTTCTTGATCTCCCCATTGGTGCGCGCCGCACGACGGGTGACGGCATTGTCCGAGGCGCCGGTGATGGCGGAGATGATCTCTTCCTGCGAGGTCGACTTGACCTCGAAGACGCCGTTGTTGCGGCCCAGGCGCAGCACGGCCACCTTGTCGGCGACCGCCTTGACGTCGGCCATGTTGTGGCTGATGAGGATCACGGCGTGGCCGCGCTCCCGCAGCCGCTCGACCAGGTCGAGGACCTGGGCGGTCTGCTCGACACCGAGCGCGGCGGTGGGCTCGTCGAGGATCACGAGCCGGGGCTCGCCGAGCATGGACCGGGCGATGGCCACGACCTGGCGCTGACCGCCGGAGAGCGAGGCGATCGGGATACGGACGCTCGGGATGCGGATCGAGAGCTGGTCCAGCAGCTCACGCGAGCGCCGCTCCATCTCGACCTCGTCCAGGACGCCCGCGCGGCGGATCTCCCGGCCCAGGTAGAGGTTGCCGACGACGTCGATGTTGTCGCACAGCGCGAGGTCCTGGTACACCGTCGCGATGCCCAGGTTCTGGGCGTCGTGCGGCTTGTTGACCTGGACGGTCTTGCCGTCCCATTCGATGACACCCTCATCGATGGGGTGCACGCCGGCGATCGTCTTGACCAGCGTGGACTTTCCGGCACCGTTGTCGCCCACCAGGGCGACCACCTCACCGGCGTGGATCTCCAGCGTGACATCGGTGAGCGCCTGGACGGCACCGAATCGCTTGGAGACTCCGCGCAACGCCAGCACGGGCGTAGCGGACACGTGAACCATCTCCTTCGCCGCCTGACCCGGCGGGAGGTTGTGCAGAAGTTTGGGGGAATTCCGTCCGGCGCCCCGCGCCGAGCTTGCGGGGCTGTGTGGTGCGCGGGGCGCCGGAGGAGCCTGAGCGGTCCTCACCTCCCCGCCGACGGGAATCCGGTCGGCGGGGTGGAGAAGGGGTCCGTCGGTTACTTCAGGCCGGCCTTGGCGCAGGCGGCCTTGTACTGGGCGGTGCAGATGTCGTTCACCGTGTAGACGCCGTCCTTGAGGACGGTGTCCTTGATGTTGTCCTTGGTCAGCGAGGTGACCGGGACCAGGATCGACGGGACGGCCTTGGTGGTGGGGCTGTCGACCTTGTCCTTGGCGACGGTGTCCAGCGACTTGCCCTGCGCCAGGTTGACGGCCATCTCCGCGGCGGCGTCGGCCTCCGGGGCGTACGGCTTGTAGACGCTCATGAACTGCGAACCGGCGACGATCCGCTGCACACCCGCGAGCTCGGCGTCCTGGCCGGTGACCGGGACGTCGGCGATGCCCGCGGCCTTGAGGGCGGTGATGATACCGCCGGCCATGCCGTCGTTGGCGGAGTAGACGCCGACGATGTTCTTCTTGCCCAGGGCCGAGATGGCGCCCTCCATGTTGGAGTTGGCGTTCTCCGGCTTCCACTCCTTGGTGTCGTACTCCTTCCCGACGTTCACCTTGCCGTCGAGGACGTCGTGCGCGCCCTTCTTGAACTGCGCGGCGTTCGGGTCCGTGGAGGAGCCGTTCATCATGACGATCTTGCCGGACTTGGCCTTGGAGCCCAGGGCCTTCAGGAGGGCCTCGCCCTGCGTCTTGCCGACGGTCTCGTTGTCGAACGAGGTGTAGGCGTCGATCGGGCCCTGCGCCAGGCGGTCGTAGGCCACGACCGGGATGCCGGCGTCCTTGGCCTTCTGCACCGAGTTCTTGATCGCAGCGGCGTCCACCGCGTCGATGATCAGGACGTCCACCTTGTTGGTGATCATGGTGTCGACCTGCTGGTTCTGCTGGGTCGCGTCCTGCTTGGCGTTGGCGTAGACGACCTTGCCCTTGCCGTTCGTCAGCTCCGAGACCTTCTTCTCGATCAGCGGACGGTCGAACTTCTCGTAACGCGCGGTCTGGTTCTCCGGCAGGAGCAGACCGACAGTGATCGCGTCGCCCTTCTTCTTGCTGTCCTCGGACTTGGCGGCACCGCCGCCGGACTCCTTGGCACTGCCACAGGCGGCGAGCGAGACGGCCATGGCACCAGCAGCAACGGCGAAGGCCGCACGACGCATACGCGTGTTCACTTCAGAAACCTCCCTGACGAGGCCGCGTCGTTGCGGCCGAGGTGGCTGGAAGTCAACTCGGCCACGCGTTCGGCGTCAAGAAGTAAATCCTTAACGAGATGGCAACGGTGCCATCCGTTATCTAAGTGAAGACAGGAGCGACCACGGGGAGCGAGGCCGTGGCCGAGCCGTCGAGCAGGGTCGAATCGCCCATTTCGCTCAGCGCCAGCGCGAGCGCCCCGAGCACCTCGGCGCGGCCCCCAAGTGCCCCTGGAAGTACGGACAGTTGACGCCCCGCGCTGGGGATCGCATAGCGTCCCACGGACTCCCTGATGGGGGCCAGCACCAGCTCCCCGGCCTCGGCGAGATCGCCGCCCAGGACGACCCGGCTGGGGTTCAGCAGGTTGCAGAGGTTCGCCACGCCGCTGCCGATGTGCCGGCCCACGTCGGCGATGACACGGCGGCAGCCGGGGTCCCCGTCCCTGGCGAGCCGGACGACGCCCTCCATGGTCAGGGAGGTGCCGTGACTCGGCTGGAGCAGCGGCAGGACGTAGCGCGCGGCCGTGAAGGTCTCCAGGCAGCCACGGTTGCCGCAGCGGCACACCGGGCCCGACTCGTCGATGGTGATGTGGCCGATCTCGCCGGCCGTGCCGCCCGGTCCCCGGTAGATCTGCCCGTTGATCACCAGGCCCGCCCCGACCCCGCTGGCCACCTTGATGTAGGCCAGGTCGCGGACGCCCCTGCCGCTGCCCCAGACCAGCTCGCCGAGGGCGCCCAGGTTGGCGTCGTTGTCCACGTGCACGGGCACGCCGAGCCGCTCGCGCAGCTCCTCGGCGGGCCGGGTGCCGCCCCAGCCGGGCAGGATCGAGGTGGACCCCAGGGTGCCCGACTCCACGTCGATGGGGCCCGGTACGCCGAGCCCGACGCCCGCCACCTTGCCCCGGTCCACGCCGGTCGCGGCGATCAGCCGGTCGACCAGCTCCTCGGCGCGGTCGAACCCTTGGGTCGAGGAGGCGTCCACGTCCAGCGGCTCGGACTCCTCGGCCAGCACCTGGTGCGCCAGGTTGCCGATCGCCACGCGCAGGTGGGTGTGGCCGAAGTCGATGCCGATGACTATCCCGGCGTCCCCGCTCAGCGACACGCTGCGGGCCCGGCGCCCCCCGGCCGAGGTGGGGGTGACCTCGACGGTCCCGCCGTCCTTCAGCTCCCGGACGATGTTGGAGACCGTCGCGGCGGAAAGGCCGGTCGCGCGGGCGATCTCCGCCTGCGTGAGCGACCCGGCCAGCCGCACCGCCCGTACGACTCTTTCCAGGTTGGCTCGGTGCAGCGACGACTGCGACCCCGGAGTCTCCATCGACCCATCCACTCCCGACATAGGCGGGCGGCCCCATCGCCACCCGTGGCCCAGGTCACATCTGCGGAACCGGGCCACTTACAAGTTATGAACTCCAAGCTCTGCTGAAGGGGTAACCGCAGTCAAGTCCTTGACGGAAATCGCTGACACTCGCCGCGTTCCGCCGTTCCTCCCCGGAGGAGGTTTCATCGCGTGACGGAGCTGTGACCAGGAGTGGCTTCACCGGCTGACGACAGGGTTCGCGCGTGGTGATCGGTAACGATCGCAAAGTGACCATCGGTGTCCGGACGTGGACCGGCCCCGGTGGGGCACACCGGGGCCGGTCGGAGGATCGAAGCGGGACAGGGGCGCGGGCCGGAGCTACTTCAGCGCCCCCGCCGTCAGTCCCGCCACCACCTGGCGCTGGAAGACGATGTACGCGGCCAGCACCGGGAGCATCGCCATCACCAGGCCCGCGAAGAGGCCGGACCAGTCGCCCTTGTAGCCCTGGCTGACGGCGAGTTGGACGAGTCCCTGGGTGAGGACCTTCTTGTCCGGGTCGGTGTTCAGCACCGTCGGCAGCATGTACTGGTTCCACTGGCCGAGGAAGTTGAAGATGCCGACGCTGATCAGGCCCGGCTTGGCCATCGGCAGCATGATCTGGAAGAAGGTCCGGGAGTGCGAGGCACCGTCGACGAAGGCCGCCTCCGCCACCGAGGTGGGCAGGGTGCGGAAGAAAGCGGTCAGGAAGAACACCGTGAACGGCAGCGAGTAGGCGATGTAGACCAGGATCAGTCCGTGGATCGTGTTCAGCAGGCCCATGCTGTTCACGACATAGAACAACGGGACCAGCGCAAGCATGATCGGGAAGCTCATGCCGCCGACGAACAGGTAGTAGATGAAGCGGTTGCCCGGGAAGTCGAAGCGGGCCAGCACATAGGCCGCCATCGAGCCCAGCACCAGGGTGCCGATCAGCGAACCACCCACCACCAGAACGGTGTTGAGGAAGTAGTCGCCCATGTTCGCCTGGGTCCAGGCGCGCGACCAGTTCTCGAAGTGCAGCTTGTCCGGCAGCGCCCAGGGCGAGCCGAAGATGGAGCTGTCGTCCTTGAAGGAGGTCATCACCGCCCACAGCAGCGGCAGGACGACCATGACCGCCCAGATGACCAGCACCCCGTGGGAGAAGACGTTGAGGACCGTGCCCTCGGTACGGCGGGCTCCTGGGCGGGCGGGGGGCACGTGGGTTTTCACGACGGGCGCGGGCGGCGGGGCGGGAGCGTCGGTGGTCTTCGTGGTCTTCGTGGTCTTCATGGGGTCTCAGTACTCCAGCCGCTCGCGGCGGCCCAGCCGCATCACGATCGCGGCGAACGCGAGCGTGACGACCAGCAGGGCGACACCGATGGTGGTGGCGTAGGCGGCCTGACCGTCCCGGAACGCCTTCTGGTACACGTAGAGGACCATCACCGTGGTCGAGTAGTCGGGGCCGCCCGGACCGGTCGTCATGATCTGTACGACCGCGAACGACTCGGCGCCCAGCGCGAGGATGCCCATGTAGACCCAGCCGGACTGCACGGTGTCCCACAGCAGCGGCAGGGTGACCCGGAAGAAGGTGGTGGCGCGGCCGGCCCCGTCCAGCAGGGCCGCCTCGTACAGCTCGGCCGGGATCGAGGCCATGCCCGCGGAGAACAGGACGACGAAGAAGCCGGTCGTGGACCAGACCAGCACCGCCATCACGCACCACAGCGCGAGGTCCGGGTCGCCCAGCCACAGCGGCTGGAGGCCGCCCAGCCCGATGCCGCGCAGGAACGAGTTGATCGCGCCGCTGTCGGGGTTGTAGGCGAAGGCGAAGAGCAGGGCGACGATGGCGATCGAGAGCACCTGCGGGAAGAAATAGACGATCTTGTAGAAACCGGAGCCGCGGACCCCGGATATCACCGGTCCGCCCCTCCGGCGCCGGCCGCCCACATTGATCATGAAGGCGAAGAACAGGGCCATGCCGATCGTCACCAGCGGCAGCAGCAGCGCGAAGAGCAGGCTGTGCGTCAACGACTTCCAGAAGATGTCGTCGTGCAGCATCCGGGTGTAGTTGTCGGCACCGACCATGCTGAATTCGGGGCTCAGGCCGGTCCAGTCCGTGAACGAGTAGTAGATGGACTGGATGAACGGCCAGATGACGAAGAGTGCGTAGAGCCCGAGCGGGGCCGCGAGGAACCCCGTGATGAACCCGTACTTGCCGTGCTGCATTGCCGGACGACCCCGTTCCTGGGACACGTGCTGCCGCTGGTGACGAACCCGTGAGGGGGTGTTACTTGTGCTTGTAGTGCTTGATGGAGGAGTCCTTGGCCGCCTCGTCGGCGAAGCCCTGGATCTTCTTGACCGCCTCGGCGGGGGTGATCCGGCCGGCCATCATCTCGCCGAGGCCGCCGACGCCGATCTTCTCCTTCTCCAACTGGACGTACCAGTCCGGGATGCGCGGGTTCACCACGTTGCCCCCGGCCTTGTCCAGCGCCGCGACGCCCGCCTTCAGACCGGGGGTCAGCTCGATGCCGTCGATGCCGCCGTTGAGCGCGGAGAGCGACTTCACCTTGGAGGTGAAGTTCCGCGAGGACGCCTCGGAGAGCATGACGCGCAGTTGCTCCATGCCACCCTCGGGGTTGGCCGCCTTGGCCGGGACGACGAAGGGCTCACCGCCGGAGGCCCAGATGGTGCCGAACGGCAGCTTGTCGGAGCTGTCGAGCCCGGTGGGCGCGGAGACCGCCAGATCGAAGTCGGCCGGGATGACGTTGGCCGACTCGTTCTCCACCCAGGAGCCGTTCGGGATGAACAACGCCTTGCCCTTGGCCCAGGCGGTCTGCGACTGGATGTGGTCGAGACCGGGCGTGCCGCGCAGTATGTAGCCCTTCTTGAACAGCTCGTAGTACGCCTCGAAACACGCCTTGACGGCCGGGTGCTTCCAGGCGTTCGGCTCCAGGTTGTCGATGGAGTCCAGCACCTCGCGCCCGCCGACCTTGGCGATCATCGGGTAGAGCGAGAAGGGGAGGTAGTACGGGTACTTGCCCGCGTAGGTCCAGCCCGCGATGCCCTTCTTCTTGGCCTTGGCGCAGACCTTGAGCATCTCGTCCCAGGTCTCGGGGTACTTCTCGTCCAGCCCGTCCAGCGCCTTCTGGGAGTACCAGACGCCGTACACGGTGTAGGCGTAGTTCAGGATCCACACCGGGTCGCCGTCGAACTGGCCCATCTCCACGATGCCGGGGCGCAGGGTGTCGCGGACCTTCTTGGACGGGTCGTCGTAGGACGGCGCGTCCAGCAGCGGGGTGAGGTCGGCGAGCTGCTTCTTGCCGACCAGGACGCCCATGTCCATCTGCTCGGCGCCGGAGTTGTCGATGAGGTCCGGCGGGGTGCCCTGGTTGAAGCGGGGCTGGAGGGTGGACTGGATCTTCTGGGTCGCGGAGAACTTCACCTCGGCCTTCGGGAAGTCCTTCTCGTACAGCTTGACCGCGTCCTCGGCGTACTCCTTGCCGAAACCGCCGTCGAAGAGGACGAATTCCAGCTTGGCGCTGTCATTGACGCCCAGCGGGTTCTTCGCGGTCTTCTTGCCCGCCTTCGCCTTGTTCTGTCCGTCGCCGCCACTGCTCGCGCAGGCCGACAGCAGCCCCATTCCGGGGGCGGCCACCAGGCCGAGTGCGGCGGTGCGCTTGATCAGATCACGACGGCCGACACCTTCGCCACCATGCTGTGCTGCGGTAGACCCCATGCTCAAGTCCTCGCCTTCTCCAGGACTCAGGCGGTGAACCGGATCTCCCCCCGGCACCGCGGTCGGGTTGTGCTGGCTCGTGCAGGAAACGCCGACAGGTATAGTCCACTTCCCGCCAATGGGGCAAGATCGAATACAAGGTAGGCCGCCGGTCTTTTCCGAGTTGAGACCTGGTGGAAATATCGCCGGGCTCCGCACGCCCTGCCGGATGAATTACCGATATAGCCCCCTGAATGCCACACTCAACACCCTTGACATCACGGGCCACTTGACCACCTACTGGTTCCTGCGCAGCAAGTTGACAACGTTGTCCGCCAAGAGCGCGGGAGGGGAATCCGTAGATGCAGCGGAGATCTCGGCACAGATGGACTCCGGCGGTCGTCCTCACGACCGCCTTTGTCATGGGCGTCGGCGCGCAAGGGGCGGCGGTCGCCGTGCCGTCCAAGGCCCCGGCCGCGGCGACGGAGTTCGCGTCCTCGTTCGAGTCCGGCGATCCGGCGCCCGACTGGCTGAACACCGTCGAGACCGGACCGGACGGCGCCAAGCGCTCCTCGGGCGTGGACGGCGGCTACAGCACCGGTATCCCGGGCAATGCCACCGACCACGTCACCGATCTGCGGGCGAGCGGGGAGAACACGGGCGGCGGCGAGGTGAAGGAGAACCTCACCGATGTCGATCCCGGTAGCAAATGGCTGACCTTCGCGCCCACCGGCTGGGTCGAGTTCGACCTGGACCAGCCGGTGAAGGTCGCCGCCTACGCGCTCACCTCGGCCAACGACCACGCCGAGCGCGACCCGAAGGACTGGCGGCTGGAGGGCTCGGCGGACGGCAAGGACTGGAAGACCCTCGACACCCGCACCGGCGAGAGCTTCCCGGACCGGTTCGGGACCAAGTCGTACCAGCTCACCGAACCGGCCGAGTACCAGCACTTCCGGCTCGAGGTGACGAAGAACAACGGCGCCTCCGACGCCCTCCAGCTCGCCGATGTGCAGTTCTCCACCGGCGGCGGTGACGGACCGGCGCCGCAGGACATGCTGGCCCTGGTCGACAAGGGCCCGAGCGGCTCCCCCACCGCCAAGGCGCGGGCCGGCTTCACCGGCACCCACGCGCTGCGCTACGCCGGACGGCACACCGCGGACGGCCGGGGCTACTCGTACGACAAGGTCTTCGACGTCGATGTCAAGGTGGCCCGCGACACCCGGCTGTCGTACCGCCTCTTCCCGTCGATGGCCGACGGCGACCGGGACTACGACGCCACCAACGTCAGCGTCGACCTGGCCTTCACCGACGGCACCTACCTCAGCTCGCTCGGCGCGACGGACCAGCACGGGTTCCCGCTGACTCCGAGCGGCCAGGGCGCGGCCAAGGGGCTGTACGTCAACCAGTGGAACGACGTGGCCTCCCGGATCGGTTCGGTGGCGGCGGGCAAGACCGTCGACCGGATCCTGGTGGCCTACGACTCCCCCAAGGGCCCGGCGAAGTTCCGGGGCTGGGTCGACGACGTGGCGCTGAAGCGGGTGGCGCCCGAGCGGCCCAAGGCGCATCTGTCGGACTACGCGCTGACCACGCGCGGCACCAACTCCAGCGGCAGCTTCTCGCGCGGCAACAACTTCCCGGCCGCCGCGATGCCGCACGGGTTCAACTTCTGGACCCCGGTGACCAACGCGTCCTCGCTGAGCTGGCTGTACGAGTACGCGCGGGCCAACAACGACGACAACCTGCCGACCGTGCAAGCGTTCAGCGCCAGCCATGAGCCGAGCCCGTGGATGGGCGACCGGCAGACCTTCCAGCTCATGCCGTCGGCCGCGAAGGGCACCCCGGACTCCGGCCGCGAGGCCCGTGAGCTGGCATTCCGGCACGAGAACGAGACGGCCCGGCCGTACTACTACGGGGTGAAGTTCGAGAACGGCCTGAAGGCCGAGATGACCCCGACCGACCACGCGGCCGTGCTGCGCTTCAGCTACCCCGGCGACGACGCGAGCGTGCTGTTCGACAACGTCACCGAGCAGGCGGGGCTCACCCTGGACAAGGAGCACGGGATCGTCACCGGCTACTCCGACGTGAAGTCGGGGCTGTCGACGGGCGCGACCCGGCTGTTCGTCTACGGCACCTTCGACAAGCCGGTGACCGAGGGCTCGTCCAGTGGGGTCAAGGGCTATCTGCGGTTCGCCGCGGGCGCCGACCGCACGGTGACCCTGCGCCTGGCGACCTCGCTGATCAGCCTGGACCAGGCGAAGGACAACCTGCGCCAGGAGGTCCCGGACGGCACCTCCTTCGACACCGTGAAGGCGCGCGCCCAGCGGGCCTGGGACAAGATCCTGGGCAAGGTCGAGGTGGAGGGCGCCACCCCGGAGCAGCTCACCACGCTGTACTCCAGCATGTACCGGCTGTACCTCTACCCGAACTCGGGCTTCGAGAAGGTCGACGGCAAGGACCGGTACGCCTCGCCGTTCTCCCCGATGCCGAACCCGGACACCCCGACGCACACCGGCGCCAAGATCGTCGACGGCAAGGTGTACGTCAACAACGGCTTCTGGGACACCTATCGCACCACCTGGCCCGCCTACTCCTTCTTCACGCCCTCACAGGCCGGCGAGATGGTCGACGGCTTCGTGCAGCAGTACAAGGACGGCGGCTGGACCTCCCGCTGGTCCTCCCCCGGCTACGCCGACCTGATGACCGGCACCTCCTCGGACGTGGCGTTCGCCGACGCCTACGTCAAGGGCGTGAAGTTCGACGCGAAGGCGGCGTACGACGCGGCGGTGAAGAACGCGACCGTGGTGCCGCCGAGTTCCGGTGTGGGCCGCAAGGGCATGAGCACCTCGCCCTTCCTCGGCTACACGAGCAGCGACACCCACGAGGGCCTGTCCTGGGCCATGGAGGGGTACGTCAACGACTACGGCATCGCCAAGATGGGCGAGGCGCTGTACGAGAAGACGGGCGAGAAGCGGTACCAGGAGGAGTCGCGGTACTTCCTCAACCGGGCCCGCGACTACGTCAACCTCTACGACTCCGAGGCCGGTTTCTTCCAGGGCAAGGACGCCAAGGGCAACTGGCGCGTGGACTCCGCCAAGTACGACCCGCGCGTGTGGGGTTACGACTACACGGAGACCAACGGCTGGGGCTACGCCTTCACCGCCCCGCAGGACAGCCGCGGCCTGGCCAACCTGTACGGCGGCCGGGGCGGGCTCGGCGACAAGCTGGACGAGTACTTCGCCACCCCGGAGACGGCCTCCCCCGAGTACGTCGGCTCCTACGGCGGTGTCATCCACGAGATGACCGAGGCGCGGGACGTCCGGATGGGCATGTACGGCCACTCCAACCAGGTCGCGCACCACGTGATCTACATGTACGACGCGGCCGGCGAGCCGTGGAAGGCGCAGAAGAACGTGCGCGAGGCGCTGTCCCGCCTCTACACGGGCAGCGAGATCGGGCAGGGCTACCACGGCGACGAGGACAACGGCGAGCAGTCGGCCTGGTACCTCTTCTCCTCGCTCGGCTTCTACCCGCTGGTCATGGGCAGCGGCGAGTACGCCATCGGCTCCCCGCAGTTCAAGAAGGCGACCGTCCACCTGGAGAACGGGCGGGACCTGGTGATCAAGGCCCCACAGAACAGCGACCGCAACGTGTACATCCAAGGCGTCCGATTCAACGGCCGTTCCTGGAACTCCACCTCGCTCCCCCACTCCCTGCTGTCGAAGGGCGGGGTGCTGGAGTTCTCGATGGGCGCCAAGCCGTCGTCGTGGGGCTCGGGCAAGGGCGCCGCTCCGGTGTCGGTCACCGAGGACGACAAGGTGCCGACCCCGCGCGCGGACGTGCTGAAGGGCGAGGGCCCGCTGTTCGACAACACCTCGGCGACGAGCGCGGCGGTCACCTCGGTGGACCTGCCGGCCGGTGCCCCGGCCAAGGCCGTGCAGTACACGCTGACCTCGTCGGCGGACCGTGCCAAGGCGCCGACGGGCTGGACCCTCCAGGGCTCTACGGACGGCACGTCCTGGCAGACGCTGGACAAGCGCTCGGGTGAATCCTTCGCCTGGGACCGCCAGACCCGGGCGTTCAGCGTGAGCGCGCCGGGTTCGTACACCAGGTACCGGCTGGTGCTGGACGGGGAGTCGACGCTGGCGGAGGTGGAACTGCTGGCCTGACGGCTCCTCCTGGACGGACGAAGGGGCGGTTCCCTCGGGGACCGCCCCTTCCTCGTGCCGTCTGCTCCGGCGATGAGGGGGCATTAGCCGGTGGGTCGGGCCCGCGCGGTCCGGCCCGACCCCGCCGACCGAGCCGAGGAGCGACAGCGATGCCGACCGCCGTACCGGAGAGATCTGCCGGACTGCCCGAGGACGGGCCCCGCCCCGCGAAGGCAGCCGCCGCCGGACGCCCCCGCGAGATGCCGCGCGGCGTGGCCCGGGCTGCCGCGTCCATCGGCGCCCTGGCCGTGTGCCAGGCCGTGCTGATGATCGGCGTGGGCTTCCTGATCACCGGCCCCGCCCGGCACCTGTGGCCGATGACGGCCGAGGACGGCGTCAACCGGGGCCTGGAGCGGCTGCGCACCTCCACCCTGACCACGCTGTCCTCGATCGGGTCCGAGCTGGGCAACACGGGCACCGTGATCGGGGTGACGCTGGCGGCCTGCCTGGCGCTGATCCTGATACCCAGGCTGCCGATGTGGCGTCAGGCGTCGTTCCTGGCGCTCGGGGTCGCCCTCCAGTCGCTGGTGTTCCTGGTCATCACCATCGCGGTGGACCGCCAGCGCCCCGACGTGCACCGGCTCGACGGCTCCCTGCCGACCTCCAGCTACACCTCCGGCCACACCGGCGCCGCCACCGCCGTCTACGGCGGTCTCGCCGTCCTCGTGCTGTCCCGCGTACGGAACCCCTGGCGGCGCGTGCTGGCCGCGCTGCTGCTCCTGCTGCCGGTCATCGTGGGCGTCTCCCGCCTGTACCGGGGCATGCACCACCCCACCGACGTGCTCGGCGGCATGGTCAACGGCGCGCTGGCCCTGCTGATCGTGGGGCACGCCCTGCTCCGCGACGGCCGGGTCTCGGCGCCCTCCGCCCTGCCCGTCGTCCCCGAGGCGGCCCGCGCCGAGCGGCTGCCGGGCCGGGTCGCCGTGGTCGTCAACCCCACCACGGTCGACGAGAGCGCGCGGGACGAACTGCGCCGGGTCCTCGCCCAGCACGGCCACCACGAACCGGTGTTCATCGAGACGACGGCGGCCGACCCCGGCGGCGGCCAGACCGCCCAGGCGCTCGACGAGGGCGCCGCGCTGGTCGTGGTCTGCGGCGGCGACGGCACCGTACGCGCGGCCGCCGACCGGCTGGCCGACAGCGGTGTCCCGCTCGCCGTCGTGCCCTGCGGCACCGGCAACCTCCTCGCCCGCAACCTCGGTCTGCCGCTCTCCCCGGCCGAGGCCCTGGACGCCGCGCTCGGCGGCGCGCCCCGCGCCCTGGACCTCGCTCGGGTCGAGGGCGACGGCCTGCCCGCCACCCACTTCGCCGTCATGTCCGGCGTCGGCCTGGACGCCGCGATGATGAAGTACGCGGAGGATCACGACCGGGCCAAGTCCCTGCTGGGCTGGCCCGCCTACGTGCTCGCCGCCCCGAAGGCGATGCGCGGCCCCCGGATGCGCCTGAGCGTCCGCCTCGACGGGGCCGCGCCACTGCGCCGTACGGCCCGCATGGCGCTCGTCGGCAACACCGGCGCCCTCCAGGGCGGCCTGCGCCTGATCCCGGACGCCCGGCCCGACGACGGTGTGCTGGACCTGCTGATCCTCGACCCGCGGGGCCCCGGCGGCTGGCTGCGCACCCTGGGCACGCTGCTGCTGCACCGGAAGCGGGACGCACAGGAGGGCGACGGGCAGCCGGAGTTCCGCACCTTCCGCCGGGCCGAGTTCACCTTCGACGCACCCCAGCCCCGCGAGATCGACGGGGACCCGGTCGGGTCGGGACGCAGGCTGACCGTGGAGGTCAGGCCGGGCGCGCTGACCGTACTGGTCCCGGACCGGGAGGGCTGACATGGGCAGCGCCACCAAGGTCCCCGAGACCCGGGACATGAGCGGGGACGAACTCTCCGCCGACGAGGCGTGGGTGACCCTGCGCCGCTACGGCGGCTGGTCGCTGCTGCGCGACGCCTTCCTCCGCTTCCGCTACGCCGACGGGTTCAGCCATTCCCGCGCGCTCGCCCTCCAGACGGTGCTGGCGGTGATCCCGCTGGCCCTGGCGTTCGTCGGCCTGTCCACCAGCCTGCACACCGAGGACATCGGCAGGATGGCCGAGCTGACGATCCACCGGATCGCCGAGGGGCCCAGCGCGGAGGTGGTCGACGACGCGCTCGACCGCAGCCGTCGCAAGGCGGGCGACGGCGCCCAGGTCGCCCTCTGGTTCGGCGCGATCTTCTCCATCGTCAACGTCACCACGGCCATGTGCCAGATAGAGCGCGGCGCCAACCGCATATACGGCAACGAACGCGACCGGCCCTTCCACCTCAAGTACTCGCGCGGGCTGGTCATGGCGCTGTGCGCGGGGTTCCCGCTCGGCCTGGGCTTCATCGTCGTGGTCGCCGGGGACGACCTGGCCTCGGCCGCGGGCGCCGTCTACGGGCTCGGCTCCACCGCCCAGATGACGTGGAACGTGGTGCGCTGGCCCTTCGGGCTGCTGCTCGCCCTGATCTCCGCCAGCGCAATATTCCGGCGCTCCCCGCGCCGCAAGCAGCCGGGCTACACCTGGCTGGCCTTCGGCGCGGCGGTGTACCTGGTGCTCTGGACGACCCTGACCTGGGTGCTCACGCTGTACCTCGACCTGAGCGGCTCCTTCGACACCGTCTACGGTCCGCTCAGCGCCTTCATGTCCCTGCTGCTGTGGGCCTACCTGACCTCGGTGGCCCTGTTCCTCGGGCTGTCCTTCGCCGCGCAGTTGGAGGCGGCGCGCGGGCGGCGGCCCGAACCGATCCAACCCGATCCGGGGGTCTGATGCGCACGAGAACCACGACTCTGAAGGCCACCGACCGGCGGTTCGGCGTCCGGCTGCTCGCTGCGGCCGGGGTCGCCGCTGCCGCCGCCGTGCCGTTCGCGCTGCTGCTGGTCCTGGTGGAGGGGCAATGGCGGCCGCTTCGCGACCTCGACCGCGACGCGGCGAACGGCTTGCACCAGGTCGCCGTGGACCATCCCGCCTGGACGAGCACCCTGCGTGTGCTGTCCGACTACGTCTGGGACCCGCTGACCCTGCGCGTGGCCGTGGCGCTGCTGACCGGCTGGCTGCTGTGGCGCGGTGCCCGGCGGCTGGCCGCGTGGGCGGCGGCGACGGCGGTGGCCGGGGGGCTGATCGGCCTCGGGGTCAAGACGGTGGTCGAGCGGGCGCGGCCGGTGCTGGAGGACCCCGTGGCGCACGCGCCGGGCTATTCCTTCCCGTCCGGGCACGCGATGACGGCCACCACCTCGTTCGCGGTGTTCCTGCTGGTCCTGCTGCCCCTGGTGCCGCGCCGCGCCCGTGTCGTGTGCTGGGCCGTGGCGGTGCTGTCGGTGCTCGGGGTCGGCTTCACGCGGGTCGCGCTGGGCGTGCACTGGTTCAGCGACGTGCTCGGCGGGTGGCTGCTCGGGCTGGCCGTCGTCGTCCTGACCGGCCGGGCCTTCGAGGCGTGGCGGTCGGACACGGGCCGACGGCCCACGCACGTCGCGGAGGGGCTGGAGCCCGAACTCACCGGCCCGAGCCCCGAGCCGGACTCCGCCCCCCGCTGAAGACGCGTCACACGCCGGTCAGCCGGCCGATCTCCTGGGGGTCGAGCCCGGTCAGCCGGGCGATGCGCGGCGCCGGGACCCCGGCGGTCAGGGCCCGGTGCACCAGGGTCTCCCAGCCCTGCGTGGCGTCGCGGAAGTCCAGCAGTTCGCGCTCCATGTCGGTGACCGACTGGGGTGCGCACTCCTGCTGGACCCGGACCTCCTCCGCCTCGGTCAGCGGGATCGGCAGGCGTTCGGCCTCCTCGGGGATGAGGATCTCCGACCCCGCGGGCAGGATCCTCAACTGCTCGGAGGAGGGGGCCACGTCATGGGCGGAGATCCAGCCCCGCACGGCCGGGGTCTGGTCGCATTCCAGCGGGGCGACGGCGGCCATGGCCGCGCCGAGGCTCGGGTGACGGTCGGGGAGCAGGAAGAGGTAAGCCTCGTCGGCCATCGGGCGGTTCCGCCTTGTCGGTGTCGGTTTGGGTGCGGAGACAGATGCTACTGCCGCCGCACCACACCTTGGAGGCGGAACCGGCCCGGGTCAGCCCGTGGCGAGGCAGAACACGTGCAGGTCACCGCCGTCCGGCAGCTTCACGCTCCTGATCCTCTTGCCGTCCGGCGCGCTGAACGGCTTGGTGGCGAACACATAGGTGGCGACGGGGTCCTTGTCGGCGCCCGCGACGTTGCGGTACGCGGCCTTGGCGACGACCTCGTTGCCGTACTGGACGCTGCCGCCTCCCCCGCCGACGGTCCAGTCGGTGAAGGAGAGGTCGGCGGTGGAGGTGCTGCCGTCGGTGTAGGTGACGGTGGCCTTGGCCGACTGGTTGCCGTTGACGGCGCTGCCGATGAAGGCCAACGAGGCTGCCGGATCAGTGAGTTCGACGGTCTGGCCGTGGGCGGAGGCGTTGTCCGGACGGCCGGCGGGCGAGTCGGGCCAGGTGTAGGCGAGGCCGCCGACCGTGGCCTGCTTGCCCGCGGTGAGACCGGCGTCGGCGAGGGCCTGCTTCGAGTAACTCCAGCCGCCGCCGTCGTAGTCCGCCTCGTCGTGGTCTCCGGTGTCGTCCGAGACGCCGGTGTTGTCGTAGGCGGCCAGCAGGCTGCCGGGGGCGGCGACGGTCAGGGAGACGGGCTGCTCGTAGGAGGTGCTGCCCGAGGTCACCGTCACCTTGGCGGTGTAGAAGCCCTGGGTGGCGTCCTGGGCTGCGGTGAGGGTGATCCGTTGTGCCCCGCCGTTGACCGTGCCCTCCGCGGGGGTGGCGGTGACTCCGGCGGGCGTCTCGGTCCTGAAGCGGACCTCGGGGCCGGTGCCGCCGTTCAGTGACAGCGCCCGTACGTCGATCGTGGCGCTGTCGCCGGGGGCGAGGGTGGCGGTGGTCGGGCCGACGCCGATCTGGTACGGCTGCTCGCCCTGGCGGAAGGAGGGCGGCGGGGTCTTGGCGCCCCAGGCGCGGTTCGGGGTGGTGCCCAGCCGGTAGTCGAGCCGGCCGCCGTCCCGCACGAAGGACGCGGGCAGCCAGGCCCGGTCACTGGAGCGGCCGTCGACCTTCAGGGACTGGACGTACGGCGCGTCGGCGGCAGCGCCCTCGGCCCGGATCGAGATGTCGTTGCCGTGTGGACGCTTGATCTCCACCCGCTCGAACAGCGGTGAGGCCAGGACCAGTTCGGATCGCGAGGGCACCTGCGGGTACATGCCCATGGCCGAGAAGACGTACCAGGCCGACATCGCGCCGAGGTCGTCGTTGCCCGGGATGCCGCCCGGCCCGGTGGACCAGAGCTGCCGCATCGCCGCGCGGACGGTGTCCTGCGTCTTGTAGGGGGCGCCCGCGTAGGCGTACAGATAAGGCACGTTGATCGAGGGCTCGTTGTCCATCTCGGACTTGGCGCCGCCCTGGCCGGTGAAGGCCCACTTGCCGTCGGCGGTGTGGAAGAAGGAGTCCAGCCGGGCCAGCGCCTTGTCGGTGCCGCCCAGCGCGGCGAACAGTCCGGCCGGGTTGTGCTGGACCATCCAGGTGTACTGGGCGGCGCTGCCCTCCACGAAGCCGTTACCGGTGTCCGGGGTGAAGCCGGTCACCCAACTGCCGTCCGCCTTGCGGTTGGCGATGTAGCCGCCGGTGGAGTCGGCCGCGACGTTGAAGTTGTTCTGCCACCACTGGGCGCGTTCGGCGAACCGCTTCTCGGTCTTCTCCTCCCCTGCCGCCGCTGCCAGTTGCGAGAGGGAGAAGTCGGCGGTGGACATCTCCAGCGTCTCGGCGGCGCCGCCCCAGGCGTTGGAGACGCTGGGCATGTAGTGCTGCTTCAGGTACTTGTCGAGCGAGGGGCGCTGGCCCACGGACAGCACCGGCTTGCCGGCCGGGGACAGATCCTGCTCCGTGGGCACGGTGGCGGCCTTGACCAGGGACTTCAGGGCGCCCTTGAGGTCGAACCCGGTGCCGCCGAAGGCGTGGATGCCGGCGAGCGCGCTGGGCGAGGGGTCGCCGTTCATGACGTGGGTGCCGCCCGCGCCGTGCAGCCAGCGGTCCCAGATGCCGCCGTTCTGCCCGGCCAGCTCGTAGAGCGACTGGGCGATGTCGGAGCCGGTGCGCGGGTCGAGCAGGGTGAGCAACTGGACCTGGTCGCGGTAGACGTCCCAGCCGGAGAAGGTGCCGTACTGGGCGCGGTGGCCGTGTCCCACCCGGTGCACCTCGCCGTCGCTGCCCCGGTAGCGGCCGTCGGCGTCGCTGATGACGTTGGGGTGGAACAGGGCGTGGTAGAGCGCGGTGTAGAAGGTGGTGCGCTCGGCGTCGGTGCCGCCGCCGACCCGGATGGCCCCGAGCCGCTCCCGCCAGGCGGCGCGGGCGGCGTCCCGGACGGCGTCGAAGGAGCGGCGCGGGCCGTTCTCGGCGCGCAGGTTGGCCTCGGCGGCGTCCTGGCTGACGTAGGAGATACCGACCTTGACGTTCACCGGGCCCTCGCCGGGCGCGAACTCGACGTATCCTCCGGCGCCCTTTCCGGCGACGGGCCGGCCGCCGTGGGAGAAGCCGCCGGTGCCGCCGGAGGCGCTGGTGGAGCCGGGATTCAGCTTGTCGTCCTGCCAGGTACCGGTGGCCTTGAAGGCGCGGTCGAAGTGGGCGGTGAAGTACAGGGTGTAGTAGGAGCGTTGGCCCTCGGGGTCGAGGTAGCCGCAGAAGTTGCCGGAGGTGACGGAGCCGGAGACGGTACGGGTCGCGGGGTCGATGCTGACCTTCGAATCCTCCGAGCCCACCTCGGAGTTGGCGGTGCGCACGAGCAGCGAGGCGGGCTTTCCGGCGGGGTAGGAGAAGCGGGCCGAGCCGGTGCGGGCGGTCGCGGTCAGGTCGGCGGTGACTCCGGAGGCGAGGCCGAGCTTGTAGTGGCCGGGCTCGGCGGTCTCGTCGGTGTGCGTGAAGTCGGAGGCGTAGAGGGCGTCCTTGGTGTCGCTCGCCGGGGAGGAGGCGACCTCACCGGCGTACGGGAAGAAGGGGATGTCCCCGCTGCCGCCCGCGCAGCCGGTGCCGGACATGTGGGTGAGGCTGAAGCCCCGGACGCGGGTGGCGTCGTGGTGGTAACCGCCGGGCGCCGTGGTGCGGGTGGCGTCGCCTCTGGTGGTCTCCGGGCTCCAGGAGAGCATGCCGAAGGGCACCACGGCGCCGGGATAGGTGTCGCCGCCGTTGCTGGTGCCGATCAGCGGATCGACGTACGAGGTCGGGTCGTCGACGAGGCCGGGGGGTGCGGAGCCCGCCGCGAGGGCGGGGGTGGCGCCGCCCACCGCGAGCGCGGCGGCCAGCAGCAGGGGCATGGGTCTAAAACGCATCACGCGGCCCTTCCTCCTTGCGGACGGGTCGCGCACCACTGGTCGCACAAGCCGCAGGGACAGTAACGCGCGCCGGCCGCACCACGGAAGAGGGCCGCGCCCGCCCCACCTCATTGCCTCAAGTTGCTTGACATCGTTGTCCGTTGGGGCGGTAGAGTCAGGAACGGAATCACTAGACAACGTTGTCGCGCTCCACCTGGCGAGGCGCCCCGAAGCCCCGCCGCCACAAGCCGCTCAGCACCGCGCACGACCTCTGTCCGCTCCGGGCGGGCACCCCGTCCCCCCGGCCCCGCCCGGAGCACCCCCCGCGCCCGCTTCCCCGGGCACGGCGAAGGGCCGCACCCCCGTCACCGGGAGTGCGGCCCTCAACTGCGTTTCCTGCCCGCTTACTTACGGATCAGGTTGCGCAGCACGTACTGCATGATGCCGCCGTTGCGGTAGTAGTCGGCCTCGCCGGGGGTGTCGATGCGGACGACCGCGTCGAACTCCACACCGGTGTCGGTGGTGACCTTGACCGTGCGCGGGGTGGTGCCGTTGTTCAGCTCCTCGACACCGGTGAAGGAGAACGTCTCCTCGCCGGTCAGGCCGAGGGAGGCCGCGGTGGCACCCTCGGGGAACTGGAGCGGCAGCACGCCCATGCCGATGAGGTTCGAGCGGTGGATGCGCTCGTAGGACTCGGCGATGACGGCCTTGACGCCGAGCAGCGCGGTGCCCTTGGCGGCCCAGTCGCGGGACGAGCCGGAGCCGTACTCCTTGCCCGCCAGCACGACGAGCGGGATGCCCTGCTCGATGTAGTTGCGCGAGGCGTCGTAGATGAACGACACCGGCGCGTCGGCCTGGGTGAAGTCGCGGGTGTAGCCGCCCTCGGTGCCCGGCGCGATCTGGTTGCGCAGGCGGATGTTGGCGAAGGTGCCGCGGATCATGACCTCGTGGTTGCCACGGCGCGAGCCGTAGGAGTTGAAGTCACGACGCTCCACACCGTGCTCGGTGAGGTACTTGCCCGCCGGGGTGTCGGCCTTGATGGCGCCGGCCGGGGAGATGTGGTCGGTGGTGACCGAGTCGCCCAGCTTGGCCAGCACACGGGCACCGGAGATGTCGGTGACCGGGGCGGGCTCCATGCCCATGCCCTCGAAGTAGGGGGGCTTGCGGACGTAGGTGGACTCCGCGTCCCACTCGAAGGTGTTGCCGGTCGGGATCGGCAGCGCCTGCCACTGGGCGTCGCCCGCGAAGACGTCCTGGTAGGACTTGTTGAACATGTCCTCGCCGATGGCGTTCGCCACGACGTCGTTGACCTCGGCCTCGGTCGGCCAGACGTCGGCCAGGTAGACCGGCTTGCCGTCCTGGTCGGTGCCGAGGGCGTCCTTGGTGATGTCCACCTTCATGGAACCCGCGAGGGCGTACGCGACGACCAGCGGCGGGGAGGCCAGGTAGTTCATCTTGACGTCGGGGTTGATGCGGCCCTCGAAGTTGCGGTTGCCCGAGAGGACCGAGGTGACGGCGAGGTCGTGGTCGTTGACCGCCTTGGAGACCTCCTCCGGCAGCGGGCCGGAGTTGCCGATGCAGGTGGTGCAGCCGTAACCGACGAGGTTGAAGCCGACCTTGTCCAGGTACGGGGTAAGGCCCGCCTTGTCGAAGTAGTCGGTGACGACCTTCGAGCCCGGGGCAAGGGTGGTCTTGACCCACGGCTTGCGGGTCAGGCCCTTCTCCACGGCCTTCTTCGCGACGAGCGCGGCGGCGACCATGACGTACGGGTTCGACGTGTTGGTGCAGGAGGTGATGGCCGCGACCGTCACCGCACCGTGGTCGAGCTCGTAGGTCGTGCCGTCGGGGGCGGTCACGGTGACCGGGTTCGACGGGGTGCCGTTGGGGGCGACGGCCGGGGAGTCGGAGGCCGGGAAGGACTCCTTGCCCGCCTCGTCCACGACGTCGACGTAGTTGAGGACGTCCGTCTTGAACTGCTCGGCGGCGTTCGCGAGGACGATGCGGTCCTGCGGGCGCTTCGGGCCGGCGATCGAGGGGACGACGGTGGAGAGGTCGAGCTCCAGCTTCTCGGAGAAGTCGGGCTCGGCGGCCGGGTCGAGCCAGAGGCCCTGCTCCTTGGCGTACGCCTCGACCAGCGCGACCTGCTGCTCGTCGCGGCCGGTCAGGCGCAGGTACTTCAGGGTCTCGTCGTCGATCGGGAAGATCGCGGCGGTGGAGCCGAACTCCGGCGACATGTTGCCGATGGTGGCGCGGTTGGCCAGGGAGGTGGCGGCCACACCCTCGCCGTAGAACTCGACGAACTTGCCGACCACACCGTGCTTGCGCAGCATCTCGGTGATGGTGAGCACCAGGTCGGTGGCGGTGGTGCCGGGCTTCAGCTCACCGGTGAGCTTGAAGCCGACGACGCGCGGGATGAGCATGGAGACCGGCTGGCCGAGCATCGCGGCCTCGGCCTCGATGCCGCCGACGCCCCAGCCCAGCACACCGAGGCCGTTGACCATGGTGGTGTGCGAGTCGGTGCCGACCAGGGTGTCGGGGTACGCCTGACCACCCCGGACCATGACGGTACGGGCCAGGTGCTCGATGTTCACCTGGTGGACGATGCCGGTGCCCGGCGGGACGACCTTGAAGTCGTCGAACGCGGTCTGGCCCCAGCGCAGGAACTGGTAGCGCTCCTTGTTGCGGCCGTACTCCAGCTCGACGTTCTGGCCGAAGGCTTCCTTCGTGCCGAACTTGTCGGCGATGACGGAGTGGTCGATGACCAGCTCGGCCGGGGAGAGCGGGTTGACCTTCGCCGGGTCACCGCCGAGCTCCTTGACGGCCTCACGCATCGTGGCGAGGTCCACGACACAGGGGACGCCGGTGAAGTCCTGCATGATCACGCGGGCCGGCGTGAACTGGATCTCCTGGCTGGGCTGGGCCTGGGAGTCCCAGCCCCCGAGGGCGCGGATGTGGTCGGCGGTGATGTTCGCGCCGTCCTCCGTGCGGAGCAGGTTCTCCAGCAGGACCTTCAGGCTGTAGGGCAGGCGGGCCGAGCCCTCGACCTTGTCCAGCCGGAAGATCTCGTACGACTCGTCGCCCACCTGCAGCGTGCTGCGGGCGTCGAAGCTGTTCGCCGACACGACAGTCTCCTTCTTTGATGTGCGCGTTCCACCGCATCCTGCCGCCACGCCGGTCCGGCCGATCCGCTAAGGTAAGGCTAAGTTAGGTAACCCTTACCGGGGTGGCTGCCGCGGTGCACCTTCGGCAGATATCTCGATGTCGAGATAACTCTAGTACATGGGGGCTGGATGGTCATGCCTGGACGACGGGTGTGACCGGTCCGTCACGCCCGGAACGGAGAGGCGGACCGGGGCGGGCGGCTGGAACGATCACGGGATGAGCCACTTCCCGTCCCGGCCGGCCGGAGATTCCGCACCGGCAGCCCGACCCGCCGCACGCCCGGATCTGGAGGCCGCGATGGAGGCGGTCAACCGCGACCTGGCGGCGACTCTCCCGGAAGCCGGACCGATGCGGCTGCCGTGCACGCCGTCGGACGACGAGGACGTCCCGGACCAGTACCACGCGGCCCTGCCCGACGGCCGCCGGCACGACGGCGTGACGGACCCCGTCGCCGCCGACATCGCCGCCGACATCGCCGACGCGGCCCAGGAGACGGTCCAGGCGGTGCTGTGGCAGGTGTGGCCGGTGTGCCCCGAGCACCGAGGCGGGGTGCACGCGGAGGCGCGGTCGGACGGCGGGCAAGCGGTCTGGTGGTGCCGGGCCGGCGAGGGCCACGAGCTGTGTGAGGTGGGCGGACTTTCGCAGACCCTCGGCTGGGCGCGCCGGGCGCCGCGCCGGAAAGAGCGCAGGCGAGCGGGGTGACCGGCGCTCAGACGGTGGCTTCCGCGACCCAGGAGCCGGACCCGACCACCACCGGATCGGCCACCGCCTGAGCCCCGCAGGCGTAGAGGAGCCAGCGCAACTCCTCCCAGGAGAACATCGGCTCACCCCACGTATCGAGCCAGAGGTCCAGCCGCCCACCGCCGTCAGCCGCACGGGTGAGACCCCAGAACTCCCAGCCGCGCGCCTCCAGTTCCGGGTCGAAGCGGAAAAGCCAGTTCTGAATCCCCCAGGGCTCGGCACCGGTCCTTTCCCGGTACCGCGCCCGCGCCACTCCGACGGTCGGACCGACCGCGCCACCATCCGAGCAGGCACTGAGGAACCAGTCCGCGATGCCGTCCACGGGAAGTTCTTCCTCGTCGAAGTCCGCGTCCAGGGCGAGAGAGAGAACCGCACTCAGAACATCCCGCAACCTACACGCACAATCCTCCACAGCACCTCCTTCCGGAGCCACCGCGACACAGGTGAGAACGGGAGTTCCCGGATCGATGACAGGCCGTTCGGAAATTCGCGCCAACTCCCGCGCGACACCCTCAATACCGTGCAGCACGCGCCCCCACTTTCAATCAAGACCCTGGGACACGACCACCCAGTAGTCGTCATCCTCAACCGATACGGCGCACAGACGGAACCCGTCAAGCGATACCGCTATGAACTCCGGGGAGCCTGTCACCTGGGCGACGCGAGCGGGAAGGTCGGCTCCCACTTGGTCCCTCACCCTGACCCAACCGACTTTCGACCCTCCCGACCCCGGAGGCATGATGAGGAACTCCGCGTCCTCGTTGTAAAGCGGGAGATGGGAAGACTGGGAATGCCATCGACGACCCAGCTCGCCCATCGCATCGACCGAGGAGAAAGGAACCGAAGCCGCTGGCTCGACTTCGACTCCATTTACCGCATAGAAGGCGGACTGGACTGGCGGAGCATCACCTATGTCGCCCTGCACAACTTGAAGACCACACCTTTGCAGCACCGCCACCCAGTCCTGGGGAATGTCCTTCGACAATTCGGCCACCGCTGAATGGAGTTCCGTGTCCGACAGGTCACCTGGTTCGGCGAGATCCGGCTCGACCTCGTAGTCCTCCAGCAGCATGAACACCTGATCGAAGACTTCTTCGAGCGAGCCGCGGATGCGCTCCCCCTCAGCCTGGGAGGCCCGGCGCGCTTGCCACCATTCTTGAGCGAAGCTCCGCGCACTGAGATCGCCTTCGGTGAACCGGCCGAGCAGTTCGAGTTGTCGCGCTGCGGCACTGCCTTGCTCGACATCGGCAGGCTTGGACCACGCACGCCGTGCGGAGGCGTACGCGGCTGCCACAGAGTTCAGCTCGGGGTCCCGAGCAGCTCGTGTTCGCACGTGACGGGCGAAGCGTGTACGCCCCTCGTCGATCCCCTCCCCCACCGCGGCCGCCATGAAGGGTGCCGTGCCCGCCACAAGCGCGTACCCGCTCGCCGGAAAGAGGACGGCTCCTTCCAGACCCGGGGCCCACAGGAGGGACGGGGGACGGACATTCGGAGCCGCTGCCTCAAGAGGGAGGGCGGAACTTTGCGCCACGGGCTCGTCGACGTCGAGCGCCGCCCACAGGACACGCGAAGCCCCGACAGCGCGGCAACCGGCCGTCATTCGGCGTGCCAGATCTGCATCCCATTGCGGGCCCACCGGCAGGGGCACCACAGACTTCCCTTCCAGCCAGGCCGGTTCGAAGGCTCCGTCCGCATCGAGCACCGCGGAGCGGTCCGACGCTTCGTGTCCTGGACGCCCAGTCTCGTGCGGCACACGCCTCCCTTTCAGTCTTCACAGGTAGGCGAGGTCGCCACCATCGGCGAAGAACTTGTCGATCTCTCGCTCACGCAACTCGGCATCCCTCACCGAGAAGCGATGTTCACCGGCAGCCAGCGCTCTTGCCACCCGATCGTACGATTCCGCAGGGCAGAAGATCACATGCCCCGCAACCGGGTGTCGGTTCAGTGGGACGATCGGCATGAACCCCATGACAATCGCGGCCGAAATGTAGAGCGCCACCGATTTCCGCCGCAGCGATTCGAGTTCTGGGGTGTTCTCGAAGTCACGCGCGAGAGAGAAGTGGCCCTCCATCAGTTGAGCCGCACCCGCCCACCGCTCCGGTCCGGCGCCCGGCGACCCGATGGCCAGCGCGTAGCCTGAGGATCTGCGCAGAAAAGGCTCCACCGTTTCCTGGGCTTCGCTGCCGAAATCAAGGTAGCTGCTGAAGGAAGAATCCAGGAAAGGCAGCTGAGGGAACGCCTTCAGCCCCGCCCGCTTGACGGAACGCCTGAGGTACACGTGGGCGTCGGCTTCGGCCGGCGCGCCAGCCTCCCCAGACAGGCGAGACGACCACGTGAACAGCCGATGACCGGTGAAGGAGTCAAAAGTCTGTCGTAGACAATCCATCTCGCTGTCTGGGCCCGGGTCACACAGAATCCAGAGCGCGGAGACGTCTCCGAGACTTCCCTCAAGGGCCGACGACCGGTCGCCCATCCCATGCACATCCCATGACCTTTGACCGGTAACATTTAAGCTCCGACCATTCCCCGACGATGCCAAAAACTCTTCGCCACCAGGGAACAGGAAATTCCCACGCAAAAGCGAACTCTCCTAGATCAAAGAGATTCCTTGGGGCTCCAGGTCAGATGCGTTCAAGTTGTCACCTCTCGGCTTGCCGAGCTGTGATAATCACGCCATGCTCAAGCCTTGCGACACCCACTCCTGAGATATAAACCTTCGCACTATTGGGCGGATCCACAAAATCGACTTGCTTCTCATAGCGAATGATCCCGTTCAGCCTCATAGGTGAGTTCACGTCAACTCCTGATGTGCTGGCACTGAAATAAAGGTCCTGACCAACACGCACAATTCCTCCCACACAGCGAACAATGCAGATAGCGGCTTCAGGGCCATCCGGCTCACAAGAGTAGATCTGCAGTCTTGCCGCATCGAGTTCATCCATGCTTGTACGCCTCCCGGACAAATTGTTGTACCTGTTCAGGTGATAGCTTGGGTACATCCCACGCGAGGGCATCACTTATACCCTCGTAGGATTTTATTCTAGGTATGTCAATTCCCATATCGCCCAGAATCCTCTGCGCGGTGCTCACAGGAAGCTCTACTGCGGCCCTGCTAGCAAGTTCTCCCGCAGAGAGGTTAACCCCTACTTCCGCCTCTGCGCGAATGAACCCCGGCATGAGATCCACTCCTTCGAGCGCGCTGCGAGGTATAACCTGAACCACTGCATCGCCGAATTGCTCCGAATGTCGCGCGAAGGTTGTCGCCACACCCGGATCAGTAGACGTCGGAGTGGTCCCGGCAGCCCGGTTTCCCGAGCCGGCTTCGTATCCCTTGGTGGTACCCCGAAATAGGTGCTCGTCAGTACAGGCCGCAGGGGCCAACCCCAGGACATCGACCCATCTGTGCGGATTCAGGACGTAGGTCGCCGGATTGGGAGCGGGTGCGAGGCCGAGCGGGTCAGTGGTGATGTACCGCGCCGTCTCCGGGTCGTAATGCCGGAAGTAGTTGTAATGCAGCCCGGTCTCAGGGTCGAAGTACTGCCCCGGGAACCGCAGCGGCGTGTACGCCGTGCTGCCCGCCGTCCATGCCGTCGTTCCCCACAGCGTGCTGCGCGTACGCCAAGCCGTTTCTCCCTGTTCGTCGACCAGTTCCGTCGGTGTGCCGATCAGGTCGGTGACGATGGCGTAGAAGCGGGAGTCGATGTCCGTGTCGGTCGTGGCGGAGGTGATGCGTTCTGTCTGGGTGACGGGGTGGAGGCCCTGGTGGTCCCAGGTGAGGGTCACCGGGTGGGGCAACTCGGCAAACGACGTGGTCTGTTCGCAGAGAGTCGTGCCGTCCCAGGTGAAGTCGACGCGCTCCACCACCGTCTCGCCCGCCATGCGGAGCTTGGCCGTGCGGCGGCCCAGGGGGTCGTAGGTGTAGTGCCAGCGGGTGCCGTCCGGGGTGGTCACCGCGGTCAGGCGGTCCTCCGCGTCCCATTCGTAGCGCCAGGTGTCCGGGCGCCGGGAGAGGCGGGTCTTCTGGCGGAGGACCGTGCGGCCGAGGGCGTCGTGTTCGTAGCGGATGCCGCCGGCCCGGGTGATGCGGGTGCCGGTGTAGGCGCGCGGGCCGGTCGCCTCGCTGCCCGGGTGGCTCGTGGGCCAGCTCGCCTCGGTCTGGTTGCCCGCCTCGTCGTAGGCGTACCGCTCCGTCCAGCCGGACGCGTGGACCGCCGTGACCCGGCCGGAGGCGTCCAGGTCGAAGGTGCGGGAGGACAGGTCGTCGTCGATGCGGGTGACGTTGCCGTCCGCCCGGTACTCGTAGGCGCGGTGGCGGAGGAGACCGCCGCGCGGGGTGCGTACCGACTGGGCCTTCAGGCGGCCCAGCACGTCGAAGGTGTGCTCCAGGGAGAGTGACTCGCCTATGTGGCGGCCGACTTCGCGGCCCGCCGCGTCGTAGGTGAAGTCGATGCTGTGGCCGGAGGCGACCATGCCGGTGCGGCGGCCCGCCGGGTCGTAGGACCAGGTGGTCGTGGCCCCGGTGGGGGTGGTGCGGCCGGTGCGGCGGCCGAGGGTGTCGTGCGTGTAGGTCAGCGTGCGGCCGTCGGCCGTCTCCGAGACGGTGCGGCCGTAGCGGTCGCGCAGGATCTGGAGGGTGGAGCCGTCCGGGCCGACCGCCTCGGCCAGCTGATCGGTGAGGTCGAAGGCGTACGTGGTGACCGCGCCCGCCGCGTCCTTGCGGACCGTGCGGCCCAGCTCGTCCCGCTCGAAGGCGATGGTCTCGCCGAGGGCGTTGGTGCGGGCGGTGAGGCGGCTGCCGGGGTCGTAGGCGTAGGTGAGCGTGCGGTCGTCGAAGTCCGTCTCCGCCGCGAGGCGTCCCGCCGGGTCGTACGTGTACGTCCACGTCAGGCCCTGGGGGTTGGTGACCTCCGTCAGCCTCAGCTCGGTGTCGTACGTGAACGCGTGCCGCACCCCGTCCGGGCCGGTGCGGGCCGTCAGGAGGTCGAAGTGGGTGTACTCGAAGCGGGACACCGCGCCGAGGGCGTCGGTGTGCGTGGTGCGGTTGCCCTCGCCGTCGTAGGTCCACGACTCGGTCGTGCCGTCCGGTGCCGTGCGGCGGACCAGGTGTCCCTCCACCGTCCACTCGAAGCGGGTGACCGCGCCGGTGGGGTCGGTGATCGTGACCGGGCGGCCGAAGGCGTCGCGCTCGTAGGACGTGGTCGCGCCCAGCGGGTCGGTGACGCGCAGAGGGAGGCCGGCACGGTCGGTGGCGATGGTGGTGGCGTGCCCGAGCGGGTCGGTGACGGAGACCAGGTGGCCGGCATCGTCGTACGCGAGGTGCGTGGCCTGGCCTGCCGCGTCCGTCAGCGAGGTGAGGTTGCCGCGGTCGTCGTACGTCTGGCGGACCGTGGTGCCGTCCGGGCGAGTCACCTTCACCGGGAGACCGAGCGCGTCGTACTCGGCGCGGGCCTCGCGGCCGTCGGGGCGGATCACCGTGAGCGGGTTGCCGTCGGCGTCGCGGTGGAACTCCGTGGTGTGGCCGAGGGGGTCGGTCACCGACAGCAGCCGGTTGCGGCGGTCGCGCTGGTAGCGGGTGGTGGCGCCGAGCGGGTCGGTCTCGGCCACGACCTGGCAGTGGCGGTTGACTCGGTAGTGGCTGGTGTGGCCGAGGGAGTCCGTGATGGTGGTGACGGAGTCGCCGGTGGCCGGGTCCGGGTCACCGTAGGTGAAGGTGGAGCGCAGGTGGCCCGCCGCGCCGGACTGGTGGACGCAGCGGTCCTGGTCGTCGTAGCCGTAGGTGAAGTGGCTGTCGTTGGTGTCGGTCCAGGAGGTGATGCGGGCCGAGTCGTCGTAGGTGAAGCGGGTTGGGCGGCCGGAGGAGTTGGTGACCTCGGTGAGGTGGCCGCCGGTGTGGCCGTAGCGGATCAGTTCCTGGTCGGCGCCCGTGAGTCGGAGGGCGGTGACGCGGCCCTCGGCGGTGGATATCCCCAGGTGGTAGCCACCGCTGTGGACGAGGGCGGTCGGTGCGCCGTCGGAGTCGTACTCGAAGGTGATCCAGTTGCCGTTGCGGTCGTCGAGCTGTTCCAGGACCGCGAGGGTGTCGGAGCGGTCGGCGAAGTGCCGCGTGTGCCCCGACTCGGGGTCGGTGAGGGTGTAGCCGCCCTCTACCCGGTCCAGCGGCCAGCGCGGGCCATGCGAGGGCAGGGTCGGCACGCCGGGCGCGGGGTGCGGGTAGGCCAGGACGAGACCGTCCTCGCCGACGAACACCACACCCTGGGCGTCGGTCTCCAGTCGCTGGTCCAGCGTGGAGGACCAGGACGGGCCGAACCAGCCGCCGAGCCGGTACGACGACTCGAACTGCCGCTTGACCAGCAGCGGAAGCACGCCCGGCAGCGCCACGTCGGTCTGTGGCAGCACCATGCGGCCGGTGGCGACGTCGACAGGGTCCTTCTCGCAGACCTTCTCGCCCGGACGCCGGGCCACGTCGTCCGCGTCCTTCTCGACCACGTTCCGGGCGGTACGGCGGATCCCCTGACTGGCGGCTTCCTCCGCGCCCTCCTTCACCGCGAGCCGAAGACCGCCCCGTGCCAGCCCCGCGCCCTTGGTGCCGATCAGCTCCGGGATCAGCCGTCCCACGAACTCCGACGGGTCCTTCTTCAGGCCATCGATGGCCGCCTGGACCGTGCGCTCGGGATGGGTCCCCGCGGAGACCAGACCGGATAGCGTCATGCTGACGTTCTGGAGGTAGGCCGCCGGGTGGGTCAGGTTGTACGGGTCGGTCGGGTTGAGGCCGCGGGCGAAGTTGACCAGACCGGCCGTGCCCTTCAGGGCGCCGCCGACGACGTGGGTCAGCTCGGTGTTGGCGGCCTGGAAGCCGTCGGTGAAGTCGTTGCCGAGGCGTTCCAGCGGCGGGGGTTCGGCCGGGGCGTGCGCGAGGGCCGCCTTGACCTTGCCCTGGGCCTCCGCGGCGGCGGTGTTGCGCTGCTTGCGGGCCTCGGCCAGCTTGGCCACCGCCGCCTTGATGTCGGACTTGCCCGCCCCTGTGTCCTGCACCGGCTTCACACCGGGGTCGTCGCCCGCGCGGGCCTTGGCGTTGTAGGCGTCGGCCTTCTTCTGGTAGTCGTCGGCCGCGTCCTCGAACGCCTTCGTGCCCTTCTTGTACAGCTCGACGGCCTCCGCCGCCTGCTTCTGCGCCCAGGTGACCGTGTCGGCGTACCGCTCCAGCGCGCCCGCCGCCGAACCGCACGCCTCCGCCGCATGGGCCCACTTGGTGGGGTGGACGCCGAACTTCTCCCGGAAGGCGTCGCCGCCCTCGCCCTTCCAGCCCGCCGAGTCGATCTTCTTCAGGCCCGAGCCGACCTTGTCGAACGCCCCATGGAAGTCCTTCAGATGCTTCGCGCTCTCCCGGATCTTCTCCGGCTTGCCGTGCACGAGTTCATCCGCCTGCTCGGTGTCGCCGAGCTGCTGCTCCCCCGGGGTCGCGCCCAGGTCGGAAGCGACGTCGTCGCCCCAGTCCTCCACACCGTCGGCCCAGTCGTGCAGGCCGACGCGGTCCATCGCGCCGCCCAGCTCGTCCGTGCCCGCGTCGACGAGCTCGCCGACCTTCTTCTTGCCCTTGTCGTAGAGATCCTCGGCGCCGCCCAGCAGCGAGTTGGTGACGTCCCCCAGGCCCATCAGCCCTCACCGCCAGGCTGTCCGGCCGCCTTCGCGCGGGCCTCCGGGGACGGGCCGAAGGTGTCGTCCAGGAACTGGTCGTACTCCTTGTCCGACACGCCCGCCGCGCGGCGCATGTTCTCCGGGGTGACGGGGATCGCGCCGACCATGTTCGAGGTCATCGCGTCCCGGCCCGCGTCCTTCCAGCCCTGCTTGCTGTTCTCCCACGCCTGCTCGAAGGACTCCTGCGAATAGTCCACCGTCCGGCCGGACTCGGCCATCTCGCCCCAGCCCATCTTCTCCACGTCCTCCTCGGACGCGTACGGGTTGCCGACGGCCGAGTTCGCCACGACCTTCACGCTGCCCTTGAGGTACTGCTCGGTCTCGTAGTACGTCCCCGCCGACAGGTTCGTCTTCTGCGCGAACGCATTGCCCTCCGCGACCAGGGCACGCACCCCCCACTCCCAGCGCTCGCAGAACGTCTTCAGCTCACCCGTCAGACCCTCGTGACCCAACTCCAGCCCCGACAGAGCGATGCCGGAGAAACCACGGCCGGCGCCGGCCTGGCCGACCATGCCCAGTTCGCCCAGCTCGCCGAGCGTCTCCGTCAGGCCCTTGGCGATCTCCTCCAGGCCCTGCGCCTGGAGATCCATCCCGCCCCCACCACTCACAGCGCACCCCTGTGCCGCGTCTCGTCGCCCAGGTCCACCGCCGCGCCGTCCGGCACGATCCCCACCACCGGCGGGAACACCATCCCGTCCGAGCCGTCCGCGCAGTCCAGTGCCACCCCGCAGGGCACGCCCGCCGCGGGCACGGCGGCGTCCAGCAGCCGGGCGCCCAGAACCGTCCGGTACGTCCACTCCCGTGCCGACTCCCCGCGCGCGACGGCGTACCGGGCGAGGGCCTGCTCGTCGGAGAAGGCGAGGATGAAGCGGATGCCGCCCAAGTCGGCGGTGAGCAGGGCCTGTCCACCCTGCGGGTCCTCGCCGAGCGGCACGAGCACCGGGGTGCGGCGGAACTCACCGAGCAGCTCGGCGAACTCTCTCCTCCGGCTCGCCGCCTCCGCCTCGGCGGGCGACATGCCCCCGTCCGATATCCGGTCCCCGTTCTCAGACATCCAGCCATCATCACGACGGGAATGGTCGAAAACAAGTTCGCACCCGTCACATCCTTGCCACAGGTGACGACGGGCGCGTCCGGCGCCGGCGGCGGACGCCACCGGGCAGGCAACCGGTCATCAGTTCCCCGAATGGGGGTATCCGGGTTGAGCGCCACTCAGGAGCGCCGAACAATCGGAGGAGACAGCCATGGGCCTGACGTTCCGCAAGAGCTTCCGCATCCTTCCCGGCGTGCGGCTGAACATCAACCGCCACTCCTGGTCCATCACGACCGGCGGCGGCAAGCACGGACCCCGCCACACCCACAGCAGCACCGGACGCCGTACGACCTCGATGGATCTGCCCGGCCCGTTCGGCTGGCGCAAGACCACGACCAAGAAGCGCTGACCGGGCGTCACCCGAACGGACCCCCCAGGAGGCGGCATCTCATATCTGAGATAGCCTCAACCTCATGTCAGACGACTACCTCGTACGCATCGGCAAGCTCATCCGTGACGCCCGGCAGCACCGTGGCTGGACACAGACGCAGCTCGCGGACGCGCTCGGCACCAGCCAGAGCGCGGTCAACCGCATCGAGCGCGGCAACCAGAACATCAGCCTTGAGATGATCGCCCGGATCGGTGAGGCCCTGGACAGCGAGATCGTGTCGCTGGGCTACGCGGGTCCGATGCACCTGCGGGTCGTCGGCGGCCGTCGCCTGTCCGGCGCCATCGACGTCAAGACGAGCAAGAACGCGTGCGTGGCCCTGCTGTGCGGGTCCCTGCTGAACAAGGGCCGTACGGTGCTGCGCCGGGTGGCCCGGATCGAGGAGGTGTACCGCCTGCTGGAGGTCCTGAACTCCATCGGCGTGCGCACCCGCTGGATCAACGACGGCGTCGACCTCGAACTGGTCCCGCCGGCCGAGCTGGAGATGGACGCGATCGACGCGGAGGCGGCCGTCCGCACCCGCTCGATCATCATGTTCCTCGGCCCGCTGCTGCACCGCATGGACCGCTTCATGCTGCCGTACGCGGGCGGCTGCGACCTCGGTACCCGCACCATCGAGCCGCACATGATCGCGCTGCGCCGGTTCGGCCTGGACATCGCGGCGACCGAGGGCCAGTACCACGCGGTGGTGGACCGCACGGTCCGCCCGGACCGCCCGATCGTCCTGACCGAGCGCGGCGACACCGTGACGGAGAACGCGCTGCTGGCGGCGACCCGTCACGACGGCGTGACCGTCATCCGCAACGCCTCCTCCAACTACATGGTCCAGGACCTCTGCTTCTTCCTGGAGGCCCTGGGCGTACGGGTCGAGGGCATCGGCACCACCACGCTCACCGTGCACGGCGTCCCGAACATCGACATCGATGTCGACTACTCCCCCTCCGAGGACCCGGTCGAGGCGATGAGCCTGGTCGCCGCGGCCGTGGTGACGGAGTCGGAGCTGACGGTGCGCCGGGTGCCGATCGAGTTCCTGGAGATCGAGCTGGCGGTCCTGGAGGAGATGGGCCTCGACCACGACCGCAGCCGCGAGTACTTCGCCGACAACGGCCGCACCCGCCTGGTAGACCTCACGGTCCGCCCCTCCAAGCTGGAGGCGCCGATCGACAAGATCCACCCCATGCCGTTCCCCGGCCTGAACATCGACAACGTCCCGTTCTTCGCGGCCATCGCCGCGGTGGCCCAGGGCCAGACCCTGATCCACGACTGGGTCTACGACAACCGGGCCATCTACCTCACCGACCTCAACCGCCTCGGCGGCCGCCTCCAGCTCCTCGACCCGCACCGCGTCCTGGTCGAGGGCCCCACCCGCTGGCGCGCCGCCGAGATGATGTGCCCGCCCGCCCTCCGCCCGGCGGTGGTCGTCCTGCTGGCGATGATGGCCGCCGAGGGCACGTCGGTGCTGCGCAACGTGTACGTCATCAACCGGGGGTACGAGGACCTGGCCGAGCGGCTGAACTCGATCGGGGCGCAGATCGAGATCTTCCGGGACATCTGAAGGTTCTGAGGAAAAGAATCGCGAAGCCCCTCCTGACCTGAAGAAATGAGAGGCAGGAGGGACTCGCGGAGCCTTTGGGACTTCTGGGCGCAACAAGCTCGCCGGAGGATCCGCCCCCGCTTCGCTCCGGACGCCGACTCGCGCATCAGGACCCTCGCAACGTCTCCGGACGCCGGAATGGACTCATGCCCTCCAGCCCACCGCACTCTGCGCCCAGCCCGGGGGACGTCCCGGGCGCGGACGCCGAGGACCTCGCGCTGTACCGGGAGAAGTTCCGCCGCCGTCTGCCGGAGTCGCGGGACGAGCTGCACGGGCCGGCGCAAGGTGTCGTGGATCTGCCGCTGCACATCGCCTGGCCAGGCACGACCTCATACGACCTGGGCAAGCCACGCCAGCGCATGGGCCTGTACCGCACCGCCCTGCACGAGGGCCTCCACGACAACCTGCCCCGCTACCTCAACCAGGACCTGCTCCTCCAGCTGTGGCCGGACTTGCGCACACTCGTCGGTCGCACCGTGCGCGCGGTCTGGGAAGACGCCTTCCCGCGGCTCGCCTCCCGCACCCGGGCAGCCGCATGACGGACATGCCGGAGCTGCACGCGCGACTCCTGGCAGATGTGATTGCGCTCGGTTCCCCGTATCCCCGGTTCTCACCGGCGGGTATGCAGTGCGGGCACACCGCCTCGTAAGCCGCCCCAGCCAGGATCTCGACGTCGCCACAGAGAACCCGGCGCCCATGGCCGACATCGCCGCCACGCTCCGCACCGGTCTTGAAGCCCGCGGCTGGAAGGTTCACGCGCTGGAGACCGCCCCGCTGTCCGCCCGCTTCACCGTTTCCGACCCGGCCACCGGGCAGGAATGCGAAGTCGGCATCCTCAAAGAGATCTTCTGGCGACCGGTCGCCCAGAGCCCGTACGGACCCGTCCTCGCGGCGGAGGACGTGATCGGGACCAAGGTCCGTGCCCTGGCCGATCGCGGAGCGCCCCGCGATCTGATCGATGTGTTCGCGGCCTCTCGCCGCTGGGCCAATGCCGAGCTCGAGGAGTTCGGCCGCCGCCACGCCCGCGGCCGCTTCGAACACGAGGATCTGCAATCGAACCTCACGGGCGCCGAATGGACGACGAGGCCTTCGCCGCCTATGGACTCGATGACGCCACCATCACAGCACTCCGCGCGTGGGCCACGGAGCGCCACGAGCGGGTCCGCGTAAACGCCGGTCGCCTCGATGAAGGCGCGGACCTCGGCCAGGTCCACACCGATGCCTGCCAGGTGACGTCGTCACCGGAACCCGAACCGACCAAGGACGCAGACATCTGGGAAATGTGGCACAAGGTCAACAAGGACAACGCCTTCTCCAAGCGGACCGTGCCGCTGATTCACCTCTGGGCCGTCGCGGGCAAGCCGGGCGGACCGAGAAGTACAACGACCTTGTACGGCAGGTCGCCCGCGCGTGAGATGGTGACCATGACCTCCTCGTATCCCGCTGCCCTGCCCCTGCTCCTCGGCATCGTCGTTGTCGTCGTGACCGCCTTCGGCCTCGCCGGCTACGGACTCCCCACTATCGGCAAGGGCGGCCGGGAGAATGTGGCACGCGGCGCCGCCGCGCTCGCCGGAGCCCTCGCCGCGTCCGCCTACGTCTGGGGTCTGGCGTCACTTGTCCGTGACGAGAGCGGAACCGCACGGGCGTGCCAGGACGCGAACCCCGCGCTGTACGGGCAGGTGGGCAGCTACAGCGTCTCCTACCTGCCGCCCGCCCTTGAGTGTCGCCTGACGTCCGGTGGTTCCTACGGGGCAGCCGTCCCGGGATTCCTCACGCCTGTCATGACGGGCTGCGCGGTGATCGCGGTGACGCTCGCTCTGATTGCTGTGGCCGAACACCGCCGCACCACCCCATCCGACCATCCTGAGACGAGGAACACGTGAGCGCAGACCCCGCCTCCCCGTTCTCCCGCTGAGGGTTCCTGCTGCGCGCCGCCGCAGTCGTCACCACCGTGACAGTCCTGCCTCACTCGCAGACGTTGGCCTCCCCCGCCTACTCTGCGGGGCCACAGGAGTACACCTTCCCCAAGGCCGTTCGTGAGGGCGTCGCACGGGCCGAGGCCCGGAACAAGCGCTCGGCGCACCGGAGACTGTCCTGGTCCACCTCCTCCGCTGCTTCCACTACGAACTCGCGGAACTGCAGCCCGGTGAGGCTGTCGACTGCCCCCCCCCTAGACGGGCTCACGGGACCCGCACGCGATCTGGCCTCCGGCGCCGCCGTACGAATCCGTCCAGGTGACGACCACACCGTCGTCGTCAGCGGAACGCGGCCTGACACCAGCCACCACACCGCGCCCCTCGCGGAGTCAGCAAGGGGCGCGGAAATCGCCGTCACCGGCCCTGCGCACGAACCGGCGCCACGGGCCTGCGCCGATCTCTTGCCCCACGGCTTGTCGGGAGACCGGGTGCAGGGGTCGTAGGTCGCTGCCACCGACCGAGTGACCTTTCGGCATCTCCGGTTCCGTGGCCTTGTGAGACGCACCCCCGTACGAGCACCACGATCGAGTGAACTCGGGAACTCTCCCCGGCGATGGGGCGTATGTTGACGTGAGGGTCGAGCGATTCACCCTGGATGCCCGCCCCGACGGGGCCGGGCGGTCACCTCCCGCTGCGGAGGCGCATTCATGATCTTTGTCCGTGGTTGTTTTCCGGGAGGTCACGATGAGAGGCCCTTGACCGCACCACTCGAAGCGAATTCACGAATCTGACGTCGCGTTCACTGACGTCACCTGCATGCATGCATCACATCGAAGGCGGATTCATGAAAACGATCGCACCGAACCTGAGGAGACCCTATGAACGCACAATTCGCAGACGACGCTAGGCGCTTCTGGTATCCCTACTTGAAGGTCGGCTTCCTCATCGCCAGCAGTCTTCTCTTCGGGACGCTGGCCATCCTGGTGGCACTGGCGTTCAAGCAGCCCTGGTGGACGGCCATCTGCGTGGGAGCGGGGTGTACCGGCTGTGCCGGCGCCTTCCTCTTCGCGGCGGCCACCTACGTGCACTCGATTCGTACACCGTAGTCATTCATACATAGACAGGAAGGGCCCCGAGGTGGACGCACCTCGGGGCCCTTCGTGTGTGGTTACTTCGCTTCGACGTGGCAGTACCAGATGGTGCTGCTCTGGCCGATGGCGCCGTCCAGCTCCTCCGACTCGAGCTGCGGGGTGAGGATCTGGAGGTCGAGGATCGCGTTCATGGTGAGTTCTCCTTGGTATGTGCTTCTGATGTCGTGACCAGGGATCAGCAGCCGTTACGGACTGCTCGGCACCCGGGACTGATCACGGCCACTTGCCCCGGACCTGTGTGCCCGGTCTTCGCCGGGCCGCCTTCGCGGCGCTTCTGGGCACTTCGGTGAGGGTCACGTTCGGTCCTCTCGTTCGTTCCGGACGGGTCGGGGCAGCAGGGGCAGGACGGGCAGGCCGTCGGAGACGGTGTGCAGGGCGTGGAGGATGCCCGCCGTACCGGTGGCCAGGTCCATGGACAGGCGCATGTTCTGGCTGCCGATCACGGCGATACCGCCGTCCTGGGACAGCGCGTGCCAGGCCAGGTCGCGGATGTGGGCCGTGAGGGCAGCGGCCAGGGCCGGGTCGCGGTCGGCCGCCCGGTTGTGGGCGAGGGCCGCGGCGAGACCGGCCCGGCCGGCGACGAGCCCGCTGTGGACGGTGAAGTCCATGTCCAGGGCGGAGTGCAGGGCGTCCAGGGTGCCGGTCAGCTCCTCCTCGGGGCGGTGCCCGAGGTAGGCGGACAGGGCCACGGCGATGCCGGCGGCGCCGCCTGCGAGGGTGGGCAGCGGCCGGGTTCCGTCGCTGGGGGCGAGTGCCGTGCCCACGCGCCGGCAGTGGGCGAGGTCGAGGTGGATCGCCTGGCGGGCGAGGTCCAGCCAGCGGGTCTCGCCGGTGTCCTCGTACAGGCCGAGGAAGAACAGGGCCGGTCCGCTCCAGCCGCGCATGAGTCCGGCGCGGACGGCGGGGGTCCGGGTGACACCGGTCAGCCGGGCGGCGAGGAGCTCACCCGTCCGCAGGGCCTCGGTGTGCAGGCCGGGCATGTCCAGGGCCCGCGCGAGATGACGCAGGTTCAGTCCGATGCCCGCCAGGCCGTCGTGCATCCCGCTCGGTGTCGCCTCGGTGGTGAGGTCGCTCGCCCGGTTCAGCACGTCCAGGGCCTGGTCCGGGCGGCCGAGCAGATGCAGGGTGTGGGCGACGCCGTGCAGGCCGTCGTACAGACCTGGGCGCGGCTGTTCGTCGCGCCGGGCGGCCTGCCACAGCCACTCGTGGTGTCCGGGGTCGGTCTCGTGTCCGGTGACGGTCAGCGCGTACAGGACACCCGCGGCGCCATGGGCGAGGGTGTGGCCGCCGTCGTGCAGTGCGGCGGGCTCGCCCGGGAAGAGCCGGTCGAGGCGCTCGGGGGTGGCGGCGGCCTGGATCGCGGTGACCAGCGCCCGCTCCAGCTCGCGGGCCTGGGCCGAGCCGGGGGCGTCGGCGGCTGCGGCGAACAGGTCGGGTATCGCCCGGTCGGTGCGGGTCGTGATGTCGGGCGGGGTGAGTGCGGCGCGTACACGGTCGGTCATCGTGGCGGGCAGGGGGAAGAGTCCGGCCGCCGCCTCCACGAGCTGGGCGGCCCGGGCCGGGTCGATGTCCAGCGTCGTGGTCAGCGGCAGGAACAGCGCCAGCCGCAGACTGTCCAGCGCGTACCGGTCCCGGTCGAAGCCGACGGCGTGCCCGGCGACGAAGCCGGGGGTGGCGATGCTGGGCTCGGGGTCGTCGGTGCCGGGCCGGTAGGCGATCTCGAAGTCGATGAGGACGACGCGTCCGTCGGGACGGAGCATCACGTTGCTGGGACTGAGGTCGCCGAACACGGTTCCGGTGGCGTGGACGGCGTCCAGGACGCGTTCGAGCTGGTCCAGGATGTCCAGCACGGTGTCCACGTACTCCTGGCGCTCCCCCGCGTCCCGGCCCGGCCGGTTCAGCGGGTTGGCGGTGGCCGTGAACTGCTGGAGGGTCTGGCCCTCGATGTACTCCTGCACCAGGAAGTGGTGCTCCCACGCGGTGAAGGTGCCCAGCAGCGCGGGCACGCTGTCCAGATGGGCGAGGCGGCGCAGCGTCGCCGCCTCCCGGTGCAGCCGGGTCACCGCGTCGTCGCCCGCGCCGTCCAGGCCGGCCAGCGGACGGGCCTCCCGCAGGACCACCCGGCGGCCGGTGGCGTTGTCGGTGGCGAGGTAGATGCCGCCCCCGTTGGAGTAGTGCAGGGCCTTCTCCACGGTGTACGGGAAGGCCGGTTCGTCCGCCGACGCCTGACCGGCGGCGATCTGCTCGGCGATGAACCCGGGCACCGGCGCCCACTCGGGGATCTGGAAGACGGGGGCCCGCTCGTCGGGGACGAGCACCCCGTCGGGACGGACGACGGCGGCGGTCCGGTCACCGTTCGCGGACAGGCATTCGCGGCGGGCGAAGCCTCCGTAGCGCACGTAGAGCGGCCCCTGCCGCCACCTCAGGTCGCTGAGGATGTACGGACCCGTGTAGTGGGCGAGGAGGGGGCCCAACTCCTCCAGGACGTCCTTCAGTTCGGCGTCGTCCACCGGGTAGAGCGTGATCAGCTTGCCGCTGCTGCCGCGAGGCGCGTACTTGCTGTTCGTGGACTGGTGGACCCGCGAGTTCGGGAGGAACTTGAAGGTCAGGGAGCGGGACAGGCAGTACTCCCACACCGTGTCGATGACCTCGGCCGCGTCGTCGGCCGTGGCGGAGACGTGGATCTTCCAGCCCTGGCCGGGGAGTCGGAGGCCCTCGGGGCTCAGGTACACCCAGGAGCTGTTCTCCACGCGCTGCCAGCCGGCCGGGGCCGGGCGCCCGGTGGCGGGGAACGGCGTACCGGCTCGCGAGGCGGCGGGGTGGTCGTAGAACCGCACGCCGGCCCGGCAGTAGGCGAGGTGGTTGGCTCTTTCCACGAGACTCTCTCCTTCAAGGGGACACCGACGGCGTGATCCGCATCACGCCGCCCCGGTGTACGACCCGCCGGGCTCGCGCCGCCGAAGCCGCCGCGCCCGGACAGTGCCGGGATTCCGCGGGGCCGGCCTTGTTGTGCGAACGGGTCAAGTTGATCAGCCGGGCCATGGGGGGCACCAGGCAGTTCGTCCGGCAGGAATACGGGCCGTCATACTTCTGCCGGGGAGCTGGTGTTCGAGGCTGGACAGCGCTGAGCAGGGGGTATTCGACGTGGGCACTGCACCGGTCGCGGAGGAGTTCGGGCGGCTGCTGCTGACCCTGCGTACGCGCGCCGGGCTCAGTCAGGAGCGGCTGTCGCATGCCGCGGGGGTGAGCGTGCGCGCGCTGGCGGATCTGGAGCGCGGTCGCTCCCGAGGGCCGCAGCAGCGCACCGTGCAGGCCCTGGCCGCCGGGCTGGGCCTGGACGACGAGACCGCCGCCGAGCTGGAACGGGCCGCCGGCCGGGGACGGCCCCGCCCGCGGCCGGCCGCGGAGCCGCACGCCCACAGCCCGCTGGCCCTGCCCCGCGACGTCAGCGACTTCGTCGCCCGCGGTCCGGCGCTGGCCGGGCTGCTCGCCCTGGCCGGGCGCACCGACACCGACCGCTGTGCGGTCAGCGTGGTGTCGGGTCAGCCGGGCCTCGGCAAGACCGCCTTCGCGGTGCACGCCGCGTACCACCTCGCGCCGCACTTCCCGGACGGGCAGCTCGTCCTCGACCTGCACGGCATGGACCCGGAGCCGACCAGCGCGCGCGACGCCCTCGCGTCGCTGCTGCGGGCGGTGGGCGTGGCCGAGCGCGCGATCCCGGCCGCGACCGACGACCGGTCAGGACTTCTGCGGTCGGTGCTCCGCGACCGGCGGCTGCTGCTGGTGCTGGACAACGCGGCCGGCGAGGACCAGGTCCGGCCCCTGCTCCCCGGCGCCGGGCGCTGCCTGACGATCATCACCAGCCGCCACGCCCTGGCAGGTCTCGAGTCGGTCCACCGGACCGACCTGGCGCTGCTTCGCCGGGAGGAGGCGGTCGAGTTGCTGAGCCGCATCGTCGGCCCCGAGCGGGTGCGGCGGGAGGCCCAGGCCACGCGCGACCTCGCGGACCTGTGCGGACTCCTGCCGCTGGCCGTACGGATCGCCGGGCAGCGCCTCGCCGGGCGGCCGCACGAGCGCATCGGCAAGCTGGCCGCCCAACTGGCCCAGGAGAGCCGCCGCCTGGACACGCTCCGGGCCGGGGACCTCCAGGTGCGGGCCGCTTTCGCCCTGTCCTACCGGCAGTTGGGCCCGGCCGCCAGAACCGTGCTGCGCCGGGCCTCGCTGGCCGCCGGAGGCGACTTCAGCCCGGAGACCGTCTCCCTCCTGGCCGGCCTGCCGATCGACGAGGCGGCCCGGTGTGCCGAGGAACTGACGGACGCCGGGTTGCTGCAGCCCGACGCCGTCGCCGAGCGCTACCACTTCCACGATCTCCTGAAGCTCTTCGCCACCGAGCAGGTGGGCGTCGAGGACGGTGCCGAGGTGTCAGGAGCCGCACTGGACCGGACCGCGCGGTGGATGCTGCGCCGGGCCACGGCGGCCGCGCTGCGCTTCGACGCCGACCCGGACCAGGAACTGCCGTACGGCGATCCCGACCCCGCCGGTGCTCCCGCGGACCGCGACGAGGCCCGCGCCTGGCTGGAGGCCGAGCGCGCCCAATGGCTCGCGGCCCTGCACCGGGCGAAGGACACCGGACTGCATCAGCAGGTGATCGACGCGGCCCGCGCCATGCACTGGTTCTCCGACCTCAACCAGCACTGGGAGCTGTGGGTGGAGGTCTTCCGGTGCGGGGCCGACGCGGCCCGCGCGCTGGGCAGCAGGCAGGACGAGGCCGTCCACCTCAACTTCCTGGCCTGGGCCTACAACAACTGCGTCCACGATCCCGGCGCCGCTCTGGTCACCGCCGACGCCGCGCTGGAGGTGGCCCGTGACATCGGGGACCGGCTCCAGATGGGCTGGGCGCTGGGCTACGGGGCGTCGGCGCTGCACCGCCTCGGCCGGGCCGAGGAAGCCATGGCCCGGCTGCGCGACGCCGTCGACCGCCTCGCCGACCAGACCTCCGTGCAGGGGCGCCTGGCCGAACTCACCGCCCTGAACATTCTCGGCAGCTACCTGCGTCAGTCGGGCAGCGCCGAGGAGGCTCTGGCCATCCACCGGCGCAGCGAGGCGATCTGCCGTGCTGAGGAGCCCGGACGGCCCACCGAGCTGATCACCGTGTATCTCGGGGCGAGCCTGCAGCACATCGGCAACGACCTCGCGGCGCTGGGACGCTGGGCGGAGGCCGAGGAGCCGCTGCGAGAGGCTCTGGACATCTTCGAGACCGTGAACATGGCCGCCTGGGCCGAGGCCACCCGCCTCGACCTCGGCATCGTGCTGCGCCGTCTGGCCCGTCACGACGAGGCCCGCCGAACCCTGCTCACCGCCTACGAGGCACTGCGCAGGCTCAACAGCCCCAGACAGGCGGAGGCCACGGCCGCTCTGCGCGAGCTGGAGGTGAGCGGGCAGGTCTGAGCGCCGGGGACGGTTCGGTCCCGGCCCCGGCGATCAGGTCCTCGCTCTCAGCCTCCGGTGGTCGCACCCGTGGTGGTCGCACCGGTACCGCCACCGCCGCCACCTGTCGTGGCACCGGTCGTGGTCGCGCCGGTTCCGCCGCCGCCACCGGTCGTCGCGCCGGTGGTCGTCGCGCCCGTACCTCCGCCGCCACCAGTGGTCGCGCCGGTCGTCGTGGCGCCGGTACCGCCGCCGCCACCGCCGGTCGTCGCACCGGTGGTCGTCGCGCCGGTACCGCCACCGCCGCCGGTCGTCGCACCGGTGGTCGTGGCTCCTGTGCCGCCACCGCCGCCTGTCGTGGCACCGGTGGTCGTCGCGCCCGTACCTCCGCCGCCACCTGTGGTCGCGCCGGTCGTGGTGGCTCCGGTGGTGCTGGTGCCGCCTGTCGTGGTGGTGGTGGCTCCGGTCGTGGTGGCTCCGGTACTCGTGGCTCCGGTCGTCGTGGTGGTGGCGCCCGTCGTGGTGGCGCCCGTGCCGCCGCGGCCGCCTGTGGTCGCTCCGGTGGTCGTGGCGCCGGTGCCTCCGCCGCCGCGGTTGCAGAGCCTCGGGTCCACGCGGACGCCGGTCTTCGCGTTCACCGCGATGATCTGTCCGTTGCGCAGGACGAGCTTGCAGGCGATGTTCGGTGCGGCCGCCGACGATGCCGGCGCCTTCGGTGTGTCGGCCGGTGCTCCGACGGCCATGACGCCGCCTGTTCCCACGAGCGCCACGGCCAGATAGGTGGCGCCGACCGCCTTGGGCAGATGCCTCCACTTGCGCGCCGCCATGATGCCTCCCTCAGGGATGGGCCAGATACTTCTCCAACCTGAGGTACCGGCCATGACCGAGGCGTTGGTCCAGCGTGACGGTGCCGTGACACCGGCCCGGCATCGATACCGACCACCGTTCGGCCGAACAGAAATCCCCTCTCCCCACCCGCCTCCCTATGCTGATCTCACATGATCGGCTAAGCGGCCGGGGAATTCCCCGGCGCTCATTTCCGAATGTCCGGGAACCCCAGATCAGGGGGAGCATGGTGGAGCGACACGAGGGCGTGGGTGACACCGGCCCGCAGGACACGGCACCCCGGGAGCCCACCACGAGCGGTGCGCTGCCCCCCAGGCTGAACGGCTCGTGGTCCAGGCCCGCGCGGCTCTGGCTCGCCGCGGTGATCGTGGTGACGGCGATGGCGGTCACCATTCACCTGCTGCTGCTCTTCCTCTATCTGGCCCCCGCGAACGCCATCAGCAAAGAACACCGGGAACTAGTGAACAGCTACGTCTATCCGGAATTCGACCAGAACTGGAAACTGTTCGCCCCGAATCCGCTCCAGGGCAACATCTACGTCGACGCGCGCGCCGAGGTGGAGATGCCCGACGGTTCCCGGCGCACCAGCGACTGGGTGGCCCTCACCGGGCAGGACATCGAGAGCATCCGGGACAACCCCGCCCCCAGCCACGCCGACCAGAACCTGCTGCGCCAGGCGTGGGACTTCTACACCCGGACCCATGACGCCAAGGGCCTGCCCGTCGGTCTGGAGGGGCAGCTCTCCGAGGCGTACGTACGCCGGATCGCGGCGGGCCGGCTCGGTCCGGGTCTGCTCGGCGGGCAGGTGGTCAAGGTCCAGTTGCGTTCGACGTACCGTCCGATCGCCCCGCCGAGGTGGAGCGACGAGAACGACGCCGAGCCGGTCACCTACCAGACGCTGACCTGGTGGCCGGTCTCGAAGGAGGACTTCCGGTGACCGCCGACACGGAACGCACCCCGGCGCCCTCCCCCTTCAAGGGCATGAGCCGGCGGATCGACGCCAGGATCATCAGGTGCCTGAACGACATCACGGGCCGGGCGCTCTTCCCGTACCAGGCGGCGATCGTCCGGATCGGCTTCTCCCTGACCTTCCTGCTCTATCTCCTGCGGGAGTTCCCGAACCGGCAGGAGTTGTACGGCACCACCAGCCCGTGGTCCTTCGATCTCGCGCAGCGGCTGATCGCCTCGAACGGCGCCTTCTCGATCCTGATGTGGTCGGACAGCGGCTGGTGGTTCGAGGTGGTCTACCTCGTGGCGATCGCCGCGAGTCTGGGCCTGCTGCTGGGGTGGCACACCCGCACGATGTCGCTGCTGTTCATGGTGGGCGTGCTGGCGCTGCTCAACCGCAACGTCCTGCTGGGCGACGGCGGCGACACCCTCATCCACCTGGTCGCCGGCTATCTGGTGCTCACCCGCTGCGGCCAGGTCTGGTCCCTGGACGCCAGACGGAGACGGCGCGCGGCCGAGGACGGTTCCCGCGGGGACGACGGCGTACCGGTCCGCGTCGCGCTCTGGACGGTTCTCGGCCTCTTCCTCGCGCTCTCCCAGCTCACCGGGTTCGCGGAACTGTCCTGGGGCTGGGCGCTGTTCCTGTGGGGGATGTGGCTCGTCCAGGCGCTCTGGTTTTGGGTGGAGCGCGGCGGACACACCGAGTTGCGCGCGGTCATGGACGCCACGGCCAACGTCGTCCACAACGCGGCGCTGCTGGTGATCGCCGCCCAGGTCTGCATCCTGTACGCGACGGCCGGGCTGTACAAGATCCAGGGTCCTCGCTGGCAGGACGGCACGGCGGTCCACTACCCGCTGCACCTGGCCTACTTCAGCCCGTGGGGCCCGCTGTCCCGGACCGTCGACCGCAGTGCCGTACTGGTCACCGTCATCACCTACGGGACGGTCATCCTCCAGGTGGCCTTCCCCTTCACCCTTCTCAACCGCCGGGTGAAGAACGTGCTGCTGCCCATCCTGATGGCGGAACACGCCTCCATCGCGGTGCTCTGCGGGCTGCCGTTCTTCTCGATGGCCATGGTGTTCGCCGACGCGGTGTTCCTGCCGACGAGCTTCCTGCGCTGGCTCGGCTCCTGGGTGTCGGGCACGGCGCACCGGCTGGCCGAGCGGGTGCGCGGCCGACGGGACCCGGAGACCGCCGAGGCGTGAGTCACCAGCGCGATCGCCGGCGCAGGGCCGCGTCCCCGTCCCCGGCCCAGCGCACCCGGGCCACCAACTGGTGCAGCCGCTGGGTGGGGCACAGGCCCAGCTCGTCGCGCAGCCGCCGTACGTACCGCTCGAAGTGGTGCACGGCCTCGGACGGGTTGCCCTCCGCCAAGTAGGCGCGGATCAGGGAGGCTTGGCTGCTCTCGCGCAGCGGGTCGGCCTGGACGGCCGCCTGGGCGGCGACCACCGCGCCGGCGTACTCGGTGGCGTCGATGAACGTCTCGGTCAGGGCCTCCAGTGCGTGCAGCCGCAACTGCCGCCAGTGATCGGCCTCCAGGAGCGCCCACTCGTCGTACCAGCCGGGTAGCAGGTCGGCGGAGAGCTGGTCCACGGTCGCCGTGCTGAGGCCGAGTGCCATCGCCGGCACACAGGGGTCGAGGAGGTGCTGGGCCAGCATCCGGGCGTCGTGGACGTCCACCGTGACGTCGGGTGCGAGACGCACGTCCGTCGCGGTGATGTCGAGCGCCCTGGTCCCGAGCCCGCGCAGCCGGCACAGCGCCGCCCGGAGGTTCGTGTACGCACAGTGCTCGGGAACCTTGGGCCAGAGGCTGCCCGCGATCAGGGACCGGGGGACGGGGGTGCGGTGGTTCAGTGCCACGAACGCCAGGAGTCGCCGGGAGCCCACCGGGGCCGTCACCGGGACATCGTTGACGATGAGGTCGAAACCACCCAGGAGAGCGATGCGTACGGAGGGTTTGATCTGTACGACTCTGGACGCGGTGGCTTGGTCACCTGCGGTCATAACTCGCCTCAGCGCGTAGAGGGATCAGCCGCGACACGCGTGCCCCGGCCGTGCGGTCGCTGCTCAGAGGGCTGACGACCCGCAGAACTCGCTGTGGAACCAGCTTGCTGTGGCTGCCTGGGTTTGTCTAATTGTGGCAATTGCCACACTTTGGAGCCCCTGGCGCCCGGGGGTATCCGGGGCTCTCGACCCCCGCTCTCCGCCTGCTCAGCTCCCGTTCCCCGCCCTTTTACACCCGTTTTCCGCCCGTTTTCCGTCCGTCACAACGGGGACTCGTGGTCCATGGTGCGAATCGGATACACGATGATGACCGAGCAGGCCGGGCCGCGTGAGCTGGTCGGCCATGTGGTCCGTGCCGAGGAGGCGGGCTTCGACTTCTCCGTCACCTCCGACCACTACTTCCCCTGGCTGCGCTCGCAGGGCCACGCCCCGTACGCGTGGAGCGTGCTCGGCGCGGCCGCGCAGGCCACGTCGCGGATACCGCTGATGACGTACGTGACCTGCCCGACCTTCCGCTACCACCCGACGGAGGTCGCGCAGAAGGCGGCGACCCTGCAACTGCTCGCCGAGGGCCGCTTCCGGCTCGGGCTGGGTTCCGGGGAGAACCTCAACGAGCATGTGGTGGGCCAGGGGTGGCCGGCGGTGGACGTACGGCACGAGATGCTGGAAGAGGCGGTGGAGATCATCCACGCCCTGTTCGAGGGTGGCCATGTCACCTACCACGGCAAGCACTTCGACGTGGAGTCGGCCAAGCTGTGGGACCTTCCGGACCCGCCGCCGCCCGTCGGGATCGCCGTCTCGGGCGAGCAGTCCTGCGCGCTGGCCGGTCACCTCGCCGACCTGGTCATCGCCACCGAGCCGAAGAAGGAGCTGCTGGAGGCGTTCGACCGGCACGGCGGCACCGGCAGGCCCAGCGTGGGGCAGCTCCCGGTCAGCTTCGACTCCGACCGCGACACCGCGATCCGGCGCGCGCACGACCAGTTCCGCTGGTTCGGCCTGGGCTGGAAGGTCAACTCCGAGCTTCCGCACCCGGATTCGTTCGAGTCGGCGACCCGGTTCGTGACCGAGGCGGACGTGGCAGCGTCCATCCCGTGCGGTGACGATCCGCAGGACTTCGTGGAAGCGGTACGGCCCTTTGTGGAGGCCGGTTTCACGGAGGTGGCCCTGGTCCAGATCGGCGGCCACACCCAGCCCGCCTTCATCGACTGGTCGGAGAAGACGCTGCTGCCCGCGCTGCGCCACGCCTTCGGCTGAGCGGCGGCTCGATCCGTCCGGCGCCAACCCCCTCGCACCACAAGGCCGTTTGCCGTCGCCACCCGCTGAGCAGTAACAGACAGCGGGGCCTTGTGGCAGCCTCAGGGGGGCGTATGGCGTACGTGATCGTGGTGCTGTTCGCGGCGGCGCTGGCCGGCTGGGCGGTCCTCGCCCGGGCACGCAGGTTTCCGGGCAGCCTCGCCCTGGCGGTCCTGCCGAGGCATGCCGAGGACCGGCGTCCGCTGGCCCAGGCGCGGGCGAACGTGCGCACGCTGGAGCAGACGGCCCGCTCGGAGGAGTCCCTCGCGCGGTCCGAGCTGGCGACGCTGGAGCAGAAGCGGGAGCGGGACCTGCGCGGCGCGGAGCAGCGGGTCGCCTCGCTGGAGAAGCCCGGCCGGGGCAGGCGGCTCGGTGCGCTGGGCGAACTCACCCTGTACGAGCACGTGCTGCTGAAGCAGTCCACGACCGGGGCCAGGCGCACCCTGCAACTGGCCGACCTCCGGGTCAGGATCGACTCCGGCGACAGTTGCTACTACCTCTACGTCCTCAAGGCCGACGGCACCCCCGAGCGCACCGGCTACCCGCGCCGCACGGGCGAGGGCGACCAGGCGACGGGGTACACCGAGGACCGGGTGCGGGACTTCGGCGACGCGGTGCAGAGCGCCGTGGCCAAGGAGAACGTCTTCCGGGCGACCCTGCCCGATCAGTTGAAGCAGGCCCAGCGCGACCATGAACTGCTGGAGCAGGACACCGAGGACGTGGACCGGGCCCGCAAGCGGCTGGGCGAGATCCGCGCCCGCAACAAGGACAACCCCCGTCTCGTCGAGGCGCGTGCCGAGCTGGAGGCCGCCCGCCTGGAGTGGCGGCGGCACACCGGGCGGATGCCCCCGCCGTAGAAGGTGGGGCGTCCGCCCGGTGCCCGCCGGGGTTCAGCTCCCGACGAGGGTGATGTCCCGGTCCTCCACGGCGTGGAAGACGGGCACCAGCAGGGGCGCGCCGGGGCGCAGCTCCATCACGTCGGCCTGGACGTGCGCGGTGCCCGCCTTCAGCGTCTCCGAGGAGACCTTGCCGGAGTTCTCCCAGCGGTGCTCGGCGCCGTCGCAGCGGGCGGCGCCGCCGCCGATGCCGTGGCGGACACGCGGGTCGGCCTGGCTGACGGAGGAGCTGACGAAGACGGGGCCGGTGCCGGGCAGGCAGCGGTAGGTGCCGGAGAGGGTGACCGTGCCGTCGGCCGCGAGGCGGGCGGTGGCGTCCACGGTGACGCTCTCGGCCGGGGCGGCGGTGGCGGCGGGTGCGGCGAGGGCGCCGAGCAGGGCGGCCGCGCCGAGCGTGGCGGCGAGGACGGGGCGTACGGGCATGAGGTGCCTCCCGGTGTCGGGTGTGGGGGCTCCACAGGTACCGGCGGCGCCCCTGACCGGCGGCGAACGTCACCCCATCGGTGGCGCGTCAATGGGCCGGGCGCAGTCCTCCCCCGTTTTCCGCCGCGGACCTCCGCACCGATGGTGACCAGCAGGTATGCCGAAGATCTAAAATGATCAACGTGTCCGAGCAGCACGCCCCCAGGTCCCTCATCGTCACGCTCTACGGGGCGTACGGCCGTTCCGTACCGGGCCCGATGCCCGTCGCCGAGCTGATCCGGCTGCTGGCCGCGGTCGGGGTGGACGCGCCCTCGGTGCGCTCCTCGGTGTCGCGGCTCAAGCGGCGCGGACTGCTGCTGCCGGCCAGAACCGCCAGAGGCGCGGCGGGGTACGAGCTGTCGGCGGAGGCGCGCCGGTTACTGAGTGCCGACGACCGCCGTATCCACGCCACCGGGCCCGCCGAGGACGCGGGCTGGGTGCTCGCGGTGTTCTCGGTGCCCGAGTCGGAGCGGCAGAAGCGCCATGTGCTGCGCTCCCGGCTGTCCGCGCTCGGCTTCGGCGCGGCGGCCCCCGGTGTGTGGATAGCCCCGGCCCGGTTGTACGAGGATGCCCGGCACACCCTGAGCCGGCTGGGCCTGGCCGCCTACGTGGATCTGTTCCGGGGCGATCATCTGGGGTTCGCGCCCACCGTCGAGTCGGTCGGCCGCTGGTGGGACCTGCCGGCCATCGCCGGGGAGCACGAGCGGTTCCTCGCGGCGCACGGGCCGGTGCTGCGTGCCTGGGAGGGCCGGGCGGACACTCCGGCGGAGGACGCCTACCGGGACTATCTGCTGGCGCTGGACTCCTGGCGCCGGCTGCCCGGCGCCGACCCCGGCCTGCCCGCCCGGCTGCTGCCCGCCGACTGGCCGGGTGCCCGTTCGGCCGAGGTCTTCCGGGCGCTGCACGCACGGCTGCGGGACGCGGGCGCGGCGTTCGTGGGGGTGTGACCGGGGCGGCCGGTGACCGGCCGCTCGCTCCCCGGAATCGCGCGGCCGTGAGAGGAGTCCTCGCGCTGTGACTGTGGTCACGCGGCGGGGTCGGCGGCCCTGTGCGTGTGCCCGTCCCGTCACCGCTGTCACCGGTGATCGACAAGGACGTAACAGCAGGCACGGGAGGGGGTGGTGGGGCGTTCGACGAGGTGCGTGGTCGGGTATCGGGACCCATGGTGCGGGCCGGTGCCCGCCGACGGTTTCGATGGCCGGACCCGTACCATTTCCTACAGTCGAAGGCAGGACAGCCTGCTCCATGAACGGACTCGCCTTGCACGAACGCCCCGCCGAATCGGCCTCCTGGCGCATCGCGCTGCCGCACACCGCCGCGGCGGTGCCGGTCGCGCGTGCCCTGGTGCGTTCGGCCCTCGCCGAGGTGGAGCACACCGCCGACTGCGACACGGCGGAGCTGCTGACCGCCGAGCTGGTGGCGAACGCGGTGGAGCACACCGCGGGCAGTGGTCCGATCGAGCTGGTGGTGGAGCTGCGGCCGACCGGCTGCCAGGTCGAGGTGCATGACCCGGACCCGGCGCCGCCCGGCCATCTGACCCGCCCGGTGATCGAGGAGCCCGACCCCTGGCAGGAGGGAGGGCGCGGCCTGTTGCTGATCCGCGCCCTCAGTTCGTCCTGCGGTCACCGCCCCACCTCGTCGGGCAAGGCGGTGTGGTTCAGGCTTCCTGCCGTTCCCGCTCAGCGTTCGGCGTGACCCCGGCCGCCTGGGCGCGGCCCAGCGTGGAGTGCCGGCGCCCGTAGGCGAAGTAGACGCCGAGGCCCACCACGAGGAAGACCGCGAACTGCACCCAGGTCTGCCAGCCCGTCTCGTACATCAGGTAGAGGCAGAAGGCGACGCCGAGCAGCGGGGCGACGGGGTAGAGCGGCACCCGGAAGCTGCGCTCCAGGCCCGGCTCGCGGCGGCGCAGGGCGATCACTGCGATGTTGACGACGGCCATCAGGGCGAGCGTGCCGATGGTGCACAGGTTCACCACGGCGTCGAGCGAGGCGAAGGCCGCCGGGACGGCGAAGACGACCGCGACGATGAGCGTGCCCGCCACCGGGGTGGAGGTCTTCGGGGAGACCTTCTCGAAGACGCGCGGGATCAGTCCGTCGCGGGACATCGACAGCAGGATGCGGGTCTGGCCGTACATCACGGCGAGGACGACCGAGGCGATGGCGACGACCGCGCCGAAGGCGATGACCCCGCCGCCGATGGTGGAGCCGGTGACCTGGTTGACGACGTAGGACAGCGCGGCGGGGCGGTTGCCGACCTTCGGGGCGCCGATCGCGCCGATGGCGGCGAGCGCGACCGCGCAGTAGAGCAGGGTGACCAGGCCCATGCAGACGAGGATCGCGACGGGGATGTCCCGGCGCGGGTTCTTCGCCTCCTCGCCGGCCGTGGTGATCGCGTCGAAGCCGATGTAGGAGAAGAAGGCCGCGGTGGTGCCCGCGCCGATGCCGCCCAGGCCCGCCGGGGAGAACGGGGTGAGGTTGCCGTCCTTGAAGGCGCTGTAGCCGATGGCGCAGAACGCGAACAGGATGACGAGCTTCACGGCGGCCATGGCCGCGGTGGCCCGCGCGCTCTCCCGCACACCGCGGATCAGCAGCACGGCGGCCATCGCGATGACGATCACGGCGGGCAGGTTCACCACACCGCCGTCGCCCGGCCCGGCGGACAGCACCTCGGGGAGCTGCCAGCCGGTGAGGCTGTGCAGGAGTTCGTTGACGTACTGGCTCCAGCCGACCGCGACGGCCGAGATGGAGATGCCGTACTCCAGCAGCAGGCACCAGCCGACGAGGAAGGCGGTGGACTCGCCGAGACCGGCGTAGGCGAAGGAGTACGAGGACCCGGACACCGGTATCGCGCCGCCCAGCTCCGCGAAGGAGAAGGCGGTGAAGACGCAGGTGATCGCGGCGAGGACGAAGGAGACGACCACGGCGGGTCCGGCCTGCGCGACGGAGTCGGACAGGCCGACGAAGATGCCGGTACCGACGACAGCGCCGACACCGAAGCAGATGAGCTGGAAGAGGCCCATGGTGCGCTTCAGACCATGGCCCTCGCGGTCGGCACCGGATTCGGCGACGAGCAGTTGCGGGGACTTGATGCGGGGAGCGGGCATGCGGGTGGTGCTCGTTTCTGGTGGTGCGGACGGCCCGGTGAGGCCGCTGCGTCGGCGCGGCAAGGGGTGGGGCCAGGCCGTCGGTCAGGATAAGGCCAGGTGAGGTGGGTCACGCAAGGGTTTGTGACGTATCCCCGAGGGTGGCGACGAGCACGGCCTTGATGGTGTGCATCCGGTTCTCCGCCTCGTCGAAGACCACCGAGTGCTCGGACTCGAAGACCTCGTCGCTGACCTCCAGCTCGGTCAGTCCGTACCGTTCGTGGATCTCGCGGCCGATGGCGGTGCCGAGGTCGTGGAAGGCGGGCAGGCAGTGCAGGAAGCGCACGTCCGGGTTGCCGGTGGCGCGCAGCACGTCCATGGTCACGGCGTAGGGGCCGAGCAGGGCGATGCGCTCGTCCCAGACCTGCTTGGGCTCCCCCATCGACACCCACACGTCGGTGGCGACGAAGTCGGCGCCGCGCACGCCCTCCTTCACGTCCTCGGTGAGGGTGACGCGGGCGCCGGAGGACTCGGCGAGCTGCCGGGCCAGCGCGACGATGGTCTCGTCGGGCCAGAGCAGCCGGGGCGCGACGATGCGCACGTCCATGCCGAGCAGGGCGCCGGTGACCAGGTAGGAGTTGCCCATGTTGTACCGGGCGTCGCCGAGGTAGGCGAAGGCGATGCGGTCCAGCGGCTTGTCGCTGTGCTCGGTCATGGTGAGCAGGTCGGCCAGCATCTGGGTGGGGTGCCACTCGTCGGTGAGCCCGTTGTAGACGGGGACGCCCGCGTGCGCGGCCAGTTCCTCGACGACGCCCTGGCCGTGCCCCCGGTACTCGATGGCGTCGTACATCCGGCCCAGCACGCGGGCGGTGTCCTTGACGGACTCCTTGTGCCCGATCTGGGAGCCGGCCGGGTCGAGGTAGGTGGTGTGGGCACCCTGGTCGGCGGCGGCCACCTCGAAGGCGCAGCGGGTGCGCGTGGAGGTCTTCTCGAAGATCAGGGCGATGTTCCGCCCGGTGAGGTACCGCGTCTCGGCGCCGGCCCGCTTGGCCGCCTTCAGCTCGGCGGCCAGCGCGAGCAGCCCGCGGAACTCCTCGGCCGTGAAGTCCAGCTCCTTGAGGAAGTGGCGGCCGGTGAGGGCGGTCGGGACTGTCGCCATGGGGGCGCTCCAGGGGTTACGCGGTGCACTGACTCCGGAATTCTATACGAGTATCGGCATTTCTATTCGGCTCGCAGCATGATTATGCGGAGACTCACACGGCGGACCCGCCGGGACCCGCTCACACGGCGGCCCGCTCCACCGGGCAGCTCATGCAGCGCGGCCCGCCTCTCCCCCGGCCCAGCTCACTGCCCGGGATCTCGATCACCTCGATGCCCTGCTTGCGCAGATGCGTGTTGGTGGTGGCGTTGCGCTCGTAGGCCACGACGACTCCGGGCTCGACGGCGAGCACGTTGCAGCCGTCGTCCCACTGCTCGCGCTCGGCGGCGTGCACGTCCTGGGTAGCGGTGAGCACCCGGATCTCACCGAGGCCGAGGGCGGCGGCGATGGCCCGGTGCATGTGCTCCGGCGGGTGGTCGGTGACCTTCAGCTCACGCTCTCCGACGCCGGGCTCGATGGTGTACGAGCGCAGCATGCCGAGCCCTGCGTACTGGGTGAAGGTGTCGCCGTCGACCATGGTCATCACCGTGTCGAGGTGCATGAAGGCGCGCCGCTTGGGCATGTCCAGCGCCACGATGGTCCGCGCGGAGCCGGCCGCGAACAGCTTGTGCGCGAGCATCTCCACGGCCTGGGGCGTGGTGCGCTCGCTCATCCCGATCAGCACGGCGCCGTTGCCGATCACCAGCACGTCGCCGCCCTCGATGGTGGAGGGGTAGTCGGCCTGGCCGCGCGACCAGATGTTGAAGTCCTCCTTCCCGAACAGCGGGTGGTGCCGGTAGATCGCCTCGAAGTGCACGGTCTCGCGCTGCCGGGCGGGCCAGCGCATGGCGTTGATGGAGACACCGTCGTAGATCCACGCCGAGGTGTCACGGGTGAAGAGGTGGTTGGGCAGCGGGCCCAGCAGGAAGTCGTCCAGCTCCATGACGTGGAAGCGGACCGACGCGGGCTCGGGGTGGCCCGCCAGGAACTCCCGCTTGGTCATGCCGCCGACCAGGGCCTCGGCCAGTTCGGCGGGGGCCATCGCGTCGAAGGCGGTGCGCAGGTGGTCGGTGGCGAGCGGGCCGTACTCCTTCTCGTCGAAGACGCGGTCCAGGACCAGGGCCCGGGCCTCCGGGAGGGCCAGGGTCTCGGTGAGCAGGTCACCGAAGAGGTGCACGGCGACCCCCCGGTCGCGCAGGACGTCGGCGAACCCGTCGTGCTCGGCGCGCGCCCGGCGCACCCACAGCAGGTCGTCGAAGAGGAGGGCGTCCTTGTTGCTGGGGGTGAGGCGCTTGAGTTCGAGGTCGGGCCGGTGCAGGATCACCCGTTGCAGCCGCCCGGCCTCGGATTCGACGTGGAATGCCATGCCTTCATCCTGGCCGTCCGCGACCGGGTTCACGCGCTTCCCGACCGTTTCCGCGCCCTTGTTTCCGTCGTGGCGACGTGAAGCGGGGGCGGTCTCCCGCGGCGCGTGCTCGGAGAGTGACAGGTGGCGCACGCGTGGTTCCCGTGGTCCGTACCTGGTGGTACACACAGCGGGTGCACGTGTTCCTGTCCGCCAGCAGGAAGGTTGCTCCCGCATGTCCGCATCACGACGTCAGGTCCTGGCCTCCGCGAGCGCGGTGGGGGCGGGTATCGCCTTCACCGGAGCGTTGTCCGAGCTCTTCGCGGGCACCGCAGCCGCCCAGCCGCTGGGCCGCACCGGTTACGGCCCGCTCGTCCCCGACCCGGACGGTCTGCTCGATCTGCCGAAGGGGTTCCGCTACCGGGTGCTCTCCCGCGAGGGCGATCCCCTGCGCTCCGGCGAGGGTCCGGTGCCGTCCAACCACGACGGCATGGCCGCCTTCGCGGGCCGGGACGGCCGCACCCACCTCGTCCGCAATCACGAGAACCGCCCCACCGCCAGGATCCGCGTCCCCGCCGTCGAGGGCCTGACCTACGACCCCGAGGGCCACGGCGGCTGTACGGCCCTGACGCTGGACTCCCGCGATCGCGTCCTGTCCGAACGGGTCGCCATCGCCGGCACGGCCGTCAACTGCGCGGGCGGCCGCACCCCCTGGGACACCTGGCTGACCTGCGAGGAGACCGAGGACCGGGCGGGCGACAACGGCCACACCAAGGACCACGGCTTCATCTTCGAGGTCCACCCCACCGACCCGCACCGCACCGGCGCCGTCCCGCTGACCGCGATGGGCCGCTTCCAGCACGAGGCGATCGCCGTCGACCCCGGACGCGGTGTGGTCTACGAGACCGAGGACGCCTTCCTCAAGCCGTTCGGGCTGTTCTACCGCTTCCTGCCCGAGAAGCCGCTGGGCGGTGTCGGTTCGCTCCGCGCGGGCGGGCGTCTGCAGGCGATGCGGGTGCCGGGCGTGCCGGACCTGTCGGCGGTCCGGGAGACGGGAGCCGCCTTCGACGGCATCGAGTGGGTGGACGTCCCCGACCCGCTGGCCGCCACCACCCCGACCCGGCTGCAGGACTACGGCCCGCGCGGCATCACCCACGCGCAGAAGCTGGAGGGCTGCTACTGGGGCGGCTCCTGCGTGTACTTCGTGTCGTCCTTCGCGCACAGCGCGGAGGGCTCCGCCGCCGACCACTTCGGCCAGATCTGGCGGTACGACCCGCGACGCCGCCGCCTCACCCTGGTGATCGTCTTCGGCCCCGACACCGACGTGCGGTTGCCCGGCGAGTCCCCGGACAACATCTGTCTCGCCCCCAGCGGCGGCCTGATGGTCTGCGAGGACGGCAACGGCGCCCAGCACGTCTTCGGCGTCACGCGCGGCGGCGAGGTGTACGCGATGGCCCGCGGCAGGCAGAACACCGGCACCCCGGAGAAGCCGGAGTGGGGCGAGTTCGCGGGCGTCACCTTCTCGCCGGACGGCGGCACGATGTACGTCAACTGCTACACACCGGGCACCACCTTCGCGGTGACCGGGCCCTGGCGGAGGTAGGCCCCCGCCAGGGCGGCCGGTGGACTACAGGCGCGGGTCCACCGGCTCCGACTCCAGCGCGAGTACGCCGAACACCGCCTCGTGGACCCGCCACAGCGGTTCCCCGTCGGCGAGCCGGTCCAGGGCCTCAAGGCCGAGGGCGTACTCGCGCAGCGCCAGCGACCGCTTGTGGTTGAGGAACCGGCGGCGCAGCTTGGCCAGGTTCTCCGGGCGCGTGTACTCGGGACCGTAGATGATCCGCAGGTACTCGCGGCCACGGCACTTGATGCCCGGCTGCACCAGCCGGCCCTGCTCGTCGCGGACGAGGGCGCCGAGCGGCTTGACGACCATGCCCTCGCCGCCCCGGCCGGTCATCTCCAGCCACCAGTCGACACCCGCCCGCACCGACTCCGGGTCGCCGGTGTCGACGTACAGGCGCCGGGTGGTCTGGAGCAGGCCGGAGCCGTCGTGCTCCACCAGCCGGTCCAACAGGGCGAGTTGCTCGTCGTGCGGGAGCCCGGCCAGATTGCGGCCGCGCACCGCGAGGAGCTGGAAGGGGGCGAGCCGGACGCCCTCCAGGCCCTCGGTGGTCCAGCAGTAGCGGCGGTAGACGTCGGTGAACGCGGCCGCGTCGGCGGCGCGTTCACGCTGCCGGGTCAGGAGCGCGGACACGTCGGCGCCACGGGCCCCGGCCGCCTCCAGCGCGGCGAGCGCCGGCGGGAACACGGCGCCGGAGGCGGCGCCCACGGCGGCGTACTGGCGGCGCAGCAGTCCCTGCGCCTTGAGCGACCACGGCATCAACTCGGCGTCCAGCAGCAGCCAGTCGGTGTCGAGCCGCTCCCACAGGTCCGCCTCGGTGATCGCCGAGCGGAGCCGGTCGAGTATCTCCTCGGTCACCGTGCCGTCGTCGAAGAACGGGCGGCCGGTGCGGGTGTACAGGGCGCCCGTGGGCCCCTCGGGCACACCGAACCGCTCGGCGGCCGTCGCCGCGTCCCGGCACACCAGGACCACGGCCCGCGAACCCATGTGCTTCTCCTCGCACACCACCCGCTCGACCCCGTCCCGCGCGTACTGTGCGAACGCCTCGGCCGGGTGCTCCAGGTAGCCGTCCTCCTGGGAGGTGGGCGTCGGCGCCATGGTGGGCGGGAGGTACGGCAGCAGACGCGGGTCGACGGCGAAGCGGCTCATGACCTCGAGGGCGGCGGCCGCGTTCTCCTCGCGGACCGCGACGCGGCCCGCGTACCGGGTCTCCACACCGCCGCGGCCGCGTACGTCGGCCAGGTCCAGCGGCCGTCCGTCGTGGCCGCCGGGCGCGTCGACGCGCAGCGGCCGGACCGGCTCGTACCAGGTCCGCTCGGCGGGGACGTCCACCACCTCGCGCTCCGGCCAGCGCAGCGCGGTCAGCTTGCCGCCGAAGACGGCGCCGGTGTCCAGGCAGATGGTGTTGTTGAGCCACGTGGCTTCCGGGACCGGGGTGTGGCCGTAGACCACTGCGGCACGGCCCCGGTAGTCCTCGGCCCAGGGGTAGCGCACGGGCAGCCCGAACTCGTCGGTCTCGCCGGTGGTCTCGCCGTACAGGGCGTGCGAGCGGACCCGGCCCGAGGTGCGGCCGTGGTACTTCTCCGGCAGGCCCGCGTGGCACACCACGAGACGCCCGCCGTCGAGGACGTAGTGGCTGACCAGCCCGTCGATGAAGCGGCGCACCTCGTCCTTGAACTCCTCGCTCTCGCCCTCCATCTGGGCGACGGTCTCGGCGAGGCCGTGGGTGTGCTGGACGGTGCGGCCCTTGAGGTGGCGGCCGAACTTGTTCTCGTGGTTGCCCGGCACGCACAGCGCGGTCCCGGCCGCGACCATGCCCATCACGCGCCGCAGCACGGCGGGACTGTCCGGGCCCCGGTCGACCAGGTCGCCGACGAACACGGCGGTACGGCCCTCGGGGTGCACACCGTCGGAGTAGCCCAACTTGACCAGCAGCGACTCCAGTTCAGCGAAGCAGCCGTGGATGTCGCCGATGATGTCGAACGGGCCGGTGAGGTGGGTGAGGTCGTTGTACCGCTTCTCGGTGACGATGGTGGCGGCCTCCACCTCGGCCACCCCGCGCAGCACGTGCACCTTGCGGAAGCCCTCGCGCTCCAGGTGCCGCAGGGAGCGGCGGAGTTCGCGGGAGTGGCGCTGGATCACCCGGCGGGGCATGCCCGCGCGGTCGGCGCGGGCCGCGTTGCGCTCGGCGCACACCTCCTCGGGCACGTCGAGCACGATGGCGATGGGCAGCACGTCGTACTTCTTGGCGAGGTCGATCAACTGGCGCCGGGCGTCCGGCTGGACGCTGGTGGCATCGACGACGGTACGGCGGCCGGCCGCGAGCCGCTTGCCCGCGATGTAGTGCAGGACGTCGAAGGCGTCCCTGGTCGCGCTCTGGTCGTTCTCGTCGTCGGCGACGAGTCCCCGGCAGAAGTCGGAGGAGATCACTTCGGTGGGCGCGAAGTGCCTTCGGGCGAAGGTCGACTTGCCGGAGCCGGTGGCGCCGACGAGGACGACGAGGGAGAGGTCGGTGACGGGCAGCGCCCGTCCCGTGCGGGTCTCGGTCATGCGGCCTTCGCCTCCTTCTTGTCCTGCTCGGTGGTGTCGCGGTGGAACAGGGCCATCTGGGTGGGCGGTCCCACCTCGGGGTCGTCGGGCCCGACGGGGCGGAACTCGACGGTGTAGCCGTACCGTCCGGCGACCTCGGCCGCCCAGGTGCGGAACTCCTCGCGGGTCCACTCGAAGCGGTGGTCGCCGTGCCGGACGTGCCCGGCGGGCAGGCTCTCCCAGCGGACGTTGTACTCGACGTTCGGCGTGGTCACGAGGACCGTGCGCGGGCGGGCAGCGCCGAACACGGCGTACTCCAGGGCGGGCAGCCGGGGCAGGTCGAGGTGCTCGATCACCTCGCTGAGCACGGCCGCGTCGTACCCGGTGAGCCGCTTGTCGGTGTAGGTGAGCGAGCCCTGGAGCAGGTGGACGCGGGACGCCTGGCGCTCGCCCATGCGGTCCAGCCCCAGGCGCCGGGCGGCGATGGCGAGGGCGCGCGCGGACACGTCGACGCCGGTGATCTCGGTGAACCGCACGTCCCGCAGCAGCTCCCGCACGAGGTGGCCCTCGCCGCAGCCGAGGTCGAGCACCCGTGCGGCGCCGGCCTCGCGCAGTCCGGTGAGGATCGCCTCCCGGCGCTGCACCGCGAGCGGGGTGGACCGGGGTTCGGCCTCGGCCTCCGCCTCCACGGCGTTGTCGATGTCCTCGACCTCGCTGTCGTCGGTCTCGGCCAGGCGCACCAGCTCCAGCCGCTCCATCGCCTGCCGGGTCAGCGACCAGCGGCGGGAGAGGTAGCGGTTGGTGATCAGGCGGTGCTCGGGGTGGCCGGGCAGCCAGCCCTCACCGGCGCGCAGCAGCTTGTCGACCTCGTCGGGGGCGACCCAGTAGTGCTTGGCGTCGTCCAGCACCGGCAGCAGGACGTAGAGGTGGCGCAGTGCCTCGGCGAGGGTGAGCTTCTCCGACTCCAGCACCAGGCGGATGTAGCGCGAGTCGCCCCAGTCGGGGAACTCGGCGTCCAGGGCGACCGGTTCGGCGGTGACGTCCCAGCCGAGCGGGGCGAACAGGGCGCGCACCAGGTCCGGGCCGCCCTTCGCGGCGACGGCGGGCACCTCGATGCGCAGCGGCAGCGGGGCGGCGGCGCGCTCCGGGCGTGCCTTGCACACACCGCGCAGGGCGGTGGAGAAGACGGCGCTCAGGGCGACGGCCAGGAGCGAGGAGGCCGCGTAGGGGCGGTCGTTGACGTACTGGCCGAGGGCCGCGTCGGGGGCGCCGCCCCGGCCCTTGCCCTTGCCGCGCCGGATCAGCGCGATGGGATCGACCTCCAGCAGCAGCGCGGCCGTGCAGCGCTCGACCTCCGCCTCGGGGTAGAAGACGTGCGCGGTCCCGTGGGACGTGCTGAACGTCTGGGCGTTGCCCGGGTTCTTGTGCAGCAGATACCCGAGGTCGGTGGCGGGGACGGCGGCCGTGCCGCTCGTGGAGATCGTCAGGAACACATGAACGAGTCTCGCGGTAGGGAAGGCGCGTTGACCACCGCTTTTCCGGAGTCTGTGCACTGATTTCCGCGGGGCCGGCCGCACGGACGACGGCGGGCCCCGCGGGCGGGCGTCAGGACACCTGGGGCATGACCTGGGCGGAGATCAGCTCCAGTTGGTCGAGGTCGTCGAGGTCGAGCATCTGGAAGTAGATCCGCTCGGAGCCGACCGCCTGGTAGCGGCCGATCTTCTCGACCACCTCGGCGGGGGTGCCGGCCAGGCCGTTGGCCTTCAGCTCGTCGACGTCGCGGCCGATGACGGCGGCACGGCGGGCCACCTCGGCGTCGTCCCGGCCGACGCAGGCGACCAGGGCGTTGGAGTAGACGAGGGAGTCGGGGGCGCGGCCGGCCTCCTCGGCGGCGGCACGGACCCGGCCGAACTGGCGCTCGGTGTCCTCGACGGAGGCGAAGGGGATGTTGAACTCGTCGGCGTACCGGGCGGCGAGGCGCGGGGTGCGCTTGGCGCCGTGACCGCCGATGAGCACCGGGACCTTGCGCTGGGCGGGCTTGGGCAGCGCGGGCGACTCGGTGAGGTCGTAGTAGGTGCCGTGGAAGTCGTAGGTCTTGCCGGCCTCGGTGGCCCACAGGCCGGTGACGACCTCGAGCTGTTCCTCCAGGCGGGCGAACTTCTCCTTCGGGAAGGGGATGCCGTACGCCTTGTGCTCCTCCTCGAACCAGCCCGCGCCGAGGCCGAGTTCGACCCGTCCGCCGGACATCTGGTCGACCTGGGCGACCTGGATGGCGAGCACGCCGGGCAGCCGGAAGGTGCCGGCGGTCATGAGGGTGCCGAGCCGGATGCGGCTGGTCTCGCGGGCGAGTCCGGCGAGCGTGATCCAGGCGTCGGTGGGGCCGGGCAGGCCGCTCACGTCACCCATGCGGAGGTAGTGGTCGGAGCGAAAGAAGGCGTCGAATCCGAGATCCTCGGTGGCCTTCGCCACGGTGAGCAAGGTGTCGTAGGTGGCCCCCTGCTGGGGCTCGGTGAAGATACGAAGGTCCATGACCTCCATCCTGCACGTCATCGGCCCGGCGGACCGCATCGGCACCGCCGCGCGGGCCGGTACCGGCCAGGGCACCTCCGTCCGCTCAGCCCGGCTCCCCCTCCGGCAGCAGCTCCTCCCTGGCCGCCAGCTTGCGCAGCATCTCCAGGACCCGGTCGCGGGACTCGTCCGCCGCGTCGATGGCTTCCATGCACTGCCAGTACACCGCCTCGTCGGACGCGGCGCTGGCTATGCCGACCAGGGCCATGCCCACCTCGCCGAGCAGCCCGCACAGGCACAGCAGGGTCCGGCGCGCGTCGGCGAGCTCGGTGAGCCGGGCGGCGAGCAGCTCGCCGGTGTCCAGCTCGGGCGGGTCCAGCACCCCGCAGCCCCGCCCCGCCAGCTCCATCAGCCCCAGCGCCTCCCCCCGCAGCTCCGGCGGCCCGGACACCGCCAGCCTGCTGCCGATCGCCTGCGACAGGGCCTGCGCCTGCCACACCTCCCGCAGGGTCCCCGGCGCGTCGGCGCCCGCCACCAACGCCTCTCTGCTGATCCCGATGAGCCGTAACGCGTCCATCCGCCGCCCCGTCCCCGTCCGTCCGTTCGACCGCACATACGTCTTCACTACCCAGAGTGATGGCACTTGGGGCGAAAAGCCAGAGGAAGACGGAAATCTGTGGACAACAATTCGGAATCGACAGGGAAATTGACTCCGTAGAGTGATAGCGGAGCAGATCGGTCCGCTCCTTGGATCAGGGCACGTCCCCGGCTCCCGGCACCGGGAACCGCCCCTCGTTCCGCTCGATCTTCGCCGCGAGGGCCGTCAGCGGGTCGATGCCCAGGACCTCGCACAGTTGGAGGAGGTAGGCGAGGACGTCGGCGACCTCGTCGGTGACGCGGTGGGCGGTGTCGGGGTCGGACATGACGCCGGCCGACTCGTCCGGGGTCAACCACTGGAAGATCTCGACCAGTTCGGCCGCCTCCACGCTGAGCGCGGAGACGAGGTTCTTGGGGGTGTGGTACGGCTGCCAGTTGCGGGCGGCGGCGAACTCGGCCAGCCTGCGCTGGAGTCCGGCCAGATCGGGGTGTTCGGTCACGGCTCCAGGTGTACCACCGTGATACCGGGCTTCCCCGCGCACCAGGCCGCGTCGCCGACAGCGCCCACCCAGCGGATGTGGCCGCGCTCGCCCATCTCGGCCGCCGTGAGCAGGAGTTGGCCCCGCTGGCCGGGGTCCAGGCAGCGGTCGAAGCCGTCGGCGAGCACCGTGAGGGTGCGCAGCGCGTCCGGCACCTCCCCCGGCGCGTCCACGTCCAGCACCCCCGGCCCGGTCAGCAGGACCAGGGCCAGCGCGACGTAGCGCAGCTCGCCGTCACCGAGCCGGGCCAGCTCGGTGCGGTGGCCGTCGCCCCGGTCGAGCAGGGCCCGTACCGTGCCGTCCCGCAGCCGTTCGGCGGCCAGGTCGGTCACCGGGCCCGCACACCCGGCGCGCACCACCTCGACCAACCGGGCGTGCCGGCGGCCGCATTCGGCGCGCGTACGGCTCAGGACGTCGGCGAGGTTGTCGCAGCCCGGCAGCAGCCGCCCCGAACCGGTGGGCACCGGGACGCGCATGCGCTCGGGCACCGGGTCGCAGGAGAAGACGGAGCGCAGCGCGACGACCATCTGCTCGGCGGCGGCCAGCACCCGGCGCTGTCCGTCGGTCTTCCCCGCCACCCGCAGCGGCAGCAGGGTGGTACCGAGGATGTCGTCGGGCAGCGGGGCGCGGGTCACCGGGGCGGAGCCCGCCGTGTGCCAGGCGGCCTGCACGGTCCGGCGCTCCGGGTCGCGCAGCGCGGTCTCCAGCAGGACGACCCCGCCCGCGCTGAGCCGCTCGCCCACGATGCGCAGCCGGGGTTCGGCCTGCACGGCCACGTCGAGCTGGACCGGACCCTCGACGCCGTCCGCCGTGCAGCCGATCCGGAAACCGCGCCGCCCCTCGGCGTCCGGCCGCGCCCGGTCGGGCACCCAGGCCGACGGGTCCGGGAACACCTCGGTGAGCACGGCCCCGCCGCCGAGCCGGGCGAGCGCCTCGTAGGCGGCGAGCGCGGTCGACTTGCCGGACCCGCTGGGCCCGGCGAACAGGGTGACGGCGCCCAGCGGGAACGAGGCCCGGCGGTGCCCGGCGAACGCGGACAGCCGCAGCTCGGTGATCCGGGCACGCACGTCGTACGCCTCTGGGAACGGCACCGGAGCGGAGACGGAGGGGACGGGGGAGACGGACATGAGCGGACCGTAGGACCGCGCCCACGGGACGAACCGTTTTTCTCCCCCGACCTTCCTACGATCGGGCGACCGCCTCGTCCCCGGACGCGCCACCCACTCGGCCCAACCGTCCTACGAACCTACGAGCGCCGGGCTCAGGACGAGGTCGCGCAACGACGCTCCTCAGCCCGACGCCTCCATGCCCATCAGCCCGCTGACCTCGGTCCCGGGCGGCGTGAGCAGGAAGACGTTGCGGTCCACCCGGTGCATCCCGCTGCCCAGCCCGAACACCACACCGGTGCTGAAGTCCAGGACGCGCTTGGCGACGTCGCCCTCCGCTCCGGACAGGTCCAGCAGCACCGGCACCCCGGCCATCAGGGTCTCGGCGACGTCGCGGGCGTCCGCGAAGATGTTGACCCTCAGGACGACGAACCGGCGGCGCGTCTCGGTGTCCGCGTCCGGGAGCGTCCGGTGGCTGACCGCGGACGGCCACGCGTCCCGGCCCCGCAGCGGCACGACCTGGGCGAGCCCTTCCCACTGTTCATCGGTGACGTCGTAACGGCTCACCGGCTCCCCCTGACCTGACTCGCTTTCGATGCCTGCACCAGCCAATTCTTACGCCAAGTCACCCGTTCAGCCCAACAACGACACACTGTGCGACACGGCCCTGATCCGGCGTCCGGCCCATCTGCCGTGCCCACGACGCCCGAAGGCCCCGCGGGAGGCCCGCATCACAACCGCAACGAGGGGAACGTCACAGGCCATCGTTCTGCTGTCACCTGAGCACCCTGTCCTAACATCCGAGCATGACGGTCCTGCCTGACGACGGGCTCTCCCTGGCCGCCGAGTTCCCTGACGCGACGCACGAGCAGTGGCAACGCCTGGTCGAGGGTGTACTGCGCAAGTCCGGCAAGGAAGTCTCCGGCGCGGCGGCTGAGGACGCCCTGTCCACGACGCTCGAGGACGGGCTGCGCACCCGGCCGCTGTACACCGCGCGCGACGCCGCGCCCGACCCCGGCCTGCCCGGCTTCGCGCCGTTCACGCGCGGCGGCCGCCCGGCCGGCAACACCCCCGGCGGGTGGGACGTACGGCAGCGGCACGCGGCGCTCTCCGACGGCTCGGTGCTGGCCGACCTGGAGAACGGCGTCACCTCCCTCTGGCTGGTGCTCGGCGAGGGCGGCATCCCGGTCGCGGATCTGGGCCGCGCGCTCGACGGCGTCTATCTGGACCTCGCCCCCGTCGTCCTGGACGCCGGTGCCGACACCGAGGCCGCCGCGACCGCGCTGCTGAAGCTCTACGAGGAGCGGGGCGTGGCCCCCGAGGCCGTGCGCGGCAACCTGGGCGCCGACCCGCTGGGTCACGAGGCCCGCACCGGCACCCCGCTCGACTTCGCCCCCGTGGCCGCGCTCGCCGCCCGTACCGCCGGTACCCACCCGGCGCTGCGCACGCTGACCGTGGACGCGCTGCCGTACCACGAGGCGGGCGGCTCGGCGGCCGAGGAGCTGGGCGCCTCCCTGGCCACCGCGGTGGCGTATCTGCGGGAGCTGACCGAGGCCGGGCTGAGCGCCGAACAGGCCGTCGCCCAGATCGAGTTCCGGTACGCGGCGACCGCCGACCAGTTCCTCACCATCGCCAAGCTGCGCGCGGCACGCAGGCTGTGGGCGCGGGTCGCCGAGGTGTGCGGGGCGCCGGCCGCGGGCGCGCAGACGCAGCACGTGGTGACCTCGCCGGTGATGATGTCCCGGCGCGACCCGTGGGTGAACATGCTGCGCACGACGGTCGCCACGCTGGCCGCCGGGGTGGGTGGCGCGGACTCCGTGACGGTGCTGCCGTTCGACCACGCGCTGGGCCTGCCGGACGCGTTCGCCCGCCGTATCGCCCGGAACACCTCCACGATCCTGGTCGAGGAGTCGCACCTGGCGCGGGTCGTCGACCCGGCGGGCGGCTCCTGGTACGTGGAGCGGCTGACCGACGAACTCGCCCACGCGGGATGGGAGTTCTTCCGGTCGATCGAGCAGGACGGCGGCCAGGCGGCCGTGTTGCGCTCCGGCAGGCTCCGCGCGGACCTCGCGCAGACCTGGCGGGAGCGGTCCGCGAAGCTCGCCAAGCGCCGCGAACCCATCACCGGGGTGAGCGAGTTCCCCTTCCTGGACGAGAAGCCGGTGCGCCGCGAGCCCGCGCCCGAGCCCCGGTCCGGCGGTCTGCCGCGCGTACGCCGGGACGAGGCGTACGAGGCTCTGCGGGCCCGCTCCGACACCCACCTGGCGACGACCGGCACCCGCCCCCGGATCTTCCTCGCCACGCTCGGCCCGGCCGCCGAGCACACCGCCCGCGCCTCCTTCGCCGCCAACCTCTTCCAGGCGGGCGGCATCGAGCCGGTCGCCACCGGGAACTTCGAGGAGAGCGGCGCCACCGAGGCCGTGCTGTGCTCCAGCCACGCGCGGTACGCGGAGGAGGCCGAGCAGGCCGCCGAGGCCCTGCGCGCGGCCGGCGCCCGGCAGGTGCACCTGGCGGGCCGTCCCGCCGAGTACACCGGCGTCGACACTTACGTCTTCGCGGGCTGCGACGCCGTCGCCGTACTGTCCGCGACTCTGGACCGCATGGGAGTGTCCTGATGGGAATCCCCGACTTCTCCGGCATCGAGCTGGGCACCCCGGCCGTCGACGGCGGCGCCGAGGAGTGGCGTGCCGCCGTCGAGCGGGACACCCAGGGCGCCGAGCCGCTGTGGGAGACCCCCGAGGGCATCGAGGTCAAGGGGCTGTACACCGGCCGTGACCTGGAGGGCCTGGACTTCCTGGACACGTATCCGGGCATGGCGCCGTATCTGCGCGGGCCCTACCCGACGATGTACGTCAACCAGCCCTGGACGATCCGGCAGTACGCGGGCTTCTCCACGGCCGAGGAGTCCAACGCGTTCTACCGGCGCAATCTGGCCGCCGGCCAGAAGGGTCTGTCGGTCGCCTTCGACCTGCCCACGCACCGGGGTTACGACAGCGACCACCCGCGCGTGACGGGCGACGTCGGCATGGCGGGCGTGGCCATCGACTCGATCCTGGACATGCGGCAGCTCTTCGACGGCATCCCGCTGGACAGGATGACCGTGTCGATGACGATGAACGGCGCCGTGCTGCCGGTGCTGGCGCTCTACATCGTGGCGGCCGAGGAACAGGGCGTACCACCCGAGAAGCTGGCCGGGACCATCCAGAACGACATCCTCAAGGAGTTCATGGTCCGCAACACCTACATCTATCCGCCGAAGCCGTCGATGCGGATCATCTCCGACATCTTCGCGTACACCTCGCAGCGGATGCCGCGCTACAACTCCATCTCCATCTCCGGCTATCACATCCAGGAGGCGGGCGCGACGGCCGACCTGGAGCTGGCGTACACGCTCGCGGACGGCGTGGAGTACATCCGGGCGGGCCGGGAGGCGGGGCTGGACGTGGACGCGTTCGCGCCCCGGCTGTCGTTCTTCTGGGCGATCGGCATGAACTTCTTCATGGAGGTCGCCAAGTTGCGCGCGGCCCGGCTGCTGTGGGCCAAGCTGGTCCGGCAGTTCGACCCGAAGAACGCCAAGTCCCTTTCTCTACGCACCCATTCGCAGACCTCGGGCTGGTCGCTGACCGCGCAGGACGTGTTCAACAACGTCACGCGCACCTGTGTGGAGGCGATGGCGGCGACCCAGGGCCACACCCAGTCGCTGCACACCAACGCCCTGGACGAGGCACTGGCGTTGCCCACGGACTTCTCGGCGCGGATCGCCCGCAACACCCAGCTCCTGATCCAGCAGGAGTCGGGCACCACGCGGGTCATCGACCCGTGGGGCGGCAGCGCCTACGTGGAGCGGCTGACGTACGACCTCGCGCGCAAGGCGTGGCAGCACATCCAGGAGGTCGAGGCGGCCGGCGGTATGGCGCAGGCCATCGACGCGGGCATCCCGAAGCTCCGGGTGGAGGAGGCGGCGGCGCGCACCCAGGCCCGTATCGACTCCGGACGGCAGCCGGTGATCGGCGTCAACAAGTACCGCGTGGACACCGACGAGCAGATCGACGTGCTCAAGGTCGACAACTCCTCGGTGCGCGCCCAGCAGATCGAGAAGCTGCGGCGGCTGCGCGCGGAGCGGGACGAGACGGCGTGCCAGGACGCGCTGGACGCGCTGACCCGTGCGGCGGACGGCGAGGGCAACCTGCTGGAGCTGGCGGTGGACGCGGCCCGCGCGAAGGCGACGGTGGGCGAGATCTCGGACGCGCTGGAGAAGGTGTACGGCCGGCACGCGAGCCAGATCCGTACCATCTCCGGGGTGTACCGCAACGAAGCAGGCGAGTCCCCCTCGGTGGACCGCACCCGTGCCTTGGTGGACGCCTTCGAGGAGGCCGAGGGGCGCCGGCCGCGCATCCTGGTCGCCAAGATGGGCCAGGACGGGCACGACCGGGGACAGAAGGTGATCGCCACCGCCTTCGCCGACCTCGGTTTCGACGTCGACGTCGGCCCGCTGTTCCAGACGCCGGACGAGGTCGCCCGGCAGGCGGTGGAGGCGGACGTGCACGTGGTCGGCGTGTCCTCGCTGGCCGCCGGTCACCTCACGCTGGTCCCGGCGCTGCGCGAGAAGCTGGCCGAGGAGGGGCGCGAGGACATCATGGTCGTGGTGGGCGGGGTGATCCCGCCGCAGGACGTGCCGACGCTGCTGGAGATGGGCGCCACGGCGGTGTTCCCGCCCGGCACGGTCATCCCGGACGCGGCGCACGACCTGGTGAAGCGGCTCGCCGCCGATCTCGGCCACGACCTCTGAGCCCGGCATGGCCGCGATCGATCTCGACACCTATGTGAAGGGCGTGCTCGACGGGAAGCGCGCCCTGGTGGCCCGCGCCATCACCCTCGTCGAGTCCACCCGACCGCAGCACCGCGCGCTGGCGCAGGAGTTGCTCACCGAGCTGCTCCCGCACAGCGGGCGGGCGCGGCGGATCGGGGTGAGCGGGGTGCCGGGCGTGGGCAAGTCCACGTTCATCGACGCGTTCGGCACCATGCTCACCGGACAGGGCCACCGGGTCGCGGTGCTCGCCGTGGACCCGTCCTCGACGCGCACCGGCGGCTCGATCCTGGGCGACAAGACCCGGATGGAACGCCTCGCGGTGGACCCGCGGGCGTTCGTCCGCCCCTCCCCCAGCGCGGGCACGCTGGGCGGGGTGGCGAAGGCGACGCGCGAGTCCATGGTGGTCATGGAGGCGGCCGGGTACGACGTGGTCCTGGTGGAGACGGTCGGCGTCGGCCAGTCGGAGACCGCGGTCGCCGACATGGTGGACTCCTTCCTGCTGCTCACCCTGGCCCGCACCGGCGACCAGCTCCAGGGCATCAAGAAGGGCGTGCTGGAGCTGGCCGACGTGATCGCCGTCAACAAGGCGGACGGCCCGCACGAGCGGGACGCGAAGGCGGCGGCGCGTGAACTGGCGGGCGCGCTGCGCCTGATGCACGGCAGGGACGCCTTCTGGACCCCGCCCGTGCTGCACTGCAGCGCCCGTGAGACGAGCGGTCTGGACACGGTGTGGGAGCGCCTGGAGCAGCACCGCACCCTGCTGGACTCCACCGGGCGTCTGACCGCCAAGCGCCGGGACCAGCAGGTGCGCTGGACCTGGTCGATGGTGCGCGACGAGCTGCTCGGCCGGCTGCACTCCGATCCCGAGGTCAGGCGGCTGGCGCCGGATCTCGAACAGGACGTCCGGGACGGTTCGTTGACGGCGACGCTGGCGGCGGAGCGGATTCTGCGGGCGTTCGAGGGGCGGGACGGGGCCCTGTAGCAGTCCTGTGACCGGAGGAGTGGCCTCCGCCACAGCCGCAGGGGGCGGCGGCTGCTCAACTCGCCTGATGCGCAGATCATTCGCCGGACTGAGTGTGCTCGCCTCTCTGACCCTCGCCGGGTGCGGCACCGCCGGGTCCGGCCCGCTCGGTGCGGGTGGGGTGAGCGCGGAGCCGTTGTGCCCCTCCAAGGTCCCGCGCTACGGCGGGATTCCGCTCACCCGCCCCACGGCCACCGCCGACGCCCCGCGCCCGCCGGGCACGCCCACCCCGGTGCCGTCCACCACGGGCACCGCCCAGGGCGGGGTACGCATCACCCGCCTGTACGCCGGTGCGATCGACGAGGAGGGTGTCTGCCGTTCGAGCTCGCTGACGGTGGAGTTCGAGGTGGCCAACCCCGCCCCGCACGCCATGACGTACACGGTCGTCTTCGACGCCAGGGGCTACACCGGCGCGAGCCGGGTCGTGGGCGTCGGGCCCGGCAGGACCCTGCGCGGCAGGGTGGCGATGAGCCGTGGCCTCGGTGACATCGCGGGCGGCACCAGCGTGTCGATCATGTCCGTCCGCAGCGTCCCCACCGCCGAGGCCCCGGCTCCCGGCGGCCCCTGTCCCGCGTCCGGTGTGCGTGTGTACGCCGACGAGGGGGACGCGGCGATGGGGCTGCGCGTGGTGGGCCTGCACCTGCGGAACTGCGGCAAGGAGCCGTACACGCTCGACGGCCGGCCCGAGTTGGAGATCATCGACGGCGACCACGAGCGCGTCGAGGGGGTGGAGGTGCTCCCCTCCGCCCAGGTGGCCCAGCTCGGCGGGCCGCCGGACGTGGCGCGTCCCCTCACCCTGCGGCCCGGCGAGCGCGCCCTGTCCGGCATCGTCTGGCGCAACAGGGTGGAGGCCTTCGGCGGTGCCGTGAACGCCCCCTACCTCCGTGTCCGGGCCAAGGCGGGCGCCGCGCCGGTGATGGTGACGCCGGAACTGGACCTCGGCACGACCGGCAGACTGGGGGTCCAGGTGTGGCGGAAGGAGCAGTGACGGCGCCTTCCGCGCGACAGGAAGGGGAAGCCGTGGAGGACGACGCCTGCGCCGACAAGGGGCGGCCCTCGCCGCACGCGCTCACCGGTGCCGGGGTCGTGGTGACCGACGGCGCGGGCCGGGTGCTGCTGGGCTGGTCGAGGAAGCGCGCGGTGTGGGAGCTGCCGGGCGGGAAGAACGACGCCGGGGAGGGCTTCGCGGAGGCCGCCGTGCGGGAGTTGGCGGAGGAGACGGGGCTGCGGGCGGACGCGGCCCACGCGCGGCTGCTGGCGCTGCTGATGGACTCCGCGCACGGCATCCCGCGGGTGACGGCGGCGGTGCGGTTGATCGCGTACGAGGGTGAACCGAGCGTGCGCGAGCCGGAGTTGATCGACCGCTGGGAGTGGCACGACCCGGCCGAGCTGCCCCGGCCGCTGTTCACCCCGAGCGCGCACGTCATCGACACGGTGTGGCCGGGCCTGCTCACCGGGCTGCCGCCGGTGCACCGGTATCCGGTCGGGACTCCTTAGGCCGCCGACCGGTGCCGCCGGGTGCGGAACGCGCGTACCGCGAGACCGAGCAGGCCGGCGTCGACCAGTGCGCACAGCACCACCCAGGCGGCGAAGAGCAGCGGGCTGAGCCAGTCCGCCGAGGGGTCCAGTCCGGGCGAGGGCGCGAGGAAGGCGACCGCGCTGAGCGGCAGGGTGGCTGCGAAGGGCCAGATCGCGGCGAAGCCGGGGTCGGGCGACAGGTAGACGGCGTACAGGAAGAACCCGAGCGCGGACCCGGCCACCACGAGGTAGCCGCGCGAGAGCCAGTTGTCCGTGGCGAGGGTCAGCCAGGCCCGAAGTCGGCTTGAGCGGGGGCGTGTCGTGGGCGCCATGTTCGTCCCTCTCCGTGCGGCCGGGGTGCGGCGGGGTGTGGGTACGGGTACCCGGTGAGGCGAGGAATCAGCTCTCGACGGTCACCTCCTGTGTCCCCAACACCATGAGCAGGGCCAGCCGTTCGGCGTCCTCGGTGCCGGGCTCGGCCGTGTAGACCATGATCCGCAGGTCGCTGCCGGCGACGGACAGGATGTCGCAGTCCAGGGTGAGCGGGCCGACCACCGGATGGTCGACGGTCTTGCGCGCCGCGTCATGGACGCCGACCGTGCCTCGGTCCCACAACTCGGCGAACCGGGCGCTCTCCGCGCGCAGTTCGGCGATCAGTCCGGCGAGGTCGCGGTCGTCCGGGTAGCGTCCGGCGGCCGCGCGGAGGTCGGCGACGAGGGCGCTCTCGAACATCGCCAGCGACTCGGGGGTGTGCCGCACACCGGAGCCGGGACCGGCGAAGTGCCGCCAGACACCGTTGAGTCGGCGCCCGCTCCAGCGGGTGGAGTCGCCCATGAGGGCCGCGTAGGGCGGGTTGGCGGTCAGCAGGGTCCAGGTGGCGTCGTACACGGCGACCGGGGTCCGGCCGAGCCGGTCCAGCAGCCGGTGCACGCTGGGCGGGATGAAGGAGGGCACGGTCTTCGGGGCCGGCGGGGCGAGCCCGGCGAGCCGGTACAGATGGTCCCGCTCGGCCGCCGACAGGCGCAGCGCCCGGGTGAGCGCCTCCACGACCTGGGAGGAGGGGTTGGTGGCCCGGCCCTGCTCCAGCCGGGTCACGTAGTCGACGGAGATCCCGGCGAGCTGGGCCAGCTCCTCCCGCCGCAGCCCCGAGGTACGTCTGCGGCCGCCCGGAGGCAGGCCCGCCTGGCCGGGCGGGAGCCGGTCCCGCCAGCGGTGGATCGTACTCCCGAGTTCCGCGCTCGCCATACGGTCCAGTGTGCCGCGCGGGGCGCCCGCCCGCCTGGTACCGCCGGTCCCAGGAAAACGGCTCCTCTGGCTGGTGACGGGCGCCCGGCGGACGCTGGAGGCATGACGAACACACTGATCACCGGAGCGAACAAGGGCCTCGGCTTCGAGACGGCCCGCCGCCTGCTGGCCGAGGGCCACACCGTCTTCGTGGGCGCCCGCGACCCCGAGCGGGGCGAGCGGGCCGCCGAGGAGTTGGGCGCGCGGTTCGTGCGGCTCGACGTGACCGACGACGAGTCCGTGACGGCGGCCGTCCGCACGCTGGAGGCGACGGGCGGCTTGGACGTACTGGTGAACAACGCGGGCGTCGAGCCGCGCCGCCCGGACGGCGGCTTCGTCGACCCGGCGGCCACCACCGCCGACGAGGTGCGGACGGTGTTCGAGACGAACGTGTTCGGCCCGGTGAGGGTGCTGCAGGCCTTCCTCCCCCTCCTGCTGCGCTCCGCCGCACCGGTCGTGGTGAACGTCAGCACCGGCCTGGCCCTCACCCGCGCGCTGGCCGACCCGGCGGCGCCGGAGCACTTCTACCCGGACCTCGCCTACCCCGCCTCCAAGGCCGCGCTGAACATGCTGACCGTGCAGTACGCGAAGGCGTTCCCGGGGCTGCGTATCAACGCGGCGGACCCCGGCTTCACGGCGACCGACCTGAACCACGACACGGGGACGCAGAGTGTGCAGGAGGGCGCCGAGGCGATCGTGCGGTTGGCGTGCGTGGGGGCGGACGGGGTGACGGGGACGTTCCAGGAGGGGGCGGGGGTGGTGGGGTGGTGAGGCCGGCGCCCCAACTAGTTGACTGATCAAGGGAGATGGCGATCCGGCTCACCGTTGCGCCGGGGGAAGTGGCGCTCCTACGGTTGACCACGGTGCGCCCGTGTCCACTTCCCCCACCTAGGAGCCCTCGTGCCCGAGCAGCCGCCCCTGGTCCTCGATCCCACCGGCGCCGATCATCACGCCGAGCACCGGGCGCTGCACGCCCGGGGTCCGGCCACGCCGGTGGACATCCTGGGGCTCACGGCCTGGTCCGTGAGCGACCCGGCCCTCCTCAAGGCACTGCTGACCAGCCCGGACGTCTCGAAGGACCCGCGCGCCCACTGGCCGGCCTTCGCCGAGACGGCTCCGACGTGGCCGCTGGCGCTGTGGGTGGCGGTGACCAACATGTTCACGGCGTACGGGGGCGACCACCGCAGGCTGCGCCGCATGGTCGCCCCCGCGTTCAGCGCGCGGAGGATCGCCGCACTCCGGCCGGTCATCGAGTCGATCGTGGCGGACCTGCTGGACGACCTCGCGGAGCGGCCCGGTGACGAGACCGTCGACCTGCGCGAACACTTCGCCTACCCCCTGCCCATCACGGTGATCAGCAGGCTGATGGGCGTACCGGAGGTGCACTCGCCGGAGTTCCGCGCCGCGGTGGACGGCGTCTTCGACACGACGCTCACGGTGGAGCAGGCGACACAGAGCACCAGGGCCCTGTACAAGATGCTGGACGCCCTGATCGAGGCGAAGCGGGTCACTCCGGCCGACGACCTGACCTCCCTCCTCATCATGGCCCGCGACGAGGAGGGCGCCGGCGACGCCCTCACCCGCGAGGAGCTGCGGGACACCCTGCTGCTGGTGATCAGCGCGGGCTACGAGACGACGGTGAACGTCATCGACCAGGCGGTCACCACCCTCCTGACGGACCGGACCCAGCTCGATCACGTCCGCGCGGGGCGCGCGGACTGGAACGACGTGGTCGAGGAGACCCTGCGCCACGAACCGGCGGTCAAGCACCTCCCCCTCCGTTACGCGGTCCGCGACATCCCCCTCCCCGACGGCCGCCGCATCCGCGCGGGCGAGCCGATCCTCGCCTCCTACGCGGCGGCCAACCGCCACCCGTCCTGGCACGGCCCGACCGCCGACGACTTCGACGCGACCCGCCCGACGAAGGACCACCTGGCCTTCGGCCACGGCATCCACTTCTGCCTGGGCGCTCCGCTGGCCCGGCTGGAGGTGAGCACGGCACTACGGCGCCTGTTCGACCGCTTCCCGGACCTGGAACTCGCCGTCCCCGCAGCCGACTTGCACCCGGTGCCGTCCCTGATCAGCAACGGACACAGGACCTTGCCGGTGCGGCTGGGGAGGGACGGCGGGGAGTGAGACGAGGGCGAGCGGCGGGGTCCGAGCAGCGCGATCGTGCCCTGACCCCGTAGCCGTGCCGCTCACCGGCCCTCACCCCGACCGCCACCTGTTCCGGCCGTCGGAGCCGGGACCGCACACCATGGACGTGCCCGCCCGCGTGACGCCCGTGGCGCCTGCGGGTGCGCAGTAGGAGCCGGGGTGGACGATCCCGGCGCCGCCCCCGCCGGACGACGACGAACCACCGCCCCCTCCCGTCGACCCTCCGACCGATCCGGACGAACCACCGCCCCCGGTCGACCCCGCGGCCGATCCGGTCGATCCCCCGGCTGATCCGGCCGATCCGGATTCGCCGGATGCGCCTCCGGTCGATCCGGTGCCGCGATCCCGGTCGTCGGTGTGGTCCCGGTAGTCGGGGTCGCCGTCAGCGTCCCTGTCCGCGAGGGAGGCGCCCGCCTGGGAGCAGCCGACCTGGGGGTGGGCGAGTTCGAGTGTCACCGCTGCGGTGATGGAAGCGCCCTCGGCGGGGTCCTGTTCGCACACGCGCCATGCGTCATGGTCGCCGTCCGGCAGCTCGTCGTTCAGATAGTGCGACTCGGCCCGGATCGCGTCCTTGTCCACCCCGAGGTCCGTCAGCGCTCCTACGGACGCTTGCCAGGTCCTGCCCGTCAACTGCGGCATCGTGGGCCAGGGGATCTCCTCGCCGTCCTTCGCGGGGCACGGTTCGCCCGCCTTGACGGCCGCGAAGGTGAGCACCTTGCCTGCCGTCTCACGCTTGGCCTCCTGGAAGCACACGACCCAGCCGGACCGCAGGAGGATCGCCCGGTGCTCCGCGGAGGCGTCATGGCGCCGCGTGATGTAGCCCGCGTCGCGGGCGGTGTGCTCCGCGGCGTCAAGATGCTTGCCCTGGAGGTCCGGCGCCTTCAGCTCGACCGCCCGGCTCGGGGACGCCTTGGGGCTCGGCGTGCGGGGCTCGACGGACTTGGCGTCGGTCTTTCCCGTCTCCTGGAGCTGCCCGCCGAGGCCCGCGCCCACCGTCAGCAGGAACAGCGCCCCGACGCTCGCACCGAGCTTGGCGTACCAGCGCCACGGAGGCAGGAACCACAGCAGCCCGACGGCGGCGACCAGCACGAGGAACCCGAGCGGGAAGCTGAACGCCCCGACGATCGTCACCAACGCCAGGATTCCCAGCCCGGCCGGGGTGGTCTTCCACCATGGCCTCCCCGGTGCGGTCCGCCGAGGTGTGGAACTGTACGGGTTCACGTCGAGCTACGCCCCAATTCGGATACGTCGAAGTCGCCCGATTTTAGTGAGGTGTAGGTCCTTATGTGGGGGCTTTCCAAGACATCTCACCCCCGGCTCCCCACCCTTCCCCCACCCCCAGCTCCGCCCAGACCGTCTTCCCCGGCCCCTCCCCCCGCACACGCCAGTCCCAAGCCGCAGCCAGCCCTGACACCAACAGCAGCCCCCTCCCTCCGTCCCCCATCCCAGGCTCCTCCAACTCCCCGGGCCTGGGCGGCATCCGCTCCCCGCGCGTATCGGAGACCTCGATCCGCGCCCTCCGCGAGGGCGGACCCACCAGGGACAGCCGGACGTGGAAGTCCCGCCCGGGGACGTGCCCGTGCCGTACCGCGTTGGCGGTCAACTCGGCCGTGACGAGGACGATGTCGTCGTGGGCGTCGGTGCCGTGGGGGATGCCCCACTCGTGGAGGCGGAGTCCGACCAGCCGGCGAGCCAGGCGGGCTCCGCGAGGCGTGGACGTGAACCGCATGGCGAAGTCGGTCACCAAGTGCTCGGTGTGGCCACCGAGGTTGCTCATCATGGGCTCCACGGTCCTCCCGGTGGCATAGCGTGACCAGCGGTGACGCACTGACGCGAACCGGTTGTACGCGCGGCGCCGACACCGGTACGAGCAGCACGGCGTGACGGCGCCCCCGGACGGGCGTTGGTCCGGGGAGGCGGTGGTGTGATGACGGAGATCGAGACGAACCCGAAGAGCGGCGAGGGCGCCGACGGCGGCGGTACGCGCATGGCCGACAAGACCGCGCAAGGCGTGGTCGCAGCGTTCGGGCAAACCATGAAAACCCTGCGCCTACGGGCCGGGATGGAACGCCAGGAACTCGGCAGGCGGCTGGGCTACTCGGCTGCCACCATCGCCTCCTTCGAGCAGGGGCGCCGCATTCCACCACCTCGCGCGATCGACGGCGTCGACGAAGCACTCGATGCGGGCGGCCTGTTGAAGCTCTGGAAGGAAGAGTTGGAGCGGGCCCAGTACCCCGTGTTCTTCCAGGGCATGGCGCAGTTGGAGAAGCAGGCACTGGAACTGCTGGAGTACGACGCCCTCTTGATCAACGGCCTGCTCCAGACCGAGGAGTACACGCGCGCGGTGTTCGCCATGCGGCGTCCCGCCCTCGACCCGGACACGGTCGAGCAGCGAGTGACCGCCCGGCTGGCCCGACAGGACATCTTCGACCGACACCCCACGCCACTGCTGAGTTTCGTCATGACAGAGGCGGTGCTACGACACCGGTACGGCGGCAAGAAGGTGCTGCGTGGTCAGTTGGAACACCTCCTTCTGACAGGCCGGCGGCACAACGTCGAACTCCAGGTCATGCCGATCGAGTGCGAGGACAACGCGGGCATGGGCGGCCCCTTCACCGTCGTCACCCGCCTCGACGGCAAGCGTTTCCTGTACGTGGAGGCGCAGGCGACCAGCAAGCTGGAAACCGACCCCGAACAGACGAGTCTCGCCTCGGCCCGCTATGGGATCATCCGTTCGCAGGCTCTCAGCCCGCGAGAGTCAGCGAACTTCATCGAGAGGTTGCTGGGAGAGCTATGAGCATTGCTGAGCCCCTCGTCTGGTTCAGGAGCAGCTACAGCGACGCCGAAGGCGGCAACTGCGTAGAGGTCGCCCTCACCCCGAACACGGTGCACATCCGCGACTCCAAAGCCTCGGCCGGACCCGTCCTCCAGGTGTCCCCCTCCGCATGGACCGGCTTCATCCGCCCCACCCCCGCGGAGCGGTACATCTGACATCTGTACGTGCGCGAGAGCCCTGCCGCTTCCCGACGAGCGGCAGGGCTCACCCACGTTCCGGGTCAGGAACCGACCGTCAGCACCAGCTTGCCGGTCGTCCGCTCCGTCTCGCCCAGCGCGTGCGCCTTCGCCGCCTCCTCGAGGGGGAACACCGCCTCGACGTGGGCCCGCAGCGCGCCGGAGGCCGCCAGTTCGGCGACCGCCTTCATCCCTTCCTGGTCGGCCTCGACGAGCAGCGTCTCCACCCGCACACCGCGCGCTTCCGCCTTCGCCCCCTCCTCCGGATCGGTGCCGGGCAGCAGGGAGACGAGGACGCCGCCGGGGCGCAGTACGTCCAGCGAACGCACGCGCGTGTCACCGGACATGGGGTCCAGCACCACGTCGACGTCCCGCACGGCGTCGCGGAAGTCGCCGGCCCGGTAGTCGATCACCTCGTCCGCGCCGAGCGACCGCAGGAACTCGTGCTTCGGCTCGCTCGCGGTGCCGATGACGTACGCCCCGCGGGCCTTGGCGATCTGCACGGCGAGGTGGCCGACGCCTCCGGCGGCGGCGTGCACCAGCACCCGCTGGCCGGGCTGGACCCGGGCGGTGTCCACCAGCGCCTGGTACGCCGTGAGCGCGGCCAGCGGCAGCGCGCCCGCCTGGACGTGGTCGATGGAGGCCGGCTTGTGCGTGAAGGCGCGGGCGGGGCCGGTCACGTACTCGGCGTGGGCGCCGACGCCGTACGGGTAGGGCAGCATGCCGAAGACCTCGTCGCCGGGCTTGAAGAGGGTCACGCCGTAGCCGACCGCTTCCACGACGCCGGAGACGTCCCAGCCGAGGACGAGGGGGAGGCGGCCGAGGAAGAGGCCGGTGGAGCGGTGCTTCCAGTCGGTCGGGTTGAGACCGGCGGCGCGGACGGAGACCAGGATCTCGCTGAGGCCCGGCTCCGGGCGGGGCAGCTCGGTCTCCTTCAGGACTTCGGGGGTGCCGTACTCGTCCTGGCTGATGGCGCGCATGGTGGGGTGATTCGTCATACGTCCAGGTTCGCGCGGGCCGGCCGGGCGTACCATGGCATGAATGCCATCTTTCAACGGGATCGTGCCATGACCGCTCCGCATCGTGTCGTCGTCCTCGCCCTGGACGGGGTCTACCCCTTCGAGCTGGGCATCCCCAGCCGGGTCTTCGGATCGGCCTGGGGCCGCTACGAGGTGCTGACCTGCTCGGTCGACGGCGGGCCCGTCGCCACCAACTCCGATTTCTCGGTCACCGTCGGGCACGGGCCCGAGGTGCTGGCGACGGCGGACACCGTCGTGCTGCCGCCGTTCGACGTCTCCATGGTGCGCCGCGGACTGCCCCCGAAGCTCGGCGAGGCGCTCGCGGCCGTACCGCCCGGCACGCGGATCGTGTCCATCTGCACCGGCGCCTTCGTCCTGGCCGCCGCCGGACGGCTCGACGGCCGCCGCGCCACCACCCACTGGTCCCTCGTGGACACCTTCCGCTCCTGGTACCCGGAGGTGGATCTCGACCCGGACGTGCTGTTCGTGGACGACGGCGAGCTCCTCACCTCGGCGGGCGCGGCCTCCGGGGTCGACCTGTGCCTGCACGTCGTGCGCCAGGACCACGGCGCGGCCGTCGCCAACGACGTGGCCCGCGCGTGCGTCGTACCGCCGTGGCGCGACGGCGGGCAGGCGCAGTACATCCAGCACCCGGTGCCCGAGGAAGCCGCCAGCGGCACCTCGGCGACCCGGCAGTGGGCGCTGGAGCACCTGCACGAGCCGCTGTCGCTGACGGAGCTGGCCGGACACGCCCGGATGAGCGTGCGCACCTTCGCGCGCCGCTTCAACGAGGAGGTCGGCACGAGTCCGGGGCGCTGGCTGATCCAGCAGCGGGTCGCCCGCGCGCGGCACCTGCTGGAGACCACCGATCTGGCCGTGGACGACCTCGCCGCACAGGTCGGCTTCGCCACCGGGACCTCGCTGCGCGAGCATCTGCACGCGGCGATCGGGGTGACCCCGCTGGCGTATCGGCGCACGTTCCGGGGGGCGACGGTCGGATCGACCGCGGGATAGGCGTCTGTGCAGGTCAGAGGCTCGAAGGGTATTCCCGTAGGACCCATCGACCTTCCGATACCGGACATCGGCCGCTTCATTGGTGCCGCTCCGGGCACCGGTCTACGGTCGAGTGGGGAGCCGGTGCTCCCCTGACCTCATACTGCTTGGAGAGACCTGATGTCGAAGATCCTTTTCGTGGTGACCGGCGCCGACCACTGGACGCTGGCCGACGGCACCCAGCACCCGACCGGCTTCTGGGCGGAGGAGGCCGTCGCGCCGTACGAGGCGTTCAAGGCGGCCGGTGACGAGGTCGTCGTGGCCACGCCGGGCGGTGTCGTGCCGACCGTCGACAAGGGCAGCCTCGCGCCCGAGGTCAACGGCGGCCAGGAGAACGCCGACCGGATCGCCGCCGCGCTGGAGGCCGCGGACGAGTTCAAGCGCCCCGTCCGGCTGGAGGACGTGGACCTCGCCGACTACGACGCCGTCTTCTACCCCGGCGGCCACGGCCCCATGGAGGACCTGGCCGTGGACGCCACCTCCGGCCGTCTGCTGATCGACACCCTCGAGTCGGGCAAGCCGCTCGCCGTCGTCTGCCACGCCCCGGCTGCGCTCCTCGCGGCGACCCGCCCGGACGGAAGCAACGCCTTCGCCGGCTACCAGGTCGCCGCGTTCTCCAACGCCGAGGAGACGCAGGCCGGTTTCGCCGACAAGGCCAAGTGGCTGCTGGAGACGCGACTCGGCGAGGCGGGCGTCGACGTGCAGGTCGGTGAGCCGTGGGCGCCGAAGGTCGTGATCGACCGGAACCTGATCACGGGCCAGAACCCGGCGTCCTCCGCTCCGCTCGCGGAAGAGGTCCTGAAGCGGCTCGGCTGAGTCGCGGGACCGTGCCGGCGCCTGTTCAGGCGCCGGCCGCCTCGCGGCTGATCCGGTCGAACTGCGCGCCCATGGCCGCCGACAGCGCCTGGGCCGCCGAGAGCGGGCGGACCATGACGGTGAAGTCGTCGATCCGGCCCTCCTCGTCGAAGTGGAGGAAGTCGCAGCCCTGGATCTCCCGGCCGTCGACGGTGGCCGTGAAGACGAAGGCGTGGTCCCGCCCGCCGGGGTCGGCGATCTCCCGGACGTAGCGGAAGTCCTCGAACACCCGCAGCACACCGCGCAGGATGGCGGCGGTGATCGCCTTCCCCGCGTACGGCTTGAAGGCGACGGGGCTGGTGAAGACGACGTCCTCCGCGAGGAGGGCCTCTATGGCGGCGGCGTCGCGGTTCTCCACGGCGGCACGGAAGGGATGCACGGATGCTCCTTACTCAACAAGTTGAATAGGTGTGTTGGAGAGTAGAGTGAGGAGGTGACCTTGCGCAATGCGGTGATGGCCACCCTCCTGGAGGGCGAGGCGTCCGGCTACGACCTGGCCAAGGGCTTCAACGCCTCGGTGGCCAACTTCTGGACGGCCACACCCCAGCAGCTCTACCGCGAGCTGGACCGGATGGAGCGCGAGGGACTCGTTACCGCGCGGGTGATCCGCCAGGACCGCCGCCCCGACAAGCGCCTCTTCTCCCTGACCGACGCCGGCCACGACGCCCTGCGCGCCTACATCGCCGACCCGATCGGCCGCCCCACCGCGATCCGGGACGGCCTCCTGGTCAAGGTCCAGTGCGCCGACATAGGTGAACTCGCCGCCGTCCAGGCCGACATCGCCGACCGGATGGAGTGGGCCCGCGCCAAGCTCACCCGCTACGAGCGGCTGCGCGAACGGCTGCTGCAAGGGCGTACCGAGGACCAGTACCTGACCGAGGCGGAGCGCGTCGGCCCGTACCTGACCCTGCTGCGGGGCATCTCCTTCGAGGAGGAGAACATCCGCTGGGGCGAGACGGCCCTGCGTGTCCTGGCGGCGCGCGCGGCATGAACCCCGCCGACCTGAACCTGCTGCGTACGTTCCTTGCGGTCTACCGCTCCGGTTCCTTCACGGCGGCGGCGGGCCTCCTCGGCCTCTCGCAGTCCACGGTGACGGCGCAGATCCGCTCGCTGGAACGCGGCATGGACCGCGGTGCCCTCTTCGAACGCCTGCCGCGCGGCGTCGCCCCGACCCCGGTCGCCCACGACCTGGCGTCCCGCGTGGCGGCCCCGCTCGACGCGCTCGCGGCCGCGACGGGCCAGGAGACGGCGACCACCGGACGCGCGACCCCCGTCCACCTGGCGGGCCCGGCCGAACTCCTCTCGGCCCGGGTCCTGCCCGCCCTGGCGCCGCTGTCGGCGGCGGGCGTCCGCCTGCGGGTCACACCGGGCCTGACAGACCCCCTCCTGGACGAACTGCGCGCGGGCCGCCATGACTTGGTGATCGCCACGTACCGCCCTCGCGGGCGCACGCTCACGGCGGTACCGCTGATGGACGAGGAGTTCGTGCTGGTGGCGGCGCCCGTCTGGGCGGACCGGGTGCGGGAACGGCTGGCGCTGGAAGGCCCGTCGGCCCTCCACCCCGTGCCGCTGATCACGTACGCGGAGGATCTCCCGATCGCCCGCCGCTACTGGCGGCACGTCTTCAACGCCCGCCTGACCTGCCCGGCCGCGGTCACGGTGCCGGACCTGCGGGCGGTGAAGTCGGCGGTGGCCGCCGGGGCGGGCTTCTCGGTCCTCCCCCGGTACCTGTGCGAACCGGAGCTGGCCTCCGGCGCGCTGGTCGCGCTGCACACCCCGGAGGACCCGCCGCTGAACACCGGCTACCTGGTCCAGCGCCCGGGCCATCCGGCCAACCCGGACGTGATCAGGGTGCGGGACGTGCTGCTGGACGCGGGACGCGGGTGGTGACGGCGTCCCGCTCCGAGGCGTAGCGGCCGCTCGGCGGGTACAGCTCGGCCGCTGTGGCGTCGTCGGCCTTCCCGCCGAGGCCCGCTGGACGGGCCTCGGCGAGGTCGGCGGCGTGGAGAAGCGGTCAGCCCTTCCCGGAGCGACCCTCGTCGGCGAGCTCACGCAGCTCGGCCATGTCGTCCTCGTCGACACCGAGTCGGGCCGCCGGGGTCAGCAGCGCGCTGATCTCGTCACCCCGGTCCTGCTCCGCGAGGAACTGGGCGTAGTAGACGAAGGCGCTCTCGTCCTGGTGCTCGATGGCCTCGCGGAAGCGGCGGTCGGCCTGACCCCACTGCTCCAACTCCTCATGGAGCAGGGCGAGGTTGAGGTAGGCGTTGGTCTCCCCGTCCTCCTCGGCGGCGGCCTCGTAGTGCCGTACGGCCTCCTCGCGGGAACCGGACTCGGCGAGGTGGAGCGCGTAGGCGAAGTGGGCGCCGGTGATCTCCTCGGCCAGGGCTTCGCGCAGGTGGGTGCGGGCCGCCTCCAGGTCGCCGAGGGCGTGCTCGGTCTCACCGAGCACCGCCAGCACCGAACGGTGCCCGGCGTCCAGCGCCTGCCGCAGCCAGGGAAGGGCTTCCTCGTACTTCTCCTCGTCGGCGAGGAGCCGGCCGAGGTTGCCGGCCGCCATCGCGTCGCCCCGGTCGATCGCCCGGCGCAGCAGGTCGGCCGCCTCGTCGAGCCGTTCGAAGTCCTCGCTGAGGAAGGCGCCGTAGTCGTTGAGCGCGCGGGGGTTGTCGTCGGTGAGCGCCTGCCGGTAGTACACCTCGGCCTGCTTCCGGTCCCCCAACTCGTCGGCCAGGACCGAGGCGATCATCAGGGTGACGTCACGGCCCTCGTCGGCCGCCGCCCGGAGCGCCGCCAACGCCTCCTTGGGCCGCTCGAGTTCGACGAACAGCTCGGCCAGGGCCTCGTAGGCCGCGGCGTTGCCACCCCTGGCCTCCGCCTCGACGGTCTTCAGCGCGGCGTCGATGTCACCCCACTCGGAGACGAGGTCGAAGATCCTCTCCGCCACCTCGTCGTCGGGACGGTTCCATGCCCGCAGGTAGAGGGTGAGAGCGGCGGCGGGGTCACCGGCCGCGAGGCGCTGTCCGGCCTCGGCGGCCAGGTTGCTTTCTGTCATGGGGACATCTTCTCGGACGGCAGGCCGGGTTGCCGCCGCCACCCCTCCGGACCGCACCGACGGCAGGCCGAGCCGGGCCCCTCTAACCGAGCCAGACCCCCTCGCGCATGACGACGCGGCCGCGAAGCTCGCGCGTCCCGCACCAGGCGCGCACCGTGCGCGGTGCCACGCGCAGGTACACGAAGGGTGCCTCCTCCGTACGCGGGTCCCAGCCGAACCTGCCCGCGAACGCGTCCGCCGCCTCCGTCGGCACCTCGGGCGCGGGATGACACTCCGCCTCCCCCTCCAGCAGCACCACGTCGGAGGTGTCCGGCAGCGCCAGCCGCACGCGCGGCTCCGCGCGCACGTTGCGCACGGTCGCGGAGCCCGCGCCGGTGCACATCCACACCGCCTGCCCGTCCCACCAGAACCACAAGGGCACTTGGTGCGGGCCGTGGTCGGGGTGGGCCGTGGACACCCACATGTCGCGCTCCGCGCGGAGCCGTTCCAGGGTGTCGCGCCTGCGCTCCGCGGGGTCGCGGCGGACGCTGTCGGTAGCTTGCATGGGTGCCGACCCTAGTCGGAGCGCTCCGGACGCACATGGGGCGCAGGTCCTAGGTCCGACGGCGGCATGGTGAGGGGCCGTCATCCCTGGGGCATCCGCAGCGGCGGGCCGAACCGGACAGGGACCCCGGGTGCGTACAGCACGCTGTCGGGTTCCCCGCGCGGTGCGGACAGGCCGGCCGCCGCGACGACGGACTCCTCGTACCCGCTCAGCCCGCACCGGGTGAACGTCCACCGGGGATGGGTGTTGGGGAGGTAGTACGTGCGCCCCCGGATGCGTGCGTGGAGCCCCCAGCGGCAAGTGAGGAACTCCTCCAGCGCGTCGGCGGCGTACGGCTCGGGCGAGATCTCGGCGCGCACCCGCGCGCCCGCCCCGGAACCGCCGCGCCGGAGGCTGTCGTAGGAGATCGCGGTGCCGTGACGCCGTGCGCGGATACGGGCCCACCGGTACGGCAGCCCGAACGCCGCCTGAGCCGTCAGCACGGGCAGCAGGCGGTCGCAGTCCAGGGAGCGGAACACCACCCCGCGCCGCCCGAGCGCGTCCCTGCTGTACAGGCGCACGTTCACCTCGCCGAAGCTGCCCAGGTAGGGCAGCGCGGGCCCCCGTCCGAGGGCGAGGTCCTCCATGCGGAAGAAGACCAGGCCCACGTAGGTACGCCCGAGGTGGAGGTCGGGGAACGTGCCGGGAGGCAGCAGCCGGGCCACCTCGTCGGGATCGGCGGCCCAGTGCAGGAACACCAAGTCACGCCACCACTGCCGGAACAGGGCCCGCGACAGGGGACGCGGGGACAGGGGCGTGACGTCCTCCACGGGATCGAGGGACCGCCCCGGCGACGACGCACCACCCGTCACGACACACCCCGCTTCGACATGGCCGGTACCGCACCGGCCCCCTCGCCGGGTCCCACGAACCGCGCGTCCGCACACATGCCCTCCACGATGGCGTCCACGGCCTGTGCCACCGGGATGCCCTGCGGCAGAGGCGGAGCGGTGCCGGTCACCGCGCGCCCGGCGAAGCCGGACTCCACGTGGGGCAGGCAGATCTCCAACACCCCCACTCCGGTGCGGCGCAGCTCCCGGCGGGCAGCCGTGAGCCAGGTCGCCAGGGCCGCCTTCGCCGCCGCGTAGTCCGCCATGCCGGCCGGTGCCGAGCGGGCGACGGTCCCCGTGACGGCGGCGAGCAGTCCGCCCGGCGGGACGTGCGTCGACGCGGAGCGCAGGACCGCCATGGGCGCGAGCGCGTTCACCGCCATCAGGTGCTCCGCGACCGCTTCGCCGATCTCGCCGACCGGCCCGAACGCGGCCACCCCCACGCACACCACGGCGGCGTCGAGCCCGCCCAGTTCCCGCGCCGCCCAGCCCGCGGCACCCTCGGCGGCATCGAGGTCCCAGGCGTCGAACGTCCGGGAGGGGCCGGGACCGCAGCGCTCGCGCACCTGGGCGAGTCTCACCGGGTCCCGCCCCACGAGCGCGGTCAGCGCCCCGAGCCCGGCCAGCCGCTCGGCCAGCGCCGCGCCGATGTCACCGGTCGCCCCGGCGACGAGGATGCGTGCACCCCGGATCTCCACCCGCGCCTCCCGTTCTCCGCCATACGGCAGCCTCGCCAGGACGCTTTCGGCCCTACGGCAGCCTCCCTAGGACTTCGCCCCTGAGGGCCCGAGCAGATGCGCCGTGACGGCCCACCCCGCCGAAGGCGGTCACCCCGCACCACAGCATTGACGTGAGCACGACCCCTCGCTACGTTGCACAGCGCCGCGTCACCGGATTCACCGGGCCGATCCCGCGACAACGTTGTCACACGCACCAGGAAAAGCGTTGGGTTCCGCACCTCCACCACTCCCGCAGGAGGCACATCGCGATGTCCTGGATCTCGTCAGACAGACGCCGTGACGGCTCGCCCGGGCGGCGGCCGTCCCGGTCGCGCCGGGGTTACGCAGCCCTGGCCGCCGTGGCCGGCGCCGCCCTGTTCGGCGCGTACGCGCTGCCCGCCGCCTCGGCCGTACCGGCGCGGGCCGCAGACCTCGTGGCTCACCCGGCCGACCTGGTCAACCCCTTCATCGGCACGTCCAACGACGCCAACGACTTCCCCGGCGCGGACGTGCCCTTCGGCATGGTGCAGTGGAGCCCCGACACCTCCTCGCGGCCGCCGGGCGGCGGGTACGAGTACAAGGACTCCTCGATCACCGGGTTCAGCCTGACCCACATCGCCGGGCCCGGCTGCGGGGCGGCGGGAGACATACCGGTGCTGCCGACGGTCGGCGCCGTCGACAACTCGGCCGGCGACTCCTTCTCGCACGCGGCCGAGTCCGCCACCGCGGGGTCGTACAAGGTCGCCCTCGACAACAAGGTGACGACCGAGCTGGCCACCACCACGCGCAGCGGCATGGCGCGGTTCACCTTCCCGGCGACCACTCGGGCGAATCTGCTCTTCAAGCTGAACAGCAGCCAGAACGGCGGCAGTTCGACCCAGTTCAACGTCGTCTCCGGCACCGAGGTCAGCGGTCAGGTGACGAGCGGCAGGTTCTGCGGCGCCGGGAACAGCTACACCGTCTACTTCGACATGGTCTTCGACCGGCCCTTCGCCTCCAGCGGCAGCTCCCTCGCCCCGTCGAAGCAGCCCCCGCCGAGCGTGGAGCGGGCCGGGAAGAACGCGGCGGACAAGCCCAACCACCCGCGACTGCACGGCATCGGCCCGAAGCCGGCCGCCGGGGCGACGGTGAAGGCCGCCGCCTCCAACGCCCACGTCACCTTCGACACCACCGCGAACCAGGTCGTCCAGGCCAAGGTGGGCCTCTCCTACGTCTCCGTCGCCAACGCGACCGCCAACCGGACCGCGGAGAACCCGAACTGGAACTTCGACGCCGTGCGCACCTCGGCGCACGACGCCTGGGACTCGGCGCTCGGCAAGGTGCTGATCGGCGGCGGGACCACGGACCAGCAGAAGATCTTCTACACCGCGCTCTACCACTCCCTGCTGCACCCGAACGTCATCAGCGACACCAACGGCCAGTACTTCGGCTTCGACGGCAGGACGCACCAGGTCGACTCCGGCCACCGGGCGGCGTACGCCAACTACTCCGGCTGGGACATCTACCGCTCCCAGGCCCAGTTGGAGGCGCTGGTGAGCCCCCAAGTGGCCTCCGACACCGCCCAGTCGATGGTCGACGACTACCAGCAGACCGGGATCTTCCCCAAGTGGTCGGAGAACAACGGCGAGTCCTACGTCATGGTCGGTGACCCGGCCGCCGCGATCATCGCCGACTACTACGCCTTCGGCGCCCGGGACTTCGACACCTCGGCGGCACTCGCGGGCCTGGTGAAGCAGGCGAGCACCGCGAACAACGACCGGCCGGGCCTGAACTACCTCGACAACCCGGGCTACGAACCGCACGACGGAAGCTACGGCTGCTGCAACTTCTACGGCCCCGTCGCCACCACCCTGGAGTACGACACCGCCGACTTCGCCCTCTCCGCCTTCGCCGGCGCCCTCGGCGACAGCCAGAACCAGAAGACCTACGCGCACCGGGCGCAGGACTGGCGCAACGTCCTCAACCCCGCCTCCGGCTTCGTCCAGCCGCGCAACGCCGACGGCACGTGGACCGGCGGCTTCGACCCCACCAGCGGGACGGACATGGTGGAGGCCGACTCCTGGATCTACACCGGCATGGTGCCGTTCGACGTGGCCGGCCTCGCCACCGCCAAGGGCGGCGACAAGGTGATGGGCGACTACCTCGACACGGTCCTGCGCAGCTACACCGGCGCGAACGGCTACGCCTGGGTCGGCAACGAGCCGAGCATCGAACTCCCTTGGGAATACGACTACATCGGCATGCCGTACAAGACCCAGGCGACCGTGCGCGCGGTCCAGGACCAGATCTGGTCCAACTCCCCCGCGGGGCTGGCCGACGGCAACGACGACCTGGGCGCGATGAGTGCCTGGTACGTCTGGTCGGCGCTCGGCATGTTCCCGATGACGCCGGGCACGTCCGATCTCGCCCTCGGCTCCCCGCTGTTCCCCCAGGCCGTGCTCACCCTGCCCTCGGGCAGGACGCTCACCGTCAACGGCACCGGCGCGGCGGACAACGCGCCCTACGTCCAGTCGGCGACGTTCAACGGCTCGGCGTGGAACAACGCCTACGCCCCGACGTCCGCGCTCACTTCGGGCGGCACCCTGGGCTTCACCCTGGGCACCACCGCCAACACCGCTTGGGCCAGTGGCGCTTCGGCCGCTCCCCCGTCCTACCCCGGTGACACCTCCGCCCCGGCCAAGCCCCGGGTGGGCCCGGTGAAGTCCGGCGTCAGCTCCTCGCTCTGCGTGGACGACGCCAACTCCGGTACGGCCGACCACACGGCGATCCGACTCTGGTCCTGCAACGGCACGTACGCCCAGGACTGGACGATCGCCCAGGACGGCACCCTGCGCACACTGGGCAAGTGCCTGGACGTCACGAACAGCGGCACGACCAACGGCACCCTCGTCCAGCTCTACACCTGCAACGGCACGGGCGCACAGAAGTGGACCGCCAGCTCGGACGCGTCCCTGAAGAACACCAACTCGGGGCTGTGCCTGGACGACCCCGACTCCGCCACGGCGGAGGGGACGCGGTTGCAGATCTACGCCTGCAACGGCTCGGCGGCCCAGAAGTGGACGCTTCCGGCGGCCTGAGCCCCGCCTGCGGCGGCCCGCGGCAGAGGGCGGTCCCGTCTCCGGGCGGGGCCGCGCCGGACCGGCCTCGCCCGCGCTGGCAGCCGCTACCGCCGCGCGCGACGAATACGGATGGGCCCCCGCGCCTCGCCCTCCGCCACGGCCTCCCCGCCCTGGGTCACCTCGACCTCCCCCTCGGCCACCAGCCGCCAGGCCGCCCGACGAACCGGCTCCATCAGCTCCCGCCAACCGTCGTCGTCCCCCTCGTGGACGGCGCGGGCGACATCGGACGGACAGATCGAGGCGGTCTCGGCACGACGCTCCAGCAGGTCCACGATGGCCCGCTTCAGCCGCTGAGCGTCTTGCCGCCCGGTCTCCGCCACATCCCCAGTGTGGCACCGCCCGCCTACGCCTGCCGAAGCCCGCCGGCATGACCGGGCGTCGACAGGGACGATTACCTCGACGCCGCAGACACGAAAATCTATCGCGGTCATAGTAGACATTGAGACGCGGCGTGATTATGGTTTCTGTCGTAGCCAGAGAGATCGCAAGGCTTGGCAGACATGAACTGCCAGGCGGCAAAGAGTCAGTTGCAGTTCGCAGGACGGCACGGTGGCGGAGTTCCGAAGCCAGGGTTGACGCAGGACGGCGACGGGACTGGCGACCGGGCCGGGGGGCCCGCAGTGATCAGGGGCCGCCAGAACAGCGTCAGGCAAGTGATCGGCTTCATCGGCTTCAGAGGGAAGAACGGAGGAGCGGCGCCATCAGGATCGCCCGGACGGAATTCTCGAGCCCGGGTACCGCAGGACATCGATAGTGAGGTGGTCTCCGGTCAGGCAACCGCGATCCCCGCACCCCCGACAGCAGCACGTCCGGGCATGCGGAAACAGAACGCCGGCGCAGTATCAGTACCGGCAGATGGTGTAGTAGTTCCTTCGGGGCCTTGGTGCCGTACGGCACCAAGGCCCCTCCAGCGTGTTCGCAGAGAGGTGCAAGTGACAGCAGACGATTCGTTCGACCGTCTCGACGACGACGACTACCCCGCCTACACCATGGGCCGGGCCGCCGAGATGATCGGTACCACCCAGGGGTTCCTCCGCGCCATCGGCGAGGCCCGCCTCATCACACCGCTCCGCTCGGCAGGCGGACACCGCCGCTACTCCCGCTACCAACTGCGCATCGCCGCACGTGCCCGGGAACTCGTCGACCGGGGTACCCCCATCGAGGCGGCCTGCCGCATCATCATCCTCGAGGACCAGCTCGAAGAAGCCCAGCGCATCAACGCGGAATACCGCCGCGCAGCCGAATCGGGGAACCCCACGACCACGGCCGGAGACGACTGAGAGCCGCGTCCCAGGGGCCTGGCCGCCGCCCACGCCTGTTGCCCGGGACGACAGCGTCCCGGACAACCGCGTCGTACGGCCGACGAATACAATCCGCCTCATGTCGAAGCCTGACGAGCTCCTCGTTGACATCGCCGCCCTGGTGGAATCCGGGCGAAGCAATCAGATGTCCCTGACCGTGGTCACCAGTGGCGCTGTCATCACTGGTCGGCTCGCTCCCGAAGCGGTGTGGAAGCTGAGGGTGTCGGACGTCCTCACGGATTCGGACCGCCTGGGCGAGTTCTCCGCCGTCTTCAAGGCCCCCACGCAGAAGGCCGGCGTACCCACACACCTGCACTTCCATGTCGCCCGGATCCTGCAGGGCACGGTGGGGATCCCGGAGACGGGCGGGATGTACCGCGTGGCGATCGAGGACGTCAGCGCCTGGACCGTAGGCGACTTCAGCTACTCCGACCACTGACCGACCGCCGCGACGGTTCAGGCGGACGCGGCGGTGCCGAGCATCGCGGAAGCCCGCTGCAGCGGGCTGAGCTCGTGCACGGGCGCGGCGGTGGCCTCGGGGATGGTGCGGCAGGTGAAGCCGAGCTTGGCCATGGCCCGCAGGACCTCGGCGGCGCTGAAGTCACGTCGGTCCTGGCGCGTGATGACCTGGCCGACCTGCTTGGCCGGGTAGTGACGGCGGCCGATGATCACCGATTCGCCGGTGACCGGCTCGGGTTTGATGCCCTTCATCGATTCCAGCACGCCGCTTTTCGTGAGATCGAACGGGAAGCGGGCGATGACACAACGCATTTTGCCTCACAAAGAGATGGGGTGAACGGTCCGAGGGGGCGGGCCAGAGGGCGGCCAGGAGGGTCCCTCCGCGAACCCTAGGCGGCCGCGCCGGGGCGAGACTCACGCACCGGCGTGCGCCGGGTCGCCGAAGCGGGACGGCGCCTGCCCCGGGAGGAGGCGCCGCGCTTGGAGCGTTCGACCACCGGTGCGGTGATGACGACCGGGATGCCGGACGGGGCCTGGGCGCCGGTGATCCGGCTCAGGGCCTCGTCGCCCGAGTGGACCTGGGTGGTGCGCGGCCGGATGCCCGCGTCCGACATGAGGCGCACCATGGCTCGGCGCTGGCTCGGCGTGACGAGGGTGACGACACGGCCGGCGTTGCCGGCGCGGGCCGTCCGGCCTCCCCGGTGGAGGTAGTCCTTGTGGTCGGTCGGCGGATCGACGTTGACGACGAGATCGAGGTCGTCGACGTGGATGCCGCGCGCCGCGACGTTGGTCGCCACCAGGACACTGACGTGCCCGGTCTTGAACTGCGCCAGGGTGCGAGTGCGCTGCGGCTGCGACTTGCCGCCGTGCAGTGCGGCGGCCCGTACCCCGCTGTCGAGCAGTTCCTGGGTCAGCCGGTCGACGGCGTGCTTGGTGTCCAGGAACATGATCACGCGGCCGTCGCGAGCGGCGATCTCGGTCGTGGCGGCGTGCTTGTCGGCGCCGTGGACGTGCAGGACGTGGTGTTCCATCGTCGTGACCGCACCGGCCGACGGGTCGACCGAATGCACGACGGGGTCGGTCAGATAACGGCGCACCAGCAGGTCGACGTTGCGGTCCAGGGTGGCGGAGAACAGCATCCGCTGCCCCTCCGGACGGACCTGGTCGAGCAGCGCGGTGACCTGCGGCATGAAGCCCATGTCGGTCATCTGGTCGGCCTCGTCCAGGACGGTGACGCCCACCTGCTCCAGGCGGCAGTCCCCACGGTCGATGAGGTCCTTGAGCCGGCCGGGGGTGGCGACGACGACCTCGGCCCCGCCCCGCAGCGCGCCGGCCTGCCTGCCGATCGGCATTCCGCCCACGACCGTGGCCAGCCGCAGCTTGACGGAGCGGGCGTACGGAGTGAGCGCGTCGGTCACCTGCTGTGCCAGCTCACGCGTCGGTACGAGGATCAGCCCCAGCGGGCGGCGGGGCTCGGCACGCTGCCCGGCGGTGCGGGCGAGCAGGGCGAGACCGAAGGCGAGGGTCTTGCCGGATCCGGTGCGCCCGCGGCCCAGGACGTCACGACCCGCCAGCGAGTTCGGCAGCGTCGCGCCCTGGATCGGGAACGGTGCGGTCACGCCCTGCCTGCCGAGTTCGGCCAGCAACTCCGGGGGCATACCGAGATCGGCGAAGTCCTCGACGGGTGACAGTGCCGGGGTGATCGTCTCGGGGAGGGCGAACTCACCCTGCACCGGGGCGGATCGGCGGCCTTGGCCGCCGGTGCGGCGCGGTCCCTGCGAGCCGAAGCGGCTGCCGCCCTTTCCGGCGTCGGCACGGGCACCGTAGGTGCGGGCGGAGCGGTCGTTCATGCGCGTGCGGTTCATGCGGAACCTTCCTCGGCGTGGCGCATATCAAGGAATTCCCGCAGCAGTGAGCGGCACAAGAAACCACAAATATGGGCCGGGTAAAAAGAAAGCACATCCGGCGGGGTCGAATCCACGCGGACAAAGGTGCTGTCGGTCAAACCGTTCGGGAAATGCATGCAGCTGGGGCCCGCACCCCGAAGGATGCGGGCCCCAGCTACAAGTTTTGTGTCAGCGTCAGGCCGGAACGATGTTCTCGGCCGTCGGGCCCTTCTGGCCCTGCGCGATGTCGAAGGTCACCTTCTGGCCCTCGAGCAGCTCGCGGAAACCCTGGGCGGCGATGTTCGAGTAGTGGGCGAAGACGTCAGGACCGCCGCCCTCCTGCTCGATGAAGCCGAAGCCCTTTTCCGCGTTGAACCACTTCACGGTACCAGCAGCCATGTCATATCTCCTTTGGGGCAGTACATCGGAATCCACACCGTGCGGACACCGTGTCGCCGCGATGATTACCCCGCCCGGAAAAAGACCGGAAATACAAAAGCGCTCCCACCGGCAGAAGCCAAGAAGGGGCACTTGAAGTCTTGGGAACCACAACTGCAACTGAGAGCGACAGTAGCACGGGGGGTCAGACGGTGCACGCCACGAAATTCCACCTTGCCCGTCACGGCAAAAACTCTCACCACCGGGTCCGTAAAACTCTCATTTCCCGGGCACAGATATTGGTTACCCCGGAGTGCACAGTTGAGCCGCCTCGGGGACACGGAGACCGGCTACGCCGGCTCCAGCACGGGCTTGGCGGGGAGCCCGCCGTTCTTCTCGCAGCGGAGCTCCTTGGCCATGGCCAGGGAGTAGGAGTGGGCTACGGTGGCGTAGGCGTTCTTCAGCGCTTCCACGTTGTCCTGGGGGTCCTTCGGCATGCCCCAGTACTCCACACGGAGTGCGATGTGGGCCACGTTGGTCGAGTCGAGCAACCTAGGACTTCGGCATGCGAAGAAGACGTACGCCTTTTCCGTCGCGGTCACGGTCCGCTCACCCATCTTCAGCACGGTGAACTTCGAGGCCGGCGCACTCGTAGGGGCGCCGCTCACCAGACTCCAGGTGATTCTGAGCTGAAAACTCCGTGTTCCGATCGGAGTGAAGATACGACAGGCGTTGCCGTCGGTGACGGTCGGGAACACCTGGACAAGGTCCGACGCGGCCTGCGCGACGGTGTACTTGGCTGACGACGCCTCGAAGCGCGACGACCCCGTGATCACCTTGAGGGCCCTGGACGCCTCGGCGGAGATGGCGTTGCCACCGCAGAGTTGTGTCCCGGAAACAACCTTGTAGTCCTTCGGAAGGCCATCATTGTCTTCGCCCCCACCGCAACCCGTGACGCCGAGAAGCAACGAGCCTGCTGTGGCAGCGGCGAGCAGTCCCCCGCGTACCGACCTACCATCGAACACTGTCCGCATCCTCACATGTCCTCGGGCGTCCGTCATCAGCCGGTCTCCGGGTCGTTGCCCTGCTGCCTCTGTCGGTCGTTGCCGACTCCGTAGCCGATCAGCATCGATTCGAGCAGGTCCTCCCTGAATTGGCCATCGACCACCCCATGGCGAATCAAGAACTCCCGCGCAGGCGTCTCGGCCATGCTTTCACCGGCGGAGTAGATTTTGATCCTCTCCTCCTCGTTGAGGTCCTCCATCTTCTCCTTGTGCTCGTCCACCGAACTGTCGGCGACATCGCCGATGATTTGCCCGACGACCTGCTCGGCAGCACCGCTAGCCGTGTCAGTCGCCAATGGGACGAGCACCGCGGCGGCGCCCACGGCCGCGGTGGCAGGCAGGAAGGCGACACCCGCCGCGATGCCGGCCGTGGCCCCGAACTCGACCCAGCCGGCGCGCTTGGCGACGGCCTTCTCGTAGTCCTCGTGGGTCTTGAGGTTCGTCGCCTCCACCTGGTCGGCGCGGGACTGGTCGAGCATGCCCTGCACCTCTGCGCCCGTACGCGCGGTGGCCCTCGCGGCACCCTCGCTGATTCTCCCGTCCGCGCCCACTGTCTCTTCCAGCGCACTGCGGGTATAAACCTGCTCCGCAGCCGAGACCGTCGCGTAGGCGTCCGGATGCTGACCGAGGGTGCTGAGGAATCCCCGCACGACGCTCCGCCCGTTCCCGTCCAGGGTGTCCGCGAAGTCGACGTGCCCGTCCGGATTCCTTCCTGGAGCGAAGACGCTACCCGGATCGTTCCTGTCGAGCGCCCAGTTGATGTCGTCGATGTAGCCGGCTCCCATGACCCCCAGGCTGTCGGCCATTGCCGACTGGTGCTCCTTGAGCAGGTCCGGTTCCGCGGCGTACTTCTCCATGACCTTCTGCATGATCGCGGCGTTGTCCGCGTCCCGCACCACATGGCCGTCCGGGTGCCCCGCCGGATAGCCGAGGGTGGCCGCCTCCAGGGCATGACCGAGGGCGTCGGGCATCTGGTCGAGCGACGCCTTGAGCTCTTTTTCGTCGAGCGAGTTGACGTCGGGGAAGGACTCCCACTTCTCGTTGCCGAAGAGATCGAGGTAGTTGCCGATCACCTCGCCGTCCTTGTTCTTCCCGAGGTCGGCCGTGGCACCGCGGTGGACCGTGCCGTCCTCGTTGTACGCGGTCGGCGGATCGGAGAAGAAGTGCTTCGCCGCTTCAGGACTGTGGCCGAGCGCCTCGAGCATGGCGGTGGCCGGGTCGTACCCGGCTCCGTTCACGCCGGAGGGGTTGAACGGGTTCTTGAACGGGCTGTTCACCACCTTGTTCTCGGCGAACATGTAGGGGTCCTTCTGGTGCAGCTGTGCCACGTGTTCGGCGATCGGGTTGAGGAACTTCGCGTCGTAGTTCCCGTTCCGCATGATGCCGCCGAGCAGTTGGTACCCGAACGGGCCGCCGTAGTCGTGCTTGGCCAGCGGAATCCGCTCCGTACCCAACTTGCGCAGTTCAGGACCCCACTGGTCACTGAACGCCTTGTCGTGGGAGGCCGTGGCCAGGTTGAGGCCGAGGTTCTTCTGAAGTTCCTGGACGTCCTTGAGTCGCTCCGGGTCGACCTTCCCGTATTCGTACGTGTCCGTGGAGAGCTGCCCGAAGAACGCGAGCGACTTCTCGGGGCCGAGCTTCCCGTAGAAGCCCTTGGCGAACTCCTGCGACGAGCTGTTGTCCTTCAACAACTCGTTGAGTTGCTGGAGTTCGGCGTGGGTCAGCTCTCGCCCCTTGCCGGCCAGAGCGGCGGCGCGTGCGGCCTCCTCCTGGTCCAGCTTCGTGTACGTGGGAGCGCTGAAGTCCTTGCGGCCGGTGACGTTGGCTTCGAGGGCGTTCTTGAGGGCGAGGTCGGTGTCGTTGCAGTTGTCGACGATGAGGTCGATCCTCTTCTGCCACGACTCGATGTTCCGCTTCTCCTGCTGCAGGAGCTCTCTGTAGTCGGGGTCGTGATGCGCCATGGGGAACTCGGACAACGGCTTCCGCGCCGTGACCTTGCCCTTGCCGTCCACGTGGACGCCGGCCGCGGGCCCCTCGTGGTCCCGGATGTTGACGAGGTCGTCCTTGGCCTTCTTGATGGCCGCGTGACCGTCCTCCAGGATCAGCTTCACACCCTTGGCCTCGGCCGCGGCGTCCTCGAACTCCTTGACCGTCTTGCCGATGAAGGTTTTGGTGACCCCTGCGTTGATGCCCTCCCAGTCCGCCTTGTCCGCCTTGGCCTTCATCCCGCGGGCGGCGTCGTCGGCGAGCTTGTCCAGTTTCCCCGCCATCTCGGACCAGTCGTCGGCAGCGGCCTTCAGCTTCGCCACCGGGGCATCGATGATGTCCTCGTACTTCAGCATGTCGCGCGCTCCCCCGAGCTCTATTTCATGTATTCCGTGAGCACGGAGATCCGCGTCAGCTCTCCCTCGATCTTCACTTCGTCCTCGGCGTGCCGGGCCTTGCTGTAATCGAGGTGATTCGAGATCTGCGCGCAGGAGTCCAGCAGCGTCTTCAGATGCGTCTGCCAGAAGTCATGCACCTTCAGCACGGCCGAACCGCTCGCAAAATTCCCGTTGGTCAGCGCCGTCGCCGCGTCGAACGTGGAGGAACGGGCGATGTCGCCGTCCTTCCCCAGCCGCCCCAGCAGGTCATAGGCGTCATTACCGACAGCGCCGAGATCGTCCCGATCGACCACCAGGTCGTACCCGCCACCGCCACCCTCGGCCGGAACGCTGTTGAGTTGCGTGGCGGTCCGCTGGGACGCCGCCGCTCGCATCTCGGCCCATTCTTGCTCGAACGTCACCGATTTCCCCCAAGTCCATCCGGGCTCGCCACCACCATATCCACCGTGCCGTCGACTTGCTCAAGTCCTCAACCGGCACATCGTGCGCCGACTCCCCCATGAAGGCGGGATATTGACCAAGGAAGATCGGACGCGAGGGGAAAAGCCCCAGGCAGGACGTTGACGAGGCACGGCGGCCGCATGTGCGTGCGTCGCCGTGCCTCGTCACGTGAAGCGAGAACGGAGGGCGGGTCAGGACGGGGGCTGGAGGACCGAGTCGATGACGTAGATGGTGGCGTTCGCCGCCTTGATGTTGCCGCAGACGATGTTCGCCTTGCCGTCGACCTTGAAGTCGGTGCCCGAGCCGGACGTGGTGAGCTTGCCGCCCTCCACCGTGGTGAAGGAGCCGTCGGACAGTTGGTCCGGCTTTATCTCCTTGTCCACGACGTGGTAGGTGAGCACCTTCTTCAGCTGCCCCTCGTTGCTGAGGAGTGAGGAGAGCTGGGATGCGGTCACCTTCTTGAAGGCCTCGTTGTTGGGCGCGAAGACGGTGATGGCGGGCTTGTCGTTCAGGGTGTCGGTGAGATGCGCCCGGACCGCCGCCGAGACGAGCTGGCTGAGCTGCGGGTACGCGGCTGCGGCGTCCACGACCTTGTCCTTGGCCGTGTCGACGTTCTGCGAGAGCGCCGAACAGCCCGAGCCGAAGGTTCCCGACGTTCCCGTGGGGCTGGGAGACGCCTCCTGCGCGCTGCTCTGGGCTGTGAGAGCACCGAGCGCGAGCGGGATGGCAGCCAGAGCGGCTCCGGTGAACCTGACCTTGTTCATGCGGATGAGCCTCATCGCAACTCCCTCCGATGGAGGTGTGAGCGCCACGAAGGCGACTTGCGGGACACGCCCTCTTCACTGGGCGATGTGCGGGCCTGCACGGCCACACCCCGGGCGGCTCCGCCCGGACCCCTAAGAGGATATGCAGCCCAGGTCGATGGCCGCATCTCGACCCGTGGAGGACACCTCCGGCACGCTGGTATGCCCTCGGCAGGGTGGGATGGCGGGAGAGATGACCGTCCTCGATCCAGCGATGACCGCGCCCCGACCACAACTCCACCCCACGCAGACGGACGCCGCCGTCCAACGCGCCACGGAGCGAGCAGCGTTGGACGGCGGCGAACCACAGGTGAGGCGCCTTACTTGACCGGCTCCAGAATCGCCACGCACTCCACATGATGCGTCATCGAGAACACGTCAGCCGGAGTCGCATCCAGGAAAGCGCAGGTCAACGAGGTTTTCCTTGGCCTGCTGGCGCCCCGCGGGACCTTGGATCGTCAGACGAGCGTCACGACCGACGGAAACCACGACACGACCGGACCCCGCGACATCAGAGCGGAAGATCGTCGGGCAGCACCCGGAACGCCTTGTGCCGACCGAGCGGACGCACTGCGCGGAAGTCGCGACGATCGAGGGTGAGGACGGCGTCAGTGTCGTGGTCGGCGGCGAGGGCCACATTCACCGCGTCCGCCAGATCCAAGCCGAGATCGCGGTAGCGGGCGCGCACGAACTGGGCGGCCCCGAGGTGATCTTCCGTGATCTCGGGCACGACGATACGGCCTCGACGCATCCAGTGCCGGATGTCATCGACCGCGCTGAGCGCCGCATCACGGCCGAGTTCACGCGTGGCGACGTGGTCGATCTCAGCAAGCAGCAGCGGGGACATCACCAGGAGCCCCGCAGCCATGATCGCTTCGTTCGACGCCCGGTGTTCTGGATGGGCGGAGTCGAGCGCCGCGAGGAGCCCGGAGGTATCCGCGATGACGATGATCACGCGGCGGTTCCACTCCCGCTCTCGCGGCGTACCGCGTCGGCAACGGTGTCACGCACGTCGCGCTTGCCCGGGGTGCGACCGCGCCCCTCGAAGGTGCGCGAGAAGAGGGGCTCGTCCCAGACCCGGTTGGCCATGGCCGCGAGGTGGATGCCCTGGCGGATGATCTCTGCCTCGCTGATACCGCGCCGCTTCGCGGCCTCTTTGATGATCGCGAGGTCTTCCGGGTCGGCGTACACGTTGGTTCGCTTCATGGACATGTACTTAGAGTAGCGTATGTACCAGATTGGTGTATGGCTGGAGCCGGCCAGAGTTTCCCTCTCAGGTGCAGGCAGCGCAGGGCCGGCCGTGGCGTACCCGTTCGGCCGAGGGTGGGCTGTATACACTGCGCCGGCGACCGCCCGTCCGTCGCCGGCGCAGCTGTGAAGTGCACGGTGTCATCTCTCGGACGAGCACAGCGGGCCGACGGGAAGCCGAAGAAGCCCGCGGACCGCAATCGCATGTCTCGAACCAAAAGACGGGGAGTGCTCCGGTGAGCGCACGCTTCGAAGAACTCGACTGGCGGGAAACGCCGTTGGGCGAGCTCGCCCTCCGGCGGCGCAGCTACCCCGGTGTCGCCGAACCGGTCTACGAGATCAAGCTCAACGACGAGTTCCTGATGTCCAGCCTCTTCACGGTCGCCGAGGTGAAGTTGGCCGACCTCGCCCTGGCGGAACTCACCACCTGCCCATCCACCCCCGGACTCGACGTGGCCGTGGGCGGCCTGGGCCTCGGCTACACCGCCGAGGCGGTGCTGAAGAACCCTGACGTGGGCTCGCTCGTCGTCATCGACATGCTCGACGCAGTGATCGACTGGCATGAGCGCGGGCTGATCCCCGGCGGGCTCGCGGCGGACCCGCGGTGCCGGCTGGCGCACGGTGATTTCTTCTCAATGGCCCAGTCCACAACGGGCCTTGACCCCCTCGCCCCCGGGCGCCGGTTCCACGCGGTCATCGTCGACATCGACCACTCGCCGCGCCACCTGCTGCACCCTGACAACGTCGGCTTCTACCAACTCGACGGCCTGCGGCGCCTCAGCGAACACCTGCACCCCGGCGGGGTGTTCGCACTCTGGTCCAACGACCGGCCCGACGAGGAGTTCCTCGCGGCGCTCACCCAAGCCTTCGCCGAGGCGCGGGCCGAGGTCATCGCCTTCGACAATCCACTGCAGGAACGCGAGGCGGCCAACACTGTCTACCTCGCCCGTACCCACCGGCTTCCGTGAGGCCGTCACCCGTAGCCGTCAGCCTGGCCCCAGCTACACGCATGCCCCCTACGACCGCAACGTCTTCGAAGGCGGCTCCCCGAACTGCCGGCGGTACGCGAGGGAGAAGCGGCCCGGGTGCAGGAAGCCCCAGCGGTACGCGACGGCGGTGACGGTCGTGGCACCCGGGTCGGAGGCCAGGAGTTCCTTGCGTACGCGGTCCAGGCGGACCTCGCGCAGGTACGCGAGCGGTGTCGTGTCGAGGTGTCGGCGGAAGCCTTCCTGAAGGGCCCGGACGCCGACGCCGACGCATTCCGCGATCTCGGCGACCGTGAGCGGCTCGGCGGCGTGGCCTTCGATGATCTCCATGGCACGGCGGACCGCGGGCGGTGCGACGCGCGGTTGCTCGCCGAGCAGCGCCGGCGTGTAGGTGTGGGGCTGGGCCATCAACAACTGGGTCATGAGCAGTGATTCAAGCTGTTTCGTCACGATGGGCTGGCTCGTCATGCCGCCGGACCCTTCCGCCTCCCGGCGCATGAGGTCGACGATGTTGAGCCAGGAGCGCGAGCCCGATGTGGTGAGGTCCATGCCGAGCGAGAAGGAGATCGGGCGGCGCACGGTGCGCCCGAGCAGACTTCCCAGGTGCGATTCCAGGGACGACCGGTCGAACCACACGATCAACTGCGGATTGCCCCCGCTCCAGCGCATGTCCAGCTTTCCGGCCGGAGAGGGGACGGAAGCGAGTTCGGGCGTGGAGATGATCTCCTCGCGGCCGCAGGTGATTTCGGCGTGACCGGCGAGCGGGATCTGGACGAGGAAGAAGCTCTCCAGGTCGCCCGGCGTGATCCGGACTTCCGTTCCGTAGTCGAGGTAGTACAGGCCCGTCCGGTCGAAGGGCGCGCCGTGCAGTCGGGCGTCGAGCGTCGCCGAGCGCTGCGTGATGCGCAGCTCATGCGGACAGAAGGCGCGGCCGACCTCTGCCCGCGCCTCCCAGATGTCGGCCGTATGGAACCGCTCATGGTTTGCGAGGGGGAGCTCTTCAGCGGACATGTGAACCTCCACCGCCGAGATGCGCGATCAGGACAGCAACCCGCGTGATCCGGATAGCAAAGATGATCTTTCCATACCAAGGTTGATGCCCGACCGCCTCGGAGAAAGAACCAGGGGATCAACGATGCAGGGAGTGCCGGGCCGTACCCCGTACGTCGCCACGCCCTTGCCCCTGCCGGCCCCGCCCCACCGAGTCGGCCGGACCCGCCCCTTCAGCAGGCCGGGTGACCCGGGCCCCATCCCCCGGTCCCACAGGTGACCCGACGGCACCGCACGGCACGGCTCGAAGCCGCACAACCCCTACCCCCGGAGGTCCCCCCTCATGCGCAAGATCACCATTGTCGGAGCCGGCCAGGCCGGCCTCCAGCTCGGTATCGGTCTGCTCGGCCACGGTTACGACGTCACGATCGTGTCCAACCGCACCGGAGACCAGATCCGCGAGGGCCGGGTCATGTCCAGCCAGGCCATGTTCGGCACCGCGCTGGCCCACGAGCGCGACCTCGGCCTCGACTTCTGGGGCGACGCCTGCCCGCCGATCGCCGGGCTCGGTGTGAACATCGCCGACGGCCAGGGCGGCCGGGCGCTCTCCTTCGGCGCCCGCCTCGACGCCACCGCCCGCTCGGTCGACCAGCGCGTCAAGATGCCGATCTGGATGGGCGAGTTCGCGCGCCGTGGCGGCCGTCTGGACATCCACGAGGCCGGCGTCGAGGACCTGGAGCGCTACGCCGCCGAATCCGACCTGGTGATCGTCGCGGCCGGCAAGGGCGAGATCGCCGGACTGTTCCAGCGGGACGACCGGCGTTCCCCGTACGACGCTCCGCAGCGCGCGCTGGCCCTGGCGTACGTCACCGGCATGGCGCCGCTGCCCGACCGCCCCGGCGTCAGCTTCAACGTCATCCCCGGTGTGGGCGAGTACTTCACCATGCCCAGCCTCACCACCAGCGGCCCCTGCGACATCATGTTCTTCGAGGGCATCCCGGGCGGCCCGCTCGACTGCTTCGACGGGCTCACCCCCGACCAGGTGCTGGCGAAGTTCCAGGAACTGCTGCGGGCGTACGTCCCGTGGGAGGCCGAGCGGTGCACCGACATCGCGCTCACCGACGCGGGCGGCACCCTCGCGGGCCGCTTCGCGCCGACCGTCCGGGGACCCGTCGCCACGCTGCCGTCCGGCGCGCAGGTGCTCGGCCTCGCCGACGTGGTCGTCCTCAACGACCCGATCACCGGCCAGGGTTCGAACAACGCCTCGAAGTGCGCGGCCTCCTACCTCGCCGCCATCCTGGACCACGGCGACCGCCCGTACGACGCCGCGTTCATGGAGCTGGCCTTCGGCCGTTTCTGGGACAACGCCCAGTACGCCACGACCTGGACCAACGCGATGCTCGGTGCCCCGCCGCAGCACGTTCTGGAGCTCTTCGGCGCGGCGAGCGTCAACTCCCGTATCGCCGCCCGCTTCGTGAACGGCTTCGACGACCCGCGGGACTTCTTCCACTGGTTCATGGACCCGGTCGCCGCGAAGAACTACCTGGCCGCGGTCAGCGCCTGAGCAGCCACCGGGGTCAGGCACAGACGCGACGCGTCAGCGAGACGTACGGAACGAGAGCGGGACGGCAGGACATGAGAAGGATCGCGGTGATCGGTGCCGGGCAGGCGGGTGCTCAACTCGCCCTGGGGCTCCAGGCGCACGGCTATGACGTCACCCTGGTCACCGACCGCGGCCCCGACGAGATACGTCGCGGCCCGGTCATGTCCAGCCAGTGCATGTTCGACACCGCGATGCGGAGCGAGCGCGAACTCGGCCTGCATCACTGGGAGGAGCGGGCCCCGGAGATCTCCGGCATCGCGTTCTCTCTCATCTCTCCGCACGGCACTCCGGACATCTCCTGGCGCGCGCCGCTGGAAGGGCCCGCCCACTCCGTGGACCAGCGGGTCAAGTGTGCAGCGTGGATTGAGCAGTTCGCGGCCGGTGGCCACGGCGAGGTCGTGCTGCACGAGGCGGGCGTCGAGGACCTCGAGTGGTACGCCCGTACGCACGATCTCGTCGTGGTCTCCACGGGCAAGGGCGAGCTGAGCCGGCTCTTCCCGCGCGACGCCGAGCTCTCCCCGTACGACCGGCCGCGCCGTGCGCTGGCCCTGACGTACGTCACGGGAACGGCACCACGGGAGGGGGAGGCCGCCGTCCACTACCGCATGGTCCCCGGCGTCGGCGAGTACTTCACCTTCCCTGCCCTCACCACCACCGGACCCTGCGAGATCATGGTCTTCGAAGGTGTCCCCGGCGGTCCCATGGACTGCTGGGACGACATCCGTACACCCGAAGGACACCTCACCCGCTCACTGGAAATCCTCCACCGGTTCTTCCCCGACGAGTACGACCGCTGCCGGCACGCCCGACTCACCGACGAGGGTGGCGTTCTGCGCGGCAGGCTCACGCCGACCGTCCGGCTCCCCGTCGCGCGTCTGGCCTCCGGCCGGCACGTCCTCGGCATGGCCGACGCCGTCGTCCTCAACGATCCCATCACCGGCCAGGGTTCGAACAACGCGGCCCAGGCCGCGACCCACTACCTCGCAAGCATCCTCCGCCACGGCACGGCCGAGTTCACACCGCAGTGGATGCAGCGCACCTTCGACAACTTCTGGCGCGGCTGGGCTCAATGGGACGTCGGCTGGACCAACTCCCTCCTCACGGACCTGAGTCCCCACCACCGCGACATCCTCACGGCGGCGGCCGAGATCCCCTCGGTCGCAGGCGCCCTCGCCGCCGGATTCGACGACCCGCGCACGCTCTACCGCTGGTGGTTCGAGGAGGCAGAGGCACACCGCTTCCTCGCCGAGAGACGCGTCCAGCACGCCGTCCGCTTCGACGGCCGCGAACTGCGCCGCGCGCTGGGCCAGTACGCCACCGGCGTGACCGTGGTGACGGCCCGCGCCCCCGACGGCCGCAACGTCGGCATGACCGCCAACTCCTTCACCTCCGTCTCCCTGGACCCGCCCCTCGTCCTGTGGTGCCCCGGCAAGAACAGCCCGAGCCTCCCGGACTTCACCGACGCCTCGCACTTCGCCGTCCACGTGCTGGCCGCCGACCAGCACCACCTCTCCCGCCAGTTCGCCACCCCGGCCGACGACAAGTTCCGCGGCACCCCCACCACTTCCGGAATCGCCGGCACTCCCCTCCTGGACGGCGCGGTCGCCCGCTTCCAGTGCCGCACCGTCCAACGCGTCGACGCCGGCGACCACATCATCTTCCTCGGCGAGGTCGAAGAGTACGAGGCCGACGGCGGCGCCCCTCTGGTGTTCCACTCGGGGTACTACCACGTGGCGACGAAGCATCCGGATCTGTGACCTTCTCGGCCGTGAACGGATGTCGACCGGGAGGGCGGGGAAACACGTGAGCACCCTCCAACTTGCCTCACAGACAGGGCGGTTGGGCTGACAATGCGGTAAACGCCCTGGTAGACAGCAGCACCGTCGCGCGATCGACTCCCGCTCCTGGGTGGACCTCCAACGCGCGTTGCACTCATCCACCTGACGCGAGGAGCACCGCCGAGCCGGCGCCACAACAGCAACTATCCGCGATGGTTACACCAGTTGCCGGCACGGACCTGGTGACAGAGCGGCACAGCCGCCTACCTACGTGAGGGCTTCAGAACGAGCGTCATGACGACCGGCTCGCCACTTCCCCGGGGACCGGACGGCTGCCACGACGCGGCCACCGCGCCCGTGATCAGCCTGCTTCGGTCAAGGCCGCGTGCGCGGCGGCGAGGATCTCCCCGGAGAGCGGGGAGCCCTTGGTGGCCCGGGACAGGAGCAGCGCACCGAACAGGGTGCAGAGGCGAACGATACCGTCCTGGTCGTCACCGCCGAGGAAGTCGGCGAAGTCGGCCACCCCCTGGGTGTAGACACGACGGGCCTCTCGACCCCCGCCTTCGCGTGCGATGTCCGTGGCGAGCGCGGCGACCGGGCAGCCGTCCGCCGGGTCGTCGCGGTGTTCGACGGAGAGGTAGGCGTCGATCAGCGCTCGCTGAGCGGCGTCGCGCCGCCCTTCGTACTGCGCGAGCCCGGCGGTGTTACCCCGGGCGAGCTCGTCGAAGGCGTGAGCGGTGGCCTCGTCGACGAGCGCTTCCTTGGAAGCGAACTGCTTGTAGAAGGCGCCGTGGGTCAGGCCGGCCGCCTTCATCAGGTCGGCGACGCTCACCTGAGTGCCCTGCTCCCGGAACAGCCGCGAGGCGGTGTCCACCACCCGCCTGCGGTTCTCCTCCGCCTGCGCCTGCGACACGCGGCCCATGATCACCCTCCCATTTGGATGTCGACTGGCATCTATCGTAGACCCGTGTTTAGATTGGTTACGTAATCTAAATTGTGCGGGTGACCCGACGGCACCCGCCGTGGACCAGGAGTGGGCATGGAACTGAAGAACGCGGTCGCGGTCGTCACCGGCGCCAACCGGGGCCTCGGGCGGCACCTGGCCGCCCAGCTCGTGGAGCGCGGCGCGAAGGTGTACGCGGCGGCCCGCCGCCCCGAGACCGTCGATGTGCCGGGCTCCGTCCCACTGCGCCTCGACGTGACGGACGAGGCATCGGTGCGGGAGGCCGCCCGCATCGCGTCGGATGCGACCCTACTGATCAACAACGCGGGCATCTCCACCGGCGCGACGCTGATCGGAGGCGACACCGATGAGGTGCGTCGGGAGATGGAGACCAACTTCTACGGCCCGCTCGCCGCGACCCGCGCCTTCACCCCTGTCATCGAGGGCAACGGCGGCGGCGCCGTACTCAACGTCCTGTCCGCCCTGTCCTGGTTCCACCCGGCCGCCCTCGGCTCCTACGCCGCGTCCAAGGCCGCCGCCTGGGCGCTGAGTGACGCGACTCGCGAAGAGCTGGCACCCCGGGGCATCGCCGTCTCGGCGCTGCACGTCGGCTACATGGACACCGACATGGCCGCCGGCGTGCCCGCCGACCAGAAGGTCGCCGCCGCCGACGTCGCGGCTCAGGCCCTGTACGGCATCGAGACGGGCCTGCCCGAGATTCTCGCCGACGACACAAGCCGGTACGTCAAGCAGAGCCTGGCCGCGGCACCCCAGCCGAACGCGGGCTGACGCTCACCCCTCCACGACGACCTGGTGAGCGCCGGTAAGATCCACCACGCCGCACTGTCCAACTTCCCGGCCTGGCGCGTCTCGCGCGCGGTAACCCTCGCGGACCTGAAGAACTGGGCCCCGATCGTGGGCGTCCAGCACGAGCGCGCTGGACGAGCTGCGCAACGAGTACGACATCCTCAGCGGCATCCTGCGCGCGGCTTCAACTGGCGTGCACGTCTTGAGCAGCCGACCGCGAAGGCGTTCGTCAACGCCGCCGGCGGGGCCGCCGAGTACTTCCGCTGAACCGGCGCGAGCTCGCCTTCTACGACGCCGTGGCCGAGCACGACACGGCTCAGGAACTCATGGGTGACGAGATCCTGGCGAGCATCGCCCGCGATCTCGTCGCGGAGGTCCAGAAGAAGCTCAAGCCGGACTGGATCGCCCGCGAGCCGGTCCGTGCCGGTCTCCGCAGCGCCATCAAGCGCCTGCTGGCCCGCCACGGCTACCCGCCGGACCGCCGCGCGGAGGCGGTGAAGCTGGTCCTGAAGCAGATGGAGCACTTCGCCGACGAGTGGGCGACCACCGGTATGCCGGACATCTGAGGCCGCACGGCCTGACGGCAGCTTTCTGTATCGGGCGTACCAACCCGCCCTCGTCTGCACCGACCGTCCTTCAACAACGACGCGGCGTTCCGCGCACCGGACAAGCGTCACACGAAGCCCGCGATCTGCCCCGCACACTACTGACACCCCATCAGAACGAGCGTCATGCGAGCGTCAGTAGCCTGAGGAACGCGCGGACTCAGCTTGCGCCGCTGTCGCTGAGGCCGCCTGAATCCCCGGGTCAGGCGGCCTTCGCAGCCAATCGCCATCGTTCATCCGTTGGACGGGCGAAAACAGATCGAGTAGCCGACGACTACGACAAAGTCGCAGGTCACGCGTCCTTCTTCACCGGCTCCAGAATCGCCACGCACTCCACGTGGTGCGTCATCGGAAACATCTCGACCTGGACGCAGTCGATAAAACAGCAGGTCAGAGCAACTTTCAGGCACCGAACGAGCGTCAGCGGGCGCCCGGAGCGTCAAATGAGCGTCACAGTCGCACGTCGGTTCGGCACGGGCAATCTGGCGTGGCATGGCTTCCCGCAACACCCACACCGTCATCGAAGTTCATCGACGCCCTTCAGAAGCGGCTGCACGAGGCCCTGACCCGCTTCGGCACTGCGCTGGAACTGGGCACCACGAACGGGGTAGACATCGTCAAGAAGCACGGCCAGCCGTAGATCAAGGTCTCCACTGGGCAAGCGGGAGGAGCCGGAGAACCTCGTCGCACTGAGGGCGGAGATCAAGCGCCGGTGGGGCAGCATCAACCTGATCAACATCCTCAAGGAGGCCGAGTTCGCCACCGGCTTCACCCTCGAGTTCACCTCGGTCGCCACCGGGGAGGCCGCGCTGCGGCGTCGACTGCCGCTGGTTCTGTTCGCGCTCGGCATGAACATGGACATCAAGGGGGTCGCGGTCACCGGCAAGCACAGTGAGAGCGAGGTCGTTCTGCGCCCGGTACGGCACCTATTCGGCAACCCGACCAACCTGCGTGCGGCCGGGTTCGGTCGGTCAACGCCACCTTCGCCGCCCGCGATGCGGCAAGGCGAGCCGAGTCCGCCCTGGGCGACAAGGCGTAAGACTCATGCGCTGTGCGCCGTGAACTTCCGCGCCGCCCGATCCTGCCGGCGATCTCCCGCAGGGACCCCCGGGAAAACGAGGACGCCAGGGCTCCGGTCGACGCGTCGGGTCAAGCGATCCCGCTCTACCGCTTCGGCTGCAGTCAGCCCGCAAGCCTTTCAGGACCCGAAGGGCTGCCCGAGCACTTCTCGTACCGCAGGAAGCATGAGGCGCAATCCATCGGCGAAATGCGACAAAGCACGCAAACTCGCCTCAGGTTGCTCACCCATCACGTTGTCACACCTGGATGGCAGACTTCCCCCAGGAACACAACGACGTGTGACAGGTGGGTCCCCTATGGGCTACGAGATCGATTTCCTCCCCGTCGGGGATGAGTCGAGCGGTGGCGATGCCATCGCTCTTCGATATGGCAACCTTTACGGTCCGCGCGAGGACCAGACCGTGGTGGTGATCGACGGCGGCTACCTTGACGACGGGGAAGCCCTCGTCCAGCACATCCGCGACTACTACAAGACCGGTGTCGTTGATCTTGTCGTTTCAACGCACCCGGACCGTGATCACATCAACGGGCTGCGGGTCGTCTTGGAGCAATTGACCGTCAAGAAGCTCCTCATGCACTTGCCTTGGAGTCATTCAGCGAACATGGCACGGGCCAAGATGCTCCTGTCCTACGACGCTCGATCGCTGCGCACGGAGCTGAGGGACTCGCTTCAGGGGGCGACCGACCTTGAAGAAATCGCCAAGGCGCAGGGCGTACCTATCGAGGAACCGTTCCGCGATTGGACAAGCGAAGACGGTGTACTCCGCATACTCGGTCCCACCGAGGACTACTACCGGGAGCTGTTGGCAGAGATCGTTGAGGCAAACGCTGCCCTGGAATCCAAGTCGAGCTTGGAAGCAACCCTTCGAAAAATGCTCGCTGGAACGGTCTACGAAGATCTTGACATCGAGACGCTGGTCGAGAACGCAGAGACAACCGCCAAGAACAACACCAGCGCGATCTGCCTCCTGAAAGTCGATGGGCGGAAGCTGCTGTTCACGGGAGATGCAGGTGTTCCCGCGCTCGGTCACGCCCTCGGTGTTCTGGAAGCGGACGGCTTCCAACCGGGTGATCTGAGTTTCATTCAAGTACCTCACCACGGCAGCCGACGCAACGTCAGTCCGTCGATTCTCAATCGACTGCTGGGATTCAAGGGAAAGTCCACCAGCGTGGGGACGGCCTTCGCGTCCGTCCCCAAGAAGAACCCGGAGCACAAGCACCCCGCGAAGAAAACGACGAACGCCTTCCTCCGGCGAGGCTACCCCGTGCATCTGACGCAAGGAGTGTCGAAGTGCTCCCGTCACAACGCACCAGAGCGCTTGGGGTACAGCACATCCACTCCTGAGCCGCTTCACACGTCCGTGGAAGACCTAGGGGACTCGTAACGTGCTGTGGCTCGATGACTACGAACGCCGGGCCCGTCTTGCACCCGGGCTCCTCGCGCTCATGGCAATCAACGTAGTTTTGGCAGTCCTTGGACTCAACAAAGCGCCGGTAGTTGTGTCCGTCGTTACGGCGCTCTCATTGGCCGGCGGCCCCGTCGCCCTAGCCGAAATAGTGCGCCACCAAGGACGCAAAGCCCAGGAGATGCTCTGGGTGTCCTGGGGTGGATCGCCCACCATCCAGAAGCTCCGCCTCCGACAAGGGGGACAGAATACTCTGCAACGTGAGATCTGGCGGAAGGCCGTGTCGTCTGTGACAGGTATCGCCCTCCCCAACCTCCGTAGCGAGAATGGAAACCCGGCGAAGGCTGACGAAGCCATCGAGGTTGCTGTCGGTCAGCTACGCAACCTCACACGGAACGCCGAGAACTTCCCTCTCGTACGTGCCGAGAACCGAAGCTACGGCTTCCAACGGAATGTCTACGGCATCCGGTGGATCGCACGAACCATCGCGATCAGCGTGGGACTCGGCGTTATGGCATACATGCTGTGGCTCGCCAAAATCGATCACCAACCTGCCGTCACCACAGTGAACATCCTCGCCCTGGTCGCCACTGCGGGGTGCCTCGTGATGTGGTGGCTTCTCCCCTCATCCGCACGACTGCAAGGAGCAGCCGAACGGTACGCGTATGAGCTGCTCCAAGCTGCGGTTGTCCTCGACGGCGAAAAGAGCGCCATATCCGTAACAGAACAACAGCCGTCGTAGACGGCCGTTTACTGATCGTTTCAGAATGACTCCGCCCGAGGGCAGCGACCCTGTTGGCACTTGTGCAGGTGAGTTGGCATCTTGGCCATGGCCTTGTGCATGTGGCTTGCTCCGGACTGGTCGGAATGTAGGGGTGGATGGATGGGCGTGGATGCGGGGCGGGAGTGCTGGGAGCTGCGATCGGGAGCCGGTGTGGGTCCGTTGCAGTTCGGGATGTCTCCAGCCGAGGTCGCCCAGGCACTCTTGGTTCCTGGACCCCAGGAACGGGTTGGCGGTCCGTTTGCGCAGGAGGACTTCCCGGATGGGGTGAAAGCGTTCTACGACGCGGGCAAGCTCGCCTGTGTTGCGCTGGATGCGGTCGCCGGTCCGCAAGTCTTCCTGTCTGGCTTCCCGCTGGCGGGAAGCGGTCCGGAGCAGGGCCGGCAGTTCCTGCTGGACCACGCTGCGGAGCATGGGAACTGTCTGCTCTACACGCCTGATGACTCGCTTTCCCTGACTGATCTGGGGGTTCTTCTGCGCTCGCAGCAGGTCGGGGCAGCGCGCCTGACGCGTCCGCTCTTCGTGAAGGAGGAGTGGTTGGATTCGCAGTACTTCCGGGACCACCTTCCGCTGGAGGGCGCCTCAGGCTGAGCGCTCGATCTGGCGAACGACGCCAGATCCTGCGCTCACATCACGATGAGATGCCGCGGGTCTTGTACTCGATGATCTCGGTCGGCAAGGTGTCCGGGTTCGTGCTGATCTTGTTCCGGACGACCTGTGGAAGCGGGTGGCCCCGTTGCTGCCACCCGCTCCCGAACGGCGCCACCGGCATCCCGGGCGGTTGCGTGTTCCTGACCGAACAGCACTCGCCGGCGTCCTGTTCGTGCTGCGGACCGGTGTCGCCTGGCGGGACGTCCCAGCGGAGACTGTGGGCTGTTCCGGCGTGACGGCCTGACGCCGACTGCGGGACTGGACCGAGACCGGCGTCTGGCCACGCCTGCACGCCGCCCTGCTGACCGAGCTTCGCCGCGCCGACCTGCTGGACCTGGACGACTGCTCCGTGGACGGATCGCATGTCCGGGCCCTCAAAGGGGGGGACCACGTCGGCCCCTCACCCGTCGACCGCGCCCGCCCCGGCTCCAAGCAGCACCTGATCGTCGACCGCCACGGAACCCCACTCGCCGTGACGCTCACGGGCGGCAACCGACACGACGTCACCCAGCTCCTGCCCCTGCTCGACGCGGTCCCGCCGATTCGGGGAGCTCGGGGACGACCTCGCCGCAAACCCCGGCGCCTGTACGCCGACCGGGGTTACGACTTCGACAAGTATCGCCGCCTGCTGTGGAAACGTGGCATCAAGCCCATGATCGCCCGACGGGGCGTAGCCCACGGCTCCGGACTGGGCAAGGTCCGCTGGGTGGTCGAGCGCGCATTTGCCTGGTTGCACCAGTTCAAACGGCTCCGCACCCGCTACGAACGTCGCGCCGACCTCCACCATGGGTTGCTCGACCTGGCCTGCAGCCTCATATGCCTCCGCCGCCTGCGGACCTCATTCTGAAACGATCAGTTAGGGTTGCGGACCAGGCGGTGGCGCTGCCGACCACTCAGAACAAGCGTCAGCACAGTGGCCTCACCGTACCCCTGAATGGGCGCGGTTCCGGCCTCGGCCGGAACCGCGCCCATGTCGACGCGACAATCGCTTCAGGCCAACGTCGAAACGCATAGAGCCGCCGCGTATCCGGACGGCACTGTTACGGGTGTCAGTTGAGCTCCTGTATCGCTTATCCCACTCGTACTCCCAGGCCGCCCTGTTCCCACACAATCCAGGCGGGTGTCTCGCAGGAGTCCGGTGCCCAGCATCTTCAGATATGCCTCTTTGCGAGTCCAAATTTCAGTGAACGCTTGAGGCCGTCCCGACTCGGGAAGCGCATCCAGCTCCTGGCACTCGGTGGGATGCAATGTGTTCCCAGCCTCTTCTACTACTCCGCTCGACGCGGTCTGCTCGATGTCGACTCCCACCGGTACGACGGCGAAGGCCACCAGGATCAGGCGCCCGCTGTGCGAGAGGGAGAAATGCGTTTGTCCACACCGCACCACCGGCCGGCCGTGCGGTGCTCCGCACCCGTGACAGGCTTCCCTCTCCATCGGCAGAGCGCCCGGATGGCGTTCCAGCAGACGCCCCAGCAGGATGCGCAGAGCAACATGAGCCGTGACATACACCTCGCGGTCAGAGCGGCGACGGAGGGAGCCGGCCCGGGCTCGTTCGTCGGTACTCAGCAGCTGTGGCGCGTGCCGGGCGGCGGCCTCGGAGCTCTGATCCGTGTCAACAAGCCAGACAACCGTGCGTCCTGCGACGGGTCTTCGCGGAACGGGCACTCGGCTCAACTCTGTCGGCACGGAGAACGGAACGGCCGAAAGGCCACCCGTCTCCGTCATACGACACACATACTCGGCGCCGGGGGCGCCGCCACAGCGGGGGCGAGGTCCCGGAGCATGGTCAGGCCACGACGGGTCTCGGCCAAGGCCGCATCGTCGAGGTCTACCACGACGAGCTCCGCTTCCTGGGTACCGGCTTGCGCCAAGGCACGGCCGTCCGGTCCGTAGACGGCGCTGCGGCCGCAGAAGTCCCACGGACCCTGCGATCCAGCGAAGTTGGAGAACAGCACGTAGAAGGTGTTCTCCAGGGCGCGGGCGGGGAAATACACCGACCGGCGGTGATCGGAGTCGCCCCGGACAAAGGCACCGCCGCACAGATAGGCATCGGCGCCGGAGCGCGCCGCAGCCCTGGCGTGCTCCGGGAAGCTGGCGTCATAGCAAATGCCCATGGCCAGCCGCCAACCGTCCACGGTGAGCATGCGGCACTCAGTGCCCGGCACGAACAGGCGTCGCTCATGCTCCTCGAGCCGGCTCTTGCGGTAGTCGGCCAGGATCTCACCGTTCCCGCCGACAGCGATCGCAGAGATCGCCGACTTCGTACCTGCTGGGGTCGGCGCCCCGACGATGGCGGTCACTCCAGTGGCCCGGCACGCCTCGCGAACCACGGTCAGCTCTGGGCCGTCCAGGGTCAGGGCTCCCGCGGGCAGGTGGGACGTAAGCCATCCGGGCTCGTATCCGGTGAGGGAGAGCTCAGGGAACTGGACTATCCGGACCCCGGCATCCGACGCGCGGGTGATGGCCGCTGCTGCCTCGGTCGCGTTGTGCATGGTGTCACCCGGGCGGGCGACGGTCTGTGCAACCGCCACTCGAAGCGGAGGACGCGAGGACGTTCCGGTGTTGATCAATTCGACTCCATGGTGATCGTTGTCGTTGCGGAGGAGGCGGTCAGCCAAGCAACCAGCGGCTCAGGTAGAAGGCGGTAATGCCGATCGCAGTCACCAGCAGGAACTTCTTCGAGAAGAGACCCGCGACGAAGGTCACGCCGCCACCGATGAGATAGGGATTCGACATGCTCAGGTGAATGGCATGCCCACCGGGCATCAACATCTCCGGGACCACCAGCGCGGCCAGCACCGCCGGCGGCGTGTAGCCCAGCAGAGACTTGGCCAGCGGGGGCATCTCACGGTCGGCGAGTAGGACCAGGGGCAGGTAACGCGGCAGGAAACTGCACAGGCCCATGCCCAGGATCAACAGTGCCATCGTCATGCCAAACTCTCCTCGTTCGTCTTGGTCGTGCTCGCCGCCTTGTCCCCGCTCAGCGATCCGCCGACTTGCTCTGCCTCGTCCTCGTCGGGCGAGGGCTCCACGAGCTCCTTGGTGGCAGAGCTCTCCAAGTTCCAGCGCCTCTCGAGGTACTCGCAGGCGGTGCCCACCGCGGCTCCGATGACGGTGGCAAGCACCACGCCAAGGTTGTAGGGCAGACCATGGCCGAGCAGGACTGTCAGACCGGCGCTCACGACGGCCGCGCCCACGCGCCAGTTGGTCAGTGAACCGGCCAGCATGGCCACGAACATGGCAGTCATCGGGAAGTCCAGACCGAGATTCGCCAGGTCCGGTACGGCACTGCCCAGCGCCATGCCCAACAGGGTGCACAGCATCCAGGTGACATACATGATCCCGGACGCACCGAGGAAGAACAGGTGCTTGCGATCCCCGAGCTCGCCCTTCTTAAGTCGCTCGACGGCGACGAAGAAGACGGCGTCGATCAGACCGAAGCCGAGCAGCACCCGCCAGCGCTGCGGGACCTCCCGCACGTGCGGGACCAGAATGGTCGAGTAGATCAGCATTCTGAGCCCGAGGATCAGGGTTGTCAGCAGGATGGCCAGCGCGCCGGAGTGGCCCGCGATCATGGCGAATCCGATGAACTGGGCGGTGCCCGAGTTGACGGCCATCGCCAGCCCCAGCGTGGCCCAGCCGGACAGCCCGTTGGCGGGCCCCAGGATGCCTCCGGCCAGGCCCATGGGGATGGCCGACGCGAGAAACGGCAGCATGCTCATCGCCCCGGCGCGCAAGGGGGATTCGGGGCCGGGGCGCACCGCTTCTCGCCGGGCCTGTGGATTACTCATGTGACATCGCACCTCGTTCGTGCCTTGGGTGAAAGCCGACGGGAAGCCGCCGACGGGAGCCGGCGGCAAGCCGCCAAGGAAGCCGGCGGGCCGGGCGCGTGGCGCCCGGGCCCGCCGGGCGGTTCATCCGCGTCCGCAGGCCGCCTGCCAGCGGTCCAGGACCAGGTCGGCGACGGCGGGAGCCGCGGTACGGCAGAAGTAATGGCCGCCAACACCGAGTTCGACCAGCTGAGGCTGATCGGCGAAGAGTGACCAGGCGGTGTAGCGCTCGGCGTGCCTGGGGGTGAGCGGGTCGTCCATGGCGAACACGGTGGTCAGCGGCGCGGATAGCCGTGCCTTCGGGCCGTCTTCATCGGCCGCGAGCAGGTAGCCGTTAGCGGAGCCAGCGTCGTGGCGGAACACGCGGGCCACGAACGCGGCGTGCTCGGGCCGCAGACTCTCGAAACCGGCGAAACCGGTCTCCTCGACGAGCCAGCGCACGATGTCCTCGTCGGCCATCGCCGCCGCCTGCTCGATCCCCCGCCGCGTGGTCGCCGCATCGTGCAGAAGCTTGCCGCCGACAAAGACTTCCGTCGGGGTGCTGCCCTCGGCTTCCAGCAGCCGCGCCGTCTCCACCGCGAGAGCGGATCCAACGCAGTGGCCCCAGAGCATCACGGGCCGGTCACCCGCCTTGCTGCGGATCTCCTCGACCACGCGCCGGGCAGTGTCCTCCAGCGACGAGAACGCTTCGTCCGGACGGGTAGCGTCGTGTCCGGGCAGCTCTACGCCGTACACGGCCACCGCGCCACCGGCGGCGTCCAGAGCCTGTGCCAGCGGCTCGAAGTTGATCGCGTTGCCACCCGCGTACGGGAAGCAGACCAGCGTGCATTCGGCATCGCTGGCCTCGGCGGACAGCGACAACAGCAGTTCCTGCGTGCCCTGTTCCGGCTCGTCCGCCGCCGCGAGATTGGCGCGGGCGGCCTCGCCGAGGGCCGACAGAGTGGAGTTACGCATCAGGTCGGTGAGAGAGACCAGTCCATCAAGTTCCATGACCACCCGCATCGCGGCGAGCGAGGCGCCACCGAGCAGGAAGAAGTTGTCATCGAGGGAGATCTCCTCCAGCGGCGTGTCCAGCACCGTGGCCCACACCCGCGCGATGCGCCGGTCGACTTCGTCGCAGGGCCGCCGGTCAGCCGGCCGCTCCAGCGCCAGGGCGCTCCCGGCCGCCTCGTCCAGGCCGGCACGGAAGGTGTACCGCTCTCGCTCCTCACCCAGCAGATGCAGACCGTCACGGTCCCGGCGCCCGTACCATCCCGTCTCAACCGACTCGTCCCGGCCGTCGGCGACCAGCACGACCCGGCCGGTGGTGGCGAAGGGCACCACGAGACCGTGCTCGTCGACCACGCGGGCCCGGGCAGCGAAGCTGCGCTGTGGGAGAAGGGTCGCCAGCTCTGCGGGAAGGACGTCGGCCCGCTCTGCCCGCTCCAGTTCGGCCAGCTCGTCCCCGGCCAGCAGGTTCGCCAGGTGGTGCGAGGCGCTCGGGCTGGCTGTCATCTGCTCGAACGCAGCGGCGTAGTAAGAACCCATCCGGGCGATCTGCCACGGCTCGAAGAGATGAGCGTGGTAGTGCAGGCTCAGGCGGACCTCGTCGGTGACGAAGTGCCGGGAGAACTCGGCCCGCAGCACGAACTCCGTCTCGGAGTTGGCCCGCACGTCAAGCAGGGAGAAGCCTTCCTGCGCTTCCAGCTGCTTGAGCAGGTAGAAGTGCGTGAAGTTGAAGGCGGTCTCGAAGAGCTCCTTCTGCGTGCCGATGTCCCTCTTCATCTGAGCCATGGGATACCGGCGAGCGGGCAGCAGGTCGGTCTCGGAGCGGTAGACCTGCCGGATCAGCTCCTCCCAGGTGCCTGCGGCGGCGTCCACCCGGAAGGGAACAGTGTTGAGGAAAAGCCCGATGGCACGGGTGGCGTCCTCCGCCTCGGGACGGCCACTGTGCTCGTAACCGACCATCACGTCGGGTTCGCCCGAGACGAGTGCGAGCACCTTTGCGTGCGCGGCCATCAGCACGTTCTTCACCGGCACGGACAGCTGATTGGCGAGCGCCACTATGCGGTCGGAGAGACCTCGGGCGAACTCGACCTCGTGGAACATCACGGGGAAGACGTCCGCCTCGGCCTCATGCCGGGTCCGCGGCAGCGCCGTGAAGGTACTGTCCTCCAGCAAGTCCGCCCAAAAAGCGCGATGCTCGTCGTCGGCAAGCGAGCCGCGCTCCAGTGCCACGTAGGTGCGCGCGTGGTTGACCACGGTGGCGTCCGGCAGTTCCCGGCCATCGCGCAGCCGGTGGAACAGGTCGAACAGCGTGGTGTGCACCAGGGTGATGCTCCAGCCGTCGAGCGCGGAGTTGTGCTGGCTCAGGCTGTAGCGGAACAGGTCGTCCGAGAGCACATGCACGTGCAGCCGGACCAGACCCGGCTCAGTCCAGACGAACTGGTACGCCTTCTCCCTTGCGGCCCAATCGCGGTACCACTCCTCCTGTTCGGTCTCGCTCATCCCACGCAGGTCGGCGATGTAAAGCGGCAGCGGGGCGTCCTCATGCACCAGCTGGAGGTACTCGCTGTAGCCGGTCAGGTGGTAACTGGTCCGGAAGATCGGGTTACGGCGGACCAGGACGCGCACTGCTTCCTCGAAGCACGCGGCGTCGAAGGAGCTCTGGATCATGTAGCTGAGGATGTCGTGGTACTCGGCAGTGCCATGCGACAACTCGCTCTGGAAGACAAGGCCGGCCTGCAGTTGCGTCATCGGGTACGCGTCCTCAACGCCGCCCGGGATCAGCACCCTGTCCTCTGGCCGCAGCAGCTCGAACGGGCGCAGCGCGGTCTGCTGCTCACCCCGCCCGGGCTCCGCAAGACTGCGCGCCAGCTGCGCCACCGTGGGGTTCTGGAAGAACTGCTGGAACGTGAAGTCCAGTCCCGCCGCACGAGCTTTGGCCAGCACGGTGACGAAGTGGATCGAGTTGCCGCCGAGCGCGAAGAAGTTGTCATTCACGCCTATGCGCTCGTGGCCGAGCACCTCGCCCCAGATGCGGGCCAGTTCAGTCTCCTCGGGCGTGCCGGGGGCCACGTAAGCAGCGGCATCGGGCTCCGCCGGACTGGGCTCGGGCAGAGCGCGCCGGTCGAGCTTGCCGTTCGGGGAGAGCGGGAAGGCGTCCAGGATCACGAGGCGCGCCGGAACCATGTAGTCAGGCAGCGTCAGGCCGAGATGGCGCTTGAGCTCCCCTTCCGTGAGCAGGGCCGCCGACTGGACGTAGCCGCACAGGTGGGTCTGGCCGTCCTCTGCCTTACGGGCGAGCACGACGGCGTCCTTGACCTGCGGGTGGCGGAGCAGCGACGCCTCGATCTCACCGAGCTCGATGCGGTATCCGCGAACCTTGACCTGGTGGTCTATACGGCCCAGGTAGTCGATGCTGCCGTCAGGTAGCCACCGGGCCAGGTCGCCGGTGCGGTAGACCCGCTCCTCACCGGCGGCGGTGGCGGCGACGAACCGTTCGGAGGTCAGGTCCGGCCGACCCAGGTAGCCGCGGGCCAGACCGACGCCGGCGATGCACAGTTCGCCAGGAACGCCGACCGGCTGAGGCCGCAGCGCGGAGTCGAGAACGAGAATGCGGGTGTTGTCGATAGGCCGGCCGATCGGGACCCGGCCCGTGTCGTCAAGGCCGCACGCGTGGTGGGTCACGTCGACGGTGGCCTCGGTAGGGCCGTACAGGTTGATCAGACGCGGGGCCGGACCTGCGGTGGCTGCGGCGATGTCACTGAAGCGCCGGACGTGGTTCGGCGTGAGCGCCTCACCACTGGCGAACACCTGGCGTAGCGACACAAGAGCTGCCTGCACGCCCGCTCCTGAAACAAAGTCAAGGAAGGCGCCCAACATGGAGGGCACGAAGTGCATGGTGGTCACGCCATGCTTCTCGATGGCACCAACCAGAGCCTCTGGATCCCGCTCTGCGCCGGGGTCGGGCAGGCAGACCGCAGCCCCTTCGAACATCCACCAGAACAGTTCCCAGACGGACACGTCGAAGGAGGTGGGCGTCTTCTGCATGATGACGTCAGCGGACGTGATCGGGTAGGCACGCTGCATCCAGTTGATGCGGTTGACCACTGACCGATGCTCGATCTGGACGCCCTTGGGGTTGCCGGTCGAGCCAGACGTGTAGATGACGTACGCCATGTCCCGCGCGTCGCCGATGATCTCCAGCGGCGTGCAGTCCTCGGCGTAAGAGGACTCGTCGGTCAGGTCGAGGACATCGAGTCCCTCGTGGACCAGGCCGCCGTGGCGCGGCGTGGTGAGAACGAGGCGAGCGGCACTGTCGTCCAGAACGTAGCGAATGCGTTCGACCGGGTAGCCGGGGTCCACCGGCAGATAGGCACCGCCAGCCTTGAGCACAGCGTAGACGGCAACGAGCATCTGCGGCGAGCGGTCGGCCAGCACCGCGACAAGGTCGTCACGGCCCACACCTCGGGCGCGCAGAACCCTTGCCAACTGGTTCGCTCGGGAGTCGACTTCGGCGTAGGTAAGCCGGAGATCGCCTCCCACGAGGGCGATGGCATCCGGGGTCAGCTGCACCTGGCGGGCGAAGAGTTCGTCGAGACGGACTGTGTCCTCGAACGCGGCGTCGGTATCGTTGGCCTGCTCGATCACGGCCCGGTCGGCGTCCGCACGCAGGTCAAGCGCGGCCAGCGCGCTGTCCGGGGAGGCGATGGCGCCGGCCAGCAGCGCCGCACAATGCGCGAGCAGCCGCTCGGCGGTGTCGGCGCCGTGCTGCTCGACCCGGTGACGCAGTTCCAGGCTCAGCTCTTCGCCGTCGCGGATGAAGGCAAACACCACGGGAAACCGCGTCCGGGTGGCCGGGGTCTCGTGCGGCTCGCGTGCGACATCGACCAAGACATCCGCGAAGGGGTGCGTCGCGTAGCCGGCGGCGCCGAACTCCTCGGCAAGGATCTCGACGGGGAAGTCCTGATACTCCAGCGCTGCGACCAGCCGGGGCTTGGCGTCGGCGAGCACCGTGCGGAACGTGGACCCAGGCGTGAACGGCAGACGCAGCACCAGCCCGTCGGCGAGCGCGGGGGTCGACTCGTCCGCAGGTACGGGGGGAACAGCGACAACGGCCTCCTCACCGCCTGTGTAGCGCTGGAGCAAGCCAGCGACGGCGGCGACGAGCACTGTGTGCAGCGCCATCGCCTGTCCACGAGTCAGCTTGTCGAGTCCGGCGGTCAGGTCGGCGCCGAGAGGCACCACGGTCGCCGTGTGTGGGGCCGTCCCGGCGGCCCGGCCCGGGGTATCAGACGGGAAGCCGGTGCGCTCGGGCAGAGCGGCGAGTGCCGCGCGCCAGAACGCGCCCTCGCGGGGACGCTGCGCCGCGGCAACCTTGAGCCGACCGAGAGTTTCGAGGGATTGCACGATACCTTCCAGAAACGAGAGTGCGAGATCAGAAGTCGAAGTCGAAATCCAGCACGGGCTGCGCGGTGACTGCCACCGCATTCATGCTGTGCACGGCCTTGTCTGGCCCCGTGACGGCCGCGTCGTACAGAGCCAGCAGTTCGTCGCGGAAAAACTCGACGGTCTGTGGCAGGAACAGATGCGTGCTGTAGGCCCAGTGGGCCGTGAAGCCTTCTGGGGCATCGTCGATCTGCAGGTTGAGATCGAAGAGGGTGCGCCCGGTGGCTTCAGGGGTCCAGCGCGGACGGCCCCCAAGGAAGTCAACCTGCTGCAGTCCGGTGTCTTGGACCGCGAACAGCGTGTCGAACATGGGATGGCGGCTGTAGTCCCGCTCTCCCGCGGCAGCCACGAGTTCCCCGAACGGGAAGTCCTGGTGGTCGAAGGCCGCCATAGCGTGCTCGGCCACCGCCTTCAGGTGGGCGCGGAATGAGAGCTCCGGCTGCAGGCCGATCCGCAGGCACAGGGTGTTGACGAACATGCCCTGGGAGCGCTCCACACCGGGCAAATGTCGCCCGGACACAGGTGTGCCCACGGTGACGTCGTCGCTGCCGCTCAGCCGCCCAAGCAGTGCTGTGTAACCGGCAAGCAGGACGTGGAAGGGGGTCACCCCTTCCGCACGCGCCAGCTCACGGATCGCCCGGCTGAGTCCCGCGCCGAACGCGAACGGCAGGTGGGCGCCTTCGGCCCGGCGAACCGGGGGCCGGGGCAGGTCGGTGGGCAGGTCCAGCGGCCGTACCGGCGTGGCGTAGGTGCGACGCCAGAAGTCCCCCTGAGCGAGCGCATGTTCGCGGCCCGCTTGGCCGTCGGCCCAGCGGGCGTAGTCGCCATGACTGACGTCCGGCCGCGCGGGCTCGGCGCCGCTCAACAGTTGTGCCCACTCGGTGACCAGCAGAGTGAGGGAGTAGCCGTCGGTGATCAAGTGGTGGATGTCGAGGGCAATCCGGGCGCGGCCTTGCTGACGCAGCAGCGCTGCGCGCCACAGCGGCGCCCGATGCGGATCGAAGGCCCTGATCCACCGCTTGGTCCAACCGTCCAGGTCGGCGTCGTCCGGCAGGTCCACCTCCTCGATGACCACCTGCAGTTCCCTGTGCACTCGCTGGTAGGGGCGCCCGTCGGCGTCCAGGATGAAGTCGGTGCGCAGCACGTCGTGCCGGGCCACGAGAGCGGCCAGGGTGGTGCGCAGACGCTCGACCGACGGCACCTCGGGCAGGTCGACGACCAGCGGCAGGTTGTACTCGGTCCCACTGGGGTCCTTGACCTGCTCGACGTAGATCCCGTGCTGCTGTGGCGACAGCGGGGCCGGTTCCTGGGGGCCGCTCGGGCGGGCGTCCGGCAGCAGCGAACCGTGGCCGGCAGGCTCTGCCTCACGCAACAGCTCGGCGAGCGCGGCCACCGTCGGCGCGGTCAGCACCAGCGAGACGGGGCAGGCCAGACCCAGGGTGCGCCGGATCCGGGCAGACAGCCGCGTGGCGGTCAGCGAGCCAGCACCGTAGGCGCTCAGCAGGTCGTCGGGGCCGATGCCCGTGATGCCGAGGGTGTCCTCCCACAGCCCGATCAGCACCCGCTCCAGTTCGTCGCGCGGCGGGCGCCCGCCGGACGCAGCGCCGGTCACTGTGGCGGGCTCAGGCAGCGCGGCGCGGTCCACCTTGCCGTTGACGGTTAGAGGCAGCGCGGAGAGCACCATCAGGTGGGCGGGAACCATGTGCGGCGGCAGGGACTTAGCAGCGGCCGAACTCAGGCGGCCGGTGTCCAGGTCCGGATCCCCCACGACATAACCGCACAGGTAGCTGTCGGAGGAACTGGGTAGACGCCGGGCCAGCACGACTGCGGCCCGCACGCCGGGCAGCATGGACAGGGTGGTCTCGATCTCGCCCGGCTCCACGCGGAAGCCGCGCACCTTGACCTGGTGGTCGGTCCGGCCGACGAAGTCGACCGCGCCGTCCGGCAGCATCCGCACCCGGTCCCCGGTGCGATAGAGCTTCTCACCGGTTACGAACGGGTGCGGCACGAAAGCACGTTCGGTGAGGTCAGGACGGCCGAGGTAGCCGAGTGCCAGGCCGTCGCCGCCCACGTAGAGCTCGCCGGGGACACCCGTGGGCAGCGGCAGTCCGTCCTGGTTGAGCACGAACACGGTCGCGTTGGGCACCGGGCGGCCGATCGGTACCCGGGCACCGACATGGTCTCCGACGATCTGGCAGGTGGAGATCACCGCGTTCTCTGTCGGCCCGTACGCATTGACCAGCCGCAGGCCAGGGTTGGCGGCCAGCGCCTCGCGGGCGTGCCGTGCGGAGAGCACGTCGCCGCCCACCAGCAGGTCGCGCAGCGGACGGAAGAGGCACGGGTCCTCGTCGACGAGCCGGCTGAACAGGGCGGAAGTGAACAGCGCAGTGGTGATCTGCTGTTCGCGCAGTGCACGGCTGAGTTCCTCGGTGTCGAGCAGGGTCTCGCGGTCCAGGATGCACAGAGTGCCGCCGCTGAGCAGTGCGCCCCACATCTCCCATACAGAGGCGTCGAAACCGGTCGTGCCGACCTGAGCCATCCTCGTCGTCGGGTCCAGCCGCACGTAGTCGGTCCCGCTGACCAGACGCGTGATGCCTCGATGCGGGACTAGCACTCCCTTGGGCTTGCCCGTCGTACCGGAGGTATACATCAGATAGGCCGCGTCGTCGGCGCCCCGCTGCACGCCGGTCGACGCGGGCGGGGTCGCACCAGGATCCTCCTGCCAGCCCCAAGTGTCGACGGCGAAGACCGTGAGGTGTCCGTCCGCCCGCTCGTGGACAGCTGCAAGTCTCCCTGCCAGGTCGCCAGCGGTCAGTACCCGTCGGGCACCGCTGTCCGCGAGGAGGTACGCCACCCGGTCGGCCGGGTAGTCGGGGTCGATCGGCAGGTAGACGCCGCCGGCCTTGAGGACGGCGAGCGCGGCGACCACCAGAGTGGGCTCACGCCTCAGGAGCAGGGCTACTGGCTCGCCTGGTTCGAGCCCGTCCTCGCGGAGGCGGGCCGCGAGTAGCTGTGACCGGTGGTCGAGCTCGGCGTAGCTCAGGACAATGTCGCCATGGACCACGGCCGGGCGTTCGGGTGCCTTGCGGGCCCGTTCGGCGAACAACTCCTCAACACGGCTGTCCCGCGGATATTCGACAGCCGTCCGGTTGAAGTCCGTCAGCAACCGCGTGCGTTCGACGGAGGTGAGCGGGTCCAGTTCCCGCACCGGCAGCGCCGGGTCGTCCGCCAGGACGGCCAGAGCGCGGCGCAGGTGCACAGCATGCCGGGCCACCGCGTCCGCGCGGTGCGCGGCGGGGTCGTGCAACAGCCGCAGCACGCCGCTATCGGCCGACTCGTCCAGTTCCGCCACGATCGGCGCGGCGGGGCAGGACCCGGCCGGGTCGGCGGCCACGCGCCGGACCAGCCACGGAGTGCCGGCGGCCGGCTCGCCGGGCGTCGGCGAGCGCAGCGCTCGCGCGGCGGCCTCTTCCAGCGTCGCGAGCGATGCGGCTGGCTCAACTCGGAGTCGTACCGTCACCGGGGATGTCCCCGCTTCGGCACGGTAGCCGAAATCGAGGTCGGTCTGGCCGGTGTGGTGGTGCAGTAGCGCCGCCCACGCCGCGAGTACCCGGGCAGACCCCGACCGGCCGGCGGTCACGACGGCAACCGGCTCCGCGCCAGCCGCCTCCTCGGGAGCGTACGCGCCACTCGCAGCCGGATCGGTCGGCGTCGGCAGCCAGGCCATCAACTCGCCGTCTGGTACCGGCTTGTCCACGGACCTCAAGCGGTCACCTCCCGGGTAGTCAGGAAACACTCGCTCATGCCTGGGCTCCGGGCGCGAGGGCCGCGGCGAGGCGGGTGACGGTCGGGTTCAGGTACAGCTCCCGCATCGGCATCGGGGGAAGGTTCCGCTCGTTCATGGCGCCCGCGAGGCGCACCGCGTAGAGGGAGTTGCCGCCCAACTCGAAGAAGTTGTCGTCCGGGCCGACCGGCACGCCGAGAACGTTCTGCCAGACCTCGATGAGCGCCGCGGTCAGTCCCTCTCCCGGGACCTCGGTGGATTCCGGGGACGGCTGCACGGATGGGGCAGTCGGCGTCGCGGGAGCGGGCAGTCGGCGGGTGTCCAGCTTTCCGTTCGCGGTCAGTGGCAGCGCGGGCAGCGCCGTGACGGTGGCCGGCAGCATGTATTCGGGCAGCACTTTGGCGGCCCGCCGGCGCACCGCGGCGGTGTCGCCGCCGTCGAGAACCACGTAGGCGTCCAAACGCGCCGCAGCCGCGTCTCCACCGTCGGTGCCGCCGAGGACCACGGCTGCCGCAGTCACCATGGGGTCGTCCAGCAGCACATTGCGGATCTCGTCCAGCTCGATACGGAAGCCGCGCAGCTTGACCTGGGTGTCCAGGCGGCCCAGGTGCTCCAGCCGACCATCCGGCCGCAGCCGCCCCTTGTCACCGCTGCGGTACATCCGGCCACCGGTGAACGGATCAGTGACGAAGCGTTCTGCGGTCAGCTCGGGACGACCGAGATACTCCAGCGCCACGCCCTCGCCGCCGACGTAGATCTCGCCGGGGACGTTCAGCGGGACGGGCCGCTGCCGCTCGTCGAGTACGTAGAGGTACCAGCCGGGCAGCGCCGGGCCCACAGAGCGTGAGCCGGCCAGAGCCTCCCTGCGGCCGACCGTCTGGGCGGTGACGTGGACGGTCGTCTCGGTGATGCCAAACATGTTCACCAGGCGGCAGCGGCGCTCCGGGTAACGGTCGAACCAGCCGCGCAGACCACGCGCATCGAGCGGCTCGCCACCGAACACCACAAGACGCAGCGCGAGTTCGGGTTCGTCCTGCCGGTCCACCTCCATCAGTTGGGCGAACGCGGACGGCGTCTGGTTGAGCACCGTGACCCGCTCGTCCCGCAGCAGCGAGTGGAACTCATGCGGTGAGCGCGAGACCCAGTACGGCACGACGACGAGCCGGGCACCGGTGAGCAGCGGACCCCAGATTTCCCAAACCGAGAAGTCGAAGGCGGCAGAGTGGAACAGCGTCCAGGTGTCGTCCGGGCCGAGGTCGAAGTCCTTGCGGGTTGCACCGATTAGGGCAATCACGTTGCGGTGTGGAACGACGACGCCCTTGGGACGACCGGTCGAGCCGGACGTGTAGATGATGTAAGCGGCCTCCGCGTCTCCCCGGACGGATGCGGGCGCGGCCGTGGAGGTGCTCGCTGCCAACTCGTCCGGGTGGATGGTGCGGGCCTTTTCGGCGGGGAAGTCCTCCAGGGCGGTGACGACGAAACGCAGCCCAGAGTCCTCGGCGGTGTAGGCGAGCCGGTCGGCCGGGTAAGCCGGGTCCATCGGCACGTAGACGGCGTCGACCTTGAGCACGGCCAGCATCGTGACGACCAGATCCAGCGAGCGCTCCAGGCAGATGCCGACCCGTTCGCCGGGTCGCACGCCGAGACCATGCAGCGCTCCGGCGAAGCGGTCAGCCCGCTCGTTCAGCTCCGCGTACGTCAGCGAGTGGCCCTCGCAGCTGAGGGCGATCGCCTCGGGGCGCTCGGAAGAGCGGTGCGCGAAGACCTCGTCGATTCGCTGCGGCTGCCAGTCGAGGGCTCGGGTCGGACGGCCGAGGGCCACTATGGCGTCCCGCTCCTCGTCGTCCAGCAGGTCGACGTCCGCGGGGGCCGTCGCCTCGGTGCTCGCGGCCACTTGTTCCAGGGCCATCGCCAGGTGCCGGGCGAACCGCCGGGCCGCTTCTTTGTCGATGTCGGCGAGCCGGTGGTGGATCTCCAGTGCCGGCTCGCCGTCAGCACGACGGCGGATCATCACGGTAAGCGGGAATGGGGCGGTCTGGCAGGGCAGATAGGTCTCAAGGGCGCCGTCCGCGGGATGAGCGCCCGGATCGAGCACTCCCGCCAGAACGCGGCCGCCCGACTCGGCAACCAACTCAGCGTAGGTCTGTCCGTCGCACCACGAGTCCGCCAACGTGTGCGCGGCTTCGCGCAGCACCTCGGCGGTCGAGCGCGCACCGGACAGATCCGGGGCCAGAAGAGTGCCCGCATCCGCCCCAAGGGCGTTGGCCAGGCGCCCTGGACAGCCGGTCAGGGCGCCGACGACAGGGACATCCTGGTTCTCGTACCGCCCGAGAACCAGTCCGGTCGCGACCGCGAGCGCGTCCCCCGACATGTCAGCGGCCGCCTCAGGCACGGCCGTTCGCACCACAGCAGTGCGATCCCCGGCCAGATCGTCACCCGCTGCCCATTCGACCCGGCCGGCGAATTCTCCCACGCTCCATGTCTTGCGCAGCTCGGCGTCGACCGGCGCGAGCGGTACGTTCGCGGACATGGCGTACTGCACGGCAGGCACGCGGTCGAGCAGTACGTCGGCCACATGGCGCAGCGACGCGGCGTCCAGAAAACCGCGGTGGGCGACCAGGATTAGGTCGGCCCGGCCATCCGTGTAGGCGAGGAGCACCACCCTTAGCTGCGCCTGGCCGGTGCCCAGCGGGCGGTGCAATTCGGCCTGCACGCGGCAGTTCGCGACGGTGGAATCGGTGGCCGCGGGAACGAATTCGCTCCAGAACTTCGGACGGACGGTGGCCTCGGGCCACCACCGAGCGACCGCGGTGTCGAGCAGGTGGGAGAGGCGGACGGCGTCGGCGCCTTCGGGGAGCCGAACCCGCCATGCATGAGTGTGCCCCGACGGCGGGCAGTCGGCCGGGATCAGCTGGGAATGGACGAGGGTGGGCGGCATGGGGTGGTCTCCGGAACGGTGATCAGTGACAGGGGCGAACCGTCGAAGGCAGCGGCGCGTACGGCTCGGCCCGGAGTGGAGTGCGCGGCGGGGCCTCGTCCACGTGGCGGGCGTTGGGGCGGTCCCGGCCAGCGGCGTTGCGCCGCCGGACAGGTTCGTAAACGAGTCCTAACGGGCGGTGAAGCCGCCGTCCACTGTGAGGACACTGCCGGTGACCTGACGGGACTCGTCGGAGGCCAGCCACACGGCTGCCGACGCGATGTCCTCGGGCTCGATCAGGGCATTCATCGGCTGGGCCTGCATGAAGGTCTCCTCGTGCTCGGCCACCGGCACGTCCAGGGCACGCGCGATCTCAGACAGCATCCTGCCCTCGACCTGCGAGTCGTCCCGGACCGAGCCGGGGCAGAGGGCGTTGACGCGCACCTTGAGCGGTGCGTAGTCCAGCGCCACGGCCTTAGTCAGGCCGACGAGGCCATGCTTGGCGGCCACGTACCCGGCAAAGTGGCGGTAGCCCACCAGACCGGCGGTAGAGGCGATGTTGATGATGCTGCCCGAGCGCTGCTCGGCCATGTGGCCAGCTACCGCACGGATGGTCCGCCAGGCTCCGGAGAGGTCGACGTCGATCATCAACTGCCACTCACGCTCGTCGATCTCATGGGCAGCTTTGCCCGAAGGGGCGGCGATCCCAGCGTTGTTGACGAGTACATCAATGTGCCCGAACCGCTCGCGGGTGGTGGCCATTGCCGCCTCCACCGCCTCGAGGTCTCGTACGTCCAGCCGTTCCGTCGAGACAGCAACACCGTACTCACGGCACAATTCCGCGGTGTAGGCCAACTGGCTCTCGGATCCCAGCGGGTAGGGGACGCCCGGAAGGTCTTCTGCCAGATCAAGCAGCATCAGGTCGGCGCCTTCACGGGCGAACGCCACCGCGGTGGCCCGTCCAAGGCCGCGGGCGGCGCCGGTGATGACGGCGGTCTTGCCGAACAATCGCAGGGTCATCGAGCATCCACCAGCTCAAGCTCGGCGGCAATGAGCCGCAGGAGTGCCTCTGTGCCGTCGGCCAGGTACATGTGCCCGCCATTCAGCTCCGCCGTGCGGAAGTCGGCTGTCGTGGCATCGCGCCACTGGGTGATTTGTTCGGCGTCGACCAGTTCGTCATCCCTGCCGCGCAGGGCCGTGACCGCCACATCCAGGGGCTTTTCGGAAGTCGGGCGATAGCTCTCGTGCATCTGTACGTCGGCTCGCAGCATGGGCAGCAAGAGCGCCCGCATCTCGGGATGGGCGAGCGCGGGGTGGTCATAGCCGGCGAACGCGCGGACCTGCGCCAGGAACGCCTCGTCGTCGAGGCCGGTGGCCCGGTGCTCGCGGCCGTTCCACGGGCCGGGTGAACCGCTGACGAACAGCCGGCTCAGCGACGCGGGCTGCGACACCGAGAGCTGATGCATCAGCTCGTACGCCAGCACGGCGCCCAGGCTGTGCCCAAAGACGGCAATGCGTTCGGCGTCGGCAAGCTGATTGAGCACGCCGGCGTGAATCTCCTCCACGGCCCGGGCGACCTCGGTGTGCGGAGCGTCGATGAAGCGTTCCTCACGACCAGGGAGCTGAACAGGGACGATCCGGAGCCCTTCCGGAGCGACGGATTGCCATTCCTTGAAGAACGAGGCACCGGAACCTGCGAAGGGCAGACATATGAGATGAGTCGTGGGCATGACTGCATTCCCCTCATAGGGATGGTTGTGAATGAAACAGAAAGCGGAGCGCGGCCCCAGGACGCGGACGAGCACACGGCACGTGGTCCGGTCGTCAGGCGTCAGGGACAGCCGCAATCGCCCTTGCGGCAGCCGTGACGACATCAGCCACGGCCTCGACGTTCGCGTCGTCGAGAAGATAGAAGTGACCGCCAGGCAGAACACGGGCATCCACCGCGGCGTCCACCCGCTCAGACCAGGCGCCCAGGCGCTCCACGGGGACGAGGAGGTCCTGCTCGCCTCCGATCACAGTGAGCGGATGCGCCACCCCTGAGTGCGCGTTGCGGAGTGCGAGCTGCCCTCCCAGGGCGAGGTCGGCTCGCAGGAGCCGCAGCGTATGGTCGCGCCAGGCCGGATCGTCCAGCATCTGAGCGGGGGTTCCGCCGCCCCGCCGAAGCACGCCCATCAGCGCATCGTCGCCCCACTCCCTCGGTCGCTCGATCTGTGATCCGCAGGGCAGTTGAGCACTGATGACCAACGCGGAACACAGGCACGGATCCATCACCGACAGGGCGAAGGCGATGGATCCGCCAAGGCTGTGCCCGAACAGAACCGTTGGAAGGGAAGGCATCGCGGACAGCTCACGGGCAATGCCTCCCAGGAGGTCTTCCGGCGAGATCTCGGGCTCTTCGCCGAACCGCCGTTCGCGACCGGGAAGCGTCACCCCGACGACCTCAAACGGCGCCGGGACGTGCTTCACCAGGGGCAGCAGGGAGTTGGGACCAGCACCGGAATGCGGGATGACCACGATCCGTGCCAGAGGGAGGGATGTCGGCCGCCGCAGGGGGCTTAGCCAGGGTTCGTACGGCATGCGACGACTACCGCCGAATCCGGCAGCGCTCCGTCGTCGATTGTGGAGCCTGCCTGGGTTGGCAGGCAGCGAAGCAGGTGCGAGAAGAAGCGAGGTGAATCACGGAACCACATTTCGTGCTAAGCAAACTGAGCCCTTGTGAGGCGCGATCCACGGTATCCATGGCCGGAACGGGTCATCAAGATCGTCGAGGTGTCGTCTCCCCGGCGGCGCGAATACGACAGGCACACAAAAGGGACTATGCTCACCCCGTGTGACAGTAGTACACAGCGATCCGACCGCCGCCCTGCGTGACCTGGAGGAATGGGTCTACGCCCGCGCTTGCGAAGAGGGTTCCATCACCCTCGGCGACGTCGAAGCGGAGACCCAGGCGCCTCAGCACGAGATCCGGGCGGCCATCCAGAACCTGCGAGCCCTGCACCTGGTGCGCGAAACGAACGATGGGGACGGCCAGTTCGTCGCCGCGTCACCGGAGGGTGCGAAGCTCCGACGTCTTGCGCCGCTGCTCGGCGAACTACAGCGCCTGCAGGAACGGACCGAGAAGATGCGTACCGCGTACGACGGTTTCATCCACGTCTACGAGACGGTCGCAACCAACCGCTCACGCCGATCGGGCATCGAGGTCATTCCGAACCGCGGCGACGTCCGGCGGACCATCAATGGCCTGGCGGCCCTGTCTACTACCGAGGTGTTCACGTCCCACCCGGGCGGTCCACGGCCGCAGGAAGTACTCCATGAATCGGTCGCCAGGTCGCGCGACCTGCTGGAGCGCGGCGTTGCCATTCGGACTCTCTATCAGCACAGCGCGGCTTTCGACGCCGGCACCACCGCATACGTCGAGCACTTCACCGCCATGGGCACCCAGTTCCGCACCCTGGCCGACGGTTTCCCTCAGCTGATGATCTTCGATCAGCGCTCCGTGCTCGTTCCGTTGCACGAGGGGTCCGACGGGGCGACGCTGGTCAGCGACCCCAGCATCGTCAGCTTCGCAACGGCCGCGTTTGAACGCGCCTGGGTGGCCGCGGCTCCGTTCCGCATCGCCTACGACCACGTCGAGGTCCGCGAAGCCTCCGAGGATGTCAGACGCACCATCATGCGCCTGCTGGTCACGGGAGAGGAGGACCGACGCATCGCCGCACGCGTAGGGCTGTCCCTGCGCAGTTGCCAGCGCCACGTCGCACACATCATGAAGCAGATTGGCGCCCGGAACCGGCTCCACGCCGGCTACCTCATCTCCCAGCATGACCTGCTCGACCGGCCGATTCCCGACCCCTCGCAGAAACTGGCTACCTGACCTCACCCTGCCGGATCGCATCCGGCCCAGTTCCAACATGGATCAACGAAGGGGTCGCGCCCACATGAACCCGGCCCCTTCTTGATCTGCATGTCTGTCACATCACCAGCGCGGTGTTGCTGCGCCGCCTATCACGTTCACGCGGAACTTACCCACGAACCCGCGCGCCGCCACTAAGCTGCGAAGAGCCTGACAACACCCCGGCGGGTTTCGGAAGGCCCCTCCCGTCGCAAGCCAGATGGACCTCGCTGGTCAGCCCGCGCGGGACCGTTCGAATCCGCTCTCACCGACCTCCCAGCGGCTGCACGACCAGAGTTCAACCAGGGAACGAGGGGGCGGGCTCAGCGTCGGGAGCGGCAGGACCCCGCCGGGGGGGTATCCGGGGGCTGAGGAACGTCCGCCCTCGCCCTGTCCTCAGAGGAGAGGGCGAAGGGAACGTCGCTTATGCCGCGATAGTGAGCGGGTCATCCATGCGGTCCCAGGCTCCGAGCACTGCCTTATGTGCATCTGGCTGCAGGTGTGCGTAGCGCTGGGTGGTCTGGAAGTTCTCGTGTCCGAGAAGGTGTTGGACCTCGTAGAGCGAGACTCCCTTCTGAACCAGCCAGGAGGCACAGGTGTGACGCATCGAGTGGGGCGGGTACCGGGGGACGAGCTGCTGCTCGCCATCACCGTCGAAGTAGTAGGAGCCGTCCACGGCCGGCCACCAGGTCTGCGTGCGCCAGTTCCCGTCCCTGAGGAGTCGGCCCGCCCGGCCCTTGGTGGTGGTGGTGAACACCACGGAGTCGCGGTCGAGCCGATGAATGTGACGTTCGAGCGCCTCCAGGACGTGGGGTGGCAGCGGCACCTCCCGGCGGCTCTTGGAGCTCTTCGGGTATTCCTTGATGCCGCTGGCGGTGTTGACCTCGACGACGAATAGGCGTGAGCGGCGCTGGTCGATGCGGTGGCGGTGCAGCCCGGAGAGCTCGCCCCACCTCAGCCCGGTATAAAAGCCGAGCAGACACATCGTGCGCCATGCGACGGGAAGCTCGTCCAGGATGCTCTGAGCCTGGTCGACAGTGAACCACTGCGGCGGCTTGACCGCGATCTGCGGCAAGTCGATGCTGCGGCACGGGGTCACCGCTAGGACATCGTCGTCGACGGCCGCGCGCAGTATAGAGGACGTCAGGTTATAGGCCCGCTTAATCGCCGCGGCCCCCGCACCCTTCTCGACCAGGGTTCGGATCCAACTTTGCATATCCATGCGGGTGATGGCCCGCATCTCCCAGTCCGCCCAGTAGGGCATGACGTGGTTCTTGATGCTGGATGCGTCGCCACGAAGTGTATGGGGCTCAACGATTCGCGCGTTCCACCACCGATCGTGCCACTCGCGGAACGCTATTTCTCCGGCCCGTGGGTCGCGCATGCCACCACGGGCGAACTGGGTTTCCATCTCGGTTCCCCAGGCGCGTGCCTGCACCTTCAGGGGGAACGACTCGCTGAACCGGTCTCCTTCTCGGTTCCGAACAGTCACCTGCCACTTTCCGGAACTCAACTTGCGAAGGTACGAGTTTCTACTCCTTGTTCAACAATGACGGTGCCGGGATGGCACAGTCAGGTACGGACGACAGACGGGGCCACGGCGCGACGGCTGATGAATTCGTCGAGAGCGCCTGCGGGCACCCGTACACGAGACCGGCCTGGTCCGGTGCGGAGGTCGACCACTGGCAGCTCGCCGGCGGCGATGATGCGGTAGACGGTGCGGCGATCGACATCCAGGGCAGCGGCGACAGATGGAATGGACAACAGACGTGCAGACATCACGGGAACCTTGAGGTGACGGGATCGACTGGACGGGGCATGCAGGGAACGCCCGTGGCCGAGCTGCTCCGCAAGCTCATTCAACTGCACGGAGCTTCCTGCATTCGCTTCGGCTCCACCGCCAAGCACAGCCGATTGCGAACTCCTCCATGATGGCGACGATTGCCGGTTTGGATAACCGGCGATCGTGGTCTATGTTGCGCGCCGTGTCACGTAACCGGCGCCGCTCTGCGCTCGCCGCAAGCGAGGTCCGGCCGCCATCTGAACGGACTGGACAGCAAATTCATGCAGATGAACCTCCCAAATGCGGACCAGGTACGCGCGGCAATCTCAGGTGGTTAGCCAGCCACCGACCACACCGTCCGGCCTGACATTTCCCGAGGGGGTGTGTACCTTGACATGGGTCCAGCGCGGGTATCCAGTATTTTGGAGTTCTTTCTCGTCTGCCGTGAGCGGATTCCCAAGCTCAGCCTCTGATATCGCAACGGCCTCATTCGCAGAAACCGCGGCAGCACACCGCATCACCGCCCCGCGCCGCGGCGGCTACTCGGCGGTCCTGCTCGCCGCCGCCGACAAGGCCCGCGATCTTCGACTCGACTTGCTGCGTGCGGGCGGCGAGGTTCGACTGTGGCTGGCGATGCCGCGCAGCGTCGGGACAGGGGTTTTGTTGGTGGTCGGTGCGGCCCCCGGGCGCGCGGGGAGACCCGCTCTGCCATGAAGCGCTGGCGCGCAAAGCAGCCAGCGGGCAGGATCGCCCGCATGAAGATTCTGGTGCTTGGAGGTACGTGGTTCCTCGGAAGGGCTGTAGCACAAGCTGCCCTGGATCGAGGGTGGTCGGTGACCGTCTTCAACAGGGGAAGGTCCGGTGCTCCGCCGGAAGGTACTCGTGAAGTTCACGGCGACCGGACCGTGCACGAAGACGTGCTCCGGCTAGCGCATCAAGGGCCCTGGGATGCCGTAATCGATACCTCCGCCTCGGAGCTTGCCCCGCTTGATGTGCTGGCGGGAGCCAAGGCTCTGGAACCCGCGGCGGGAAGGTACGTCTACGTTTCCACGGTGAACGCGTACCGGGGGTGGCCGAATGAGCCGCTGACTGAGGAATCGGAGTTGCTGGACGCCCCGCCCAACGCGGACGTGTCCTACGGCAGACTGCCAGCGAACTGGGATGGACCTGACTGGTATTACGGGAGGCAGAAGGCAGGTGCCGAGCGAGCAGCGCTGGCCGCCTTCGGTGCATCACGCGTGGCCATCCTTCGCCCCGGCGTGATTCTTGGCCCCGGAGAATACGTTGGCCGGCTCCCCTGGTGGCTGCGCCGAGTGTCAAAGGGCGGCTCAATCCTCGCTCCCGGGGACCCCGCAAAGTCCATCCAGCCCGTAGATGTACGAGACGTGGCGGAGTTCGCGCTCGATCAGGCGGCTGCGTCGGGGGGCGGCGCATTCAACGTCACTGCTCCCTTGGGACGCGAGTCCATGGGCGGCTTCCTCGCAGCCTGCCTTGATGCCACGGGAAGTGCAGGTCGTCTCGTCTGGGCACCCGACGATCTCCTGGTCGAGCATGGAGTGGTGCAGTGGACGGAGCTTCCGCTCTGGCGCACTCACGCTGGAGCGTGGGCAGTCGACTCTGCTTCCGCAGAGGCGGCTGGGCTGCGGTGCCGCCCCTTGGCCGAAACGGTGGCTGCGACGTGGGAGTGGTTGCAGTCCGGTGGCGTACCGGTTGAGCATCCCCGTTGGGCCGAGCACGGCATCTCAACACAGAAGGAAGAGGAGATCCTCTCGAAGGTGAGTGGCTGAGGATCAGCCCTCAACAGCCAGAGGCGCCAAGCCTCCGAGTCGGCTTGCCGAAGACGCTTCGGTGAACGCTTCAATGCGTTCACCGAGGTCGGCCGCCTCTTGAGCACCGCGGAAGTCCGAATGGGTGAGACCTGCCCGGACCGCAGCCATGCGCTCAAGAGTCCCGGCTCCCCGCCAATCGGTCGGTACTTCGAAGACGGGCCCAAGGGCATCTTGCACCCCATCGAGATCACCGCGAAGAAGCCGTGCACGGCCAAGGTCCGCAGACGCCTGAGTCGAGATGAGCAGCGGCCGCTGATCCTCCGGCTTAGCGCTGAGGAGGTGCAGAGCCTGTGTCGCAGCGTCCTCGGCGCCATCAGCGTCATTCAGGAGGAGGTGGGTGGTCGCATTGCTCATCGCTACGCGGTCAGCCGGAAACCCGAACTCGCCACCAATGCCATCGTGAAGCTCGTCCCGCCGCCCAGCGCCTTGATCCAAGGCGCACCGTACCGCCCTCTCTGCGGCTGCCTGATCGCCCAAGTGTCCGTGGGCTCGAGCCTCGATCACGAAGAGGCGCGTCATGGCGGTGTCGCCGAGCCCTCCGAATTGCTGCGCAGTGCGGACGAGGCGAAGGGACTCTGTCGGGCGGCCGCTCCAAAAGGCCAGGAAAGCCAGCGCGCCATGGGCGTAAGCCTGAAGCGGGCCGTACTCGATGACTTGTCCGTACAGTGCCGCAGTACGTGCCAAGGACACAGCGGCTGGAAGAGACCCCAGGTCGAAACAGACGGCCGAGAGAATCGCGGCGGACCGCCCAGCAGCCAGATACCCCCGCTCCCGCTGGCGCGGCACCTGGGTCCGTTCCAGCATCGCCTGCGCGATGCCGAGCAGTTCCTTCGCCCTCCGGTAGACCTCGACGTGGGGCGTACGGCTGTACTCGCGCGCCAGGGCGACGACATCGTCGTCAAGCTGGTCGAGTGTCATGTCCGGCACGCTCAGGGAAGCTGCGTCCCCGGCGTGCGAAGCGGCATCCCGAGCAGTCATTGCAAGATCACTCTCATCGATCGTAGGTAGATACGCTCCGCTCGCATCGGGTGGAAGTAAGTCCGGAGGGCTGAGCAACGCTCGGACGTTGTATCCGAACATGTGCTCAAGGACCGCGGGTGCCGGCTGGTTGGGGATGCCCTTCACCCGTCCTGAGGTCCACCGGCGGAAAGTCTGCTCCTCGACAGTCGCCGTGGAACGCTCGCCGGCTGCGGCGGCCAATTCGATCGCCGCCTTCTCGTACGCCCTCCGGAACATGACGTACGTCCAGCCGCGGTCCGAGACCAGCAGCTGAAGCAGCGTGCGCGCCCTAATCGCCAACGGTTCCCTCCGACCACCCGTGTCGAGCCGAGGCCAAGCCCCGCAACCTAACTATCGCTCAACTTTGACCACATATAACGATCTTGACCTCATGTGGGGTGCAGATGACATGTCGGTGATACCCCCCATCACCTGCTGGAGTGCAGATGACACCCCTCGTGACATGGCACTGATTGGCGCTCGGCGGAAACCTTGACCTCCCTCCCGCTGTCTCTGCGACACGCGTCGTGACGGCGGCGAGACCCGGTCTGCACCCCTACGAAGCCGAGGCACGCCATGAGCCAGAGCCCCACACCCGTCATTGCCCCGAGTGGAGAGCAGGCGTGTGCGCCCGGTCTGGCCGAACGGCTCCTCGTGGTCGCCGCAGAAGACCGACGCCTCGCCCGTGAGGCAGCCACGCTGCCGGCCGACGCGACTCCGGCGAAAGCGCTGTTCGTTGCCAGGGCTGATCACGGACGGTGGCTCCGCGACATCGTGTGCAGGTCCGGGTGGCCGACTTCCAAGGCGGTGGGTGAAGAAGCGTCGACGGCGGCGGTGACGGTCCTCCTCGGTGCCCGAAGCCAGCACCTGCTCGCCCTGTGTCAGCCACTCATCGCCGAGGCCGTCGCGAAGGAAAGCACGCCCGCAATCCACCTGGCCTATGTGGTCGACCTGCTCGCCGTGCTCCGAAAACAGCGGCAGACCTACGGCACCCAGGTCGAGCCCCGGAGTCTGGAGCCCTTCCCGATTCACGACGCGACGTCCATCGATGCCCGACGGGCCGCCGTCGGCCTCCCGCCCCTGGCCACCACCCTGACCCAGCTGCGCACCGCCGTGGAGCGCGCGCCGCGACCCACCACCCCGCCCCCGACCCGGACGTCTCACGGAGCCCTCTCACAATGACCACCACCCCCTACATCGAGCGGCACGCCCTGATAGGCGACCTGCGCACATGCGCCCTTGTCCGCGACGACGGATCGATCAACTGGCTGTGCCTGCCGAGATTCGACTCGGACGCTGTCTGCGCGGCGCTGCTCGGGGGCCCGGAGCATGGCTCCTGGTCCCTCGCCCCAGCCCCGGGCGACGACGCCGATCATCTCTCGGCGGCTTCGCGGGGGTACCGGGGGGACACGCTCGTCCTGGAGACGGAGTGGAGGACCGGCGCCGGCAGCGTGCGTGTGGTCGACTTCATGCCGCCGGGCACGTCCACCCCACAGGTGATCCGGATCGTGGAGGGCCTGACCGGCGAGGTGCGGATGGTGTCGCGGCTGCGGCCGATGCCCGGCTACGGCCGGACCGTGCCGTGGATCCACGACCAGGGCGGGCGGATGGTCGCCCAGGCCGGCGCGGACGCGTACTGGCTCGACACCTCCGCGAAGCAGATGGAGAAGGACGGCGCGGTCGTCAGCGGCTTCGCGGTGGCCGCCGGGCAGAGCGTCGCCTTCGTGCTCAGCTACTGGCCCGCGCACGCCGCCGACGCGCCGGAGGTGGCGGATCCGGAGGCCGCGCTCGACGCGACGCTCGCAGGCTGGCAGGACTGGGCGCTGCGGTGCACCTACACCGGTCCGTACCACAAGGCCGTCGCCCGGTCGGCCATCGCGCTGAAGGCGATGACCTACGCACCGAGCGGCGGGATCGTCGCCGCGCCGACCACCTCGCTGCCGGAGGAGATCGGCGGTGTCCGGAACTGGGACTACCGGTACACCTGGCTGCGCGACTCCGCCGTGACCGTCGCCGCCCTCCTCCGCACCGGCCACCGAAGCGGTGCGCTGGCGTGGCGGCGATGGCTGCTGGCGGCGGTGGGCGGGGACCCGCAGAACCTTCAGATCATGTACGGGCTCTGCGGGGAGCGGGAGCTGCCCGAGCGGGAGCTGGGCTGGCTGCCAGGGTACGAGGACTCGGCACCGGTCCGGGTAGGAAACGGTGCCGTGGACCAGCTCCAACTGGACGTGTACGGGGAGGCCATCGAAGCCCTCTACCTCGCCTACCGCCACGGCCTCGCCCCCTGCCCGGACACGGTCGTCCTGCACCAGCGACTCGTCCAGCAGGTGATCGAACGGTGGCGCGAGCCGGACGCGGGGATCTGGGAGATCCGCGGTCCACGCCGCCCGTTCGTGCACTCCAAGGTGATGGCCTGGGTCGCCTTGAACCGCACGATCTGCATGGCCGAGGACGGCGTCCTCGACGTGGACCTGGCCGAGCTGCGGGCGGTGCGCGAGGAGATCCACCGCGAGGTCTGCGAACGCGGCTTCGACCCGGTCCGCAACACGTTCACGCAGTATTACGACTCCCGCGAGCTGGACGCCGCGCTGCTCCTGATCCCCCGCGTGGGCTTCCTCCCCGCCGACGACCCGCGCGTGATCGGCACCGTGGCAGCGGTCCAGCGCGAGCTGGCCACGGCAGGCGGCTTGGTCCACCGCTACCCGACCCAGGGGAGCGACGTCGGGGTGGACGGATTGCGTGGCAGCGAAGGAACCTTCCTGCTCTGCTCGTTCTGGCTGGTGGATGCCCTCGCCCTGACCGGCCGCCTGGCGGAGGCCCGCGTGCTGTTCGAGCACCTGCTGAGCCTGCGCAACGACCTGGGCCTGCTCGCCGAGGAGTACGACCCGGTGGCCCGCCGCCAGCTGGGCAACTTCCCCCAGGCGTTCAGTCACGCCGGCCTCATCGAGAGCGCCCTGCTCCTGCAGCGCTGCGCGTGGGCAGCCAGCTCCCCCGACGTCGTGCTCCCCCCGGAGAGCGCGGTGCTGGCGCACATCGCCCCGCCCCCGTGGCACACGCCCGCTGCATGACCATTCCCTATCCGTTCGCCACCAGTTGAGGATTTTTGATGTCGGACCGCGCTTCGCCCAGCCGCTCGGCCGCCCACGGACGCCGACGGCGGCACCCCTCGAACATCGAGCGCCTGCTGCTCAGTGAGGTCCGCTCGGCGGTGATCGTCACGTTCGCCGGGCCCGTCATGGTGGTGCTGGTGCTGGCCGCCGTCCTGCGGTTGGCGGCGGGTATACCCGGCGACCTCCTGGCTTATGGGGTCGTCGTGGCCCTGCTGGGCATTGTGGCCGTGGCCGTCCGCCGCACGCGATCCATTGCGAACACGGTTGGCGAGGCGTGGTCGGCGGCGCAGGAGGCCGACGCGCAGGAATATGCGGAGGAATTCCGGCGGATCCAGCAAGGGGTGGCTGCGGTGGGCCAAGCCGTGAGCTGGTCGGCGGAGGAGCTGTGCCGTGGCGGGATGCCGCCGGTCCCGGACACGGAGCATGTCGAGGTCGGTGCGGCCGGCGTCGTGCTGCAGGCGCTTGGCCGGTTGCAGGCCGATGCAGTCAAGGGGTTGCTCCGGGTCCGGACCGAGGCGCGGTCCGAGGTGGACCTGGCGCTGCTGCGTCAGCTGGCCAAACGCGAGCACGTCCAGGTCGGACGGGCCCTCGATGCCCTGCAGGCCCTTGAAGGACTCACCGACGATCCGGAGCTGCTGGAGAAGATCTGGCGGATCGATCACCAGGTAACCATGGTGCGGCGCCACGTGGAGAGCATGGCGGTGCTGGGCGGGGAGAGCCTGCGCAGCGGGCGCCGGAGCCCGGTCTCGGTGATCGCCACGGTGCGCGGTGCGATCGGCGAGGTCGTCGGGTACGAGCGCTGCACTGCGATCACTCCCTCGGTGCCGGCGGACCTGGCCATGCCCGGATACGTGGGCCGCGATGTCGCCCACGTACTGGCCGAGCTGATTGACAACTCCCTGGCCTGCTCGCCCCCGTCCACCCGTGTGGAGGTCGCGGTGCAGCCGGTGCCCAACGGACTGGCTTTCGAGGTCGTCGACCGGGCGATCCCCATGGACCCGCGGCTGCGCGAGCACCTCAATCAGCTGCTGGACAACCCGGAGACGGTGGACTTCAGTCGCCAGGTGCGCGGCGGACAGATCGGCCTGCCGACCGCCGCCCGGATCGGCCAGCGGCACGGCTTGTCCATCCGGCTCTCGGAAAACTCCACCGGCGGCACCACGGCACTGGTCGTCGTCCCGACCACGCACCTGATCAAACTGCCTGAGGCGACGGCTCCCTCCGCCGACGTCCCGGCTCCGTCCAGCCCTGCCCCGCAGGCACCAGTGCGGCTGCTGGAACGCGGTCACCAGCACCACGGCACAGCGCCCGAAAACACTGCTGCGGGTGCGGCAGGTGGTCCCGCTGGGGCTCCTCTCCTGCCCCGGCGTATCCCGCAGCAGAGCACGGAGTTCGAACGACCGGAGGCTCCGGCCTCGGTGAAAGCCAACCCGCAGCTCGGCGCGGCCTTCCGGGCGGGCGCCCGCTCGGCCCGAAACGCCGAAGCCCAGGCCGACAGCGCGCCGGCTTCCTGGGACCAGGGCGCGCTGCCTCAGCCCGCGCCCGGCGGCGGTCCTTGACCCCCGACCACCTCACCTCCCCCTACCTCTCTTCTATCCCCCCTCACTCTCTGGAGCGGATGCGTCATGAACAGCGGCGGAGCGATACCGAACACCCAGCAGGTCCTCGACCCCACCAGCGGACCGAAGGACCGCATGAAGTTTCTGCTGACCAAGTTCGTGGCGGAGAATCCTGCCGTCACCCATGCCGTGCTGGTCTCCCGCGACGGCCTGAAGCTGTTGGACAGCGACGTGGACCCGGACTGGGCCGACGCGCTCGCGGCGACCATCAGCGGGATGGCCTCGCTCGGCGCGGCCTTCACCGGCCCCAGCAACCGCCGAGTGGACCCCAACCAGATACTCGTCGAGCGGGGCGACTGCTTCCTCTTCCTCCAGCACGCCGGCGCCTCCAACGTCTTCCCGACGACCCCGGGGCGCAGGGACGCCCAGACCGGCACCATCCTCGGTGTGATCGCGGCCCCGAACGCCGACCTGGCGGCCATCGGCTACCAGATGGCCTCGCTGATCGAGCGGTTCCGCCCCTACCTCACCGTCGACGCCCGCGCCACCGCCGACGACACCAAGCGATGAACGGGCCCGACACCCCGAGGGCGTCCAGCGGGCCTCCCTTCGGCGAGCTGTCCGACGGTGGCGCGCTGGTGCGGCCGTACACGATGACCGGCGGCAGAACCCAGACGAGGCACCAACTCAGCGTGGACACGATCCTCCGGGTCGGGCCCAGCCGGACCAGCCCCCCGGGCCGGGTGGAGGAAGCCCGGCAGATTCTCACGCTCTGCCGGGAGCGGCGCCGAACCGTCGCCGAGCTGGCGGGCACGCTCGGCCGACCGGCCGTTGCCGTCAGGGTCCTCGTCGCGGACCTGATCGACACGAAGGAACTCGTCGTGCACGTCGCCGTCCCCTACGACGACAACGACCAACCGACCACCGCGCTGGTGCAAGCCCTGATCGCGGGGCTGAGGAGGGAGTGTCCCAATGCCCGGGACCTACGCCACGCCAGCTGATCACGACCCAATGCCGCTGAAGATCGTGGTCAGTGGCGGTCTCGGTGCCGGCAAAACAACCTTCGTCGGCACGATCTCCGAGATTCCACCGCTCACTACCGAGGAGTACATGACCGCGCGAGGCGAGGCGGTGGACAACCTCGACGGCATCCAGGCGCTGAAGGAGACGACCACGGTCGCTCTCGACTTCGGGCGCCGGACGTTTCGAGGCGCGCTCCCGCTGGAGCTGTTCCTGTTCGGCACCCCTGGCCAGGACCGCTTCGTGCCGCTGTGGCGTGACATCGCCGAGGGGGCTGTCGGAGCCGTCGTCTTGGTCGACACCAGCCGCTTGGGGCAGAGCTTCACCGCCGTCAGCTTCTTCGAGCACCTCCGGATGCCGTTCGTGGTCGCTCTCAACCGCTTCGACGGCGCGCACCACCATGCGACCGACGACGTCCGCGACGCACTGGCGCTCAGCGCGGACATCCCCGTCGTGTCCTTCGACGCCCGCCAGCCCGACCAGGTCGCCAGCGTGCTGCTCACCCTCGCGGGCCACGCACTGACCCGCCACGGCCTCACCAACTCCCCGCCCGCGCCCGCCACCTTCTAGTCCTGGATACTCGATGACTCACCCGCGCTACACCCCGATACAGCAGCCGCAGCCCGGCCAGCCGCTCCCCGACCTGCGCCACCTGCCGACCCGGGCCACCCGCACCGCGGGCCTGACCACACACGGCCCCACTCTCCCCACCCGGCACGCCGCCTCTCCCGCCGGCGACCACCAGATCCACACCGGCGTGGTCATGACCGAGGAGGAAGCCGCCCGCGCGCAGCTCCTGGCGGAGTTGGGGCTGGAGCTGTCCGGGCACAGCCTGTTCGATGAGATCGCCGAGGACCTGGGCAAGGCCACCGGCTTCCTGTACGGCTTCGTCAACCTCTTTGGCCCGAACGCGCAGCACTTCACCGGCCTGTTCCAGCCGCTGCCCGAGGCGGGCCATCCCGTCCTCGACCGGAGCATGCGCCTGGACCACGGGTGGTGCCCCGATGTCGTCCGACGCAAGAAGAGCCTGCCCCTGCACGACGTCCACGCCGCGCCCAGGTTCAGCGGCAACCCGGTCGTCGACGCCGTCGGCATCCGCTCCTACTACGGCTCGCCCCTCATCCACCCGAGCGGCGTCCCCCTGGGCACCGTCTGCGTCGCGGACCCCGAGAAGCGAAAGCTGGAGGAGTCCACGCGACTGCGCGACCTCGTCGCCGGCCACGGCGAGCGGACCATGAAGGCGATCATGCAGGGCGCCCATCTCCGCTGACCCGCAGCCATCTCTCGCGCCCCCCACCCGGAAGCCCGCGCGGCTCCGGCCGCCGTCCACCGTGCGATCTTCACCCAGGGAGAGGGACATGACGGTCCAACCCACCGAACCGCCACCCGCGCTCGGCCCGTACCTCACCGACCAGCACGAGGCACTGTGGAAGGAGGCTGACACCTTCGCCGCCGAGTACATCGGCCCGCGTATCGCCCGCGTAGAAGCGCACCCGGACCGGCTCGATCGCACGCTCGCCAAGCTCATGGCCGCCCGGCGCTGGTTCGCCGTCGCCGTCCCGGCCTCGTTCGGTGGCCTGGGCGGTGGGCACCTGGACAAGCTGATCCTGAATCACCGGATCTCCCGGGAATTGGCGGCGGCCGGGGCCATCCTGCAGGCCAGCCAGATCCCGACCACCGCGGTCACCATGTGGGGCACGGCCGAGCAGAGGGCCTGGTGGCTGCCGCAGGTCGCGGACGGTTCGGTGCTGCTCTCCATCGCCTCCACCGAGCCGGAGGCTGGCGGGCACATCGGCGGGATCGAGACCGTCGCCGAGCGCGACGGCGACGGCTGGGTGATCACCGGCAGCAAAGCCCACGTCGGCAACAGCCACCTCGCGGGCGCGCACCTCGTCATCGCCCGCACCGCCGAAAGCGGGGTCCCGACGAGCGCCGCACTCACCGCGTTCCTCGTCGAGTCCGGCAGCAAGGGACTCACCCTCGACCGCCATCGTCGTGGTCTCGGTCTGCACGGCTTCTCCTTCGGCCAGGTCGGCCTCGACCGCGTCCGCGTCCCCGATACCGCGCGCGTCGGGGAAGTCGGCCAGGGCTCGTCCGTGGCCCAGTCCGCCAGCATCCTGTGCGGCCGCTCGAACATCAGCGCCGTCAGCCTCGGCATCCACGAAGCCCTCGTGGAGGTGACCAGCCACAATCTCGCCCACCGTTCCCGCTACGGCCGTCCCCTCTCCGACCAGCCGGTGGTCCGGGGGCGTCTGGGCGAGATGCAAGGACGCCTCCTCGCGGCTCGCACGCTCGCCTATGCGGCCGCGTTCCTGCTGGACCAGGGCCGCAGTTGCGACGCGGAGCTGATCAACGGCAAGTATCAGGGGCACGCCGCGATGATGCGGACCGCGCAGGACGCGATGGAGCTGCACGGTGCGACCGGGCTCACCGACCCTGTCCTGACCCGCCTGTGGCGGGACGCCCCCCACACCTACGCGCCGGCCGGGACGGGCGAGGTCCAGCGCCTCCGCCTGGGCGACGCGGCCCTTGGCGAGGACGACCGCAGTTGGTCCGAACACCTCGCCGCGCTGAACGCCTGGGCGCCCGCGGACCCAGCCCCCGCATAGACCCCCGTGCACGGCGGATCCCACATCAGGGAGGTCACACCACCGTGCACGGGCCACGCCCTGGAGCTGGCCCCCCTTCCGGGGTCGGCTCCAGGGCTCCCACCAGATGCAACTCGCGCAAGATCTCCCGTGCGCGGCGGCCCCTCCTGACAACCGCCGCGTACGGGTCACCCTTCACAAGACCTCAGGTAGATCGATGACCACCACGAAGCCGGCACAGCTCACCCCGCGCGAGCAACGGATAGCTCCGTTCCTCGCGCGCGGCCTGCGCGACACGGAGATAGCCCCTCAGATCGGAATCGCGCCAAGCACGGTCCGGTGGCACCGGACTCAGATCCGCAGGAAACTCGGCTGCCCGACCCACTCCTACAACGCCATCCTGGTGCACCATCTGCTCGCCGGCGGGCACGCCGAGACACCCATCATTGGCACGCCCGCCCCAGCGCTGAACAAGCGGGAGTTGCGGCTGATCCGCGCGGTCACACGATGGAGCAGGCACCTGGCCATCGCGCGGGGAGCCCGGATTCCCCCGGGCGACTACAACGTCGCGCTCGGGACGCTGCTTGCCAAAACCGGTGCGGCCGACATCACCGAGCTCGTCATCCGCGCCCACTCCTGGGACCTGCTCGGGGGTGCGAGCCGATGAGCGCTGCGAATTCCCGGCCCCTCCGCGACCAGGAGCTGACCGGCACTCCGGGGTACGCGGCGTACGAGATGCGACAGCTCCGCACCGAAGCCGAACGGGCGGAAGCCGAAGCCCTGGTCACCGACAGACACATCTGGCTGACCCGCCGCCATCGGCCATGCCCGGCGGCCACGAGTATCGCGTCGCGTTTCCGCCAGGAGCCGGCCGCCGTCGGCATGTTCGAGAATGGAGGGCGGCTGGTCTGCTGCCTCGTCCTCGACCAGACCCCGGCGGAAATCTGGCTCCGACACGTCTACTCCGCCCCCGGCAGCACGAGCAACGGCGTGGCACGGCTGCTGACGCTGTGGGCGGCGGACCACGCAGCCCAAAACGGTCTGGCGCACGTGCATGTCGAGGCGCTGCTCGCCGAGGGCATCGGCACGCCCAGCGTGTTGATCACCCGCTACATCACCTACCTTCACGAACTGGGCTGGACCACCCTCAGGATCAGCAACGGACCGGTCGGAGCGCGCGTCGTCCACCTGCGCGTGCCCGCGAAGCGGCGTCCCGCCATCCAGCACCTCGTCCGCTTCGCCCTCCCCGTCGAACCGAGCGACTCGTGATGCATCCGCCGCTCCAGCCGTTCCTCGCGCGCGAGTTACTCGCCCGCGCAAATCAGGCCGCAGACCGCTGGACCCGCCACGTCCGCGACGACCTTGACGGGATCCTCCTCGGCCAGGGCCGCCACCAGGACTACGCCTCGGGCAAGATCCTCAGCCGCGTCGTTGGCGAGTATGGCTGGCCCGGTCATCGCCTCGTCGGCCCCGACGCCGCGCGCGCCGCATGGCAGCTCGCCATGCACGCCGACGACCAACCCGGCTTCCAGCACGTCGCCGCCCTCCTGCTACGACGAGCAGTCGACGCGGGCGACGCCCCGGCGCACCAGTGGGCCTTTCTCCACGACCGGGCGCTGTTGAACAACGGTGAGCAGCAAGAGTTCGGGACACAGTGCCACCTCGGCCTGGACGGGCCGCAGGCATACCCGGTGCGTGACCCGGTCCGTCTCGATGACCGCCGAGCCGCGGTCTGCCTGCCGCCTGCGGTCGCCGCGCTCGCTGAGCTGCGCGAGCAGCTGGTCGTGTCTCCGCACGAGGTCACAGAGACGATCATCCTGACCGCTCTGGCGGATGCCGCATGAGCCCCGCCGCACGCCCACCCCTACGGACACGAGTAGCGCCAGCGCCGATCGAGGTCGTCCTGGCCGTCTACCTGCGAGCCGTCCGCAAAGCCGCAGGGGCCACGCTGGACGACGCCGCACAGCGCACCCGGACCTCGCTCTCCACCGCCAGCAGATGGGAACACGCCGCACCTCCCGTACCTCTGGCGGCCCTGGAGACACTCCTGCGCTCCTACGGGGTGTCCCCGGCGGGCATCCCCGGTCTCCTGCATGCGTACCCGCTCCGTCCCCACAGCCAGCCAGACCTCGCCAGCCACCCGCAGTGGGATCAATGGGCCGACGTGGCCGGCAGCGACGCGGTCGCACGATACGCAGCCGTCGCCCGGACCGCGACCGAGAGCGTGCACTACACAAATGCCCGCATCCCGCCCGCCTTCCGTACGCCCCTCTACCGCGGCGTCGTCACAGCCTCCGCCCCGACGCCGGACGAGCCCGAAGGAAGGAGATGGGTCATACCTCCGTGGCTCGCCCACGTCCCCATCCCGCCCGGTCAGCGCCTGACGCTGATCCTCGACGACACCGTGTTACGCCGCTCAATCGGGGGCCCGAAGGTGATGGCCGAGCAGCTGAGGCATCTCATGCACCTCATGGACCACCCCCGGGCGACGAGCCCGGTGACCATCCGCATCGCCCAACGCGGGTACAGGACGCCCGCGAACAGCGAGGTAGCCGAGTACACCGTCCACGGGCACCGGATGATCGCCGGCTGCCGCTTCCTCCCCCGGTACGAGGCGCGCTCCGAAGACGCCCGCAGCGTGCAAGAACGCCTCCGCGACACCGTCCAGCGAGCCCAGGACCACGACGTGTCGTACCGGCTGATCAAGCAGGCCGCCGAGCGGTGGGAGGCAGCCTCATGATCCCCGTAAGCCTGCTCGCCCCCAAGCCCCGGCCCGACGCCGCCCCTCCGCAGTCCACCGCCCCGAAACGTTCTCACTGCCCGCGGCAGAAAGGGACCTTCGGATGAAACCGTCTTCTGGCCTCGTACTCGCCGCCCTCGGCGTCGGTGCCCACCTCCTCCAACGCGAGCGCCACCAACGCCAGCACCACGAGGCCCTGCTGGCACGCATCCAGCTCGACTGGCTCACCAGCCTGATCACCCATCCCGAGCTGGCCGAACAGTGGAAGCCCGAGGGCCTGAGCGCCGCGGAGTACGTGGAGCTCCTGAACGCCAACAGGATGCTGTGCGCCATCTCGCTCAGGCACCGGCTGGGCTTCGCCGGCGCCGACGCGCTGCGCTTCTTCGCCGACGAGTTCATGAGCCGGGAACCCGGCCGACGGTACTGGCACCGCTTCGGCGCCCTCCGGGAGAGGGAGGCTCAGAGCAGCCACGACCCGTACGGTCTCCGCTTCAACCGCGCGATGAACGTGGCGTACGCGGCACACACGGAAACGGCCCACCAGGACGCGTAATCCCGCTGCGTCCCCGGGGCCCACCCTTCGGACGCAGCCCTGTCAGCGGCACGCGCGCGAGCCTGCGCGCGTGCCGGTCCAGTGCACAACGTCGCAGGTCTCTCGCTGAGCCGTGAGGACTCGCCGTTCGAGGTGGACGAGTATGGGCTGCGGCTGCACGGTGAGCGGGTCGGCATGGTCGTCGGCAACGAGGACGACGACGCCGTACGGGGCTACTGACACAACGGCACGAAGATGCTCACGCTCAACTCGAACCAGCGCTCCCAATACGTCGGGTGCACGTGCTGCCGCGGTCGGCGATGAGGCGGTGGAGTTTGGCGGCGACCGAGGCGGCGGTGCGGCTGGCATCGTTGGTGACGGTGGGCCAGTGCAGCTCGGTGGCGAGTGCGCGCAGGCCGGTGGCAATGCGTTCTGTGAAGCATCCGAAGCCGTGGGGGTCGTGGCTGAGGTTGCCGGTGTGGTCGAGGTACGGGTCGGGACAGCCGGCAGCCCGGTACCAGGCGGTGCGGTCCTCCTGGGCGGTGTCGATGTGGACGGTGAAGCACTGCGGGTCGGCCGGGAGGAGGCTGCGCTGCCAGGCGGTGAACGCGTGCTGCTGCTCGGGACTGTGACCGTGGTAGATGGCGGCTTCGACGCCCAGGCGGATCCAGGTCTTGTCCCACCAGCTCTCTGCGATGACGATCTCGCCTGCGGCGATGGCGGGGGCGATCTGGGCGTGCAGGATGGATCGGTACTGGACGGCGGCGGCGAGGCTGAGGTGTTCCCAGCCGGCGTCGGTGGCGTCGGCGGAGCGGAACAGGCGGTCGACGGCGCGGACGAGGTCGGCGTGAGCGTGGTCGCCGTCGGGCAGGGCCCGGTCGATCCTGCGCACGACCCGGCCCGTGCTTAAGAGGGCGGGCACGAGGTGGTCGACGATCGTGGTCTTGCCGGAGCCGTCGGCGGCCTCAATGACGACGAACAGGCCCTTGAGTGGATCTTCAGCCACGGGGCTTCGCCTGCTCCCTGTCGTGGTCGTCCATCCCCGTACCGATCGGAGCGTTGTCCGGGGGCGGGCCGTGCGCGGTGAGGGCGTTGAGGGCCGCTGTCAGAAGTTGCCGTAAGGCGTTGCCGGTGTGGGGGGAGTCGGTGCGGGGTGCTCGGTTGACCAGGCAGTCTGCGATCGCGAACGCGGCGGCGACCGGCAGGTGACGGCGCTGGCCGACGGCGAACGCCCCGGCCGCTTCCATCTCCACGGTGAGGATGCCGTGCCCGGCGTACAGGACGGCTTCGGTGGTGCTTTCGCGGTAGAGAGCGTCAGTCGTCCAGGACGGTCCCGTGCTCCACGTCGCGCCGATGGCGCTCAGCTCGCTGCTGAGCGCGGTGGTGAGTTGCGGTTCGGGGTGGGCAAAGAGGCTCGGCCGCAGGTAGTGACCGGAAGTTCCTTCCCCGCGGAGCGCCTTCTCGCACAGCACGATGTCGCCCGGCCCGAGGGTGGGGATGAGGGAGGCGGCGGTGCCGATGGAGACGATCGCGGGGACGCCTAGCGCGGTGAGCTGCTCGATGACGAGCGCGGTGGCCGGTGCTCCGGCGCCGATGCCCGAGCACAGGGCCACGTCGTGATCGCGGTGGCGCAGCAGATGAAGGTCGGCGCTCGACCACCCGGTAAGAAGCTGGGCGTCGGGGTGGGCGGCCAAGGCGTGCCGCAGCAGGCTGTTCTGGTGGACGAGGACGGCGCCGGCGAGGTGGGTGAGGGTGGCGCCAGTATGACGGGTGCGGACGTAGAAGGCGTGCTCGGCCGGGTCGATCGCCGAGGGCAGGCGGTGCTTGCCGGGCAGGGCGGTGCGCAGCGCCGGGCGGTGGCGCGTCACGCGGGGATCGCCGTGCGTGCGTGTAGGGCGGCGGCGAGCGTGCGCTCTTGCTCGGGGTTGACGGTGTTGATGACGTGCCAGGGCAGGAGCGCGGTGTCCATGGTGCGCAGGTGCTGGTCGAAGGTGAGGCCGTGGAGGGCCAAGGCATGGTCGAGTTGTGCCTTGGTGAGGTGGGTGAAGTCGGTGCCGGCGTCGTGGAGGTGTTCGAGGGCGTGACCGACGCGGCGGTCGCCGCGGCCGCACACGGCTTCGAGCAGCAGCCGGGAGTGCTCGCCCCACAGAACTCGGAAGCGGTCGTGGGTGGGGCCGGCCAGGTAGGTGAGGCGGTCGCGGATTGCGGTGACCCACCCGTTCACGAGGTCGGGGTCCGCCATGGGCAGACGCTGGCTGACGGTGCCGGGCTGGGGCATGAACTGCTGCAGTTTGACGATGACCGCGCCGTCCGGGCGGCCCAGGCGCTCGAAGACGCGCAGGGCGTAGTCGGCGATGGCCAGGCGCTCCGCTTGTGTCTCGCCGGGGGCGCCGACCATGAAATACAGCATGACGGTGCCGAAGTGCGTGGTGGCGCGGCACAGGTCCAGGGCGCGCCCGACCTTGGCCTCGTCCATCGTCTTACCGAAGAGGGAGACGAGGTTGTCGGCGGCGAACTCGGGGGCGATGGTGATCACGCCGCGGGGGGCGTCGAGGCTGAGTTCGGTGAACAGGTGGCCGGGGTCCAAGTGGGCGACCGTGTCGAGGTATCCGGCGGTGACCTCGTCGGCGCGGACCGATCCGATGATCACGCTCACGGGCTCGGGGGCGCGGTCGGCGTAGGCGGCGATGCGGTCAAGGAGCGCGTCGCGATGCCGGTACTGGGTGAAGGTCGGGGAGCTGATGATGATCTTCCGTATGCCGTGCTGCTCCAGGGTGTCGACGTAGTCGGTGAGCTGTTCGATCGGGGCGTTGCGGAAGGGCGGGGTGCCGAGGGTGCACATGTGGCAGGAGTGCTTGCATCCGAGGTTGGCGATGATCAGCGCGCAGGTTCCGTCGCTGATCGGCGAGGTGAAGTGCGCGGGTCCGAGGTCGCGGGGGGTGAGGTACTGCGGGCGAACGGTGTCGGGGGCGGCAGGGGTGCGCGCGTGGATCGCGGAGGTGCCGCCGCCGGGCAGTGAGGCGTGCTCGTAGAGAGATGGGACATACAGGCCGGGGATGCGGGCGGCCTGTTCCAGGAGCGCGGCACGGGCGCCGTCTCGATGCTGGTGGACCAGACGGATCAGGTCGAGGAAGGAGCGCTCGGCCTCGCCGAGGGCCACGATGTCCAGGAAGTCGGCCATGGGTTCGGGGTTTGCCAAGCCCCCGCTGCCGCCGACGACCAGGGGATGGCGGCCCACGGCGCGGTCGGCACTACGCCGCGGAATGCCAGCGACGTCCAGCAGGCGCAGCACGGAGTGCAGGTCGCCGGCGTTGGTGACGCTCACGCCGACGATGTCGGCGTCGGCGACGGGGGTGGGGTTCTCGATCGAGCGGTACGGCTCGCCGTCAGGGGTGCGCAGCCGGTTGGCGTCGGCGACGAGGCACTCGTAGGCGAGGGCTCGTTCCGCGATGGCCGGGATGTCGGGGTTCCGGTTGACGAGGTCGTATAAGGCCATGGGTCCGGTGGCGAGCAGGCTGTAGGCGTGCTGGTAGGGGGAGAGGAACACCACGCGAAGGTCGTCGGGGCGGCGAGGGCGGGTGTAAGGGCCGTGGAGGTGAATTTCGCGGCGGCGGATGCGGTCGGTCTCTCTGGCGATTGCGGTCACGGGCTTGTCCTGTCGCGTCAGCGGGAGTCGGTGAGGGGCGAAGGGGCGAGGACGGCGCGCAGCGTGTCGGCGACCATGAGTCCGGTCGGCTGCGGCTCCCCGGGCAGGAAGGTCTCGGCGATGTAGTCGCTGGTGAGGACGCGGCGCGCTGTGGCGGGGAGTGTCTCGGGCCATGTGGCGATCGGGCCGGCCAGATGCGCGGCGGTGTGATGCCGGAGCCAGGCGGTCCAGTCGGCGGGGGCGTCGGCGATCATCAGCTGGTTGGCGAAGGGTTCCAGGGCGAACAGGTCGGCGGCAGTGAGCGTGGTGCCGAGTCGGGCTGGGCGCAGTCCGCTGTCGGAGAGGACGACTGGCAGGTCGTGTTGGTGATGTAGGCGGCGGGCGACAGCGGTCAGGAGGGCGTGGCGGTCGGGGGTGGTACGGGCCCAGGAGGAGGAGATGGCGCCGAGGGGTTCGGTGAGGCGCGCCGACAGGCGGTCGATCGAGGCCGTAATGTCGGCCAACTCGGTCGGGACGCTGCTGCGTTCGGGCAGAGCGTGGTGGCCGCCGCTCCAGCGCCTGTCGGGGTGGAGTTCGGCCTGGGCGTAGCCGCGGGCGTGCTCGCAGCCCTTGAGGACCAGGGCCTTCCCAGCGGTGGTGGGGCCTCGGGCGCCGCTGTGGCAGTGGCCGGAGAAGACCAGGTCGAGGTGGGGCACAACGTCGGCGAGGGCGAGGTCGTGGTCAAAGCCGGCGTGGCTGAGCAGCACCCACGTGTCGACGTCGGCAGTGGCGGCGGCCAGGCGTTTGAGGGCGTGTACTGGATCGACCAGGCGGAGGCCGGGGCGCTGGGAGACACGGATCGCGTCGAACGCCTCGGGGCCCATGATGCCGGTGACGGCGGCGCGCCGGCCGCCGATGAGGGTTCGGTAGAGGGTGTGGAACGCGGGGCTGCCGTCGGCGCGCGTGATGTTGGCGCACACGGCGACGCGGTGCAGGTCCTGGTCGCGCAGGTAGTTGACGAAGCCATGGTTGCCGGGCACCACGACGTCGTAGAGGCGGGTGAGGATCTTTCGTTCGACGGCGCCGCCGCCGAGCTGGTGGTAGCCGGTGCCCTCGAACCAGTCGCCGGCGTCGACGACCAGGTGCCGCTGACGGGCCCGGTGGAGGTGGGCGAGCAGCGCGGGGGCGCGCTGAAGGCTGGAGTGGACGTCGGTGGTGGCGGTGATACCGGTCAGCGGCCGGGCTGTCATCCAGGTACTCCCCTCGGGGGTGGGACCAGGGCCGGGGCGGGCCCGGCCGGTGCACGCGTCCTCAGGTGCGGGTGGCGGCCGCCGTGCGGACGGCATCGCCGATCGCCTCGGCGATCTCGCGGTTCTCCGCGTCGCTCATCAGCGGGTGCAGGCAGGGGTGCAGCGCTCGGTCGGCGGTCCGCTTGGCAGCCGGCAGGTGCTGCCCGGCGGTCGCGCGGGCGATCAGCTCGTGCCCGTGCGGGGTGGGCCGCTCGCCCGTCAGACTGCCGACGCCGTGCCGCCCGGCGAGCAGGCGGCGCACCTCGTCACGCCCTGCCGCGCCCCAGTCCTCGGGGAGCAGCACGTTGTAGAGGTAGTGGGTGTGGGCACGGCCGATACTCGGCGGCAGCACCAGCCCCGGGATACGGAGGTCGCGCAGATGCTCGGTGCGCTGCTCAGCCAGGTGGATCCGGCGGTCGTTCATGTCCCGCAGACGGCGAAGCTGGACCAGTCCGACGGCGGCCTGGAGTTTGGTCATCTTGAAGTTGCTGCCCAGCAAGCGGCCCTTGCCGAAGCTGCGCAGGCGGCGCAGCCGCACGGCCAGGGCCTCATCACGCGTTGTGATCATGCCGCCCTCGCCCAGGGTCGTCATCCCCTTCTTACTCTGGAAGGAGAAGACGCTTGCCCAGCCGGCGCGGCCGACCGGCCCGAGGTCGGTCTCCGCGCCCACCGCGCGGGCCGCATCCACGACGATCCGGGCGGGGCCGTACTCAGGGTGAGGGTGGCGCTCGGCCAGGTCGAGCAGCGGCTGCAGGTCCGCGACTTGGCCGTTCATGTGGGTGACGAGGATGGCCCGGGTTCTGCCAGTCAGGAGGCGGGCGACGTGCTCGGGGTCGGGATTGAACCCGCCGGGCGACGGTTCAGCGAGGAGGAGGCGGGCGCCGGCGCGCAGGACGGACAGATGCGGGCCAACGAAGTTAAGCGCGCCGGAAATCACCTCGTCGCCCGGTCGCAGGTCGAGGCAGGCGAGGACCTGGTCCATCGCGGTGCCAGCGCCGTTGTAGGCGATGGCGAACGGGACCGCGGCGTGCGCGGCGAAGGCGTCCTCGAACGTCATCTCCTGCGCCTTGGCCCGGAAACCGGTGCGCCAGTCGGCGGAATCGGTCAGGGTCTGCATGACCGCGTCGATCTCGTCCTGGGTGTACCAGCCGCCGAGGGCGGGCTGTTCCGGCCAGCGCAGTGCCGTCTCCGAGACGTCGGCGCGGGCAGTGGTCACGGCCGGCCCCCAGCGGGGGCATGGCCTGCGCGGTCAAGAACATGGTGTGCGGCACGGTAGGCGACGCGGGCGGCGTCCAGCGTGGGCATGGCGTGCAGGTCGGGGTGCTTGACCTCCACGCTCACCGGTCCCGTCCAGCCCCAGGCAACCAGCTCGGCCAGGAGCCGGGGCAGGTCGATGACGCCCTCGCCGGGCAGTACCCGGTGCTCATCGCGCAGCCGCTCCGCCTCGATGCCGGCCGGGGCGTCGTTGAAGTGCACCCACAGCGGCATCTCCGGTGGGATCTGCTCAAGGCCGGGGGAACCGGACAGGTGCCAGTGGTAGGAGTCGATCAGAGGACCGACGTTCGATCGGCCCACCCGGGCGAGCACACCGAGCGTGCCGGACAGGGTCCGCACGCCGTTCTCCGGCGGATCGCTGGGGCGCAGCCCCATGTACTCGACGCAGACGTTCAGGCCGCGCTCGGCGGCGAGATCGGCCACGGCTCCGATGCGGTCCTCGACCTCGGCCGGACCAGGGATCGGAGCGCCGGTGTCGTCGACGTGCGGCAGGACGAGCGTGCCGCTGCGAGCCCCGAGGCCGGCGGTGAAGTCCATCGCGGCCGGGGTGCCGGTGACGGCCTGCGCCCAGCGGGCGGTGTTCCAGCCCAGGCGCAGGTTCCACCCGGCGTGCCAAGGTCCGAACCCATCGGCGTCGAGCAGGTTGATCAGGGCGGGGTCCTGGGCGAGGGCGGTACGCCACTTGTCGGCGGATAGTTCGACGTGTCGGAAGCCGGCCGCGTGGGCCGAGCGCACTGCTTCGGCGTACGGGCTGCGCTTGTTCAAGGTCGAGCGGGTGATGGACAGCTCCATGCCGGAGCCCCCCCCTTTCGGGTGCGGATCGGAATGTGGGCCGCATGGCCCGAGCGGTCTCGACAGCGTTCAGGCCGGCCGGTGATCCCGGGCATGCTCGAAGTCGGTGATGGCAGCAACCTTCACCGCGGCGGAGCAAGCGGGATCGAAGCGGTGGGCGAGCCAGACGGCCAGCAGCTCGCGGGCTGACTCCAGCGGGACGATCTTCTGCCCCAGGCACAGCACCTGGGCGTTCGTGTAGCGGACGGCATGCTCGACGCTGTAAGGGTCATGAGCGGTGACGGCGCGAACGCCGCGCACTTTGTTCGCTGCGACCGCCATGCCCATGCCTGTGTGGCAGACCAGCAAGGCCCGGTCCGCGTGCCCCTCGGCAATCAGCCGGGCGGCGGCGAAGGCCGCGTCCGGATAGGGCGGCGGGGTGCTGGGCGTCAGGTCGATGAGGGTTGCGACGAGCGGATGGAGAGCAAGGTCGGCGGCCAGTTGACGCCGGTGGAGCGCGCCGGCCGCGTCCGAGGCCACCACGATCCGCAGCCGCCCCGGCAGCGGTACCGCCACGGTCGCCGCGTTCCGGACGGTCATCGCGGACAGTAAGCCCGCAGCCGAGGCAGCCGGGTTCGTCGTGGACTGCATACGAGGCTCTCCCTTCGGGCGCGCCCGCTGCGCGAAGTGCACGCCGAGCCGGCGTGAGGACAGGGATGGTGCGTGGCGCTCCGGTCAGGGGCGGGAGCAGCCAGCCGATCAGGGCCGGCCATGGCGGTGTCGACCGGCGGCGGTCTTCTCTCCACCCGGGGTCCAGCGTCTGGCGGATCGAAGCTCTCACAGTGAACGACGCCGTCCCGCTCACCGATAGACACGAGCGGACACGACCCTGTTCATCGCGTTCGTGATCACCAACCAGCCTTACTGATCATGAACAAGATGAACGGCTTCACCGGCGTCAGGCCCTGTCGCTGCTTGTCACAGGGCTGTTCACTGGGATCACCGGAATCTCGTGCAGCCGGGCATCCCATGCGAACGGGAGTTCTTCTCGCTGACGACCTGGAGCCGGCCCGCCAACATCAGCACAGAAGCCGACATCGCAACCAGTATGGTGGGCCGTAGAACGACACGAGGGAGAGCAAGGTGGCTGACTGGCTGGCAGCGAGAGCCACCGCGGACCCGCAGCGTGATCCCGGAGCCGGCATGAGCGTCCCCCCGAAGCTCGCCCAGGTCGATGCGGTCGTGCTGACCATGAACGACCGGCCGGAGGAGTTCCCGAAGGCCATGGCCTCCCTCCTCGCCCAGCAGGGCATCGACCTGCGTGTGGTCATCGTCGGCAACGGCTGCCACCCCGATCACGTCCCGGAGGGTGTCAAGGTCGTCACCCTGCCGGAGAACGTGGGCATCCCCGAAGGCCGCAATGTCGGAGCCGCCGCCCTCGCCGGGCCTGACGCGGGCGAGTACCTGTTCTTCTTCGACAACGACGCCGTTCTGCCGACACACGATGTCCTGGCCCAGCTCGTCGCGCAGGCCCGTCGCCACCCCGAGGCCGCCTACATCCAGCCGCGCATCAGCGACCCCGACACCGGTGTCACCGTCCGCCGGTGGGTGCCCCGGCTGCGGGCAGGTGACCCCACCCGCCCCGGAACCGTCACCACGATGGCGGAGGGCGTCCTCCTTGTCCGTCGCGAGACTTTCGACCGCGTCGGCGGCTGGCCGGGCCACTTCTTCCTTTACCACGAGGGATTCGATCTGGCGTTCCGTATCTGGGACGCCGGTCACACCGGTTGGTACGCCCCCGAGGTGATCGTCCACCACCCGGCAACGGACCCGGCCCGCCACGCCTTGTACATGCGGCTGGTCGCGCGCAACCGTGTCTGGGTCGCCTACCGACGTCTGCCGGCGCTGCTGGTCCCCCTCTACATCGGGGCCTGGATCGGCATCACCAGCTACCGAACCCTCTCCTCGCCCAGGGCGCTGGCCACCTGGTTCGTCGGTCTGTGGGAGGGGCTGCGCGGCGGTCACGGGGAGCGCAGCCCCATCTCCTGGACCACCGTATGGCGGTTGACTCGCGCGGGACGCCCGCCGGTGCTCTAGACACGAGGCCGTGAACATGGCTGAGCATCAGCAGGCGAGGACGATCGGTCGGCCCGCAGCATCGTCGGTCCGAAAGTCTGCGGAGCGTCGCGGCGATAGCGTGGACGGGCGCAGGACAGGTGCACTGTTCTCCGCAACCGCCAGGGGGGGTTGTGACAGCACGCAGAGAGCGCAACGACAAACTGGCCGAGATCCTCGCGGAGTCCGGCCTCACGTACGAAACGCTGGCCAAGGCGACCAGGGCGATCGCGGCAGAAGCGGGAGTCACCGTGCGCACCTCCCGCTCCGCTGTCCATGCCTGGGTCGCAAGCGGTGCCATACCGGCCGGGGACACCCCCCTCTACGTGGCCGAGGCGCTCAGCAGGAAACTGCGGCGGCCCGTGACGGTCACCGAACTCGGCTTAGGCCAAGGAAACAGCACCGAGCTCACGGTCGCGCCCCCCGAGGCCCGCGCATACGACCTCGGGAGACTCATCGTGAACAACCGCCGCGACTTTCTGAAGGTCGCCTTCTCCTACACCGCGCTCACATACCCGCTCTCGGTGATCACCCCCCAGACCGCCGCTGCGACCCTGCGCGACGCAGGAACGAACCGCCGAGTCAGCACCTCCGAAGTAGCCACGGTGCGTCAGTTCACCGAGACTTTCCGGGCGGCTGACGAACGTCTCGGCGGCGGACACGGGCTCGCCGTCATCGCCGTGTTCCTGAGCGACGTCATCTCCCCCATGCTCAGCGGCACTTTTCAGAACAGCGACGTCCGCCGCAGCGCATTCGAGGCCGCTTCCGCCCACGCAACGCTGGTCGGTTGGAAATGCCACGACGCCGGAAAACCCGGCCCCGCACAGCACTTCTACAACCTCGCCTTCCAACTCGCCTGCGAGGCCGACCCGGCCGGGCTGGCCGCGTGGACCATGCGGGCACTCGCCCACCAGGCCCTCGACCTCGGTCACCCGGCGGGAACCGTTGATCTGGCCGAAGCCGCGCTCGCCCGCGCGCGGGGCCGCGTCGACCGGCACACCGAGGCGCTCCTGCTCATTACTGCCGCCCGAGCCCACGGTGCCAACGGCAACCGCGCTGCAGCTGCAAGTCTGATCGCCGCAGCACAGGAAGCCGCATCCGCCGGATCGTGCGGCCTCCCCTTCTACGCGGCAGCCGCCGGCCCCACTGCCGCGGTCGTGGCCTCCCACACAGGCCGGACCTTGACGGAAATGGGCGACCACGCGGCGGCCGAACGTCACTACCGCGAAGCGTTGAACGAACGAGTCGAGGACACCTATCGCCGGGGGCGCGCACTCACCCTCGCCAACATCGGCAACGCGCTCGCCGCCCAGATCCGCCCCGAGGAGGCCGTCATCATGTGGGGCCGCTCTTTGGACTTGATGGGCGACCTCGACTCGCACCGTGCCCGCCAGGAGCTGAACCAGATCCGCGCCACTCTGACGCTCTACACGAAGCGGAAGATCCACGGTGCCGCAGACCTTGACCAGCGCGTCTCTCTTCTCAGTGCGCCCCCAGCATGACGCACACGGAGCTGCTGGGCGCCTGTCGAGACATCTACTCGGCTGCCTGGGCTCCTTCACGCATCAGGGGCGTCACGCGTGACCTCCGCCCAGTGGTGAGCGCTGGCCTCGTCGTACACATAGTTCGCCTGGGGCGACATGGGCGGGGGCTCCTGGGGCAGGCCCGACTTGTCCGCCACGGGACTCTCCCCCACAAGATCCCGAATCGAAAGCTCTCGCGTAGCCGAGCCTCACGCTGAGCGGCGGAGCGGACGTTGGTTCGAGCCTACTGCGCCCGCTTGATGGCGCTCTTTGCCTTTCAAGGATCACCATCAGCCTCGGGCAACCACGGGGGGCGGGCCGCAGTAGAAGCTGGCGCTGGCCCGGGTATTGCCGCCCTTTCGCCGTGGGGCGGCGCCCGGGCCGATCCGCCCTAGGGCTGGCGACCATGGTGAGCCATGGGAGAACGCCGTCACTTCCTGTCTCGAAGTGATGTGCCGCTGGCTCGCTATGCTTCTTCCCTCGACGCTTAGCGAGGTATCTCCAGTGACATAAGTTCTTCGGCTACGGCGATCAGGGTTCGATCCGAGTACGCCGGTCCCACGAGTTGCACGCCGATCGGGAGTCCTCCCTCGGTTCGGAGTACCGGTACGACCAGGCTGGGCAGACCAACGTGGCTGGTGAGGTTGGCCCAGGCGGTCTGGTCGAAGAAGCTCCGCTGGACGCCGTCGACCGCGAGGGATCGGCTGCCAGCCGGGATGGCAGGGGTCGGGGCGACCGGCGTGATGAGTACGTCGCACTCGGCGTCGGTGAAGAAGCGCTGCCAGGTCTCACGGAGGCGGAGGCGTTCTTCGTTGGCGCGGAGCCAGGTGCGGTGTGTCTGCGTCCGGGCACGAAGCATCACGGTGCGCGGGCTCGTGTCGTCTTCCTGCAGTTCCCGAGCGGCGGCAAGTTCGGCGGCGCCGGCTGCGTCGTCGCTGGTGGCGGTCGCGGTGGCGTGCAGGAGCTGCTCGAACAGCCGGAGGGAATCAGCGAAGCTGACGGGCCCCGTGGTGCGGCGGGCCTTCGTTCCAGCGGCAGTCAGCGCATGCTGGACGGCGTCGAGTGTCTGGGCCGTCATCTCGTCGACGGGGCAGTTCGGGTCCTCGACCCAGAGCGCGACGCGGAGCTGGTCCATCGATCGGTGCGCGAGGGGCAGCTGGAGGCGCCAAGGGGTGTTCTCGGCGGGCGCTGGTGTCGTCAGTGCGTCGAGGAGCAGAGCGAGGTCGCGAGGGTGGCGTGCCAGGGGGCCGGGGGTAACCATGTCGCTGCTGGTGATCCATCTCGGCGGGCGGGGTATGTGGCCCCGGGCCGGGATGAGGCCGAGCGTGGGTCGCAGGCCGTAGACGCCGCAGTAGTGAGCCGGAAGGCGAAGCGAGCCAGCGAGGTCGCTGCCGAGGTCGGCGGGGGTGAGGTGGGCGGCGACGGCCGCAGCAGAGCCGCCGGAAGAACCGCCGACGGTGTGACGTGGGTCGTGCGGGTTGAGGGTCGCGCCGAACAGGCTGTTGTCGGTGTGCAGGTCCTGACAGTAGGCGGGAAGGTTGGTCTTGCCCATGATCACTGCGCCTTGGTGGCGGAGTCGGGCGACCGCGTCGGCGTCGTGCTGTGGAACGTGGTCCTTCAGATCCTCTGCGCCGCTGGTGGTGCGCAGGCCGGCGGTCTCGAAGGCGTCCTTGATCGTGAGCGGGAGGCCGTCGAGGGTTCCGGTGCTTGCGCCGCGGGCGCGGCGGTTGTCTGCGGCCTCGGCCGCGCGGTGGGCCGCGTCATCGTCGCGGGTGACCACGGCGTTGATCGAGCTGGCGTCGATGCGGGCCAGGTGGAGGTCGAGAAGTTCGCGGCTGGATATCTCGCCGCTTTGCAGGGCTCGCAGTTGAGCGTGGGCGGGCTGGGCGGTCAGGTCGGGGGTCATGCGGGGACTCGCTCACGGTGGGGGGCGCGGGCAGGTTCACGGGTCAGGTGGTGGGCGACGTCGAGGAGGGCGTTGATGTCGTCCATCGGCTGGGCGGTCTGGCGTTCTGCGTCGGCGAAGTCGGTGAGGCGGCCGGCGGCAGGGCGTACTCCGGCAGCGCGGGCCTGGATGCCGGCGCGGATCTGGTCGGCGGTGACGGCCGCGTTCAGTTCGTGGCCGATGAGGCCATCTGCCCGATGGCGAGCCTCGCTCTGCTCACGGACGTCAGCATCGAGGTACTGACGGATCACGAAGCGACCGTCCCTGATCTCGATCGCTCGTCGGTAGAGGCGGATTCCGATTCCGCGGAAGCGACGGCGCTGCGCCGGATCGACGCGGTCGAGGGGCAGCTCGATCTCCGGGGCTTCGCTGTAGAAGGCCAGCCACAGGGGGCGCAGGCCGTGATGGCTGCGGTACTGCTTGATCCGGTAGAGGGTCTGCTGCAACTGGTCGGCGGCGGCGGGGATGAGGAAGCCGACGAGGGTGAGCAGCGCGCCGGTATCCCCGCAGATCCAGGCAAAGCTCTCCCAGTTCGCGAGGGACCCGCCGAAGATTCCTGCGACGACGTCGCCGATCCGGACGGCGCTGTATCCCAGGGTGACGAGGGCTCCGGCACCGACGATGCGAAGACCAGAGCGTACGGAGAGGCGGGGGCTGCGGCGTGCCAGGCGCCAGCAGGCGCGGGTGAGGTACACCTCGGCGAATGTGTAGGCCGCGATGTAGAGGGTGAGGTAGGCGGCGTAGGCGTCGTCGTGGGCGTAGTACAGCGTGAAGTTTTCCGGCCGCGATGTGCTGGGCGTGAGTTGGGCGAACAGGGCCAGGAGGCCCGCGATCACCGCGAGGCCGGCGCCGAGCCATGCCTTCGCTCTCCGGCGCGCCACGTCCGGCGTGGAGCCCCAGTACGTGAGGACGACCTGCTGGCAGGCCATGAGTGCGACCACGCATCCCATCGCCAGTGGTACGGAGAAGTTCACGATGCCCAGCGCGCGGTCGAGGTACTGCCATGTTGGGGTGATCGAGAACGCGAAGGACATGCCCGATAGAAGGAAGAACGCGGCCAGGGCAATGGAGGCAGGGTCGCGGCGCCGTCCGGGAAGGTCGCGTAGGAGGCAGAGGAATCCCAGGATGGCGACGACGAGGCTGATCGGGTGGAGCGCGTCTTTCATGACCGTGCCTCCCGCCGGCGCAGCAGGGTGTGCGTGACGCGGTCTTGCACGTCGTCTCCTGATGAGTCGTCGCTACGGAGCGACCAGTCGATGATCTGGCGCTGCAGGAGTGACGCGAGGGATTCGGTTTCGCGCTCCTCGGCGTCGTCGTACTTGGTTCGGCCGAGCATCATCTGCACCACCGCAGGGTCCATCGTGGTGATGAGCGATGAGGCCAGGGCCGAGATCGGGCGGTCCTCGTGGTGGCCCAGGAGCAAGTGGCTGAACTCGTGGGCGATGATGTGATCTTGGTGCATGGGGCTCGTCCGCGGGTCATAGAACACGTAGATCGCACTCTGCGTGACGGCGCAGGCCCCGCACACCGAGGGAGCCTGTTCCCTCGGTTCCAGGACTACCGTCCGACCCGCACGACGAGCGACCTCGTTGCGCAAGTCGCGGATATTTGTCACGTGGGGCAGGTCTAGCTCGGCCAGGAGATCACCCTGGCGGCGCCTACGCGCAGGCCACATTGCGTTCCTTGATCTTTTCTGAACTGCAGCCGGAGACCGGCTATTCGGAGGGCGGAAGCCCTTCCATTTCCCTGACACTGTCCACGAGACCGAGAACCGCATCCTTTCCGTCCGCGGATACATCGGATAGGCGGAGCAAGACGTTCTTGATCTTCGAATCGCGGAGCAACTGGAGCAACTCCAGTTCCTGCGACGTTTTTTCGGCGACTTCATCGTCGAACCAGTAACCCGGGGGGACACCGAAAAAGGTTGCCAGCGCTTGCAGGTGACGCTTCGTCGGGTTATCCCGCTTGCCGGTGCGCAACATCCACAGATACGTGGCAGTCACCGACTCCAGACCCCGCTCCCCCATCAGAGCTGCAACTTCAGCGTTGCTGTAGGGGCCACGGCCAGGGGGGTGCACTGCTTCAAAGAGGCGATTGAGCCGCTCGCCCAGAGTTACCGCCTGGCAACTCGGCGGACCGCCCTCTGCTGACTCTTCCATGATCCTTTCCAGACACGAGATCCCGTCACGGTTCAACCACCCTACCTCGTCATTAACACCAGTTGACGCGATGATCCCCAATATGGAAAGTTCTTCCTCGCCAGCACGTTTCCGTGTGACGCGGGCCGCCCCCAAGGGTGACTCCTTCGTGTTTACCGGCGGCGAGACATTGAATGAGGTGGCGCACACCACATTCAAGTAGCGACTTGCATCACGTCTGGCGCGACATCGATTTTTTGATCTTCGAGCGGAAAGCGCGAACGGCAGTGGAAGCACGTGATCCGCAACGCATGTGCGGCACGCCCTGCCCTGCGCCTCCACCGCGCACCATCCCAGGTCGGGTACAGCCCGGCAGGGCGATGCGCCTGCCCCTCCTGCGATCGCGCGGCTACGCGATCCGAAAGAGGCATCACTCTCTGCAACTACTACAGAGATTAAGTACCAACTCTGGATCTTGACGCGGCTGCGTGCGTATGTTCGTCGTCCCCCGGCCAACCCCGAGGGCCGCACGGCGAGAGGAGCACAGCAAGCACGGACTACCTGGATCCGTATACAGCGACGGCGCCCGAGACGGCTAATCCCGGACGCCGAACGCTTGACGGCACGTAACGCCTCATCGCCAGGACTCGGCTAAGTCCTGAGAGGCGGGGTGCCCACCATCACCACGCTGATCCCTTGCTACGGGGCGCGTCAGCGTGGCAACACTGCAAAGGGGATTCTTACATGCCTCCTGCCCTGCGCAAAAGGCCCTTCCGCTCGGCCTGCGCGGCAGACACCTCCGCCTCGGCGCCCTCATGCCCCGGGCCGGAGCGCGTCACCACGACGCCCAGTACCCGCCGGCGCCTTTCCCCCGGCGGGAGCGGCCGATGAGCAGCGAAGCCCGCGAGTGGGTGTGGGAACACAGCGCCAGCAAGGGGGTCTCGCGCCTGGTCCTGCTGTCGATCGCCGACCGGGTGCCCGACGAGCAGTGCGTCTCCTGGGCCTCTCTGTCGAGCCTCGCCAAGCGAACCCGCGCTTCGGTCTCCACCGTCCGTGAAGCCCTCGTCCGCCTGAAGGAGGCCGACGAGCTGGAGGAACTCGACGACCTCGTCGGCCCGCAGCGCAGCACGGTCTACCGCCTCCCCCTCGCCGCGAAGGCCCTTGCCCTGGCCGAGGCCGAGGAGGAGGGCGAGGATCAGGAGGCGGCGGACGAGCCCGAGCCACACCTGCAGCTGCGGCTCTCGGTCCTGCGCCGGTACGGAATCCGCCCCCGCGAGGTGCCGGTTTCCCCCGCGAGGGACCGGAAACCGGCAGTACCGGAAACCGGCAGGTCCCGACGGAATCCGGCACCTCGACGTACCGGAAACCGGCACAGCGGTGTACCGGTTTCCGCTACACAGAACCGTAGTGAACCGGATTTGAACCGTAGGTACAGCAGTGGTGGTGCCGCGGTCGTCCCGGCTGCCGCGTGGGAGATCGACCCAGCCACCCACACCTGGACTCAGGAGCACGGGCACCTCGACCGCCTCGGCGAGGAGGGCCTGCTGGCGGCCGACGCGAAGTGGCGCCAGCACCGAGCGGACTTCAAGCCGCGCTCCCCGGATGCCTGGGCTGCCGACTGGCGAGCGTGGGTGGCCCGTGAGCACCCCCCGGCTCCCCGCGCCCTGCACGCCACGCCGGATTCCGGGGACCGCCCTGCACGCGCCATGACCCGCACCGAGGCGCACCAGGCTGCCCTCCTCGCTGCCCTCTGACCGACCGGAACGGAGTAGCCCCACCGTGGACCGCCGCGAAATTGCCGCCCTGCTGGCCTACATCGGCCGGCTCGACCCCCGCCTCATCCGCACCGACGACGGTGAGGTCCGCGAACAGCTCGATCAGTGGCACGAGCTGCTCGAAGACGTGCCGATCGCCACCCCGTACGGCTGGGACGCCCGCGTCACCGCCAAGAAGCACATCCGCGTCTCGCCGTACCCGATCCTGCCCGCGGACATCGGCCGCCCCTGGGAGGGCTACCGGCGCGACCGCCTGGCCCGGCATTCCGACCCCACGCCGTCGATCGATCCGGACGACCAGTCCGCCTGGACCGCCGAACTGATCGGCACCCGCCACGCCGTCGCCGTGGGCACCGCCCAGCCCGCCCAGGCCAGGGCCATCACCAGCGGTCGCGACGAGATCGATCCGAAGCTGGAGGCCCGGCTGAAGCAGGTCGGATCCCCGATCCCGCCCGCCGCCCGAGCCGCCCTCGCGCCCTACCGGCCCGCCCGAGCCGCACGCGAGGAGGCCATCGCCCAGGGACAGGCCGACGCCCTCGGTGTCCGCTGCGACTGGTGCCAGGCACAGCAGGGAGAACCATGCCGCCGCCGCCGGATCAGCCCTACCGGCGCTGTACGCGGAACCACCCTGCGCACCGAGCCGCACCCGTGCCGCCTCGAACTCGCCACCGCCCAACAGGCCCAGCAGACCGAACGGCTCCAGCAGCCCGCCATGGCCTGACCGGCCCACCCGGCTGGTGCCCTCCCTGCACCGCCGCCTCACCACCGTCCCGCCACGGCGGCAGCGCACGTCCGCGCTGCCGCCGGCACCCGACGCCGCGTACCTCCACGGCCAGGCCCAGACCGGCCGACGCGGCAGCACATCGGAGACATCCCTTGCGCCACATCACCACCCACGACGCGCCCGTCACCGGCCTGCGCGGCATCGGTGACACCAGCTGGCAGTCCCGCGGCGTCTGCCACGGCATGGACCCCGAAGACGCCGACGCCGTCTTCTTCCCACTCCCCCGCGACCACGAGGCGATCGCTGAGGCCAAGGAACTCTGCGGCCTGTGCCCGGTCCGTCGCGACTGCCTCACCTACGCCCTGGAGAACGATCTCAAGGAGGGCGTCTGGGGCGGGCTCACCCAGGCCGAGCGACGTCCGTGGCACGACGGTCTGCGCCACCGCCTCGACTACCAGCGGATCCGCGCGTTCTTCCAGGGGCGGGACGTGCACCTGACCGAGGCCGAGCGGCAGGTCGTCATCGACCACGCCTACGTCAGCGGCTGGCGGCCCGACCGGCTCGCCTCCGCCTTGCGCATCAGCCCCAAGCACGCCCGTGACCTGCTCCGACAGGCCGCCAACAAGGTGTTCGACCGCGACCGTAACCACGGCGTGCCACGGCCCGCCAAGAAGCGGAAGAAGACCGCCCCCGCCGCAGCCCGACCGGCGCTCACAGCACCCGGCACGCGGAAGCCGACGTCCCGTCCGGTGGCACAGCTTCCGGCGCATGCCTCTCTCGGAAAGGCCGCATGACCCACCTTCTGGCCCTCGGCGCCGCCGTCGACCTCCCCCTCCTCCTCGCCGCTGGCGTGCCCGCCGCTCTCGCCTTGGCCCTCACCGCCTGGACCGTCAGGCGCCGCGGCACACCACCGGGGAAGAACCTGCGTGGCCCGGCGGTCCACGTCGCCGCTCTGGCCGCCCTGGGCTGCACCGCCTACAGCGCGGACACGAGCTGGCGCTTCGCCGCCGACTACCTCGACATGGCCGGCACCGCCGAGCGGGCCGGGATGTTCGCCGCGGCCGAGCTGTCGCTCTTCGCGACCGCGCTGATGGCACGGCAGAACCTAGCCGTCCAGGGCACGCCTGGGCTGCCGGGCACCCTGGTCTGGGTGATCACCACGGTGCAGGTGATCCCCGCCTTCGCCGAGAGCGGCCCCATCGGCGGCACGGTCCGCGCCTTCGTCGGCCCGATCATGGCAGCGACGTTGTGGCATCTGGCCATGGGAATCGAGGTACGCCTGCGTACCCCGGGCGCCGCCTCACACGGCCTGCTCGCCACCCTGAGCCGGGAGGCACGCGAGCGGCTTCTGTCCCGCCTCGGGATCGCCGCGCGAGACCGCGACGCTGCCCAGATCACCCGGGATCGGGCCACCGCTCGCGCGGTCGACCTCGCCGCACGCCTCGCCGAGCGGACGGCCCAGGAGCAGCAGTCATGGCGCGGCCGGCGGCTTACCCGGCGGCTGTCGCGGGCACTGGGCAGGGCTTCGGTCGGCACCGACCCGCGCCAGCGCGCACTGCTGCTCGATCTGCTCGCCGCCCGACGCCACGCACTCGCGCTGGCCACGGTCCCACTGGCCTCACCCTGGTCCCCGGTACACCAGGTCGCTGCGGCTGCCGCGGTCCCCTCGCAGAAAGCCCCGGGTACGCCGACTGATGCGGCCGGTCCCGGAGGGTCGGCCGGGGACCGGGAGCCACGGGAACCGAGCACCGGTCTGACGGACTCCCTGGCTCCTATGGACCCGGGGACCGAACCCACCGGGGACCAGGGACCGACCCACGCGGGGACCGAACCCACCGGGGACCAGGGACCGACCCACGCGGGGACCGAACCCACCGGGGACCAGGGACCGACCCACGCGGGGACCGAACCCACCGGGGACCAGGGACCGACCCACGCGGGGACCGAACCCACCGGGGACCAGGGACACAAGGTTCCCCTACGGCGGGAGACGTCGCCGAAGACGAAAGGCCCAGGGATTGGGGGCCGGTCCCGGACTCCGCAGACGCAGCATCCGTCGCGTGAGCCGGAGCGGTCGGTGGGCCAGCTCGTCCAGCAGGTTCGTCCCCATGTCCCGGCCCTGCTCGACCGGGACGGCAACGAGTCCGTCACTCGGGTCCAGCTGCGGGAGATCCTCCGCCGAGAGGGCTTGAAGGGCGGCCGGAACGACCGGTTGAGCCTCGTCCTCCAGGAGCTGCGGACCGAGGACACCACGAAGACAAGGAGCACCCGATGAAGACCTGCCCGAAGTTCAAGATCGTCCGTGCGGAGTACGAGCGGGAGATCGGCTTCATGCTGGCCCACTCCGAGCGACACGCGGGCAGGCCGTCGGCGAAGTCCAGCGCGAAACAGGCTGTTTCGGCGAAGCAGCGGATGGCGAGGGCGCTCAACAGCCACGTCGGGCGCTGCCCCGAGTGCGGATAGCCCGGCAAATCCGCAGCTCAGCGCAGTATCCGTATCGGGTGGCCCGGCCAGCGGGCCGGGCCACCCGCCCCTTCAAGGAGGCATCGTGATTCCGCTCCCGCTTCGTTCATGCGAGCCCACGGCCGCAGAGGCCGGCGCCTGGGCGGACGTCCTCGTCCGCCGGCGCCTCCTGCACTCGGCCGTCCGCGCGCCGAACGGCCAATGGCTCGTCCAGGACCAGCCCGACGGGCCCGTCCGTGTCCTGACGGGAGCGGCCGAGGTCATCACGCTGGCCGCGACCATCCAGCACCGCATCCGCTCTGTGAGGCCCGAATTCCCGTGACGATCCCGCCCCGAAAGGGCACCACCCCGGAACCTGCTCCCGACTCCAACTCATTCTCGGGGCGAGCAAGTTATCCCCTTGGATACTCCGCCTTGAGCGGAGTATCCAAGGGTTCCCCCGCCCCCGTGGGGCAGGGGCTCGTCCGGCGCCGGGGGTCGCCAGACGTGGAGGCTGCGACCGAGGGCGGATCGCAGCCAGCAGGGACACAGGACAGACCTGAGCAGCCGCGTGTCCGCCGCCGCAAGTACCAGCGCCGCCAGCGCCCGCACGTGCGTAACGCCCGCTTCAGTGACGACGAACTCGATCGCATCACCGCCGGCGCGAAGGCCGCGGGCCTCACCCCGGCGGGCTTCCTCGCCCGCGCCGCGCTGTCCGCCGCCCGCGACCTCGAACGGACCGCAAGTGCCGTCGCCAGCGAGCGTGAGGTCATCGCCGAGTTCTTCGCCGCCCGCCGGTACCTCGGCCACGTCGGCAGCAATCTCAACCAGATCGCCCGAGCGGTCAACGCCGGAGCACACCCGGCCGAACTGGATGCGGTCCTCGCCGCCACCCACCGCGCAGTCCAGCGCGTTCAGCACGCCACCGACCGGCTCCTCGACCAGGACTAGGACCCTCCCAACGGCATGATCCCCAGGATCCAGAAGCGCGGGCAGCGCACCATCGGCCTCCTCTACTACCTCTACGGGCCCGGCCAGTTCGAGGAGCACACCGACCCGCACCTCGTCGCTTCCTGGGACAACAACGCCCGCGACCCCGGCCGTGATCCGAACGCCACGCTGCAGCAACTCCAGCAGCTCCTCGACCAGCCCGTGGAGAACGTCGAGCAGGCGGCCCGACCGAAGAAACACGTCTGGCACCTCTCGGTCCGCAACGCCGCGGAAGACCGGATCCTCAGTGATGAGGAGTGGGGCGAGGTCGCCCGACGCATGGTGGCCGCCGCCGGCATCGACACCCCCGCGCAGGGTGCCGGGTGCCGGTGGGCGGCCGTACGGCACGCCGACGACCACATCCACATCATCGCCACCCTCGTGCGCGAGGACGGCTTCAACCCCGACCTCGACCACGACGCCCACCGCGTCCAGGCCCAGGCTCGCGCCCTTGAAGTCGAGCTGGGCCTGCGCCGCCTGAACAAGGGGGATGACACCGCCGCGAAACGCCCGACCAGCGCCGAACGTCACAAGGCCAAGCGCCAGGGCCGCGAACGCACCGCCCGCGAGGAACTGCGGGAGACGGTGCGACGCGCCGTCGCCGGGACGGCCGGTGAGGAGGAGTTCTTCGACCGGCTGGCCGCTGCCGGCCTCCTGATCCGCAAGCGCGCCGCGCCCTCCGGAGACCTCCTCGGATACAAGGTCGCCCTGCCCGACGACCTGAACAAGGACAACGAGCCGGTGTTCTACCCCGGCGCACGCCTCGCCCCCGATCTTTCCCTGCCCCGCATCCGGGAGCGCTGGTCCGGCACCGGCATTCAGTCCGCTCTGGTGTCCCGGCAGGAGGATGGTGCGGTCCGTCTTGGACCGCGCGCTCCTGCCGGTGCCCGCCGCAGGACGGCCGCCGTCGCGTGGCAGGCCGTGGCCGTCGTCGAGCACGGCGACGACGCGGTCGCCGCCGCTCACATCGCCGCGACAGGGGAGGTCCTAGACGCGCTCGCGAAGACGTCTGCTGCCCACACCCGTCGCGAACTGCGAGAGGCTGCGGCTGCCTTCGAGCGGGCCTCCCGCTCCCACGTCCGGGCCGAGCGGGGGCACGACCGGGCCCTGCGGCAGGCTGCCCGCGACCTCGTCCATGGCGGGCCGGCGCTGGGCCGCGGTGAGGACGGCGCCACCACCGCGATGGCGATCGACATGCTGCTCTTCCTCATCACCACGACCATGCACTGGCACGCAAAGAAGGGACATGCGCAGCAGGCCGCCGCCGCCCAGCAAGCCGCCGAACATCTGCGCTCCGCCTACCAGGCCGCCGCCGCCCAGCCCATCGGCGTGCTCCACGCGCGCGGCCGTCGCCTGGGACAGCCGCTGCTCCAGCGGCAGACGGTGCTGCTGCGCGAAGCGCTGCCGCAGTTGGCGGAGCAGATCCTCGCAGAACCCGGCTGGTACGCCCTGGCCGCGACCATCGCCGACGCCGAGGCAGCAGGCCACGACCCTGCCACCCTCCTGTCCGATGCGGTGGAGCGCCGTGAGCTCACCACCGCGGACTCGGTGAGCGACGTACTGGTCTGGCGACTGCGGCAGACGGCCGCCCTGCCCGCCGACACCTCGGGCCTGTCTGAGAGCGCAACGACGGCGGCGCCGTCCGTGACGCCCAAGGCAGCATCCCGGCCCCTGGCGCCCGGCCGGTCACGCGGCGGGGAGGAAGCATCGGGCAAGACCCGGTGACGAAGGCGCTTCCGAGCTGCCCGAAGGCCACTGTGGGCTTTGTGAATTGAAGCCACCCGGCGTGTCAGGCACGATCATGACGCGAGCAGGACGAAGCAAGGAGGACGCCGGAGTGTTTCACCGGATACGCCGTCGGGCGAAGGGGCCCAACGAGGCACAACGCCAATTCATTGAGATGGTGGAGCAGATGCAAGACCTGGTCCCTCCCGGCCTCGGGAACCCGGCGGCCGAGCCGGAACGCAGCGAGCCGGCCGTCACGGTCGGCGACTTCCTCCCGCCGGAGCTGCGGGTACCCAGCCACGACCAGCTCGACGGCAGGATGACGGCATGGCCGCAGCCCCTGGTCCTCGATGGCGAAGTGGTCGCCTGCGCCGACTGCGGCACGTACCGGGACTGGCTGATCCTCTCCACCCGTGATCAGATCTGGCTACGCTGCCGGGCAGGCCACCAGCAGCAGGAGACCCGTCTCGACACCGCCTGGTACAACCGGCACACCGGGCCGGCGGACGCCATACACGCCACGTTCGAGGACTGCCTTCGTCACCTCGGCCACTGACCCCCACCCCGACAACCCACCGGGCCCACGAGCCCGCACTGACCAACCGTCCAGCACCAAGGGGTCAGTTCCGCCATGCGCGTTCGCGTCGTCACCACCACCCTCGGCATCACCGCCGCCCTCCTCGCCCTGCCCGCCTGCTCCACCGAAATCACCCCTACCACCTCCGACACCGCCACCTCCGCCCGGAAGCCGGCCGACACCGGAACGCAGGCGGCTCCGCTGTCCTCGGCCGCGCTGGAGGCGCGCCTGCTCGACGAGCACGACCTCGGCAGCGGCTACCTGCGCGAGCCCGAGCGGCCGACCCGCCACGACGACGTCACCGTCGTAGGCTGCCCGGCCCTGAGCAAGCTGGGCGGCGACGCGGCGACCGGCGGCTCGCCCTCCTTCGCGCACCAGGCGAAGGCCGCCTTCACGTACGCGGGGGGCAGCAACTCGGACGTCTCCGAGGAGCTTTACAGCGACCGTGCGAACACGCTGTCCGACGGCACCGGCCGCATCTTCGACGCGATGACCGGCTGCCCGACCTATCAGGTCGTCACCGGCGACACCCCGATCGACGTCTCCGCCCAGAAGCTGCCCGCACCCCACGGACTCGGAGATGAGCAGTGGAGCCAGCTCCTGACCTTCTCCGCCGCGGGGCGCAGCACCGTCATGAAGCAGGTCGCGATCCGGAAGGGAAGTGTGCTGGTGATCGTCTCCGGCTCCCCTGCCCTCGTCGACCTCCAGCTTGAGAAGGCTCTCGCCAAGGCCACGGTGGCGAACTGAGCCGGAAAAGTCCCAGCCCCCAGCCGCCATCACGCGGCTGGGGGCTCCTTCGTATCGACGCACTCCCGTGGGCCGTAGGACCTCGGCTGATCGCTGGCCGTAACGCGCGAAGGTCCGCCTCCGGCGTACCGGAGGCGGACCTTCGTTCTGGTGAGGCAGGCGGAGCCCGTGGGTGCCATTCCCCTAAGCCGTGTCCGGCCGATCATGTTCGAAGCCAGACACTGAGGGCTGCGGCGGTTGCAGTGCCGAGGTAGCCGTAGCGGCGTTTGTCGTAGCGGGTGGCGACTGCCCGGTGCTGTTTGAGACGGTTGAGGGCCCGTTCAAGGGTGTTGCGATTCTTGTATCGCTGTTCGTCGAAGCCCGGTGGTCGTCCACCGCGTGAGCCTTAGCGCAGGCGGGCGGCCTAACTGTTGGTCTTCTCGGGGATGGTGTGCCGGATGTCGCCCCGTCGCGGGTACTGGTGGCAAAGGCGCCAGGGCGAGGGTAGCGGGATCAAGGATTTCGTCGGGCCAGTGAAGCCGTGCAGCACGAGGCGTCGTCTCGAACCTGGAGGATTCCCAGCCGCTCCCTCCCGCTCCAGGCGAACTTCGCTATGGCGACCCGGGTAGACCGGCCGAGCGCCTCCACCAGGAGGCGGTACGGCTTCGCTGCGACAGGGCCATCAGATTGGAGGTAGTAGCCGGCGCCGATCCTGATCGGGTCGATCGCCGCGCTTGACGAAGGCGTAACTCGAAGCCGTCCCGGTCACAGATGATCATCGATCGCGGCTGACATATTCCCTCAGGGTCGAAGTGAAGGAAGCATGTGCAATATGAAGGTATTGCGTAGGGGGTTGGCCGGAGCCGCTGCGGTGATCTCGGTCATAGCCCTGGGGGCTGCGGGAGTAACCAGTCAGCGGCGGGCCAGGAATCGGGAGCCAGTCCGTCGGTGTCCGCTTCGACGGAGGAGCTGGACGACACGCTTCCGGACGCGGGCCTGGGCGACGAGGAAGCCGTTGAGGACGAGGAGCCGGTCTACGCGTCCGGGCCCGAGGGCGAGATCGACCAGAAGGCCGATGAGGAGGGCTGGGCGTACGACGACCGCTTCTACGATTCGGCATCGGCCTTCGTCCAGGACATCTGCGATTCTCTGCCAGATCAGGCAGAGAACTCGTCGCCGGGGCAGTGGCTTGCCGAGGCAGGCGAAATGGACGACGACGGCGCGGCAATGCTGAAGTTCGGCGTTCCGAAGCTGTGTCCGAAGTGGACGGACGCCGTACAGCAGGCAGCATCCGGCACCTACGAGCGCTACATCAGCGGCGGCGACTACGAGGTGAAGACGCATCCGAAGGCGCTGGACCAGAGTGGCGCCGGCGGTGTGCAGGAGATCGGCCCCGGCACCTACGTGGCGTCCGGCCACTTCTCGGACTGCTACTGGGAACGGACGGCCGCCGACGGCACGATCATCGCCAACCAGTTCGTGACCCAGGCGACGAAGCTGACGGTGACCTTGCACGTCGGGGAGCTGTTCAGGCAGGAGTGCGGGACGTTCAAGCCGGTGGGATAACTCAGCAGTAGAGCTGGCGAGAGGTCGGGTGCAGCTCGTTCAGTGGCTCTCGCTCCATCGACGCAGGGGCGGCCGGGGCCCGACCGCCCGCACGTAGGCGATCACATCGTCCAGGAGGTCGGCCTGCCCGTGAAGGCCCCGCTCCTCGAGCTCGAAGGCGCCGAGTCCTACTTAGTTGGCCGGGGCGCGCAGGAGGCGCTCCCGGGTTGCTTCGGGCAGGACCCGGCGCAGGACCGGCGCGGTCGAGCTGAGGGACGAGGCGAAGGCGGCCACGAGGTCGTGCGGAACGCTCGGGCCGAAGGACACCGCCCACAGGCACGGGGCGCCGAGCGCGGGCTCGGCCCACGCCTGCCATCCAGCTGGTCCCGGCTCGTCGGCCTGAGCTGTCAGGGCGCGCGGGTCGGCGTCCTGGATGAGGGGCGGTACGTCGCCGAGGCTGAGGTGCGAGGTGAAGGTCGGGTCCGTTGCTGCCGCCTGGGGCCGGTCGATGTCGCGGAGCCAGCCGTGCGTGGCAACAGCGTCGAGGACCAGTTCGGCTCCCCCCAAGGGTTCGGCCGGCTGATCGCGGGCGTCGAGCGCGACCAGGAAGTCGGCCACGGCCTCGCCCGGGACGTCGGGGGTGAAGTAGGCCGACCACTGGGCGAGGGGGCTGCCCGTCTCGGCGCGGGCGGAGATCTGCCACGCGATCGGGAGGTCGCCCAGAAGGAACGGCTCGTCGACCAAGCTCCACTGGGCCCATCGCAGGGTGTCCGGGCTGATGTGCAGGACGGTGCTGCGCAGGACCTGGCGATCCTCGTCCGTGTCGTGCGGTTCGTGCCGCCCGCGGACGATCGTCAGGCTCGTCCAACCCAGCCCGGAGAGCGTGTCGGCGACGGCGTCGTAGAGGAGCCCATCGTCACCGGCCAGATGCCGGGGACCGACCCAGAACGCGGGCTGGCCGCCGGACGAAGCGGACGGAGAGAGAGGGACGTCGGGGTACAGGGGCGCCTCCAAGGGCTCGATGCGGTTCTACTGGCCGCCGGCAATGCGGCGGGGACGGCGCGGGGGCGCCTGAACGGGACCCTGCCAGGCCAGGGCGACGGCAACTTCGGGCGGCAGGTGGCCGAGCTGCGCGTCAGCGTCGTTGGTCTCGGCGAGGTAGACGACGGTCCGGCCGGTCTCGTCCACGCTCTGCACGACCCGCGCCAGCCGGTGAGCCATCGGGAAGTACGGATTCACGGCCTGGCGGACCGGGGCGTCCGGGTCATAGCCGGACAGCAGATCGATCACTTCGCGGACGGTCATCTCTGGGGACGTCACGAAAAGCCTCCTGGGGCGGGGATCGGTGAGCGATGGAACACGAAATGTGTCCTCCGGTCAGGGACTACTTGTCGGCACCCGTCAGACGCGACGCGAGGTCTCCAGCACGCGCGCCACGGCGGCGACAACGATGTCAGCCGGCGTCTCCGTGCCGAACATCATGCGGTACCCAGGAACACGGGCCGTACCGGTGACAGCGATGATCCATCCCTCCCTGTCGGGGCCGGGGCGGCCGTTGGGGAACCAGCCGAGGTAGAACCTGCCGTCCTTGCTGCTGACGTGCACGTCCGCGCGGTCGTCCACGATCAGGTGGAAGTCTTCTGCGGAGAACAGATCCGTCACGAGCGTGGGCTGGCCCGGACCGAGTTGCCATTCACGCAGCCGCAGGGCCTCGATCGTGGTGGAGAAACCAGGGGCGTCGGGCACGGCACTCAAGGCAATCACCTCTCTGACCTGGGGTTTTGCAAGGTTGTCTACGTTGACATGCTCTCGCACGGGTTGGCCAGTGTTTCTGTGCTTTTTCCTGTCTGCCCCCGGCGAACTGGCCCACAACAGCAAAGCCGTCTCCCGACCTGCCGCCCTGACGCGTCGGCTGTAGCCCAACGAGGACCAATGACCACCGGCCGAACCGGCGCGGTCGCCGCTGGCCTCGGCCCGTCCCAGGGAGAGGGCAGCGCGGCTTCGACGGCGAGGGACGATGTCCCGCGCTTCCCGGCGTCGCTGCTCGGCAAAGCGAAATTGCGTTCTGCCTCAATAACTGGGCCTCTAGTGTGGACCTGTGACGACGAACGACCTGTGGCGACCGCTGTCCGAGCGGGCCAGCTCTACTGCGCCTGCTCTGCGGACTTCGGTCTCCGGGGCGCTGGAAACCCAGCTCCGGCACTGGACATACCGCGCGATCAGCCAGAACGACACAGACCTGGACCGCATCGTGCTGCGCTGCGACCTGCGCGAGTCCCACCGGTGTCGGCAGCACGAGCTGGTGGAGGGGGAAAATCCGCCCGCCGATTGGAACCCCGGGGTGGACCACCTTGCCTACTGCACGCCCCGCGCGCTACTACCGGACGTCATCGACGCCTGGCTGCCGTGGGTGCGATGAGCGCGCTGCAGCCCCGTTACCTGCTGCGCGATGAGCTGCAACAACTCCTGGACGATGGCAGGTCTGCGTACACGCTGCGCGCCGACCGGGCGGGCCTGCGTCAGCGCGTCGACCCGACGGTGGAAGCACTCGCCAAGGCCGCCGTGACGAGCGCGGACCAGGACCCGGCACGCGGGTCGGCCGGCGACCACCTGAAGCGGGCCTGGACAGCCGCGTACGCGCTGCATCCGGAACCCGGGAAGGCGTACGGCGAGGCGATCAAGGCCGTCGAAGCAGCAGCGCACGCCACGGTGGAGCCGAACAACAGCAAAGCCACGCTGGGCACCATGATCAAGGTCATGGAGAACACCCGGGACCGATGGGTGGTCGGCATCGGCTCCGAGCCCAGCAGCGCCGGAGCAGAGACGGTCGCACGGATGATGCGCCTGCTGTGGACTGGCCAGACCAGCCGACACGGCGGTTCTCACCCCACGCGTGACGAGACCGTCGCCGAAGCGCGGGCCGCAGTGCATCTCGCCGTTGCCCTTCTGAACTTCTTCACCGACGGCATCCTCGCCAAGAAACCGCCGGAGTCCTGACCTGGGGAGGGGGGGACGGGCACCCGCGACCAGGACTAGGGCGCTGTCGCTGGACCTCCCCCGGACGTCGCACCCTGGAAGCTGTGAACGCACCGATTCAGGACGGAACGTGCGCCGCTGTTGACTGCGACACCGCGACCATGCTCGTGCTCGCGCTCAAACTTGGGCAAGGCAAGGGATTGGCGATGCTGGTATCGAGGGCACGACCAGGTCGGCGTCTATAGATGCCAGGAGGCCCCCGGGAATCACGTCCCGGGGGCCTGCACAGTTGGTCTTCGGTTAGGTGATCGCGCCGCCATCGTCGGGTTCGAACCGATTGGTCATACGTCGGCGTGCGATAAACAGGGTGATCGCGCCGACGGCGGTGAGGAGGCCCGCGCTCGCGGCGATCCACGGTGTGGCATCGGCGCCAGTGTGGGCGAGGGAGCCTCCGGGGGCCTTCGGTGTTTCGTCGCCGGTCGGTACCGCGGCAGCGGTGGACGAGGATCTGGTGGCCGAGACGCTCGGCCGAGGCGCGGTGCTCGGTCTGTCTGCGTGGACCGGCGGTCGGCTAGCAGGCTCGTGCGTCGGCTGATCGGCAGAGCCAGGCTGCGAGCGCGCTGCCTGCTGGGCGTTGGTGAAGGTCACGGTCACCGAGGTGCCGGGGCGGGCGGTGAACGTCTTGGACGGCGTGTAGCGGGCGTAGCCGGCGGGGGCTTTGATCTGCGTAGCCGAGAACTCCGACTTCCGACTCGACATCGGCAGGTCTCCGGCGGCCGTGCCTGCAGCACCCGTGGTCAGGGTGAGCGGCGTCGAAGTATCCCCGGTGCCGATGTTCACCCTCGCGCCCTGCAGCGGCTTACCAGTCTCGCGGTCCCTGACCTGCAGGTGGACCGTAACGGTCTTGAACGGATCCGTGATCGTCAGCCGCGTGGCCGCGCCCGGGGTGACGATGACGTCCTGGTCGGAGACGATCCCGTGGAGCGGACTGCCGGAGGACGTCTCCTTGAGCCGGTAGACGCCCGGCGCGAGGCCGGGGAAGACCAGCTTCCCCTGCGCGTCGGTGTTCCCGACACCGGCCTGCTGGCCGTGGGAGTCGAGCAGCAGGAACGCCGCGCCGGGGAGCACCTCGTCGGCGGGGCTCTTCGCTGTGATCTCAACGCTGCCTAGGTCCGGGGCCGATGTCTCGGCGAGGGCGGCTGAGGCCGACGGAGCCGGTTCGGCAGCGTTCGCGACCGGCGCCCAGGTGGCCATGCTGGTCAGCGCGGCCGCGACGGTGACGGTGCGGACGGCGCTGCCGACGAATCGAACGTGCACGGGGAGGGCTCCTTGAGCATTAGAGGGTGGGTCACCGGGAACGGCCGACGACGTGCGCCGCGGGCGGCGGGACAGCAGCCCTGAGTGCGGTCCGGCCCGCAGCGCGGGCGGGCACGGACGCAGTCCATGCGCCGGGGAACCAGACGGCGGTGTACTGCTCGATGGCGTCCCTGAGCCCGGTGAGCACGGCTCCGTCCCACGGCGGTCGGCCGGGGCGGTGGTATTTGTCGAACGTGCCGTATCCGTGCGTGTCGGGGCGGGTGTTGGCGGCCTCGTCGCGGCGATGGAAGGTCTGGTGGTCCAGGAAGCTGAGCGCCACGGCGTCGATCTCGCCGCGATCCGGGTGCACGATCGCTACGCGCAGTCCGCCGTAGGTGTCTGCGTAGATGGTGCGGGTGAAATCGATCCGCATCCGCAGCGAGGTATCCGCTGGGGTGGCGAAGTAGGTGTTGCCCACGACGGTGCCGTCGGCGAAGGGCAGGCACAGTTCGGCGAAGAACTCCGGGGCGTACAGGGACAGGGGCAAGGGAGATCTCCGGTCGGCGTCAGCGGCGGGGGCCGGGCAGGGCCGGGCGGCTGGTGGTGCTCCAGCGTGGGACGCTGGTCGCGGGGATCGCGGCCGGCCGGCGGGATGCCGAGGCCCGCCGTACGTCGAGTGGGGTGGGGGCCGGCGGCTGCGGCGGAAGGATCGGCGTGAGCTGGACCATGCCCTCGGTGTAGCTGGACTTGTACTCGCGCCAGCGGGGCAGGGGCGCCGGATCGGCGACGCAGCGGGTGACGGAGGCGAGCAGGGCGACGGGGGTGTTGGTGCTGGCCGTCGTGTACCAGGCGGGCCGGTCGATGGAGTTGCCCGCCCATAGCTGCCAGCGGGCTTCGCGGGTGGTCAGTTCGGCTTCCGGATCGAGATCGCCGGTGATGTACTCCAGGCCGGCGAGTCCGTCCGGCGCCTGGATCGAGAAGGCACCCCAGCGGGGACGGTCGATCATCCAGTTCTGCTGCAGCAGCGGGACGACGACGCGGAAGGGCTCGTGTTCGTCGGTCCGGGCATCCGGTCGGGCGAGGTACGTGCCCGGCCCCTGCTCGTAGGCCGTGGCGAGCGCGGTGGTGAAGGCGGCCACGAACTCCGTGGGAACGGAATCGTTGAAACACACGCCCCAGGTCGGCGGCCCGAACGGATCGCGGTAGGCGTTGATGCGCCAGAGGCCGTCGTCCTCGCCTTCGGGCAGGTAGCCCAGTCGAACACGCCGGTCGGGCGCGGTCACGTAGACGTTGCCGAGATCGTCGTGCTGGAGGTCCCAGCCGAGGTCGAGGAGGGGGGCGAGGGCCGGGTCGCCGGTCCCTGTGGTGGAGGCGAGGTAGCGCGGGGACACGTAGACGTCGCCGTCGATGTCGCGCCGCAGATGGCGCTGCGGGGTCATCGGTCGGCTCGTGTGGTCACGGTGATCTCGTCGGCGGCGGTGTCGAGGCGTTCGGTGACCTGGGCGGTGTCGCGGCCGGTGACGATGTAGAAGCCGGCCCGCGAGGTGAACAGGTCGCCCTCCGGCGGCAGGAGGAGGGCGTCGCCGACTTCACGGATCCACTGGACCTGCTGCAGCCAGGGGGTGTGGGCGGCGAACGGCTGGTTGATATGCCGCTCGGCGAGCGTGCCCGAGACGTCCGGGTAGAGCATGCGGATGCCAGCGGCCCCGTGGCGGGTCGGAGCCAGGTCCGGGGTCTTGCCGCAGGCGATGTCGGCGGCGGCCTGGGGCAGGTCGATGCCGGTGGCGAGGCGGACGAGATGGCCGATCATGTCGCCGCCGATCCTGGCGTTGACCTCGATCAGCCGGGGCCGACCGTGGACCAGGCGCATCTCGACGTGCTGCACGCCGTGGGTGATTCCCAGGGCCTTGACGGCAGCAGCGGCTACGGGGGCGACCTGCGGCAGGAGCGGGTCGGCGGCGGCGACGGTGTGCCCGGTCTCGTCGAAGTACGGTTCCGGGCCCAGGCTCTTGCGAGTCACGGCGACCGCGGTGGTCACGCCCCGCATGGTGACGCACTCGACGGAGACCTCCGGGCCGTCGAGGTACTCCTCGATCAGGACGTCAGTGTCCTCGCGGCTGCGGCTCGCACCAGCCGAGGCGAACGCGAAGGCCGCGGGCAGCTCTTCGGGGCGGTCGACGCGGATCACGCCGATGCTGCCGGCGAACGCGGTGGGCTTGATGACCGCCGGATAGCCCAGGCTCGAGATTGCCCGTGCTGCCTCTGTCAGGGTGCGGGCCTTCACCGAGCGGGCTGACGGCACCCCGTGGTGGGCGAACAGGGAGCGGGCGGTGGCCTTGTTGCGGCAGGCTCGCATCACCTCGGCGGAGTTCGCGGGCAGGTCCAGGGCGCGGGCGAGACGGGCGGTGGAGATGAGGTTCCACTCGTCCCAGGTGACGATGCCGGCGAGGTGGTGGCGTGCGGCGAGGGCCCGGCCGGCGGCGAGCAGCTCGGTGGTGTCGTGGAGATCGGCGACGGCGTGGTCGACGATGTAGGGCTTCTCCCATGACGGTTCGGTGCTGGTCAGCAGGACGATGTCGTACGCGGCGGCGGCCTGCTCAAGGCAGTAGCCGCGCAACGTCTGATCGCCTGCGGAGACGACGAGCAGGAGGGGACGAGCGGACACGTAGGAGTTCTCCGAGACGGTGGACGACAGGATCAGGTACTGGGGGTGTCAGGCGGAACGGCGGCGGCGCAACTCGAACGCGCTCGCCCAGTGGGGATGGGCGGCAATCAGCCGGCGGGCGTACAGGGCGGTGAAGTTGTTGTTCAGCCCGGCTACTCCGTGCGGGAGTTGGCGGCGCAGGTCTTCGAAGAGGTCCTTGAGGCTGACGCGGGTGGCACCGCCTGCAAGACGTCGGGCGGCCATGCGCTCCAGCTCGCGGTAGACGTGCGGGTGCTCGGCGTCGAAGGCGTGGAACCGCTCGGTGATGGTGCGACCGTTCGTACGGTTCGCCCAGGAAATGGCAGTGGACACAGGCAAGTTCTCCACAGGCTGGGGATGCGCAAGGGTCAGGTACGCAGGGCGGGATCGGTGCGCAGGCGGACAAAGGCGGTGGCCAGTCCGAGGGCCTGCAGGACGGCGCACGCGGTGATGACGGGGCCGAGCGCGTCGGGCGGGGTCAGCGCGGTGAGTACACCGGCGACGGGGTAGGGCAGCAGCAGGATGAGGATGGCGGCCGAGAGGGTGCTGCCGAACTTGTCCGGCGGGATCAGGCGGGAGCGCAGCGTCCGCAGGACCACCGTCATGCCGCCGTCGGCGGCCATCAGGACCGCGACCAGGAGTAGGTAGGTCAGGTAGTCCGGGGCTCGGGCGGTGGCGAAGCAGGCGAGCGAGGCGAGGGCGGCGCAGGCGACGCCGACCGGCCACAGGCCGCAGCGGTCGATCGCGAACCGGCACAGCGTGATGCTGAGGAGGGTCGCTGCGGCAGCGGCGGACCAGACCAGGCCGACTGCGGTGGTGGACTGCCCGTAGTGGGTGACGACGATGACCGGACCGGCAGCCTGGAGTACGGCGCCGGCCAGGTTGGAGAGAGCGAGGCCGGTCACGAGCCAGCCGAGCGCGGGCAGCGAGCGGATAGTGCGCAGCCCGATGAGCAGCCCCGCATTCGTCTGCGCCTGCGGTCCCTGGGGCGGGGCTTCGGGCGAGGAGGCTGTGCGCAGGGCGAGCAGCGCGGTGAGGAGGGAGAGCGCGGCGATTACCGCGAGCATGCGGGCTGGTCCGGTGAGCAGGAGGAGCCCGGCGAGGGCCGGTCCGGCCAGGGTCGCGGTCTGGTCGATTCCGAACAGGACCGCCTGGACCCGGTGGGCTCGCGTGCCCGCTTTGCGGCCGGCGGAGGCGCCGGCGGTTTCGGACGCGACGTAGCTGAACTCGGTGAGCACCCCGGTGGTGGCCGCAAGCGCCATCACGGTCGCGCTGGCCGTGGTGCCGGAGGGATGGAGGTGCAGGAGTACCGCTCCGGCGGCCAGGGCCAGCGCGCGTCCCATGGAGGCGAGGAAGGCAACGCTGGCTGCCCCGCGCCGGTCTACGAGAGCGCCGGCCCATCCGAACGCGGCCAGTCTCGGGATCCATTCCAGGGCGAACGCCAGGCCCGTCAGCGCGGCCGAGCGGGTCGTGGCCAGGACCAGCAGTGGGATGCCGTAGGTGGCCATGGCCGACGTGAGGGCGCTTGCCGAGCGTGGCAGGTAGACGCTGTGCAGCGGTCCACCAGTGTGGGGTGCGTGCCGGGGTGCGGCGCCTGTGCTCACGCGGCAGGCTCCGCAGGCGACCCGGTGATCTGCGGGTGGGCGGTCAGCCACCGGCTCAGCAGGGCGCGCGGGCGGGCCAGGTCCTCTTCGGCCTCGGCAGTGGGAAGTAGTCCGGTGTGCGGGTGGCCAGGGCCGTCGGAGAGCTCGGTGCCGAGCGAGGACTCCAGCAGGCGGAGGCAGTGACGGATGCGGCTGGTGAAGTCGCAGCTCGGCGTCGGGTAGGCGTGGTGGCGGGCCCAGCGGGCGCTCGCGTCGTAGAGGTCGGCCAACTCCATGCCGGTCTCGGTCAGTTCCAGGCCGGTGCCGGGGGTGATCCGGACGAGACCGCGGGCGCGGGCTGCTTCGGTGGTGCGGCGCAGGCGGTGGCGAGAGACATCGGGGAAGATGCCGGTCAGCCGTCGTGGCGGTATCGCCCCGTTGCCGTCGATCTCGGTGATGAGCCGAATCAGGGAGCGGGAGGCCAGCAAGCTTATGACGGGGCGCAGTTCGGTCGGGGCGAAGAGGGTGCTCATCGGCGCGGGCCTCCTGCGGCAAGCGCCTCCAGGGGGCGGACGGTGGCGTGGGAGAAGAGAGCCCGGTTCTGCCAGGTTGCGCCGCTCTGAAGGCGCGAGGATGTCGCGGGGGTCGGCCGGGACTGGTTGCTGACCCAGGGCTTCGCCGGGGGCATCGTCCTCGGGCGCCCCCACACGGGGTGCTGGGTCGCCTGGTCGAGGGCCTTCCCGGCGGACCACGCGGACAGCGCGCCGAGAACGGGCCCCAGACCATCACCCGCCGCGGACAGCCGGTAGGGCGCGCCGAGCCCCTCCGTGTGCACCAGGCCGTCTGCGACGAGCTGGCGCAGCGGCGGGTAGATGTTGGTCCAGTCGCTGGAGGGCATGACGATGCTGGCCAGGGCCCGGCCGCTGACCTCCGTGCGGGTCTTGAGCGCCCACAGGATGGCGGCGGCGTGGCGGCGGGTGAGCAGGGTGAGACTGTCCTCGATCTGCTCGATTGCGGGCAGCGGGCGCTCCGGCGTTTCCAGGTGTGCCTCGGCCCAGGTGACGATCAGCGGCAGGACCGGCAGAAGAGCCTCGCCGCGGTCGGTGTGGGAGTAGGTGACGTGCCGGGAGGTGTGCTCGGTGCGCTGGACGAGCCCGGAGTCGCAGAGCGCCTTGAGCTTGGGGTGGAGCTGGCCGCCCTGCAGCCAGGACACCTTGGCCGCCAGTTCGCTGTAGCGCTGCGGCGGTCCGGCCAGCGCGAGAAGGATCCGCACGTTCCAGCGCGGGGTGATCATGGCGAGGGCTTCGGTGACCCGGGCGATGTCGGCGCCGGTGTCGGGGGGCAGAGCGGTGGCGGTCAAGGAAGGAACTCCTGGGTGGGGAGGGGAACTCGTCTGCCGGTCAGCGGCTTCGCGCCGTGCTCTCGGCTGGGCGAGGCGGAACCGGTGGGGAGGTCGTCGCGGTCGGCGGGGACGAGGCCGGGAGGCGGGCGAGGCTCTGCAGGACGGCGGAGATCGACTTGGCCTGTACGTCGCGGACGGCGACCGCTGCCGCGAGCTGGCGGGAGCCGTCGAGAAGGTGGGAGACCTCGTGCCGGCCGATCTGCCGCTCGGGGTGGATGAACCGGGCCAGGTGGTCGCGGTGGAGGTCGATGCTGCGCTCGGCGAGGGCGAGGTCGGCGTGCATGCCGAGCAGGGCGGAGAGCATCCCGGGCGGCTTATCCCGCGCGTGGGCTTCGAGTGCGGCGAGCGGTGCGCCGTAGAGGTCCTCGATCCGTCCGGCTATCTGGGTGGACGTGAGGTGGGGCAAGCGGGGGCTTTCACGGTCGGTGGGCCGGGGCCGCCCCGGCACGTGGCGGTGCCGGGGCGGCGGAGGGAGGCAGGGTGGCGCTGGCCCTGTACTGCGTGGTGCGCACGGGACGGGACTGCTGGTGAAGCGGTGGCATGGTGCGCAGCAGTTCACCGAGCGCCCGGCGGTAGCCGGTGCGGGCGTCGAGTGCTGCCTCCAGCCACTGTGCGTCGAACCGGAGTTGGTCTGCCGACAGCTCGTCCATGTCGCAGTCCGGGCGCATGTTCGCGTGCACGCGGTCGCGGACCTGGGCGACCTGTTCCTCGGCCAGAGCGAGGAAGCGGTGGAGCTCCAGGGCTCGGGTGAGCGCAGGGGAAGCGTCGGGGCCGGCCACCGTGTCGTACAGCTCGTACACGGGGGCGCCGAAGACGGTCTGCAGGTCGTCGTCCATGGTGCTGGACGGGAGCCGGCTCATCGCAGGACCCTCCCTGTGGCCGGCGACGCCGACGGGAGGGAACTTGCGGGTCGAGGCGGGGCGCTGGTCTGCACGGCCGGGCCGTTCGAGCGCGTCAGGCGCTTGGCGGCGAGGTCCTTGCGCCCCGGAGCGTCCGGGTCGAGGAGCCACTGCAGGACCTGGGCCCGGCCGTCGCGGACGACGACGGCCGCGTTCACGCGGTGGGCGAGGCCCAACGTCGGGTCGTCGACCTCGTCGGGCTGGGTCTCCAGCGCGGCAAGGAGGTCGTCCTCCGCACGGTCGAGCACCGACTGGGCCTCGACGAGGAGGCCGTGCCACCGCACGACGTCGGTGGCACCAGGGTTCACCGTCGGCGCGGCCACGACTGCAGCCTTCAACTGGGCCAATTCCATGCCGAAATAGGATTCGACATGTGCGGTGAGAACGCCCACGACGTCCTGGCCTTCATCGGAAATCGGGTCAGTCAAGGGAGCACTCCTTCCGACTGCCTAGGGGAATTCGCGGCTGGCGACTCCTCCAGCCCTTTCAGGTGTGGGCGACTGTCAGTCCAGGCACATACGGACGTCGCGGTAGACGTAGGTACCGGAGACCCAGCCCTTGACGCCCGTGGTCCGGTCCGTGATGTAGAGCCAGTTGCCGCTCTTCTTGGTGACGGTGAACTTGTGGCTCTTGTAGAGCACGCCCACCGCGGTGGACTTCGTGGTGGCCTTGGACCGGATGGTCACGGCGGCGGTGTGGACCGTGTACGGCAGCGGCGGCTGCGAGTAGCAGCTGGTGTAAGAGGCCGCGGTGACGGCTGCGGGGGCCGCACTGGCGGTCGTTGCTGCCAGCACCGGCAGGGCGAGCGCGCCGAGCATCGCTGCGGATACGGCAATTCGGGTGGAGCGCATGCGGAAGAAACCTCCGAGAAGGCACGAGGAATAGAAAGGTTTGGTGTCGCAGGGTTGTGGTCCGGCGGCTGTATAAGAGTCCGGGGAATCGCCGGTTTGGCTAACCGGCGATTGCCGGTTATGTTTCGCCGCTGCCGTTGACCAGTGCGCTCAGCGTGAGCGGCCGGGCGGGCGCGAAACAGGGGTTTTGGGCAGGCCAACGGGACGACGGGCCGTGGCTGCGAGGCCGACCGGTGGCAGCGGGCTGGCCTCACCGGTGAGCCGCTCATCGCACCACTGCAGCGCCTCGGCCGCCGTGTCGAAGCCGCCCTCGCGCAAGGTGTGGGTCCACGCGTCGGTGTCGACTTCCTCGACCACGACGCGGAACGGTGAAGCAGTTCGCTCCTTCAGGGCGCGCAGCACCACGACGGTGACCATGTCGTCCGGGTCGTCGCAGGTGTACGAGTAGCCCATCGCGTAGTGGTCGCCGTCGTTCGCGAGGCGTTGCCCGAGCGCTCTCGTCGTCTGGTCCGCCGGCGGGGGCCCCAGCTCGGGTTTGAGGCCGATGGCGTCTTGGGGGCAGCCGCGGTGGATGAGCCAGGACTGTGCCATCGCGGGCAGCGGCATCGGGGCCTGCTCGAAGCTGAAGGTCCGTTGCATCCGGTCCCGTTGAAGGTGAACTGCGATCAGTTGAGGATCGCCAGGGATTCCCCAGGTGGCAGTGCGGTCGTAGAGGACGTAGTAGCTGTGCACGCCGTCGTCGGTGTGATGTTCCGCGAGGGGGACGAGCATGTCCTCGTGGGAGGCGACCTGCCTGTAGAAGTCGCGGTGGACCTCTTCGTCAGCGTCGAAGTCGTCGAGTCCGAAGTCGACTTCGGGGATGGGCTTGGGGCTCGGCTGTGGGTCAGCGGTGGGCAACAAGGGCCTTTCGGTGGACGTCAGCGCCGCTGCGGGGAAGTGGAGGGCCATGCCCCGGGTCGAGCCGGGGGCACCGGCACCGGAGACGCGGCGGGCCGGCGGGAGGTCAGCAACGCGGCGCGGCCCGTGTCGGTCAGGGCGACCGGCTGGCCGGCGTGCACGGGGTGGCTGGTGTCCCGGACGACGAGTCCGGCCTCCTCCAGCCTCTGCAGCGTGGTGTGCGGGATGCGGGTGCCGGAGGCAGTGGTCACGGACATGCGGCCGGTCAGGAGGTGCTCGCGAAGCTTGGCTCCGCCCGCGAGCGCGAGCAGCGCTGCCTGGTCGTCGCCCGAGAGCGTGCGTTCGTCCGGCGTCGTGGCTGTTGCGGCGGCCTCGATGGGCTCCAGAAGCGCGAGCACCCAGCGGGCCGTGGTTTCCCGCACGCCGGCCGCATCCTTGAGTTGATCGACGGTGCGGTCGATGCGGTCGAGCAGCGCGTAGTCGACAGGGAACTCGCCGCTGGTCAGATGGGCCAGGAGCCGCAGGTGGAAGGTGACACCGGTCTGGGCAGCCGACAACTCGCGATGCCGGTCGACCAGTTCGGCGTGGGGTTCAACGAGAACACCACGGTCGCGGTAGGTCCACAGGGTGTCGATGTCGTATCCGGTAGCGGCTTCGACGCGGTGATCGAGGGGGGAAACCGCACGCCGGCCTGCGGCCCGGGCGGGGTCAGCGGGCATAGGTGGAACTCCGTGGGTCAGCGGGTGGGAGAGTGTCCGAGGCTCTGCGCGGGACGGGGAAGGCCCGGCAGTGCGGCAGGGGGCCGCGGCCCGGGACGGGGGGCGGGTCCGCGGGTGGTCAGTTGCGGGGAGCGTGAGCGTGCTGCGTGGGTGCGGGCGCTCAGCGGCCGACGGGCCAAGCCCAGGCGGCGCCCGACCTCGTCGTAGACGTCGTTGCCCGCGCGCGGCCGGATCGCGACGACGTGGATCTCGCGCCGGTAGGTGGACTCCGCGGGCGCGGGGCGGACGCCGTAAACGACTCGCCACTCCTTGCGGGAGTCCACGAACAGCTTGCGGTAGCCCTCCAGATCCCCCGTGAGGTGCAGTCCGAAGCGGCGCGCATTCACGACTTCCTGCAGGTAGGCGAGGGTGAGGTCGCGGATGTCGCTGGGTGCCTGGAGGAGGTCGGTCAGGGCACGGGGGTCGAAGCTCAGGCCGAAGGCGGGCTGTCCCTGTGCCTCGGTCATGACGCCGGCTCGTCCGGCTCAGCAGGACCGTGGCTCGCCGTGGTGGCGGCTGCCTCCGTGCGCACGGACGGCGGTGGGCCGGGCAGCAGCCGGTGCGCGGGCCGGTCGGGAGAGGTCATGCAGGCCGACAATGATCCGCCCGGGGCGCGGACCGCCGCGACGGCGTGGGTGAGGAAGTCCCGGTGCCACACGAACAGACCGGACAGTCCGGCTTCGGGGTCCTTGTGCTGCTGGTAGGCCAGCCACAGGGCGTGAAGCCAGGCGACGACGTCGTCGTGCTCCTGCCATCGCAGGCACCAGGGCGCCGCGGTGGTGACTTCTGCCCCGTAGACCGGCAGGAGGAAGTCGTCCACCCAGTCGCTGAGCATGTCCAGTTCGTCCTCGCGTTCTTCCCCGGCCAGTTCCAGGATCGGGCGGGGCTCGGGCGGGGCTGCGGAGGGCGGGCCGCCGAGCCCTGGCAGACCGAAGGCGGCGAACGGCGACGCGGCCGGGGCGGATGCGAGATGATCGAGCTGCTGGGCATGCTCGGCCGACTGCTCCATAAGCCGTCGGACGCTCGCCTCGATTCCCTCCAGCTGCCGGTCCGGAATACGGACCGGCTCCAGCATCCCGTCATCTGCGGGCTCTATGGATTCAGGCATGAAAGGTACGGCCTCCTACAAGACACGCAGGGCGGAAAAGGAGATTCGGAGATGCCAGCGGCGGCCCGGGAACTGGTCTTACGTGGCGAGGACCATGTCGTCCCGGGTGCGGGTCTCTCGGAGCGTCTCGGTGAGCCGGTCGGCGGCGATCGACGCATAGTGCGCGGTCTTCTCCACGCCGATGAAGTCCCTGCCCTCCAGCAGAGCGGCCACGCCCGTGGAACCGGAGCCGGCACAGAAGTCGAGCACCGTTCCGCCTTCTGGACTGATCTTGACCAGCTCGCGCATCACATTGATGGGCTTCTGCGTGATGTGCTGGCGTGCCGCACCCGACGGCTGTGACGCCGAATACAGGCCGGGCAGGTAGACCGGGTTACGGGAGCCGTCGATCGATCCCTTCGATGCCCAGACGATGAACTCGCAGTTCTGGGTGAACCGGCCCTTCTGGGGCCTGGCCTGCGGCTTGTGCCAGGCCAGCACCCCGCGCCACAGCCATCCGGCCGCCTGGATCGCGTCCGTCGTGATCGGCAGCTGACGCCAGTCGGTGAACAGCAGCGCGGTGCCACCGTCCCGGGTGAGGCGGTGGGCTTCAGTCATGATCTGCGTCAGCCAGAAGCCGTAGCTGCGCTGGTCCATGTTCTCGCCGGTGAAGTCGGCAAGGCCGTTCTTGGCGTCGGCGGAGGTGTACTTCTGCTTCGCGGAGCGCGTGGTGCGTTCCTTCGCGGTTCGTCCCCCGCTGTTGTACGGCGGGTCGGTGATGACGGAGTCGACGCAGTTGTCCGGAAGACCGGAAAGGACGTTGAGAGCGTCGCCGTGGTGCAGGGAAAACGGCAAAGAGGAACCCCGATTCGGGTATGGAAGGCGGAGGGAACTTCTCACTCGACCCGGACTCTTGTGACCGCGTTCGGGCATGCGTGAGCCGAGGAGGCTCACTTCGAGGAATCGGGCGAGGGGAGTTCGAAAACTGTAGAAGCGAACACGGAGACGACCAAGAAGTCCGCTACAGGGGTGCCGGATTTCGGCACCTCACGCCGCTTTTTTGGTCAACCGCCGTTACCTGCCTACAGTTTTTGAACCGCCCGGCGCACACCGCTCTCAGCAACGCTTCCGTGCCTGCCCCGTTGCCCAGGCGCCGTCATCCCGTCGCCTGACCAGGTGCCGTGAGCGGCTGCTCGTCCGCCGGTTCGCCTCGCTCCTCCCCGGTCCGCCGGACATCCTCGAAGGACTTCCTCATGACGTCGCGTTACCCACCTATGCCCGCAGTTCCGGATGAGTGCGTGCTTCCTTCCCGTTGAAGGCGGCGCTCGCCGCCGGCATCGGGGTCGTCTTTCTCTCCCCGCTCCTGCTCGCCGGCACCGGCATGATGCTGGCCTCCTCCTCCGCGGCTGCTCAGAGCGCCGACTCGGCCAGCACCTGTTTGAACGACGTCGATACCGACCAAGTCGCGCAGCAGGTCCGCAAGATCCTCGACGGGGCGTCCGGCAAGGACGTCCACATCAAGGGGCTCGATCTACCTGCGGAGCAGATTCCCAACGCCCGGACGATCGTGGCCACGGGCATCAGTCTCGACGTGCCGCAGAAGGGGCAGGTCATCGCGATCGCCACGGCGATGCAGGAGTCCCGGCTGCGCAACCTCGACTATGGCGACCGCGACTCTCTCGGCCTGTTCCAGCAGCGCCCCTCGCAAGGCTGGGGAACCGCCCAGCAGATCCGCGACCCCGTCTATGCCTCCACCCAGTTCTACAAGCATCTGCTCGCGGTGCACGGTTGGCAGCAGATGACCGTCGCCCAGGCCGCGCAGGCCGTCCAGAGGTCCGGCTTCCCGGACGCGTACGCGAAGTGGCAGCAGCTCGCCACCGCGCTGCAGGAAGCCATCGCCAAGACCTTCCCGGGCGGCGCCACCGACACAGGCGGCAAGGATCCTGGCGGGCACAGGGCGCCCGCGTCCGCCACGACCGGCTGCGCGGACGGCTCCTCCTTCGGTCCCATCCCCGAGGGAAGCGTCCCGAAGGGATACACGATCCCTAAGGGCGCCGTCCCGAAGGCGCGCAAGGCCATCGAGTGGGCCATGGCCCAGCTCGGCACGCTCTACCAATGGGGTGGGTCCTGCACCAACGCCCACGGGCCCGATCCGATGGGCCGGTGCGACTGCAGCTCGCTGGTGCAGCAGGCGTACGCCCACGCCGGCGTCACGCTCACCCGCACCACGTACACGCAGGTCCACGAGGGCAAGGCGGTCTCGCCCGCCCATCTCCAGCCCGGTGACCTGGTCTTCAGCCGCGGCAGCGCGAGCCGACCCGAGCACGTCGGCATGTACATCGGCGAGGGCCTCGTGATCGAGGCTCCGCGCACCACCAAGCCGGTCAGGATCACCGCGATCAAGGACTGGACGGTGCTCGCCGCCCGCCGCGTCCTCTGACGCTGCGGCGGCCGCTTCCCGCGCCCCCTGCGCGCTCCCCTTTCTTCCCCCTCTTTTCCGCTGGTCCTCTGCGTGGCCGGCGTCTGCAAGGAGTCCCGCCCTGCCTATGCTCCTCCCCCTCTCCGACCGTGTCATTCAGCTCGCCTACGACCCGGGCATCTCCCCTCAGGGCGGTGGCCTGCCCGGCCTGAGCGTGCTGAAGAACGTGGTCAACAGCATCAACCTCTTCGGGATCATCGCCGTCGTCGGCGCCCTGGCCGTCTCGCTCGGGGTCTGGGCCTGGGGCCACCACACCGGTGGCCATCAGGCCGAGGCCAACGGCAAGAAGGGTGCGGTCGTCGCCGCGGGCGCCGCCCTCGGTCTCGGCGCCGCGAACGGAATCGTGAGCTTTTTCTCGGCCCTCGGGTCCCAGGTCCACTGATGCGGAACCGCCTTTCCCCCTCATCGGGGTCCCCCTTCGGCAGCAGCTGGTCGGTCACCCAGCGCCTCACGGTCGTCGCCGTGGTCATCGGCGTCCTGCTCGCCACCGCGGCCGCGGTGGCCTGGGTGTCCGGCCGCGGCGGCGCCCCCTCCCCGTCCCGCACCACCGCGGCGGCGGCAACAAGCAACCCGCGTTCTGCCGCGCCCGCGCCGAAGGCCGCTTCCGAGACCGGGGCTGTGGCCAAGCCGCCACAGATCTCCGAGCCCGTCGCCTACGCCCGGGCCGCCGCCCGGATGCTGTGGTCCTACGACACCCGCGACACTAGCCGCGACCAGCAACTCGCAGGAATGCACGCCTGGATGACCCGCGAGACCAAGTACGCCGACTGGGCATCCGTCTCCGGCCAGGTCCCCGACCCGCTGCTGTGGTCGCGGATGGCCGACCAGGACCAGCACGCCTCCGCGCACGTCACCGAAGGCCACTACCCCGGTGCGTTCAAGGCGGCCCTCGCCGACGACCCGTCCGCGATCACCGAGGCATACATCTACGTGGTCACCGTCAACGGCAAGCAGCAGATCACGTGGACGAAGGGCGGCTCCGGGGCCGAGGAGCGCGCCGTGACCCTGGCCGTGCAGTGCCGCCCCGGACACGACTGCACGCTCGCCGCCATCGCTCCCAGCGTCACGCAGTGACCCACAGCGACACAAAAATGGAGGAATGACGTCCCTTGGGTTTCTGTGATTTCCCTCTGGCAGACAAGCTGTGTGCGGTCGGCGACGCGGTCGATTTCGCCACCGATCCCGGTAAGGCCATCGGGGACTGGATGGCGAAGTCCGCAGGTGAACTCGCCTCCGCGGCAGCCGATCTGGCTGCCGAGGCGGTCGACACCACAACGAAGGTCGACCTGAACGCTGGCTGGTTCGTCGACAACTACGAGACCTTGCTCCCGATCGGGCTGGTCCTGCTGGTCGCGACCTTCTGCGCGCAACTCGTCCGCGCCGCGGTCCGACGCGACGGACAAGCCCTCAAGCAAGCGTTCACCGGCACCGCGTCCGGTGTCCTGTTCGCCTTCTGCGCCATCTCCCTGACCACGATCGCCATCGAGGTCGTCGATGCCGTCAGCGACGGCCTGTTCCACGCCGCACACCTGGACATCGAGACGGCCGTGCGTCGCATCGTGAAGGTCGGCGAGATCGCGGCCCTGTCCGGACTGGGCTGGCTCGTCGCGGTCGCCGTGGGGCTCGGCGCCGCCATCGGCGCGTTCCTCTACTGGTGCGTGATGATGGTCCGCAAGGTCGGCATCCTCGTCATGGTCACCCTGGCCGTGTTCGCCTCGGCCGGCGGAGGCTGGGAGGTCGCGCGCCGCTGGCGCAAGGGCTGGATCGAAGCCACCGCCACCCTTGTTGTCTCCAAGCTCCTGATGACCGTGATCTTCGTCCTCGGTATCGCCGCCATGGGCAAGACCGACGCAAAGGACGGCATCGGCGCCCTCGCCGATGTCATGTCCGGCATCGTGATCATGGTCCTGGTGCTGCTCTGCCCGTACGCAGTCTTCAAGTTCGTGCACTGGGCGGCCGACGGCACCGACGGTGAGAGCATCCACCGCGCCGGTGGTGCCGGAGCACAGATCGCCCGGGCCCACGCCGAGAAGGCCACGCGTAAGGCCGCATCGGCGGTGGCCACCGCCGGAACCGGCGGCGCGGCAGCAGGAGCGGGCGCCGCCCCGCAAGGCCCCGACGCCGCTGGCGGCTTCCCCGGCGACATCGCTGCCAGTCCCACTGGTGGGAGCAGCGGCGACACGGGCCACGCGCAAGGAGAACCCGGCACGGCATCCGGTGGTGACGGTCTCAAGCCCGCTCTGGAGAAGGCCGTGCAGCCTCCGCCGATGAGCGCGTCCGACGACACCAGCGGCCACATCGGAGGCGCCCCGAGCCCGGAGAGCTCGGCGTCCGGCGCAGCGTTCGGTACCGGCGGCGGATGGCAGTCCGCTCCGCCGACCACGACGCCCCCGCCGCAGGGCGCACCGCCCGCCTCTTCCGGGCAGCAGTCCGCCGGCACCCACTCGGCTGCCGGACCGCCGCCGCCCCCGACCGGTCTCTGACCCCCTTGCCCGCCTACCGGGGGCGGGAGGCGCACATCGCCTTCCGCCCCCGGGTTCCCCCGCGCCTTCCAGGACCCGCCCCTTGACTGATCCCTCCCCCGCCCCGGTCACGGTGAAATTCCCCCACCGGTCCCGCCGCGGCATCCTCCTCGGGCTCTCCCTGCCCCAGCTCGTCCTCGTCTCGTGCACGGTGGCGCTGCTGATGATGACGGTGCTTTCCACCGGGCTGCTGGGTGCTCTCGCCCTGACTCCGCTGTGGCTGGCCGCGGGTGCGCTGGTCGCGATCCGTCGGCACGGCCGCTCACTGGTCGACTGGGCGCCCATCGTCGCCCGCTACGTTCATCGCCGGCGCACCGGCCAGACGACCTGGCTCGCCCGGCCCCTCTCGCGCCCCCGGCAGGACGGCATCCTTCACCTGCCCGGCACCACCGCTTCCCTCACGGTGGTCACCCCCGGCGACTCCGCCAGCGACGCCGCAGCCGTCCACGACCCGCACAACCAGACCCTCACCGCCATCGCCCGCGTCAGCTCCCGGGCCTTCGCTCTCCTCGACCCCGCCACCCAGAACCACAACGTCAGCAGTTGGGGGCGCGCACTCGCGGGCATCGCCCGCAACGGGCACGTCGCCGCCGTGCAGGTGCTGGAACGCACCGTTCCCGACAGCGGCGACACCCTGACCCGCCACTGGACCCGGAACGGCCGGCCCCAGGCCCCGGTCGCCGGAGAGATCTACTCCGAGCTGGTCGCCTCCGCCGGTCCCGCCGCCGCCCCGCACGAGACCTACCTCGCCATCTCCCTCGATCTGAAGTCCGCCAAGCGCCTGATCGCTCAGGCCGGCGGTGGGCTGCCCGGGGCGTTCGCCGTGATGCAGCAGACGACCGGGTCCATCGCCCAGGCCGCGCGCAGTGCCGGACTCCAGGTCACCGGGTGGCTGACCACGCGGGAGATCGCCGCCGTCATCCGCACCGCCTACGACCCCAAGGCGCTGGCCGCGCTCCAGCAGTGGTCCGAGACGGGCCGCGCCGAAGCGGACCCCGCCGCCGCTGGCCCCGTCGTCCAGGTCGAGGAGCACGACCGCCTGGCCACCGACAGCGCACGGCACGCCACCTACTGGGTGGAGAACTGGCCGCGCACCGAGACCGGTGCCGGGTTCCTGCACGGGGTCATGTTCACGGCCGGTGTCCGACGCAGCCTGTCCCTTACATACGTGCCGCAGGGGCTCGAGTCCGCGCTGCGGGACGTGCAGCGCAAGAAGGCCGCGATCATCTCCGACGCGAGCGAGCGCGCGCGCCGCGGACAGGTCGACCGCGAAGAGGACTCCGTCGAGTACGCCGACATCAAGACACGAGAGCGCCAGCTCATCGCCGGGCACGCGGACGTGGCCCTGACGGGCCTGGTCACCGTCACGGCCGAGACCGATGCCCTCCTGGACGCGGCCTGCGCCCAGATCGAAACCGCCGCTGTCGGCGCCGGAGTCGATCTGCGTCGCCTGCTCTTTCAGCAGCCCCCGGCCTTCACTCTCGCCGCCCTCCCCCTCGCGCGCACCAACGTCCCAACGAAGTACGGCCTCACTCCCTGACCCGGACCCCTCAGAAAGGCCCTCTTGATCCCACCGCATTCCGCACCCGGCGACGCGCACCCCTACCTCCGTGCCGCAAGCGCGGGCATTCGCCACCACACTCGCGCACTGCCACAAGCGGACAACGGCTCGCCCAACCCGGCGGACCGTGCCCACCTGGACGTGCTGCACACCCACCTCACCGCCCTTCACCAACTCATGGACCAGGTCACCGAAGGGACCCGGCCTCTGCACCCCGCGGGCGGCCGCCACCTCGCTGGCGCTCACACCCGTCTCTGGCAGGCAGCCACCGAGATCCACGCCGCCTTCCACCTGCTGCCCACCACCCCCACCGCCGAGGACGCCGAAGCGAGCTGCCATCCGGAACGGTTTCCCGAGGGGCCTCCGGTGCTGACCATCTGCCAGCGCCACCTGGCCGCCGGGCACAGCATCCGGCGCAAGACCACCCCCACCGATCTCCGCCCGCACACCACGGCCTGCGTGCGATGAGCACCACCCGCAGAATCGAAGGCCCCCGATGAGCCACCGGCCCGCCCGTCGCGCCCGACGCGCCTCCGCCAGCCCGCTGTTCACCCCACACGGCGCCGACCGGGCCAGCCGCCGGGCAGCCCGCCGCCAACTCGCCGAAGCCACCGCCAAGGTTCGCGCGGAAGCCAGCGCCTACCTGGCCGAGAGCGCAACCGCCGAGCAGGAGATGCCCGCCGCGCTCTACCCGCCCAGCGGACGTCCCGGGCCGGCCTCCGCCCGCGGGTCCCGGCTGAAGCTGCCCGCCCACCGCATGACCACCGCCGTGGCGGCCGGGGCGTACCCCTTCCTCGCCGAAGGCGGCCTCGGCCCCGAAGGCATCTACATCGGGCGCGATGTTCACGCCGAAGCCAGCTTCGTCTTCGACCCCTTCGCGCTCTACGGACGCATCGAGGGCTTCACCAACCCCAACATCCTGCTCGCCGGAGTCATCGGCCAGGGCAAGTCTGCGCTGGCCAAGGCTCTCGCGCTGCGCTCGGTGGCCTTCGGCTACCGCGTCTATGTGCCGTGCGATCCCAAGGGTGAGTGGAGCGCGGTGGCAGAGGCACTCGGCGGCCGGTCTGTGGCCCTCGGCCCCGGGCTGCCCGGCAGGCTGAACCCGCTGGACGCGGCCCCGCGCCCCGCGACGGTATCCGAGGCCGACTGGGTCGGCGAGATCCGCAAGCGCCGCCTGCTCCTGCTCGGCAGCCTTGCCCGCACCGTCCTGGGCCGAGAGCTGATGCCCATGGAGCACACCGCTCTGGACATCGCCCTGGACACCGTCGTGACCCGGGCAACCGAGACCGGCCGCACTCCGCTCCTCGGTGACATCGCCGCCACCCTCAACAGCCCCCGCACCCTCGACGAGGCCGCGGGGATGATGGCGGGACACCTCGGCGACGCCGCCCGCGACCTGGCTCACGCGATGCGCCGCCTTGTCCACGGCGACCTGGCCGGCATGTTCGACGCGCCCTCCACCGTCGTTTTCGACCCGAGCGCGCCGATGCTCACCATCGACCTGTCCCGGCTCGGCGGATCCGGTGACGACACCGCGCTTGTCCTGGCGATGACCTGCGCCTCCGCCTGGATGGAGTCCGCCCTGACCGACCCGTCCGGCGGGCGGCGCTGGATCGTCTACGACGAGGCGTGGCGGTTGATGAGGCATCCCGGCCTTCTGCAGCGCATGCAGGCCCAGTGGAAGCTGAGCCGTGGACTCGGCATCGCCAACTTGATGGTGATCCACCGGCTTTCCGACCTGCTCACCGCCGGCGACGCCGGATCCCAGGGCCGCGCCCTCGCCGAGGGCCTCCTCGCCGACTGCTCCACCCGCATCATCTACCGCCAGGAAACCGACCAGCTCCACGCCGCCGCCTCACTGCTCGGCCTCACCTCCGTCGAGCAGGAAGCCGTCGCACACCTCAACCGCGGGCGGGGACTGTGGCGCGTCGCGGGCAGATCCTTCGTCGTTCAACATCTGCTCCACAAGAAGGAATTGATGCTCTTCGACACCGATGCCCGGATGCGGTGACTCACCCGACTCCATCACCCGACCGAATGCGGGAGGTAGTACTGCCCCCTCTCAATCAGCGGATGCTGTTGACCGGCCTCGCCGAGCAGCTGACCGCCGTGGTCGACCGGCTGCAGGCGCCTGACACGGTGCAACCCTCCCCGGTCCTGGCCCGGGTCCTCGCCGAGCAGACCAGCGAGGTCAAGCAGGTGCTGGCCCATCTCACCAGCGAGTCCGCCTTCCGTACCCGCGCCGGCGTCCGCGAGCCACTCCCGCCCGCTTCCACCGCGCAGGTCGCGGCCGGCGCGCTCGTACGATCCGCCGACCCGGTCAGCACCGCGCTACGCGACCTCAACGCCGCCGTGGCCTGTCTCAGCCGCGCCGATGCCTGCCGTGACCGGCCTCCCGGCCCCGCACGCGACCAGGCCGCGGCCTTCGCCCACCAGGGCCTGGTGTGGAGCCTCGGCTCCGCCCGCCGTCGCTTGGCCATGGCCGCCACCCTGCTGCGCGATGCCGCCGAGCCGCAGGCAACCCCGAGCATTTCTGGACGCGTTCACCGGGGGCAGGCCATCGCAAAGTCGCGGCGGCGTACCTGATCCATGTGCAGGCAGGGTCGATCACCACACCCCCACCGCCCCGCCCACTGTTTCCCGGAACGCGCAGGATCCTGCCCGGCGAGCCCCGCAATGGCCCCTACCTCCCTCCCCCGTCGTCCCTGACCGAAGGAACCCTCTGAACATCCCGATCGCCCCGCTTCCTGACCACCGGGCGGTGCACACCGACTGGTGGCAGCGACTGTGGCGCCAGCACGCGCACATCACCACGCCCCTGCGCCAGCACGGGCTGGAGTGCGACATCGAATTGGGGCTCAGCGCGCACTACGTGCAGGTGTCGCTCTCCGACGGCAGCTACCTGATCATCAGCCCGCCCCAGGAGCCGCCCTCCCGTCGCCCGCCGGGAGACCCCGAGGGTTGGATCGTGACCCGTCAGCACCCCGACAACGATCTGTTCGAGGTGATCTACGACTCCGTCCCCTCCTCCGACCCGGGTGCCCCTGAACGACCCGAAGCCCGTCACGGCGGCAGCGCCACCCACCTGATCGACGCGATCGAGCAGCGGCTCACCCAGCTCAGGCTCCTGCCCGTCGCCCCCACCCCCAGCAGGGGCACACCCCACCCCGCGGTCGCCTATGCCTACGCCGAGGCGGCAGCCCTGATCCACCAGATCGCCGATCCGGTCCATGGCCTGCTGAAGCGGCTCGGCGACTTCTTCGAGGCGGCCGGTGAGAAGGCCAAGGAAGCCGAGCAGGACGACGGATTCGACCTGTCGTACGACCTGGCGGACGCCGCCGTCGAAGTCCGCAGACTCGTCGAAGTCCTCAATGCAGCCGAGGACCATATGCGCGTCCTGACCTCGTCACCGCCGCTCCCACGCCCGGCAACTGCCCGTTCGTGTCTGCCCGTCCCGTCGCCGGCGCAGCCCCGGCACACCCGCTGACGGCACCGCGCGACCCCCACCAGGATCTGCATGCTCACGCCCACTACCGAGATCACGCTCACCACCAGCCCGACCCTGGGGCTAGTGGCCATCGCCTCCGGCGAGAAGTACGCGACAGCACACCAGGCTCTGGAGGACGCGGGCTTCACCCGGCTGGCCAGCGGGGTGCACGTCTTCCCGCTGGCTGACGACCGGGACGCTCGCTCCACCGCCAGCGCCCTGATGCACCAGGCCCACAAGCATGGAGTCACGGTCAGCCCCAGCCGGCGGCCCTACCTCGGCGACATCGGCGCCGAGATCGCCGCCCGCCTGCCCGGCTCGTGGAGCGCAAGGCTTGAGGTATACAGCCACCCGGCATGGCAGGAGGACCTCTGGCCCGCGCTGTGGGAAGGCGGCGAGATGTTCCGGGCTCTCGCCGAGCACCGGATCCCCTTCGCATCCGTGCTGAACAACGACGTCGGCACCGAGCTGCTGCTGATCGAGCGCCCCGGTCACCGCGAGGGCTACCTCATCGGTGCGCTCACCGAGCACGAGAAGGAGGATGTCCGCCGGGATCCGGCGACGCCGCGCAGCACGCTGCTGCCCACCGACGTGCACCTGGCCGCGCAGACCATCACGCACACCTTCCTGCCCTCCCTGCGGCGAGCCCTGCACGAGCGGGATCTGAACACCGTCGTAGATGCCCTGGCCCGTATCCGGGAGGAGCACGAGACCCTTGAGGCGATCAAGGCGTCCGGCCGCTTCAGCGACGGTGTCCCCCTGCGCTACGCCGGACTGGTCGACGAATTCGAGAGGGACTTCGCCGACATCGCCTGGATCTCCTTCGCTCGGGTCCTGGAGCACGCACCGGTCCTCCTCGGCCGATGCCACCCGGCCTCCACCGCCTGGCCCGAGGACGCGACGGCCCTGGGCCGTCTGCGCGCGGCACTCGCCGACAGCCAGGACGCATGGACCCAGTGGAACGACCTCCGTCGCGACCTGTACTCGATCCCCGCGACGCTGTCGCACGATGAGTGGAGCCAGGTCCGCGGGCAGCTCGGCCTCGCCGTCCTGCCAGCGATCGAGACATGGGTCGCCGACAGCAATGCCTTTGAGAGGCAGGCGCGTAGCGCCGTGCCCGGCGGCTCGGTCGCCCTCTCACGCCCCAGCCCCCAGCTGCTCGCCACGCGCCCTGCCCTGCCGCCCGCCTCCCCAGCCCCGACAGCGCACCGCTGATCGGACGCGGAAAGGACCCTTCCCTGCCCCACTTCCACTTCGGCACCCACCCCGACCACGGCTTCGTCGCCAAGCCCACCGCAGACATCACCCCGCACCTGGCCGACTGGTTCCTCGTCCGCCTCCAGTTCCAGCCCGTCCCCGAGACCCCGGGCCTGTACCGGCTCACCGATCCCGGGCAGGACGGCCTCCGCCGGGCCCGCCAGGCCGTCCTCGATCTGCGCCGCCAGGGCTACGGGGTACGGGGCGACTACGCACTCGACCCCTCGCTCACCCCGGGAGAGCCTCAAGCGGTCCTGCCCACCAGGCAGTCCGAGCGCCGCGTTCGGCTCGCCGAGGCCGCCGCCGCCCGCACCACCCAGCGTGGCACTGCGCCCACCACCGCAGCCGCCTCCGCCCGCACGGTCCCGCCGCGCACCGCCTCCGTACGAGCCAGCCTCCCGAGCCCTGCGGACCGTGGACGATCCCGATGACGTTCGAGAGCAGCCTGGATGCTGCCCACCGTCTGTCGGTGAAGTCCGACCTCGTGCGTCGAGTTGGCGACTATCGCTCGCGCATGCTGACCCTCGTCCAGCAGACCGAGACCGCACTCGACACGACCCGCGACCGCTACGGCCGCAACGTGCACGCCGATCTCGCGGCTGCCGCCGTTGCACGCCGCAACAAGACCGCGCTGGAGACGTACACCACGTATCTGGCCTCGCACACCGAGGAGCTCCTCGCTGCCGCCGAGCGTGCGCTGGACGTGCGGCCGGCCGCACGTCACACCACCGGCTGGCGCAGTGTGCTCCACGGACTCGGTACCTCGGCCTCCGAGATCCGCAGGGCCCTCGACCGGCCCGCCGCCCCGGGCACGACAGCCGAACACACTCAGCACGCGGCGCTGTGGCCTCATCTCGCCGCCTGGGCGGACCACGCACTGATCGCCAGCAGCCTCCTGGAGCACCATCCTTCGCCCCAGGCTCCCTTGACCGGTGACGATCAGCGGCAGTGGACCGAGGCGGCAGCCGCCGCCCGGAGGCGGGGCGACCTGGACCTGATCGAGTCCTGGTACGCCGCCGACGGTCGTCTGATCAGCCTGGCCCACCTGATCGAAGACGACGACTCGACGGTGATTGCCCTCGAAGGCACCCCGGACACAACGGGCTGGCGGGTGATCGGACAGTTCGCTCACGAATACGAGGCCGGCCGGGCGCTGCCTGCCCCGGTCCCGCCAGGGGTGCTGCGCGCGGACGCCTCTCGGTTCACCCGGCCCGAGCCGGTACCCGAGGTGTCGCTGCAGGAACTCGTCCAGGACGTCGTCGAGGCCCAGTCCGCCGGCGACGCGTCCAACGCGCTGCTGACCGCAACCCAGCGCGGCTACGCCGCAGGCCCCGTAATCCGCCTCCAGGAACTGCTGGGCACCACAGCACAGTTCGCCGGTGCTCTGGAGGCCCCGGACGGCCAGCAGATCGCTGTCCGGCTCGCGGCACTCAGCCGGCAACTGGAGTTCCTCGCCACCGAAGTGCACGACGCGGCCGAAGACCTCGGCGCGACCGTCGCCGTCCTGCCACCCCACCGAACCCCCCGCCCGAGAGCCCGCCCGCGCCCTGCCGTGGACACCACCCCGCCCACGCCGCCGCCCCGGGCCGCTACGGCTGCCCACCTCCGCTAGGCGCCGCTCGCGGTATCCCCGGCCTGTACGAACATGTCGACAGTCATTGCCCATCGTTCGTTTCCAGCCACGCACCGTTGATGTGCTGGAAGCTCCGGGCCCGCCTCGCCTTCGCCCAACACCCCACCGCTTTCCCGCCCACCACCGATAGGAGATCCGCCTTGCCCGAAGCACCAGAGCCGTTCATGACGATCAGGCACAGCATCACCGGCGAGATCACCACCACCGGCTACAACGCCGCCGCCCGGCGGATCCTGCTCCAGGACGGCTTCGAAGAGACGCCCGGCTGCGCCTGCCGAGCGACGGAACCCGGTACGGAGCCGACGCACGGACCTGCTCGGCAGCCAGCAAGCTGCTCGTCGCCGGCCATCCCCTGCACCTGGACCGAGCCCTCGGTCGGCCGGTGAGCGCCGACGGTACGCCCCGGCTATCCCGGTCGCCGATGTCGGCACAGTCCGTGATCCGCTCCGAGAGCGGCCAGCCTCTCCAGCACATCGCCAACCCCGCCCGCACCCGCCTCTGTTGAAGGGCCCTCGTTTTGACCACACCCGGAACGCCTACCAGTCCCGCGCGGACCAAGGGCGGTGAGCTGCGGGCCAAGGTGGCCCGACTGATGGCCGACCGGCCGGCGGACACGCTCACCATCGGGGACATGGCCAGGCAGCTGGGCCACTCCCACGGCGCCGTCCGCAACGCCGCCCTCACCCTGGTGCGACGCGGCGAGGCCGGCCAAAGCGGAAGCGGACAACCCGAGTTCCGTGCGAACGCGAAAACCGCCGCAGCGGCGCAGACCGCTGTGATCAGCCCACCGGGCACCCACGCGCCCCGCGCCCAGACGACCACAGCCCGCACGACCACGCCCGCAGCAGCCACGCCCAGGCAGACCGGCCCGATCCGCCGCGCGGGGGGCCAGCTCTACCACCCCCGGGAGCTGGCCGATCTGCCCGACGTCGAGGCGTTGAATCGCTTGCGCGACGCCGACGTGCCGGTGCTGCTCTACGGCCCTCCGGGCACCGGCAAGACGAGTCTGGTCGAGGCGGCGTTCCCGGACCTGCTCACCGTCGCCGGGGACGGCGACACCACGGTCGGCGACTTGATCGGCGAGTACACGCAGGACGACGCGGGAGCCTACGTCTTCCAGTACGGTCCGCTGGTCACCGCGATGACCGAGGGCCGCGCCCTGCTGATCGACGATGCCACCCTGATCTCACCGAAGGTCCTGGCGGCGCTGTATCCCGCGATGGACGGACGCAGGCAGATCCAGGTCAAGGCCCACAAGGGCGAGACCATCAAGGCCGAGCCGGGCTTCTACGTGGTGGCGGGCCACAATCCAGGCGTTCACGGGGCAATTCTGACCGAGGCGCTGTCGTCCCGGTTCAGCGTGCAGATCCAGATCGGCACGGATTATGACCTCGCCAAGGCGTTGAGGATCGATGCCCGGGTGGTCCGGGTCGCCCGACACCTCGCCCACCAGGTCGAACTCGGCGAGCTGGGCTGGGCCCCCCAGCTTCGGGAGCTGCTGAGCTACCAGAAGACCGAGGCGGTCCTCGGCACCAAGGCCGCGCTCGCGAACCTGGTCGGTATTGCTCCTGTGGAGGATCGCGACGCCGTCGCCGCTGCCGTCATCAAGGCTGTCGGTGTCAAGGAGGTCGCGCCCCTCACCCTCGGCAAGCAGCTCTCCGCCTCGGCCGTCCGGCAGCCCCCGAGCACCGTCTCCGCGCACCGGGGCCGCTCGCGATGAGCGCCCACCACCACGTCCAGTCCCCCGCCACCAGGCCGGACGACGACGCCGACCTCGCGCGCTGGGACGACGACGGCGCCCCGCCCGCGCAACCCCGTTCCTCCCCGGCCGCGTGGCTGCGCGTGGGAGCCGAACTCGGCGACCGGCTGGTCGACCTCTCCGGCCGCCAGGACCTCCTCGTCACCTGCCGCCCCGGCACCCGCAGCGGCGCACCGGCCGCGTTCTTCCCCACGCTGGGCGAGGTCGAGTTCGACGCCGCCCTGTTCGCCCCGCTGAAGCCCCACGAGATCCATCCGCGGATCGTGGGCGACGAGGAGCGGTATCCCGCCGCCTGGGGAGTGTTCGTCCACGAGGCCGCGCACGCGGCCCACTCCGTCTGGACACAGCCTGCCGGAGCGGACCCCCGTGTCGTCGAGGCCGCGCTCCTGCTGGAGGAGAGCCGTGTCGAAGGCGCACATCTGATCACGCGGCCCACGGACCGCACGTACCTGCGCACCAGTGCCCGGACCCTGGTCATGCCCGACATCGCCCGCCCCACCTTTCAGGGCATCGAGCACGCCGCCGGCGTGGCGGCCCTGGTCCTCGGCCGCCGTGACGTCGGCATCCTGGACGCCGGCGAGACCCGGGCCGTCGCCGATCTGTGCGAGAAGGTGCTGGGCGCACCCCTGCTGGACGCCCTCACCCGCATCTGGACCGCGGCCCACCAGTGCGCCGACCACGACGCCACGACCATGCTCGCGCACGGTCGAGAATGGTGCGACGCTCTGGACGCGGCGGCCCCCGCCCTGCCCGTGCCGGAGAACCTCACCGATCTGCTGTCCGGCGCCGTGGGGGTCGTCATGGACAGCGCGGCAGCCTCCGACGCCGCCGACCTCGCGGCGCAGGCCGCGGCGACCAACGCCGTGGCCTCGCGGTCCAAGGCGCAGGCGCAGGACCGCGCCGAGCGGGCCGGCCAGCGACGCAAAGCCGCCGCCACCGCCAAGTCGGTCTTCAACACCCGTGGCACCACCGTCAACCCCGACGGCACACCGGCGCCCTACGGCAACCCGGTCACCGGCACCCGTAGGCCCACCGCCGCCGAGAAGAGCGCCGCCGCGCGCCTGAGCCGCGCCCTGCGTGCCGCCGCCTACCGCGAGCGGACCGAGGAGCGGACCACCAGCCCCACCCCGCCCGGCCGCCTCAACATGGGCCGTGCCCTCGCGCGCGATGCCCAGCGCGCCGCCGGATCGATACCGACTGCAGAGCCGTTCACCCAGACCCGCCGCCGCAACTCCCCCACCCCACCGCTGCGTGTGGGTATCGCCGTCGACGTCTCCGGGTCCATGCGTGCCGCTTGCGCGCCCGTCGCGTCCGCTGCCTGGATCGTGGCACGCGCAGCAGCCCTGACCGACCCCGACTCCCTCACCGCCACCATCGCCTACGACAGGCACCTGACCGCGCTGACCCGACCCACCCACCGAGCACCAGAGCGCGTGACGACGTTCAATGCCAACGGCGGCCACCACAACCTCGGCGACGCCATCGACGCACTCGACCACGGCCTCGAACTCAGCCGGCCCCGCACCGGCCGCCTCCTCGTGATCGTCACCGACGCCCACTACGGCAGCGACGAGACCGCTCAAGCCGTCACCCGCGTCAAGCAGCTCACGAGCGCCGGCTGCGCCGTACTCCAGCTCACCCTCACCGCGAAGTCCCTGCACTTGCCGGGGACCACCTTGCTGCACCTGCCCCAGCCCTCCAGCGCTCCCGCCGCCATCGCCAAGGCGGCCACAGACGCCATCCGCAGGACACGCTGAGACGACGCAGAAGGCGGCAGCGTCACCGAGACCACCGCCAAGCGCTCCAGACCACCTCCGTCCGCCGCATGACTCGTGCATCTGACGCACGCCCCCCGCAGCAACGACGCAGGCCACCACCCCAACCGCCAACGAAAGCCACTCGATTTGAAGCCCCAGACCAGCAGTCCGACCTCGAACGCAACGCCCATCAAACGGAATTCACCGGGGGTCCCTAAGCAGTGGACCATCCAGCACACCTGCGGCCACGAGGTCGTCCGAGACCTGTCCGACAGGCCCGCCGACCGGCGGGCAGGCTTCGCCCGCTGGCTCGCCGACCGCGACTGCACCGACTGCTGGAAGGCAGCGCGCGACACCGACACGGGGTCCAAGAAGGACTGGCTCGCCGCCAAGCGGGCCGAAGAACAGCAGGCCGCCGTGGCATGGGCGGAGAAGTTCGACATGCCGCCGCTGGAGGGACCGGAGAAGGCCCTGGACTGGGGAGAGCGATCCCGACACCAGCTGGTGACCGCCGCGCACACCGCGCTCGTCCTGGAGGGCACCTGGGACGAGACAGACTGGACGGTCCTGGAAGAGAAGGCCCGTGCAGTCACACGAGCCGGATGGTGGATAGACCAGCGCGACGCCGAAGGGGCCGACCTGGTCGAACTCCTTGAGGCTGCGGGGGAGAAGGACCGCGGGACGGAAAACCCCTTCCGCTGATCACTGGCCAGACGCTCCGGACCGTCACCAGGCCCGACCGATGTCGTCGCTTCCGGACTAAAGCCCGTCCGGTCGAACCTTTCGGACCAGCGGCTGCGCCAGGAACGTACGTGACGCTCGCCGGTTAGCCAAACCGGTAATCACACGGACCATTGATCCTCCCGCCGCCCCGTGGAAGGACCTTCGTTGCTCCACCGCTCCCAGCGCCCACCTCACCCTCCCCAGCTCGCCCCCAGCCCAGACCGGCTCACGCCCGGTCGCGACATCACCCACCAGCACTTCAAGGCTGGCGACCAAGTGATCGTCCTGAAGGGTGTGATGGCCGGTGAACTCTGGGGCGAGTCGATGAGCGTCGTGACGCCGTCCTGGCACACGCCGACGGACGAGGACGGCTGGCGCCTGCGGAACCCAACCGGCGGCCAGCAGACCTTCGTCACCGCGCACCCCCGCTACCTGATCCATCTCGGCACCGCCTGCCCCGACTGCCTTATCTACTTGCGCGCCATAGAGAGGTCCGTCCTCCCTGCGTTCGCCGCCCGCGAGGACCTGGTCGACTGCGGTTGGTACACCACGACCGACCTCGGCCAGATCGTCCACGTCGCCGACCGCGGAGCAGCACGGTGACGGTGGACACCGCGTCGTGATCCCGCACGCACACCCGCACACTGCCCGCCGATCACCGTAGGAGACACGTCTCTTTGTCCCTGGCCGACCGTTTCCTGACCATCCGTCGCGATCCGCACTCTGACGAGGTTCTCGCCCGCGGTGGGGATCCCGAGGCACACAGCGTCCTGCAGCGCGCGGGCTTTGTTTCCGTCGTTCGCGTCCACGAGACCTACCACCGCGCACCCACCGGCCTGAGCGATGAAGAGGAACAGAAGCTGGCCACCGACGCCGTCGCGCGGCTTCGCTCCGCCGGGTACCACGTCGACTGCGACGATGACTTCGACACCGACTCCCTGCCAGCCAGTTACCCCACGCTGGGTTCTTCGGTCGCCCATCTCGGCGAACGGATCCGCGAGGCCACCACGACGGAGGAGGTGGCCGACGTCCTCACCGAGCTGACTGCTAGCCACGACGGCGTCCTGACCGCCCTGGGCGACGTCCTCAGCGCAGTCGCCGACTTCCACGAGGGACTCGGTGATGCGGCCGATCCGTACACCGCCCGGCGGCTGCGCTACCTCGCCGACGAGCACCTCCGCGTCCTGCACAGCGACCTCGTCCACACCCGCAACCAGCTCGCTGACCGGCACGCCCCGCACCCCGGCCGCAGCGTCTGCACCGAAGAGGTTCCCGCCTCGGAACGCGAACGTTCCGCTGTGTGCGCCTACCTGCCCCCGCCGCGCACGCTTCCGGTCCCGCCGCCGCTGGTGGCCGCCGGGCCGCGCCGCTGATTCATCTCGCTCAAGGACCCTTTTGCACGATCACACCTCTGACCGTCTCGCCTCGTTCGCCGACGTCCTCGCCGGCGAACTCCCCGACACCTGGACCAGCTCCCATCTCCCTCCGGAAGCCAAGGACGACCTCGCCGACCTGGCCGAGCGCATCTGGGACCTGGACCTGGTCGCTGAGTCCCTCGCCGAGCACCCGCTGCGCCGGGCATCCGTCCTGAGCCGCCCGGACGGCGCCCAGCTCGTCGTCCTGGACCGGCATGACGTACGCGACGGATTCCTCCTCGCCGCCGTCGCCCCCCGCGCACTGCCCGACGAGGCATACCGCTCCGTGGCCGAGCCCAACGGCGTCGCGCTGACCGATGACCCGTTCCTGAGCGCCGAGCAGGTCGCCGGAGACCTGCTTCCCCGGTACGACATCGCGCTCGCCCGAGCCCGGAACAACGCCCTGGACAGCATCCAGCCGTCCCAGCCGGACCGGGTCGTGCTGACCTGGCAGCAGGACGGCAGCGTCGCCGCCGCGTCCGTCGGCGACACCGCCGGCGCCGTCCTTGAGGCACACGGCTTCCTCCAGGACCCTCACAGCGGCATCTACCGCCTCAGCGGCGAAGACACCCGAGCGCAGGCCCAGACCCTGCGCCAGATCGGCCCGCAGTTCGACACGCTCGGCATCGTCACCGCACTCCAGCACCCCGCCGCAGGCACAGCGCCCACGTCCACCCCAGCGACCGTGCCTCCCGCTCCGGCCACCACCCGTGCGCCGGCCGCCAAGACGCGATGACACCCGAGCCCGACTTCTGGGTGCTGGAGTACGTCACCATCACCAAGGACCCCCGCACCGAACTCGTCGTCGCCATCGGCGGAACCGAGAAGGCGGCGGACATCCTCCAGCGCACCGGTGGATTCCTCTCCTGGGCCGGCCCCCGCGGGGACTATCACCGACTGCCACACGGCCTCCCCGCCGAGCAGCAGCGTCTGAAGGCCACCGCCGCCTCGCACGCCCTGCTCGCCGCAGGATTCAGCGTCCACCTCGATCCCGCCCTCCTCCTGGCCGGGTACGACGTCAACTGCGCCCCCGCAGTCTTTGACGAAGCCGCCTACCGGCAGGCCGTACGGGAGGTGCCCGCCAGCACGTCCCAGGCCGCCGCGAAGCACCCGGTACCGGCCGCGTCCTCGCGTCCCGTACCACGGCGCACTCCGTAAGGCTCCCTTTCGGGCGGCCCCGGTACCCGGCTGGGGCCGCCCGCCCCGCGCACCGCTCAATCCACCGGAGAAACCCGTAGCGCCCCGCACGCCACCACCGATCAGCCAGCGACTCAAACCCCGCCTCGTCACTGCCCTGTTCCGTCGCTACCTGCGCGCCTGCATCCTCACCGTCCCCGACCGCGCCTCGCCGCCGCCGGGGATCCACTCGGAAGCAAGAACCGCCTCAGCACAGCCCGCCGGCCACCACCCGCCTGAGAAGTCCTCTCGATCCGGAGGAGCATGTCCCATCCCTCACCTGACCCGCTGAAGTTGGCCGACGAGATCACCCGCCAGCTCGGCCGACTCGCCGACCGGCTCTCCCAACTCCCCCCATCCCAGGCCACACAGGTCATCGCCCGTGTGCTGGACGCGGACAACGGCGTCTTCGGCGGCATCACCCATCTCATGATCACCGGCAGCCGGTTCGCCAAGGACCAGGCCGAACGCGGCGAGCTGCCGGCGGAGGTGTGGCTCGCGCTGGGCCGCGCCGCGAACATGCTCGACGACATGGTCTTCGACCTGGACGAACACCAGGACACCCTGCGCCGTATCAGCACCCAGCCCACCACCATCGCGGCAACGCCGCCCGCACCCGTGCCGCTCGTCGTCCGGCGACGTCGGTGAAGAAGAAGCAGTGGCACGGCTGGGGGCCAGGCGACCCGGCCGAGCAGCACTACCTCGTCCATCCCCGGGCCCTGGCCGGCGGCGGCGACATCCGGCACGTCGGCGAGTTCCTGCGCGCCTCAGGCTGGCGAGACCACTCCAAAGAGGATGGTCCCCTGGCCATGATGAGCCCGGACCGCACCGTCCGCATCGCCTACGACCCCCATGGCCGGCCTGGTGGATGGGCCATCAACGGCGCCGCCGACGGCTTGAACAACTCGTGGTCGGCGCATCTCGGACGCGAAACGCCCGTGGAGATCGTCGCCGGGCTGACCGATGCTCTCACCCTCCCCCGCTCCGCGCACGCGCCCAACGTCTGGGCGCCTCTGGAGGAGCAGCGCTGGCACGCACGGGTCGAGGGCGAGCACTACACCGCAGCCAGCCCGGATGGCACCGCCTGGATGCAGTACCGCCAGAGCCCCGATGGTTCGGCACGGTGGTGGAGCGGAGCGAAGGACAGCCGCGGCACCGCCTGGACCGCCACCTTCACACCCACCACCCCGATGCACCTGGTGCAAGCCTTCGCGGCCGCGTTGGCCAGCCCCGATCCCGTGATGCGCCCGCGCGGACATGTCCCGCTGAGCGCCGAGGTCCGCACCTGGTCGGTCTCCGTCACACCCTCCCAGCTCAGTGCCTGGCAGCAGGCCCGGATCACGGCCGCCCGCGCCGCCACCTGGGCCCGTAACAGCGCCCAAAGCGCCCGACCGCGCACCGCCGCCCGGCTCCGTACTGCCGCCGGCGCCGCCAAAACCCGCCGCTGACCATCCGCCCCGTCCCTAGGAGCCCGATGCCCGCCCTCACCCCTGCCGCGATCCGCACCGCGACCGAGACCCTGGCAGACCTCACCGACTACCTGCGCGAGAGCCCCGACCCCGTGGAGGCTCTTGCCCTCGTCGAACCGCTCCTCGACGAGTACACGGGCCTGCCCGTCCAGCTCGCCGACACCTTGCGTGCCCTCGCCCGCGCTCTCCAGGATCACCCGGATGCCCCGCGCACCGCCGCCGGCAACCGGCTCATCACCGAACTGCGCGTCGCCGCATGGGAGCAGGCCGACCAGCACGCCCTGCACTACGTGCTGGACGGACTGCGCAACCCGTACGGCAACGGCGCGGTGAAGGAGCAGGTGGACGACGGGTGCCGGTGAACAAACGGCAGCTCGCCGCGTTCACCGACAAGCACACCAGCCAGATCCCGTTCGATACCAGCCCCCGCCACCTCGCAGGCCCGGGGGATATCCGCCATGTCACCCACGGCCTGGCCGCCGCCGGATGGAACCTCGTCTCCGACCCCCTGAGCGCCGAAGTCGACCTGCGCAGCCCCGACGGCCGGCACCAGATGCAGTTCGACCCGCGGGGCGCCGCAGCCGCGTGGTGGCGGCTGGTGTCCGCGTCCACCGACACCGCCCCGAGCTGGTACGCCGAGTTCGGTGAACTCGTCCCCGCCGAGGTCCTCGCCGCCCTCACGGACGCCCTCGTCGTTGCGCCGCCGGAGCAGCCGGATCCATGGCAGGCCGTGATCTCGGCAGGCTGGCATCGCGAGTCGGAGAGCGCCGCGCGCTCACCGGACGCCTTGTGCCACGTCGAACTGCGCAGGCTCAACGAATTTCACGACCGGCCGTCCTGGCACATCGAGACCCGCGAGCTCGGCCACGGTCCGTTCCCCGGCCCGCGTATCTGGCACGCCTACTTCAACGAACACGTGCCCGCCGCCTTGGTCGGCTCCTTCCTCACCGCGATGGTCGACCGGGGCCCGCTCCAGCGGGGCATGTACGAACGCACCGGCCATCACAGTGCCGCGCAGAAGCCCAGCTCTCTGCGCCCGCAGCAGGTGGTGGACGCCCACGCCGACCGCCTCTCGTCTCTCCGCGCGCACGCACGCTCCGTCTGTCGGCAGCAGGCGGAGCCCATGACGATCCCGGCGAAGCCCGGCTCCTCCCAGCCGGCTGCTCGCCGCTGACCGACAGGACCCTTTCCTCATCTCCACCGATCACCGCGCACACCGTGATTTCCTGCGCTACCTCGACCGCTACCTGAGCGACAGCAAGGAGATCCTCGACGCCTGGGACGCCTACTCCGACGAGCACACCGGCCTGGACGGCTGGCCCTACGACGATCACGCTTACGGCCTGCGTGCCAGCCAGCGCGACGCCGACACCCTCACGGCGTTCGAGCCGCTGCGGTACGGCGCCCGCCATCTGCTGGCCACGGCCGAGGCTCAACTCACCCACCTGTCCGAAAGGGCCGTCCAGGGCCGCTGGGTCTACCAGTTGGGCGTTCTGAAGGCTGCCCTGGACCGGCTCGACGCACTGCACGAGCAGTGGCTGCTGGCCCGGGACGCCCTCCCCTCCACCGCCGTGCCCGGCACGCCGGAATTCGACGACGTCCTCGCGGAGCATCACGCCGAATGCTGGAGCTACCTCGACGACTGGGCCACTCACGGCAAGACGCTCCAGGAGATCAACGCCGCCGCCCGTGCGGCCCCCTCGCCCCTGGCGCCCGCACCGGCCCGCGCCTCGGCGAACGACCGGCGTAACGCGCTGCGGAAGTGAGCATGGCGTTTCCCGAGACCGTCGAGGTCGACTTCATCGCACCGCGCCACCTGGCCGGCGGTGGTGACCCGGCCTGGGTCACCGTGCCCCTTCACCGTGCCAGCGGCTGGAGCCACGGCGACGACTCGTTGCTGGCGCGGGTCCTGCCATCCAGTCCCGACCAGAAGTCCCTCCTGCGCCTGGAGCCCGATGCCGACGGCCAGGGGTGGACGTTGAGCCATGCCGCAGAGCCGGACCGGCCGGCCTGGTACGCCAGCTTCGGCGCCCACACCCCGGTCGAACTCATCGCCGCCGTCACCGACACCCTCACCGCCCCCACGCCGAACCCGGCCGCATCGTGCGATCCGTACGAGACGCTCCGGCAGTTCGCCTGGTCGCCTCCCACCATCGGAGGCGAGGGCCTGGTGTCACCCCACGGCACCGCCTACGTCCAGCGGCTCGGCAGCGCGGAGAACCCAGGCGCCTGGTTCGCCGAGGCCACGCTCGACCCGGATCGGCGGCCGATATGGCAGGCCCACTTCGACGAGCACACGCCGCCGCACCTCGTCGCCGCGTTCACCGCGGCGCTCGCTGATCCGAAACCCCTCTGGCGTCCCAGCAGCCGGCGCGGTGTCCCCGCCCGCGCCGAACGCGTCGTGACCCGGCGATCCATCGACGTCCGCACCAGCCTGGTCGCCGCTGCGCTCGAAATCCGCGTCCAGTCCCTCGCTGCCCGCCGCAGCAGCTCACCAGCAGGCCCGATCCCCCAGCTGCGGCCAGCGGCCAGGGACCCCCGCAGCCGCTAACCCTGTCCCCGCTCCGGAAGCACCCCTCTGTCTCCCTCCTCATCCAACAGTTCTACCGACGGGTACGACCTCGTCCTTCGCCTCCTGCTCGGCATGCTCGCGATCGTCGTCCCCCTCGCCCACCTCGCCTGGCTGTCCGGCAACATAACCGCCTACCTCACCCGAGGCGACTGGGCGCCGTACAAGCCGGCCGCCGCGCTGCTCCACCCTGCGCAGGTCTGGCCCGCCGCGGGGGAAGCGTCCCTGCTGATCGGCGCCCGCATCGTGCCCGCCCTCCTGCTCCTGATCCTCGGGGTGGCGGCCGGCATCGCATGGGCCCGGCACAAGAACCGCAGCGGCGGCCGGAAGAAGATCACGAGCATGGCCAAGGCCGCCGACATCGAGCCGCTGATGGCCAAGGCCATCACCGTCAAGGCCCGCTCCCTGCGCCCGAGCCTGAAGGACGTCAAGCACATCGAGGCCAGCGACACCGGCATCCTGCTCGGCGACCTGCAGGGCACCAAGCACGAGGTGCGCATGGGCTACGAGGACGTGGCCGTCGCTATCATGGCCCCCCGCTCGGGCAAGACCACCTCCCTCGCGATCCCTTCGATCCTCGCGGCACCCGGGCCGGTCCTCCTGACGTCGAACAAGGCCGCCGGTGACGCCTTCACCGCGACGTACGACGCCCGGTCCCGCGTCGGTCAGGTGTGGGCGATGGACCCGCAGCAGATCGCACATGCCGCACGCGACATGTGGTGGGACCCACTCTCCTCCGCGAAAACCCTGGACGGTGCGGGCAGGTTGGCCGGGCACTTCCTCGCCGCGTCGGTGGACGCGAGCCAGCAGGGCGACTTCTGGTCCAAGGCCGGCAGCAACATCCTGAGCCAGCTGTTCCTCGCCGCCGCGCTCGACGAGCGGCCGATCACCGACGTCATGCAGTGGCTGGCCTTCCCCGCCGACCGCACCCCGCTGGACATCCTCCGCGACCACCGCTTCACCGCGGTCGCCGCCCAGCTCAAGGGCACGGTCGAGGGACCGCCCGAAACACGCGACGGCATCTACGAGACGGCCCGCCAGTACGCTGCCGCGCTGCTGAACAGCGAGATCGCCGCCTGGGTCACCCCGCAGAAGGGCGTGCGCGAGTTCAAGCCGGCCGACTTCGTGACGTCCACCGACACGCTGTTCCTGCTGTCGAAGGACGGCGGCGGCGGAGCATCGGCGCTGATCGCGGCGTGCGCGGACTCGGTGATGCGAGCCGCGACCGCCCAGGCCGAACGCGCCGACGGACGACTCGACCCGCCGATGCTCGCGATCCTCGACGAGGCCGCCAACGTCTGCAAAATCAGCGATCTCCCCGACCTGTACTCACACTTGGGATCGCGCGGCATCATCCCAATCACCATCCTGCAGTCCTACCGCCAGGGCCAGAAAGTGTGGGGCGACGCCGGCATGGACGCCATGTGGTCCGCCTCCACCATCAAGGTCATCGGCTCCGGTATCGACGACCCCGACTTCGCCGACAAGCTCTCCCGGCTGATCGGCGACCACGACGTCGAGACCACCTCCACCTCCCAGTCGGAGTCCGGCACGTCGACCTCAATCAGCATGCGACAGGAGCGGATCCTGCCCGCCGACGCGATCCGTGCCCTGCCCAAGGGCACCGCGCTGCTCTTCGCCACCGGTCTGCGCGCCGCGATGTTGAACCTCCGCCCGTGGTACCTGGAGCCCGGCGCAGCGGAACTGGCCTCAGCATCCGACCGGGCATCGAAGGCGATCACCGCCCGCGCCGTCGCGAAACACGAGCCCACGCAGGCCGACTTCGGACCGGCCGCATGAGCGAGACCCGCCTGCACCTGGTGCCCGTGCGCTCCCGCGACGCCAAGGAGTTCGTCCGCCTCTGGCACCGCCACCATCCGCCGCCCGTCGGGCAGATCTTCTCGGTCGGTGCCGCGGACGAGGCCGGCGTCCTGCGCGCCGTGGCCGTGGTCGGCCGCCCCGTCGCCCGGCACCTGGACGACGGCACGACCCTCGAAGTCACCCGCACCGCCAGCGACGGCACGCCCAACGCCAACTCGTTGCTGTACGGCGCCGCCTGGAGAGCGGCCAAGGCACTCGGATACCGATGCCTGATCACCTACACCCAGGCGGGCGAGAGCGGAGCTTCACTGCGGGGGGCCGGATGGCGCGTCCTCGCGCAGCGCCCGCCCCGGCCCGGCTGGCACACATCCTCCCGGCCGCGAACAGACCACGGGCCCGTGCAGATCGCCCGGACACTGTGGCAAGCCCAATGACCGCACTCACTCAACGAGGGCCCCCATAGCGCCCGTTGACCGCCCCTCCCAGAGACTACCCACGCCTTCCTCCTCCCCCACAGCGCACGACCTGGCGCAAGCCCTGGCCGACCAACTAAGCCCCGGAGCCGCACCCCGAGACGTCACCATCAGCTTCGGCGTGCGCCGACAGGCAGCAGCCGAGTACCACCACCGCTCCCGCGGCGGCCCCGTGACGGCATTCGCCCACGCACTGCACGCACACCTCTACGGCCTCCCCCCAGACGACACACCGCTGCCCACCGCCTTCGACGCGCTCCTGCAGGCCACCCACACCGCGACCGCCCCCGAACAGAAGACCGCCATCCTGCGGCAGATCGCCGACCAACTGGGCAACGCCGCAGAGATCATCCAGCGCTACCAATACCGGGCGCAGTGGGACCGGCTCCCCGACGACGTCGCCGAACAGCTGCGGGCCGCACACGCTCAGACCCTGCAGATCGCCGAGACCCTCACGCTCGTCGCCCCCGCCTTCGCCAGCCAGACCTCGGCACCCGTGCCACCCAACCCCCAGGCACGACACGCCACCGCACTGCCGACAAGTCCCTCACAGCCGGCGCCACGCCGCCGCTGAGCATGCCGTCCGTCTGGGCCCAGGCTCTTCGGCCGAACCCGTCCGGGACTCCACTTCCCAGGCACGGCCGCGTGCGTCGGACGCCTTCCCCGCCTCCCTCTATCCCCTCCTAGGAACACGTATCTCCAGCACTCCCGCCTTCCGCGCCATATCTCTCGGCGCGGGCGTTCAGTCCACCGCCATGCTTGCCCTGTCCGCCAATGGTGTGCTCCCCAAGGTCGATTACGCGGTTTTCGCCGACACCGGCTGGGAGCCCCGCGCCGTGTACGCCCATCTCGACCGGATCGAGCGCGAGATCGCCGCCCCCGCCGGGATCCCAGTCCTGCGCGTCTCGGCCGGGAACATCCGCGACGACGCTCTCGACCCCAGCCATCGCTTTGCATCCATGCCCCTTTACATCCTGAATCAGGATGGAAAGGCAGGAATGACCCGGCGCCAGTGCACCGGGGAGTACAAGATCAAACCGATTAAACGACAAATTCGGGATCTCCTCGGCTACCCCTACCCTCAGCGGATTCCCAAGGACGTCTTCGTCGAGCAGTGGGTCGGCATCTCCACCGACGAGTTCCACCGCGCCAAGGACTCCGGCGTCCGCTACATGCGCAACCGCCACCCCCTGATCGACCTCAACTGGTCGCGCACCGACTGCGTCCGGTACCTCACCTCCCTTGGCCTCGCGGACACCCCGAAGTCGTCGTGCCTCGGCTGCCCCTTCCACGGCAACGCGCAGTGGCGGCACATCCGAGACAGCCCCGAGGAATGGGAGGACGTCGTCTCCTTCGACGCGGCGATCCGCCAGGGCAACGCCCGCGCGACCGCGGCCGGTCACCATCTGCTCGGGCAGGCATTCCTGCACCGCTCCCGCGTCCCGCTGGACCAGGCCCCCATCGATCACGTCACCGCCGCCGAGCGAGCCGCTAACGGGGCCGACGAGCTGGAGATCGGGGCCATGGACGGCTGCTCGCCCTGGGCGTGCCGCAGCGATGCGGACGCGCCGGCACCGGACGGCTTCGAGCTGGCCGCGTGATTCTCGACCTCTTCGCGGGGCCGGGTGGCTGGAGCAGTGCGCTGGGTGTTCTCGGCGTGCGGGACGTCGGTCTGGAATGGGACGAGTGGGCCTGTAAGACGCGTGCCGCGGCAGGGCAACTGACGATTCGGGCCGATGTGGCCAGGTATCCGGTGGGGCCTTTCGTCGGCCGCACGCGTGGGCTGATCGCGTCCCCGCCGTGCCAGGCGTGGAGCATGGCCGGTAAGCGCCTGGGCCTGGTGGACCAGCCTCTCGTCCACGCGGCGGTCGAGGATCTCGCCGCGGGCCGCGACACCCGCGAGCGCCTCCTCGCTGCCTGCCGTGACGAGCGCTCCCTGCTCGCGGCGGAACCGATGCGCTACCTCCACGCCCTCCACCAGGTCGGTGAGCCGGAGTGGGTCGCCATGGAGGAGGTCCCCGATGTCCTGCCTCTGTGGCGGCAGTACGCCGCAGTGCTCCGCAGCTGGGGATTCTCGGTGTGGACGGGGATCCTTAACGCGGCCGACTACGGGGTGCCGCAGACGCGGAGGCGGGCGATCCTGCTCGCCTCCCGGGTCCGTACGGCGCAGCCGCCGTCGCCGACGCACGCCAAAGTCGCCGAGCCGGACTCGTTGTTCGGGCCGGGCCGTGCCCGCTGGGTCAGCATGGCCGAGGCTCTCGGATGGGGCGCCACCCTCCGCCCCGTTCCCACCGTCTGTGCGGGCGGCGGGCCTGGCGGCGGCCCTGAGCCGTTCCCGTCCGGTTCTCGCCAGACCCTTGTTAACGCCCGCGACCGCGGCGACTGGCTGCCCCAGCACCCTGCCGCGCACGTGGTCCTCGAACCGCACGCACGGGGCGCGGGCTGGACGGCCCGTCATGGCACGCGCGGCGCAAGTCGCGCCGACGGCCCCGCCCCTACGTTCACGGGGCATGCCGGTTCGTGGCGGTGGTCCCTGCGTAGCAACAGCCAAACCAACGCCACCATCCGGTCACTGTGCGAGCCGGCGGGGACGCTGTTCTTCGGGCACCGGGCCAACGAGTGCACCTGGATCGCCGAACCCGTCGGCCCGCAGCCGGGGGCTGCGGAGGACCAGGCCAGGCCGGATCCGATCCGGATCACCGCCCGCGAGGCGGGAGTCCTGCAGACGTTCCCCGCCGACTATCCCTGGGCGGGCAACAAGGGCCAGCAGTTCTCGCAGATCGGCAATGCCGTGCCTCCACTGCTGGCCGGCCACCTCCTCGCCCCCCACCTCGGCGTCCACCTCAACCCCGACGACTTCGCCCTCGCCGCCTGATGTCCCACAGCCCCGAACCCGACCAGGACAACCTCGAGACCGCGCCGCCGCACCCGGTGTTCCACGTCGAGCAGGCCCTCCTCGGTGCCCTCCTCCTCGATCCGCACCGCCTCGGCGACATCACCGGCATCGGCGCCGACTCGTTCTCCACCGCCGAGCACGCTGCCGTCTTCGCCGCGATCAGCACCCTCCCCCCGCCCGACCCGGCCGAGCACGCGAAGAACACCATCTGGCTCGACCACGTGCTCGCCACCGGCCGCGAGCAGGCGCGCGGGCTGACTGCCGGCCACCTGCACCACCTCATCCAGGTCTGCCCCTGGCCCCGCCACGCACCGGCCTACGCCCGCATGGTGGAGGCCGAGCACGCCCGCCGCCGCCTACGGACCGCCGCCGAGCACCTCGTCCAGACCGTCCATGACACCTCCCTCCCGCACCCCGTCCAGGCGGTCCTCGCCGAGGCGGGCGCGCTGGCAGCGGTAGTGGACGACATCGGGGCACGCTTCCCGCCGCGCGCCGGCGTCCTGCCCCGTACCCCCGCGCCGTCGCCCGCCCTCGCTCCCGACTACGCCGAGGCGGTGGAGGAGGAGCAGTTGCTGCTCGCGACCGCCACCGCAGGCCCCGCGGACCTCGACTCCGTCCGGTGGCTGCTCGCGGAGGACTTCACCCAGCCGCTGCACGCTGGACTGTGGCAGTGCCTGACCGCGCTCGCGCGCCGTCAGGAGCCCGTCGACCCGGTGACCGTTCTCTGGGAAGCCCAGCAGCGCGGTCTGCTGGACAGCGGCAGCGAGCCGGGCGACGTGCTCCGTCTGCTGGCCGAACCGGCCGGGTCGGTGGAGCATTGGGCCGAACGCGCCCTGCAGCGTTCCTTCCTGGCCACAGCCGCTTACGCCGGACGGCACATCGCGGCGTACGCCGACGATCCGGCGAACACGCCGTTCCAGCTCGTCGTCGGTGCCCGCCGATCCCTCGCCGACATCGGTGCCGTCCGCGTCCGCTGGCAGCACGCCACCGGACCACCCCCGCCCGCACGACCGCAACCTACGTCGAGCGCTCGCGCCGGTCCGCCGACGGCGAAGACCGCCCGCCTCACCCGATAACACCCCACGACGGTGGCCAGACCGTAAGGCCCGGCCACCGACAGAGGAGATCCACCGTGCCCGCATCCCCTCTCGACGCGCACGTCCGCTTCGATACCCACCCCCTCCACACCAGCGCTGTGACCGCCACCGTCACCGGCTCCCAACACACCTTGGCCCGCGCCCTGCTGACCGCGCGCGGCTTCGAGCCCGTCGACGACCACACCCTGGTGATGGCCCGCATCGACAGGGAGGAGCCCTTCTGGGCCGAGCGGGCAGCCGGGGCCCTCACCGGCGAGGGCATCGTCACGGAGATCACGCCCGCGCTGCGCGCGGCGATCGACGAAGAGTGGACCTGGCCCGCGTACCCCATGTCTTGGTGCACTCGCACGGAAATCCGGGAGGTCTCCGACGCGGCCAACAGGATCTACGAGGACATCCGTCACGGCCGTCTGGTCGTCCATGCCCACGCCGACGACGGTTGGACCAAGGTTGCCGTCGGCACCTACCGCGACACCAGCAAGAGCGTCCTCCTGCATGGTGAGAACCACCTGCGTCAAATAGAAGCTGACTACGACTCCCCCGCCAAGGCCCTCACCGACTTCGCACGCCACCACGGCGCCCGCATGCGCCCGGGCCCCGCACCCGCGACTGATGCCGAACTCCAGGCGGCCGAGGCACGCACCTGCCTCGGCACGCCCGCCGCGACCCCAGAACCAACCGGTCTGCGCGCTGAGACCGTCCCCGCCTACGCGGCCAACCCTGGCGACCACGATGCCCTCACCGACGCGTTCCTCGCCGAACACGGCGACTGGGAGAAGTGGCGCACTTGGGACGACGCAACCACTCACCTCTTCGCAGAAGACCACACCCTGCGCATCGAGCAGGTCCACGAACCCCACCCCCGCGAGACCGCTTGGACCGTGGCCGCTTACGAGACGCCCGTCTCCGACCGGCTCTGGCATCTCACCGCGACGGGAGCCACCCCGGCCCCGATCCTGCAGGCCCTGCTCATCACGCTCGGTTCAGGTGAGATCGGAGACCCCGTTGCAGGCCCCCCTACCGAGAAGGCAGTCGCCGAGGCCACCCGTCCTCTTGCGGACGCCGGATGGCAGCACTCGGTCGTTGGACGGTCGATGCGCTGGCAGACTCCCGGCGGTGCGGGCGTCCAGTTCGACTCCGTCGCCGCCCAACGTCCGCACGGCACGCTTTCGGCCTGGACGCTGTGGGCAGGTCCCAGCCCAGACCAGGCCACCTGGACCATCCACGCCTCGCCCAGTACCCCCACCGCCCTCCTGGCCGACCTCGGCGAAGAACTCGCCCACGGCACCGGCCGCCGGACCCAGCCCTCGCCCAGGGCAGCCCCGCGCCTCGCCGCCGCCCCAGCCACCCGGCCCGCGCCGCCAGCTCCCCCGCAGACCGGCCGGACCCGCTGACACGTCTAGCCTTCGGTGAGTGAGACCGCCCCAGGACCTGCCCACGAACCCCGCGCGACTGCGACTGCAGTACAGCCACCGGCACCGACTACTCGACAGCCCCCAGGAGCAGACCCTGGAGCAATGGGACGTCCTCATCCAGTACCAGAGCGACGATGGGACCAGCCACGACGTCGGCACCATGGTGTTCCACCGCGTCCGCCTCACCCAGGGCATGAACGCCTGGATGGCCATGGAGGAGGAGTCGGAGGAACTGTTCGAGATCGGGAACGCCCTCCTGGATCCAGCGACCGGCTACTTCACCCCCGAGGCCGAGCAGCGACTCGAATACGTGGGCACCAACCTGCTGATCATGGAGCGGGTGACCCTCGCCCCCGCCTGGCGCGGCTTCGGACTCGGACCCATCCTCGCCGCCGAAGCGATCAACCGCCTCTCACCCGGCGTCCGCGCCGTGGCCTGCTCGCCCGGCATCAGCGCGCACGAGGAAGGCTGGCTGCCGGAGCAGGCCGAGTTCGACCAGATCAACGCAAAGATCGCCGCAGCCTGGAAGAGCGTCGGCTTCACCCCCTACCGGGCCAACGTCTACCTCCTCCCCCTGGCCACTCAGATCCAAGAAGATCAGCTTGCCGGTCTGCAGACCCACTTCCACGACCTGTGTTCATCCTGGGCCGACGCCCACGCCGGATAACGCAGCCCAGTCGGGCTAGTTCGGCTCACCGCGGGTGATGCGCTCCAACGCCGCATACAGTCTCATGCCTGTCGTCGGCCGGGGGCCGAACTACGCGGGTGCCGCATCGCGTTCGGCGGCGGCCCTGAGCGGCAGGCACCGGCCGCATGTCCGTCGGTCGCACACCTCCGAGCGTTCACTTCCCCACCGGCTGGACCGCCAGCGATGCTCGTAGCACAGCTGGTCCGGCCCGGACTGGGGGAACAGACCGAGAGCGCGGCGCAGGGCGGAACGGAGCGCGGTGAGATTTCCCGGTGTCTCCGGGCTCGCGGCCAAACGGAGCGCCTCGTTCAGCTCGACGCAGCCCCGGCGATACCCGGAGAGTTCACGAACAGGAACTCCCGGCTCCCGCAGAAGATCCTTCGCCTGCTCAGCTTGCCTCCACTGATTGGCACCTGGCTCGTCTCGCCACGTCGGCACAACAAGATCCTCTCATCGAATTTCTCCGTGCCAACGCGCGGGACCTGTCCCGAGTGGTGCTTACGGCCCGGTCTTCACCTGATTGCAGGTGCCACGCCTCACCGCACCGGTGGTACCGCGATGCCGTGACCTCCGCCGCCTTCGGAGGGAGCGCCTGGTGTGGCGAGAGCCCCTCGGGCCCCAATCACCGCGCGAGATCGACGGCGGCTTTCACCATGCCAGAAGGAGCGGCAGAAAATAGCACGGGGTCACCGGTTGGCCTAACCGGGGTCACTCCGGAAAATTAACGGTCCACCGCCACCCTCCTCGCACACGCCGAAAGACGCCTCCAGCACCCATCGCAGCGACGATCCAGACAACCACCAGCGCTTCTCCAGCTGCGCGACAATACACACGGGAGGCACTAGGGAACGTAGTAGCCGAAGCGAATACGAGGTCAGGAATTCGCGAGGGATCTATGCTTCCCAGTCGTGCGGATTGGCGCCACGCCATTCAACCCAGCCAGCATCATCCAGAATCCCTTCGGGGTTATCAATGCCAGCGGATTCGAGGAAAACAATCAAATCATGATCCGAATAGGCTGTTCCGAGGAACTCTTCGTACCCGCGAGTGCGCGCAGTGACACGGCGGCCGCCGGCAGCCGAAGGCCGGTGCACGCCAATCGGAGCCGCACTTCCACCTACCACCTCTTCAGGGTGCCCCCGGCAGCACACCGAGGCCATCCGAGGGGCGGACGGCCGACGATCAGGCCGCCGCGTAGCTGGCCTGGAACAGATCCTGCGCCCGCTCCACGTCCCGCGGCGTACGAAGCTGCACCTCCAGGTCGCCCGTTCCGTGGTGTCCGAGCCCAGACACGTCCCGGGTGAACCCGGGTACGAGGTCGACCTGCGTCGGGTCAACCTTCAGATACACCAGGAGCTTGACCTTCTGAGGCGGGCACACGCAGGCAAAGTTCCGCAGCCGCTGGAAGGCCGTGTACTGCTTGCGCTGCACACGGGTCACGCCGTCCCCGAGACCGAGCAGGGCCTCGTCGACCGCGCTCGCCAGCTCCACCATCGACGTGCTCTGGATACCGGCCGCCGCCCGTGCAGCGCCCTGGCGACGCGCCCGGCGAACCACCTGCATGCCGCCGCTTACAGAGGCGACAGTCTCAAGACCCAGCAGGTCGCTGCCGAAGAGTCGATAGCGGACCAGGTCGATCGACCGCCGGTGCTCGCGCACAGCGTGCACGTCATAGCGGGTGAAATCCCCGGCGATACAGATCAGGCGCGGCCCACTCCACCGCACCTGAGACACGGCCGTCGCCCCGAGCCGGTCGCGCACCAGATACTCGAACTCGGCCCGATGGTCCACAAGCCAGCTCAGGTAAAACAAACCCTGGTTGATAACACCGGCATCAATGCCCCGCTTATATTCGACGATGACCGGCGATCCATTCTCGTCCAGCCCAAGCGAGTCGATGCGGCCCCCGTGAACCGGCCCGGTGCCGTACTCGCTCGCCAGGAAACGGACGCCCAGCAACGTCTCCATGTGCGCCTCGACAAGTCCCTGTACATCAGCCTCGACGTCAGCAAGACGCGGCATGACCTCAGTCATGCCGCTACTCATCGTGTTCGCCCGGAACAGTTTCAGGCCCGACACCTCCCCCTTCTCGGTACGGAGATCCACAACGCCAGGACCGGCAGGCTTATTTCCGCGGAACTCTCCCGACCGGTCGAGCCAGAGGTTCACGAAGGCCGTCTGGGCCCATCTACGCGCTGCATTGCCGACGGTCACTCGGGGGTCAGCACGGGGTCTCACGGACATCCCAGCACGATCCCAGCACGGTAGGGGTGAGCAGGGGTGATGACGGGTGACGAGGGGTCAGCTATCCCAGCACCATCCCAGCACGGGAAAAAATCAGGGGCCCGACCCCGAAGAGTCGGACCCCATCTGACCTGCATGTTTGCCAGATCAGCGACGTGGTGGTATGTCACCCGCTACACATTGAAGCGGAATTCCACAATAAGCCTCTGACCTGGGAAAACGTCCATCTATCCAGCACCGATCCAGCACGGGCGCCGCACAAAGGACGAGAGGAAAGACGATCACTCAAGTTACCCTTCCGTACTCGCCCGTGTCAGCCATCTGAGGATTTCCACGCAGGCTCAAACGGGCTCGTGAGCCGACAACAGCACATCGCCGTTCCTCGTACAGCAGAGCAGTCCGGCTCGGGGAGACCCAGCCGTAGGCCGCGACAACCGATCACTGCGAGCTGGCCGCGCCGTCCCAGCCGCCCTCATCGGCCGCAGCGTGATTCCGCCGGGGTCCTGGCGCAGTGTCGGATCAACGTAAACGTCGGGGGTAGGCGGCAGTTCCCGGCGGTGTGGACCAGATGCGGCAGCATGTCGTCGTCGCGCAGCCGATGGTTGCTGCGCCCCCGTCCCGCAGGAAGTTCACGAGTTCAACAGCCTGTGGCATTTCCCGGGTACCCAAACGCGCGCGGGCCGAACGAGAGCACTGGAACCGTCAGTGCGGTTCCGGCGTTGCCCAGGAGTGGGCTCAGTCGCCGGACCTCTGCCCGCGGCGGGGCGCCTGGGGCGACATCGCGGCTTCGGCCTCCGCCTTGGCGTCGCTCACTGCGGCGGCGGCCTGCTTCTCGGCCTGGTCGGCGGCCGTCGCGGCGTCGAGTGAGACCGTCGAGCCCGCGTCGAGTTCCGGAACCCGGCCGTCGCGCGGCGTCTCGGCGTCGGCGGCTTCCTCGGTTTGCGCGGGCTGGGGACGGCCTGCCGTGGACTGGTCCCCGAACGCGCTGGTGACCGTCCGCACCGCCTCGGTCAGCTCCCCCGGGATCACCCAGAACGTGTTGTTGTCGCTGCTCGCCAGGTGCGGGAGCGTCTCCAGGTACTTGTAGGCCAGAACCTTCGGGTCGGCGTTGTTGCGATGGACCGCCTGGAAGACGAGTTCCACCGCCTTGGCCTCGCCGTCCGCCCGCAGGATCATGGCCTGTTGGGCGCCCTGTGCCTCCAGGATGTCCTTCTGCCGCGTGCCTTCCGCGGTAAGGATCTTGGCTTGCCGCTCCCCTTCGGCGTGCAGGATCGCCGCACGCTTGTCACGCTCGGCCCGCATCTGCTTCTCCATCGCTTCCTTGATGGTGGCCGGTGGATCGATGGCCTTGATCTCGACACGGTTGACCCGGATGCCCCACTTCCCGGTGGCGTCGTCGAGGACGGCGCGGAGCCGGGAGTTGATCTCCTCGCGTGAGGTGAGCGTCTCCTCCAGGTCCATGCTTCCGATGACGTTGCGCAGCGTGGTCACGGTGAGCTGGTCGATCGCCTGCAGGTAGTCGGCGACCTCGTAGGCCGCTGCTCTGGGGTCGGTGATCTGGTAGTAGAGCACGGTGTCGATGTTCACCACGAGGTTGTCCTCGGTGATCACCGGCCTGGGGTCGGACGAGTAGACCTGCTCGCGCACGTCGAGTTTGGTGTTGACGCGGTCCGCCACCGGCAGGACGAAGTTCAGGCCGGGTTGCAGCGTCCGGCGGTACCGGCCGAACCGCTCGATGTTGTGGCGGCGCGCCTGCGGGACGATCCGCACCGTGGAGGCGACGAGGAAGATGACGACGATGGCCGCCACGATGGCGGGAATGACCACTGGGTCCACAGTGCCTCCGTTGCTATGCGTTCAGCTGTTCATGCTGGCGTTTCGGCCGTTCACGGCAGGAGTTCGCGGGGGTAGACGATCGCCGTGGCGCCCTCGATCTCCATGACGTCCACGAGCGCTCCCGCCGGGATCACCAGACTCTCGTCGAGGGCCCGGGCGGACCACTCCTCGCCGGACAGTTTGATCAGGCCGCGCGTCGCGGTGACCTCCTGCATGACCTCAGCCCGCTTGCCGACCAGCGCGTCGCTGCCCTCACGAGTCAGGGGTTGCTGTGCCAGAAGCCGCAACGCGACAGGGCGGACGAGGACGAGACCCGCGGCCGCCGCCACCGCGAAGGCCACGACCTGACCGAGAGCGCCGACCCCCACGCCGGCGACCACGGCGGTGACCAGGGCGGCGCCCGCCAGCAGTCCGAAGACAAGTGTCAGGGTGAAGAACTCCGCAGCCCCCAGGGCCGCGGCGGCGAGCAACCAGACGAACCACGGCATCGAATCGCCCTTCTCTTGGGGCTCTCTTTACCAAGTTACTCCCTGCGACGTCGGACAGGACAGACATGCAGGAGTCACGGTTCGTTGCAGCAGAGGCGTGTGCCCTGACCAGTAGGGACACCCCTGCCGATCAAAGGGGCGGGGTGCGCGTGAGACGGCCGGCCAGGGTGGCGGCGAACTCCTCGGCGTGGGAGAGCTGGGTGCGCAGGTCCTCGCCCCCTGCTGGGCGGCCCGCTCGAAACCGCGGCTCCGCGCCAGCAATTCCGCGCGCTTCGCGGGCGTCCGGATGCGGCGAATTCACCGGACTGCTCTGGGCTCGATCAGTCAGGTCGTGCTCCGTCATGCACACTGCCCTGTCATCGTGGCGCTCCAGCATGAGGTGACACCCCTGCGGGGCCGGGTACACGCCCCGCCAGGGAGCGGGATTCCGCAACCACTCAATCCGCTGCTCGGGAGCCTCCGCAAAGGTTCCATGCCGCAGCCGTCGAGGGCTACGCCCTGCTGGGCGACACTCAGCGCACAGAGGGAGTCCCTTGGTCCTCGGCCAGGTGACTGGCATGTGGTCCTTGGGCTGAAGTGTCGCGGAACTCGTCCTCACCGGAGCGGCCGCGGTCGTCATCTCGCGGTCGGGGACGTGGCCTACCAGAGCGGCTCCCCGTACCACGCGGGGCAGCCGAAGCTGCTTCCTGACCGCGGGCGCGCTGGTGATGACGGCCGTCCTGCTCGGCGGTCTGGCTGGTACGGCAGCGGCGCGGTCGGTGGCGGCTGAGGTTCGAGGGCGTCTTGCTCATCATGAGCTGCGCGATCACCATCGCGGCCCTGGCCCTATGACGCGCCGCTCGCCCACGCTGAGCGCACGGCCCCTTCGGTGCCCTCCAGTCCTGGCACGCTCACCCGTCGGCGCGAGGCGGGCCGTCGGAGCCGCTATTGGTGTTGGCGGCGGCGGCCTCGGCTTCATACAGCCGCCAGTACCGGTTGTTCCGCAGCCTCAGCAGGATCGTGGCCACCAGGGCGGAGGCCAGCGAACCGAGCAGGACGGCGGCCTTGATGTGCTCCTGTTCCACGGAGTTCGGGTAGGCCAGTTCGCCGATGAGCAGAGAGACGGTGAAACCGATTCCGGCCAGGACGGCCAGGGCGAACACGTCGGCCAGGGCCAGGTCCGGCCCGAGCCGGGCGCGGGTGAAGCGGATGGCCAGGTAGGTTCCGCCGAAGACGCCCAGGGCCTTGCCGACGAGGAGTCCCAGGGCCACGCCGAGGGGTTCCGGGCCAGTGACTACGGTTGACAGCGTGTCGCCGGACACGCTCACTCCCGCCGCGAACAGGGCGAAGAGCGGAACCGCCACACCCGCCGAGAAAGGCCGGGCCAGGTGGACAATATACTCGGCCGGCCGGTGGTCTGCCTCCTTGTCTTTCGCCACACACAGCATTAGGCCCATGGCGACGCCGGCCACGGTGGCATGGACGCCGCTGGCATGGGTCAGGCCCCAGATGACCAGGGCGAGGGGAAGGTACCAGTACCAGCCGTGCACCCGTTTCCGGTGGTGCAGGTAGAAGAACAGACCGAGCCCGATGGCAGCGCCGACGAGGGCCGGCAGGTTGATCCTCGAGGTGTAGAAGAGGGCGATGACAAGGATGGCACCCAGATCGTCGACGATCGCCAGGGTGAGCAGAAAGGCGCGCAAGGCGGAGGGCAGGTGCGTGGCGATGACCGCGAGCACGCCGAGGGCGAAGGCGATGTCGGTGGCCATGGGTACGGCCCAGCCGTTCCACGTTCCGTGCCGGGAGGCAGCGACGATGCCGTAGACGAGGGCAGGGATGGCCATGCCGCTGAGCGCCGCCACCACTGGCACGGTGGCAGCCTTGGGGTCGCGCAGCTCACCGATCACCAGTTCGCGCTTGAGTTCGGCGCCGGCGACGAAGAAGAAGACCGCCAGCAGCCCGTCGGCCGTCCAGTGGGCCACGGAGAGGTCCAGGCCCAGTGCCGGAATACCGAAGTGGAAGTCCCGTACCGTCTCGTAGGAGCTTTTCAACGGCGTGTTCGCCCACACCAGTGCGGCGGTGGCCGCAACCAGCAGCACGATGCCTCCGACAGTCTCCGTACGCAGAGCGTCTGCCACGACTGCGCGCTCCGGTAGGGGGAGACGGCCGGGAAACGTGCGGGACCTGCCGTTGCTGCGAGGCATACCGTCAGCTGCCTTTCGCTTGGGGGTGAGTTCAGCAGGAGGTCAGGCGGCCCCGAGGAGGCGTTCCAGCAGGCGCGTGGCGGTGACCACACCGAGACGGCATGTGACTCGACGATCATTCCGGCCAGGCCGGGGTCTTCCTGCACCTAGCCCGGCACGACCGCTGCGACCACCTGGCAGGCGGGCAGGGCAGCGAACGGCTTGGCTGCCCCTCGGCGTCGGTGACCAGGAGACGGGGCGGCCTAGATAACGCGCACGCACGGCTGCCTTCTGGACACGTTCTCGGGCGGGCGGTGGGGGATGCCCGTGGCTCGGGTCCGTCAGGCGTCGGCGCGGCTGGGTCCGCGAGCGCTGCTGGGTGTACAGGGTCACGGCTGGAACCAGGCCCTGCGGGGGTCCCGGTTGCTTGTCGGTCTGGTGCGGACTGCTGTTGAGCACAGTGGTGATGAAGATGCCCAGGAAGGCGATGATGGCGAGCACGGTGATGGCGATCAGCCACCAACGGTGCCGCTTGTCCCCTTCCTGTCGACTGTCGGTTTTCTGCTCGCTGCCGGTTGTCTCTTCGCGGGGGGTTGTCGGGGAACTGCTGGTTGAGGGCTGCCCTGGTCTCAGCCAGCGAGGGATCGTCCTGGGCGAGTCGCCGTTCGAGCTGGGCGAGGATCCGTCCGTCGTTCATCTCGGGGTTCATGTCCCTCACCTCAGTTCTTGTGTGAGAGGGCCGGAACCGGCCTCCTCCTGCGACCGCCGGAGCATGGCGACGAGGCGGAGGATCTCCATCGGCGGCGGGAAGATGAGGGTGGAGTTCCGTTCGGTCTCGGCCTGGCCGGCCATGGCGCGACGCATGATGACGCCGCCGACTCCCACGCCCGGGCTCGCAAGACCGCCAGGAGGTTCTGAACGATCCTCCGAAGCATAGGCACTGAGCGGTTCGGGCCATGGCATGCAACCCCTTGTCCGTGACGTACTGTCTTGACCGGTCGCGTGCACCGCCATGGGCGGTTGCCGATCGGGTACCCCTCCCCCTCGGGCCGACGCTTGCCGCCATCGCTCAGCGAGGGCTGTCGCGCGCCGGTTCACGTCGCACTCCGAGGGCGATCCAGGTGAATCCGACCAGGGCGACGATCGTCGCGGCTCCCGCCGTGAAGACCCGGCGCCGAGTTCGGACCATCGCAGGCAGGAAGACCAGGAGCGGCACGCCGCAGGGCACCAGCGAGCTGAAGGCGTAGCCGCTGGGAAGCTCATCCCGGAAGGTGTGGCCAAAGGGGCTTCGGCCACCAAGCGGAGGGGGCTCACCAGGACCTTGGGGTTCTGCGCGTCACCGCCGACGGCGTGAGGCTTCTGATGCTCGCCAGCGCGTGGCTGTGGGCATTGCTTCCCGGGAGGGCACCGCTTCTGGCCCTGCTTTTCCTCGCCCTGCCCGTGCCCCGCCTCGCACGGCTTCCGCCCCTTCTCGGCCTGCTGGTGTGCGCGAGTCTGACCTTGGCGACGTGGTCGGAGGTCTGGCACTGGTACCGCATGGTCGTCTGGTACGACACCGTTCACTTCGTGACCCCGGGGGCGGTCGCTGCTGCCGTGCATCTGTTGCTCTTCCACTGCTGGCTGCTGCCCTCACCCGACGACGTACGCCTGCATCGCGCCGCTGTTCCCTGGCCACGACTGCCGTAGGCGCCGTCGTGGCGTGCTTGTGGGAGATGGACGAGTGGCTGGCCATGGACGTCGTCGGCGAACCCTGTGCATCACGCGTTCCCGTACCGCAGCCGTCGGGTAGTTGTGCGACTGGACGTCTGCGCACACTGCCCGAGCCCCAGCATTCACCGCCTTCACACTCGCTCCGCCCCACGCCGCCACGTCCACGTTGCCTGGATTCTGCAGCGCCTCGTGCAGCACGTCGCCTCGCGATTGCGTCGGGGGACTTGGAGCCGAAGACGACGCCTCACTGCTGGCCGAGCAGCCGGCCAGCCCCCAGCAGTACACCAACCACGGCCACACTTAGACGCCTCATCAAACCCCCCAGTCGTTGGCCGATACCGTAAGCCATGCGGGGCGGATACGGACTTCCTCTGCCTGAGTCTCGCAGCGCTCGTCGGCGTCAAACAGCACTGTGGCGAGGGCGAATCCGGCCACGACGGCACCTCGTCACTGCGGCCGGAGCAACTTCCGTCGAGGCTACGACAACTGGATCGGGGGCGGCGGTCACATGACTGGCCAGAGGGACCGAAGGGGCCGACGATGACCGTCGGCCCCTCGTGGCGGTGTCGGCACATAAAGCGAGCTGACGGTCGCGGGGGCTCTCGCGGCTACGTGGCCGCCCACGACGATGTCCCGAAGTCACACCTACGTCTTCCACCGCACAGTCACCGCCGCCGCGATCCGCTTATGGCTTCGGCCGCGATCCGCTGACATCTTTCAGACGCCTGAGGGATCGGTGTGGTCCGGGTTTCGACGGAGCGGCAGCAGTTGGCTGCGAGCGAGGAGAAGGAGCCCAGTGAACAGGAAGACGTTTGCACCGAAAAAACGGACCTCCCAGGGAACGCTCGGCAAGATTCCAAAGTAGAAGAGGCTATGCAAAAGCGGGGACGCGCCCGTAAGTAGGGCACCGAGGCCGTGGAGCTTCGGCCTGGTGACGTGGCGACGCGCCGTGGGCAGGATCCACCCAGTCCGTAGTGTCACGATTCCCAAAGCGATCGCCAGCAGCCCCAAGAGCCCGCCCGTTCCTACTACCCATGCCATGGTGCTGCTCCACTCTGACCGCTGACAGGCCAGAAACGCGAATCACGTCTGGCCCGAAGACGCCCACATTGTTGCTGGACCTGGCGGTGCCCGACTATGCCGGTGCCAGGCAATAACCGCGCTTCACCACTGCCGTCTGCGCACCGGCTGCTCGAGATCCGGCGGACAGTTCCTAGTGACCTGAGTCAGAGATTCGGCGGCAGTAGGCGGCGACTTTGTCGAGGATCTCGTCGGCTGTCTTCGTCCAGACGAATGGTCTGGGGTGTTCGTTCCAGTCGGTGAGCCATGCCCGGATGTCGCGTTCGAGGGCTTGGACTGAGCGGTGGGCGCCGCGCTTGAGCTTCTTCTGGGTCAGCTCGGCGAACCACCGCTCAACCAGGTTCAGCCAGGACGCGCTGGTCGGCGTGAAGTGCAGGTGGAACCGTGGGTGGACCAGCAGCCAGCGTTTGATGTCGGGCATCTTGTGAGTCGCGTAGTTGTCCAGGATCAGATGAACCTGCAGATCAGCCGGGACTTCCTTGTCCAGCTTCGCGAGGAACTTCTGGAACTCCGCCGCCCGGTAGCGGCGGTGGAGGGAGCCGATGACCTTGCCGGTGGCGACCTCAAGCGCGGCGAAGAGGGTCGTGGTGCCGGCCCGGACGTAGTCGTGGCTGCGGCGTTCGGGAACGCCGGGCATCATCGGCAGGACCGGCTGAGACCGGTCCAGGGCCTGGATCTGTGACTTCTCGTCCACGCACAGCACCAGGGCCTTCTCCGGCGGATCGAGATACAGACCGACGACGTCACGGACCTTGTCGATGAACAGCGGGTCGGTGGACAGCTTGAACGTCTGCGACCGGTGCGGCGCCAGGGCGAACGCCCGCCAGATACGCGAGACGGTCGACTGCGACATCCCCGTGGCCGCGGCCATCGACCTCGTCGACCAGTGGGTCGCGTTCTTCGGCGTCTGCTCAAGCGTCTTGACGATGACCCGCTCGACGTCGGCGTCGGTGATCTTCCGGGGGACGCCGGGCCGCGGATCATCGCACAAACCGTCCAGTCCCCGTTCGATGAAGCGGCGCCGCCAGGTGCGGACCCTGTCCGGAGCCATCCGCAGCCGCCGCGACACCTCCATGATCGAGTGTCCTTCGGCGCACTCCAGCACAATCCGCGACCGCTGAGCCAGAGCCTGAGCCGTCGAACGACGACGCACCCAGCCCTCCAGCACCACCCGCTGGGCACCAGTGACCGACAACGGCGGAATCCTCGGACCCGAACGACTCATACCCGACTAACGACCAATCTCTGACTCAGGTCACTAAGAGGTCGTTAAGTCCGATCTTCCCTGATTTGTGGTCGCTCGAACGTGGTACTGATCCTCGTCCAGGTCTGCTCGTCATGCCCATGCCGAGATGCGGGCATGGAGCGAAGGCCGTATCCGAGCGACTTATCGGATGAGCAGTGGGTATTGATCGAGCCGATGATCACGGCCTGAAAGCAGGGCCGGGTAGCGCGGTCGGCGACCGGGGATCCCGGGTCCTGCGATCTGCGGGAGGTCGTGAACGCGATCTTCTACCAGAACCAGACGGGCTGCCAGTGGCGCTATATGCCCAACGACCTGCCGGCCTGGTCGGCGGTGTTCTACTACTTCACCCTGTGGCGTCAGGACGGACTCGACCAGCGGATCCAGGAACTCCTGCGCTGCCAGGTGAGGGAGAGAGCCCGCCGATTGAAGGACCCGTCCCTCGTGATCATCGACACCCAGTCCGTGCGCGCGGCCGCCGGTGTCCCGAAGACCACGACGGGACTGGACGCCAACAAGAGGATGTCGGGCCGCAAGCGGGGCCTGGCCGTCGATGTTCTTGGGGCTGATCATCGGCGTCGTCGTGTTCGCCGCGTCCGCGCACGACAACGCCGCTGGCACCGCCCTGCTCGACCAAGCGGCCGAGCGGTGCGGGATGCGCCTGGAGAAGGCCCTCGTAGACCAGGGCTTCAAGGACGCGGTTCTCATTAACGGCGCACTGCTGGACATCGATGTCGAAGTGGTCCGCCGTAATCCGGCTGACCAGGGGAGAGGGTTCGTCCCGCAGCCCAGGCGGTGGATCGTGGAGCAGGTCAACGGCACGTTGATGCTCCACCGGCGCCTGGCCCGTGAGTACGACCACCGGCCCGACACCTCCACCTCGCGTATCTACTGGGCCTCGATCGCGAACATGGCCCGCCGCCTCACCACACCGAGTCCGACCTGGCGTAACGCCCTCGAGCTGACCGCGTGAACGTCATCGAGCTCTTGGCCGACATTCAAGCCCAGCACGACGAGACCACCGTCCGGGCCAGTGAACTGCGCGAGCAGATCCAGCACTTGACGGCCGCCCTAGGTTCTGTCCGGCGGATCAGGTGACTTTCTGACCGGTCGCTCGTTGGCCCGGTCATGGGTCGGGGGGATCTGACGAATCGCGAGTGGTCGTTACTGGAGCCGCATCTGCCGCCCTCGGGTGGCCGGGGCGGCCGGTGGAACGACCACCGCACCGTGGTCAATGGGATGTTGTTCCGGATCCGGACGGGTGTCCCGTGGCGTGATCTGCCGGAACGCTACGGCTCGTGGAAGACCGTCTACGAACGGCATCGCCGCTGGTCGGCGGACGGCACCTGGGACCGGATCCTGCAGTCGGTCCAGGCCGACGCCGACCTGGCGGGGCGGATCGACTGGTCGATGGTCGACGTCGACTCGACGTCCTGCCGGGCTCATCAGCACGCGGCCGGCGCCCGCAAAGCCCGTCCGCGGGTCCCGAAAAAAGGACGACGCCCCGGCACCACCGCCCCGACGAGGGACTCGGACGGTCCCGGGGCGGCCTGACCTGCAAGATCCACCTCGCCGGCGAAGGCGGCTGCCGTCCTATGGCCCTTCTGCTCACGCCGGGCCAGTGGGGCGACGCACCGCAGATGGCCGAGGTCCTGGACCGGATCAGAGTTCCCCGGCCGCTGGGCGGACGACCCCGGACCCGGCCGGACCACGTCAGCGGGGACAAGGCATACAGCTCCCGCCGAAACCGCCGCTACCTGCGAAGACGCCACATACGGCACACGATCCCGGAGCCGAAGGACCAGCGAGCCAACCGCCGCCGCAAAGGCAGAGAAGGCGGCAGGCCCACCGGCTTCGACCGCGACCACTACCGGCGCCGCAACGAGGTCGAGCGGACCATCAACCGGCTCAAGAACTCCCGCGCGGTCGCAACCCGTTACGACAGCGGGCCTACGTCTTCCACGGCACCGTCACCGCCGCAGCGATCCGACTCTGGCTCCGCCAGTGATCCGCCGGACAGAACCTAGCCGAGACCGAAGCGCGACTCGCGGACCTGGCCACCCCCCGGAAGGTCATCGCCGAACTCGCACCGGTTGGAGGTCAACCCGCACCGCCCGATACCAACACCGCCTACCAGGCCATCGTGAATGCCTTCAACCAGCACCCCGGCCAAGAGTTCCGAGCCCGTGAGCTGCACGAACTCCTCGGCATGCCCACCGACGAGGCGTCCGTCAACATCACCCGCAGCCGACTCGGACGCCTCACCCGCCAAGGTTTCCTCGCCCAACCCGGACGAAGCCGCTACCAGAAACGGACTTAACGACCTCTACGAGGTGTCGTTTGAGTGAAAGCCCAGTCATGCGACGCGTGCCGACAAGCGGAGTACTGAGGTCACCGCGGTGTCGGTCGACAACTCGGCAGGTGATTGCGGGCGTCCAGACGGACAAGAACACCAGCCGGAAACGCGTTCATGTGACGCCTTGATGCGCCCTCGTCGCCCCTGAGCCCCTGTTCAGGTGCCTTCCGCCTGCGCCTCGACGTCCTCGATGCCGGTGGGACGGCCGGCCCGGTTCCAGCGGGCGTAGAGGCCCAGGGCGATGAGGAGTGTGGCCACCAGGGACAGCACGGGCCAGCCGCGCAGCAGGTTCACCGCGAGGGTGAACGCCACGGCGAACGCGGCGATCCCGTTGATCCACGCCAGGGCGGGCTTGTTCTCGGTCCGGGCGAAGCGGGTCATCGCGAGGAGGCCCACCAGGAAGCTGACGAAGACCGCGACGGCGTAGAAGAGGACGAGTTCCTGCTCCCGGCCGGCCGCGGCGACGATGATGAGCGCGGCGGCGGCCAGGTAGACCACCACGGACCAGTACGGAGTGTGGTGGCGGTTGGTCCGGCCCAGGACCGGCGGCAGGACGCCGGGCTTGTCAGGGGTACCGGACAGTGCCTTCAGCAGTCCCGGGCCCGCCTGGAAGGAGGAGCTGGCGGCGGCGAGCAGCAGCAGCGAACTGGTGAGCTGGAAGGCGCCGTACAGCCGGCCCGACCCGGCCGCGGCGTGCGCGATGTCGGCGATCTGCGTGGAGTCGGCGCCCGGGATGCCGATGTGCAGCCGCACGGCGAGCGTGGTTAGCGTCAGGGTGAGGCCACCGACGATCACCACCAGCAGGGCCAGGGTGCCCCGGCCGAAGCGGCGGCGGTCGGTGTCGTCGAGCTGGTCGAGCTGGGCGATCGCGGTCGACGGTGCCTCGACACCGGTGGCCAGTGCCATGGCCACGGGGAAGGCCAGGACCACCGCGATCATCGCTGGGTGACCGGGGTCGTGTGCGGCGGCCGCGTGTCCCACGGTGTGGGGAGCGGCGAAGCCGAGGACCACGACGGCCGCCGAGATCACCACGAACGCCACGGTCATGACGGCGAAGAGCAGGCGGCCGCCGTGTCCGAACCAGGTCAGCCCGGCCACCACCACGAGCAGTACCAGGGCGAGCGGGACGCGCAGGGGCGCCAGGCCCGGGAACAGGGCGATCACCGCGCTCGCGGCCGCCGCGATGGAGATGCCGATGGTGAGGACGAAATCGACCACGAGTGCGCCGATGGGCAGGAACGTCCAGCGGGGCCCGAAGGCCCTGGCCGCCGCGGCGGCCGCTCCGCCGCCTCGGGGGAATCGGCGCACCAGCTGCCAGTAGTTAGCGGTGACCACGACGACGAGCCCGATCACAAGGCTCATCGTGGGCAGCAGGAGCGCTAGGTCGCCGTGGAGGGCACGCAGTGCCGCCTCGATGGCGTACGCGACGGAGGAGACCGGGTCGGCGATCACCGCGAAGGCGAAGGCGAAGGCGAGAATGCTGCGGCGAGGTGCACCGCCGCGCGGGGAGGCGGTGGTAGCCGACGGGACGGTGGCCCTGGTGGTGGCAGGCAAGCGAAGACCTCTTGTCAGGAGAACGGAGAGGGACATCGCCGACCAGACTTCCCGGCACACCGACGTCAAAGTTACGTCAGTAAGCCGCCGACATGCCATCAGTGAGCCGTCAAGGAAACGTCAACAAAAGGCCGACGCCCGGCCGGTGAAAGAGATGTCCCCGAGGGCGCGGCTCAGCGGTCCGCGTTCACAACGGCTTCGAGCAGGCCAGGGAATCTGCGGTCCAGGTCTTCCTTGCGCAGGCGCATGTACAGGCCGTTTCCGGCGTCGCGCTGGTGGACCAGCCCCGCTTCGCGCAGCACTCGCCAGTGGCGGGTTCGGCTGGACTTGCTCACCGGCAGATCGAAGGAGGCACAGAGCCGCTCCTCCTCCGGCCGTTCGGCGAGTTCAGCCACGACTCGGCGCCGGTTCGCGTCGGCCAGGGCGAGGAGGACGGGGCCCACTTCCAGTTCCTCAGTGCGAGGGTGCGCCAACTCGCCTGCCATTCCCACTTCCCCCTCGACAAGGTACGCATCCATGCGTACCTTCCTTGAGGTACGCAACTTCACGTACCTTACCGTTGTCGAGGGAGTCGTACCCATGCCTGTATCGCCGCATCGCCGATTTCTGTCGCGCGTCCGCCGGTCGCTGCGCAGACTGCTTCTCACCGACTGCCCCTCGTTCATGATCCTCTGATGTCCGGCCGCTGCGGCAGCGGACGTGCCGGCGGTTTTGAGGCGGCCCAGATTTTGTATCGGCTGGACCACTGGGAGGTCGAAAACTAGCCCAGGTTCGCGCGGGCGGCGGCACGTGGAGCTTTCGAAGCCGTCGGGGTACGCCGAGCGCTCCGGCAGAGTTGGCGTTCGTGCCGTCGGCCCGGGAACCGGCTCGATCCACCTGCTGAACGGGCTCTGCGGCGCGAGACGGTGCGCGCAGCGCCCACGTGGATGACCTGGCCGCAACCGTGTGCTTGTCACCCGCCGCGGCGCGCCGCACTCGAGGCTGGGGAAACCAGTTCCCGCCGACTCAAGTGCGGCCTCCTCAAAGCGCGGTCACAGGTACCCGGGTAGGCCGGGAACCTTCGGCTCAGTGGCCGGGAAGTTCCCCGCTGAGCCTGCCGTGTAGGTCGGCGCTGGGGACGTTCAGGCCGATGATCTCCACGGTCTTTCCGCGCTGCCCGTACCTGGTCTCGACGGCGTCCAGGGCCGCGACGGAGGAGGCGTCCCAGATGTGCGCCGCCGACAGGTCGATCACGACGTTGCCGGGGTCACTGGCGTAGTCGAACTGGCCGACGAGGTCGTTGGAGGAGGCGAAGAACAGTTCGCCGGTCACGGAGTACACCACGGTCTCGCCATCGGGGCTGGTGACGGCGGTGACGTTGGCGAGGTGGGCCACGCGCCTGGCGAAGATGACCATCGCGGTGAGGGTGCCGACGACCACGCCGATGGCGAGATTGGACGTGGCGACCACGACGATCACGGTGATGACCATGACGGTGATCTCGCCGACGGGCATCCGCCTGAGCGTCTTCGGGGCGATGGAGTGCCAGTCGAAGGTGCCGAAGGAGACCATGACCATGACGGCGACGAGGGCGGCCATGGGAATGTCGGAGACGACCGGACCGAAGACGATGCACAGCACCATCAGGAACGCGCCCGCCAGGAACGTGGAGAGACGGGTACGGGCCCCGGAGACCTTCACGTTGATCATGGTCTGGCCGATCATCGCGCAGCCGCCCATGCCGCCGAAGAACCCGGTGACGATGTTGGCGATGCCCTGGCCGATGGACTCGCGGGTCTTCGAGGAACGGGTGTCGGTGATGTCGTCGACCAGCTTGGCCGTCATGAGCGACTCCATCAGGCCGACCAGCGCCATGGCGAGCGCGTAGGGGGCGATGATCTTCAGGGTGGCCAGAGTGAACGGCACGTCCGGCACACCCGGTACCGGCAGCGAGGCCGGCAATTCGCCCTTGTCGCCCACGGTCGGTACCGCGATCCCGGCGGCGATCGTGATGACCGTGAGGACGACGATCGACACCAGCGGCGCGGGCACCACCTTCGTGACCTTCGGGAAGAAGACCAGCAGTGCCAGTCCACCGACGATCAGTGGATAGACCGGCCACGGTACGTCCGTCATCTCCGGCACCTGCGCCATGAAGATGAGGATCGCCAGGGCGTTGACGAAGCCGACCATCACACTGCGCGGCACGAACCGCATCAGCCGGGCCACTCCCACCGCGCCCAGAATCACCTGGAAGACGCCGGCCAGGATCACGGTCGCGACCAGGTAGCCGAATCCGTGCTCGCGGTTGACCGGCGCGATCACGAGGGCGACCGCACCGGTGGCGGCGGAGATCATGGCCGGGCGGCCGCCGACGACGGAGATCGTGACGGCCATGGTGAACGAGGCGAACAGACCGATCGCCGGATCGACCCCCGCGATGATCGAGAAGGAGATCGCCTCCGGGATCAGGGCCAGGGCGACGACCAGGCCGGCCAGAACCTCGATGCGCCAGACCTTCGGATCGCTCAGCCAGTCGGGGCGCAGGTCGCGCAGCCATGAGGCAGTAGTCACTGCGGAAGAGGACAAGAGATAGGTACCTGTCGATCTCGGGCACGCGCCGACGGGCGGACGGAGCGTGCGGGAGCGATGTGCGAGAGCCGGAGCGGCGCCCGCGAACGGCCCGGACGGGCCGGAGTCGAAGGAGAAGAGCGCAGGTGAACGAGGCGGATGCGCCCAGAGGTCACCCCTGTGGGCGCAATGTCACGGCGGGCAGGCGACGGCGATCGGCGGCACAGACTCTCGCACGGTTCTCTCCTGCGGAATGTCGGATGTCCGACGGGGCGCTTGACGTGGCCCGCAACGGCCATGGCGGGGCGGCTGAGCCAGCCTCTTCGCCAACTTCAACTCTACCCTAACGTTAGAGTAGACATTGGATGGGTCGTACGGGAGACGACCCGCCACGACTGGAAGGGTCACGGTCACCGCCGTGCACGAGAAGCACATGCAGATCGGCGAGGTCGCCGCGCGCACCGAACTCTCCTTGCGCACCATCCGCCACTACGAGGAGACCGGGCTCGTCATCCCCTCCGCCCGGTCCCAGGGCGGCTTCCGCCTCTACACCGACCACGACGTGGCCCGTCTCATGCTGATCCGCCGCATGAAGCCGCTCGGATTCACCCTGGATCAGATGCGCGACCTCCTGGACATCACCGCCCGCCTCGACAGCGGTGACGCACTCGAAGCCGACGAGCACCAGGCCCTGCTCGACCGTCTCCGCGTCTACGAACAGTCCGCCGGGGAGCAGGTCGAGAAGCTCCGTGTCCAACTCGCCCGCGCCGAGGAGTTCGCCGGCGCGCTGGGCGCCCGGCTGGAGTCATCGGCGCGGGCTGCGGCCGCTCCGCTCCGCGAGTGAGCGGCTTGTCACGAAGTCCCGCCGGAGCCCACCGCGCGCAGAGCGCTCTGATGGCTGAGCCAGCCGACCGGACTGCCCCCCTCCGCGTCGAGCACGGGTACTCCCGTACCGGCGGCCGAGAGCAGGGTGTGCAGGGCTTGGGTGAGAGGCTGGTCGGCGGTGAGGGGCTCGGGCGGCTCGGCGAGCGGTCCGACGGTTGACGGCGCCGAATCCGGCTGATCGGCGAGGGCTTCGGCCACCGCCTGCGCGGTGACGACACCGACGTACTCCCCGGTGTCACCGACGACCGGAAGCGCTCCGTGGCCGGAGAGGCTCAGCAGGACTGCCGCGTCCGTGAGTGCGGTGGCTGCGGGCAGCGAGGAAGGAAGCGGTTCCATGACGGCGCCCACGTGCTGGGCGCCGATCCGGGCTCCGGGGGCCGCGCCCTCGAGGTCGATGCCGCGACGGCGCAGCTTGAGGGTGTAGATGGTGTCGCGGGTCAGCAGGCGGCTGGTGGCGGTCGCCATCACGACGGCCAGCATCAGAGGCAGGATGATGGAGTACTCGCCCGTGAGTTCGAAGAGGATGACCACCGCGGTGATCGGCGCCCGCGCCGCACCGGCGAACGTGGCACCCATGCCGACCAGGGCGTACGCGCCCACCGCACCGGCCGTGCCCGGCAGCATGTGATGCACGCCGATGCCGTACGCCGAGCCCAGCATGGCGCCGATGAACAGACTGGGAGCGAAGACACCGCCCGACCCGCCGATGCCGATGGTGAGACTGGTGGCCACCACCTTGCCGACCAGGAGCAGCAGCAGGAAGCCGAGCGCGTAGCGGCCCTCGGTCGCGTTCTCCAGGACGGGATAACCCACCCCGTACATCTGCGGCAGCGCGAGCAGCACCAGACCGAGCGCCAGTCCGCCGACGGCGGGGCGAAGCCATTCCGGGCCGCGCCAGAGCCAGTCGCAGGCGTCCTCGATCAGGTAGAGCGCCCTGGAGAAGCCCACCCCTGTTACGGCAGCAACGAGACCGAGCAGAGCGAACAGGGCGTATTGGTCGAGGTGGTCGACGTGGAACGGGGGGAGCGCCAGGAAGGCGACGTCTCCGAACGCGGCCCGTCCGATGACGCTCGCGGTGACGCTGGCCAGCACGGTCGCGCCGAACGCCTCCGCCGAGAAGGTGCCGAGGATCAGTTCCATGGCGAAGAACACTCCGGCCAGGGGCGCGTTGAAGGTCGCGGCGATGCCGCCCGCCGCGCCACAGGCGACGAGCAGCTTCATGTGGCCCTCGGCCGCCTTCGTCACACGGCCGAGCGTGGAACCCAACGCCGCGCCGATCTGCACGATCGGGCCCTCGCGGCCCACCGAACCGCCGGAGCCGATGGTCAGCGCGGAAGCGAGCGTCTTGACGACCGCGACTTTGGGACTGATCTGTCCGCCGCGCTGGGCCACCGCCAGCATCACCTCGGGCACGCCATGCCCGCGGGCTTCCCTGGCGAACCGGTTCACCAGCGGGCCGTACAGCAGGCCGCCGACCACGGGTGCCAGGAGCACGAAATACGGCCCCAGCCAGGGGACGTGCGGATTTCCCGCCCCCGGAGCGCCCGCGTAGTCGGCGTGTCCGGACAGCAGCCTGGTGAAGACGTTGATGCACCAGCGGAAGGCGACGGAGCCCGCGCCCGCTCCCGCACCGACCAGCACGGCCGCCGCCATCACACCCCAGGAGGCATTGCGCAGTCCCGCGAACCTGGGTACGGCCGTGAAGCCGCCTGACACCGCGCTCTGGGTCTGCTTCCCGCCGGTCGCTGCCGGTACGGCACTCATCGATTCCCCTTCCTTACCTTTGCATTATGCAAACATACGCCAGGATCGGACCACCGGTGCGGGCCTGAAGGGGGCACGAAGGACTTCATCTGCCCGGTCACCGGACTCTGCGGCTGACCTCGCGCAAGGCCGTTCGGGCGAACGGCCCGCCATGCTCGTCACCGCGGCCGATGGCCGCCATCGGTGTCCAGCCGGACGAAGGCGATGGCTGTGCCCGCCTCCCGGAATCCACTCTCGGTACCGTCGCACGGGATGTTCAGGAGCGAACACAGGCGGCGCGCGGAGCGAGGGTGTCGCCAGGCATAACCTCCCATGACGTCGGCACCCTCGTCGGGAGTGAGGAAATGCGCGGTGACGGCGTAGTGGCGGCTGCCCACCTGGACGACGATTTTCGGCCGTGCGTGCAGATTTCGGTACCAGTCCCCCCTGGTGCCGGATCGGGAAGCGACCACCCACATGCCGGCTCCGGGCTCGCCCTCCAGCACGTTGAGCACGGCCCGGCGGTCGAGTCCGCTCACACGGCCGGTGTGGTGCAGCAGCAGGCGTCTACCGAGAAGCCGCCCCATCCCCACCTGGTAGACGAGGATCGGCAGGCGTCCGGCGAGGCGTCGCCATCCGGCCGCTGGTCGAGCCGGGAGCGGAACGGTCTGTCTACGGGGCATCTTCGTCTTCCGTGTGGCCGGTCACCCTTCGGCCTCTCTTCGGTAAAGGGCCTGCCGGGAAAGTCTCCTCTCGGTCATGTTTGCATAGTCTAAAGGTCTGGGGGTGACTGCGCCGTAACGATCGGGCGGCTCTCCCATATGCGACATGACGGGAGGGTGCATGGGCGTGTGGCGACCGGCTTCCGGATCCGCGACGCTGTCCTGGATGCCGGTGGCGGCGATGGCCGTGGTGGCTGGGGCCGACGTCGTGGCGGGGCCAGGGGTGGGCTTTCTGCCGCTCATCTCGCTCGGGCCCGCGTTCTCCGGGCTGATCGGTGGATGGCGGCGTACGGCGCTGTTCGGTGCGGTGGCGCTCGCACTGTGCGTGGGGCTCGGTCTGTACGACGGCCTGTTCGAGGAGCGGCGCGGCTTCACCGCGATGGCGTCGGTGGCCGGAGTGACCGCCGTGGGCATCGCGGCGGCCGTGATGCGTTCGCGCCGGGAGGCGGAGCTGGCCAGTGTGCGGTCGATCGCAGAGGTGGCCCAGCGAGTGCTGTTGCGGCCGGTTCCCCGAACGGCCGGACCGCTGCGGGCGGCGGTGTCGTACACCTCGGCCGTGGCCGAGGCCCGCATCGGCGGGGATCTCTACGAGGTCGTCGCCTCGCCGCACGGCATTCGGGTGATCGTGGGGGACGTGCAGGGCAAAGGGCTGGCCGCCGTGGAGGCCGCCGCCGTGGTGCTCGGCGCGTTCAGGGAAGCGGCACACGACGAACCCGACCTGCTCAGGCTGGGCGAGCGTCTGGAGCGCAGTGTGGCACGAGAGTTGGAGGGGGAGAGGTTCGTCACCGCCGTGCTCGTCGAAATCGGCTCGGAGCACGAAGCGGTCCTTCTCAATTACGGTCACCCGAGTCCCCTGCTCGTCCGCGACGACGGCTCCGTCGAGTTCCCGAGACCTCCCGGCTACGCTCTCCCGCTCGGCCTCGGTCTGCACGGCGCCGACGGGCCGGTACCCCACCGGGTGGCCTTCGCGCCCGGTGACCAGATCCTCCTCTACACCGACGGCGTCACGGAGGCCAGGGACGTGGACGGAACCTTCTATCCTCTCGGGGACCGCGCCTACCTGCTCAAGGAGCCCGACGCGGACCGGGCGCTGGAGACCCTGCGCGAGGACGTGGTGCGGCATGCCGCGGGGCCCCTTCACGACGATGCCGCGATGCTACTGCTTCGCTATCACGCGCCCGCGGGCCGAGGCTCGGGGCCGACCGCGTGAGTGGGCCTGTGACACGGCGCGGTAGAAAGGACTCATGCCGGAGCGAGATTCCCCCGTCCCAGGGGCCATGGACGACGTAGACGCGGTCACGCGGGCAGTACTGACCGCCTCCCGGCTGCTGGTGGCGGTCTCCGCCCGCTCGCTGGCCGGGATGGAGGAGCGGGTGACCCTTCCGCAGTTCCGCATGCTGGTCGTGCTGGCGACCCGGGGGGCCACCAAGCTGGTGACCGTCGCCGAACTCCTCCAGGTCGCGCCCTCCACCGCCATGCGCATGGTCGACCGACTGATCGCCGCGGGGCTCGCCGAGCGGAACGCGAACCCGGACAGCCGACGTGAGACGCTGCTCCGGCTGACCGAGGAGGGACGGCGCACCGTCGAGTACGTCACCGCCCGGCGCCGCTCCGAGATCGCCGCCATCGTGGAACGCCTGCGTCCGACCGAGCGCCTGGCACTCGTCGAAGCCCTCAACGCCTTCAACGAGGCAGGGGGTGAGCCGCCCGCACCCACCGCGGACACGCCGGATCCGCATCCACTCGGCTGGGCGATCTGAGGGGTACGAGGAGTTGCGGGCCGTATCCGTGGAGCCCGCGTCGGCTATCCCTTGGAGGTAGCCGATCCGAACGGTGCACCGGGCCCGGCCGGGGCAGGAGGAGACGTATGGATGCGATCTGGCACGCCCTGTCGATCACCGGGTCCATGGCGTGGGAGATCGCCTGGGCGCTGATCCTGGGCTTCACCCTCTCCGCCGTGGTCCAGGCCGTGGTCCGCAAGTCCACCGTCGTCTCCCTGCTCGGCGACGACCGGCCACGCACCCTGGTCACCGCGACCGGACTGGGCATCGCCTCCTCGTCCTGCTCCTACGCCGCCGTCGCCCTGGCCCGCTCGCTGTTTCGCAAGGGCGCGGACTTCACCGCCGCGATGGCGTTCGAGATCGCCTCCACCAACCTCGTCGTGGAACTCGGCGTGATCCTGGCCCTGCTCATGGGCTGGCAGTTCACGGCGGCCGAGTTCACCGGCGGCGCCGTCATGATCGTCGCGTTGGCGGTGCTGTTCCGCCTCTTCCTGCGCGACCAGTTGCTGCGCGGGGCTCGCGAGCAGGCCGAGCGCGGTGTGGCAGGCTCGATGGAAGGCCACGCCGCGATGGACATGTCCGTCCAGCGCGAGGGCTCCTTCACGCGCAGGCTGTTCTCCCGCGACGGCTTCACGTCGGTCTCTCACGTCTTCGTCATGGAGTGGGCGGCGATCCTGCGTGATCTCGTCGTCGGTCTGCTGATCGCCGGCGCAATCGCCGCCTGGGTGCCCGACTCCTTCTGGCGCACGTTCTTCTTCGACGGCCACCCGCTCGCGTCGAAGCTGTGGGGTCCGCTGATCGGCCCGCTGGTGGCGATGGCCTCGTTCGTGTGCTCGGTGGGTAACGTGCCGCTCGCCGTCGTGCTGTGGAAGGGCGGCATCAGCTTCGGCGGTGTCGTGGCGTTCCTCTTCGCCGACCTGCTGATCCTTCCGATCCTGAACATCTACCGGAAGTACTACGGCACGCGGATGGCCCTCTTCGTACTCGGTACCTTCTACACCGCCATGGTCCTGGCCGGATACGTCGTCGAATTCACCTTCGGCGGCCTCGGTCTCGTCCCCGACTCCGCCCACGCCACCGTCCCGGACAGCGGGGTGAGCTGGAACTACACCACCTGGCTCAACATCGCCTTCCTCCTGCTGGCGGCGGCTCTGGTCGTCCGGTTCCTGCGCACAGGCGGCAGGGACATGCTGAGCATGATGGGCGGAGCCCCCGACACGGGGCCGGATCACGCGCGCCACTGACCGCCGATGGCCCGCCGCTCCTGAAAGCGTCGCACGGGGCGCGCGCAGCGCTGTCGGTGACGGCGGATTCCACGGATACTGAGGTGAGGGCGGAGAAGCCCCAGGGAGGTCGGCGCACATGGACTGGTGGATCTGGGTCGTCATCGCCGTGGTGGTTGTGACGCTGTGTGCCGTGTCGGCGCTCCTGGTGCAGGCGCGCCGACGCGGGGGCGGGGTCATCGCCGGCGGGCGTACTCCGCGCGAGCGCCGCGGGAACAGGCCATGACCGGCTATGTGCGGGCGCGTGAGATCGCCAAGCTGCCTGTGGTGACTCTCGGCGGCGAGGACATCGCCCAAGTCAAGGACATCGTCTTCGACGCCGCCCATGGCAGCGTGCAGTGCTTCACTCTCAGCGGCCGAGGGCTGCTCTCCGGCCCCCTGAAGCGGGATCTGCCCTGGAGCGAGGTGCACGCGCTGGGCCCGGACGCGGTGATGATCCGGGACGAGAGCGCGCTGGCCGACGACGACCGCACGACCAAGGGCCTCACGGCCGCGGGCGGCGGCAACGTCCTCGGCACCCGGATCATGACCGACGGCGGTACCCACCTCGGCAAGATCGTCGATGTCATCCTCGAGACGGGCCGGACGCCGACCGTGGCCGGTTACGAGATCGAAACCGCGGATCGCGGTCATCAGCGGGCCCTGCTGCCCGTGGTCGAGCCCGTGGCCGTCTCCGGCGAGATGGTCCTCGTTCCCGACGCGACCAGCGAGTTCACCGCGGCCGACCTGACCGGGTTCCCGGAAGCGGCCCATGGTCTGCGCGCGCGCCTCGGACAGGAGAGATGACGATGCCGCTGTTCAGTGAGGCCAAGGGCCGTGGTGTCGTCTCTCTGGTCGCCGCCGAGACCCTCGCCACCGTCTCCGGATGCGCCATCGCACCCTCACCCGCACGGATCGCCGCGCTGCGGGTGAAGACCAGAGCCCGGGGCACCCTCGTGGCCTGGGACCGCCTCCAGGCGTTCGGGTCCGACGCCGTCACAGTCCGCTCCGCCGACGACATCCAGACCGAGGACGACGCCAAGATCCTGGCGGACAAACACCACGACCCCATCGGCAAGCGCGTCCTGACGGAGACCGGACAGGACCTCGGATCCGTGGACGACCTCGAGTTCGACGAAGCCACCGGTCACATCCGGCGCATCATCACCCCCGGTCAGGACATCTCCGGCGACCGCCTCCTGGGTGTCGGCACCTACGCCGTCGTCGTCGCCGACAACTGAAGTCGCCGACCTGAAGCGGGACCGCGTCACAGAGCCGTGGCCGGCCAGTCCAGCAGCCGCGCCCCGATGACGGCCGTCTGCAGCATGTAGCGATGGGTCGGGTCCGAGGGGTCGGCGCCGGTGAGGTGGTGGATGCGCTCCAGACGGTACGTCATGGCCCGCACGCTCAGCGAGAGACGGCGGGCGGCCTCCGCGGCGACGCAGCCGGATTCGAAGTACACGGTGAGGGTTTCCAGGAGCGGCCGGGCACCCCCGCGCGCGGCCGTGAGCGGTCCGAGGGTGCCGAGGACCAGGTCGGTCATGGCCTGGCGGTCGCGGGTGAGGACCGGGTAGACGAGCAGGTCGGCGGCGCGCAGGACGGGTTCGTCGAGCCCGAGGCGCTCCGCCATCTCCAGGGCGTTGAGGGCCTCTTCGTACGACTGGACCACGCCTCCCGGGCCGGGCTGCGGCCGTCCGATGGCGACCCGGCCGCCCTCGGTGGCGGCGTACGCCTGCTTGGCGAAGTAGGGCAGCACCTCGTCCTCGTGACCGGGAGCGATGCACAGCAGACGGCCGTCCTTGGTGGTCAGCAGGACGTCACGGTTGCCGAAGCGGGTCATCAGGGCTTGCTCCACCCGCCGGGGAACGGCTCCGCCCTCGTCGTAGGCGGCGGGGCCCTGTGCCACGGCGACGGCGTGCGCGTGGGACAGACGCAGCCCGAAGCGTTCGGCGCGCTCGGCGAGTCTGCCCAGGTCGCTACGGCCGTAGAGCAGGTCGTCGATGAACTCCCGGCGTGCGGCTTCCTCTTGGCGTACGGCGTGCCGCTGGGCCCGCTCGTATCCCTCGGCGAAGGCGTCGATGATCTGCTGCACGGCGGCCAGTGTGCTGTCGGCGGCGCCGGGTGTGTCCGGCCAGAGTGCGCGGGCCGCGGCGAGATGGGCGCCGACCAGGGCACGCAGTCCGTGCCCGGCGTCGGCGGCCTGTTCGCCGTGCACGCGCCGGGATTCGAGCTCCTGCCGGGTCAGTCGCCGCCCGGTGGCCGCCACGTCGGCCAGGATGCGGGCATACCCGTCCAGATACTGCTCGGGAACTCCCCGGTCCGCCATGCTGTCCCCCGCCTCTTGACGTCCCGGTGACGGATTCTTAGCGGTTCACCGGCACGCAGACCTTAATGAAGACTGCCGGAGATCGGCAATGCGTCGGTGGGCGCGGGCCAGGCAACATGGCGTCAGGGGAGCACTACGGATGGTTCCGGTGCCGGACACCGGCAGGTGCCCGGCACCGGACCGCCCACGCCGTGGCACCGCTGACTTCCCCTCCCGGTTTCCCTGATGCCCTGAGGACGTATGCCATGAACGCCATCGGCGTGCTCGCCGCCTGCTGCCTGCTCTTCGTCGCCGTCGTGCTGCTCGTCGTGTCGCGGCTCTTCCGCAAGGTGGAGCAGGGCAAGGCATTGATCGTCTCGAAGATGCGAAAAGTCGATGTCACCTTCACCGGTCAGGTCGTGCTGCCCGTACTGCACAAGGCCGAGGTGATGGACATCTCGGTGAAGACCATCGAGATCACGCGGGCCGGCAAGGAAGGGCTCATCTGCCGGGACAACATCCGTGCCGACATCCGCATCTCGTTCTTCGTCAAGGTCAACAAGACCGTCGAGGACGTCGTCAAGGTCGCCCAGGCCGTGGGTACGGCGCGGGCCAGCGACCGGGACACGCTCCAGGAGCTGTTCCACGCGAAGTTCTCCGAGGCGCTCAAGACCGTCGGCAAGCAACTGGACTTCACCGACCTGTACACCAAGCGGGAGGAACTGCGGTACCGGATCATCGAGGTCATCGGTGTCGACCTCAACGGTTACCACCTGGAGGACGCGGCGATCGACTACCTGGAGCAGACGCCGCTCACCCAGCTCGATCCGGCCAACGTCCTCGACGCCCAGGGCATCCGGAAGATCACGGAACTGACCGTGGTCGAGCACGTGCGCACCAACGAGGCGCAGCGCACGGAGCAGAAGGAGATCACGCGGCAGAACGTCGACGCCCGCGAGGCCATCCTGGAACTGGAGCGCCGGCAGGCCGACGCGGAGATCAAGCAGCGGCGGGAGATCGAGACGTCCCGGGCCAGGGAGGAGGCCGAGACCGCGCGCGTGGTGGAGGAGGAGCGGCTGCGGGCGCAGGGTGCCTTCCTGCGTACCGAGGAGCAGCTCGGTGTCCAGCGCGAGAACCAGGCCCGTGAGATCGCCGTCGCCGCGAAGAACCGTGAGCGGGTCATCGCTGTCGAGAGCGAGCGCATCGAGAAGGACCGGCTCCTCGAAGTGATCGCCCGGGAACGGGAGACCCAGTTGACGCGGATCGCCGCCGACAAGGAGGTCGAGACGGAGAAGCGGCAGATCGCCGAGGTCGTCCGCGAGCGGGTCGCCGTGGACCGTACGGTCGCCGAGCAGGAGGAGTCCATCAAGAGGCTGCGGGCCGTGGAGGAGGCCGAGCGGCAGCGGCAGGCCGTGGTCATCGCGGCCGAGGCCGAGGCGCAGGAGAGGCTGGTCAAGGACATCAAGGCCGCCGAAGCCGCCGAACAGGCCGCCACCCACCGGGCTGCCGAGCAACTGACGCTCGCCGAAGCGCAGTTGAAGTCCGCCGACCTGGAGGCGAAGGCCAAGCAGCGGCTCGCCGAGGGTATCCGGGCCGAGGCCGCCGCCGAGGGGCTCGCAGCCGTCCAGGTCCGTGACAAGGAGGCCGAGGTCGTGGAGAAGGCGGGCCGGGCGGAGGCCGGGGCGACCGAGGCCCGGCTGCGCGCCGAGGCCGAGGGTGCCAGGGCGAAGGCGCTGGCCGAGGCCACGGCCATCGAGGAGAAGCTGAAGGCGGAGGCGGCCGGCCTCACCGAGAAGGCTGCGGCGATGGCCGCGCTCGACGAGGCGTCCCGTACGCACGAGGAGTACCGGCTGCGCCTGGAGGCGGAGAAGGACATCCGGCTCGCGGGGCTCGACGTCCAGCGGCAGATCGCCGAGGCGCAGGCCACCGTGCTCGCCACAGGTCTGGAGAACGCCGACATCGACATCGTGGGCGGCGAGTCGGTCTTCTTCGACCGGCTGATGTCCTCGATCGCCCTCGGCAAGGGCCTCGACGGCTTTGTCCAGCACTCCGAGACCGCCCGGACCCTTGCCGGGCCCTGGCTCGACGGCAGCGCCGACTTCACCGCCGACCTGAGCCGCGTCCTGGGCTCGCTCACCACGGCCGACGTGCAGAACCTCACCGTCTCCGCATTGCTCATGAAGCTGATGAAGTCCGGCGGCGCCGATGCCGGTCAGGTGCGGCAACTCCTCGACCGCGCCGGGGAGCTGGGTCTTGCCGACACTCCGCTCACCGCCCTGAACGGCACGGCCAGGGCCTGACGACCAGCGGGACCGGAGCCGCCGCACAGGGGACGGCGGCTCCGGCCCGCCCTCGACGAAAGGGACGCGACCCATGACGACCGTCGTGGAGGCGGAGACGTACGACGCCGTCGACGCTGGGACGTACGAGGTGCTGCGTGACCGCCTCACCGCCCGGGCAGCCGAGCTCGCCGCCGCGGCGCAGCGGCTCAACGACCGCCGCGCCGCGGAGTTCGGCGCCACCCGGCTAGCCCTCACCGGCACCGGACACCTGCGCACCGGACACCCGCGCCTTCCCCAGGACGTCGTCGCCGTGGGGGACCGCCTGCTGCTCGGGTACAACGGCAGCCGCCCCGGGAAGCAGCCGGCCGACCTGCTCGCCCTGTACGACCGCGACCTCGGCCGACTGCCCGACGACGCGGTCCCCGGCCTGCTGGACGACCCGGGATTCCTGCGGGAGTTCACGGCACTGCACCGCTACTACCGTCAGGCTCGTCTCCTCCGCCTCCTCCGCGCCGACGACCGGCTCCTGGCCGTCTTCCAGACCGGTGACAGGACGGACGACATCCGGGTGCTGCGCTGGACACTGGCCGAGGACGGCCGCGCGCAGTTCCTGGACGCGCGCGGCGAGCGCGACCACGAGCACGCGCACTCCCACGACTTCACGTGGACGGAGACCACTCGCGAGGAACACGTCGCGGGCGCGCACCCGTACGCCCTGGTCCAGGGTGAGGTGCGTGTCTCGACCGTCGGCGGCCTGCTCACCGTCCGGACGGAGGCGGGAGAAGACCTCTACGACGAGCCGGTGTCCGAGCCGCTGCAGTCCCTCGCCGACGCCGGTGTCGCCCACGCCCGGGTGGGCGCGCTGATCCTGCTGCGGCTCCGTCCCTACAAGGAGGAGACCGACCGCCACCTGGTCTTCAACACCCTCACCAGGACGGTCGTCCGCCTCGACGGCATCGGACAGGGCTGCCGGCGCCTGCCCGACGACCAGGGCGTCGTCTTCCCCGGCGGCTACTGCCTCGCCGCGGGCACACACAAGACCTTCGACCTCGACACGACGGACCTGGAATTCGAGCGCGAGGTGCGCTCCCCGTACGGCGAGGACGTGCTGTACGCCTTCCGCTCCCGCGCCGGGGAGCGCGGCCTGCTGCTGTCGTACAACACGATCCGCAAGGAGGTCGCCGCTCCGATGCCCTGCCACGGCTGGGCATCCTTCGACGACGGCACCCTGGTGCTCCTGCGGGCCGAGCAGGACGAACCGGCTCACATCCACCCGGTCCAGATGTGGACCTCGCCGTACGTCTCCGACACGCACGCCGCGGCCGGCGAGGGCAGTTGGCCGCTGGCGCGCGTCGGCAACGCCGGCCTCGTCCGGGGCATCGCGGACTGCCTGTCCGTCAGCCGTCTGGCAGCCGGGACCTCCGCGACGACCGAGCGGTACGAAGCGCTGGTCGCAGACTGCGTCCGGACGGCCGACGCCCACCACTGGCTGGGCGAACCGGACCTCGGCGACCTGCTCACCCCGCTGCGTGGTGTGCGCGAGACCGCCGAGCAGGTGGTGGACGAATTCCGGACGGTCCGTGCCCTGACCCGGCAGGCCGCCGAGGCATTCGACGAGGCCGCCGAACGCCTCGCCGCAGTGGTGCGTCGCCTGAGGGGAGAGGCGCCCCGCGGCGCCGCGGCCTGGGTCGGCGGACTGACGGAACTGCGGCACGCGCAGGGCCGCCTGCTGACGCTGAGAGAGACGCGGTACGCGGACACCGCCCGCATCGACACCCTCGCCTCAGCGACCGAGGCCGACCTCGCCGCCTTCGGGAAACGGGCCGTCTCCTCCCTGGCCCGCGAGGACGCCTTCGCCGAGCAGCACGCCGAGGTCGAGCGGCTGGCCGAAGACGCCGAGGCGATCACCACCGCCGCCGAGGCCGCGCCCGTCGCCGCCCGCATCGACGACCTCGCCGAGGCGCTGCGGACGGTCACCGAGGTCGTCGCCGGCCTCGACATCGGTGACAGCACCGTGCGGATGTCCGTCCTGGAGCGCGTCGCCGACGTGCTGGGCGGCGTCAACCGCGCCCGTGCCCTGCTCGACGCACGCCGCCGGAGCCTCGGTGAGAGCGAGGGGCGCGCCGAGTTCGCGGCGGAACTGGCCCTGCTCGGCCAGGCGGTCACCGGCGCACTCGCGGCGGCCGACGACCCGGACGCCTGCGACGAGCAGCTCACCGCGAGCCTGGTCCGGCTGGAGAACCTGGAGTCCCGCTTCGCGGACGCCGACGACCTCCTCGCCGTACTCGCCGACCGCCGCACCGAGATCCACGAGGCGTTCACCGCCCGCAAGCAGTCCCTTCTCGACACCCGGGCTCGCCGCGCGGAACAGGTCGCGGCCTCCGCCGACCGCGCCCTGGAGACGGTCACCCGGCGCGCCGCCACCCTGCCGGACACGGACGCCCTCAGCACCTACTTCGCCTCCGACCCCATGGCCGCCAAGGTCCGCCGCAGCGCCGACGAACTGCGCGGACTCGGCGACCCGGTACGGGCGGAGGAACTCGACGGCAGGCTGAAAGCCGCGCGCCAGGAGGCGTCCCGCGCGCTGCGCGACCGCGGCGACCTGTACACCGATGGAGGCCGCACCCTCCGCCTGGGCGGCCATCGCTTCGCCGTCACCACCCAGCCCCTCGACCTCACCCTGGTCCCGCACGGCGACGGCCTCGCCTTCGCACTCACCGGCACCGACTACCGCTCCCCGGTCACCGACCCGGAGATCACGGCCGCCCGCCCGTACTGGCACCGCAGCCTGCCCTCGGAGTCCCCCGAGGTCTGCCGCGCCGAACACCTCGCCGCCCGCCTGCTCCGGGAACACGACGCGGAGGCCCTCACGACGGCCGACCTTCCGGACCTCGTGCGCCGCACGGCGCGGGAAGCGTACGACGAGGGCTACGAGCACGGCGTCCACGACCACGACGCGACGCTGATCCTCACCGCCCTCCTCCCGCTGTACGAACGGGCGGGCACCCTGCGCCACGAACCCGCCGCCCGCGCCGCCGCCCACATGTTCTGGGCGCACGGCACGACAGCCGGAGCCCGGACCGCCTGGGCCCGCCGCGCCGTGTCCCTCGCCCGGGCCCGCGACACGTTCGGACTGTCACCTGCGATCGCCGAACTGCAGGAGGAACTGGCGGAGGCGATCGCGGCATGGACCCGGCAGGCCGACCCCGCCGCGTGCGCCGCTTACCTCTTCGAGGAGCTGACGACCGGACCCCAGGGCTTCGTCCTGGCGGCCGACACCCGTGCGCTACTCGACAAGTTCCGCGCCACGGCAGGCAGTTCGGCGTACGCCGAAGACCTGGTCGCTCTCGACGACCTCGTGGCGCGCCACCAACTGGCCGGAGCCTGGCTGTCGGCGTACGCCATCTCCACGGGCACGGAACTCACCGCCGGAGACCTGGCCGAGGCGGTCGCCGCCGAACTGTGCGCCGATCTCGTCCGCTACGAGTCCGACGCCTCCTCTGCGGCGACGGTCGAGGGACTCCTCGGCACGCATCCGCGCGTCACCGACGGCAGGCTGACCCTCCGCATCGACGAATTCCTCACCCGCACACAGCGGTTCGCCGAACGGGAGGTACCCGCCCTCCGCACTCACCAGCGTCGGCGCACCGCCGTGCTGGCCGCCGAACATGCCCGCCTGCGACTGGACGACCACCGCCCGCGCCCCATGGCGTCCTTCGTCCGCAACCGACTCGTCGACGAGGTGTACCTCCCGCTCGTGGGCGACAGCCTCGCCCGGCAGCTCGGCACGTCCGGCGACGCCAAGCGCACCGACACCGGCGGGCTGCTGCTCCTCCTCTCCCCGCCCGGCTACGGCAAGACGACCCTGATGGAGTACGTCGCCGACCGTCTCGGCCTGATGCTGGTCAAGGTCAGCGGCCCGGCACTGGGGCACGCTGTCACCTCGCTCGACCCCGCCGAGGCACCGAACGCCACGGCACGCCAGGAGGTTGAGAAGATCAACTTCGCGCTGGCGGCGGGCAACAACACCCTCCTCCACCTCGACGACATCCAGCACACCTCCCCGGAACTGCTCCAGAAGTTCATCCCGCTGTGCGACGCCACCCGCCGGGTCGACGGCGTGTGGGACGGGCAGGCACGCACCTACGACCTGCGCGGCAAACGCTTCGCCGTCTGCATGACCGGCAACCCCTACACCGAGTCCGGTGCGCGATTCCAGGTACCGGACATGCTGGCCAACCGCGCCGACGTCTGGAATCTCGGTGACGTCCTCACCGGCAAGGAGGACGTCTTCGCGTACAGCTTCCTCGAGAACGCCCTCACCTCGAACCCGGTGCTCGCCCCGCTCGCGGGCCGCGACCGGGCGGACGTCGAGCTGTTCGTCCGCCTCGCCGAGGGCGACCCCACGGCACGGGCCGACCGGTTCATCCATCCCTACGCCCCCGCCGAGACCGAGCGCATCGTGGCCGTGGTGCGTCACCTGCTCGCGGCACGCGAGACGGTGCTGGCGGTCAACGCCGCCTACATCGCCTCCGCCGCGCAGTCCGACGCGACCCGCACCGAGCCCCCGTTCCGCCTCCAGGGCTCGTACCGCACCCTGAACAAGATCGCCGGCCGGATCCGTCCCGTGATGAACGACGCCGAACTCGGCGCCCTCATCGACGACCACTTCACCGCCGAGGCCCAGACCCTGACCGGCGGGGCCGAGGCGAACCTGCTGAAACTGGCCGAGCTGCGCGGCACGCTCACTCCCGTCCAGGCGGGTCGGTGGGCCGAACTGAAGGCCGCTCACGTCCGCGCACAGGTCCTGGGCGGCCCGGAGGACGACCCGCTCACCCGGGCCGTCGCCGCACTCGGCCTGCTCGCCGACCGGGTGGCCGCCGTCGAGTCGGCCATCGACCGGGCCACCGCCCCCCGGACCACGCTCGCCCGGCACACGGCCGGGCGGAAGGAGGAGTGATGCTCGCGTTCCTGCTCCCGCTGGCCGCCGCCATGCTGGTCGTGGCAGTCGACACGGCCGTACTGGTCCGCCGGGACCGCCGGTGGATGGCGGACGGGCCCGACACCGTACGGATCGAGGCCGCCGCCCCGCGCGACGAACGCGACACCCAGCCCGGTCCGCAGGTCTGCCGGAGCCGGTTCCCCCGTGAACCCGAGTGAACTCGTCCCGACCCGCCTCGCGCGGGCCGGACAGCGGCAGCGGCAGCGGCAGCGGGTGCGGCGGTATCGTGCTCCCGCGGCCCTCCCTTTCCGGACCATGCCGAAGAGGCGAGGCCGCGACGTCGTCGGACGCGGGACGGGAGCCGGCTGTGCGGGCACGTGACCTGGCGGTGGAGTACGAGACGGTCGGCCTCGACCATGACGCGCTGGACGCCGCGCGGCTACTGGCCGAATACCGGCTGCCCGCGCTCCTGGTGCTCGATGAACAGGGCGCGCCGAAGGCGATCCTGCCCGCCTCCCAGATGGTCAGGCTGCTGGTGCCGGGCTACGTCATCGAGGACCCGACCCTCGCCGCGGTGGTGGACGAACGCCACGCCGACCGATTGTGCGCGAACCTGGCCGGGCTCAAGGTGCGCGACTGTCTGACGAAGACCGTGCCGCCCCCCGCCGTCGCCGCGGCAGACGACACCGCGCTGGAGGTCGCCGCCAGGATGGCGCAGGCCCGCAGCCCTCTTGTGGCGGTCGTGGAGAAGGACAAGGCCGGAGCACGGCTCCTCGGCGTGATCACCGCCTCGCACCTCCTCGAACGGCTGCTCGCGGCCACGTCCTGAGGCTTTCCGCGACCCGGAAGCCGTTTCTGCGGGTAGCGGTACCCCGACAGGGCCGGTGAAATGCGGTTCTGGCGGATCGTGAGGCCGCGCTCGACACCCCTTGGTTGCCGGAACCCGGCAACCCCTCCGTCGGCACAGTGCCCGTAAGGAAACTGTCAATACCGCGTCAAGGGCCTGTAGGGTTCCCCTCGGTGTGCCGGGAAGTCTGGTCGGCGAACAGAGGACAACTCTCTCTTCCGATCGGGGGGTGCCGGCATGGTACTCGTGATGGTGTTCGGCGTGGCGCTGCTGGTGGCGGTGCTGCTGTCGGGCCTGGCGGCGCGGACGGTGCTGTCCACGTCCCTTCTCTTCCTCGTCGGCGGTGCGCTCGTCAGCGACGGGTTCCTGGGGCTGATCCACATCACGCCGGACAGCGGGATCGTGTCCGTGACGGCCGACCTCGCTCTCTTCGCGGTGCTGTTCACCGACGGCATGCACGTGTCGCTGCCCAGGCTGCGGGCCAACTGGAGGAACCCGGCACGCGCACTCGGGCTGGGCATGCCCCTCGCGTTCGTGTTCATGGGACTGGTCGCCCACTACGTGGCGGGGCTGGACTGGACGACGTCGTTCCTGGTCGGCGCGGTCCTCGCCCCGACCGACCCGGTCTTCGCCTCGGCGATCGTGGGGCGAGCCGAAGTACCGGCCAAGCTGCGCCAGTTGCTGAACGTGGAAAGCGGCGTCAACGACGGACTGGCCCTGCCCGTCGTCCTGCTGCTCATCGCCGCGGCCGGTCCGACGGCCGGCACCGCGGCCGCCGCCCCCGGAAAGATCGCGCTGGAGCTGCTGCTCGGCCTGGTCCTCGGCATCGCACTGCCGCTGGTCGTGAACGGCCTCGTACGCTTCCGGCTTCTCGGCGCCGAGCCCAAGTTGCAGCCCCTGCTGCCGCTGGCCATCGGTGTCCTCCTGTACGCGGCCTGCCACCTGACCCACGCGAACCCCTACCTGGCGGCGTTCTCGGCGGGTGCCGCGCTGGCGCACACCTCTCCGGAGGCGAAGGCGTCCTTCGAGCCGCTCGGTGAGGCCCTGGCCGAACTCGCCAAGTTCGCCGCGCTGCTGGTCTTCGGCGCGCTGCTGACCCCGCGGCTCTTCGGCGACCTGTCCCTCGGCGGCTACGCGGCCGTCGTCCTGGCGATCGTCCTGATCCGTCCCGCCTCCCTGCTGCTGTCGCTGCTCGGTACCCGAATCTCCCGCAAGGAGAAGCTGGTGGCGGCCTGGTTCGGACCCAAGGGCTTCGCGTCGGTCGTGTACGGGCTGCTGGTCCTGCAGTCCGGCATCCCGCAGGGGGAGGAGGCGTTCACGCTGATCGCCGTGTGCATCGCCTTCTCGATCATCGCCCACAGCTCCACGGACGTACCGATCGCCCGCGCCTTCGACGTCGAGGACCTGGCCGGGATCCCGGGCGAGGAGGACGGCCGGGGCGAGGAGAGCGGCCGGGCCAAGGATCTGCAACCCCTCGGAGGAACCGGAGGAACCTCGGGATCGTGAACGACTGGCACAGTTGGGCCGCGGTCGTCGTCTTCGTCGGCGCGTACGCCCTGATCATCAGCGAGAAGATCCACCGCGTCGCCGTCGCCCTCGGCGGCGCGGGGCTGATGCTGGCACTCGGGGCGACGGACGACGTCTCGGCCTTCTACTCGGAGGACTCCGGCATCGACTGGAACGTCATCTTCCTGCTGATGGGCATGATGATGATCGTCGGCGTGCTGAAGAAGACGGGCATGTTCGAGTTCCTGGCGATCTGGGCGGTCAAGCGGGCCAGAGCGCGCCCCTTCCGGGTGATGACCATGCTGGTCGTCCTCACCGCCGTCGCCTCGGCACTGCTCGACAACGTCACCACGGTCCTGCTGGTCGCCCCGGTTACGCTGCTGGTCTGCGAACGGCTGGCGCTGCCCGTCGCCCCGTTCCTGATCGCCGAGGTGTTCGCCTCCAACATCGGCGGTATCGCGACCCTGGTCGGAGACCCGCCGAACATCATCATCGCCAGCCGGGCCGGCCTGACGTTCAACGACTTCCTCGTCCACCTGGCTCCGCTGGCCGTGGTCCTGGTCGCGGTACTGATCGCGCTCTGCCGGCTCATGTTCCGCTCGTCCTTCGTCTACGACGAGGACCGCGCCGCCGAGATCATGGCGCTGGAGGAACGCGAAGCCATCAAGGACCGCAGGCTGCTGGTCCAGGGTCTGGTCGTCCTCGCCCTGGTGGTCGTCGGCTTCGTCCTCCACCCCGTGCTGCACTACGCGCCGAGCATCGTCGCCCTCCTCGGCGCGGGCCTGCTCATCGCCGTCTCCACGGCCGAGACGAGTGAGGTGCTGGCCGAGGTCGAATGGCCCACGCTGGCGTTCTTCGCCGGGCTCTTCATCATGATCGGCGGCCTCATCCACACCGGTGTCATCAGCGAGATCTCCAAGGGCCTGGCCACCCTCATCGGCACGAACGAACTCGCCGGCTCCCTGACCCTGCTGGGCGCCTCCGCGGTCCTCTCCGGAGTCGTCGACAACATCCCCTACGTCGCCACGATGGCCCCGATCACCGCCGACCTCGTACAGCACATGGGCGGCGGCAAGGACCACGTCATGTGGTGGGCCCTCGCCCTGGGCGCCGACCTCGGCGGCAACGCCACCGCCATCGGCGCCAGCGCCAACGTCGTCGTCCTCGGCATCGCGGAACGCAGCCGCCGGCCCATCAGCTTCTGGCAGTTCACCAAGTACGGCCTGGTCGTTACCGCCGCCACGGTGAGCGTCTCCCTGGTCTACGTCTGGCTGCGCTACTTCGCGCTGTCCTGACGTGATCACGGGCCGCGACAGCGGTGGCGAACACGCGCGGACACCCGGGCATCCAGCACGTCCACGACGGCCCCCACCAGGCAGTTGGGACGCCGGTTTCCTCGTCCTGGGCGGCTGCCTGCTCCAGCGCGGCGGTCAGCCCTTCGCCGCCGACACGTCGGACGGGTGGAGCAAGGGGCAACGACCCTTAGAACTCCTAACGAAATGATCTTCGAGGTGATTGGATCACTCCGGGACCAATGATCCGGAGGTGTAGGGTGGCGCGGACGAAGCCGTGGGAAGTCGATGACGACTTGTGGGCGGTGATCGAGCCGCTGTTGCCCAGGGTCGAGCGTCGGGCTCGACATCCGGGGCGCAAGCGGCATCCGGACCGGCTGGTGTTTCAGGGCATCTTGTTCGTGCTGCACACCGGGATCGCATGGGAACACCTTCCGCAGGAACTCGGCTTCGGCTCCGGCATGACGTGCTGGCGCCGCCTGGCCGAATGGACCGAGGCGGGTGTCTGGCCCCAGCTGCACGAGGTACTTCTCGCGAAGCTCCGCAGCGCGAACGCCCTGGACTTCTCCCGCGCGGCGGTCGACGGCTCCCACATCCGCGCGTTAAAGGGGCTCCAAGACGGGACGAAGTCCTGTCGACCGGGGCAGGACGGGCAGCAAACACCACCTGATCACCGACGCGACCGGCATCCCACTCGCCGCCACCCTGACCGGCGGCAATCGCAACGACGTCACCCAGCTGATCCCGCTGCTTGAGGCCATACCGCCGGTGCGGGGCAAGCGCGGTCGGCCCCGGCGCCGCCCAGACGTGGTGCTCGGAGACCGCGGCTACGACCACGACAAACTCCGCCGTCTGGTCTGGGACCTCGGCGTGAAGCCGCAGATCGCCCGACGGGGCACCGAGCACGGTTCCGGGCTCGGCAAACAACGATGGGTCGTGGAGCGCGCGTTCGCTCACCTGCGCTGGTTCCGCCGCCTGCGGATCCGCTGGGAGATCCGGGACGACATCCACGAAGCCTTCCTCGGCCTCGCTTGCAGCATCATCTGCTGGCGACGACTGAAGAAGCTCCGGGCTCTTAACTATCGGTGTCCTGGGCAGCCCTGAAGCCGCGATCCCGGATCAGTGCAACTGCTCTTCCGGCATTCGGGTGGTCTGGGTGGGAGCTGCGGTATCGCCTGTTGGAGCCGGAGTGTCGTTGGAGAGTTCCTGACGCTGGGTGCGGGATGTTTTTCCTCACTGTTTGGCCCGCCAGGCCGTCATGTGTTCGGGAGGTGTCCTGGGGTGGAGGCGAGTTTTGACGGTCCGGACCGTCCGGGTGGCAGTTCTTCGCAGCCGGTCGATCCGGCTGCGCGGGGACATATTGGCAGGCACCTGGTTCGGCGAGGCTGCGATGGTCCACGACTTTGTCTTGCTGCCCTTACTCCGTCACCGAGCGAGCCGGCCAGTGCTTGTTCCGTAGCGGCCGGGTCCCCTGCTGGCCCTCACCCGCCGAGGGTCAACTACCTGGCGCATGCCGGCGTTCCTCGCCGAACTGTCGCCGCCTCGGTGATCGTTTTGACCTGCGGATCTGGGTCTGCAGCCGGAACGGATGAGATGCCGGGCCCAGGCACGAGCACGCAAGGCGACGAACTGAGCGGTCGTACCGCGACCCGTCTCTCCCTGCGCGGTCGGCTTGGGAAAGTGCCGGACCGTTCCTGCATGTCTCCGGCCGATCGGCCGAAGACATGCAGGAACGGCGAGTCAAATGCAATCGGGTGGCGGAGGAGGCGTTTTTGCTTGCACGTGCTTTGGCCGCACCCTATGCGTCCGTCACCCTCGACGATGATGCGCTGGTGGCCGTACGCCTCATGGTTGAACAGCGGATGCCCGCGCTGTTGGTGATGGACGGAACTGGTTGGCCGTGTGCTGTTGTACCAGCCTCGTGCCTGGTTCAGCTGCTGACGCGAGCACATCGCGAGCGCCTGCTCCATCACCGTCGAACATCGCAAGCACTGGCAGGAGTCACGGTCGCTTCCTGGCTTCCACAAGAGGCCCTGCCGGCTCTTGTCGTTGGGCCCCGGGCCACGGCGCTCCAGGTCGGTACCGCAATGGCCAGAACCGGCAGTCCGCTAGCCGTGGTGGCCGAAGGTGACGATGCAGGGCGACGTGTTTGCGGAGTGATCACAGCCGATCGGCTTCTGGAGGCGCTGTCCATGGAGGGTGAGCGGCGGTCAAGATGAGGCAGCAGACTAGCGGCGCTGACCGGAGGGTCCTGGCTTTTGCGGCCGGAACCGTCATGTCCGCATGGTCTTCGGATGCTGCCAGATCTCAGGGTTGGGCTGTGCTGCATCCGATGACGAACCCGCGAGAAGCGTAGTGGTCCGCCTTCCGTCAATGCGTGATGCGCTCCGGGCGCAGCTGTGGCCGCTACCAGCCCTGGGTGTCCTGCTTGCGGTCGCCGCAGGCGTGGGCCTGCCCCGGTTGGACAGGCGGATCTTGCGCGACATCCGGCCTTCGCTCGCTGAGTACTTGTTCGGGGGCGGTCCGTCTGCGGCGAGGGCCGTTTTGGAGGCGATCGCCGGATCTTTGATCAGTGTCACGGCTTTGACCTTCTCGCTCACGGTGGTGACTCTGCAGCTGGCGAGCAGCCAGTTCTCCCCTCGTCTGCTGCGAACGTTCAGCCAGGACCGCTATGTGCAGACAACGCTGGCACTCTTCCTCGCGACCTTCACCTACGCGCTGACCGTGCTGCGCACGGTACGCACTGAGGCCAGTGGACAAGCCATGTTCGTTCCGCAACTGTCGGTCACCGTGGCCTTCCTCCTCACCTTGGCGAGTGTGTTCGCGCTCGTGGTCTTCTTGTCCCACCTGGCACGCAAGATCCGAGTGGAAACCATGCTGCGAGACGTCCACCGAGACGCCGAAGGAACCATCCGCAAGCTCCTCACGGAATCCGGCCCCTCGTCCGGGCGCCGCACAGAGGAGTCGCAGCTCCCCTCCGGCGCACTGCCCCCTTCCGACGCACTGCCCCTGCCCGCCGGAGCTTCAGGCTTTCTGGCCGCCGTGAACAGAAAGACGCTCCTCGCCGCAGCCATCGACGCGGACGCAGTCGTCCTTATCGACCGCTGCCCAGGAAGCTCACTGATTGCCGGCACTCCAGCTGGCGCCGCCTGGTCCCGCACCGGCGAGCCCTTCGCCCCGCACACGCGGCACCGCCTGGTCGAGCAGGCCGCCAGTGCTCTCACCACGGAGTCCGAACTCATCCCCGACCAGGACATCGCCTACGGTCTGCGCCAGCTCACCGATGTGGCCATCAAGGCGCTCTCCCCCGGCATCAACGACCCCACCACCGCGGTCCATGCGCTCTCGCATTCCTCCGCGCTGCTGTCCGATCTCGCGCAGCGCGACTTGTCCCCTCTGCTCCTGTACGACGATCACGGCCGGATCCGCGTCGTCCTACGTCGTTCGACCCTGGCGGAACTCCTGCACCTCGCGGTAGCCCAGCCGTTGCGGTACGGCGCGGCGGAGCCGGCGGTCCTGGCCCGCCTCTACATGCTGCTACGTGAACTGGCGTGGCACAGCAGGCCCGAACAACGCCCCGCCATCGCCGACCAGCTTGCGCGAGTACGTTCCGCTGCCGAGCGAGAAGAATTCCACCCCAACGACAGGGCAGACCTCACCCACCTCGCCGACAGCGTCGACCAAGCCCTGACCGGCAACTGGCCCCCCATCACACCCTGATGCACGAGCAAGCCACACTGCAGCCGGAGCAGGGAGCAGAGCGAAAGCCAACCGGCTCATACGTATCCGGCCATCTGACACTGGCGCGGCGTACAAACGTCCTTCATGAGGTCACCTGTGGGCCGGGCGGTGTCCGAAAAGACGCCATCGACTGTGCTCCCTGGCGCCTTGGTGTTCATCGCCGGTGGGCTCGTTCCTGTCCGCTTCAGCCGCGCGCTGGACGACCAGATCGTCACGGTCCTTACTGATGGCTGCCGACCGGCGCTGGGATTCATCCAGCCCGCGACGCGCGGTACGGCCTCGACGGGCGGTGCGTCCATAGCCAGTAAGCAACAGGCTCAGCCCGATCATGGCCGCTGCCCCAACGATGATGCCAGACAGGAAGAGCGTGCCCGTAGAACCAGTGACGTGGTAGCCGAACACCGTGAAGGAGGAAAGCTCGTGCCCGCTGCCGGCATTGCTGAGCACACCGGCCACGCCCACGACAACTGCGACGACGAGGATGATGAGGCCGACGACAAACATGGCATCCTCCAAATTTTTACGCCGTATCTATAGTGAACGCCTCGACCGGATCGACGTCCAACGGGGACTGGCCCTGAACTCTCCCGCCGGTTCGCGCAAGAACCGCTGTGGTGAGGGACAGTGCTCAACCGGACAGCACTGGACAACGGCTAGTGAGCATTGCGACAACTTGATCGTCGTGCGCGCTTGGACAGACAGGCAGACAGACGGAACGGGCACGCCATGCCGAATTGCAAGGCGCCGAGGCTGATCCGATCACGGGCACCGCCTGCGATGCGGCCATCGGCGACTATGCATCGGCAACCTCCTCCTCGCAGGCTGCAAGACGATCACAGGAACGTCGTGCGAGGGCCGAAACGGAGTTCCAAGGTTGTCGGAAGCTGGCCGGGGGAACGCCTCTCCCGCCGCCCAGCCCGGGGGTCTCGCGAGCAGTTAGGGCGGGCCCTTCGGTGACGGTGCCTGTCTTCCGCGCCATCGAGTTGTGTAGCTACTCCTCCGCATCACCGATGGCTACTCGGAGTGCGTGCATGCCCTCCAAGATTGCGATGATGGGCGACTCTGTGCTGCCCAGAGCCCGCCGGGTCTTGTCGGTCTCCCCGCCTTCGAACGCCAGGTGAGCGCTGAGCATGCCGGCCGCCGTGACCACGGCTGCCGCGGCTGCGCTGCGGCCAACCGGGGGATCTCCTCTTCGGCCCGGCCCAATGAGGTGCAGGGCGGTACGCTGCAACCGATTGAGTAGCACGTTCACCTCTAGTGCGGTCGGACCAGCCTGTTCCATCCACCCCGTCAACGTGTGGGCGACATCGTCAGCTTCTTCGCCTTCATCCAGCCTGGTCGCAGCGGTGATCTCTAGTTCCACCTTGGCCAGCAGAGAACCGAGCAATCGCAAGCGGTCTTCTTCTTGCGGACCGTCCGGACGCAACTCCGGATCAAGTACAGGCTCCGCCTTTAGCGCAACCAGGGCTCGAAAGATCTGATCCGCACTCGCCGGATGCTGGCTCCTGATACTCACGCCCCCAGTTTCACCGCACAGCGACGGGATAACACGCTTACACGCCCTACCGCTGACCGCCGGCAGTCTCCCTGCCCTGGATGGCTACGGCTACAGGGAGAAGTCCGGGCTTGCCGTGACATCGCTCGGGGGAGTGGGGAGATTCACCTGTGGCCCTGCGAACGCTGGACAGCGGCGGTGACAAGGACATGCTGGCGCTGAACCTGTCCGCGTGAGTACAAGTGCCCCTCGGGATGCAGGGTCCCGCGCCTGAGCCTGCCGGACCTCGTCCCACCTTCCCCTTTGGGGTGATGGTTGAAGTTCCGGCCTGTGCTTCGGCCATCCACCAGTTCGTTGAGCGCGTCGATTTCCTCAGCATCGGCACGAACTACCTCGCCCAGCATCTCGGTCGGCTCCCGCTCTCACCCACGACTTCGACCTCTTGGACGTAGCCCTGACCCGCACGGTGAGGTCGATAGCTGTGGCCGGCTCCGCCACCAGAATGCCCACGTCCGGGTTAGCGGGGACTGACCGGCGATCCAGTAGGGGCTGTGGTCTCAGCGTCTCTGAGTGGAACACCCCAGGTGCCGGCGCCGTCCTGACGGGAGGGGGTCGTGCGCCTTGACGCATTTACCCGTCGCCCCTTAGAGGTCATCTCATTTGGCGAGTCGGCGGTAGCAGATGAGGGTGCAGGCGATGCTGGTGAAGGCGAGGAAGTGCTCGGCTTTGTGCTCGTAGCGACGATGGAGGCGACGGCATCCAGCGAGCCAAGCCATGGTGCGTTCGATGGTCCAGCGGTGCCTGCCGAGTCGCTGAGAGGTCTCGACTCCCTTGCGGGCTATGCGGTGTCGGATGCCTCGCTGGGATAACCATCGCCGCAGGTGGGAGTAGTCGTATCCCTTGTCGGCGTACAGCTTGCCGGGCTTGCGCCGACGGGGTCCTCGCCGGGATCGGATCGGCGGTATGCCCTTCACGAGCGGCATCAGGGCCTGGCTGTCGTGGACGTTGGCACCGGAGATGCCGACAGACAGGGGCAGACCGGTCCGCTCGGTGATCAGGTGGATCTTCGAGCCATACTTGCCTCGGTCGACAGGATTCGGACCTGTCAGGTCCCCTTTTTCAGGGCCCGCATGTTCACCGAGTCGATCGCGCAGCGGGACCAGTCCAACTCCCCGCGGGACCCGAGTTCGTCGAGGACCAAGCGGTGCAACTTGGCCCACACGCGAGCCTTCGTCCACTCGGTGAACCGGCGGTGAGCTGTCGCCCCGGACGGTCCGAACGACGACGTCGGCAACTGCTGCCACGTGCAGCCCGACGTCGCCACGAACACGATCGCTGCCAGCACCTCACGGTCGCCATGCCGGCGCCGCCCGCCACCTTGAGGCCGCGATGGCGCCTCCGGCACGACCCTCTGGAACAGCTCCCACAACTCGTCCGGCACCAGCCGTTCAACGATCCCCACCACAGCGGACAGCCTACTCAACCAAATGAGATGACCTCTTAGTACGCCTAACACAATGAGGTGGATCGGTCCTGGTGGCCGTGTCCGGTCGGTGGGTTCGGCGTTGTCCGGGCCATGGGGGCTTCGCCGTGGATCGTGTCGGATGACCTGTGGGAGCGGATCGAGCCGCTGCTGCCGAAGCGGGAGAGGCGGTTCAGGTTCCCGGGCCGAAGGCCGGTCCCGGACCGGCAGGCGCTGTGCGGGATTCTGTTCGTGCTGCAAACCGGCATTCAGTGGGAACACCTGCCTTAGGAGCTCGGCTTCGGGTCCGGTATGACGTGCTGGCGACGGCTGTGGGACTGGAACAAGGCCGGCGTCTGGCAACGGCTACACGAGGTGCTGACCGAGCTGAATGCCGCCGCCCGCTTCGACTGGTCAAGAGCGGTCGTCGACTCCAGCCACGTCAGGGCCCTAAAAGGGGGCTCCAGACCGGACCGTCGCCAGTCGACCGAGGACGGGCCGGCTCCAAGCATCACCTGATCACCGACGGCCACGGCACCCCGCTCGCGGTCATCCTCACCGGCGGCAACCGCAACGACGTCACCCAGCTCATGCCGCTGCTCGACGCCGTCCCGCCTCTCCGCGGCCGGCCGGGACGGCCCCGCCGAAAGCCCCAGTCGGTCTTCGCCGACCGAGGCTACGACCACGACGGATGAGGTCATCTCGTCTTCGAGGATCTTGGTCAGTGTCTGACGGGTAGTGGCCAGGTCGGCCAGCTCCGCGTCTATGGCGGCCGCCTCGGCAGCAAGCTTGGCCTACTGCTGGAGTAACTCGTCGCGGGCAGCCGACGCGGCCATTTCGCGGGCGGCGATCAGGTCGAGAACGGTCGTGGTATTCACGCCCAGGTCACCGCCATGACGGTGTGCTCGTGCTGGTCAGCCGACGCACGGGGTTGGCTGTCGAGGCCCACAACGTGCGCGATACCGATGGCTCCGGGCGACTCTCGTACTCACGCACGAGGCGCCGGTGCAGTATCAACGTGCCGTTGACCTGCTCGACGACCCACCGTTTCGCGATCGGCACGAACCCGGGCTTGGTGTCGGATCGCTTGACCACCTCGACATCGACACCGAGCACGGCACCATGGATGCCCAGGTCGTGCTTGAACCCGGCGTCCACCCACGCCCGAGTGACGGTCGGGGTGTGCTCGACGACCTTGTCCAGCAGGCGCACCCCGATCACGGTGTCGGTGACCGACGCCGCGGTCACCACCACCGCGATGATCAGTCCCAGAGCGTCGAGGGCCAGCCCTCGCTTACGGCCTGACACCTTCTTCCCGGTGTCCCTGCCGGTCGTGGCGGCCGGAACACGGCTCGCGGCCCGGATCGGCTGGGTGTCCAAGATGATCGCGGACGGATCCTCCCGGCGGCCAGCCCTCTCCCGCGCCCGGCAGCGCAGCAGATCGTGAATGGCCTGGTCGGTGCCGTCGTCACGCCACAACGCGAAGTAGTAGTACGTCGCGGACTTCGGCGGCAAGTCATGCGGCAGATACGCCCGCTGACACCCGGTCCGGTTCTGATAGGAGATCGAGTTCAAGATCTCCCGCAACGAGTAACGGCCCTGATGCCCCGATACCGACGGATGCTTTGCCTTCCACGCGTCCAGAAACGGGCCCACCACCGCCCACTGCTCATCGGTGAGATCGCTGGGGTACGCCCTCCGCTCGCCCATGACCTGCTCAACCAGCATGCCCACCAACCAGGCATCGGCGCAGCTCAAAGGTCATGGCATCGAGCGATGACGAACTACAGACAGCACACAAACCGCCCCCCAGTGCGGCAGTGCTCGGGTGCAGATCGACTCACTCTGGGTGACGTCGCCGCTGCGGTGAGCGCCGGGGTTGCTTCCCCGGAACGGCCTGACTAATATCTCAACGCTTGTCTATTTTTTGGGTTGCCGGTGAGGCTTCCGCCCTTGCCGGGACCTGCCTGCGACGAACCCACCAGGTTGAGGAATTCGTATGAAGCTGATCGTTTTCGGGGCCAGTGGCGGCACCGGACGCCTCGTGGTCTCCGGCGCGCTCGACCGCGGGTACCAGGTGACCGCGGTGGCCCGCCACCTCGACGGGCTGCCGTCACATCCCGATCTCGCGTTGCAACCCGCCGACGTGCTGGCCGATGGCCGCCCGCTGCGGGAGATCGCTGTCGGGCACGACGCGGCGATCTCCGCGATCGGCAGCACGGCCCGGAATCCGAACGGCATCTACTCCAAGGGTGGCCAGGCGGTAGTCACTGCGCTGCAGGACGCTCAGGTGCAGCGGTTGATCGTCGTCTCCTCCGGCGGGGTGGAGCCCAAGGACCCCGGGTTGCCCTGGTGGTTCCGGCTGATGATTCCGCTGTTCCTGCGTGAGTTGTACGAGGACATGGGCGTGATGGAGGACATCGTGCGGTCTAGCCGGCTCGACTGGACTCTGGTCCGCGCCGGTTACCTCACCGACAAGCCGGCCACCGGGACGTTCCGGGTCGAGGACGGGAAGAACCCGCCCGGTGGGTCGCGGCTCAGCCGCGCCGATCTGGCGAACTTCCTGCTCGACGAACTCGACACCAGCCGGTGGAGCAAGGCTGCCCCGACGCTGACCTATTGATCTCATCGTGGGTTCAGTTTCTAGGTACGGCGAGAAGGCACGGCGAGGATGTGATGCGTACGACGGCGGAGCATTCCGAGCAGGCGAGCCCGGAGGATCTGCTGACGCTGGGGGAGGTCACCGCCCGTACCGGATGGCGGCCCCCGCTCTGCGTTTCTACGAGAGCAAAGGGCTGATCGTCGCAGAGCACAGTGAGGGCAACCAGTGTCTGGCCGCAGGCACATGCTGCGCCGCGTCTCGCTGATCCTCGTTGCTCGGTGACTCGGCATTCACCTTGCCGAGGTCGCGGAGATCGTCGCGACGCTGCCGATCGGCAGGTGCCGACCCGGCGGGACTGAGGGCATGTCTCGCGATTGGAAACGGGAGTTGGAGGGCCGCCAGCGCTTCATCGAGAACCCTGAGCATCAGCTCGTCGGCTGTATCGACTGCGGCTGCCTCTGGATGAAGGCGCGTGGTCTGTTGAACCTGGACGACGGCCTCGCGGAACGTGGTCAGGGATCTGTACGCCTCGATGAGGCCAGCCGCTGACCCCCGGCACGCCACGCTGCGAGCCGGGGGGGAGCACTTCATGATGCGGTGTGCCGTCGCGCACCTGCCGACAGGGCGAGCGAGAGCAGTTCGAGCAGGCGGCTTTCAGCATCCTTGCAGCCGAGCTTGTGCCGGCGATCGGCGCCGATGCGTAGGCGTCAGGCCGGCGGGGCGATGACGTTGCGAATGGCCGGGCCGGCAAGGCGCAGGACGTCGTCGAGGTCGGCGTCGGCGATGTAGGGCATCCGCAGCAGGTAGCGCTGCGCGGCGATGCCCATCATCATGGCGCCGGCCAGGGAAGCGCGCAGGTGGGCCTCCGGATCGTCAACGGTCCCGGCGATCGCGTCGACGACCTCGGTAGTGATGTGATGTCGCAGCAGTTCGGCGGCTTCTTCGCTGGTCATGCTCGCGCGCACGAGCACCGCCATCGGACTGTTCGGGTCGGCGGCCCAGCTGCTCAGCATGCCGTGCATGAAGTTGTGCACACTCTGCGCCGGATCGTCGGCGGTCAGCTCCGCAATCGGGATGTGCCAGTGCACTGCGGCCCGGAACAGCTGCTGCTTGCTGCCGAAGTACTGCAGGACCGACGACTTGTCGACCTCGGCCGCCGTGGCGATCCCACGGATCGTGGTGCGCTCGTAGCCGAGCTCGGCGAACAGGGCGCGAGCGGCCTCCAGGATGCGCCGCCGGGTGCGCTCGCCCTTGCGTTCACCCTGTGGAGCCCCTGCGGCGGCCTCGGTCATCGTGCAGCACCCTTCCGTACGTCGGCATCCGATCCTACAAGCCGGCACACCCCTACTTGAAAAACTAGACAACCGTTGAGATATTGTCGCGCGCCTTCATGAAAACTCAACATCCGTCTAGCTCTGGAGTTTCTGATGTCCATCCCCGCACAATTGGCTCCGCCGCGCACCTCCACCCATCCGGCCCTCGCACTGATCGTCATCGCGGCCGCGCAGCTGATGGTCGTGTTGGACAGCACGATCACGAACATCGCGCTGCCGAGCATCCAGAAGGACCTCGAGGTGTCCGCCTCCGGCCTGTCCTGGATCGTCAACTCCTACGTCCTGGCCTTCGGCGGGCTGCTGCTGCTCGGCGGGCGCACCGGCGACCTCTACGGCAAACGGCGGGTATTCCGGATCGGCCTGACCGTGTTCGCCGGCGCGTCCCTGCTGGGCGGCCTGGCCCCGAGCGTGAAGTTGCTGATCGCCGCCCGGGTCCTGCAGGGCCTCGGAGCGGCCGTCATCGCGCCGACCGCGTTGTCGCTGATCGCGACCACGTTCGCCGAGGGTGCCGCCCGTAACCGGGCGATGGGTGTCTACGCCGCGATGTCCGGGCTCGGCGCCACCGTCGGCCTGCTGCTCGGCGGCGTGCTCACCGACTACCTGAGCTGGCGCTGGGTGATGTTCGTCAACGTCCCGATCGGCGTGCTCGTACTGCTCGGCGCCCGGGTGCTGGCCAGCGGCGAGAAGCTGCACGGCGAACTGGACGTGCGCGGCGCGGCTACCGCCACCGGCGGCCTGACCTCTCTGGTCTACGCCATCACCCAGGGCGGTGACCGCGGCTGGACCGACCCCGTCACCCTCGGCATGTTCACCGTCGCGGCAATCCTGCTGATCACCTTCCTGCGCTCGCAGCGCAGGAGCCGGCACCCGCTGCTGCCGTTGCGGCTACTGCGTAACCGCAACCGGGCCGGGTCCTACGTCACCATGCTGTTCGTCGGTGCGGCCATGTTCGCCACCTTCTACTTCCTGTCGCTTTTCATGCAGCAGGTCAAGGGCTACAGCCCGGTTCGTGCCGGGTTCGCCTATCTGCCGTTCAGCCTCGGCATGGGGGTGGCCGCCGGGATCGGCTCACGCCTGGCCGGCCGGTTCTCGCCACGCACGCTCGCCGGCACCGGCCTGGTCGTCGCAGCCGGCGGGATGCTCTGGTTCAGCCCACTCGAACCGTCCTCGTCGTATTTCACCCACCTGATGCCGGCCATGTTCATCACCGCCCTCGGCCTGGGCGCCAGCTTCCTGCCGATGACGCTCGGCGCGATCTCCGGCGTCGACCGCAACGACACCGGCATCGCCTCGGCCATCCTCAACACCGCCCAGCAGATCGGCGGCGCCGTCGGCCTGGCCGTCCTGGCCACCGTCTCCACCAGCGCCGCCGATGACAAACTGCCGCACGCCGACGTCGCGTTCTTCCGCGCCCTGGCCAGCGGCGACCAGCCCCTGATCCAGCGGGCGGCCGACGCGCTGTCCCACGGCTACACCGTCGCGTTCGCCTCCGCCGTCGGCTTCCTGCTGGCCGCGCTGGTCATCACCGTCACCACGCTCAACGCAAGCCCCCAGCAGCGCACCGAGGACGCGGCGCCCGTACACATCGGCTGACACGCCGCTTCGGTGTCGCTCCTTCGGCGACACGTATGCAGACAACGGGCTGGTGGCGGTGCCGAAGTGATCTGCTGGCGTCTGGTACGCAACGGTTCCTGCCCGGCAGAAACGGTGGCCACCACATGTATCACGGCGCCCGAGCTTGCCGATGGAGTCGCTGGGGCTACATCGGCACTTGGCGGAGAGGGCGGACGACGGCTGATGGGGCGGTGTGGAGCGGCTCCGGGAACTGGGTGTTCTCGGTGGCGAGCAAGTTCACGATGCGGGCGAGCATGTCGTTGTCGTGCTCCAGAGAGTGGATGTGATCCATGGCTTCGGCCAGCCGACGCTGCGGTATCGGGGCATCAGGGCCGTAACTCGTTGCGGGAGATCTTGAACTCGATCTTCTATCAGAACCGGACCGGGTGTCAGCGGGCGTATCTGCCGCATGACACCGAACCCAAAGACACCGAAGGTGTCCGAGCCAAGCTGAAACGCCTGGTCAATCGGCAGATCCTGACCGAGAGCCAACCCGGCCTATTCACCCTCAACCCGGAACGGACATAACCTCCCGGACCGCCCTCTCAGATGGCCCGATACGTATGAGCCGGTTGGCCTTCGCTCTGCTCCCTGCTCCGGCTGCAGTGTGGCTTGCTCGTGCATCAGGGTGTGATGGGGGGCCAGTTGCCGGTCAGGGCTTGGTCGACGCTGTCGGCGAGGTGGGTGAGGTCTGCCCTGTCGTTGGGGTGGAATTCTTCTCGCTCGGCAGCGGAACGTACTCGCGCAAGCTGGTCGGCGATGGCGGGGCGTTGTTCGGGCCTGCTGTGCCACGCCAGTTCACGTAGCAGCATGTAGAGGCGGGCCAGGACCGCCGGCTCCGCCGCGCCGTACCGCAACGGCTGGGCTACCGCGAGGTGCAGGAGTTCCGCCAGGGTCGAACGACGCGGTCAAGCTCCGCACCAAGGTCACTCGCGGCGCCGGCAGCCCGGCCGCGGCCCTCGCCATGGTGTTCAAGCTCGTGGAAACCGCTCAGGCCCGCTGGCGGGCGATCACCGGCGCACACCTGGTGGCACTGGTCCGCGCGGGCTCGATGTTCGAGAATGGCCAGCTCGTGGAGCGAAACGAGGTCGCGGCCTGATGACCGCCCCGGATCCCCTCACCGAAGAGGAACTGGACGAACTCGACGAGCTGGCAGGGGCCGCGACTCCCGGCCCGTGGTTCGTCCGCAGCCTCGACGATACCGACGCCATGAGCATTGTCGCCGTGAGTACCGTGCCCGACACTGGCCTCAGCGAGCGGTGGCCTGGCTTCGACCATCACGACATCGTGGCAGCGACCCTCGTCCAACAACCCCGCTATGTCGATGCCGCCGATGAGCGATGGGACGAGAACGCGCACTTCATCGCAGCCGCCCGCAGCTCCGTCCCCCGTCTCATCGCCGAGATCAGGCGCCTGCGCCACCTTATGGAGACGACCAACCCTACGAGCGGTCGAACACGGAACTGATCCACAACTATTGACAATTGCTCCTCGATCACCACCTAGCGCCCATCGTCGACTTCCCATGGCTGCGGCCGAGCCACCTCGCACCCCCGGATCAACAGTCCCGGAGTGACCCACCATCTCGAAGATCATTTCGGTGGGAGTTCTAAGCGCCGTTCGTCACGCTTCAGGATCGCTCCAACACCCGATCAACGATGAAGGCAACCAGTAGCCCCGCCAACAGCGCCCACAGAAAAACGCCAGGGCTCCCGAGGACCCAAGCCACAACGGCAGTGTGCACCAGCGCAAACAGGCCGACACATACGGCACGGCCGTTCCGGAGAAAGCGCACCTCCCGCCGAACGCACCCAGGCTCCTTCAACTCGGCCATGCCGACTCGTATCAGCAGGGCGGCGATGATCACGAGGGCGGGCAGCAGCAACACGGACTCTCCGGCTTCGACGAGGGAACAACTCAGCACCCGCCGACCAGACTTCCCGGCACACCGCACATCGCAAGATATGTTCCCGCCACCGTACCTCCCTCACCCCGGCCCGGGAGTACAAACCAACGCGCAGCCGGCTCTTTGGGCCCATACGTCGGCCGAAGGGCGAAAGGATCCCTCGACCCCTCCCAGCTCACTGGCATTACCGGTCACGTCCAGTTGCTCACTGGGGGCTAGCATGAACGCAGGCTCGCCTCGCCACCCCGTGGAGGCAGCTGGCGTGCCGGGAAGTCTGGTCGGCGACAGTGAATTCGTACTCGGAAGGCTTCCTGTGCCTCTCTCATTTCTCCTCCGCCCGCACACCCCCGATTCCGTTCGGCTGCGTGGCAGTCTCGACCACCACAAGGCCGACCGACTCCGTCGGAGGCTTTCGAGAGCTCTCGCTCGTAACCCCGCCACACTCGAAGTCGACCTGAGCAAAGTCACGTACCTATCCCCCGAATGCGCTGCCGTGTTCCTGACCACCGCGCGAGACGCCCGCATGGCCAGTAAGCGGCTCGTAATCACACACGGCACCCGGCAAAGTCTTCGCGTTCTGCGCAAGCTGGGCCTGGAGCAGTTCCTCGACGTGGCCCTCCCCTCTGACCAGTAGCTTCCGACCGGATGAGACATCACCAGTGACAACGCGCTCTCCCTCCCCCGCCCCTTACGAACAGGCAATTCAGCAGGTCATCGCCTACTTCAACGCCTACGACCGCGCTCGGGGAGCCCTCGACAGCGTGCTTGCAGCCAGCCGGGCATCCCCGCGGGAGGAACAGCGGGCCTTCAACGATCTCCGGCAGGCAGTGGAACGGCTCCGCCATACCACCCAATGAGCCTTTTCCACCTAGTACTCCAGTCACACTTAGTGATCTGGTTCGATGACCTGCGGGGTCCACTGGCCTCAGTCGAGTCGCGAAGGTGGCGGATGGACGAGCGCACGGTCATTTTGAACGAACTCGCGCAGGGGCTGCGCCCGCTGGGGCAGGGGGTCGAGTCGTTCGAAGCCCTCTCCTCCGAGGACCAGTTCGAGGTCCTTCGGGATCTGGGCGGACACTGCATTCAGGCGCGCGCAACGGTGGAGGACGGGCCTGAGAGCGTGCGACTCGCCGGTATCCGGCCGACGCATACCCCGGCGGTGCTGATCACGCGGGGGCAGTTGGCCAGACAGCTGACAAAGATCATCAATCTGCCGCAGGACGAGCGCGTGAAGGCGTTTCGGCTGATGGTCGCCCTGCTCCGGGTGGCGGACAAGCGCCGCCGGGAGCGGTTCTGCGCCGACGGATGCACCCATGCCTGGCACCAGTTGTTGACAGGGGCCGACGCGGAAGCGGCCACCGCGTGATCATCAGAAGTTGTGTGGACTTCTGAAGATGGCGCGGTGGCCGATGTCGCGCCCCTGAAGGACACACACGACCCGGAGTGGAGGCACAGCCTGAAGCCGCGCCACCGCGACGAAGGCGAGCACCGGCTGAACCTCGACGGGAAAGCCGCACGCACTCGTCAGCGCGGCAGCGGCCCGTCGCGCCGCGTGAAAGAGCCGAGCCGAGACAGCGCCGAGCGGAGCAGGGTAGGCGTCAATGACCGGTTACCGAAACCGGTGATCCCTCGGAACATTGTCAGTCCATTGCGTCTCCCCGCTGCCCCTCTGCCCCGAAAGCAACCAAACGCGAAAGGCACTGCTGACAGGAATGCCCAGCCAGAACAGCGAATTGCACCACGAGCCGTTCAGCCCCGAGCGCATCCGTTCCACCTGGAGTGGTACCGCGAGCGTCGAAGACGCCGCCCAGGCGTTCGGCATATGTCGAAATCGAAGGGCTACGACCTCGCGCTTCGTGGGGAGTTCCCTTGCCGCGTGCTGCCGATCGGCCGCGCAACCCGCGTCGTCACCGCCTCGCTCCTCCGCGTACTTGAAAGCGGCGAGCCCGAGTACAACGGAACCCCCATCACGCGCACTGATCGATCCTGATCAGTCGCACGACGAAGCCCCGCCGGAGTAGACCGGCGGGGCTTCGTCGTGTCACCGCGAATCACACAGGTATCACAGACCCCATGGACACCCTTCCGCCGGACGGCCCTTTACTGGATATACACGTCCACATTGGACCCGCTGGACGCCCGTGGACGGCTTCTACGACATGTGCCAGGTGGGACCGTCCTGTCAGAGCGCTTGGCCACTGCCTGCGGGGACCCCGTGCAGGCTTCAGCGCGCAGGACAGTGTTGACGGTGCCACCCTCTGGCCAGAGAGTACGAGCGGTGCCGCAGGGCCCCGACTGCTACCTGCCAGCCTGCGATGGACCCGGGCCAAACAAGATCCGGACCGTTCCCGGGCCAACGACACCCATGGACGCTATGTGCGCAGGCCGACGACACGTTGCCGCCGTACCACCAACAGACGGAAAATCCGCTGAAATTTCCCGGCCACCGCCCACGCCCCATGCAGCCAGCAGACCGTCTGACCAGTGGCGCAGGGCACCTGACGCCCCATCAGAACGAGCGTCAAATGAGCGTCAAGATGCCTCGGAGAGCGTCATTTCAGCGTCAAGATATCGCCCGTAATGCACATAGCGCACATCATGCGCACCCGCTAAAACCGCAGGTCAGCGGCCCTTTTCGGCAGGCTCAAGGATCGCGACACACTCCACGTGGTGGGTCATCGGAAACAGATCGAACGCCCGCAGCGTCCGCACCCGGTACCCGTTCGCCCGGAAGTACCCCAGGTCCCGGGCCAGCGCAGCGGGATCGCAGGCCACGTAGGCGATACGGCGCGCGCCCAGCGTGGTGATGTGCTCGACCGTCTTCTTGCCGGCGCCAGCGCGCGGCGGGTCGAGGACGATGAGGTCGACCTCGGTGATGCCCGTGCGCGGGAGGACCGCCTCCACCTTGCCCTGCTCGATGCGCACGCGCGGGAAGTCCGCGAGGTTGTGCCGCGCGTCCTCCACCGCCCGCTTGCCGGACTCGATGCCCAGCACCGCGCCCTTCTCGCCCAGGCGGTCGGCGAGGGCGCCGGCGAAGAGGCCGACGCCGCAGTAGAGGTCGAGGGCCATCTCGCCCTTGCGCGGGAGGAGGCCCTGCATGACCGCCTTGACCAGGGTGTCGGCCGCCTTCGGGTGGACCTGCCAGAAGCCGCCGCTGCCGACGCGGTACGTGTGGTCGTCGGCCCGCTCGCGCACGAACGCGCGGCCGTGGACGCGGTGGACGCCGCCGTCCTTCTCGTCCACGCGCATGACCGAGACCGGCTTGTCCAGCTCGACGAGCGGCAGCCGGGCGCCGGGGCGGGGCTCCAGGATGACCATGCGATCCTGCGAGCCCGTCGCGGCGATCGCGTCGACGGAGGCCATGCCCGACCAGTCGCGGTCCTCGATGCCGAGTTCGCTGACACCGGGGGCGGCGATCATGCAGTGGTCGATCGGCTCGACCTCGTGCGAGCGGTGGCGGCGCAGGCCGGCGTTGCCGTCCGCGTCGACCGCGTACTGCACGCGCGTGCGCCACTGCGGGACCTCGCCCGACGGCAGCTTGTCGCCCTCGGCCGGCATGACGGTGCCGTCCCAGCCCGCCTCCTCGGGGGTGAGGCCCGCGAGCCGCTGGAGCTGCTCCGCGATGACCTCGCCCTTCAGGCGGCGCTGGGCGCCCGGCTTGGCGTGCTGCCAGTCGCAGCCGCCGCAGCGGCCGGGGCCCGCGAAGGGGCACGGCGCCGGGACGCGGTCCTTGGACGCGTCCAGGATCTCCACCGCGTCGGCGCGCAGGAAGCGCGCGCCCTCCTCGCCCTCGGTCACCCGCGCCACGACCCGCTCCCCCGGCAGCGTGTGCCGGACGAACAGCACCTGGCCCTCGGCGGTACGGGCGATGCAGTGGCCGCCGTGGGCGACGGGGCCGATCTCGACCTCGTACTCCTCGCCCACCAGAGACTTCTTCTGTTCTGCCTGCATGGTGGGGTGACTCCAAGGTCGGGGAGGGTGGGGCGGCGGCCGTGGACCGGCCCGCGAGGACAACAGCCGTCCAGTCTACGGGGTCCCGCACGCCCCTTCGCTCACTCCTTCGCCCCGGCCCCGTCCTTCGACCGCTCCGCGGGCCCCCGCCGCACCGCGCCCGGCGCGCTCCACTCCTGCCGCCTGCGTGCCCGGTCGCGGGCCACCTGGGAGGACTCGAGCTGGTAGGGCACCGAGGTGACCATCACGCCCGGCGTGAACAGCAGCCGGCCCTTGAGCCGCAGCGCGCTCTGGTTGTGCAGCAGGTGCTCGTACCAGTGGCCCACCACGTACTCGGGGATGATCACCGAGACCGCGTCGCGCGGGGACTCCTTGCGCAGGCTCTTGACGTACTCGATGATCGGCCGCGTGATCTCGCGGTACGGCGAGTCCAGGACCTTCAGCGGTACGTCGATGCCGCGCCGCTCCCACTCCTCGCGCAGCGTCTTCGTCTCCGCCGGGTCGACGTTGACGGTGAGCGCCTCCAGGGTGTCCGAGCGCATCAGCTTGGCGTAGGCCAGGGCGCGCAGCGTGGGACGGTGGATCTTGGAGACCAGGACCAGGGAGTGCACGCGGGAGGGGCGCACGCTGTCGTCGGTGGGACCGTCGACGGCGGAGATCTCGTCGGCGACCCGGTCGTAGTGCTTACGGATCGCGGTCATCGTCGCGTAGAAGATGCACATGCCCAGCAGGGCGACCCAGGCACCGTGGGTGAACTTGGTGACCAGGACGACGACCAGCACCAGGCCGGTGAAGAAGGCGCCGAAGGTGTTGATCGCGCGGGAGCGGACCATGTGGCTGCGCTTGGCCGGGTCCTTCTCGGTGGCCAGGTGCCGGTTCCAGTGCCGGACCATGCCGGTCTGGCTGAGGGTGAAGGACACGAACACGCCGACGATGTAGAGCTGGATCAGCCGGGTGGAGTCCGCGCCGTAGACGACCACCAGCAGCATCGCCGTGCCGGACAGCAGCACGATGCCGTTGGAGAAGGCGAGGCGGTCGCCCCGGGTGTGGAGCTGGCGGGGCAGATAGCGGTCCTGGGCGAGGATCGAGCCGAGCAGCGGGAAGCCGTTGTACGCCGTGTTCGCCGCGAGGAAGAGGACCAGGGCGGTCGCGGCGGCGAGGACGATGAACAGGAAGCTGCCCTTGCCGAACACGGCCTCGGCGACCTGGGAGATCACCGGGTTCTGGACGTAGCCGGAGCCGATGGGCACGCCGTCGCGGAGCAGGTCGGTCGCCGGGTACTCGGCCATGCGCACCTTGGTGGTCATGGCGAGGGCGATGATGCCGCAGAACATGGTGACGGCCAGCAGGCCCATCATGGCGAGCGTGGTCGCCGCGTTCTTCGACTTGGGCTTGCGGAAGGCGGGGACGCCGTTGGAGATGGCCTCCACGCCGGTGAGCGCGGCACAGCCGGAGGAGAAGGCCCGCAGCAGCAGGAAGACCAGCGCGAAGCCCGCGAGGCCCTGGTGCTCGGCCCTGATGTGGAAGTCGGCCGTCGGGGCGCGCATCGTGTCCCCGAGGACCAGCCCCCGGAACGCGCCCCACGCGATCATGATGAAGACGCCGCCGACGAACACGTAGGTCGGGATGGCGAAGAGCTTGCCGGACTCCTTCACCCCGCGCAGGTTCATCAGCGTCAGCAGGACGATCACCGCGCAGGCGCACAGCACCTTGTGCTCGACCACGAAGGGGATCGCCGAGCCGAGGTTCTCGATGCCGGAGGCGATGGACACGGCGACGGTCAGGACGTAGTCGACCAGCAGGGCGCTTGCGACGGTGAGTCCGGCCCGGGGGCCGAGGTTGGTGGTCGCCACCTCGTAGTCACCGCCACCGCTGGGGTAGGCGTGGACGTTCTGCCGGTAGGAGGCGACCACGGTGAACATCAGCACCACGACCGCGACCGCGATCCAGGGGCTGAAGTGGTACGCCGACACGCCCGCGATGGACAGGACCAGCAGAACCTCCCCCGGCGCGTAGGCGACGGAGGACAGCGGGTCGGAGGCGAAGACGGGGAGGGCGATGCGCTTCGGCAGGAGCGTCTCGCCCAGCCGATCACTGCGCAGTGCGCGCCCGATCAGGATCCGTTTGGGCACGTCGGTCAGTTTGGACACGAGAGAGGATCGTAAGGCTTCGAACAGGCAGCCGCCCACCCGGCGGTCACGTTCTGCCTCACGAGTGAAATCGGGGGCGCGCGGAAGTGGGGTGTGCCGGGTGTGCGCGCCCCCGTGCCTAGATGTCAGCCCCGGCCCGTCATCGCACCTCGGAGGTCCCATGCCCGCCGTCGCCGAGCTGCTCGGGGCCGTGCTCGCCCTGGCCGTCCTCGCCGTCCTCACCGGTTGCAGCGTGCGCAGCATCACTCGACGCCGGGCGCCGGGGGTGACCGGGGTCACGGAACAGCGCCGATGAGCGCCGTCACCGCGGGTCGACGCCGGATACCGGAAGCACGCGTGTGCAGCTTTGGGCCTCGGTCTGAGACCCTGATGCCGAGCAGCAACTTTTGGACACCGGAAGGACGGTCGTGCACATCGTCATCATGGGCTGCGGCAGAGTGGGTTCCGCTCTCGCCCAGACCCTGGAGCAACAGGGCCACACGGTCGCGGTGATCGACCGGGACCCCACCGCCTTCCGCAGGCTGGGACCGGGATTCGGCGGCCGCCGGGTCACCGGTGTGGGCTTCGACCAGGACACCCTGCGCGAGGCCGGCATCGAGGAGGCGGGCGCCTTCGCCGCGGTCTCCAGCGGTGACAACTCCAACATCATCTCCGCCCGCGTCGCCCGCGAGATGTTCGGCGTGGAGAACGTGGCCGCCCGGATCTACGACCCGCGCCGTGCCGAGGTGTACCAGCGTCTGGGTATCCCGACCGTCGCCACGGTCCGCTGGACCGCCGACCAGATGCTCCGCCGGCTGCTGCCCTCGGGCGCGGAGCCGCTGTGGCGCGATCCCACCGGCGGGGTGCAGCTCGCCGAGGTGCACGCCTCCGCGAAGTGGGTCGGCCACAAGATCAGCAAGCTCCAGGAGGAGACGGGCGTCCGCGTGGCGTTCCTGACCAGGCTGGGCGAGGCCGTGCTGCCCACCTCGCAGACGGTCCTCCAGGAAGGCGACCTGGTGCACGTGATGATGCGTACGGACGAGGTCGAGAAGGTCGAGGCGGCGTTCGCCGAGGGCCCCGAAGAGGAGGGCGGTCACTGATGAGGGTCGCCATTGCCGGAGCCGGGGCGGTCGGCCGCTCGATCGCGGCGGAACTGCTGGAGAACGGCCACGAGGTCCTGCTGATCGACAAGGCGCCGACCGCCATCTCGGTGGAGCGGGTGCCGCAGGCGGAGTGGCTGCTGGCCGACGCCTGTGAGATCACGGCCCTGGACGAGGCCGCGCTGCAGCGCTGCAACGTCGTGATCGCCGCGACCGGCGACGACAAGGTCAACCTGGTCGTCTCGCTGCTCGCCAAGACGGAGTACGGCGTCCCGCGCGTCGTCGCCCGGGTGAACAACCCCAAGAACGAGTGGCTGTTCAACGAGTCCTGGGGTGTGGACGTGGCCGTGTCCACGCCGCGTCTGATGTCCGCCCTGGTCGAGGAGGCGGTGAGCGTCGGCGATCTGGTCCGGCTGCTGCGCTTCAGCCACGGAGACGCCAACCTGGTCGAGCTGACCCTGCCCGAGGAGTCGGCGCTGGCCGGCACCCAGGTCGGGGACGTGGAGTGGCCCGAGGACACCAGCCTGGTCACCATCATCCGCGGCACCCGCGTGCTGACGCCGTCCAAGGAGGACTCCCTGGAGGCGGGCGACGAACTCCTCTTCGTGGCCGCGCAGGCCCGCGAGGAGCAGTTGGAGGACCTGCTGTCGGTGCGCCGCGAAAGCGCCTGAGACACGTAGCAGGAGGGCGCCCCCGGAATCTTCCGGGGGCGCCCTCCTGCGCTCGTGCGTGCGGAGCGCCTACGCGCCCCTGCGGTGCCGTCCTGCGGCGGAGTCGCCGCTCTCGGCGGCCGCGCGCTCACGCTCGGCCTTCTCGGCCTCCTCCGCCTTCTCGGCGGCCTCCATCTCGGCGAACACGTCAATGGGCGGCGGCGCCTTGGCCAGGAAGACCCAGGTGAGGTAGACCGCCAGCAGGAATGGCGGGATCTTCAGGATGACCAGGATCCAGCCGAGCTGGGTGGTGTCGGCCCACCAGTAGAGCGGGAAGAGGATCGCGCACTTGGCGAGCAGGATCAGGCCCCAGGCCCAGCTCGCCTTGGTGTACGCCTTCTTGCGGCCGGGGTTGCGGGTGCGCCAGGAGAGGTTCTCCTTGAACACCGGGCCGAGCATCAGGCCGATCAGGGGCACCCCGGCGAGGGTCGTGATGATGTACGCGAGCGCCAGGCCCAGGGTGTAGAGCATGCCGGGCAGGTAGAAGTCCTTGGCGTTGCCCGTGAACATGGCGAACACGACGCCGAAGGCGACACCGAAGACCCCGCTGAAGGCGTGCTTGACGGTGTCCTTGCGCAGCAGCCGGACCACGAGCATCACGACCGCGACGCCGAGCGCGGCGATCGCGGAGAGGTGCAGGTCCTTGTTGATCGTGTAGATCGTGACGAAGAGCAGGCCGGGCAGCACCGTCTCGACCATGCCGCGGATGCCGCCGAACGCCTCGAACAGCGCTGCCTCGGTGACCGCCCGCGAGTCGTGTACCTGCTCGGCCTCGCCGGTGCCGTCCGGCGGACTCTGTCCGGCGTCTTGGGTCGGCTTGTCGAGGGACGTCACCGGCTACTCCCGTCCGAGGGGTCGCAGTTCGTATTTCGGGTTGAACAGCACGCGGCGGCCCCGGCTCATCGAGATCCGGCCCGATGCGATCAGCTTGCGTCCCGGTTCTATGCCCGTGATGGAGCGCCTGCCCAGCCACACCACGTCCAGCGCGGCGGTGCCGTCGAACAGCTCCGCCTCCAGCGCCGGGACACCGGCCCGCGGTCGCAGCGTGACCGTGCGCAAGGTACCAGTAACGGTGACGATCTGCCGGTCCTGGCAGTCGCCGATCCGGGTGCATCCCGCGGTCTCGGTGTCCTCGCGCAGCTCCTCCGACTCCAGCTCCTCCTGGGAGGTGGAGAGCCGGTCCAGCATGCGGCGGAACCGGCCGGCCGGCTTTTCGGAACGAGGAACGCCACTCATGTCTGAAAGCCTACCGGGGCGGGCCCCTGAGGCCGTACTCCAGAGGGCACCCTGATCGCCCCCGGCTCACTTCTCGAAGCGGTATCCCATGCCGGGTTCGGTGATGAAGTGCCGGGGGTGGGCCGGGTCGGCCTCCAGCTTGCGGCGGAGCTGGGCCATGTAGACCCGCAGATAGTTGGTCTCGGTGCCGTAGGAGGGCCCCCAGACCTCGCGCAGGAGCTGTTTCTGGCCGACCAGCCGGCCGGTGTTGCGGACCAGCACCTCCAGCAGGTGCCACTCGGTCGGGGTGAGCCGTACGTCCCTGCCCGCGCGGTCGACCTTCTTGGCGGCCAGGTCGACGGTGAAGCCGGCCGTCTCCACGGTGGTCACGTCGTCCTCGCCCGGCCCGACCGGCTCGGCCCGGCGCACGGCGGCCCGCAGCCGGGCCAGGAGTTCGTCCATGCCGAAGGGCTTGGTGACGTAGTCGTCGGCGCCCGCGTCCAGCGCCTCCACCTTCTCGTCGGAGGAGTGGCGGGCGGACAGCACCAGGATGGGCACACGGGTCCAGCCGCGCAGCCCCCGGATCACCTCGACGCCGTCCATGTCGGGCAGGCCGAGGTCGAGGACGATCACGTCGGGGTGGCGTGAGGCGGCGAGCTGGAGGGCGGTGCGGCCGTCGGGGGCCGAGTCGACGTCGTACGAGCGCGCCTTGAGGTTGATCACGAGGGCCCGCACGATCTGCGGTTCGTCGTCGACCACCAGCACCCTGGTCATTGCGGCTGCCTTTCCTGTTCTGCGGTGTCCTCCGCGGTGCGGAGCGGCTCGGGGCGGGGCCGGGCGGCGCGGAGGCTGAGCACCATGGTGAGTCCGCCGCCGGGGGTGTCCTCGGCGGTCAGGGTGCCGTCCATGGCCTCGGCGAAGCCGCGGGCGACCGCGAGGCCGAGGCCGACCCCGGCGCCGCGCGGGGCGTCGCCGTACCGCTGGAACGGCTCGAAGATACGGTCCTTCGCGTCGTCCGGCACTCCGGGCCCCCGGTCCACCACGCGCACCTCGACGCGGTCCACCAGGGCGCTGGCGGACACGGTGACGCGCTGGCCGGGCGGGCTGTACTTGACGGCGTTCTCCACCAGGTTGGCGACCGAGCGCTCCAGCAGACCGGGGTCGACGGCGACCATGGGCAGCGTCTCGGGGACGTCCAGGCCGACGCTGTCCTCGTCCACGCCGACCAGGGCCATCGGCACCACCTCGTCCACGTCGATCTCGCGGATCAGCGGGGTGACGGTGCCGGTCTGGAGGCGGGACATGTCGAGCAGGTTGCCCACGAGGTGGTCGAGCCGGTCGGCGCCCTCCTCGATGCCCTCCAGCAGCTCGGCCCGGTCCTCCTCCGACCACGCCACGTCGTCGGCGCGCAGGGAGGAGACGGCGGCCTTGATCCCGGCGAGCGGGGTGCGCAGGTCGTGGCTGACGGCGGCGAGCAGGGCGGTGCGGATGCGGTTGCCCTCGGCGAGCGCGCCGGCCCGGTCGGCCTCGGCCTTCAGGCGGCGGCGGTCGAGCACGACGGCGGCCTGCGCGGCGAAGGCGGCCAGCACCCGGCGGTCCTCGGCGGGCAGCACCCGTCCGGTGAGCGCGAGCGCCATGTGGTCGCCGACCGGCATGTCCACGTCGGCGTCCTCGGGCCGCTCCAGCGGGGGCCCGACCCCGGCGCGGCCCGCGCAGGTCCAGGGCTCCAGGTCGCCCGCCCGCTCCAGCAGGGCGGCGGACTCCATGGCGAAGGTCTCCCGGACCCGTTCCAGAAGCGCCTCCAGGCTGGTCTCGCCGCGCAGGACGTTGCCGGCGAGGAAGGAGAGGATCTCCGACTCGGCGCGCAGCCGGGCCGCCTGGTGGGTGCGGCGGGCGGCGAGGTCGACCACGGAGGCGACCGCCATGCCGACGCCGAAGAAGATCGCGATGGCGACGATGTTGCGCGGGTCGGAGACGGTCAGCCGGTGCAGGGGCGGGGTGTAGAAGAAGTTCAGCAGCAGGGAGCCCAGCGCGGCCGAGGCGAGCGCGGGCAGCAGTCCGCCGAGCAGGGCTGCGGCGACCGTGATCGCCAGGAACAGCAGCATGTCGTTGGCGAGGCCGAGGTCGACGGCGTTGAGCAGCAGCGCCATCAGGGCGGGGCCCGCCAGCGCCATCGCCCAGCCCGCCACAATCCGGCCCCGGCCGAGCCGGGAGCCGCGCGCCACGGGCAGTCCGCGGCCCTTGGCGACCTCCTCGTGGGTGACGATGTGCACGTCGAGGTCGGGTCCCGACTCCCGTGCCACGGTGGCGCCGACGCCGGGTCCGAAGACGTACTGCCATGCCTTGCGGCGTGAGGAGCCGAGCACGATCTGGGTGGCGTTGACGCCGCGCGCGAAGGCCAGCAGGGCGGCCGGTATGTCGTCGCCGACCACGTGGTGGAAGGTGCCGCCCAGGTCCTCCGCCAGGGTGCGCTGGAGGGCGAGTTCCTTCGGGGAGGCGGCGGTAAGGCCGTCGCTGCGGGCTATGTAGACCGCCAGCACCTCGCCGCCCGCGCCCTTCTCGGCGAGCCGGGCGGCACGGCGGATCAGGGTGCGCCCCTCGGGTCCGCCGGTCAGGCCGACCACGATGCGCTCGCGGGAGCCCCAGATCCGGGAGACCCGGTGCTCGCTGCGGTAGGCGTTCAGATGCTCGTCGACCCGGTCGGCCACCCACAGCAGGGCCAGCTCGCGCAGGGCGGTGAGGTTGCCGGGGCGGAAGTAGTTCGACAGGGCCGCGTCGACCTTGTCCGGCTGGTAGACGTTGCCGTGGGCCATGCGGCGGCGCAGGGCCTGCGGGGACATGTCGACCAGTTCGATCTGGTCGGCCCGCCGGACGACCTCGTCGGGCACCGTCTCCCGCTGGCGCACCCCGGTGATCGACTCGACCACGTCGCCGAGGGACTCCAGGTGCTGGATGTTGACGGTGGAGACGACGTCGATCCCGGCGGCGAGGAGTTCCTCCACGTCCTGCCAGCGCTTGGCGTTGCGGGAGCCGGGGACGTTGGTGTGCGCGAGTTCGTCCACCAGGGCGACGGCGGGGGCGCGGCGCAGTACGGCGTCGACGTCCATCTCCTCGAAGCTTCCGCCCCGGTGTTCCAGGCGCCCGCGCGGGATCCGCTCCAGGCCGTGCAGCAGGACCTCGGTGCGGGGCCGGCCGTGGTGCTCGACGAAGGCCACCACGCAGTCGGTGCCCCGCTCCACGCGCCGCTGCGCCTCGGCGAGCATGGCGTAGGTCTTGCCCACGCCCGGTGCCGCGCCGAGGTAGATCCGAAGCTTGCCGCGTGCCATGGCCCCATTGTCTTCCGGTGACTGCCGCCTACGCCGCGTCGACCTTACGGCGGGCGGTGCGGACAAAGCGGGCGGGGGGCCTCGCGCCGGGGCGCTTTGACGCAACCCTGACGCCTCGGGCGGCGGGAGCGCGCGCAGGGCCGCACCCCCTGGGTACGGCCCTGCGTGTGTGCTTCTCGTGCCTGATGCGCCTCTCGGCTCAGCGGACCTCGGTGATCTCCGGGCCGCGCTGGAGCTGGCCCATGCCGCCGGAGAAGCGGGAGCCCTCCTCCTGCTGCTGGACGCCCTCGGGAACCATCTGGGCGTCGTTGGGCAGCTTGAGGACGATCGGGTCGCGGGGCGCCATCGGGCCCTCGCCGCGCACCACGACCGTGTCCCGGAAGATCTGCTCCAGCAGCCCGGCCGCCTCCGGCTGCACCGCGCCCTGGCCGGAGATCACACCGCGCAGGAACCAGCGCGGGCCGTCCACGCCGATGAACCGCACGACCTGGAAACCGCCCGTGCCGTCGGGCAACTGCACCGGCACCTGGGCCCGCAGCTCCCAGCCGAGGGGACCCTCGACCTCGTCGACGATGCCGCCCTGCTGGGTGATGCCGCCCGCGATCTCGTCGCGGACCTCGCCCCAGATGCCCTCGCGCTTGGGAGCGGCGAACCCCTGGAGCTGGACGGCGCTGTCGCGCAGCACGACGGTCGCGGCGACGATCGCGTCACCGGCGACCTCGACCCGCAGTTCCATGCCGTCGACCCCCGGTACGAACAGACCGCCGAGGTCCACGCGACCCTCGGCCGGGTCGCGCACCTCGGAGGAGTCCCAGGGTCCGTCGGGCCGCGGCTCGGGCTCGAGCCGCGCACGCGTGCGCTCTTCGTCCGCCTCGGTGCCGACGCTGTCGACGACCTGCTCGGCCTCGCCGGCCGCGCCCTCGGCGGCACCCTTCTTGTTGCGACGTCCGAACACGTCACTGTCCTTCCCGGTCGGATACGACCGAAGCGTATCGATTCCCACCCGCCCGGCCACCTTCGGCGGCCGGACCGTCGTGCCGCGCTAGCCGTCCACCGAGGCGTGGCCTCCGGTGGACCCGAAGCCCCCCTCCGCCCTCACCGAACCGGGAAGTTCCGCGACCTCCTGGAAGCGGACCCTCTCGACCTGCTGGACGACCAGTTGGGCAATCCGGTCGAAGCGCTCGAACCGCACCGTCTCGCGCGGATCGAGATTCACCACGATCACCTTGATCTCTCCACGGTACCCGGCATCAACGGTCCCTGGGGCGTTCACAAGGGCTACTCCGCAGCGGGCCGCCAGACCCGAGCGGGGGTGCACGAAGGCCGCGTACCCCTCGGGGAGCGCGATGGCCACGCCGGTGGGCAGCACGGCCCGCTCACCGGGCTTGAGTTCGCACGCTTCGGTGGTGCGCAGATCGGCCCCGGCGTCCCCGGGGTGCTCGTACGCCGGAAGCGGTACGTCGGGGTCGATGCGGCGGAGCCGGACGTCGAGCGGGGTGCGGCTCACGGGTTCACCTCGAAGGCGCGGGCGCGCCGGATCTGGTCGGGGTCGCTCATGGCGGCCTGGATCTCCTGGGGGCGGCCGTGGTCGGTGAAGTGGTCGACCTTCACCTCGACGAACAGCGCCTCGGCGCGGACGGCCACGGGGCCGTCGGGGCCGCCGATGCGGCCGGTGGCGCGGGAGTAGATCTTGCGTCCGGCGACGGCGGTGACCTCGGCCTCCAGGTGCAGCACGGTGCCGACGGGCACGGGGCGCACGAAGTCTGTCTCCAGGCGGCCGGTGACGGCGATGGTGCGCAGCAGCCAGTTCAGCGAGCCGAGGGTCTCGTCCAGCGCGGTGGCCAGGACCCCGCCGTGCGCGAGGCCGGGGGCGCCCTGGTGGGCGGACTGGACGGTGAACTCGGCGGTCAGCGAGACGCCGTCGCCCGCGCGTGCCTCCAGGTGCAGCCCGTGCGGCTGTCCGGGGCCGCAGCCGAAACAGTGTTCGTAGTGGGCACCGAGGAGCTCACCGGGTCCGGGAGCGTCGGGGTGCCGTACGGGCTGCGTCGCGTCGGCGGGGGGCTGAAGGCTTGCGGAACTCACAGGCGCAGACCTTACCGGTCCACCCTGTGGCCGCCACCACGCCGCCGTACGGGCGGCGCCCCGGCGTCCGGCATGTCCGGACACCGTGCCAAGCTTGGCCCATGCAGCTCTCCGCCGCCCCCTACGAAGAACGCCTGACCGCCCCGCGCTCGTGGTGGCTGATCAGCGTGCTCGTGGGTGTCTCGTTCGCCCTGATCCTGCTGCCCTTCGGCACGCTGCCGCTGCTCGGCGGCCTGGTCGGCGGTACGGCCGTCGCGGCGGTGATGGCCAGCGCCTACGGCTCCCCGCGCATCCGCGTGGTAGGCGACTCGCTGATCGCGGGCGAGGCCCGGATCCCGGTGTCGGCGCTCGGCGCGGCCGAGGTGCTGGACGCGGAGGAGGCCCGCGCCTGGCGCACGTACAAGGCCGACACCCGCGCGTTCCTGCTGCTGCGCGCCTACATCCCGACGGCGCTGCGGGTCGAGGTGACCGACCCGCAGGACCCGACGCCGTACCTGTACCTGTCGACGCGCGAGCCGGAGAAGCTGGCGGCGGCGATCGCGGGCGCCAAGGCCCCGGCCGCCTGAGCCACGCGGGGGCGTCAGCTCCCCGTGCCCTCCGGGTACCCGGCGATCCGCAGCGGGTCCTCGGGCTCCTCCAGCGGCGGCAGCTCGGGCAGCCTGTCCCACGGGACCTGGCTCTTGCGCAGGTCGGTGCGGATGCGTGCGGCGAGCTTTCTGGTGTCCCGGCGGTTCATGACCGCGCCCACGGCGGCGCCGACCATGAACGGCATGAGGTTGGGCAGATTGCGGACCATGCGCTTCATGATCTGCTGGCGCAGTTCGCGTTTCATCCGGCCGCCGAGGGCGACGTCGATGCTCGACGGCTTCATCACGTCGATCCCGCGCTCCCCCGACCAGGAGGACAGGTACGCGGTGCTGCGGGTCTTGAGATTCCCCGGCGGGCGCAGGCCGTAGACCTCGTGGAGTTCGGCGATGAGCTTCAGCTCGATCGCGGCGACCCCGGTGATCTCGGCGGCCAGCTCGGTGGGCATGGCCGGCGGTACGGGGAGCATGGCGGCCGCGCCGATCCCGGCGCCGACCGTGGACGTCCCGGTGGCCGCTCCGGACACCAGCTTGTCGGCGAGCTGCTCGGGCCCGAGGCCCGGGAACTGCCGGCGCAGGGTGGCCAGGTCGCGTACGGGGACGCGCGGGGCGAGGTCGATGATCCGGTCGGCGAGGTAGGCGATTCCCGCGCGGGCGTGGGTGCCGCCTCTCCGGGTGCCTTCGCGGGCCAGCAACCGGGCGCGGTCGCGGATCGCGGCCGCCCGGCCCGGCGGTCGCGGCTCCGCGCGGCCGGGGGAATCCTCCGTCCTGGCCGTCGCGGACCCGGGCGCCGGTTCGAGCGAGGCCCCCGCTGCGTCGGGGCCCCGCTCGTCGTCGTCACGCGTGCCGTGCGAGCCCTTGACGGGCCCTTTGTCCGCTCCCGGGAGATGGAAGCGGCGCTTCCGCGGAGGGGTCGAGCCAGTCACGGCCGACCCGTCCCTAGTCGCAGTCGCGGCAGATCGGCTGGCCGTTCTTCTCACGGGCCAACTGGCTGCGGTGGTGGACCAGGAAGCAGCTCATGCAGGTGAACTCGTCCTGCTGCTTGGGCAGCACGCGGACGGCCAGCTCCTCGTTGGAGAGGTCGGCTCCCGGGAGCTCGAGGCCCTCAGCGGCCTCGAACTCGTCGACGTCCACCGCGGAGGTGGACTTGTCGTTCCGGCGGGCCTTCAGCTCTTCGAGACTGTCCGAGTCGACGTCGTCGTCGGTCTTGCGTGGAGTGTCGTAATCGGTTGCCATGGGTCGCTCTCCCCCTCTGGGTGTCTGCGGTGTCTTCAGCGCACGTAACGCGTGAGAGGCCGGACTTGTGCCCGACCTGAGGCGGAGATTTTGCCTCACATCAAGGTCTGTTACTCAATCGACACCCAACCCGGCCCCTCGTGAGTGATCGGCTTGGATGGCGGTGTGGACCGTACACGGTCCGAATGCCGCACCTCAAAGGCGCCTCATCGTGTACTTCCCGTGATCAGGAGCCTTGAAAACCCGGATTTTCCCGGCTTTACGGCCCCCTTCATGATCACAGTGAGTGCATGGCTGGAAATCCGCCCATGTGATTGATCACACAGGGAAAACCTCTTTCGGTGGTCGGAAAATTCCGCGCGAAGCGAACATCCTCCGCGAGTGTCGGGATCTGTGACAAGCACGGTCACAACGGCAGCGTCACGCGCATCACCAGACCGCCCCCCTCGCGCGGGACGGCCGCGATGTGGCCGCCGTGCGCACGGGCCACGGACCGGACGATGGACAGGCCGAGCCCGACCCCCTTGTCGCTCCCCGTACGCTCCGTACGCAGCCGCCTGAAGGGCTCGAAGAGGTTGTCGATCTCGTAGGCGGGCACCACGGGACCGGTGTTCGAGACGGTCAGCACCGCGCGGCCGTGCTCGACCGCCGTGTCGACCTCCACCCAGCCGCTCTCCGGCGCCTCATCGTCGCCCTTGCCGGCAGCCCCCTCCTCGGGAGCCACGTTGTAGCGCACCGCGTTCTGCACGAGGTTGAGCGCGATGCGCTCCAGCAGCACCCCGTTGCCCCGCACCACGGCGGGCTCCAGACCACTGCGGATCTCCACGCTCCTGGCCTCGGCCTCGGCGCGCACCTGATCGATGGCCTGCCCGGCCACCTCGGCCAGGTCCACCGGACCCCGCTCGACGATCTGGTTGTCGCTGCGGGCGAGCAGCAGCAGGCCCTCCACCAGTTGCTCACTGCGCTCGTTGGTGGCCAGCAGCGTCTTGCCGAGCTGCTGGAGCTCCACCGGGGCGTTCGGGTCCGAGAGGTGGACCTCCAGCAGGGTGCGGTTGATCGCCAGCGGGGTGCGCAGCTCGTGGGAGGCGTTGCCGACGAAGCGCTGCTGGGCGGTGAAGGCCCGCTGGAGCCGCTCCAGCATGTCGTCGAAGGTGTCCGCCAGCTCCTTCAGCTCGTCGTCCGGGCCGTCCAGCTCGATCCGGCGGGACAGGTCGGACCCGGCCACCTGACGGGCGGTGCGGGTGATCCGGCCCAGCGGGGAGAGCACCCGGCCCGCCATCGCGTAGCCGAACGCGAAGGCGATCACCGCGAGGCCCAGCAGGGCCAGCAGCGAGCGGCTGAGCAGGTTGTCCAGGGCGACCTGGCGCTGGTGGTCGACGCACTGGCTGATCGCGGTGTTGAAGTCCTGGAGCGAGAGGCTGGTGGTGTTGTTGATCGCCGGGCAGTTGCTGCTGGAGACCCGGAGGTCCTGATAGCCGACGATCTTGAACAGCGGCTGGTTGCCGGTGCTGATCGCCTGCGCGGCCAGCAGGTAGATGATCGACAGCAGCAGGATGCCCGCGATCAGGAACATGCCGCCGTACAGCAGCGTGAGGCGTATCCGGATGGTCGGGCGCAGCCAGGGGAAGGGCGGCTGCGGCCGGGGGTCCCAGGTGGGCTTCGGGGGCGCCTGGGGCGGCGCGGGTGTGGCGGCCACGGCGGATCAGATCCGGTAGCCGGAGCCGGGGACGGTCACGATCACCGGGGGCTCGCCGAGTTTGCGGCGGAGCGTCATCACCGTCACCCGCACCACGTTGGTGAAGGGGTCGGTGTTCTCGTCCCACGCCTTCTCCAGCAGTTGCTCCGCCGAGACGACCGCGCCCTCGCTGCGCATCAGCACCTCCAGCACCGCGAACTCCTTGGGCGCGAGCTGGACCTCCTTGCCGTCGCGGAAGACCTCGCGGCGGTTGGGGTCGAGCTTGATGCCGGCCCGCTCCAGGACCGGGGGCAGGGGGACGCTGGTGCGGCGGCCGAGCGCGCGCACGCGCGCGATCAGCTCGCTGAAGGCGAAGGGCTTGGGCAGGTAGTCGTCCGCGCCGATCTCCAGCCCCTCGACGCGGTCGCTGACGTCACCGGAGGCGGTGAGCATGAGCACGCGCGTGGGCATCCCCAGCTCCACGATGCGGCGGCAGACGTCGTCGCCGTGCACGAGCGGGAGGTCGCGGTCGAGGACGACCACGTCGTAGTCGTTGACGCCGATGCGCTCCAGGGCGGCCGCACCGTCGTACACGACGTCGACGGCCATGGCCTCCCGGCGCAGTCCGGTGGCCACCGCATCGGCGAGCAACTGCTCGTCCTCGACGACGAGTACACGCACGTCGCTAGTCCTTCCTGAAGTCCACCCGCGTGAGCCGCGCCGGGGCGCGGGCGGGCGGAGCCGTCCGTGGGATCGTGGCCTCCATCCTGCCCTTTTCGGCCATAAGTCGGCTGTAAGCCGGGTGCGGGGCCGCAGGGCCGGGGGTGGCGGGACGAGAATGCCGGAATTTCTCCCGTCGGTGAGGTTTCCCCGACTTGGCGCGCGGGGAGGACGGCTTTACACCCCGCGATCACGCTCTGCATGTGCCGCAGCACCATGCGGTACTCCGCGATCACTCCGCGGAGCGGGCGCGGATGTCCGGCACCGCCGCCGCCCAGCAGGGCAGCGCTGGGCACCCGCGGCGATGATCGCCCCTTCCTTGAAAACAGGCACACCCGTGCCACCGACCCACGACCCAGGACGAGGGGGCGCAGCATGGACGCTTTCACCACGGGACTTCTGCAGCGCATAAAAGCGACCGAGTCCGACCTGACGCGGGCTCGTGACGAGGGGGACGACTTCCTCGTCGAGGTGGAGCAGGGCGAGCTGGACGACCTGCGCCGCCTCGCGGCCGAGCACGGCGTGGAGGTCGGCGTCACCCACGCCTGACCGGCCCGGAGACATCCGCGGGACCCCGGCACGCCCGTGCCCAGGGTCCCGCTTCGGTCATGTGCGCGGCGCGGTCAGTCCTGCCAGGCCCCGAAGTCCCCCAGCAGCCGCTGGAGGGGCTCGAAGACGCTCGGCGTGGCCGCGAGTGTCAGCTCGCCCGAGGGGCGCTCTCCGGGCCGCCCACCGGTCACGGCGCCCGCTTCCCGCGCGATGAGGTCCCCCGCGGCCACGTCCCACGGGTTGAGTCCGCGCTCGTAGTACCCGTCGAGGCGGCCGCAGGCCAGGTCGCACAGGTCGATCGCCGCCGAGCCGCCGCGCCGGATGTCCCGGACCAGCGGGATCAGGCGGGCCGCGATCGCGGCCTGGCGGGCACGGACCTCGGTGACGTAGTTGAAGCCGGTCGAGACCAGTGCCTGGTCCAGCGGGGCCGGCGGACGGCAGGCCAGCGGGCGCTCACCCTCCCCCGCGCCGGTGGCCCAGGCCCCGCCCCCGAGCACGGCCTGGTAGGTCTCGCCGCGCATCGGGGCCGCGACCACACCGGCGACGGTCTCCCCGTCCACCTCGGCCGCGATGGACACCGCCCAGGTGGGCAGCCCGTACAGGTAGTTGACCGTGCCGTCGAGCGGGTCGATCACCCAGCGCACCCCGCTGGTGCCCTCGGCGCTGGCGCCCTCCTCGCCGAGGAACCCGTCCTCGGGGCGGCGGCCGGAGATCAGGTCGACGATCAGCTTCTCGGCGGCGAGGTCCATCTCGGTGACCACGTCGACCGGGCTGGACTTGGTCGCGGCCACCGCGAGGTCGGCCGGGCGGCCGTCGCGCAGCAGCGCGCCCGCCTCACGGGCGGCCTGCTGGGCGATCCGGAGCAGTTCGGAGTGGAGGGGGTCGGTCACGGGTCTCCTCAGGCGTAGGGGCTGTCGGCGCCCGCGGCGGCCGGGCGCGGGGCCCGCGCCGGGCAGCAGCCGACCGGACACAGGTCGTGGCTCGCGCCGAGCGCGCCCAGGAAGCACGGCGTGACGGCCTCGCCGCGCTCGGTGCCGGCGCGCTCCACGACGAGGTCGCGGACGGCGGCCGCGAAGCGGGGGTCGGCGCCCACGGTGGCCGAGCGGCGCACCGGCAGGCCCAGCTCCGCCGCCCTGGCCGTGGCCTCGGTGTCGAGGTCGTAGAGGACCTCCATGTGGTCGGAGACGAACCCGATGGGCGCCATGACCACGGCCGGGACCCCGGCGGCGTGCCGCTCCTCGAGGTGGTCGCAGATGTCCGGCTCCAGCCAGGGGATGTGCGGGGCGCCGGAGCGGGACTGGTAGACGAGCTGCCAGGGGTGGTCGACGCCGGTCCGCTCCCGGACGGCGTCGGCGATCAGCCGGGCCACCTCCAGGTGCTGGGCGACGTAGGCGCCGCCGTCCCCGTGGTCCTCGACCGGGCCGGAGGTGTCGGCCGCGGCGGTCGGGATGGAGTGGGTGGTGAAGGCGATGTGGGCGCCGTCGCGGACCTCCTCGGGGAGGTCGGCGAGCGAGCGCAGCACACCGTCGACCATGGGCTCGACGAAGCCCGGGTGGTTGAAGTAGTGCCGCAGCTTGTCGACCTCCGGGGGCGTCAGGCCCTCGGCCCGGAGCGTCCCGAGCGCGTCGGCCAGGTTCTCCCGGTACTGGCGGCATCCCGAGTAGGAGGCGTAGGCGCTGGTGGCGAGGACCAGGACGCGGCGGCGGCCGTCGGCGGTCATCTCGCGCAGGGTGTCGGTGAGGTACGGCTGCCAGTTGCGGTTGCCCCAGTAGACCGGCAGGTCCAGCCCGTGGTCGGCGAAGTCCTTGCGCAGGGCGTCCAGCAGGGCGCGGTTCTGCTCGTTGATCGGGCTGACCCCGCCGAACAGGAAGTAGTGCTGCCCGACCTCCTTGAGGCGTTCCTTGGGGATCCCGCGGCCGCGGGTCACGTTCTCCAGGAACGGGACCACGTCGTCCGGCCCTTCGGGACCGCCGAAGGAGAGCAGGAGGAGGGCGTCATAGGGGGCGGCATCGAGCTCGTCTGGCATGACTCGATCCTGCCACCCGGCACCGACAGGGGTGAAACGGCACGGGGGTACGCCGGAAAAGGAGGTTTATGCGGTGGTTCACCCGATGCGACGGGCGGCTGCATTAGGGTCACCTAACTCGTAAGCTGTATCCACCTTCTTCGCGCCTTACCGAGCAGTCCAGACGGAGTCCCGCGTGCCCAGCCCCTATCGCGCCCTGTTCACCGAACCGGGTACCAAGAGCTTCTCCGCCGCGGGTCTCGTCGGCCGGATGCCGCTGTCGATGATGGGCATCGGCGTGGTCACGATGATCTCCCAGCTCACCGGGCGCTACGGCCTCGCGGGCGCGCTCTCGGCCACCATGGCGCTCTCCGCCGCCGTGCTCGGACCGCAGATCTCCCGGCTGGTGGACCGGCACGGCCAGCGCCGGGTGCTGCGCCCCGCGACCCTGGTGGCGCTCGCCGCGGCCGCCGGGCTGCTGCTGGCCGCGCACTTCGGATGGCCGGACTGGACGCTGTTCGCCTTCGCGGCCGGCGTCGGCGCGGTGCCCAGCCTGGGCGCGATGATCCGGTCCCGCTGGGCCGCGCTGTACGGCGGCGACCCGAGGCTGCACACGGCCTACTCCTTCGAGTCGGTCGTCGACGAGGTCTGCTTCATCTTCGGGCCGATCCTCTCCATCGGCCTGTCCACGGCCTGGTTCCCGGAGGCGGGCCCGCTGCTCGCGGCCTGCTGCCTGGCCGTGGGCGTGTTCTGGCTGACCGCCCAGCGGGCCACCGAGCCGGTGCCGCACTCGCGCGAGCAGCACGGCACGGGCAGCGCGCTGCGCTCCCCCGGACTCCAGGTGCTGGTGGCGACGTTCGTGGCCACGGGCACGATCTTCGGCGCGATCGACGTGGTCACCGTCGCCTTCGCCGACGAGCGCGGCCACAAGGGCGCGGCCAGCGTGGTCCTCGCGCTCTACGCGGCGGGGTCCTGCCTCGCGGGCGTGGTCTTCGGGCTGCTGCGCTTCTCCGGTCCGCCGCAGCGCCGTTGGCTGCTGGGCGTGGGCGCGATGGCCATGAGTATGATCCCACTCCTACTGGTCGGAAACCTGGCGCTTCTGGCCGCGGCACTGTTCGTTGCGGGGCTGTCCATCGCACCGACGATGATCACGACGATGTCCCTCATCGAGAAGCACGTACCTCGCGCGAACCTCACCGAGGGCATGACCTGGGTGGGCACCGGCCTGGCGGTCGGGGTCGCGCTCGGCTCCGCCATGGCGGGCTGGGTGATCGACGCGGCCGACGCGCGCGCCGGGTACTGGGTCCCGGCGGTCGCCGGGGCGGCCGCGGTCGTGGGCGGTTTCCTCGGGTACCGCCGGCTGCACAGGCCGGTCACGGGGCGGGGAGGCACCGTTGAGCAGCACGGCGAGCGGGAAGCACGGAACGTGGCGTAACTGGGGCGGCAACGTGACCGCCCGGCCCGCCCGGCAGGTGACGCCGGCCTCGGTCGAGGAACTGGCCGCGGAGGTGCGCGGGGCCGCCGAACGCGGTCAGCGGGTGAAGGCGGTGGGCACCGGACACTCCTTCACCTCGGTCGCCGCCACGGACGGGGTGCTGATCCGCCCGGATCTGCTGACCGGCATCCGCGGCATCGACCGCACCGCCATGACCGTGACGGTCGAGGCGGGCACTCCGCTCAAGCGCCTCAACGCGGCGCTGGCGCGCGAGGGTCTGTCGCTCACCAACATGGGCGACATCATGGAGCAGACGGTCGCCGGGGCCACCAGCACCGGCACCCACGGCACCGGCCGGGAGTCCGGCTCCATAGCCGCCCAGATCACGGGGCTCGAACTCGTCACCGCCGACGGCTCGGTGCTCACCTGCTCGGCCGGGCAGAACCCCGAGGTGTTCGCGGCCGCCCGGATCGGCCTCGGCGCGCTGGGTGTCGTCACCGCGCTGACCCTCGCCGTGGAGCCGCTGTTCCTCCTCACCGCGCGCGAGGAGCCGATGCCGCTCGACCGGGTACTGGCCGAGTTCGATCAACTCTGGGCGGAGAACGAGCACTTCGAGTTCTACTGGTTCCCGCACACCGGCAGCACCAACACCAAGCGCAACAACCGCAGCGAGGGCCCCGCGCGACCGGTGGGGCGGGCCGCCGGCTGGTTCGAGGACGAGTTCCTGTCCAACGGCGTCTTCCAGGTGGCCCAGTGGGCTGGCCGCGCGGCCCCCGTCTCCGTCCCGACCATCGCCCGGATCTCCAGCCGGGCCCTGTCGGCGCGGTCCTACACCGACATCCCGTACCGGGTGTTCACCTCACCGCGCCGGGTGCGGTTCGTGGAGATGGAGTACGCGGTGCCCCGCGCGGCGCTGGCGGAGACGCTGCGCGAGCTGAAGGCGGTGATCGAACGCTCGGGTCTGCGGATCAGCTTCCCGGTCGAGGTGCGCACCGCCCCGGCGGACGACATCGCGCTGTCCACGGCCTCGGGCCGGGACAGCGCGTACATCGCCGTGCACATGTTCCGGGGCACCCCGTATCAGGCGTACTTCAGCGCGGCCGAGCGTGTGTTCACCGCGCACGAGGGGCGGCCGCACTGGGGGAAGGTGCACACGCGGGACGCGGGGTACCTCGAAGGGGTGTATCCGCGCTTCACCGAGTTCACGGCAGTGCGGAACCGACTGGATCCGGAACGCCTGTTCCAGAACGACTACTTGCGGAGGGTTCTGGGGCGGTAGGCGTCGACCCGGTCGTCCCCTCGCTGGGCGTGGGGGCCGTGGTGGTCGCGTCCTGGCCGGGCTCGGTGCTCGGCCGGCCGCTCGGGGTCCTGGTGGTCTCGGGCGTGGTCGGACGCGTCGTGGCACCGCCACCGCCGGACGGGGTCTCCTCGGTCGGGGCCGTCGTCCCGGACGGGGTGGTGACGGGCGCCGGGTCGTCGTCGTCCCTGCGGTGGTGGTGGGAGGAGCCACGGCCGCCGACGGCGTCGCTGACGGTGGTGCCCGAGCCGCCGCTGAAGTTGTTGCCGGACGCCGCCTCGTAGGCGGTGATGCCACCCATCGTGACGCCGAAGACCAGGGCCGCGGCGAGGAGCGGGCGCTTCCAGCTCTTGACCTTCGCGCGGTAGACGGTGCCCTCGGTGAACGTGCCCTCCACCGGCTCCGGATGACCCGCGACGGCCCCCACACGGGGGCGCGTGGTGTCCCTGGCCTCGCGGATCTGCTCCCCCGTGCTCCGGAAGAGCTGCTGGAAGACCGAGCCGCCGCACGTGGCGACGATGCTGACCACTCCGGCGCCCAGGATCGTGCCGTACACCCCGAAGTAGGAGGCCATCTTGGCCGCCACGATCGCCGCGAGCGCACTGCCCGCGACCTGGGGGACGTTCAGGTCGAACCGCTTTCGACCCGCATCGGGCGTTTCACGCATACCCGGAACCTGCCTGCCTTTCCCGTACTCGATCAGATGCGCGACCACCGCCGGCCGGTGGATCGCACGAGTGAGGGACGTGCGGACGAAACCATTAGTTCCGTTTCGCCGGATTGCGTGAACTTCGCCACGTTGGTGCATGGCGGAACCCGCCCATGGGCGGCCAAGTCGCACCCCGCGACTGAAGTTGAATGGCGCGCCGAAGCACGCGCATGGCCCGAATGGAGTACTGTTGCGAGCCCTGGGCACCGGTGTCCCATAGGGATGTCCGGGGGCCCGCAGGGCCGCCAGGAGGGGGAAAGTTGCACAGGGTGATGAAGTTCGTCACTCAGCGTTGCGAACAAGTAACCGTGTCATAACGGCAGTGCTGGGCCAGTGCCCGACACGCCGGGCAACTCGGCAAGGTTGTGGCAGGTTGCGCTCGGGCAGGCCACACTCGACTAGCGGAAGCAGCGACGCACGTGACGTCGGCAGGCACCATCCGGGAGGTCCCCATGCCCGAACTGCGTGTCGTGGCCGTCTCGAATGACGGCACACGGCTGGTGCTCAAGGCTGCCGACGCGACGGAGTACACCCTTCCGATCGACGAGCGGCTGCGCGCCGCCGTGCGCGGTGACCGCCCCCGCCTCGGCCAGATCGAGATCGAGGTGGAGAGCCACCTCCGCCCCCGGGACATCCAGGCGCGGATACGAGCAGGTGCCACCGCGGAAGAGGTCGCCCAGCTCGCCGGCATCCCGGTCGACCGGGTCCGCCGCTTCGAGGGACCCGTACTCGCCGAGCGCGCCTTCATGGCCGAGCGCGCCCGCAAGACCCCCGTCCGCCGCCCCGGCGAGAACTCCGGCCCGCTGCTCGGCGAGGCCGTGCAGGAGCGGCTGTTGCTGCGGGGCGCCGACAAGGACACCGTGCAGTGGGACTCCTGGCGCCGGGACGACGGCACCTGGGAGGTCCTGCTCGTCTACCTGGTCGCGGGTGAACCGCACTCGGCGAGCTGGACGTACGACCCGCCCCGGCGGCTCGTCCAGGCCGTCGACGACGAGGCGCGCTCGCTGATCGGCGAGTCCGACGACCTCGCGGTGCCCGAGCCCAGCTTCCCGTTCGTCCCGCGCATCGCGCGGCTGCCGCGCGACCGCGGCATGGACCGCGCCCTCGACCGGGGCGACCGCGAGCGGCCCAGCCTGCCCGCGCAGCCGTCCGAGCCCGTCGACGAGAGCACGAGCGAACGCGACTCCCTGACCAGCCTGTTGGAGGCCGTGCCAAGCTTCCGGGGCGACCTGGTGGTGCCGGAACGGCCCCCGGAGCCTCCGGAGGAGCCGGCCGAGGAGGTCCTGGAGGAGGAGCCCCCGGCGCCCGCCGCGTCGGCCGGTTCCGCGTACGCGGACGTGCTCATGCCCCGCGCCGTCTCCAGCCACCGCGACCGGCTGACCGGCGCGACCGACCGCCAGGCCGAGGCCGACGGGGTGCGCCCCGGCCGCCGGGCCGCCGTACCGAGCTGGGACGAGATCGTGTTCGGCACCCGGCGCAAGAAGCAGGAGTAGCCCGGCTGTCGGGGTGGAGTGGGGGCACCTTCCCCCACTCGGCCCTCGCCTGGCGGCGACACAGGTCCACCCTGCGCCCCGCCCCGCGACTGCGGCCCTACCGCGGGTCCGGTCCCACCGCGACCGGGCGGGACGGGTCGGCCGACCACTCCGACCAGGAGCCCACGTACAGCGCGGCCGGGATGCCCGCGACCGCGAGGGCCAGTACCTCGTGGGCGGCGGAGACGCCGGAGCCGCAGTAGACACCGACCGGCGCGTCCCCGGAGACGCCGAGCGCCTTGAAGCGGTCACGCAGGTCGGCGGCGGACAGGAGGCGGCCGTCGGGGCCCACGTTCTCCGCCGTCGGCGCCGACAGCGCGCCCGGAATGTGCCCGCCCACCCGGTCGATGGGCTCCACCTCGCCCCGGTACCGCTCCCCCGCGCGCGCGTCCAGCAGGACACCCGAGCCCGCGAGTTCGGCCGCGCTTGCGGCGTCGAGCACCCCGGTCGCCTCCGGCAGCGGCTCGAAGTCGCCCTCCGCCGGGGTCGGTACGTCCGTGGACAGCGGCCCCTCCCACGCCGTCAACCCGCCGTCGAGCACCCTCACGTTCGGGTGACCCGTCGCCTGCAGCAGCCACCACGCTCGGGCGGCCGCCCAGCCCTGGCCGCCGTCGTACACGACGACCGGGGTGCCGGTGGACACGCCCGCGCGGCGCATGGCAGCGCCGAACTCCGCGATGTCCGGCAGGGGATGACGCCCGCGAGGACCGGGGGCCGACGCCAGTTCCCTGTTCAGGTCGGCGAAGACCGCGCCGGGGAGGTGTCCGGCCTCGTACGCGGCGCGGGCGTCGAAGGCGGGGGCGTCCGGCGCGCTCAGTTGCCAGCGCAGGTCCAGCAGCGTCGGCGGGGTCGGTCCGGCCAGGTCCCGGGCGAGTTCGGAGGCGGTGATGATGACTGTCATGACGCCATCCTCGCGCACGGGGTGGCCGCCACGCCCGGCTCCGGCTACTCTGCTCGGCCGGACGGACCCGATCACACGGCGTACGGTATCGGGCACACAGTGTGCGTTCGGCGGCACTCGCCGGTCATCGCCCGCGCGGCGAACGGCGGCCGACCGGACCTTCCGCCAGAATCACGCGCCGTCACGTACCGGTGGCGGCACGGGCACGCGGGCGCCGGCTACCGGCCCCGCCCGCGGGGAGCGGATGCGAGACGGCCCCCAGGAGGGACCGGAGAGGGAGTGATCGATGACCGAGGCACCGGAGTCGGCGGACCCACGAGCCCCGCACGCGCCCGGCACGCCGTGCTGGGTGAGCCTGATGACGCGGGCGGCGGACGCCGCCGAGGACTTCTACGGGGCCGTGTTCGGCTGGGAGTTCCGGGCCGGCCCGCTCGGCCGCCCGGTGCGGGCGTCGCTGCACGGGCAGGAGGTGGCGGTCATCAACCAACTGCCCCCGGACGCCGGGCTGTCGGCCGCCTGGACGCCCTACCTCGCCTCGGACGACGTGGACCTCACGGCCGAGCGGGTGCGGCTGTCCGGCGGCACGGTCGCGGTGGGCCCGCTGGACGCCGGGGACAACGGCCGGGTGGCCATCGCCGCCGACCCGTCCGGGGCGGTCTTCGGCTTCTGCACCGCCTGGGCGCACCCCGCCAAGGCGGGCGGCGGACCGGGCCTGCCCGCGTGGACCGAGCTGCGGACCGCCTCCGCGGTGCGCGTGACGACGTTCTACACGCGGGTGTTCGGCTACGAGGCACAGCCCCCGTCGGCGCCGGACCACATCACCCTGCGCAGCGGCGGCCGTCCGGTGGTGGCGCTGCGCGGCATGGGCCAGGCGCTCCCCCGCTCCCTGGGCGCGCACTGGATGCCCCACTTCGAGGTGACGGACACGGACGCCTCGGTCCGGCAGGTGCTGGACCTCGGTGGCCGTCTGCTGGAGCCGGCCCACGACAGCCCGTACGGCCGGGTGGCCACGGTGGCGGACCCGCACGGGGCCCGGCTCGGCGTGGTGCGCAGACCGGGGGCGCTGCCACGGCCCCGGAGGTGACTCAGCCCGAGGTCACCGGAAGCACGTCGGGGGACAGGGCGCCGGCCTGGGTGGCGGCGGCCGTCATCCGGCGGCGGTGGTGGCGGCGGCACAGGACCTCGTAGCCGATGGCCGTGGCGGGGCGGTTCACGTCGCCGACCACCACCTGCTCGCCCTCCACGACCATCTCGCCGCCGACCGTGCGGGCGTTGTGCGTGGCGCGGGCGCCGCACCAGCACATCGCCTCGACCTGGAGCGTCTCTATCCGGTCGGCGAGTTCGATCAGGCGCTGGGAGCCGGGGAAGAGCTTGGTGCGGAAGTCGGTGGTGATGCCGAAGGCGAAGACGTCGAGGTCCAGGTCGTCCACCACGCGGGCCAACTGGTCGATCTGCTCGGGGCCGAGGAACTGCGCCTCGTCCACGATCACGTAGTCGACCTTGCCGCCGCGCGACATCAGGGCCACGACATGGCCGTACAGGTCCATGCCGGGCATCGCCTCGACCGCGTCGGTGACCAGGCCGAGGCGGGAGGACAGCTTGCCCTCGCCGGCGCGGTCGTCCCGCGTGAAGATCAGGCCCTGGAGTCCTCGCGCCGAGCGGTTGTGCTCGATCTGCAGAGCCAGGGTCGACTTCCCGCAGTCCATCGTTCCGGAGAAGAACACCAGCTCGGGCATGAGGGGTTGAGCACCTTTCGGCGAATAGACGGTGGGGGGGAGGGTCAGGAGCGGACTTCGAGGAGCGGGACGAGCTGCTCGGCCGGGGTCATCGAGCCGTGGTTGCCGACCATCAGCGACTCCTTGGGCTCGCGCTCGGAGGCGGTGATCACCACGTCGTCGTGCGCGGCGGCGACCACGTCGCCGATCCTCGCGTACACACGCTCGTCCACGTGCGGCCCGAACCAGCCCGCGTCGATCGCCTCGTCGCGGGACGCGATCCAGAAGCGGTCGCCGAGCACCTCGCGCCAGCAGGTCAGCACGTCGTTCTGGGCGCCGGGCACGGCGTACACGTGCCGGGCGCGGCCCTCGCCGCCGAGGAGGGAGACGCCGGCGCGCAGCTCCCAGTCCGCGTCGAAGTCGATGCGGTGGTCCTCGTCGAAGGGGATGTCGACCATGCCGTGGTCGGCGGTGACGTAGAGCGCGCTGCGCGGCGGGAGCTGTTCGGCCAGCCGCTGGGCGAGCCGGTCGACGTACATGAGCTGGCCGCGCCAGGTGTCGGAGCCGACGCCGTAGCGGTGCCCGGCGCCGTCCAGTTCGGCGTAGTACGTGTAGACCAGCGAGCGGTCCCCGGCGGCGAGCTGTTCGGCCGCGACGTCCATGCGGTCCTCGCCGCTGAGCCGTCCGAGGAAGGTGCCGCCGCTGAGCGCGACCTTGGTGAGCGGGGTGTTCTGGAAGTGGGGCGAGGACACCTGGGCGGCGTGCACTCCGGCGCGGTCGGCCAGTTCGAACACCGTCGGGTACGGCTGCCAGGCGTGCGGCGGGGTCCAGGGCTGCCAGCGGAGCTGGTTCATCAACTGGCCGGTGGCGGGGTCGCGCACCGTGTAGCCGGGCAGGCCGTGCGCGCCGGGCGGCAGGCCCGTGCCGACGGAGCCCAGCGACGTCGCGGTGGTCGCGGGGTAACCGGCGGTGAGGGGGCGGCCGGTGCCGCCGCGCGAGGAGGCCAGCAGGGAGTTCAGGAACGGCGCCTCGTCGGGGTGGGCGCGTAGCTGCTCCCAGCCGAGCCCGTCGACGAGGAAGACGCAGACCCGGTCGGCCGGGGTCAGCTCGGCGATGGTGGGGGTCATGCCGGGGACGCTCAGGCCGGCGGCCAGGGTCGGCAGCAGGTCGGCCAGGGAGCCGCTGCCGTACTCGGGCAGCGGCGCGGTGTCCAGGGCGAGGGGTTCCAGGGCGTCCCAGGGCGAGGGGTGGGACATCAGCGCGTGACGTCCGCGGTCGCCTCGGAGATGGCCTGGGCGAAGACGAGCGCCTGGCGCACGGTCTCCGGGCCGTCCCCGGCCTCGCTCACGCGCAGGCTGAGGTCGTCGGCGGTGGAGCTGCCGGTGTAGCCGTGGTCGGCCTCGCAGTTCGGGTCGCCGCAGGCGGCGGGCTCCAGGTCGAGACGGCTGACCGCGCCCCAGCCGATGGTGAGGACGACCTCGCGGGGCAGGGTGCCCGGCGTGTACTGCTCCGGGTTGGCCACCACCCGGCTGACCACGACGGAGGAGATCCGGCCGATCTTCACGGACTCCGTGGACGTGGTGGCGTACGGCGTCGGGGAGGTGCCGTCGGCGGCCTGCTCGTCGGTGTGGCTGACGATGAAGCGGTTGGCGGTGAGCACGAGGACGGTCACATGGCGGCGGACCTCGTTCTGGTCGAACGTGGTCTCCTGGTGGACCAGGTACGACCGGACGGGCTCGCCGCCGACAGCGGCCTCCACCGCCTCGGCCACGAGGGCCGGGTAGTAGCCGCTGCGCTCGATCGCCGCGCGAAGCCCCTGGGTCGTCGTACTGGTCTTGGCCATGGCGTCCATCCTAATCCGTGGGCGGGGGCGCTCCGGGCCAGTCACGGGGACCCGAGGCGTCCCGCCGGACCAGTCCGACCGGCACCTCGACGCTCTCGGCGGTGATGAGGCAGGACAAGGGTCCGCGTCCGCTGGGGCCGGCGGGAAGGGACGGGCCTCGTGTGCGAGAAGTGAGCTGTGGGACACCTCGCACACGGTCTCCCTTCGTTCAGTGCCGCGGGACCGCTCAGTACACCGGCAGCGTGCGTGGGCCGAGGTCGTTGCGGGCCGGTGGGGGTGCCAGGCGGATCGTGGCGTCGAGGACGGTGAGGCCGTGCTGGGCGACGACGACCGGTTCCAGGGTGATGGCCACCACCTCGGGGTGGTCGTCGACCAGGCGGGAGACCCGCAGCAGCAGCTCCTCCAGCGCGGGGGTGTCCACGGGGGTGGAGCCGCGCCAGCCGAAGAGGAGCGGGGCGGTGCGGATGGAGCGGATCAGGGAGGTGGCGTCGCGGTCGGTGACGGGGACCAGCCGGTGCGCCATGTCACCGAGGAGCTGGGAGGCGGCCCCGGCCAGCCCGAAGGACAGCACGGCACCGGCCGCCGGGTCGATGACCGACCGTACGACGGTGTCCACGCCCCTGGGTGCCATGGCCTGCACCACCGGCCGCAGTTGCCCGGGCGGCCCGAACAGCTCGGTCAATTCGGCGTACGCCCGCCGCAGTTGCTCCTCGTCGGTGAGGTCGAGCCGGACCCCGCCGAGGTCGGCGCGGTGCCGCAGGTGGGGTGCGGTGGCCTTGAGGGCGACCGGGTAGCCGAGGCAGCGGGCCGCGGAGGCGGCGGCGTCCGGGGTGGGCGCGGGGAGCGCCGGGCGGACGTGGATGCCGTACGTGGCGAGCAGCTCACGGGTGTCCTCGGGCCCGACGGCCAGCCCTTCGCCGCGCTCCAGCAGCCCGGCGATGATCTCGGCGGCCTTGCGCTCGTCGACGTCGTCGTACTCGGGCACCTTGCCGGGCTCGGCGGCCTCCCGGCGCCACTGCCCGTACCGGACGGCCTCGGCCAGCGCGCGGACGGCGCGCTCGGCGGCGGGGTAGGCGGGGATCAGCCGCGGACCGCCCTCGTCGGCGTCGCCGTCGGGCAGCGGTACGGGGGGCAGCACGGGGGCGCCCGCCTGCGGGTGGGTGCTGGTGGCGGCGGACAGCGCCTCGGCGAGGCCGCCCAGCTCCACGTGCACGACCAGCACCGGCTTGCCGGGCACGGCGGCGGCCGCCGAGCGCAGCGCCTCGGCCAGCTCGGCGTCGTCCGGTGAGCCCTCCCCGATGGCGGGGATGGCGGTGACCACGACGGCGTCGCAGGTGTCGTCGGCGAGGGCGTGGGCCAGCGCCCGGTGGAAGTCGGCGGCGGTGGCGCCGGTGGTCAGGTCCAGCGGGCGGGAGGGCCGCAGCCCCTCCGCGAGGCAGCGGTCGTAGGTGAGGATGCCGAGGGACTCGGAGTTGCCGAGGATGGTGACGCGCGGGCCGGCCGGGAGGGGCTGGCGGGCCAGCAGCAGCCCGGCGTCGACCAGTTCGGTGATGGTGTCCACGCGGATCACCCCGGCCTGCCGCAGCAGCGCGGACACGGTGGCGTGCGGGAGCTGGGTGGCCCGTACCGCGTGGCCCTGCGGGGCGGAGCCCGCGCCCTGCACCACGACGAGCGGCTTGGCGGCGGCGGTGCGCCGGGCGAGCCGGGTGAACTTGCGGGGGTTGCCGATGGACTCCAGGTACATGAGGACGACATCGGTGTCGGGGTCGTCGAACCAGTACTGCAGGAGGTCGTTGCCGGAGACGTCGGCGCGGTTGCCGGAGGAGACGAAGGTGGAGATGCCGGTGACCCCGGTGACCCCTCCCCCGCGCCGGTGCAGCCGGGAGAGGAGGGCTATGCCGATGGCGCCGGACTGGGCGAACATCCCGATGCGGCCCGGCCGGGGCATCTCGGGGGCGAGCGAGGCGTTGAGCGTCACGTCCTCGGCGGTGTTGATGACGCCGAAGGCGTTCGGGCCGATGATCCGCATGCCGTAGGCGCGTGCCTGCCGGACCAGGGCCCGCTGCCGCTCACGCCCCTCGGGGCCGCTCTCGGCGTACCCGGCGGACAGCACGACGAGTCCCTGCACCCCGTGTTCGCCGCACTCGGCGACCACGGCGGGCACCGCGTCGGCCGGCACGGCGACCACGGCCACGTCCACCGGGCCCTCGATCTCCCGGACCGAGCGGTACGCGGGCACTCCGTCGACCTCGTGGAGGCCGTCCGGGTAGGCGTTGTTCACCGCGTACAGCGGGCCCCGGTAGCCGGCGGCCCCGATGTTGCCGAGGACGCTGCGGCCGACGCCGCCGGGCGCGCGGCCGACACCGATGACGGCGACGGAGCCGGGGGCCAGCAGCCGCCGCACGGAGTGGGCTTCGGCGCGCTGCTCCCGCGCCAACTGCACGGCCATCGAGCGGTCGGTGGGTTCGAGCCCGAACTCCAGCCGGACCACGCCGTCCTCGAAGCTGCGCTTCTGGGTGTACCCGGCGTCCGTGAACACCTTGATCATCTTGCTGTTGGCGGGCAGCACCTCGGCGGCGAAGCGGCGGATGCCGCGCTCGCGGGCGACGGCCGCGATGTGCTCCAGCAGCGCGGAGGCGACACCCCGGCCCTGATGGGCGTCCTGCACCAGGAAGGCGACCTCGGCCTCGTCGGCCGGGGCGGAGGCGGCCATGCCGTCGGCGCCGATGCGGTCGTAGCGTACGGTGGCGATGAACTCGCCGCCCACGGTGGCGGCGAGCCCCACCCGGTCCACGAAGTCGTGGTGTGTGAAGCGGTGCACGTCCTTGGCGGAGAGCCGGGGGTACGGCGCGAAGAAGCGGTAGTACTTCGACTCGTCGGACACCTGCTCGTAGAAGCTGACGAGACGGTCGGCGTCGTCGGCGGTGATGGGCCGGATGCGCGCGGTCCCGCCGTCGCGCAGCACCACGTCCGCCTCCCAGTGGGCGGGGTACTCGTGCCGGTCCTGCCGGTCCGCCGGGGTCTGCATGGGCCCCAGGGTACGGCTCGCGCGGGCGTACGGCGCGAGGCAGTGTGTGGGACACGGAAGTCGGGCCGAGGCCGCGGTCCGACGACTGGTCCGGAGAGGTTCCGGAGGGGTGAAGTACCGCTCCGGACACGCTTCCCGGTGTGGGAAACTGGTCTAGACAACCTGAGAGACTGAAGGGCAGCATCACATGGCTGAGCGCCGCGTCAACGTCGGCTGGGCCGAGGGCCTCCACGCCCGCCCCGCTTCCATCTTCGTCCGAGCCGCCACGGCCACAGGCGTCCCGGTCACCATCGCCAAGTCCGGCGGCACCCCGGTCAACGCCGGCTCGATGCTGGCCGTCCTGGGCCTGGGCGCCCAGGGTGGCGAGGAGATCGTCCTCGCCTCCGACGCCGACGGCTCGGACGCCGCGCTGGAGCGCCTGGCCAAGCTGGTCGCCGAGGGCCTGGACGAGCTGCCCGAGACGGTCTGACCCGTACTCACGGAAAGCCGCGTCGCCCCTTTGAGGGGCGGCGCGGCTTCTGCGTTTTCCGCGCGGGCGTGTTTTCCGGGCGGGCGCGTGTTTTCCGTGCAGGGAATTCCGGCAGCACCAAAAGCGTGCCGCCGGAATTTGACGGCACGCCGATGAAGGGCAGCGAAAATGCCCGGCGATCGAATATCCCTCTTTGTATACAGCGCCCGTGTTAATTCCGGAGTCCCGCTGTGTTTACAGCATGTTGCGCCTGCCGCGCCCGGTCGGCGGCGGACCGCGGCCGGTGCGCGAGCGTCGCGCGTTCGGTGTGCAGCGCCGTGAGCGCCCGCGCGCGCTCGCTGTCGCCGCGCGCCACCGCGTCCACGATCGCGCCGTGCTCCGCCCAGGACTCCGGCGGGCTGGCCGGGCCCTCCACGGTGTACATCCAGGCGATCTTGTGGCGGAGCCGGGTGAGCTCCGAGGTCAGCGGGTGGCTGCCACACGCCTGGGCGAGGGTCTCGTGGAACCAGCCGTCCAGTGCCCGCAGGTCGTCGCTGTTGCCGAGCCGCGCCCGCTCCTGGCCCAGCCTGACCAGGCCGCGCAGCACCTTCAGATGGGCCTCGGTGCGCCGCTGGGCGGCCCGCGCGGCACCGAGGGGCTCCAGCAGCAGGCGCATCTCCAGCAGGTCGGCGGCCTCCTGCTCGGTGGGCTCGGCCACGCAGGCGCCCGCGTGCCGCCGGGTCACGACGAAGCCCTCGGCCTCCAGCGTGCGCAGCGCCTCGCGGACGGGGACGCGGGAGACGCCGTAGCGGCGGGCGAGGACCTCTTCGGTGAGCCGGCTGCCGCGCTCGTGGACCCCGGCGACGATGTCGTCCCGGATCGCCGTGCACACCGAGTGCGCCGGAATGCGCATGACCCACCTCCGCCTTAATCCCCGTGAAACGCCGACGACAGCGCCCGTTCCGTGACTCTATTGCAATACGGCGGAATTTCCGATGGCGGACCGGAATCCATGGCTATTTTTTGGACAGCGGGCCGGTGGAAAGGACGCCGGGAACGACGAAAGCCCCGGCCTGGCGGGCCGGGGCTTTCGCAGGGCTCGGGGTCAGACGTCGACGCCGTGCTTGCGGAGGTAGGCGACGGGGTCGATGTCGGACCCGTAGTCGGGGCCGGTGCGGGCCTCGAAGTGCAGATGCGGGCCGGTGACGTTGCCGGTGGCGCCGGACAGGCCGATCTGCTGGCCGGGGACGACCCGCTGGCCCACGCTGACGCCGATGGACGACAGGTGGCCGTACTGGGTGTACATGCCGTCGGCCATCTTGATCACGATCTCGTTGCCGTACGCGCCGCCCCAGCCGGTGGAGACCGCGGTCCCGGCACCGGCCGCGTGGACCGTGGTGCCGCTGGCGGCGTGGAAGTCGATGCCGGTGTGCGAACCGGACGACCACAGGGAGCTGGACGACTGGTAGGCGGTGGAGACGTAGGAGCCGGTGATCGGCATGACGAAGGAGTTGAGAAGCTTGCGCGCGGCGTCGCGGGCGGCGCGCTCCTTGGCCTCGCGGGCCCGCTCGGCGGCGGCGCGCTCCGCGGCCTCCTCGGCGGCCTTGCGCTCGGCGGTCGCCTTCTGGGCGGTGGCCTGCGCGGCGATCTCGTCGGCGAGGGTGTCGCTGACGGTGATGACGGGGGTGAGGCCGGTGTTCTCGACGGAGTTGTCCGCGGCGAGTGCCGGGGAAGCCGCGAGGGTGCCGACGACACCGGTGGTGAGGGCCGCGACACCGGCCGCAGTTGCGGTGGTGCGCTTGACCCGGCCGGGCTTGCGGTGCTTCCCGGTGGCGCACATGAACGCCATGAGCTGGCTGGTCCTTTCCTTCCCTCTCGCCTACCGGGTTAGCTGACGGGTTCGGAGCAGGAAGGTCTCCTACGGCCGCCCTCGCTCACGCGCGGGCGTCCGATTCACCCCAGGGACTGCGGTGGGTCCCCGGCTCCCCCCTGCGGGGGACTCGGCGATGACTGTCCGGTGCCGCGGACGCGGCGCACTGCCTGACGAACAGCCCGGAAGAAGCTAAAGGGGACGGGAGCGGATCTTCAAACGGGTCCGGACTTTTGTAGCGCATCCCACACGCCAGAGGGGTAACCTCCGCCCCAATCCGGACATTTACCAACCGCTGTTCGATGTGTCTCCCGAACACACGTGTGGGCCCCGACGACTCATGCGCCATCAGGGCCCACGCGCGCGTGCCTGCTCCGCTACTCGGCGGAGACCACCTTGACCTCGCCGATGCCGAGCGCCTCGACCGGCTCCTTGATCTGGGCGGCGTCGCCGACCAGGACCGTGACCAGCCGGTCGGCCGGGAAGGCGTTGACCACGGCGGCCGTGGCCTCCACGGTGCCGGTGGCGGCCAGCGTGCGGTACAGCTCCGCCTGGAAGTCGTCCGGCAGATGCTGCTCGACCTGGTCGGCCAGCGTGCCGGCGACCGCGGCGGCCGTCTCGTACTTCAGCGGGGCCACGCCGACGAGGTTCTGCACGGCCACGTCCCGCTCGGCGTCGGTCAGGCCCTCGGCGGCCAGCGTGTGCAGCACCGTCCACAGGTCCGCGAGCGCCGGGCCGGTGTTCGGGGTGTCCACGGAACCGCTGATGGCGAGCATCGAGGCGCCGGTGCCGTCCGGGGCGGAGCGCAGCACCTGCCCGAAGGAGCGCACGCCGTAGGTGTAGCCCTTCTCCTCGCGCAGGACCCGGTCCAGGCGGGAGGTGAGGGTGCCGCCGAGGCAGTACGTGCCGAGCACCTGGGCGGGCCACACACGGTCGTGCCGGTCGGAGCCGATACGGCCGATGAGCAACTGGGTCTGCACCGCGCCGGGCCGGTCCACGATGACCACGCGGCCGGTGTCGTCGGCGGTCACCGGCGGCACGGGGCGGGCCTGGCCCGGCGTACCGGTCCAGGCGCCCAGGGTGTCGGCGAGCAGCGCGTCGAGGTCGATGCCGGTGAGGTCGCCGACGACGACCGCGGTGGCGGTGGCGGGCCGCACATGGCGGTCGTAGAAGCCGCGGACGGCCCCCGCGTCGATCTTCTCGACGGTCTCCTCGGTGCCCTGGCGCGGCCGGGACATACGCGCGGAGGCCGGGAACAGCTCCTTGGACAGTTCCTTGGCGGCGCGGCGGGCCGGGCTGGCCAGCTCGTGCGGGATCTCGTCCAGGCGGTTGCGGACCAGGCGCTCGATCTCGCTCTCCGCGAAGGCGGGGGCGCGCAGGGCGTCCGCGAGCAGGTTGAGGCCCTTCTCCAGGCGGGAGGCGGGCACCTCCAGGCTGAGCCGGACGCCGGGGTGGTCGGCGTGCGCGTCCAGCGTGGCGCCCGCGCGCTCCAGCTCGGCGGCGAACTCCTCGGCGGAGTCCTTGTCGGTGCCCTCGGAGAAGGCGCGCGCCATGATGGTGGCGACGCCGTCGAGACCGGCCGGCTCGGCCTCCAGCGGGGCGTCGAGCAGGACCTCGACGGCGACGACCTGCTGGCCGGGGCGGTGGCAGCGCAGCACGGTCAGGCCGTTGTCCAGCGTGGAGCGCTCGGGGGCCGGGAACGCCCACGGCTTGGCCTCACCGGCCTGCGGCTGGGGGTGGAACTCCATGGGGGCGAGCTCGGTCACTTGGCCGTCTCCTCGTCGTCGTTGCCGGCCTCTACGGTGGCTTCGTGCTCCGGGTCGTCGGGCAGGTCGGTGTCCTCGACCGCCTCCGGGGACTTCGGCTCGTAGACGAGCACCGCGCGGTTGTCCGGGCGCAGGCGGGCCGCCGCGACCTCGCGGACCTCCTCCGGGGTCACCTCCAGGACGCGCTGTACGGCGGTCAGGGCGAGCTGCGGGTCGCCGAACAGGACGGCGTACCGGCACAGTTCGTCGGCGCGGCCCGCGACCGTGCCGAGCCGGTCCAGCCACTCGCGCTCCAACTGGGCCTGGGCGCGCTCCATCTCCTCCGGAGTCGGGCCCTCCTGCGCGAAGCGGGCCAGCTCCTCGTCGATGGCGGCCTCGATGACCGGGACCTCGACGTCGCCGGAGGTCTTCACGTCCAGCCAGCCGAGCGAGGGCGCGCCGGCCAGGCGGAGCAGCCCGAACCCGGCGGCGACGGCCGTACGGTCGCGGCGCACCAGGCGGTTGTAGAGGCGGGAGGACTCGCCGCCGCCGAGGACGGTGAGGGCGAGGTCGGCCGCGTCGGACGCGCGCGTGCCGTCCTCCGGGAGCCGGTAGGCGGCCATCAGGGCGCGCGCCGGGACCTCCTCGACGAGGACCTCGCGCAGCTCGCCGCCCATGGCCTCGGGCAGGGAGCCGTCGCGCGGGGCGGGCTTGCCGTCGTGGCCGGGGATGGAGCCGAAGTACTTCTCGACCCAGGCCAGCGTCTGCTCGGGGTCGATGTCGCCGACCACGGAGAGCACCGCGTTGTTGGGCGCGTAGTAGGTACGGAAGAACGCGCGGGCGTCCTCCAGCGTGGCCGCGTCCAGGTCGGCCATGGAGCCGATCGGCGTGTGGTGGTAGGGGTGGCCCTCGGGGTAGACCATCGCGGTCAGCTTCTCGAAGGCGGTGCCGTAGGGGACGTTGTCGTAGCGCTGGCGGCGCTCGTTCTTGACGACGTCGCGCTGGTTCTCCATCGACTCGTCGTCCAGCGCGGCCAGCAGGGAGCCCATGCGGTCGGCCTCGAGCCAGAGGGCGAGTTCGAGCTGATGGGCGGGCATCGTCTCGAAGTAGTTGGTGCGTTCGAAGCTGGTGGTGCCGTTGAGCGAGCCGCCGGCGCCCTGGACCAGCTCGAAGTGGCCGTTGCCCTTGACCTGCCCCGAGCCCTGGAACATCAGGTGCTCGAAGAGGTGCGCCAGGCCGGTGCGGCCCGCGACCTCGTGGCGGGAGCCGACGTCGTACCAGAGGCAGACCGCCGCGACCGGGGTCAGGTGGTCCTCGGAGAGCACCACGCGCAGACCGTTGGCCAGGCGGTGCTCGGTCGCTGTCAGGCCCCCGGAGCCTGCCTGGGCTGTGGTCGTGTGACCCATGGGCATGTACGTCCCTTCGCAAGCGGAGGCGGTTGAAAGAAACCGCGGTTTTCCTGCCGTTCCTGCCACTGTATGCAAAGCGTGCGAGGGCCCGGCGGAGTTCCCGCCCGACGTACGCCCACAGCGGATCGACTAGCCTGCGTCAGGCGTGCTCATGGCGAGCGCGGTCCCCGGCCGGCGTACGGCGGTGGAACGCAAGGCCGCCGAGCACCGGGACGGACCCGTACGGACCGGGTCGCGGCCCGCGTTGTCAGTGCCCCGGTCCACAATGGTCCGCGTCCGATCCGTCCCACGCCTTAAGCAAGGAGCCGGCAGCGATGGCCCGCCGCAGCACGAAGACCCCGCCGTCCGACGACGCGTACGAGGAGAAGATCCTCGACATCGACGTCGTGGACGAGATGCGTGGCTCCTACCTCGAATACGCGTACTCGGTCATCTACTCGCGTGCCCTGCCGGACGCCCGTGACGGCCTGAAGCCGGTGCACCGCCGCATCGTCTACCAGATGAACGAGATGGGCCTGCGGCCCGAGCGCGCCTACGTGAAGTGCGCCCGCGTGGTCGGCGAGGTCATGGGCAAGCTCCACCCGCACGGCGACGCGTCGATCTACGACGCGCTGGTGCGCATGGCGCAGCCCTTCTCGATGCGCGTCCCGCTGGTCGACGGCCACGGCAACTTCGGCTCGCTGGGCAACGACGACCCGCCGGCCGCCATGCGGTACACCGAGTGCCGGATGGCCGCCGCGGCGAGCCTGATGACCGAGTCCATCGACGAGGACACGGTCGACTTCGCGCCGAACTACGACGGCCAGGAGCAGGAGCCGGTCGCGCTGCCCGCCGCCTTCCCGAACCTGCTGGTCAACGGCTCCTCGGGCATCGCGGTCGGCATGGCGACGAACATGCCGCCGCACAACCTGCGCGAGGTCATCGCGGCCGCCCGCCACCTGATCAAGCACCCGAACGCGGACCTGGACGCCCTGATGCGGCACGTCCCGGGCCCCGACCTGCCCACCGGCGGCCGGATCGTCGGCCTGGACGGCATCCGGGACGCGTACGCGGCCGGCCGCGGCTCCTTCAAGATGCGCGCGACGGTGACGATCGAGCCGGTGACCGCCCGCCGCAAGGGCCTGGTCGTCACCGAACTGCCCTTCGCGGTCGGCCCGGAGAAGGTCATCGCGAAGATCAAGGACCTGGTCAACGCCAAGAAGATCCAGGGCATCGCGGACGTCAAGGACCTCACCGACCGCGAGCACGGCCTGCGCCTGGTCATCGAGATCAAGAACGGCTTCGTGCCGGAGGCGATCCTGGAGCAGCTCTACAAGCTGACCCCCATGGAGGAGTCCTTCGGCATCAACAACGTGGCGCTGGTGGACGGCCAGCCGCTCACGCTGGGCCTGAAGGAGCTGCTGGAGGTCTATCTCGACCACCGCTTCGAGGTCGTGCGCCGGCGCAGCGAGTTCCGCCGGACCAAGCGCCGCGACCGGCTGCACCTGGTCGAGGGCCTGCTGACCGCGCTCGTCGACATCGACGAGGTCATCCGGGTGATCCGGTCCAGCGAGAACTCCGCGCAGGCCAAGGAGCGCCTGATGGAGCGCTACGGCCTGAGCGACATCCAGACGCAGTACATCCTCGACACGCCGCTGCGCCGCCTCACCAAGTACGACCGGATCGAGCTGGAGGCGGAGAAGGACCGGCTCAACAAGGAGATCGAGGAGCTGACCCGCATCCTGGATTCGGACGCTGAGCTTCGCAAGCTGGTCTCGGGCGAACTGGCCGATGTGGCCAAGAAGTTCGGCTCCGACCGGCGTACGGTCCTGCTGGAGTCCGCGGCCTCCCAGGTGGCCACGGTGCCGCTCCAGGTGGCCGACGACCCGTGCCGGGTGCTGCTCTCCTCGACCGCCCTGCTGGCCCGTACGACCGGCGCCGAGCCGGTCCCGCGGGACGGCGGCCGTGCCAAGCACGACGTGATCGTCTCCTCGGTCCCGGCGACCGCGCGCGGTGAGATCGGCGCGGTGACCTCGAGCGGGCGGCTGCTGCGGATCAACGTGGTCGACCTGCCCCAGTTGCCGGACACGGCGACCGCGCCGAACCTCTCCGGAGGGGCGCCGCTGGCGGAGTTCGTGTCCCTGGAGGACGACGAGACCGTCATCTGCCTGACCACGCTGGACGAGTCCTCGCCCGGCCTGGCGATCGGCACCGAACAGGGCGTGGTCAAGCGCGTGTTGCCCGACTACCCGTCCAACAAGGACGAGTTGGAGGTCATCACCCTCAGGGAGGGCGACCGGATCGTCGGCGCGGTGGAGCTGCGCACCGGCGAGGAGGACCTGGTGTTCATCACCGACGACGCCCATCTGCTGCGCTACCAGGCGGGCCAGGTGCGCCAGCAGGGCCGCCCGGCGGGCGGTGTGGCGGGCATCAAGCTCTCCGAGGGCGCGAAGGTGATCTCGTTCACGGCGGTCGATCCGGCCGCCGACGCGGTGGTGTTCACGGTGGCGGGCTCGCGGGGCACGCTGGACGACTCGGTGCAGACCACGGCCAAGCTGACCCCGTTCGACCAGTTCCCACGCAAGGGCCGGGCCACGGGCGGTGTGCGCTGCCAGCGCTTCCTGAAGGGCGAGGACTGCCTGGCGCTGGCGTGGGCGGGCCCCACGCCGGCACGGGCGGCGCAGAAGACCGGTCTGCCGGTGGAGCTGCCGGAGCCGGACCCACGCCGCGACGGCTCGGGCACCTCGCTGCAGAAGACGGTGTCGGTGGTGGCGGGACCGGTGTTCTAGCCGCTCACCACGGTGTGCCGGGCTCGTCCTCGGAGCCCGGCACATAGCGCAGGACGCCCCACATGGCCTGCTCGTCGCTCTCGGCCTCGCCGCCCCGGCACGCGTCCAGCTCCTTGGCGAGGGCGTCGGCATCGATGCCGGTGCCGATCAGGACGAGCTGGGTGAGGCGATCGGCGCCCGGCGGCCAGGGCTCGGGGTGGAAGCGCAGGAAGCGGCCCACCGCGTGCACGGCGTACCGGTTGCCGGGGTCGTGGGCGCCGAAGTCCACGTACCCCTTGATCCGGTACAGCCCCTCCGGCCTGCTGTCCAGGAAGCGCATCAGGGCGCGGGGGTCCATGGGCACGTCGGAGACGAAGGACAGCGTGTCGTAGCCGGAGTGCAGGTGGCCGCTGCCTTCATCCGGGCCACCATGGCCGCCGTGGTCGTGCAGGTCGTCGAAGGAGAGCTGGCCGACGCGCTCCTCGCTCGGGCGGCAGTCGAAGAGGAACTCCGGGTCGACACGGCCGTAGGTGGCGGGCAGCACGGCCGCGCCGTCGGTGAGCGAGCCGACCAGGGCGAGCACGCGGTCGGCGTCCGGCGCCCGGTCGAGCTTGTTGACCACGACGAGGTCGGCGAGGGCGAGGTGCCGGTCGATCTCGGGGTGCCGGGCGCGGGTGTCGTCGAACTCGGCGGCGTCCACGACCTCGACGAGCCCGCCGTAGACGATCTCCGGCTGCTCGCTGGCCAGCACCATCCTCACCAGCTCCTGCGGCTCGGCGAGCCCGCTGGCCTCGATGACGATGACGTCGATCCCGGCGGCAGGAGCGGCGAGCCGGGCCAGATAGGTGTCGAGCTCACTCGCGTCGACCGCACAGCACAGGCAGCCGTTGCCCAGCGAGACGGTCGAGTCCCCGAGCGCGCCCGCCACGGCCATCGCGTCGATCTCGATGGACCCGAAGTCGTTGACGACGGCCCCGATCCGGCTGCCCCCACTGCGGTGCAGCAGATGATTGAGCAACGTGGTCTTCCCGGACCCCAGGAACCCGGCCAGCACGACGACCGGAACCTGCGGACCACGGCTCTTCGCCAACGGGGTGCACCCTTCCCGACGGACGGACTTCGACCTGGCCAGGATACGAGGGCCCGCACCTCCCCCGGCCGGACGCACCCCACCGGTCGCTCGGGCACCCGCAACTCAGGTTAGGCTCACCTGTGTGAGTAGGTGTGCGACCGTCTCCCGGAGCCTCGACGAGCCCGTTTCCGGCACGGCGGCCACGGCGACGACGTGGCTGCTGCTGGAACAGCCGGGCCCCTGGGGCGCGAAAGCGCTGACCGCGAGCCATCTGGACCCCGTGCTGGGCCGCGCCCTGGAGGCCGCCGCCCAGGACACCGGTGTACGGGTGGCGCTGATCCGGCGCCCCGGCCGGCACGCCGACCCGGGCACGACGCCCGTACGGCACGTGTACGTGGCCCACACGGTTCCCGGACGCGTGTGGCTGTACGGCACCACCACCCTCGATCCGCACCAGTTGCTCGGCCTGGACTTCGCCGCGCTGGGCGCGGGCGACCCCCGCTCCTTCGCGTCGGTGCTCGGCGGACGCCCGCAGACCGGTGACCCGCTCGCCCTGGTGTGCACCAACGGCAAGCGTGACCGTTGCTGCGCCCTGCTGGGCCGCCCGCTCGCCGCCGAACTGACCGCCTCGGACGTGCCCGGCGTCTGGGAGGTCACTCATCTGGGTGGTCATCGCTTCGCCCCGACGGTGCTCGTGCTGCCGTACGGCTACGCCTACGCCCGCGCCGAGGCGCACACGGTCAAGGAGGCCCTCCACCGCGCACGGGACGGGCAGGTGCTGTTGGAGGACTGCCGCGGCCGCTCCGCCTGGGACCGCCCCGGCCAGGCCGCCGAACTGGCCGTGCGGACGGCGACCGCCGAGTACACGGCGGACGCGCTGCACGTCGTACGGACCGAGGGTGCCGCGCCGCGCTGGGAGGTCACCGTCGCCCACGTGGACGGCCGGGCGTGGCGGGTCACCGTGGACCAGGGCGCCGCACAGCCGCCGCGACCGGAGAGCTGCGGGGTGGAGGTGCTGGGCACCCCGGCGCGGATGGAGGTCGTGGGCATCCGGGCCCTGTGGACGGCGGCCCTGGCCGGCTGAGCCGGGCATGCCCCTGGGGAGGCACCCGCGCTCCCGCGTACCGTCTGCGCATGCGTTCCACTCCCCCGGCCCGACGCCCACGACTCGGCCTGCCCCGGCGGGCGTTCGCGCAGGTCCTGCTCACCCAGGTGACGATCGCGGCGGGGGTCGCGGTCCTGGCGACCGGGCTCTTCCTCGCGCCGCTCAGCGGACAGCTCGACCAGGAGGCGATGCGCCGCGCGCTGGTCATCGCGCAGACCACCGCGCAGGACCCGGCGATCGCCGAGGGCGTGCTGCACACCCGGCCCACCGGCGACGGTCCGGTGCAGCGGGAGGCCGAGCGGATCAGGCGGGCCACGCACGCCGAGTACATCGTCGTGATGGACGCGCGGGGGACGCGCTGGTCCCACCCGACCGCCGGGGAGATCGGCCGCCGCGTCTCCACCGACCCCAGCCGCGCCCTGGCCGGGCGCCAGGTGATGGAGATCGACCGGGGCACCCTGGGCCGCTCCGCGCGCGGCAAGGTGCCGCTCTACGACGCCGGGCACCGGATCGTCGGGGCGGTCTCGGTGGGCATCGCGTACGACAGCGTGCGCGCCGGGCTGCTCGGCGCGATACCCGGCCTGCTCGCCTACGCCGGGGGCGCGCTGGCGGTGGGGGCGCTGGCCGCCTGGCTGATCTCGCGCCGGGTGCACCGGCAGACCCGTGACCTGGCCTTCTCCGACATCTCGGCACTGCTCGCGGAGCGCGAGGCGATGCTGCACGGCATCCGGGAGGGCGTGGTCGCGCTGGACCGCGGCGGCCGGATACGGCTGCTCAACGACGAGGCGGGGCGGCTGCTCGGCATCGGGGACGAGGCCGTCGGGCGGTCGCCGGACGAGGCGCTCGGCGCGGGCCGTACGACCGACGTGCTGGCCGGACGGGTCACCGGCACCGATCTGCTGACCGTGCGCGGCCCGCGGGTCCTGGTCGCCAACCGGATGCCCACGGAGGACGGCGGCGCGGTGGCCACCCTGCGCGACCGCACCGAGCTGGAACGCCTCGGCCGGGAACTCGACTCCACGCACGGCCTGATCGACGCCCTGCGCGCCCAGGACCACGAGCACGCCAACCGGATGCACACCCTGCTCGGCCTGCTGGAGCTGGAGATGTACGACGAGGCGGCGGAGTTCATCGGGGAACTGGTCGGGGAGCACCGGGCGACGGCCGAGCAGGTCACGGAGAGGATCCAGGACCCGCTGCTGGCCGCCCTGCTGGTGGGCAAGGCGACCGTCGCCGCCGAACGCGGGGTGGCGCTCAGGCTGTCGGAGCGGACCTGGCTCCCGGACCGGCTGGTCGACCCGCGCGGGCTGGTCACGGTGGTGGGCAACCTCGTGGACAACGCGCTCGACGCGGTCGCGGGCACCCCGCACGCGCGTGTGGAGGCCGAACTGCGCACCGAGGGCCGCACCGTGGTGCTCCGGGTACGGGACACCGGGCCGGGGGTGCCCGAGGAGCAGCGGGAGTCGGTCTTCACGGAGGGCTGGTCCACGAAGAAGCCGCCCGCGCACGGCAAGCGCGGCATCGGGCTGTCCCTGGTGCGGCGCCTTGCCGAACGGCAGGGCGGCTCGGCCTCGGTGGGCGCGGCGGCGGGCGGCGGCGCCGAGTTCACGGTGGTGCTGCCGGAGGCACTGGGCGAGCCGGTGCCTCCGGGGCCCGGTGAGCCGGTGCCTCCGGGGCTGGGCGAGCCGGTGCCTCCGGGCACCGGGGAGGCGCGGGGGCGGTGAGCACCCCGCGCCCGTGAGCGCCTACTTGGCGGCCTTCTCGGCGAACTCGGTGGTGTACGTCTTGTCGAGGTCGACGTCGGCGTTCTTGATGTTGGGGCTGAACGCCTTCAGGACCTTCTCGACGGTCTCCGGGCCACGCGCCGGCATGATGCCGTCCTCGGTGAACATCGGCAGGGTGCTCTTGATCGCGGCGGCGTACAGCTTCTGGTCGCCCTGGGAGTAGTCGGCGGGCATCTTGGCCGCGATCTCGTCGGCGCTGTGGGTGGACATCCACTTGAGCGTCTTCACGAACGCGTCGACCAGCTTCTGGACGGTGTCCTTGTGCCCGTTCACCCAGTCGGTGTTCATGTACAGACTGGACGAGGGGTACGGGCCGCCGAGCGCCTCCTGCGAGCCCTCGGGGGTCCGCATGTCGACGAGGACGCGGCCGGCCTTCTTGGCCAGGATCGTGGCGACGGTCGGGTCGGTGGTCATGCCCGCGTCGATCGAGCCCTTCTTGAGGGCCGCGATGAACGTCGGACCGGCTCCCACCGCGACCGGGCTGAACTCGTTCACCTGCACCCCGTGCTTGACCGCGAGGTACTTGGTGAGGAAGTCGGTCGACGAGCCAAGCCCGGTGACACCGAGCTTGCGGTCCTTGAAGTCCGCGGGCGAGTGGATGTCCCCCGTCCTCTTCGCGGAGACCACCTCCACCTCACCGGGCGCGTGCGAGAACTGCACGACGGACTCGACCGACTTGCCCTTCACCTGGAGGTCGAGCGTGTGGTCGTAGAAGCCGACGGCGCCCTGGACCTGGCCCGAGACGAGCGCCGTCTCCGCCTGGGCCCCGGCGGGCTCGGTGAGCAGCTCCACGTCCAGGCCCTCGGCGTCGAAGTAGCCGAGCCGCTGGGTGAGCATCGCGGGGAGGTAGATGACCTTGTCGAGACCACCGACCATGATCTTGACGTGGGTCCCCTTGCCGTCACCCCCCGAACCCCCGTGACTGGCCACCTCGTTGGCGCAGGCCGTGAGCGAGGCGAGGGAGAGCAGACAGGCGGTGGAGAGCGAGACGATTCTGGTGCGCTTGCGCATGACGGGTCACGTCCTTGTGGCGGTGCGGGTGCGAGGGGGGCGGCGCGCGGAGCGGCGGTTCAGTGCTCGGAGTCCGAGGACTTCCAGCGGAAGACACGGCGCTCGGCGAAGGTCAGCAGCCCCTCGGCGACGAGGGCCACGACCGCGAGGATCACCATCGCGGCGTACACACCGGCCGAGTTGAGGGTTCCCTGCGACTGGGCGACGAGCAGGCCGATGCCCCGGGTGGCGCCGATGTACTCCCCCACGATGGCGCCGATGAGCGCGAAGCCGAAGCTGACGTGCAGGCTGGTGAAGATCCAGGAGGTGGCCGAGGGGATGACCACCTGGAGGGTGACCTGGCGGTCGGTGGCGCCGAGGATCCGGGCGTTGGCGACCAGATCGCGGTTGACCTCCCGCGCGCCCTGGAAGGCGTTGAAGAACACCGGGAAGAACACGAGCACCACGGCCGAGGCGACCTTGGAGGCGGGGCCGAGGCCGAACCAGATCAGGAAGATCGGGGCGAGCACGATCCTCGGGATGGAGTTCAGCACCTTGATGTAGGGGCCGAACAGGTCGGCGAGGAAGGCGACCCGGCCGAGCGCGATGCCGAGGACGACACCGCCCACGACTCCGATGACCCAGCCGAGCAGCGCCTCGTACAGCGTGTACCAGATCTGTTCGCCCAGGGAGCCGAGCGCCGTGCCGTGCAGGACCCAGGACGTGATCTGGTCCCAGATCTCGGACGGCATCGAGAAGTTGAACGGGTCGATCACCTCGGCGCGGGACAGCGCCTCCCACAGGCCGAGCACGACCACCAGCAGCAGCACCCGGGCCACCACGACGATCACCCGGCGCCTGCGGGCGGCCTGCGCCCGCGAACGGGCGGGGGCCTGCGGCTTGGCGGTGTCGACGGGGCCGGGTGGCGCGGTCACGGTCTCAGGCGACATCGGCGGCACCTCGCTCACGGGTGATGCGGACCTCTTCACCGAGGGACTCCCAGATCTCGCGGTAGATCTCGATGAACTTGGGCTCCAGCCGTACCGACTCGACCTTGCGGGGCCGGGGCAGGTCGATGGTGAACACCTGCTTGACCGTCGCGGGCCCGGCGGTCATCACGACGACCTTGTCGGCCAGCGCGATCGACTCCTCCAGGTCGTGGGTGACGAAGACGACGGAGGCGCCGGTGCCCTCCCACAGCTCCAGCAGCTCGTCCGACATCAGGGCCCGGGTCTGCACGTCGAGCGCGGAGAACGGCTCGTCCATCAGCAGGATCTCGGGGTCGTTGACGAAGGTCGCGGCGAGGGCGACGCGCTTGCGCTGTCCGCCGGAGAGCTGGTGCGGGTAACGGTCCTCGAACGCGGCGAGTCCGACGCGGGCCAGCCACTCACGGGCCTTCTCACGGGCCTCCGCCTTGGGCACGCCCCGGAAGCGGGGGCCGGCCATCACGTTGGACAGCACGGTGCGCCAGGGGAAGGTGGCGTCCTGCTGGAAGACGAAGCCGACCCGGTCGCCGACGCCGTCGACCGGCTGTCCGGCCACCAGCACCTCGCCCTCGGTGGGCTCCTCCAGCCCGCTGACCAGGGTCAGTGTGGTGGACTTGCCGCAGCCGGTCGGGCCGACGACGGCGACGAACTCGCCACGCTCCACGGTGAGGTCCAGGCCGCGCACCGCGGTGTGCGGATCACCGGAAGGGGTTCTGAAGATCTTGCTCGCGCCCCTCAGCTCGATGGCGGGGCTGGTGTCTGCGCTCATGCACCGGGACGGTAGGGGCGGGGCCGCTCCGGCAGCAGTCTTGTGCGCGCAACCCCTTCTTTTGCTCGCAAGAACCTGTTGTGCTCGTTTTGCTCGCGCTACAACTGCGGAGCCGAAACACGGGCTTAACGCTCGCCGGCGTTGAAGGAGAGGCCCGATGATTGACGTGCTGGTCGTGGACGACGACTTCCGTGTCGCCGAGATCAACGCCAGGTACGTGGCGAAGGTTCCCGGATTCCGGGTGGCCGCCCGCGCCCACAGTGCCGCCCAGGCGCTGGCCGCCGTCGAGCGCGGCGCCGTCGACCTGGTGCTGCTGGACCACTATCTGCCGGACCAGACCGGCCTCGAACTCGTCCACCGCATGCGCCAGCACGGACACGGCACCGACGTCATCATGATCACGGCGGCCAGCGATGTGACCACCGTGCAGCAGGCGATGCGGCTCGGCGCCCTGCACTACCTGGTGAAACCCTTCACCTTCAACGCGCTGCGCGGCCGCCTCGACTCCTACGCCGCCCTGCGCCGCACCGTCGACCGCGTGGGCGGACGCGGGGTGACGGGCCAGGAGCAGGTCGACCGGATCTTCGGCGCCCTGCGCACGGCCCCCGCGCCCTCGGCTCCGGGGCTGCCGAGCGGCCATTCGGAGCCGACCAGCGACCTGATCTGCGGTGTCCTGCACGGCGCGGACCAGCCCCTGTCCGCTCACGAGGTGGCGTCCCGCACGGGGCTGAGCCGCTCGACGGCCCAGCGCTATCTGCGCCACCTGGAACAGGCGGGCCGTCTGCGGCTGTCACTCAGGTACGGCGACACCGGCCGCCCCGAGCACCGCTACGCCTGGGTGACGCCGTGACGCCATGACGCCATGACGCGGGTGACGCCACCCAGGCCCCGTCCTCACACGGCGCCGGCGCCGGTCAGCGAACGCACTTCGGTCTCCGCGAACTTGGCCTCGTCCGGCACCTCGTCCGAGGTGACCGTGCCCAGCCAGCCCGCCACGAAGCCGAGCGGGATGGAGACGATGCCCGGATTCTGCAGCGGGAAGTACTGGAAGTCGACGCCGGGGAACAGCGAGCCGGGGCTCCCCGACACCACCGGCGACAGCAGCACCAGGAGCACCGCGGGGATCAGCCCGCCGTACACGGCCCAGACGGCGCCGCGCGTGGTGAAGTTCCGCCAGAACAGCGAGTAGAGCAGGGTCGGGAGGTTCGCCGAGGCGGCCACCGCGAAGGCCAGGCCGACCAGGAAGGCCACGTTGAGGTTGCGGGCCAGCAGTCCCAGCGCGATCGCGATGACACCGATCACGGCCGCCGCGACCCGCGCCACCGCCACCTCACCACGCGGGGTGGTGGGCGTACGCCTGAGGGACGCGTACAGGTCGTGGGCCACCGACGCCGAGGAGGCGAGGGTGATGCCGGCGACCACCGCGAGGATGGTGGCGAACGCGACGGCGGCCACGATCGCGAACAGCACGGTGCCACCGGTGGAGGAGGCACCGCCGCCCAGGTCGAGCGCGAGCAGCGGGATCGCCGTGTTCCCGGCCGCGTTGGACCGGCGCAGCGCGTCGGCGCCCACCACGGCGGTCGCGCCGAAGCCGAGGACGATCGTCATCAGGTAGAAGCCGCCGATGAGCCCGATCGACCACACGGTGGAGCGCCGGGCGGCCCGCGCCGTGGGGACGGTGTAGAAGCGGGACAGGATGTGCGGCAGGCCCGCCGTGCCCAGCACCAGCGCCAGACCCAGACTGATGAAGTCCATCCGCGCGGTCCAGTCACCGCCGTACTTGAGCCCCGGCGCCAGGAACGACTCCCCGTGCCCACTGCGCTCGGCGGCCGTCAGCAGCAACTGGTTGATGTCCCCGTGGAACCGCATCAGGACCAGCACGGTCATCACGATCGTCCCGACCAGCATCAGGACGGCCTTCACGATCTGGATCCAGGTGGTGGCCCGCATCCCGCCCAGCGACACGTAGATCACCATGAGCGCACCGACGCCGATGACCGTCCACGCCTGCGCGGCCCCGCCCTTGCCGCCGAGCAGCAGCGCCACCAGGCTTCCGGCGCCGACCATCTGCGCGACGAGGTACATCACGGACACGGTGACCGAGGAGGCGCCGGTGGCGATACGCACGGGCCGTTCGCTCATCCGCGCGGCGACCACGTCGGCGAGGGTGAACCGGCCGCAGTTGCGGACCAGTTCGGCCGCGAGGAACAACACGACGAGCCAGGCCACGAGGAATCCGACGCCGTACAGCAGCCCGTCGTAGCCGTACAGCGCGATGAGCCCGGTCACGCCGAGGAAGGAGGCGGCCGAGAGATAGTCGCCGGAGATGGCGAACCCATTCTCCAACGGGGTGAAGAGGCGCCCACCGGCGTAGAACTCCTCGGCGGAGCCGTGTCTGCGACGGCTCACCCAGGTGGTGATGCCCAACGTCACGGCCACGAACACGCTGAACAGAACCAGCGCGAGCGTCTGGTGGTGGCTGGTCACGAGGTTCCTCCCTGGACGCCACGGGTCAGCTCCTGGGTGTCCCAGCGCAGTTCCAGCGCGGGCCGGTCGCGCCTGAGACGCGCGTGGCGCGCGTAGGCCCAGGTGAGCAGGAAGGTGCTGAGGAACTGCCCCAGCCCGGCGAGCATCCCCACGTTCACCGCCCCTATGACGGGCCGCGCCATCAGGCCGGGCGCTGCCGTCGCGGTGACCACGTACCCCACGTACCAGAAGAGGAAGGCGGCGACTCCCGGCACCACGAACCTCCGGTACCGGCTGCGCACCTCCTGGAACGCCTCGCTCTGCTGCACCGCGAGATACACGTCGCGGGTACGGGCCGCAGCGATCTCCCGCTCGCCTTCACCGCGGGGGTGCGGGACGGCCGGCGCGGGCATCCCCGCCCCGTCCAGTTCGCCCCAGCCGGCGGTCAGGGTGTCGTGCCAAGGGTCCTCGTGCCGCACGTCGCGGGAAGTCACGCCCTGCTCTTCCTGGTTGTCGGCCGAACTTCCGGAACCGTCCCCGGCTCCGAAGAGTCGACCATTGCTTGACTGCATACCCAAGGATGGACAGATCGGGAAGATCCGCGACACATCTTGCCGTACCACTTCACCCCATCAGGTGAGTCACTCCGCCCTCGGCCGCACCATGCCTTTCGCATACGCGTAACGCACCGCCTGCGCACGGTCCTTGAGGCCCGTCTTGGCGAAGAGGTTGTTGATGTGCGTCTTCACGGTCGCGGTGGACACGTGCAGCTTGCGGGCGATCTCCTGGTTGGTGAGTCCCTCCCCGATCAGCACCAGCACCTCGCTCTCGCGGACGGTCAGCCCGTCGGGGGGCTCCGGCGGTGCCGTCGTACGCACCTCGGCCTCGGACAGCTTCTCCAGCAGCCGGAGTTGGATGCCCGGCGCCAGTCCCGCCTCTCCCGACAGGACGCTCCGCACCGCGCGCACGATCTCGTCCCCGCCCGCGTCCTTGGTCAGATATCCCCGCGCTCCGGCGCGCAGCGCGGCGAACAGCGACTCGTCATCGGCGAACGTGGTCAGCACCACGACCTGGGTACCGGGATATCCCTGCCGGATTCGGCGGGTGGCCTCCACCCCGTCGCATCGCGGCATCCGCAGGTCCATCAGCACCACGTCCGGGGCGAGTTCACCCACCAGACGCACGGCTTCCTCACCGTCCCCCGCCGCGCCGACGACCTCGATGCCGGGCAGCAGTCCGAGCAGCATCACGATGCCTTCCCGCACCACGGTCTGGTCGTCGGCGACCACCACCCGCGCGGGCTTCGGCTCCCCCTCCGGCGCCGTCATACCGGCACCTTCAACGTCACCACGAACCCCTCCTCGTCCGGCCCCGCGTCCAGCGAGCCGCCCAGCAGCTCGGCGCGCTCGCGCATGCCCAGCAGACCGTACCCGCCGCCGGACGCGGCCAGTTCGCCCGGACGACCACCCTTGTCCCGCACGTCGAGGGTCACTTGGTGGTCGCTGTAGTCGAGCCGGACACGCACTTCGGCGCCCAGTGCGTGCTTGCGGACGTTCGTCATCGCTTCCTGGGCCACCCGGCGCACGGCCTGGGACGCCTCGGCGGGCAGGGCCCTGCGCTCACCCGTGACGGTGACCTCGCCGCCGTCGGCCGCGCTGACGAGGTCCGTCAGGAACTCCTCCAGCGGGGTCAGTTCGCCACGCAGTGCCGACAGGGCCTGTCGGGTCTCGGCGAGTCCGTCACGGGCCATTCCCCGCGCGGCGACCACCCGCTCCAGCACCTGCTCACGACTCGCGTCGCGCTCCAGCAGCAGGCGGGCCGCCTCCAGGTGCACCATCTGCGCCGAGAGGCTGTGCGCCAGCACGTCGTGGATCTCCCGCGCTATCCGCGCCCGCTCGGTGAGCGCCGCCGACCTCGCTTCCGCCTCCCGCGCGGCCCGTTCCTGGGCGAGCAGCCGCTGTGCGTTGCCCCGCGCCTCCGCGTCCAGCCGCGTGACGTACCCGGCGAGCGCGAGTCCGGCCACGGTGGCGGCGGTGGTGAGCCACATGTCGTTGTTGAAGGCGGCATACGAGGCCAGGGCGACCGATGTCACCGGGACCGCCGCCGCGAGGGGCAGCCGCTCCAGGGCGAGGATGCCGCAGCCGCACCAGAGCACCAGGGCGGGTCCGCGGAAGCCGGTGGTCTGCGCGGCGACCGCCACGGCCGGCAGTACCCCGATGAGCGCCAGGGACGGCAGCAGCCGGTGCGCGTAGGTGGTGCGGAAGAAGCCCCACGCCGCGGCGGAGGCCAGCACCACGCCCGCTACCGCGGCGGCCTCGCCCCAGAGGGACACGTGGTTCTGACTGAGCGCGGCCCACAGCAGCAGCCCGAGCAGCACCACCCTGATGGCCTGGGCCAGCAGACGCCTGGGACGGCTGACGCCCTCCCTGCTGAGCGCCTCGCGTGAGGGCCAGCGTGTCCAGGAGTTCTCGTTCACACCCGCTCCTTCCGCGCCGGCCGTGCGGCCGGTGCCGATGGCGTTCCGTCACCGTACGTCGGTGCCGAGCCGGGCGCGGAGGCCAGCAGCCGCGCCCGCCAGGCGGTGATGCCGCCGCGGACCAGCAGCGTCGCGGCGAGGCCCAGCATCAGGGCGGCACTGTCCTGCCGGACCCCCAGGGCGTCTCCGAGGCCGAAGAGAGCGCCGCGCAGCGCTATCCCACCCGCCCAGACGGCGGCGCCGGCCTTGGTACCACGGCTCCACACGACTCCGTCCGGTGCCGCCCAGAGCCGGGTGGTCCACGCCCAGCCCGCTCCGGTGGCCAGCCCGACGGCCACTTCGGCGGCGAGCAGTGCGAGGGACTCGATGCGGTGGTGCGCGTCGAGTAGGCCGGGCCCGCGCAGCGCCATGACCGCAAGGATGGCGGGCGCCAGCCACCAGCGCCGCTCGGCGTCGACGGGGTGGGTGCGGAACTGCCTGGCGATCACGAGGACCGCGACGGCCACGATCACCACCACGTCGACGAACCCGGACATCAGAGCCTCCGTGTGCGAGAGGGATGTCGGAGGCGGTCGCTCCCGACACCCTCGAAATTACGGAAATCCGCAGGCCACGGGATCGGAGCCGGGGTGGATCACGGGTGGAACTCAGGCGACCGGTCTTCTCCACCCAGGGGTGGAGAGATCTTGGGGTGAACCCTGAGCCGGCCCCGAGGCGCCGTGCGCAGAGGGCAGGGCAGGGCAGGGCAGGGCAGGGCAACGAAAACGGGAGCACCGGCCGAGGCCGGTACTCCCGTCGCCCTGCGCACCCGGCCAGGGCCGGACGCTCAGCGCCTACGCGTCGATCCGCGAGCGGTCCAGCGTCGCCGCGGAACTGGAGATGAACTCCTTGCGCGGCGCCACGTCATTGCCCATCAGCAGGTCGAAGACCTGCTCGGCGGCTTCGAGGTCCGCGAGGTTGATCCGGCGCAGCGTGCGGTGGCGCGGGTCCATCGTGGTCTCGGCCAACTGGTCGGCGTCCATCTCACCGAGGCCCTTGTAGCGCTGGATGGAGTCCTTGTACCGGACGCCCTTGCGCTGGAACTCCATGAGCGTGTCCCGCAGCTCACGGTCGGAGTACGTGTAGACGTACTTGTCCTGGCCCTTCTTCGGCTGGACCAGCTCGATGCGGTGCAGCGGGGGCACGGCGGCGAAGACCCGGCCCGCCTCGACCATGGGCCGCATGTAGCGCTGGAACAGCGTGAGCAGCAGGCAGCGGATGTGGGAGCCGTCCACATCGGCGTCGGTCATCATGATGATCTTGCCGTAGCGGGCGGCGTCGATGTCGAAGGTGCGGCCCGAGCCCGCTCCTATGACCTGGATGATCGCGCCGCACTCGGCGTTCTTGAGCATGTCCGTCACGGACGAGCGCTGGACGTTGAGGATCTTGCCCCGGATGGGCAGCAGCGCCTGGAACTCGGAGTTCCGGGCCAGCTTGGCCGTACCGAGCGCGGAATCGCCCTCGACGATGAACAGCTCGCTGCGGTCGACGTCGTCGCTGCGGCAGTCGGCGAGCTTGGCGGGCAGGGACGAGGACTCCAGGGCGGTCTTGCGCCGCTGGGCGTCCTTGTGCTGGCGGGCGGCCACACGGGTGCGGGCCGCGGCGACCACCTTCTCCATGACCGTGCGGGCCTGAGCTGCGTCGTCCCGCTTGGAGGAGGTCAGGAACGCCTTGAGTTCCTTGGCGATCACGGTGGAGACGATGCGGCGGGCCGCAGAGGTGCCGAGCACCTCCTTGGTCTGGCCCTCGAACTGCGGCTCGGCCAGGCGGACCGTGACGACAGCGGTCAGGCCCTCCAGGGCGTCGTCCTTGACGACGTCGTCCTCGGCGACGCGCAGCATCTTCTTGGTGCGCAGCACCTCGTTCATCGTCTTGGTGACCGCCTGCTCGAAGCCGGCCACGTGCGTGCCGCCCTTGGGGGTGGCGATGATGTTGACGAAGGACTTCAGGTTGGTGTCGTAGCCCGTGCCCCAGCGCATCGCCACGTCGACACCCAGTTCGCGGGTGACCTCGGTGGGCGTCATCTGGCCGTGCTCGTCGAGGACCGGGACGGTCTCCTTGAAGGTGCCCTGGCCCGAGAAACGGAGCGTGTCGCAGACCGGCTTGTCGGCCGCCAGGTACTCGCAGAACTCGCTGATGCCGCCGTCGAAGCGGAAGGATTCCTCGCCCTTGCTGCCGCCGTCGCCGAGGCCCATCTCGTCGCGTACGACGATGGTGAGGCCGGGAACCAGGAACGCGGTCTGCCGGGCCCGCTGGTGCAGGTTGTCCAGGGAGAGCTTGGCGTCCTTGAGGAAGATCTGGCGGTCGGCCCAGTAGCGCACGCGCGTGCCGGTGCGGTTCTTCGGGATCTTCTTGGTCTTGACCAGGCCGGTCCCGGCCTCGAACTTGGCCTCCGCGCCGCCTCGGGCGAAGGCGCCCGGAACACCTCGGCGGAAGCTGATGGCGTGGGTGTTCCCGCTCCGGTCCACCTCGACGTCGAGCCTGGCGGAGAGCGCGTTCACCACGGAGGCGCCGACGCCGTGCAGGCCGCCGGAGGCCGCGTAGGAGCCGCCACCGAACTTGCCGCCGGCGTGCAGCTTGGTCATGACGACCTCGACGCCGGACAGGCCGGTCTTGGGCTCCACGTCCACGGGGATGCCGCGGCCGTTGTCCCGCACCTCGACGGAGCCGTCGTCGTGGAGGATCACCTCGATGCGGTCGCAGTAACCGCCGAGGGCCTCGTCCACGGAGTTGTCGATGATCTCCCAGAGGCAGTGCATCAGGCCGCGGCTGTCCGTCGACCCGATGTACATGCCCGGACGTTTGCGCACGGCTTCGAGGCCCTCAAGGACGAGCAGGTGCCGCGCGGTGTAGTTGGAACCGTCCCGGTCTGCTCCTGCCAGCAGCGCTGTGGACGGCACGGACGTATCGGCGGTCACGCGGTTCGCTCCTCGCTGAATTTCAGATGGGCCCCTGGTGGGTACGGGGCCGGCTTCGGTCGCCGCTCAGAGGGTACCGATGCCTGGTGGAGCAGGGGTAACGCCACCCTCGTCGGGAAACTCAGACTAGCCGAGGGTCGTACGGGCGTTCGATCCCTCGATGGAGTGAAGCACACATCACGTTCCCTTCGAGGCATGAACCATTTAGGCTCCGGGCACGTCCTCATCAACGACCGGCAACCCAGCCGGGAGGACAGACCCCCAAGACCGCGCGAAACCGTACGCACCAGACCACGCACTACGGCACATTCGCCGCCAACCGGCAACAGCCAGCCATCCGGAAAGAAATTTTCGACGGAAAGCCACGAGCGGGAACGATTTCGGCCTGGTTGGATGTTGACCCTGGTACGACAGCTCGTCGAGCTAGAGAAGAGGCGACGTGACTACTGTTCTGACCCCCGCGAGCCCGCTGACGGCCGCCGATCGCTGCGACCGCTGCGGCGCCCAGGCATACCTGCGCGTCGTCCTGCTGAGCGGCGGAGAACTGCTCTTCTGTGCCCACCACGGGCGCAAGTTCGAGCCGGAACTCAAGAAGATCGCCGCTGAGATACAGGACGAGACGGAGCGGCTGACGTCCGTTCCCAGCACCTCTGACACCGAAGAGCGCTGAATCTCGCACCCAACCGACGAGCCAGCCCCGGCATAGGCCGGTGTACGGGCGGCTGCTCCCCCAGGGAGCGGCCGCCCGTACGCGTACCCGAAAAGGGCCCGCAGACCCTCTCAGGAGCGCCTGGGGGCCTCCTGGGACCCTTCCACGGTCGGCTCCAGCATGCGTACGACCTCGGACACGCGGGTGTAGACACCGGGGCTCCCGGCCTGCCCGCAGCCACTCCCCCAGGACACCAGCCCGATCAGGCGCCCCTCGGCGACCAGCGGGCCACCGCTGTCGCCCTGGCACGCGTCCGGCCCTCCTGCTGCCTCTCCCGCGCAGAGCATGGAGGCGGCGCGGTAGGTGCCGTTCCGCCCGCCGGGATAGGCGCGGGCGCAGAGGTCGTCGGCCAGCACGTGGACCCGCGCGGCGCGTAGCCGGGTCGTGTAGGCGCCATTGCCGCTGGTGTCGCCCCAGCCCGAGACCAGGGCCTCCGTGCCGGTCGCGTACGCCGGGTCACCGACCGCGGCCATCGGCACGACGGCGCTCCGCGGCACCGGCTCGGTGAGCGTGAGGACGGCGTAGTCCCCCTCATTGGTGGCGGGGTCGTACTCCGGGTTGACCTTCACCTCCCGCACGGCCGTCTCCTGGCCGTCGGTCGCCAGCAGATCGGTACGGCCCGTGATGACCTTCAGGTCGCGCACCCGGTTCGGCGGCGTGCCCAGGACGTCGTTGGCCACGCAGTGGGCGGCGGTGAGGACGGTGGTCGGGGCGATCGCCACCCCGCCGCAGAACTGGCCCGCGCGGCTACCCCCGAACCGGTCACGGCTGGAGAGCGCCACCGTCCACGGGGCCTGGGAGACATCTATCGGAAAGCCTCCGACCACGACGCCGTCGGCGGCGGCCGGAGCCGCGCCGATCAGGGGTATCGCGGTCAGCGTGGCCGCCAGGGCGAGCGGCCGGATCAGTGCCCGGGCAACGGAACGGCGCATGCGGACTCCTCACTCAGGGTGGTTCTGGAACACCCAGAGTCATCCAGCACGCGTCGGCCCGCAGCACGAAGGCCCGGCTCCCACGAGGGGAGACGGGCCTTCGGTGTGCGAACCGGCTCGATCTAGTCGAGGTAGTCGCGCAGCACCTGGGAGCGCGAGGGGTGGCGCAGCTTGGACATGGTCTTCGACTCGATCTGGCGGATGCGCTCACGCGTCACGCCGTAGACCTTGCCGATCTCGTCCAGCGTCTTCGGCTGGCCGTCGGTGAGGCCGAAGCGCATCGAGACGACGCCGGCCTCGCGCTCGGACAGGGTGTCGAGCACCGAGTGCAGCTGCTCCTGGAGGAGCGTGAAGCTGACGGCGTCGGCCGGGACGACGGCCTCGGAGTCCTCGATGAGGTCACCGAACTCGCTGTCACCGTCCTCGCCCAGCGGGGTGTGCAGGGAGATGGGCTCGCGGCCGTACTTCTGGACCTCGATGACCTTCTCGGGGGTCATGTCGAGTTCCTTGGCCAGCTCCTCCGGCGTGGGCTCGCGGCCCAGGTCCTGGAGCATCTGGCGCTGCACACGCGCGAGCTTGTTGATGACCTCGACCATGTGCACCGGGATACGGATGGTGCGCGCCTGGTCGGCCATCGCGCGGGTGATCGCCTGACGGATCCACCAGGTGGCGTACGTGGAGAACTTGTAGCCCTTGGTGTAGTCGAACTTCTCGACCGCGCGGATCAGACCGAGGTTGCCCTCCTGGATGAGGTCCAGGAAGAGCATGCCGCGGCCGGTGTAGCGCTTGGCCAGGGAGACCACCAGACGGAGGTTGGCCTCCAGCAGGTGGTTCTTGGCGCGGCGGCCGTCCTCGGCGATGATCTCCAGCTCGCGCTTGAGCTTCGGGGCGAGCTTGTCGGAGTTGGCCAGCTTGTCCTCGGCGAACAGACCCGCCTCGATTCGCTTGGCCAGCTCGACTTCCTGCTCGGCGTTGAGCAGGGGGACCTTGCCGATCTGCTTCAGGTAGTCCTTGACCGGGTCGGCGGTGGCGCCGGCCGCGGCGACCTGCTGAGCGGGCGCGTCGTCCTCGTCGTCGTCCGACAGCACGAAGCCGGCGGCCTCGGTGCCCTCGGGCTCGTCGGTGGACTTGGTCTCCTCGATGACCTCGTCCTCAAGAAGCTCGGCGTCGTCCTTCTTGGCGCCGGTCTTCTTCGCCGCCGTCTTCTTGGCCGTGGTCTTCTTCGCGGCCGTCTTCTTGGCGGTGGTCTTCTTGGCCGCGGCCTTCTTGGCGGAGGCCGCCTCGTCGGCGGAGTCCTCGCCGTCGGCGGACGTGGCCGGGGCGGACGTGGCCTTCCGGGTGGTCACCGTCTTCGCCGCGACCGTCTTGGTGGCGGTGCGCTTGACCGGGCTCTTCGCTGCGACGCTCTTGCGGGTGCGCTTAGGCTCCGCGGCACTGACCATCAGCGTCACACCCTCTTCCTCGAGGATCTGATTGAGGCTGCGCAGTACGTTCTTCCACTGAGTGGCCGGAATCTGGTCAGCTTCGAAGGCCCGACGCACATCGTCGCCGGCGATCTGCCCCTCAGCCTTTCCCCGCTCAATGAGCGCCATGACAGAGACGGACTCGGCGATCTCCGGCGGGAGCGTACGGGATGTGCTGGCCGACACGAACAACCTCTCGGAACGTTGGAAAGCGGCTTTCGGCACCGTCCAGCGAGGACAGGAGCCGACCACCGGCCTGGGGATGGGCCGACGGCGCGGGCGGGGCCGGGAAGATACACAGCGCCTGGCACGGCGTCCGTATTCCCTCCGCGGCTGTTCACCTCTTAGGTCATCGCGCTGTTTCCGGGAGCGTTACGCCCAATCCGCGTGGCCCGAGTCACACCCTGTCGACAGACGAAAGCGATCAGATGTGAACGAAGCGGTCCGCTGCCTATTCCGTCTTGATCACGCAGCCGGTCCAGGAGGCCCGTCGCACCGCCGGACTCGGCCGGAATCCGTGGAGTCCGGCCGAGTCCGGCGACGGCGGGACCCCGGTCGCGGTACCGCAGTCCCGATCACCGGGGCACACCGCGAGGGCGGGCGCCCCGACCACTCGCCCGTCAGTGTTCGCGCGGCGCGGGAACGACGCGCTCCACCTCGGGGTGGACGGTGAGCAACTGCCGCATGGCCCCCTCGGCCACGGCACCGTCGCCGCTGCCGAGCCCGTCCACGATCCGGGCGTGCTGCGCGACGGACGCCTCGGTCGGCCGCTCGCACCCGGTGGCGGGGCCGCCGGAGACCTGGAGGGCGGAGGAGACGATCCCGGACAGGTGCTCCAGCATCCGGTTACCCGCGACCTGGATGAGCAGCGCGTGGAATTCGGAGTCGGCGCGCGAGAAGGTCAGCGCGTCCCCCTGGGCGAGGGCGTGGCTCATGATCTCGACCAGGTCGACGAGGCGCTGCTGCACGTCCTCGCGGCCGTGCCCGGCGGCGAGGCGGGCGGCGAGCGGCTCGATCGTCCAGCGCAGCTCGTTCAGCTCGCGGCGCTGGTCGTCACGCTGCGGGCCGAAGGCGCGCCATTCGATGATGTCCGGGTCGAGCAGGTTCCAGTCGGCGACCGGGCGCACGCGGGTGCCCACGTTCGGCCGGGCGCTGACGAGGCCCTTGGCCTCCAGGACACGGAGGGACTCACGCACGACGGTGCGGGAGACCTCGAAACGCTGGCCGATCTCCTCCGGCACCAGCGGGCGATCGGCTCCCAGGTCACCGGAGACGATCATCTGACCCAGTTGCTGGACGAGCTGGCCGTGCAGCCCGCGCCCACGGCTGCCCGCGGCGCGCCGGCCCACGCGGCCCAGGTCGGAATCGGCGCCTTCCCAGGCGGGCGCCGCCACGCGGTCGGCCATCGGGGCCTCGGCGTAGGGGTAGCGGTCGAGTTCGCCCGGTCCGGCGAGGCCGGAGTCAGCGGAGCGGGCGGCGGTCATCATGGTGTGCGCAAGGGTACTCACGCATCATTTGTCGGCGCTGCCTCCAACTGCCTTGAGGGCTTTGGTGAAAAGCACACGAAAGGGTGATCGCTCACCCCGTCGCAATTGACGCCTTATCGGAAATAAACGGGCTTTCTGTGGGGAGTTGTGTGCACGGCGCCGCTGAAACCGCTCCTGAGGGCGTCATCGCACCCGGGCGCGCAGTGTCGTGATCAGGTACGCGCACAGCAGCGCGGCCAGCGACAACGTCATCGCGCCACCCACGGGTTGGGCGATGACCCGCGCCAGCCCGAGCAGATAGCGCTCACCCCCGAAGGGCCACTGGAGCAGGAGAACCTCCCGCATACGCAAGTGGATACCGGCCGCCGCTCGCACATATGAACCTTCGAACATCCGGTGTACGAGCGGCACGACGGCCACCGGCACCGCGAGGACGGCGGCGAGTCCCGCCGCGGTGGACCGGAAGACACCGGCCGCCAGCACGCCGGCCCACGCGCAGCCGACCACGAGCGCCAGCCAACTCGCGCACAGCGGGAGCCAGTCTCCGGGGACCTGGACCAATTCCCGGCCGTAGACGAGATAGAGAAGTTCGGCGTCGCAGCCCAGGGCGAGAAAGGCCAGCATTCCGGCGGTGATTCCGCAGACGGCGAGTTTCGCGGTGAGCAGCCCGAGCCGACGGGGGACGGTGCCGCGATCCGTCGCCAGCGCGGGGTGCCGGAATTCGTCCCCGAAGGAGAGCGCACCGAGCAGCCCGGCCGCGAGCGCGACGGGCGGCAACGGCAGTTCGCGCGGCCAGGCGGCGAAGAGACGCGCCTGCGGAGTGTGCCCGATGCGGGCCAGCACCACGGCGGTGACGACGGACACCACGAGCGCGGTCCCGCAGATGACGAACCCGGTGCCGATGCCGGCGGCACGCCGCAGTTCGTAGCGGAGGGGGCGGAGCGGACTGCGCAAGGAGCGGACGGCGACGGGGAGCGGCAGCGGGTCGGGGGCTTGGGCGGTCTCAGCGCCCTCCAGGGCGGCGCCTTCTTGCGGGGCGGCCTCCTGCGCGGCGATCTCCTGCGGGGCAGCCTCGTCGGGGGCGTCCGGCGGCGGTGACGCGTCCTGCTCTCCGGCCGGCTCGGCGCAGTCGGTCGGCTGCCCCTCCGCACCGCCCCGCATGTCGCCCGCCTCATCGGCGAGTTGGTGGATGAGGATGCCGTTCCGGAAGGCCACCTCCCCGACGTCGGCGGTCGTGCTGCCGTAGACCGAGAGCCGGTTGCCGTCCTCGCGGACGACTTCCACGGGACGCCGTTCGGTGCGGGCCTCCTTGACGAGCAGGTTCGCCAGGCGTGCCGCGTGGGGGCTGCGGACGGCGACACGCGGGCGGAGCCGGGTGCGGGCGAACTCCTCCGCCTCCAGGTCGGCGGCGATCCGGCCAGCTTCGAGGGTGACGACGTGGTCGGCGTTGCGGGCGGCCTCCTTGGGGTCGGCGGTCGCGAGGAGTACGGCGCCGCCTTGGTCGACGTACTCCCGCAGGGTGGTGTGCAGCCAGCGCGCCTCGGGGGTCGCGAGTCCGGCCGCGGGTTCGTCCAGCACGAGGGTGTGCGGGTCGGGGAGCAGGGCGCAGGCCAGGCCGAGCCGGCGGTCCATGCCCAGGGACAGCGTGCCGAGCCGTTCCTCGCGGAGACTGACGAGGCCGACCGCTTCGAGGACTTCGTCGGCCCGTCGGGCGGGGACTCCCGCCGCGGCACAGAGCATCCGCAGGTGGCCCCGGACCGTGCGGGCGGGGTGTCCGGGCACATCACCGAGGAGTACGCCGACTTCGCGTGACGGGTGGGCGATGCAGTGCAGGGGACGGCCCCTGAAGTACGTGATGCCGCGCCCTCGCTGGAGTTCGAGCATCAGCCTGAGCACCGTCGTCTTGCCCGCTCCCGCCGCTCCGAGGAGGGCGGTCACATGGCCGGAGCGCGCTTCGAAGGAGACGTCTTCGACCGCGGGTGGCTGGGCTTTGGGGAAATCACTGGTCAGTCCGACAGCCTGGATCACCTGCAGCAGGCTAGCGCGCTATGTCCCGTTTTCCGGGTATCGCCTCTTCTGTCCGGCAGTTGTTCGGCGCATGGTCAACCTGCATGGCCCACTTGCCCGATGAGCATCCGGCGCGTACCGCCTGCCCAACTGCCGTGCGGACGGTGGTTCGAGGCGCGGTCTCAGACCTCGGGGCGAAGCATCGGGGGGTTGAGCAGGGTGGCGCCGCCGGCCCTGAAAAGCTGGGCGGGCCTGCCGCCCTGGCGGGTGGTGGTGCCGCCCGTGGGGACGAGGAATCCGGGGGTTCCGGTGACCTTGCGATGGAAGTTGCGCGGGTCGAGCGCCACGCCCCAGACGGCCTCGTAGACCCGCCGCAGCTCGCCGACCGTGAACTCCGGCGGGCAGAAGGCGGTGGCCAGCGACGAGTACTCGATCTTGGAGCGGGCGCGCTCCACCCCGTCGGAGAGGATCTGGGCGTGGTCGAAGGCCAGGGGCGCCATCGGTTCGCCGTCGCGGCCGTGCCCGCCCTGCTGGAGCAGTTCCTCCACCGGTGCCCAGCGCGCGTTGCTCGCGTCGCCGCCCGCGCGCGGGGCCGGGAGGTCGGGTGCGAGGGCCAGGTGGGCGACGCTGACCACACGCATGCGGGGGTCGCGCTTCGGGTCGCCGTAGGTGGCGAGCTGTTCCAGATGGGCGCCGTTGTCCTGCGCCGGGGTCGCCGGATCGTGGGCGCAGAGCCCGGTCTCCTCGGTCAGCTCGCGCGCCGCCGCCTGGGACAGGTCCTCGTCGTCCCGTACGAAGCCGCCGGGGAGCGCCCACCGCCCTTGGAAGGGAGCCTCGCCTCGCCGTACCGCCAGCGCACACAGGGCGTGGCGGCGCACGGTCAGCACGACCAGGTCCACGGTGACGGCGAAGGGCGGGAACGCTGACGGGTCGTAGGGCATGCCGCGATCATAGTCGTCTTCCTGACGATAAACACTCCGTTCGCTGGGAGGATCGGTGAATCCGCCGGTGCCGGACGCGAGGATCGGGCAGGTGGGAGCGACCGCTCAGCCGTCCCTCCTCTTGCCGCATACCCGGCCGGCGGCGGACGGCTGGGAGCGTGACGGCTGGGACTGCGAGCGGGGCGGTCGGCAGCTTCGGCCTTGCGGCCGCTGGGGGCGGGGGCCCGGTTCGGCGGGGCCGGTGGAGCGGTTCCGGCGCCTTCGGCGGGCGGGGTCGGCCGGGTCCCGGTCGGCCTTCGCCTGGGAGTCCGTTGCGGCGGGCGGGGCGCCCGGAGCGAGCTGGGAGCGGGTCTTCTGCTCGGGAACGCTCCCCTTCGGCGGCTGCTCGTCCTTCTTGGCGGACGCGCGCCCTTCCCGCTCCAGGCGGAGGCAGCGGCGGATGGACTCGGGGTCGAGACCCTCGTTGCACGCCCGGTGCAGGAGCTGGGCGAACAAGTACTCGGGGTCCGCTCCGAGGGCCATGGCCAGGGCCTCGCGGGCCTCCAGTTCGTCGCCGGTCGACCAGGCCACCCACCCGGCCAGGGTCAGCGGAGCCGCCGCGTGCTCGCGGTACGGGCCGACGCAACGGCGGGCCAGTGCTCGCCAGAGCCGCAGGGCGGGAGCTCCTTCGTCGCCCTCCATCCAGGCAGCCGCCCGGTCCCGGGTCGTCCGGTCCTGAAGGCCGAGGATGAGGGTGGCCGCCTCGTCGTGGCCGAGGAGCGCGTCGTCGCGGACGTCCGCCGGGTGGCTGCCCGACACCGGTGCGGCTTCGGCGAACCGGCGGATGATCCGTCCGGCCAGGTCCAGCGTCTCCCCGGCCACCTCGGCGCGGCTCGCGTCGTCCAGGATGCGGGGCACGAGAGCCATGCCCGCGGTGTCGAGCGCGACCTCCTGCTCCAGGGCGGCCGAGGTCTCCCAGGGCTGCATCCTCGCGCGCAGTTCCTTCAGGGTGCCCCGCACCTGCATCCCTGCATAGGTGGCCGCGGCCGCCAGTACCGAGGTGCCCGAGAGGCCCATCGGGGTGCCCTCGGGCGGGCAGCAGCTCTCGACCGGGCAGACGTAGGACCAGAAGCGGTTGTCCGAGACGCACAGCGCCTCGATCACCGGCACGTCGAGGCTGCCGCACTCGGTGCGCAGCAGTTGGGCGAGCGGGGCGAGCCTGCGCATCACGTCCTGCCCCGTCTCGCCCGGCCGTGGCTCCTGGCAGAGGTAGGCCACGAGCCGGTCGGGCCGTGTGCTGCGCCGTTCGCTGGAGATCACCAGCCCTCTGGCCATCTGCCGCGCGGCGGCCGGCCAGTCCTCGTCCTTGGCCGGGATGCCCAGGCGGGCGCGGCCGCCGAAGCTGCCACGGCCGTGCAGGCAGACCAGCACCATGCTGTCTTCCGGGCGGTAGCCGAGGAGGTAGGGCAGGGCGTCGGCCAGCTCGGCCGGGGTGCGCAGGGCGATCGGGGAGTCGGGCGCGGTCTGCCCGCTGAAGGGCGCTCCCGCGACGATGTCACCGTTTTCGAAGGGTCCGGTCGTTTCGCCGTGATTCGTCATGCGCTGACGATCCCGCGAATCCCGTGATCCCGCTCGAGCCTGTGGATAAGTCGAAGCAGGGACACGACAAGCGACCCGGCGCACCCCGAAGCGCCCGCGACCTCACCCCGTCGCGGCCAGCACCAGCGGCAGGACCTCCTGCGCCCCCGCCCGCCGCAGCAGCCGCGCCGCGACCGCCAGGGTCCAGCCGGACTCGGTCCGGTCGTCCACGAGCAGGACCGGGCCGGGAGCGGCGGCCAGAGCGGCCGCCAGATCCTGGGGCACGGTGAACGCGGAGGCCAGCGCCTGGAGCCGCTGGGCGGAGTTGCTGCGGTGCGCCTGATGCGCGCCGGCCTCCCCCGTGTACGCGAGCGCTCCGAGGAACGGCAGGTGTCCGATCGCGGCCACCCGTTCCGCGAGGGAAGCCACGAGCTGCGGGCGGTTCAGCGAGGGCATGGCGACGACGCCGACCGGGCGGGCCATGGCGTCCGGGGTCTTCGACGCCCAGCCGCCGGGCGAGCGCGCCCAGTCGGCGAGGACCTCGACCACGGCCTTCAGCATGTCGTCCGGGACGGGACCGTCGGGCGTCTGCTCGGCCAGCAGCGGCCTGAGCCGGTTGCCCCAGCCGATGTCCGACAGCCGCCCGAGGGCACGTCCGGTCGCGCACTGCTCCTTCGCCGGGATGCGGCCCTTGAGGTCGATCCCCAGAGCGGGCATCCCGGTCGGCCACATGCGGCGGGGCTCGATCTCCACACCCGGCCGGTCCAGTTCACCGGCGGCGGCCGACAACGCCTCGGTGGAGACGCCCGTGTCGATCCAGGCGCCGGCGCAGTTGTCGCAGCGGCCGCAGGGAGTGACCTCCACGTCGTCGAGCTGGCGGCGCAGGAACGCCATCCGGCATTCGTCCGTGCCGACGTAGTCCCGCATGGCCTGCTGCTCGGCGGCGCGCTGGCGGGCGACCCACGCGTACCGCTCGGCGTCGTAGACCCAGTCGGCGCCGGTGGCCGTCCATCCGCCCTTCACCCGGTGGACGGCGCCGTCCACGTCGAGCACCTTCAGCATCAGCTCCAGCCGGGTGCGCCGTAGATCCACCAGCGACTCCAGCGCGGGCACCGACAGCGGGCGGCCCGCGTCGGCGAGGGCGGCCAGGGTCTGGCGGACCTGCGCCTCGGGCGGGAAGGCGACCTCGGCGAAGTACCGCCAGATCGCCTCGTCCTCCTTGCCCGGCAGCAGCAGCACGTCGGCGTGCTCGACGCCTCGGCCAGCGCGGCCCACCTGCTGGTAGTAGGAGATCGGTGAGGACGGCGAGCCGAGGTGGACCACGAAGCCCAGGTCAGGCTTGTCGAAGCCCATGCCCAGCGCGGAGGTGGCCACCAAGGCCTTGACCCGGTTGTCCAGCAGGTCGGACTCGGCCTGCTGGCGGTCGGCGTTCTCCGTGCGGCCGGTGTACGAGGCGACGGCGAAGCCGCGTGCGCGGAGGTAGGCGGTGACCTCCTCGGCGGCCGAGACGGTCAGCGTGTAGATGATCCCGGAGCCCGGCAGGTCGTTCAGGTGCTCGGCCAGCCACGCCAGCCGGTGCGCGGCGTCCGGCAGCCGGACCACACCGAGCCGCAGGCTCTCCCGGTCCAGCCGCCCCCGCAGCACCAGCGCCTCGCCCGCGCCGGTGCCCAGTTGCTCGGCCACGTCCGCCGTGACGCGCGCGTTGGCCGTGGCGGTGGTCGCGAGCACGGGCACGCCCGGCGCCAGCTCCTGGAGCATGGTGCGGAGCCTGCGGTAGTCGGGGCGGAAGTCGTGGCCCCAGTCGGAGATGCAGTGCGCCTCGTCCACGACCAGCAGGCCGGTGGTGGCCGCCAGCTTGGGCAGCATGCGGTCGCGGAAGTCGACGGAGTTGAGCCGCTCCGGGCTCACCAGCAGCACGTCGACCTCGCCGCGCTCCACCTCCTCATGGATGGCGTCCCACTCCTCGGGGTTGGCCGAGTTGATGGTGCGGGCCTGGATCCCGGCCCGCGCCGCCGACTCGACCTGGTTGCGCATCAGCGCCAGCAGCGGCGAGACGATCACCGTGGGGCCGGAGCCGCGGCGGCGGAGCAGGGCGGTGGCGACGAAGTACACGGCCGACTTGCCCCAGCCGGTGCGCTGCACGACCAGGGCCCGGCGACGGTCGACCACCAGGGCCTTGACCGCCTCCCACTGGTCCTCCCGCAGCCGCGCCGCCCCCTCCGGGGCGCCGACCAGCTCGGCGAGGACGGCGTCGGCTTCGGTACGCAGCGGCTCCAGATCGTTCATGCCCCCATGCAACCGCACCGCACCGACATCCGGCCACTCGCCCGCCGCCGCTACGGACGGCTGCCCGTCGGCCTGGCCTGCGGATGCCCGGGCACCGGTGCAGGCGCGTCGTCGCGGGCCACCGCCAGAGCCACGAGCGCGGCGAGCAGCGCGACGAGGCCGCCTGCCCACAGTCCGGAGCGGGCGCCGAGGGTGTGGGTGGCGGCGCCGACGAAGAGGGCGCCCAGCGGTGTGCTGCCTTGCAGGATGACGGTGTAGAGGGCCATCACCCGGCCTCGGTGGGCCGGGTCGCCGCCCAGTTGGATGCGGTGGTTCGCCGCCTGGACGAAGTAGAGCGAGGCGAATCCGGTCGGCACCAGGAGCGCCAGCGCGACCGGCAGGTTCGGCGCCCACGCCGTGATCAGCTCCAGGGCGCCGAAGGCACATCCCCAGACGGCCACCAGCCGCGCCGAGGGGCGGTCGCGGCGCAGGGTGCCGGCCAGCGCGGCCAGCAGGGAGCCTCCGGCGAGCGCGGCGGTGAGGAGCCCGAAGGAGGCGGCCTCGGTGTGGAACACGACGCGGGCCATGAGCGGCAGCGTGAGCGGCAGGTTGAGACCGAAGAGGGCGACCGCCGCGACCAGCGCGAGCGTGGTGAGCAGGTCGGGCCGGGTGCGCAGGTGGGCCAGGCCCTCGGTGACGCGCGGGGGCGTGGCCGGGCGGGGTGCGCGGTGCAGCTCCGCCGGGCGCATGGCGCGCAGTCCGGCGACCGTGGCCGTGTAGCTGACGGCGTTGAGGAGCATGGCGGTGCCGGTGCCCGACCACTGGATCAGCAGCCCGGCCAGCGACGGGCCCAGCACGCGCGCGATGTTGAAGTAGGCCCCGCTGAGCGCGGAGGCGTTGGGGAGCAGCTCTGGGCCCACGAGCTCGGTGATGAAGGACAGCCGGGCCGGCACCTCCACGGAGTTGGCCACGCCGAGCGCGGCGGCCGCGGCGTAGACGTGCCAGAGCCGGGCGGCGTCGGCGGTCACCAGGAGGCCGAGGGCCAGGGCGAAGACGCCGGAGGCGATGTTGGCGCCGGTCAGGAGGGCGCGTTTGTCGTACCGGTCGGCGAGCCGGCCGCCGTACAGGGTCAGCAGGAGGACCGGGGTGAACTGGAGGGCGGTGACGGTGGCGAGGGCCGCGCCGGAGTTGCCGGTCAGTTCCAGTACGAGCCAGTCCTGGGCGACCGCCATCATCCAGGTGCCGGTGGCGGAGGCGATCTGGCCGACCGCGAAGAGCCGGAAGTTGCGCACGGTCAGGGAGCGCAGGCTGGTGGCGAGCAGGTGGCGGCCGGGTCCTCGCGTCATGATCCGGTCCTACCAGGGGCGCCCGGATGTGAGCCGAGCCGCGCCGAAGGGGAACCGCTCGCGGCTCGTATCCCGGCCACGCGCTCGCGGCTCGTATCCCGGCCACGCGCTCGCGGCTCGTATCCCGGCCACGCGCTCGCGGCTCGTATCCCGGCCACGCGCGCGTGGCCGGGATACGAGAACGCGCCGTTAACTCACCGCGTCCCCTCGAACGCTGCCGCCGGCCGGCGCCGGGCGTCCGACGGCGGCAGCCCGGCCTGCCCGCGATACCAGTCGGCGTACTCCCGGAAGCGCGCGGCGAATCCGTCGCCCGGTGCGATGCCGAGCCCGCTCCAGAGCTGCTCGTCGGTGAACCAGTGGTCGGTGGCGAGCATGCCGAGATGGTGCCGGGCGGCGGGGTGGTCGTGGACCCGCTCCTGGGCGGTGTCGGCCGAGATGCGAGGTGCGTCGTCGGCGAAGAGCCCGAACGTCTCGGCCACGGCGGACAGCAGCAGTTCCCCCGGCACGGGATCGGGATGGGTGACGTAGTGGACGCGTCCCCCACCGTCCGCGGGGCCTGTCGTGGCCGCCGCGAACGCGATCCGCCCCAGGGTGTCCGCGTCGATCATCGATTGGAGCCCGGCCCAGCCGTCCGGCAGGCCGCCCAGGGTACGCAGCAGGGCCAGGATGCCGGGGACCACCCAGCGGTCGCCCCTGCCGTGGACGAGATGGGGGCGCAGGACCGTGCCGCCCGCCGCGAGGACGTGCTCCTCGGCGGCCGCCCGGGTGCGGCTGGTCTCGGAGGCCGGGGTGAGGGGCACCTCGCCGGGCCGGACGTCGCGGAAGGGCCCGCGTCCGTGCACGGCCGCCGTGCCGAGGTACACGAACCGCTCGACCCCCGCCCGCCGTACCTCGTGCGCCAGGGCGCGGGTACCGAGGTCGTTGGCCTGGCGCAGCAGCTCCGCGTCGCCGCCGATCCGCCCGGCGCAGTGCACCACGGCGTCCACGTCCGCGCAGACGCCGTGCAGCGAGGCGGGGTCGGTCAGGTCGCCGCGCACGTACTCGACGTCCGGGTCGGGCGTGGCCGGCGGGGTGCGGACGAGCAGGCGGAGCCGCACGTCCTCGGCGGCGCGGGCGGCGCTCAGGACGTGTCCGCCGATGAAACCGCTCGATCCGGTGATGAGGACGCGCCGGGTCATCGGACCACCTCCGGGGTGTCGCCGAGGGTGGCCGTGAAGACGGCCTCGTCACCCTGGACGCCCTCGACGTGGACCGAGACGTCACCCTCGGGCGAGGTTTCGCGCCGGGCGCGGACAAGACACGGCTCGGTCAGCTCGGCGTACCGGTGGAACGCGATCGTCAGCGAGGCGGGCAGGAAACGGCCCTCGGGTGCCAGCGCGACGGCGGCCTGCCGGGCCGCCTCCAGGAGCACCATGCCGGGGACGTGGTCGTTGGCCCGTGCGAAGAGCGTGGGATGGGCGGTGTCGAGCCGCAGCCGCCAGCCGGACCCGTCCTCGGCCGGCGCGAGCACGACGTCCCCGGGGTCACGACGGCCGACCCGCTCGGGCGGTACGCCGTCCAGCAGCGGTACGGGGTCACCGGCGGCGGCCAGCTTGTCGCCGCGCAGCCTGCGGTAGGCCCGCTCCGAGGTGCAGCTCAGGCTGCCCGCGCTCGTGGCCAGTAGGCGCCCGCCGCGCCGGAAGGTGAGCCGCACCCTCATCCCGGCCAGGCTCCTGGCCCGCATCTGGACCTCGGAGCACTCCACCACGACGTCGATGCGCCCCGAGGCGTCCGAGAGGCCGAAGTCGGCCGTGGCGAGGGCGTATTCCACGTCCCACATGACGAAGTGGTGGCCGGCCGGAACGCCGTACTCGGCATGGGCCAGCATCATCGCGGTCTGCCTTGTGGTCTCCGCGACCAGCAGCGGGTCCTGGACACCGCCGGGGAGCGGGGCGAAGAAGCGGTGGCCGACGGGCCAGTCGGCGGCGACCAGGTAGTGGTGTTCGGCGAGCCGCGTCCATTCCACGGGGAAGGCGTCGGCGGCGTCCGGCCGGTGGACGAGTTCGCCGGTGGCCCGGCCGCCGTACGAGGGAGGTTGACCGGTGTCGGCGGAGTCCGGTACAAGAACCAGCGGATCGGTCTGCTCTTCGGGCGGTGCGGCGGGGTCCGGGGCTTGTGTCATGACCGTCCGTCCGGCCGATGAGGTGCCGACGGCGGCGCGAACGGCTATGAAGCTAATGCCTTCAGACATGGATTGCCCTTTGAGTCTGGTGCGATCGAGGCTCGTTCCCCCTCGACAAAATACTGACAGTCCGGTTCGCTTCGTGAGCGAACCCGACCAAGCTCTGACATAGAAACAGGGGCGACAGCCCATGGCACGCCAAGCACGCGCGATCCAGACCCGCAAGACGATCCTGCTGGCAGCGGCCGCCGTCTTCGACGAACGCGGTTACAGCGCCGCCACGATCACCGAGATCCTCGCGCGCGCCGGGGTCACGAAGGGTGGCCTCTACTTCCACTTCGCGTCGAAGGAGGAACTGGCCCTCGGGGTCATCGCGGCCCAGTTGGAAGTGGGCCCCCTGCCCCCGCAGCGCACCAAGGTGCAGGAACTGATCGACCAAGGGCTGCTCTTCGCGCACCAACTGCGGCACGATCCGCTGACGCGGGCCAGTGTGGGCCTGGCGATGGACCAGTGGGGAGAGGGCCCGGAGCGGAGCAACCCGTTCCACGGCACGCCGTTCCAGTCCTGGGCGAACCGGCTCACCCAGTTGCTCCTGGAGGCGCGGGAGCGCGGGGAGTTGCTGCCGCACGTCGACCCGGCGGAGACCGCCGACATGCTCGCCGGTGCCTTCACCGGCATCCAGTGGATGTCGCAGATCCTGTGCGAGCGCGCGGACCTCAGCGAGCGGGTGACGGTCCTGCTGCGGCACCTCCTGCCCAGCATCACGCTCCCGCAGTTGATGCCCACCCTGGACCTCGCCCCCGACCGCGCCGAACGCCTCCTGGCCCAGCGCCCCGTGGAGACGGAGGAGGGCGCGGACGACGAGGGTGACACCTCCGCCCGCATCAGCGCCTGAGGCACCCGCCGCGACGCGGTACCCCGGCTCAGCGCGCCCCGGTGCCCTCGTCGAACTCCCTGCGCGCCAGGTCGACCTTCGGCAGGTTCTCCGCCGACCACTCGGCGAGCTGGGCGAAGATCGGGGCGAGGCTGCGCCCCAGCTCGCTGATCTCGTACTCGACGCGCGGCGGCACCTCGGGGTGGTACGTGCGTACCACCAGGCCGTCCCGCTCGAGCTGGCGCAGCCGCTGGGTGAGCACCTTGGGCGTGATGGTGGCGATGTTCCGCTGGAGCACGACGAACCGCTGCCGCCCGAACTCGTTCAGGCACCACAGGATCGGGGTGGTCCAGCGGCTGAAGACGATGTCGAGCACCGGCGAGACCGGACAGGCCAGCTCCGGGTCGACAGGGGTCTTCCGTACGGCCGGTGCGGTCATGCGACCCCTCCCAGGTAAGTCACTTTCCTCTAGGTACCTACTTTACTCAGGGTGCTAGCTTCCCGGCAGATCCCGCCTCCGTCCGCTCCGGACGCCTCTCCCAGGGAGTGCCATGCCCACCCGAGAATCCCTGCGCGACTCCACCCGCAGCACGGCCCCGGCACCGCCCCACCGCCCCGGTCTCGTCCTGGCCTTCCTGTGCCTGGCCGGCTTCATGACCTTCCTCGACGTGTCCATCGTGAACGTCGCCCTCCCCACCATCGAGGACGAACTGGGCTTCTCCCAGACGGCCTTGCAGTACGTCGTCACCACCTACGGCATGCTGCTCGGCGGCTTCCTGCTGCTGACCGGACGGCTGGCCGACACCTTCGGCCGCCGCCGCATGCTGCGCACAGGTCTGGTGCTGTTCGCCCTCGCCTCGCTGGGCGCGGGCCTGGCGCAGAACGCGGCCACGCTGATCGGCGCGCGGGCCGCCCAGGGGCTCGGGGCCGCGTTCATCGCCACCGCCGCGCTCTCCCTGCTGACCGGCAGCTTCGCCGAGGGCCCCGAGCGGAACAAGGCGCTCGGCGCGTGGGGTGCCCTCAGCGGTGTCGCCGCCGTCGCCGGTGTCACTCTCGGCGGACTCCTCACCGACGGGCCGGGCTGGCGCTGGGTGTTCTTCATCAACGTGCCCATCGGTCTCCTGGGAGCGCTGGTGGCGCCCCTGGTCGTCGCCGAGAGCAGGTCGCCGGAGCGCCGGAGGTCCTTCGACGTGGCCGGTGCCGTACTGCTCACCACCGGACTGGTGCTGCTGATCTTCAGCCTGGGCCAGACGGTCGACGACTCCGATGTGCCCATGGGCCGCGTGTACGGCGGCTTCGCGCTCTCCGCCGTGCTGCTCACCGGCTTCGTGCTGGTCGAGCGCCGGGCGAAGGCACCTCTCATCCCGCTCGAGGTCTTCGGACGCAAGTCTCTGCGGGCCGCCAACGTGGTCGCCGTGCTCCTGCTGGGCACCTGCGTGACCCTGTTCTTCTTCGCGAGCCTCTTCATGCAGCAGGTACTCGACTACTCGCCGCTGCGGACCGGTCTGGCGTACGTACCTCTGGCGGTGATCGTGGCGGTCGGCGCGGGTGTGGCCTCACAGTTGGTCACCAAGGTCGCCGCCAAGCCGGTGCTGACGGCCGGGCTCGCACTGACCGGCGCGGGCATGTTCCTGCTGTGGCGGGCCCCGTCCGGCTCCGGCTACCTCACCGGCCTGCTGCCGGCCTTCCTGGTCGCCGGCCTCGGTCTCGGCCTGTCCTTCGTGCCGGTACAGGTCTCGGCGTTCGCGGGCACCGACGAGGACGAGTCGGGGCTGTCCGCCGGTCTGATCAACACCGCACAGGAAATGGGCGGCGCGCTCGGCCTGGCCGTGGCGGCCACCTACGCCTTCCGCCGGGTCGCGGAGCTGACCACCTGGGCGGACGGCGTGCCCGCACGGGTCACCCAGGCCCGCACCGAGGTCTTCCATGACGCGTTCCTCGCCGGAGCCTGCTTCGCCGCCGCGGGGCTGGTGCTGACACTGGTCCTGCTGCCGAGGGGCAAGCCGTCGGCTTCCGCGACCACTTCCTCCTGAACCTGAGGAGCCCGATCGCGGACACCGCCCCGCCCCAGGCGTCATCAACGGCCTCTGTGGGTAGGGATATAAGCCCCGGACCACCAGATAAGTGTCGGCAGCCTCAATTGCTCGTTGCCGCATCCAAGTTCGACAGGAAGAATTGAAGTCCGCTCCCCGCACGGCTCGCCCGTGTTCCGGCTGGGCTTCACTGCGGTGCGCGCTCCCCCGAATCCGACCTCGCCCGCAGTGTGGGCGCGTAGCCGAAGGGAGGAACGTGACCTTCGGATTCGCCTCGTCCTCGGCGGCCTCGTTGACGACGTCCGCGTCCGCCGCTTCCGTCAGCCGTCTGCTCGAGCCCGCGGAGTGGGCTGCCGCCGGAATCCCCCTGCTGCGCAACCCGCGCGAGGTCGTCAGCGGCCTGCACGTCCGCCATCGCCCCAAGCCGTCCACCGCGATCGTGGCCGTCCTCGATCCGGACGAACGGCTCCACGCCAGCGCCTCGTTCACCCGGCGTTCCGCCCCGGCGGACGGCTGGATGTTCCGCAACGCGCTGCTGGACCAGTTGCGCCGGGTCATCCCGCACGACCTGCGCCGCCGTACCCCGGTGCGCACCGCCGTGCTGCTCTACTGCCGCGAGGGCGACGCACGCTGGACCGAGGAGGACGGCGCCTGGATGTGGGGGCTGCGCGACGCCTGCACGCTGCACGGGCTGCGCTGCGGCGCGTACATCACGCTGACGCACGACGGCTGGCAGGTGCTCGGCGAGGGACGCGGCGGACGCCATCCCAACGCGCACTCCGCGCCGGAGCCCTTCGCCCTGTCGGAGTCGCCGCCCCTGATGCCGCGCACCGGGGGACCGGTCTCGGAGGTCATGCGCCGGGTCGCGGCCCGCTGAGCGGGAACACGTCGGCGGCGCCGGACACTTCGGCGCCGCTCCGGGCCCTGGACGCCACTGCGGCGCCGAGCGGGCCGAGCAGTCGCCTGCTGCCTCGTCCGGGCAGAGCGGCTGTCCGGCACGCGCGGCGCCGTCAGTCGTGCGGTGGGGTCAGACCCCGGTGCCCAGCACCGAGTTGATCTGCTGCGGGTCGCCGCAGACGATCAGCAGGGTTCCAGCCCGCGTGTGGGCGAGCGGAAGGACGGTGGCGGCAGCGGCGGCCGGGCCGCCGTTGACGGCCACGATGACCACGGGCCGGGTGGCGGCACGGTCGGCCGCGGCGCCGTCGGCGTAGAAGACGTCGTCACCGGCGTCCTGCTGCGCCCAGTAGGACGCTTCGCCGAAGGACAGCTCGTGCTCGGCCCACGGGTGCCGGGCACCCGTGGTGAGCACCAGCACCTCGCTGGGGGCGCGGCCGGAGTCCAGCAGCAGGTCCAGCGCCTCCTCGGCGGCGTCGAGCGCACCCTCGGCCGAGGCCGGGATGAGCTGGATCTGGGGACCGGCCGCGGGCGCGGCGGGTGCGGCGGGGGCCGACGGGCCCGGCTTGGCCGGAGCCACGTCACGCGGCGCGCGCTGCGCCGGCGGCGCGGGCCGCGGGGGTCCGGGACGGCCGGGGCGGGCCGGAGCCGCGGGGCGGGGGCCGGGTACGGGACGGGGGGTCGGCGCGACGCGGCTGCTGGCCGGAGTCGCAACGGGACCCTGGGCACTCTCGTGAATCTGAGGCTCCTCGGGAAGGAGAGGCATGAGCTGATCTTTATCAAACGTTGGTACGACGCCGATGGCCGGGTGGCACATCGGCGCGGGCGGAAGCGTCAGAAATCGAAGCCGAGCTGGCCCTCGATCACCGGGACGCCGCCGTCCGCGAGGCTGCGGACCTTCTTGAGGTGCCGCCACCGGGGCAGCGCATCAAGATACGCCCACGACAGGCGGTGGTACGGGGTGGGGCCCCGCTCCTCCAGTGCCGCCTTGTGCACCGGCGACGGATACCCGGCGTTGTCCGCGAATCCGAAGTCCGCATGGCCGGCACCGAGTTCGGCCATCATGTTGTCGCGGTACACCTTGGCGATCACCGAGGCGGCCGCGACGGCCACACAGGACTGGTCACCCTTGATCACCGTGCGCACCCGCCAGGGCGCGCCGAGGTAGTCGTGCTTGCCGTCGAGGATGACGGCCTCGGGCCGGACCGGCAGGGCTTCCAGGGCGCGGACGGCGGCAAGCCGCAGGGCGGCGGTCATGCCCAGGTCGTCGATCTCCTCCGGAGAGGCGTGACCCAGGGCGAAGGCCGTCACCCACGACCGCAGTATCCCGTCCAGTTCCGCACGGCGCTTGACCGTCAGGAGCTTGGAGTCGGTGAGCCCTTCGGGCGGGCGACGCAGTCCGGTGACCGCCGCGCAGACGGTGACGGGTCCGGCCCAGGCACCCCGCCCCACTTCGTCGACGCCGGCGATGACCTTCGCCCCGGTCGTGGCGCGAAGGGAGCGCTCGACGGTATGAGTGGGTGGTTCGTACGGCATGGCGCACTTAGACTACGCCGCCCCGCCGCCGCCTCGACACCCCGGCCCCTCCTAGCCGGGAACATCACATCGCCGGCCCGTGCGTCAGGCGCGCCCCGGCACCCAGTCCGGCAGCGACTCGGTCCGCTCCGCCCAGGCCGCGGGCGGTGCTCCGGCCTCGCCGGACGCCAGGACGCCGCCGACGATCGCGCACGTCGTGTCCACGTCCCCGCCGACCTGCGCGGTCGTCCAGAAGGCGTGCTCGAAGTCGCCGAGGGAGCGCGCGGCCGACCACAGGGCGAACGGCACGGTGTCGTGCGCGCTGGTCCGGCGCCCGCAGCCGAGGACGGCCGCGACGGTGGCCGCGTCCCCGTAGTCGAGCATGTCCCGCGCGCGGCGCAGTCCGGCGCCCACGGCGCTTCTGGGCACCAGGGCGATCACGCCGTCCAGCAGGTCCTCGGGGCTCGGCCGGCCACCGGGAGCGGCGGCCAGCGCGGCGGCGGCGGCCACGGCCATGGCGCCGGCCACCGCTTCGCGGTGCTGATGGGTGGTGTAGGCGGAGATCTCGGCCTGGTGCGTCGCCTGCTCGGGGTCGTCCGCGTACCAGGCGCCCAGGGGCGCGATGCGCATCGCGGCGCCGTTGCCCCAGGAGCCGCGGCCCTCGAAGAGCTGGGCGGCCAGTTCCCGCCAGTCGGCGCCCTCGCGGACGAGCCGGAGCAGCCTGTTCACGGCGGGGCCGTAGCCGCGGTCGAAGTCGTGGTGATCGGCGAAGGAACGGGCCAGCTCGTCCTGGTGGATGCGCTGGTGACCTGCGAGGACGGAGACGACCGAGCAGGCCATCTCGGTGTCGTCGGTCCACTGCCAGGTCCCGGCGGGCAGCTCGCGGCGCTTGAGCAGCGGGTGGTTCACCGGGACGAAGAACTGGGAGCCGAGCGCGTCGCCCACCGCGAGGCCGCGCAGGCTGGACAGGGCGCGCTCCAGGCGCCGGGAGGAGACGGAGAAGGAATCAGGGATCATCTTCCCGCCACTCTATCGGTCGGCCCAGTGCGGAACCGGGTCCCGCCAGCGGTCGAAGGGCCGGTCCAGGGTGTACTTGCCGTCCTCCCCGAGCACGAGCATGCGCACCTCCGCGTTCCCGGGGTTAGACAGGGACTCGAAGTCGTCCACCGTCCAGTGGAACCACCGCATGCAGAACAGCCGCATCGCCAGTCCGTGCGTCACCAGGAGGACGTTCGGCGGGTGGTCGGGCTCCTCGAAGCTGCGGAACAGGCTCTCCAGGAAGCCGCCGACGCGGTCGTACACATCGGCGCCGGACTCGCCCTGCGGGAAGCGGAAGAAGAAGTGCCCGTACGCGTCCCGGTACGCCTTCTGCAGCCGGACGTCGTCGCGTTCCTGCCAGTTGCCCCAGTCCTGCTCACGCAGCCGGGGCTCCTCGCGCACGCGTGTGAGACCGGGGTCGAGGCGGAAGGTGTCCAGGGTCTCGTGGGTACGGCGGTACGGGGAGACGTAGACGCTCACGCGTTCCTGGCCGAATATCTCGCGCAGGTGCTCGCCGGTCTCCGCGGCCTGCTCCCGGCCGCGGTCGGTCAGCGCGAGGGCGTGGTCGGGCTCGCGCTCGTACACGGAGTCATCGACGTTGCCCACTGACTCTCCGTGCCGGACAAGGACGATGCGCCGTGGTCGTGCCATGTCGGAAACCCTACGGGGCCCGGAGCCGGGTAGGGCACTCGTACGGCCTTCATACGGCGTAGGTCACACCGCTCGCACGGCTCAGACCGTCCAGGAGGGCTCCAGTTCCACGATGTCGCCGGTCAGGGAGGCTATGTCGGCCTCGGTCTGGGCGCGCAGGGCCAGCCGCTCCACGCGTTCGGTGCGGTACTTTCCGTGCTCGGCCGCCGAGCGCCACATCGACAGGACCAGGAAGTCGTTCTCGGGCCCCTCGCCGAACATGCCCCGGATCATGCCGGGCGAGCCCGCCATGGCCGGATTCCAGACCTTCTCCTGCATCAGCGTGAAGTGCTCGACCCGCTCCTCATGCACCCGGCTGAGGGCCACCCGGACCAGGTCCGCGTCCGTGAACCGGGGTTCGAAGCCGGTCTTCACGTCGAAGCGGTACTCGAACAGCTTGGCCTGGGCGTCCTTGAACGTGCCGGACTGGGCCGCGGCCAGCCGGTCGTGCGAGCGGGCCATGAAGGAGTCGTAGAAGGCCCGGCTCTCCCAGAAGGCGAAGATGTGCGCCACTCCCGGCCGGTGCCGGCTCCAGCCTCCGCCCTGTCCCCGAAACCCCGGCTCCCCCAGAAGCCCCGCCCATTTCCGCTGCCCGCGCTCGAACCCGCGACGGTCCACCACGGTGCAGCGAATCCACTTGACCAGCACCGCGCCATCGTAAGGCCACCGGGCGTGGCGTCGGTCACTCTCTGGCGGAGATCGCCCGCGCACCGGTGCCGTATGCGTGACACGATGGGCAAGGAGTCCCGACGGCAAGGGAGTTGGGGATGATGGCGCTTCAGGGGGAAGGGGAAGCCTGGTGACCGGGTTCAGCAAGGGAATCCGCGAGGTCGAGGTCGCGCTCAAGTGGGACCCCAGTCCTGCGGGGCGGCCGCCCTCCGACCTGGACATCGTCGCCGCGACGTTCACGGCGGACGACGCGTACGGGGAGCCGGCCTATCTGGTGCACTTCGACAGCCGTTCCCCGGACGGCACGATCTTCCTCGACCGGGACAGCCCCGACGGCAAGGGCTTCGGCTGGGACGAGGTCATGGACCTCGAACTCCACCGCCTGGACGGCCGCTACGCGCGCGTGGTCGTCGGCGTCGTCATCCAGCAGAACGAGGCCCGCACCACCTTCGCCTCGGTCCTGAACCCGGCGATCCGCGTCACCGAGGGCTACACGGCCCTCTTCGAAGGCGACTTCGGCGCCGCCCCGGACGCCACGGCGGCCGTGGTCGCCGAGTTCGTTCGCGACGGCTCCGGCGAATGGACCTTCCACGCGGGCGTCCATGGCTTCGACGAGGATCCCGCGACCTTCACCCGGGTCATGGGAACCAGACGTCGGACCTGAGCCCTGCCGCGCCCCGGCCGCTCGTCCGCCGGCCGGGGCGTTGTCGGTGGTGCGCTGTCGAACGACCGTCGTGAACGTCCACGACCGAACGAGACTTCCTGATGGTCAGAGACCGAGCAGCTCCGCGAGGGTTCCGCCCAGGACGCGATCGCGCAGCGCACCCGGCGCGGTGACGCGTTCGACGGTGGCGCGGGCGAGGAGCGGGTCACCGTAGGGCGCGTCCGAGCCGAACAGGGTGCGGTCAGGCAGTTCGTCGATGGCCAGCCGCACCGCGAAGACGATGTTCGCCGTCGACAGCTCCAGGTACATGTTCGGGGTGTCACGGGCCAGCTCGATCGCCGTCAGCCAGTTGAGTCCACCGAGTTGGCTGATCACCAGGGGGACGGTCGGATGACGGCGCGCGAGGCGGGCCAGGGTCGCCAGGTCTCCCGCCGTGGTCGGCGCGAAACCGTGTACGACGACGGGCAGCCCACCGTGATCGGCGGCAGCCCGCAGGACCGGCTCGATCCGACCGGCCCCGTCCGGTGGCGGGGTCAGCTCACCGATGCCCCGAAAGCCCCGGCCGACGACCTCCCGCTCGACCTCCGCCGCGATCCGCTGAGCCGGCAGTTCCAGACCGACCTTGCCGAAGCCGATGAAACGATCGGGGTAGGCCGCGCATGCCGAGGACAGTTCCCGCCTTGCGGCCTGGTGGTCGTCCGTATGTCCGACCCGCCCGCCGATCGTCTCGTCCAGCACGCTCATCTCGCGCCGGAACGAGGCCAGATCGGTGGCCCGCTCGGGATGCGGACGGGTGCTGAAGAGCACGGCGCGGTCGACTCCCGCCTCGTCCAGCAGGGCGATGTGACGGTGCACGGGGTCGTGGACATGGCTGTGCGCGTCGAGGATCAACGGGTTCTCCTGGTCGGGGCCGGTGACGGAATGCTGCCGCCGACCCCATCGTTGAAGGTTGACACCATGCCAAGGTCAAGCTCCGTGGAGAAGCAATGCTGATCGGGCAGTTGGCCAGGAGAACCGGGACCAGTGAGCGCCTGCTCCGGTACTACGAACGCGTCGGCCTTCTCACCTCGACCCGTCAGGCCAACGGGTACCGCGATTACGACGATGCAGCCGAGCAGGCTGTCAGGCAGATCCGTGCCCTGCTGGCGGCCGGGCTGTCCACCACGTTGATCCGCCAGGTGATGCCGTGCGCCCTCGCTGACGGTTCGCTGCGCCCGTGCCCCGGAGTACTGGACAAGCTCCACGCCCAGCTCGACCGTCTCGACCGGCGCGCGGAGGAATTGGCCGAGGCTCGCCAAGCCCTGCACCAAGCCATCGCGGCCGCCGAACGCGGCGAGTAGCCACACGGTTCTCCCGGCGAGGTCGCACCACGGGCAAGCGGCCGCGTCCGCAGAACGCGCAGGTGGGGTGCCGGCGCAAACCGCCGACACCCCACCTGAACGACTAACTCAAGCCCACAGGGGGCTCACGGTCAGCTGCAACCGCTGGTCGAGCCGCAGCCCTCGCAGATGTAGCAGGAACCGGCGCGCTGCATCTTGGTACCGCAGGAGAAGCAGAGCGGGGCGTCGGCCTGGATGCCCAGCTGCATCTCCACCAGCTCCGCGCTGGTGTGCGCCTGCTTCGGGGCCGGCTTGGCGGACTCCGACTCGGCCTTCGGCGTGGCGACGGCCGTCAGCTCGGTGTGGCGCGGGGCGGACTGGGCCAGACCCTCGACGTCGACCTCGTCGTCCGACGGCTCGTACGAACCGGTCTCCAGGTGACGCTGGCGCTCCTCGGCGGAGTGGATGCCGAGCGCGGACCGGGTCTCGAAGGGCAGGAAGTCCAGCGCCAGGCGGCGGAAGATGTAGTCGACGATCGACTGCGCCATCCGCACGTCCGGGTCGTCGGTCATACCGGCCGGCTCGAAGCGCATGTTGGTGAACTTCGAGACGTAGGTCTCCAGCGGCACGCCGTACTGGAGGCCCACCGACACGGCGATGGAGAAGGCGTCCATCATGCCCGCGAGAGTCGAACCCTGCTTGGACATCTTCAGGAAGACCTCGCCGAGACCGTCGTCCGGGTAGGAGTTGGCGGTCATGTAGCCCTCGGCGCCGCCGACCGTGAAGGACGTGGTGATGCCGGGACGGCCCTTGGGCAGGCGCTTGCGGACCGGGCGGTATTCGACGACCTTCTCGACGGCCTCGCGGATGGTGGCCTCGGCCTTGTCGGTGACCTCGGTCTTCTCCTGCTCCTTCTTCTTGGCGGAGAGGGGCTGGCCGACCTTGCAGTTGTCGCGGTAGATGGCGAGCGCCTTGACGCCCAGCTTCCACGCCTCGTAGTAGATCTCCTCGACCTCCTCGACGGTCGCCGTCTCCGGCATGTTGACCGTCTTGGAGATGGCGCCGGAGATCCACGGCTGGATCGCGGCCATCATGCGGACGTGGCCCATCGGGGAGATGGCGCGCTCGCCCATGGCGCAGTCGAACACCTCGTAGTGCTCGGGCTTGAGGCCGGGGGCGTCGATCACATTGCCGTTCTCGGCGATGTGGGCGACGACCGCCTCGATCTGCTCCTCCTGGTAGCCCAGGCGGCGCAGGGCCTGCGGGACGGTGCCGTTGACGATCTGCATCGAGCCGCCGCCGACGAGCTTCTTGAACTTCACCAGCGCGAGGTCCGGCTCGACACCGGTGGTGTCGCAGGACATCGCCAGACCGATGGTGCCGGTCGGGGCGAGCACGGACGCCTGGGAGTTACGGAAACCGTTCTTCTCGCCGAGGCGGATCACGTCCTGCCACGCCTCGGTGGCAGCGGCCCAGACCGGGTTGTCCAGGTCGTCCATGTGGACGGCCTTGGCGTTGGCGTCGGAGTGCTGCTTCATGACGCGCTTGTGGGCGTCGGCGTTGCGGGCGTAGCCGTCGTACGGGCCGACGACCGCGGCCAGTTCGGCGGAGCGGCGGTAGGCCGTGCCGGTCATCAGGGAGGTGATGGAGCCGGCGAGGGCGCGGCCGCCGTCGGAGTCGTACGCGTGGCCGGTGGCCATCAGCAGGGCGCCGAGGTTGGCGTAGCCGATGCCGAGCTGGCGGAAGGCGCGGGTGTTCTCGCCGATCTTCTGGGTCGGGAAGTCCGCGAAGCAGATCGAGATGTCCATCGCGGTGATGACCAGCTCGACGACCTTCTGGAAGCGCTCGGTCTCGAAGGACTGGTTGCCCTTGCCGTCGTCCTTCAGGAACTTCATCAGGTTCAGCGAGGCGAGGTTGCAGGACGTGTTGTCCAGGTGCATGTACTCGCTGCACGGGTTCGACGCGGTGATCCGGCCGGACTCGGGGCAGGTGTGCCAGCGGTTGATCATGTCGTCGTACTGGATGCCCGGGTCGGCACAGGCCCAGGCCGCCTCGGCGATCTTGCGGAAGAGCGCCTTGGCGTCGACCTCCTCGATGACCTCACCGGTCATGCGGGCACGCAGGCCGAAGTCGGTGCCCTTCTCGACCGCGTTCATGAACTCGTCGTTCACGCGGACCGAGTTGTTGGCGTTCTGGTACTGGACGGACGCGATGTCGTCGCCGCCCAGGTCCATGTCGAAGCCCGCGTCACGCAGGACGCGGATCTTCTCCTCCTCGCTGACCTTCGTCTGGATGAAGTCCTCGATGTCCGGGTGGTCGACGTCGAGGACGACCATCTTGGCCGCGCGGCGGGTGGCGCCACCGGACTTGATGGTTCCGGCGGAGGCGTCGGCGCCCCGCATGAAGGAGACCGGACCGGAGGCGTTGCCACCGGAGGAGAGCAGCTCCTTGGAGGAGCGGATGCGGGACAGGTTCAGACCGGCGCCCGAACCGCCCTTGAAGATCATGCCCTCTTCCTTGTACCAGTCGAGGATCGACTCCATGGAGTCGTCGACGGACAGGATGAAGCAGGCGGAGACCTGCTGGGGCTGCGGCGTGCCGACGTTGAACCAGACCGGGCTGTTGAAGCTGAAGATCTGGTGCAGGAGGGCGTAGGCCAGCTCGTGCTCGAAGATCTCGGCGTCGGCGGGCGAGGCGAAGTACGCGAAGTCCTCGCCGGCCTTGCGGTAGGTCTTCACGATGCGGTCGATGAGCTGCTTCAGACCGGTCTCGCGCTGCGGGGTGCCGACGGCGCCCCGGAAGTACTTGCTGGTGACGATGTTGACCGCGTTCACCGACCAGAAGTCGGGGAACTCGACGCCACGCTGCTCGAAGTTGATCGAGCCGTCGCGCCAGTTGGTCATGACGACGTCACGGGGCTCCCACGTCACCTCGTCGTACGGGTGTACGCCGGGGGTGGTGTGAACGCGCTCGATGCGCAGCCCCTTGCCGGCCTTGGTTCCCTTGGCGCGGGAACCTCGTGCCGGACCGCTCGCCGTCTCTGTCATGCCGCCTCCCATGTACGGGCGAAAACGCCCTGAAGTGCCCTGATTGTTCCCAGGGCACGGTGCTCTGTCTGGTGTCGCGGTCGCCTTCAGCTACGACCCGCGACAGGTCTTCGGTGCGCCGCCTGCCGGCCGGACCGGGGACTTCTCCCCTGGTCCTGCCGGTCGGTCAGTCGGCGGCGCGTGCGGGCACGGGGACCTGGGTGGTCCGTCCCGGCCCGCGCTGGTCTTCCTGGCTCCCCGCGTCCGCGTCTTCGTCGTCCGCGGCGGGGTCCGGCGTCACTTCGCGCAGTTCGGCGATGGCGGCCTCGAAGTCCTCGAGCGAGTTGAACGCCCGGTAGACCGAGGCGAACCGCAGATAGGCGACGAGGTCGAGCTCCTGCAAGGGGCCGAGTATGGCCAGCCCCACGTCGTGGGTGGTCAGCTCGGCGCTCCCGGTGGCACGCACCGCCTCCTCGACCCGCTGGCCGAGCTGGGCGAGCGCGTCCTCGGTCACGGGACGCCCCTGGCACGCCTTGCGCACCCCGTTGATGACCTTGGTGCGGCTGAACGGCTCGGTGACCCCGGACCGCTTCACCACCATGAGCGAACACGTCTCCACGGTCGTGAAACGACGGGAGCAGTCGGGGCACTGGCGGCGCCTGCGGATCGACGTGCCGTCGTCGGTCGTACGACTGTCGACCACACGGCTGTCGGGGTGCCTGCAGAAGGGGCAGTGCATGATCTCCAACCCTCCTCACAGCAGACTCGATGGCCTCGCCGGGCCTCAGGGGCCTCACGAAGCAGCCCCAAGCATAGGCGATCGCGGAGGGCCGGAAGACCCAGGGTCCAAGATCAACCACAACTTGTGGGGCTCTGTAGCCGTCTCACCACTACATGTGGGGATGGCTCAGATTTCGCGGGAAACGCGCGTGTCGCTGCGGACCGAGGCGCCGGGAGCGGCCAGGGAGCCCGTCGGGGCGACACGCACAGGCGCCCCGCAGTGCCCAGCAGACCTACGGGGATACCGTGAACACCGCACGGAGCCCTCGGGGAATCACGGCGGGGATCACACCGCCGCGGGACCCGGCCACCGGCCGGTCACCGTTCGAATGGCACACTGGCGACGGCCGCGAGGTCATCCGCCCCGGCGGTGAAGAGTACAACAATGGGCACTTTTGCCCGCCGGACGTCGCGTAAGCCATACACCTGGACACTTGATCGCGTCAGGCGAATCGCACTTTTTCACTCGAACGTGTGTTTGGCGCAACCTTTCGAAAGCTACTACCGTTGTGCAGCAGGGAGACCATCGAGAGGGGCCGACGTGACCACGACCGCAGACAGTGCCGCCATCACCGCCCAGGACCGCTCCCAGGGCCGGGTGGAGCCGGTGCACGCGATGAACGAAGCCGCGCCCGAGGGCCACAAGCGCTCCCTGCCGGGCCGACCTCCAGGCATCCGCGCGGACAGTTCGGGGCTCACCGACCGCCAGCGCCGGGTGATCGAGGTCATCCGGGACTCCGTGCAGCGTCGTGGCTACCCGCCGTCCATGCGGGAGATCGGCCAGGCCGTCGGCCTTTCCAGCACCTCCTCCGTCGCGCACCAGCTCATGGCGCTGGAGCGCAAGGGCTTCCTGCGCCGCGACCCGCACCGGCCCCGCGCGTACGAGGTGCGCGGCTCCGACCAGGCGGTCAGCGTCCAGCCGACGGACACCGCCGGCAAGCCCGCCGCGTCGTACGTCCCGCTGGTCGGCCGTATCGCGGCCGGTGGCCCGATCCTCGCGGAGGAGTCCGTCGAGGACGTCTTCCCCCTCCCCCGGCAGCTCGTCGGCGACGGTGAGCTGTTCGTCCTCAAGGTCGTCGGCGACTCCATGATCGAGGCGGCGATCTGCGACGGAGACTGGGTCACGGTCCGCCGCCAGCCGGTCGCGGAGAACGGCGACATCGTGGCCGCCATGCTCGACGGCGAGGCCACGGTCAAGCGCTTCAAGCGCGAGGACGGCCACGTCTGGCTCCTCCCGCACAACGCGGCCTACGAGCCGATCCCCGGCGACGACGCCACGATCCTCGGCAAGGTCGTCGCGGTACTGCGCCGCGTGTGACGCCCGCACCGGACGAGCCGCACGGCTAGTCCCCCCGCACCGGGCCCCGGAACCCCTGCGCCGGTTCCGGGGCCCTGCCATTGCCGTCAGCGGCGAGGGCGGGCCGGTACACCGAGCCGCCCCCGCCCTCGGCTCACTTCCCGTCGGCCCCCTCGGCTTCCTTGGCCATCGCGTCGATCGCCGCGAGCGACTTGCGCACTTGATTACGGTCCGTCGTGGACCAGAAGTCGGGCAGTGACGCCTTCAGATACGACCCGTACCGGGCGGTCGCCAGGCGCTGGTCCAGTACGGCGACCACACCGCGGTCCCCGGTGGCCCGGACCAGCCGGCCGGCGCCCTGCGCCATGAGCAGCGCCGCGTGGGTGGCCGCGACCGCCATGAAGCCGTTGCCGCCCGCGTCCTCCACCGCCTTCTGGCGGGCGCTCATCAGCGGATCGTCGGGACGCGGGAACGGGATCTTGTCCATGACCACGAGCTGACAACTGGGACCCGGCACATCCACGCCCTGCCAGAGCGACAGCGTGCCGAAGAGGCACGTGCGGGGGTCGGCCGCGAAGTTCTTGATCAGTTCGCCCAGCGTCTCCTCGCCCTGGAGCAGGATGGGGAACTCGGGGATGCGCACCCGCAGTTCCTCCGCGGCGAGCTGAGCGGCCCGCATGGAGGAGAACAGACCGAGCGTACGGCCGCCGGCGGCCTGGATCAGCTCGGTCAGCTCGTCCAGCATGTCGCCGCGGTCGCCGTCCCGCGCGGGGCGGGCGAGGTGCTTGGCGATGTAGAGGATGCCCTGCTTGGGGTAGTCGAAGGGCGAGCCGACGTCGATGCCCTTCCACTCCGGCAGGTCGTCGCCCTCGGTCCCCTCCGGGGCGAGCCCCAGGGAGGCGCCCACGCCGTTGAAGTCACCGCCGAGCTTCAGGGTCGCCGAGGCGAGGACGACACTGCGGTCGGTGAAGAGCTTCTCCCTCAGTAGCCCGGACACCGACATGGGAGCGACTCGCAGGGAGGCACCGAAGCGCTCGTGGCGCTCGTACCAGACGACGTCCCACTCCGAGCCGTTCAGCACCCGCTCCGCCACGGAGTACACCGTCTCCACCGAGGCCAGCGCCTGCTTGCGGACGGCGTCCTCGTCCTGCACGGACTTGTCGCGGGTCGAGCCGAGCGCGGTGATCACCGTGCGGGCCGCGTCGCGGAGGGCGGCCAGGGCGTAGGCGAGGTCTTCCGGGATCTCCTCCAGGCGGCCCGGCAGGGCCAGCTCCATCAGCCGCTCGAAGCCCTCGGAGGCGGTCTGGAGCTGGTCGGCTGCCTTCTCGCTCACGAGCTTCGCAGCGCGGCGCACCGCCCGGTTGACCTGGCCGGGGGTGAGTTCTCCGGTGGCGACGCCGGTGACACGGGAGACGAGTTCGTGCGCCTCGTCCACGATCAGCACCTCGTGCTGGGGCAGCACCGGGGCGCCCTCGATCGCGTCGATCGCCAGCAGGGCGTGGTTGGTCACCACGACGTCCGCGAGCTTGGCGCGTTCACGGGCCATCTCCGCGAAGCACTCGGCCCCGTACGCGCACTTCGACGCGCCGAGGCACTCCCGCGACGACACCGACACCTGGGCCCACGCCCGGTCGGAGACGCCCGGCGTGAGGTCGTCCCGGTCGCCGTTCTCCGTCTCGTCGGACCAGTCGCGCAGCCTGAGCAGGTCCTGACCCAGCTTGCTGGTGGGCGCGGCCGCCTCGAACTGGTCGAAGAGCCCGTCCTCCTCGTCCTGCGGCATGCCCTCGTGCAGCCGGTGCAGGCACAGGTAGTTCGACCGGCCCTTGAGCATGGCGAACTCGGGCCGGCGCCGCAGCAGCGGATGCAGGGCGTCGACCGTGCGCGGCAGGTCACGCTCCACGAGCTGGCGCTGGAGCGCGAGCGTGGCGGTGGCGACGACGACCCGCTCCCCGTGCGCGAGCGCGGGCACGAGATAACCGAGCGACTTTCCGGTGCCGGTACCGGCCTGGACCAGCAGATGGGAGTTGTCGTCGATCGCCTCGGCGACCGCTTCGGCCATGGTCACCTGGCCGGGGCGCTCCGTGCCGCCGACGGCGGAGACGGCGGCGTGGAGAAGTTCGGGGAGTGAGGGCTTCGTCATAGCCCGACCACCCTACGGCCCCCCACTGACAATCGTGCCCGGCCGCCGGGGCGTGCGGAGCGGGATGCGGTCACTTCCGAACTCCTGAACTTTTTTCCGCGAAGGCGGGAACTCGACGGAACAGCCGTACGTACAACAGGTGAGCGCCCGGTCACGTGGTGCTACGAGAATTCGCGCCGGACCCGGTCCCGGATCATGAGGGCGGCCCGCTTGCCGGGCAGGCCGACCTCCGCCGAGCACCGGAACCCGGCATTGAGGAAAGCTGTCACCGAGGGGGTGTTGCGCATGTCAGGTTCCGCGACGACGCGTGTACAGGCGCTGCGGCGTTCCATGATCAGCTCGGCCACGGCCGCGAGCAGGGCGGAGCCGAGCCCCCGCCCCCGGTGCGCTGCCTCCCCGACGAGCAGGTGGATACCCGTGTCGTGCGGGCGCGCCTGGTAGACGCGGGCCAGCGGGTCGAGGTCCGCCCGGTAGATCTCCCAGTAGCTCAGTGCGGTGCCGTCGAGCATGCCCAGGCAGGGCACGCTGCGTCCGTCGCCGTCGAGTTGAGCCCGCAGATGGCGCTCGGTGCGGTCCTGGGGCCCGGCGAGTTCCCAGAACGCGGCGACCGTGGGGTCGTTCATCCACCCCTGGAGAAGGGGGAGATCGCGGTCGATGTTCACCGGGACGAGCTCGAAGACGCCCACCGGTGTGGCGGTCGGGCCCCAGGTGTGGACGCCGTCCAGCAGGTCGGTCTCCCGCGGTGGGGCCTGGCCGGGCAACTCCGCCCGGAGCGCGGTGAATTCCGCGGGCAGTCGCAGGTTCAGCGTCTCTTCGCCGTCCCCGAGGAGTGCGCTCGCACCAGGGTCCGCGCCGGCTCGCGGGTCCGGGCCGTCGGGGGCGACCGGGACGGGAAGGGCTTCGGCGCCGGTGTCGGTGAGGGACACGCGCGCTCCTCTCATGGGGCGGACGGGAACGGGTTCAGGAGTGGAGGGGGTTGGCGATGGTCACGTAGACGGACTGGGTGTCGACGGGTCCGACGAGTTCGTCCAGGCCGTGCAGCCGGGTCAGCAGGTTGGCCTTGCAGCGCAGTACGGGTGAGTCGAGCAGGTTTCCCGGCAGGGAGCTGCGCAGGGCGGCGGGTCCGGAGGCGGCGGTGGTGAGGAAGCGGCGGAACGCGGCGAGGAGGAGGTGTTCGTCGGCAAGGCGCTGGGAGCCGAAGGCGCCGATGAGGCCGAACACGTTGTTGACGGCGAGGTAGTAGGCGAAGCGTTCGTCGGTGACCTCGTCGGAGACGAAGGTGTCGCTGCGCTCGCCGATGCCGGGCAGCCGGGCGTCGAGTTCGGCCCGGCGGGACTCGCGGAAGTAGTAGCCCTGGTTGTCGCGGTAGCGGCCGCCCGCAGGCCAGCCGTCCTGGTCGAGACGGAGCAGGGTGTTCTGCTGATGCGCTTCCAGGGCGATGCCCGCCTCACCGTCGAGCCACAGGACGGGCCGGACGACGTGTTCGAGGTAGCGCAGGAACCACTCGGCGGCGACGGCGCCCACCGGTCGGCCGGTGCGGGCGGCGAGCCGCGCGACGAGCTGGGCCAGGCGGGAGCGCAGGAACCTGGGGTCCGCCGTCGAGCCCGGCCCGAAGGCCGGGCGGGGTGAGACGAGTCCGGCGACGCAGCCGACGTCCTCGGCGGGCGCGAACGGGTTGTGCCTGATCATCACGTCGAGGCCGGGCACGGGCAGTCCGTCCGTGCCGTCCACGGCGAGCCAGGCGGGGTCGCGGACGATGTCGAAGCCGGGGTGGGCCGCCTGCCACCGCTTCGCCAGTCCGGTGCGCAGCAGGCGGTGCACCTCGACGCCCCGGTGGAGTTCCTTGCGGAGGTTCTCCCGGCGGGAGTTGGTGATGCGCAGTCCGAGCGACAGCTTGAGCATCGCCGGGGAGCCCGAGCGGTGGACGGTTCGCACGGAGGAGGTGGGGTGCCACGGTGTGCCGAGGGGGCCGAGGTCGCGCAGGAGACCGGAGTCCAGCAGGGCGGCCACCGGTGCGCGGTGCCGGGCGTCGCGGGCCTGCCAGGGGTGCAGGGGAAGGGCTCCGTATCCCTCGGGCAAGGGAAGGGGGGTTCCGGCGAGTCGCCGCGTGAGTTGGTCGGCGGGGACCGGACGGCCGCGCTCGGTCCAGGCCGAGTCGGAGGCGAGCAGGGCGGGGGCGACGGCCATCCAGTGCAGCGGGAAGGAGCCGCGCGCTTCCGGCGCGTACTGCCGGGCTTCGGCCTCGGTGAGTCCTTCGCGGCCCTTAGGGGTGGGGTGCAGGGGGTGACCGAGGAGCAGGGCCTGTTCGGCGCTGAGGAAGAGGTCCGCTCCGTCCTCGGGGTGGGTGCGGCGGTCGCGCAGGAAGGAGGCGGTGTGGCGCTGTGAGTCGGCGACGCGGGCGACGAGGTCGGCGCCGTCCGCCGCGGCGGTGCCGTGCGGTTCGGCGGTGGCTGCCCGGCCGGGGCCGGTTCCGGGGGTCTCACGGGTGAGCAGGGCGGCGAGGGTGACGGCGTCGACGGAGGGGGCGTGCTCGGGGGCGCTCGCGAGCCGGGGCGGGCCGAAGCGGTGCCAGCCGGTCGGGGACCAGTGCCGGACGGGGGTGATGAGAGCGGTGCCGCTGGCGGGCAGCGGGATGTGCAGGACGCCGCTGGCCGGGGAGGCGAGGCCGGTCTCCCGCACCCAGCAGCGCAGGAGGTTCTCCACGGCCGCCGCCTGGGCCGCGATGTGCGGGTCGGGCGCCTCCAGCGGGTCGGCGTCGGGCTCGCCCGGCCGTCCGGCGCCCGGTGTGCGCCGCTTCTGGTGCGGCACCGCGTCGGCCAGCGGCACGGGGGCGCCGTGGGCGCCGGGGTCCGCCGGTTCGTCGGGGGTCTCGGAACGGCCGTCGGGTGCGGGGGTGGCGTTCATGACGGTTCCTCGGGGGTGATGCGGGTGCGGGGTCGGTCGCGGAGGGTTCCGCGTGGCGGAGGAGAGGTGGGGCGGTGACGGGAGCCGGGTGTGCGGGCGCGCACCGGACGGGTGTCCGGGCGCGGTGGGGCCGCCCCGACGGAGGTGTGGCGAGGGTGCGGGGTGACGGCCGTCGGGGTGGGCTCGTCGGAGTCCGCCGACGCGCGCGGATGGTGTGCGTCGGCAGTGGGGCGGCCCGGCCGGGGTGGCTAGCCCGTGCGCTCGGCGGGGCAGTCCGGGTGGTGGTCGCGATTCGCGGCCGTCACCGCGTCGGCGAGCCGGTCCAGTACGGCCGACGCCTGCTCGTCGCTGATGGTCAGCGGGGGGAGAAGCCGTACGACACTGTTGTGGCGGCCACCGAGTTCCACGATCAGGCCCCGGTCGAGGCACTCGCGCTGGACGGCCGCGGCGAGTTCGGGGTCGGCGGGGTGGGGCACCGTCGCGGAGTCCCAGTGGTCCGTACCGGAGCCGCGGGCCTCGGGCACGGCCCCGCCCGTCGGTGCGCCTTCCGGGTTCACCATCTCCACCCCGATCATCAGGCCGCGCCCCCGCACGTCTCCTACGCAGGCGAAGTCGTCCTGCAGTTGGCGGAGTTGGTTCAGCATGCGGGTGCCGAGGGTGGCGGCCCGTCCGGCGAGGCCGTTCTCGCGCACATAGGCGAGGGTCGCGGTGCCCGCGGCCATGGCGAGCTGGTTGCCCCGGAAGGTGCCCGCGTGGGCGCCGGGCGGCCAGACGTCGAGTTCCTCGCGGTAGACGACGACGGCCAGCGGGAGGCTGCCGCCGATGGCCTTGGACAACACCATCACGTCGGGGGTGATCCCGCAGTGGTCGACGGCCCAGAAGGCGCCGGTGCGGCCGACGCCGGTCTGGACCTCGTCGGCGATCAGCGGGATGGACCGCTCCGCGGTCAGCCGCCGCATCCGCCGCATCCACTCGTCCGGCGCCGGGATCACACCGCCCTCGCCCTGGACGGGTTCGAGGATCATCCCGGCCGGCTTGAGCACGCCCGACTTGGGGTCGTCGAGGACGGACTCGGTCCAGCGGGCGGCGAGTTCGGCGCCGCGCGGGCCGCCGACGCCGAAGGGGCAGCGGTAGTCCTGCGGGTAGGGCAGGCGGCCGACCTGGAGGTCGGGGGCGCCGCCGGAGGCGGCCAGGGCACCCGCGGTCATGCCGTGGTAGGCGCCGGTGAAGGCGAGGATGCCGCTGCGTCCCGTCGCGGCCCGGACCAGCTTGAGGGCGGCCTCGACGGCGTCGGTCCCGGCCGGGCCGCAGAACTGCACCCGGGCCCGGTCGGCGAACCCGGCCGGCAGGGTGCGGAACAGCTCGGTGATGAAGGCGTCCTTGACCGGGGTCGCCAGGTCCAGCACGGAGAGGGGCGCGCCGGAGTCGAGGACCGTGCGGATGGCTTCCAGCACGACGGGGTGGTTGTGGCCGAGGGCCAGCGCTCCGGCGCCGGAGAGGCAGTCCAGGTAACGACGGCCGTCCGCGCCCTCGATGGTGAGGCCACGCGCCCGCACGGGCACGATCGGCAGGGCTCGGGCGTAGGTACGCGCGGCGGACTCGTGCGCCGACTGGCGCCTGAGAATCCCCTCGTGCACGGCCGGAGTTCCCCGGTGGGTGCTGTCGGCCTCCGACTCGGTCACGGCCACGGCTCGCTGTCCTCCCGCTGTCCAGAGGCGAGTTGCTCGTCGGGGACGGGCGCAGGCAGCGGTCCCCCACGGCTACCAACAGCCGTCCGGCCGCCTGGTTACGGGTTGCGTCAAGATCCTTGCCGTGACGTAACTGTTGCGGTCCCGTCAGATGTCCCCTACGACGAGCGCATAGTGTGTGGTCCCGTTCCCGGCAGCCCTGGAACCTGCCCCGACTCGGAGCGAGTTGGGCGCCGGTACCGGGCCGAAGCGCCAAGTTCCGTCACAACAGGGAGAGTCACCACCATGCGATCCATACGGCCGTCGTCCACCGCTCGCCGAGGAAGGGGTGCGCCCCGCCGGGCCTCCCGCGTGCTGGCGGCCGTCACCCTCGCCTCGGCGCTGGCGCTGACCGCCACCGCCTGCGGCGGGGACGACGACGCCGGCGGCGATCCGTCCGCGGCCGCGCGGGGCTCCGACGGGAAGGTCCGGGTCCCGCAGGACCTTCAGGACAAGCTCCGGCAGCACGGCATGGACATGGACAAGTGGAAGGACGGCGCCTGGAAGAACTGGGACCGGGACGACTGGCTGCGCGAGGCCAACGACTTCATCAACCCGATCATCAACGGTCTGTGGGACAAGGACCGGATGCGGGGCGCCGACGACCCGGCCAAGCGGGTCGGCGACGACGACCTCTCCGGCGACCAGGGCGTGACGGACCCGACGCCGCAGCCGGTGCAGGCCAAGGCGGTCAGGCCGCCGTACCACACCAACGCGGCCACCTCGGGCAAGGTGTTCTTCGACTCCCCCAAGGGCACGATGGTCTGCTCGGCCACGGTCGTCGAGGACCCGGCGCACCCGGGCAAGTCCAACCTGATCTGGACGGCCGGCCACTGCGTGCACGCGGGCAAGAAGGGCGGCTGGTACCGCAACATCGCCTTCGCGCCGTCGTACAACAACCAGAGCCTGTCCTCCTCGGAGATGGAGGGCGCCTCCCGCGAGAAGGTCGCGCCCTACGGTGTCTGGTGGGCGGACGCCGCCAAGACCTCGCAGCAGTGGATCGACGGGGGCGGCGAGACGGGCGGCAACGGTGCCCCGTACGACTTCGCGGTGATCCATGTGACGCCGGAGCAGGGCAACGGGGGCAAGTCGCTGGAGGAGACGGTCGGCGGAGCGCTGCCGGTGGACTTCGCCGCTCCCGCCGCGACCGAGGTGAGCACGATCACCGCGACGGGCTACCCGGCGGCGGAGCCGTACAACGGCCAGTTGCTGTACCAGTGCCAGGACAAGCCGGGCCGGCTGTCGGTCACCAAGGCGGACCCGACGATGTACCGCATCGGCTGCACCATGACCGGCGGTTCCTCCGGCGGCGGCTGGGTGGAGCAGGGCGCGGACGGCGAGCCCACGCTGGTCTCCAACACCTCGATCGGCCCCGCCTCCTCGGGCTGGCTGGCCGGTCCCCGGCTCGGTGAGGTGGCCAAGGGCGTGTACGACTCGGTGAGCGCGAAGTTCGCGGGCCGGTAGTCGCCCCGCACGCATGACGAAGGCCCGCCGCCCCCTCTCGCAAGGGGACGGCGGGCCTCTTCGTGCTCCGGTGGACCGCCGGTCAGGCGGAGGCGGCCGGCGTGTACGGGGCCAGGTCGGCCGCCAGCTCCGCGTGCACCCGGACCTTGATCAGGGTGCCGTCGGCGGTGTGCTCCTCGGAGAGCACCTCGCCCTCGGTGTGGGCGCGGGCGACGAGCTTGCCCTGCGTGTACGGCACGAGCGCCTCGACCTCGACCGAGGGACGGGGCAGCTCGTCGTCGATCAGGGTGAGCAGCTCCTCCAGACCCCGACCGGTGCGTGCCGAGACGGCGATGGACCGCTTCTCGACCCGCAGCAGCCGCTGGAGGACCAGCGGGTCGGCCGCGTCCGCCTTGTTGATCACGACGATCTCGGGTACGCCGGTCGCGCCGACCTCCCGGATCACCTCACGCACGGCGGCGAGCTGCTCCTCCGGGACCGGGTGCGATCCGTCCACCACGTGCAGGATGAGGTCGGAGTCGGCGACCTCCTCCATGGTGGAGCGGAACGCCTCGACCAGATGGTGCGGCAGGTGCCGTACGAAGCCGACGGTGTCGGCCAGGGTGTACAGCCGGCCGCTCGGGGTCTCCGCGCGGCGGACGGTCGGGTCGAGGGTGGCGAACAGGGCGTTCTCCACCAGGACCCCCGCGCCCGTGAGGCGGTTGAGCAGGGAGGACTTGCCCGCGTTGGTGTAACCGGCGATGGCGACGGAGGGCACCTTGTTGCGGCGGCGCTCCTGGCGCTTGATCTCGCGGCCGGTCTTCATCTCCGCGATCTCCCGGCGCATCTTCGCCATCTTCTCGCGGATACGGCGCCGGTCCGTCTCGATCTTGGTCTCACCGGGACCACGCGTGGCCAGGCCACCGCGACCGCCACCCATCTGCCGGGACAGCGACTGACCCCAGCCGCGCAGCCTCGGCAGCATGTACTGCATCTGCGCGAGCGCGACCTGCGCCTTGCCCTCCCGGGACTTGGCGTGCTGGGCGAAGATGTCGAGGATCAGGGCCGTACGGTCGATGACCTTGACCTTGACGACGTCCTCGAGCTGGATGAGCTGGCCGGGGCTCAGCTCACCGTCGCAGATGACGGTGTCCGCGCCGGTCTCCATCACCACGTCGCGCAGCTCCAGGGCCTTGCCGGAGCCGATGTAGGTGGCCGCGTCGGGCTTGTCGCGGCGCTGGATCACGCCGTCGAGCACGAGGGCGCCCGCCGTCTCCGCGAGGGCGGCCAGCTCCGCGAGGGAGTTGTCCGCGTCCTGGGCGGTGCCGGTGGTCCACACCCCGACGAGCACGACCCGCTCCAGGCGGAGCTGGCGGTACTCGACCTCGGTGACGTCCTCCAGCTCGGTGGACAGCCCCGCCACACGGCGCAGGGCCGCGCGCTCGGAGCGGTCGAACTGGTCGCCGTCACGCTCGCCGTCCATGTCGTGCTTCCAGGCGACGTCCTCTTCCATCAGGGCATCGGCCCGAAGACCTTCGGGGTAAGCGTGCGCGAGGCGCTTGGCGTCCTGTGAAGGGGAAGAAGAGGAGGAGGTCATTGGATCCTTAACGTCGAGGGGAGGACCGGTCCGACGGTCGTACGACCTTCAGTCGGCGAGGGACCGGTGTGCATCAGGGACAACGCGCGGGTGTCCCGAGAGATTCCCGTGCGCCGCGCCGCGCCGACCGGAAGATGTTCGCACGGCGCGGACCACCGCGTCATCGTGTTATCCGCCGTGGCGCCGGGCCGTCCGGCACCAGGGCGAGGGGCACCGGAGGGTCAGCTCTTCCGCTCGGCCGAGTCCGAGGGCGCCGGAGGCGGGACCTGCTTCCAGTCGGGGTGGCCGGGCATGGCCGGGGTCTTCTCGGCGTACAGCCAGTCCTGGAAGAAGCCGGTCAGATCGCGGCCGCCGATGGCGGAGGCGAGGCGGACGAAGTCGGCGGTGCCGACGCTGGTGTCCCGGTTCTCCTGGACCCACACCTTCTCCAGCCGCTCGAAGGCGGCGTCGCCGATCTCCTGGCGCAGCGCGAACAGCACCAGCGCCGCCCCGTCGTAGATGTTGGGGCGGAAGATGCCGATCTTCTGGCCGGGGGCGGGCGGCTTGGGCCTGGCGGGCGGTCCCCCGGCGGCACGCCAGCGGTCGGAGGCACCGTAGGCGGCCTTCATGCGGGCCTCCAGGGGCCGGTCCGCCTTCTCCTCGGCGTAGAGGGCCTCGTACCAGGTGGCGTGTCCCTCGTTCAGCCAGACGTCGGACCAGGTGCGGGGGCTGACGCTGTCGCCGAACCACTGGTGGGACAGCTCGTGGACCATGACCGACTCGATGTACCACTTGGGGTAGGCGGGCTCGGTGAAGATGTCCTTCTCGAACAGCGACAGGGTCTGGGTCTCCAGCTCGAAACCGGTGCTGGCCTGCGCCATCAGCACGCCGTAGGTCTCGAACGGGTAGGGGCCGATCTTCTTCTCCATCCAGGAGATCTGGTCCGGCGTCTTCGCGAGCCAGGGCTCCAGCTCCTGCTTGTCGGCCGCGGGCACCACGTCGCGCAGCGGCAGCCCGTGCGGGCCCTCGCGGTGGACGACGGCGGAGCGGCCGATGGACACCTGGGCGAGTTCGGTGGCCATGGGGTGCTGGGAGCGGTAGCTCCAGGTGGTGGAGTCGCCGGCCTTCACCGCGCCGGTCGGCAGCCCGTTGGCGACGGCCGTGTAGCCGTTCGGGGCGGTGACGTGGAAGGTGAACATCGCCTTGTCGGAGGGGTGGTCGTTGCACGGGAAGACCAGGTGCGCGGCGTCGGCCTGGTTGGCCATGGCGAGGCCGTCGGTGGTCCGCACCCAGCCGCCGTCCTGATCCTCGGCGGCGATGGGGTCGCTGGTGTGCCGGACGGTGATCCGGGTCAGGCTGCCCAGCGGCAGCGCGTGGTCCGGGGTGACGACGAGGTCCTCACCGGCACCGGTGAAGTCGGCCTCGCGGCCGTCGACCTCGACGGACTCGACGGTGCCGTGCGCGAAGTCGAGGTTGATCCGCTTCAGGGAGCTGGTGATCCGGGCCTCGATGGTGGTGACGGCACGGAGCGGCTTGTCGTTGCTGCCGGGGTAGGTGAAGGCCAGGTCGTACGCGGCCACGTCGTAGCCGGGGTTGCCCAGGTCCGGGAAGATCCGGTCGCCGACGCCCAGCGGTTCGGCGGGGGCTCCGGCGGCGACGAGGCAGACCGTGACGGCCGAGGCGAGCAGGGCCGCCTTCGGGCGCCGGAGGAACCGGCGTGCGGGGTGGGGGCGCGTGGGGCGAGTGAGCAGCATGCCCCACCGCTACCAGCGCGCCGCCGTCCGGCGGCGACGGCGCGCGTCGGACCCACCCGATCGGGTCGGTCCGGCGGGGTCTTCCGCGCTTTCCGTCGGTCAGGCGGCGGGCGCCTGGGCACGGCTCACGTCGTACACGCCCGGCACGTCGCGCATCGCGCGCATCAGGGTGGGCAGTTCGCCGGCGTCGGGGAGCTGGAGGGTGTAGGTGTGGCGGACGCGCTGCTGGTTGGGTGACTCCACGGTGGCGGAGACGATCTCGGCGCCCTCCTGGGCGATCGCCTCGGTGAGGTCGGCCAGCAGATGCGGACGGCTGAACGATTCGGCGACCAGGGTGACCCGGCACGCGGTGGTGTCTCCCCAGCGCACGGCGATCTCCGCGCGCCCCCGGTTCTTCATGTCGGCGACCATGGAGCACTCCACCCGGTGCACGGTCACCGCTCCCCCACGCACGGCGAAGCCGACGATGCCGTCGGGCGGCACGGGCGTACAGCATCCGGCGAGCCGCACCGGGCCGCCCGGCTCGTCCAGCAGGACGTCGGCGCCCCTGGGGCGCGCGGCCGGGGCGCTGCTGGTGGGACGCGTCCCGCCGGGTCCGTCGGCGGCGTCCGGGGAGCGGCCGTCGGCGCCGGGGTGGGCCGCCAGCCAGCGCTGGATGGCGATGCGCGCGGCCGGGGTGTGGGCGTGGTCCAGCCACTCGCGGGAGGGCTCGGAGGCCGGGTCCTGCCCCATGAGCAACTGGACGGTGTCGCCGTCGCGCAGGACGGTGCTGAGGGTGGCCAGGCGGCCGTTGACGCGGGCGCCGATGCAGGCGTGGGCGTCCTCCCCGTACTGCGCGTAGGCGGCGTCCACGCAGGTGGCGCCCTCGGGGAGGCCCAGGGTGCCGCCGTCGGGACGGACGACGGTGATCTCGCGGTCCTGGGCGAGGTCGTCGCGCAGGGTGGACCAGAAGGTGTCGGGGTCGGAGGCACCCTGCTGCCAGTCCAGCAGGCGGGAGAGCCAGCCGGGGCGGGTGGGGTCGGCGCGTTCGCCGTCGAGGCTCGCGGTCTGCTCCTCGGCGGGCGGCGTGTAGGGGTTGCCGAGGGCGATCACGCCGGCCTCGGCGGCCTGGTGCATGTGGTGGGTGCGGATGAGGACTTCGACGACCTGGCCGTCCGGGCGGGCCACGGCGGTGTGCAGCGACTGGTAGAGGTTGAACTTCGGTACGGCGATGAAGTCCTTGAACTCCGAGACGACCGGCGTCAGACAGGTGTGCAGTTCACCGAGGACGGCGTAGCAGTCCGCGTCCTCGTTCACGAGCACCAGCAGGCGGCCGAAGTCGGTGCCGCGCAGCGGACCGCGTTTGCGGGAGACACGGTGGACGGAGACGAAGTGGCGGGGCCGGATGAGCACTTCGGCCGGGATGTCGGCCTCGCGCAGCACGGCGCGCACCTCGTCGGCGACCTCGGCCAGGGGGTCCTCGCGGGCGGCGTTCTCGGCGATGAGTTCGCTGGTGCGGGCGTATTCCTCGGGGTGGAGGATGGCGAAGACGAGGTCTTCCAGCTCGGTCTTCAGGGCCTGCACACCGAGTCGTTCGGCGAGCGGGATGAGGACGTCGCGGGTGACCTTGGCGATCCGCGCCTGCTTCTCGGGGCGCATCACGCCGAGGGTGCGCATGTTGTGCAGGCGGTCGGCGAGTTTGATCGACATCACGCGTACGTCGTTGCCGGTGGCGACGAGCATCTTGCGGAAGGTCTCCGGCTCGGCGGCGGCGCCGTAGTCGACCTTCTCCAGCTTGGTCACGCCGTCGACGAGATAACGGACCTCCTCCCCGAACTCCTCGCGGACCTGGTCGAGCGTCACCTCGGTGTCCTCGACCGTGTCATGGAGGAGGGAGGCGGTCAGGGTGGTGGTCTCGGCGCCCAGTTCGGCGAGGATCAGGGTGACCGCGAGGGGGTGGGTGATGTACGGCTCGCCGCTCTTGCGCATCTGGCCCCGGTGGGAGGACTCGGCGAGGAGGTAGGCGCGGCGCAGGGGGTCGAGGTCGGCGTCGGGGTGGTGGGCGCGGTGGGCCTCGGCCACGTGCCCGATGGCGTCGGGCAGTCTGCTCCGCACTGCGGGGCCGAGCAGCGCGGCCCGGCCGAGCCTGCGCAGGTCGATCCGCGGCCGGGACTTCCTGCGGGCCACCGTGGGCGCCGTGGGCGCTACCGGGCCTGGGCTCGCAGGGTTCGTGGCCTCCGCACTCATGGGCACCTCCGGCTCGTGGACCGGCGGACGGGGCCCGAAGGGCATACGCGACTCAGGGTTGGCGACGTTCCCCCGTCCGTGCCGGTGCTTGATGCTACCGAGCCCATCACGTGCGACCGACCGCCTCTCGGCCAGCGTGAAACGGATCACCCATTCGAGCGACGACGGGGAGGTTTAGAGTTTGCGCCACGTGCCCTCCAGTCGTCAGCGGTTTCGAAGTGCCTTGCTGTCGGAGAACCGCTGGTCCCCGGCTTCCGGAGCCGCCAGGGAGCGGTACGTCCAGGTCAGCGGGGTGCGTTTTCCAGCCACTCGGGGGCGATCTCGCCCTCGGCGACGATCACGGCGGGGCCCGTCATCTCGATCTCCCCGTCCGGCCGCTCGGTGATGACCAGCCGGCCGCCGGGCACGTCAACGACGTAGGTCGCCGGGGTGCCGGTGACGGCCGGGTCGGCGTCGTCGCGCCGGGCGGCGGCCACGGCGACGGCGCACGCGCCGGTGCCGCACGAACGGGTCTCGCCGGAACCCCGCTCGTGCACGCGCATCGCGACGTGCCCGGGGGCCCGGTCGACGACGAACTCCACGTTGACACCGTCCGGGTAGGCCCCCTCCGGGCCGACCGGCGGCGCGGTGTAGAGGTCACCGGCGTGATCGAGGTCGTCCACGAAGGCGACGGCGTGCGGGTTGCCCATGTTCACGTTCCGCGCGGGCCATTCGCGTGCGCCGACCCTGACCGTGACCTCACCCTCGGGCAGGCGGGCCCGGCCCATGCCCACGGTGACGTCTCCGGCGCCGGAACCGTCCTCGGAGGTCTTGGCGATGTGGACCCGCTTCACGCCCCCGCGCGTGGCGATGGTGAGGTCACCTTCGCCCACATGTCCGGCGTGCTGGAGGTAGCGCGCGAACACACGCACTCCGTTGCCGCACATCTCGGCGATCGAGCCGTCGCCGTTGCGGTAGTCCATGAACCACTCGGCTTCGGCGGCCATGTCACGGGCCTCGGGATGCGCCGCGGAGCGCACCACGTGCAGGACACCGTCGCCGCCGATGCCGGCACGGCGGTCGCAGAGGGCGGCCACGGCGGCGGGCGTCAGATCGATGGCGTTCTCGGGGTCGGGCACGATCACGAAGTCGTTCTCGGTGCCGTGTCCCTTGAGGAATGCGATCCGCGTGCTCATCCCTCGATCGTACGGGGTGGCCGCCACGGCGTCCGGGGACGGCCCTAGCGGAGCCGGGCGACCCGCCACACGGCGAGGACGGCGACGACGCCCACGAGCAGGGCGTAGGTGAGCACGACGCGCCAGTCGGCACGGCGGCCGGAGCCGCGCGGGGGAAGGCCCGGCCAGGTGTAGCCGACGCGGCGGGCGGCCATCATGCCCCAGCCGGCGGCGCAGGAGCAGATCAGCAGGCCCAGCATGGCGATGACCGCGCCGCTGTCGCCGAAGTCGAAGGCGAGCGGGAAGGCGAACATCAGCGAGCCGAGGGCGGCCAGGCCCACGATGGGCGCGAGCTGCCAGATGCGCAGCCGCCGCTGGGGACGCAGTTCGACCTCGACCTCGGGTCCGCCCGCGAACATCTCCTCGGGGGTCGGTCCGTCGGCGGTGACCACGACCGGGAGGTCGTCCGGACCGTCGTCGGTCAGACGGTCCTCGACGCCGGGCTCGTCACTGTCGGTGGTGATGTGCTCGGTGCCTGCTGCGGTGTCACGAGGGCTGGCCTCCATCGCCACGCGCCCTCCCAACTAGGACTTCACTGGTCGATCGAAGCTCGATGATGGCACGGCGCCGGAGGCCGGGTTGACCGGTGGCGCATCCCGATGCCAGGACGTGATCAGGCTGTGACCGGTCGTTCGACCAACGCCAGCGCCAGCCCCGGAAGTTCCCCGCGGTCCGCCACGGCCCCGCTGAGCCAGTGCACCCTGGGGTCCCGCCGGAACCAGGTGTCCTGGCGGCGCGCGAAGCGCTTGGTGGAGCGCACGGTCTCCGCGCGCGCCTCCTCCTCGGTGCACTCCCCGGCGAGGGCGTTGAGCACCTGCTGATAGCCGAGCGCGCGGGCGGCGGTACGCCCCTCGCGCAGGCCCTGGGCCTCCAGCGCGCGCACCTCGTCGACGAGCCCGGCCTCCCACATGCGGTCGACGCGGCGCGCGATGCGCTCGTCGAGCTCGGGACGGGCGACGTCGACGCCGATCTGGAGGGTGTCGTAGACCGAGTCGTGACCGGGGAGGTTGGCCGTGAAGGGCCTGCCGGTGATCTCGATGACCTCCAGGGCGCGGACGATGCGGCGCCCGTTGCTGGGCAGGATGGCGCGGCCCGCGTCGGGGTCGGCGGCGGCCAGCCGGGCGTGCAGGGCGCCGGGGCCGCGCAGGGCCAACTCGTCCTCCAGGCGGGCCCGGACCTCGGGGTCGGTGCCGGGGAACTCCAGGTTGTCGACGGCGCCGCGCACGTACAGTCCGGAGCCGCCGACCAGGATCGGCCAGCGGCCCTCGGAGAGCAGGGCGTCGATGCGGGCGCGGGCCAGCTTCTGGTACTCGGCGACGGAGGCGGCGACCGTCACGTCCCAGATGTCCAGCAGGTGGTGCGGGACGCCGCCGCGCTCCTCGGGGGTGAGCTTGGCGGTGCCGATGTCCATCCCCCGGTAGAGCTGCATCGAGTCGGCGTTGATGACCTCGCCGCCGAGCTGCTGGGCCAGGAAGACGCCGAGGTCGGACTTTCCGGCCGCGGTGGGGCCGACGACGGCGATGACACGGGGGGCGGGGGATGCACTGCTCACCGCACCAGTCTCGCAAACGTTCCGGTGCCGTCGGCGGCCGACGGGGAATGCCGGGCCCTCGGGCGGGCAAGGGTGACGGGTGGGGTCCAGGTGAGCGCGTGGTGTGACGCCTCCCGAGGAGGGGTAGCGTCCCTCCCGAGTGCCGCAATCAGGCGCATTTGGGTTGTTCCGGAAGGTGGATCATGGGTCTGTTCGACAATGTGAAGGCCGCGCTCGGCCCGGCCAAGGACAAGGTGACGGACCTGGCCCGGCAGCACGGCGACAAGGTGCAGGGCGGCATCGACAAGGCCGCTCAGGTGGTCGACGAGCGGACCAAGGGCAAGTACACCGACAAGATCCACGCCGGTACGGACAAGGCGAAGGAAGCGGTGGACCGCCTCGGCCAGGAGGGCCACAAGCCCGGCGAGGGCGGCCCGCAGACCCCGCCGAAGAGCTAGCTCCAGGCGGCGACCAGGTAGCCGACTCCGTACGGCGCCTCGTCGTACAGCAGGGTGCCGTCGAGGCCCGCGCCCTCGGCCGCCCCGGCGAGGACCTGCCAGGGGGCGCGGCCGGATGCCTGGAGTTCGCGGGCGAGCCCGGCGTCGAGTGCGGCGAGGGCGCCGAGATCCGCGGCGCCAAGGGCGCGTGCGGCCTCGGTGTCGAAGGGGGCCGCGCGTTCGTCGAGGTAGCCGGGGGCCTTGAGCGTGCGGCAGGCGCTGCCGTCGCCCATCACCAGCAGGGCCACCCGGTCGCTCCCGCCGCCGATCTCCGCGCCGAGTCCGGCGCACCGCTCGGCCGCGAGTGCCATGTCCACGGCCACTCCCTCGACCGGGACCTGCGCCCAGCCGCTCCGCTTCAGCAGCCACGCGGCGACGGCCAGCGAGACGGGCAGCTCGGGGCCGGGTGCGGTCCGGGCGGCGGGGCCGAGCGTCACGTCGGCATCGACGCCGAAGCCCCGGAAGGAACCCGGCGCACCCTGCGGGTGTCGGCCGCCGCGCTCGGCGGGGCCGACGACCACCAGGCGGTCGGGGCGGGCGGCGGCGAGCACGCCGAGGGCGTCCGCGCAGGCGGCTCGGGCGGCGTCCAGTTCGGGCGCGGCACCCGCGGCGACCTCGGGGACGAGCAGCGGGGGGCAGGGGCAGACGGCGGCTGCGACAAGCATGATCGGCAGCGTAACCCGCCTCACCCGCGCCCGCGCACGTCGTGGGCCGCGGGTGAGGCGCGGGACGGGTCGGTCGCAGCCGGTCATTCGCAGCCGCAGCCGCCGGTGGCGGCCGGCAGGGGCGCGGGGACACCGATCTTCGGCAGGCCGAGCATGACGCCGGCCTTCTCGGTGGTCTCGGCGGCGTTGCGCTTCTCCCAGGCGTCACCGGCGCGCGTGCGGCGCACGGCGAGGGTCGGGCCCTCGGCGAGCAAGTGGTGCGGGGCGGCGTAGGTCACCTCGACGGTGACCACGTCGCCGGGGCGCACCTCCTCGTCCGGCTTGGTGAAGTGGACCAAGCGGTTGTCGGGGGCGCGGCCGGACAGGCGGTGGGTGGCGCCGTCCTTGCGGCCCTCGCCCTCGGCGACCATCAGCTCCAGGGTGCGGCCGACCTGCTTCTTGTTCTCCTCCCAGGAGATCTCCTCCTGGAGGGCGACGAGGCGCTCGTAGCGCGCCTGCACGACCTCCTTGGGGATCTGGTCGTCCATGGTCGCGGCCGGGGTGCCGGGACGCTTGGAGTACTGGAAGGTGAATGCCTGGGCGAACCGGGCCTCGCGGACCACGTGCATGGTCTGCTCGAAGTCCTCCTCGGTCTCGCCGGGGAAGCCCACGATGATGTCGGTGGTGATGGCCGCGTGCGGGATGGCGGCGCGGACCTTCTCGATGATGCCGAGGTAGCGCTCCTGCCGGTACGAGCGGCGCATCGCCTTCAGGACGGTGTCCGAGCCGGACTGGAGCGGCATGTGCAACTGCGGCATCACGTTCGGCGTCTCGGCCATGGCGGCGATCACGTCGTCGGTGAAGTCGCGGGGGTGCGGGGAGGTGAAGCGGACCCGCTCCAGGCCCTCGATCTTTCCGCAGGCCCGCAGCAGCTTGCTGAACGCCTCGCGGTCGCCGATGTCGGAGCCGTAGGCGTTGACGTTCTGCCCGAGCAGGGTGATCTCGCTGACGCCCTCGGCGACCAGCGCCTCGATCTCGGCGAGGATGTCGCCGGTCCTGCGGTCCTTCTCCTTGCCGCGCAGCGCCGGGACGATGCAGAAGGTGCAGGTGTTGTTGCAGCCGACGGAGATCGACACCCAGGCCGCGTACGCGCTCTCGCGCCGGGTCGGCAGGGTGGAGGGGAACGCCTCCAGCGACTCGGCGATCTCGACCTGCGCCTCCTCCTGGACGCGGGCGCGCTCCAGCAGGACGGGCAGCTTGCCGATGTTGTGCGTACCGAAGACGACATCCACCCAGGGCGCCTTCTTGACGATGGTGTCCCGGTCCTTCTGCGCGAGACAGCCGCCGACCGCGATCTGCATGCCGGGCCGGGACACCTTCCGCGGTGCCAGACGGCCGAGGTTGCCGTAGAGACGGTTGTCGGCGTTCTCCCGGACCGCGCACGTGTTGAACACGACCACGTCGGCATCCCCGTCCGACCCCTCGGGCGCGCGCACGTACCCGGCGTCCTCGAGCAGGCCGGACAATCGCTCGGAGTCGTGGACGTTCATCTGGCACCCGTAGGTGCGCACTTCGTACGTCTTGGCTTCTCGAACGTCCACTGCCGGGCTCCGGTCGCTGCTGATGGTCATGGGTCAAGGGTAGGCGGTCCCCGGAGGCCCTCCGTCCCCGCTCCGGGCCGCCCGTGACCGGGGACACAGCGGGTCGTCAGGCCCCGGTGGGGGTCCAGCCCTGGCGGCGCAGGACGGCCGAGACGTCGGGGGCGCGGTAGTGGTCGCCCTTGAGGACCTTGCCGTCCTCGCGGCGGGCGATCTCGCCGTCCGGGCCGATCTTGCTCATGTTGGCGCGGTGGATCTCGGCGATCACCTCGTCGAGGTCGATGCCGTGGACCAGCGCGGTGCCGTAGGCCACGTACACCACGTCCGCCAGTTCCTGCGCGAGATGGTCGAGCGGGCCGGTGACCGACACCTCGGCCACCTCGGCGGCCTCCTCGGCGAGCAGTTCCCCTCGGTGCGCGGCCAGTTCGGCACCGATCTCGGTGGGTACGGTGCGGGCGTCGAGGCCGAAGGCGCGGTGGAACTCGCCGACGAGACGGGCGGGAGAAGTGCTCATGCGGCGACTCTAACGGCCACCTCGGACAGCCCCGGAAGTTGTCCACAGGCAGGCGGATGCCGGGCCGTCCGGTTGTCCACAGCCCTGGTCGCACCGCTTCCGGCCTGGCAGGATCGCCCGCATGTCCAAGGTGTTCCCGTTCGCCGAGATCTCCGCCCGCCTGCCCGGCCGGCGCCGCATGCTGTGGGCGTCGGGCGCGGGAGTCGTGGTGTTCGGCCTGCTGCTGTGGTGGCTGGTGCCGCTCGGCGAGAAGCCGCCGAGCGGGACGATCGTGTTCAGCACGGGCGGCACCCGCGGGGTGTACGAGGAGTACGGCCGCCGCCTGCGCAACGAGCTGGCGAAGGACATGCCCGGTCTGACGGTGAAGCTCACGAGCAGCGCCGGCTCGCAGGAGAACGTGCGGCGGGTGGCGACCGGGAAGGCGGACTTCGCCATCGCCGCGGCCGACGCGGTGGAGACGTACGAGCAGGCGCACCCCGCCGAGCACCGGCTGCGCGGGGTGGCCCGGCTCTACGACGACTATGTCCAGCTCATCGTGGCGCCCGGTTCCGACATCGACAGCGTGGCCGACCTCCGGCACAAGCGGGTCTCCACGGGACTGCCCAACTCCGGTGTGCGGTTGATAGCGAACGGCGTGCTGAAGGCCGCCGGGATCGACCCGGGCAAGGACATCGTCCCGGTCTCCGCGGGCATCGACACCGGTCCGGACATGCTGGCCGACCACGAGATCGACGCCTTCTTCTGGTCCGGCGGCCTGCCCACGGGCGGTCTCGCGGAGCTGGCGGACAAGTCGGGGTTCCGGTTCATACCGATAGGGGGAAAGCTCGTCTCCCGGTTGCACGCCGAGGGAGAGGCGGCGCGCTACTACCGGCCCACCAACATGCCCGAGTCCGCGTATCCGCTCGTGCAGGACGGCTCCACGGTGGCCACCATCGCGGTGTCCAACCTGCTGATGACCCGTGCCGACCTGGACCCGAGGCTCACGGAGTGGATGACCCGCATCGTGATCAAGAGCCGGGACGAGATAGGCAAGCATGTGCACTCCGCGCAGCGCGTGGATCTGCGCACCGCCATCTACACCGACCCGCTCCCCCTGCACACCGGCGCCCGGCGCTACTACCGCTCGGTCAAGCCCTGACGCGGTGCGGCGGCGGGGGCGTGCCGGGGCAGGGTGACCGTGACCCGTAGCCCCTCGGGGTCGTGGTGGCCGTAGGCGATGGAACAGTCCGTCGCGGCGAGCAGGGCACGGGTGATGGACAGGCCCAGACCTGAGCCCTTGATGTTCTGGTGGCGTCCGCTGCGCCAGAACCGGTCCCCCACGCGCGCGAGTTCGTCATCGGTCAGGCCCGGCCCGGTGTCGGTGACCTGGACCGTGGTGGTGTCGCCGCCCGCGAAGACGCCGACCTCCACCGTGCCGTGCTCGGGGGTGAACTTGACGGCGTTGTCGATCACCGCGTCCAGCGCGCTGGACAGGGTGATCGCGTCGGCCCAGGCGGTCGTGGGCGGGCAGTCGCCCACCAGTCGGACCCCCTTGGCCTCGGCGGTCGGCGTCCAGGCGGCGACCCGTTCCTCGGCCAGCGCGCCGATGTCGGTCAGCCGGGCCTCGGTCTCGGCGTGCTCGGCCAGCGCCAGGTCGAGCAGGTCGTCCAGCACCTGGGCGAGCCGTTTGCCCTCGGTGCGCACGGAGGCGATCTCCTCGTTGCCCTCGGGCAGTTCGAGGGAGAGCAGTTCGATACGCAGCAACAGAGCGGAGAGGGGGTTGCGCAGTTGATGGGAGGCGTCGGCGACGAACGCCCGCTGCTGCTCCAGCACGTCCTCGACGTTGTCCGCCATCTCGTTGAACGACTTCGCCAGCCGCCGGAGTTCGGGGGGACCACCGCCGACCGCGACGCGGGACTTCAGGCGTCCGGTGGCGATGTCGTGGGTGGTGGCGTCCAGGATGCGGACCGGCCGCAGCACCCAGCCGGTCAGCCGGAGGGCGGCGCCGACCGCGAGCAGCATGGCGGCGATCTCGCCGGCCGCGATCAGCGCCCAGCCGCGCAGCACCCTCCACCGCATCTGCTCGGTGGGCGAGTCGGTCACGACGACCGCGACCACGTCCCCGTCCCGGATGACGGGCGAGGCGACCACGAGCCGGGACCGCTGCCAGGGCCACACCTGGCCGGGGTCGTGGCTGCGGCGGCTGAGCAGCGCCTCCTCGAAGGCCGCCCGGACCACCCCCTGTTGCGGTACGAACCAGTCGCCGGGGGCGTTGACCATGGCGGAGCGGTCGCTGTAGAAGACACCGGCACGAATGTCGTAGACGTCGTGGTAGCTCTCCAGCTCCCGGTGGAGGGTCTGCAGGCGCTCGTCCGGGGCGGTGGAGCGGCTGCCGCTCGGGGTGTCGGTGACGAACTGGGCGAGCGCGGCGAAGCGTGCGGTGTCGTCGATGCGGTCCACGATGACGCCCTGCTGCTGTGCGGCGGCCACGCTGACGGCGAGCGGTACGCCGAGCGCGAGGAGCACGGCCGCCATCAGCACGATCAGCAGCGGCAGAAGCCGAGTGCGCACCCGGCCCCGCTATCCGGCCGGGGCGACGAGCCGGTAGCCGACGCCGCGCACGGTCTCGATCAGCGCGGGCATGCGCAGCTTGGCGCGCAGGGACGCCACATGCACTTCCAGCGTGCGCCCGGTGCCTTCCCAACTGGTGCGCCACACCTCGCTGATGATCTGCTCCCGCCGGAAGACGACACCGGGCCGCTGGGCGAGCAGCGCGAGCAGGTCGAACTCCTTGCGGGTCAGCGGAACGGTGGCCCCGGCCACGCTGACCTGCCGGGTGGGGAGCTCTATGCGGACCGTGCCGAGCAGCAGGGCGGCGCTGTCGTCGCCGGTCAGGGCGTCCTCGGGGACGGTACGGCGGCTGACGGCGTGTATCCGGGCGAGGAGTTCGCCGGTGTCGTAGGGCTTCACCACGTAGTCGTCGGCGCCCAGGTTGAGCCCGTGGATGCGGGAGCGGATGTCGGAGCGGGCGGTGACCATGATGACCGGCGTACCGGTGCGCTTGCGGATCTTCCCGCAGACCTCGTAGCCGTCCTGGTCGGGCAGGCCGAGGTCGAGCAGGATCACGCCGAAGCCGGGGCCCTCGGGGACGAGCGCCTGGAGCGCCTCCTCGCCGCTGCGGGCGTGGGTCACGTCGAAGCCGTGCCGTGCGAGGACGGCGGAGAGGGCCGCGGCGACGTGGTTGTCGTCCTCGACGAGCAGAAGTCTCATTCCGGCCCCCTTCGGTTCAGCGGTCGTACGGTCCGGGTTCTTCTCCGGCGCGTACCGATGGTGCGCGCGTGTGCACCATGCAGTGACGCCGATGAAGGACGACGCCGTCAAGAGCGTTCCGGTTGCCCATGACTTCCGTTATCCGGCCGATACGCACACAGAAGGCAAGAGCTACGACACGTGTCCGATTGCTATCGGATCGTGATGCTCAGATTCACCTCAGATGTGGTGACGCTGGCGGGGGGTCGTCACTACTGTCCTCCGAAACCGAGGAGGACGGAGCCTGAGAGCGATGACCGAAGTAGCGGTGGCCAAGGAAGACGTGGCCGCGTCCGACGACCTGGTCGTCCTGAAGAGCGTCAACAAGCACTTCGGCGCGTTGCATGTGCTCCAGGAGATCGACCTGACGATCGGCCGCGGTGAGGTCGTCGTGGTCATCGGGCCGTCCGGGTCCGGCAAGTCGACCCTGTGCCGCACCATCAACCGCCTGGAGACGATCGACTCCGGCAGCATCACCATCGACGGCAAGCCGCTGCCCCAGGAGGGCAAGGCGCTGGCCCGGCTGCGGGCGGACGTCGGGATGGTGTTCCAGTCCTTCAACCTCTTCGCGCACAAGACCGTGCTCGAGAACGTGATGCTGGGCCAGCTCAAGGTCCGCAAGACGGACAAGAAGAAGGCCGAGGAGCAGGCGCGTGCCCTGCTCGACCGGGTGGGCGTCGGCAGCCAGGCCGACAAGTACCCGGCGCAGTTGTCGGGCGGTCAGCAGCAGCGCGTGGCCATCGCGCGGGCGCTGGCGATGGGCCCGAAGGTGATGCTCTTCGACGAGCCGACCTCGGCCCTGGACCCCGAGATGATCAACGAGGTCCTGGAGGTCATGCAGCAGCTCGCCCGCGAGGGCATGACGATGGTCGTCGTCACCCACGAGATGGGCTTCGCGCGCTCGGCCGCGAACCGCGTGGTCTTCATGGCGGACGGCCGGATCATCGAAGAGGCCGCACCCGAGCAGTTCTTCAGCAATCCGCGCAGCGACCGGGCCAAGGACTTCCTGTCCAAGATCCTGCACCACTGAGCCGCGGGCCGGGCTCCCGCACCGTCCGAGCCGTCCGGGTGACCGGGCGGCCCGGAGTCGTCGGTGCGGCGGCCCGTGCCCTCGCGCTCTTTCCCCACTTCGCTCGTCACGCATCACGCAAAGGATGTCCACCATGAAGCTCCGCAAGGTCACCGCCGCCTCCGCCGTCGTGCTCGCCCTCGCCGTGTCCGTCACCGCGTGCGGCGGCGACAAGAAGGACGACGCCTCGGGCGGCGGCAAGAAGATCAAGATCGGCATCAAGTTCGACCAGCCGGGTCTCGGTCTGCAGGAGCCGGACGGCTCCTACTCCGGCTTCGACGTGGACGTGGCCACCTATGTCGCCAAGCAGCTCGGCTACCAGCCGAACCAGATCGAGTGGGTCCAGACCAAGAGCGCCGACCGCGAGAACGCGCTCCAGCGCGGCGACGTCAAGTTCATCGCGGCCACCTACTCGATCACCGACGAGCGCAAGGAGAAGGTGGACTTCGCCGGCCCGTACCTGCTGGCCCACCAGGACCTGCTGGTGAAGAAGGGCTCGGACATCACCAAGGGCACGGACCTCAACAAGAAGAAGCTGTGTTCCGTGACCGGTTCCACCTCGGCGCAGAACGTCAAGAAGACGATCGCCCCGGACGCCAACCTGCGCCCGCTGTCCGGCTACTCGGAGTGCGTCGCCGGTCTCCAGAGCGGCGCCGTGGACGCGCTGACCACGGACGACTCGATCCTCGCGGGCTTCGCCGCGCAGGACAAGTACAAGGGTCAGTTCAAGCTCACGGGTCTGAAGCTCAGCAACGAGAACTACGGCATCGGCGTCAAGAAGGGCGACTCCGCGACCGTCGACAAGATCAACAAGGCGCTGGAGCAGATGGTCTCCGACAAGTCGTGGGACAAGGCCGTGAAGGACAACTTCGGCCCGGCCCAGTACAAGAACGAGCGCGCCCCGAAGATCGGCGACATCGTCAAGTAGTCCCGGCATCACGACGCGAGGACCTGGCGGGCTCCGCACGGTCCACGGTCCGCGCCGCCGTCCACCGCTTCCCGGACGGCGGCGCGCCCCGACCACCCCGTAGGCCACAGACCCGGAAGCGCGGGAGAACGTGTTCGACTTTCTTGAAGGCTACGACGTCCTGGGGGCGTTCTGGACGACGGTGCAGCTCACCGTCTTCTCCGGCGTCGGCTCCCTCGTCTGGGGCATCCTGCTGGCCGGCATGCGGGTCAGTCCTGTCCCGCTGATGCGCGGGTTCGGCACCGCCTACGTCAACATCGTCCGGAACATCCCCCTGACGATCATCATCCTGTTCACCTCGCTCGGCCTCGCCGACATCTTCGGTGTCACCATGGGGTCCCAGGACTTCAAGATCCAGGGCTTCCGGCTGGCCGTGCTCGGACTGATCGCCTACACGGCGGCGTTCGTGTGCGAGGCGATCCGCTCAGGCATCAACACGGTGCCGCTCGGCCAGGCCGAGGCGGCCCGCGCCATCGGGCTGAGCTTCTCCCAGACGCTCCGGCTGATCGTGCTGCCGCAGGCGTTCCGCGCGGTCATCGGCCCGCTGGCCAACGTCCTGATCGCCCTGACCAAGAACACCACGGTGGCGGCCGCCATCGGCGTGGCCGAAGCCGCGACCCTGATGAAGACGATGATCGAGAACGAGGCCCAGACCGTGGCCATCGGCGCCGTCTTCGCCCTCGGCTTCGTGGTACTGACCCTGCCGACCGGCCTCCTCCTCGGCTGGCTCGGCAAGCGACTGGCGGTGAAGCGATGAGTTCCGTCCTCTACGACACACCGGGCCCCCGCGCCCGGGTGCGCAACGTCGTCCTCTCGTTCGTCTTCTTCGCCCTGCTCGGCCTGCTGCTGTGGTGGGCCGTCATGAAGCTGGACGACAAGGGCCAGTTGGCCTGGGACCTGTGGAAGCCCTTCACCACGGGCGACGCCTGGAACACGTATCTGCTGCCCGGCCTCGGCAACACGCTGAAGGCGGCCGCGCTGTCCATGGTCATCGCGCTGCCGCTCGGCGCGATATTCGGCATAGCCCGGATGTCCGACCACCGTTGGGTACGCGTGCCGGCGGGCGTGGTGGTGGAGTTCTTCCGCGCCATCCCGGTGCTGCTGCTGATGCTGTTCGCCGGTGAGTTCTACGTCCGCTCCACCGACATCCCCAGCGACGCGCGGCCGCTGTACGCCGTCGTCACCGGCCTGGTGCTGTACAACGCCTCGGTGCTCGCCGAGATCGTCCGGGCGGGCATCCTCTCGCTGCCGAAGGGGCAGACGGAGGCCGCGTACGCCATCGGTCTGCGCAAGGGCCAGACGATGGCGGGCATCCTGCTCCCGCAGGCCGTCACCGCGATGCTCCCGGCCATCGTCAGCCAGCTCGTGGTGATCGTGAAGGACACGGCGCTGGGCGGTGTCATGCTCCAGTTCACCGACCTGCTCAACGCCCGCAGCACCCTGGCGGCCAACTACGCCAACGTCATCCAGAGCTTCTTCGTGGTGGCGGTCATCTACATCGCGCTGAACTTCCTGCTCACCTCCTTCGCCTCCTGGCTGGAGGGCAGGCTGCGCCGCAGCACGCGCGGCACCGGCGCGGTCCTCGGGGCCGGTACGGTCGAGGACCTCAACACGGGCGACACCGGCGGCGCGGTCCCCGCGGGGAAGACCGGCTGACACCCGCTCAGACGAGCCCCTGGGGGGGCCGAGACGGCGCGCGAGCGCCCTCCCGGCCCCCCATTGCGGTCCTGGGCTCCGTGCCCGATCCTGGAGGGGTGATCGCCACGGGCCCCGGTCACTTGACGCATACCCTGCCAATGGGTTGCATACGTTCTGTGATCGTGCACCCCGCTTCACCTTCCTGTTCCCGCGTGTTCGTCGAGGCATCGTCATGGGCAGGGGGCGCCGCACCGTGGACCCGGTGATCATCGTCGGAGCGGGGCCCGTCGGGCTCACGCTCGCCCTGGCGCTGGCCCGCCAGGAGGTGCCGTCCGTCGTCCTGGACGAGACCGGCGGCAAGGACGAGCCCCGGCCCGCTCGCACCGTCGTCCTGCGCGAGGACACCACCGCGCTGCTGGAGCGGCTGACCGCGTTCCCGCTCGGCGAGCTGGGGCTGCGCTGGGCCGGATGGCGGTCGCAGCGGCGCAGGCAGGTGGTGAGCGAGATCGCCTTCGCGGCGGACGACCCCGCCCCGCTCCACATCGAACAGCACGTCCTCAGCGCGGCTCTGCGCGCGGCCGTCGACGCCGAGCCGCTGATCAAGGTGGCCCTGGACAGCCGGCTCGACGCGCTCGAGCAGGAGCGCTCCGGCGTCACCGCGCACACGCGCGGCCCGCAGGGCACCTGGTGGCGGGGCAGCCATCTGGTCGGCTGCGACGGCCCCCGCTCCACGGTCCGCAAGCTGCTGGACATCCGCTTCCCCGGCCGGACCGCGGTGGAACGGCACGCGGTCGCCACCCTGCGCGTCGAACTTCCCTGGGAAGGCCAGGCATTGCTGCACCGGACGCCGCCGTGGCGGTCCTCCGGGCACCCCTCCAGCGAGGTCAGCGCCCGGCCGCTCCCGGACGGCACCTGGCGCCTGGACTGGCTGCTGCCGTCCGGCAAGGACCTGATCACGCCCGAGTTCCTGGTGAGCAACGTCCGCAAGACACTGGCGGGCTGGACCGGCGGCGCGACCCCGGCCTACGAGCTCCTCGACACCGGTGTGCACGCCGTGCACCACCGCCTGGCCCGCCGCTGGCGCGTCGGCCGGGTGTTCCTCGCCGGGGACGCCGCCCACTTGCTGGGCGCGCTCGGCACGCAGGGGCTGGACGAGGGGCTGCGGGACGCCGACAACCTCGCCTGGAAGCTGGCCGTCTCCTGGCACCACGGCCCGCACGAGGCGCTGCTCGACAGCTACCAGGCGGAACGGCGCGCAGTGGTCGCCGCCCGGCTGCGGGCCGCCGACCAGTTGCTGCCGGTGCTGCGCGGCACGGGCGGGCTGCGCGGCTACGTGCCCGGCGCGACCCGGAACCAGGACACCCTCATGACGGACGGTCACCTGGGACGCGGGGCGCTCGGCGAACCGGGGGCGTACGCCGACTCGCCGCTCGCGCCCCGGTACCTGGAGGGCGAGATCCCGGTCGACACCGGTCCGGGCGCCCCCGTCACCGATGTACGGGTCACCGCGGAGGACGGCTCCTTCGTCCGCCTGCGCGACCGGATGGGCCGGGGCGCACTGCTCGTCGTGCTGATCGCGCCGGGCACGGGGGTGTGGGACCGCAAGCACTGGATGTCCGCCGGGGTGATGCCGCGGCTGGCGGCCGCGGTGACCGCGCTGCCGCACCGGTCGGAGCTGCTGGTGGCGGAGAACTATCCGGGAGCCCCGGCGCACAGCGTGCTCCTGGTGCGTCCGGACGGCCATCTGGTCACCGCGCTCAGCGGGGTCCGGCCCGCCGATCTGTACGCGGCGGCGGAGGCCACGCTGGGCGGCGCGGTGCCGCTGGAGGACGCGCTGAAGGAGGAGGCGGAGGCGGGTTCGGGGGTGCGCTGACCCCGGGTCCGGGCCCTGGCTGTCCACATGATGACGACCGATTGACCGGAGTGCGGCGGCATGCTGTACTCCGGATCGTGACCGACACCCGTGTACGCCTGTGGCGGAGGGTCCATATGGACCTGCTCCGCTACGCGGGCTGCGTGTGTCGTCCGTCCTGCTGAATTCGCATCCCCCTTTTCCGGGCGCCGTCGTGCGCCCGTTCGGCGAACCATCTTCAGGACGGTGCACGTGTCTGTCTCCCCCCTCGCCTCCCCCACGCCCACCTCGGCCCCCGGCCAGGCCGAACTGCTCGACTTCGTCCGGCGCGCCGCCGCCGACGCGGAACTGATCGCCTCTCTCCCGCTCGACCCCGAGGGCCGCACCTGGCTCCGGCTGGAGGGTCCGGGCGGCAGCGAGGCGTGGCTGATCGGCTGGCCGCCCGGCACCGGCACGGGCTGGCACGACCACGCCGACTCGGTCGGCGCCTTCCTCACCGCGTCGGGCGAACTGCACGAGAACTCGCTGGCCGCCCGGCTGCCCACGGACGGCTGGCGGACCCTCGAACTCACCGAGGACGTCGACCGCGAACGCTGGCTGCCCTCCGGTCAGGGCCGCGCGTTCGGCCGGCACCATGTGCACGAGGTGTACAACGACTCCCCCGACCGGCACGCGGTCTCCGTCCACGCCTACTACCCGCCGCTGCCGCGCATCCGCCGCTACAGCCGCACCGGGCAGGTGCTCCGGCTGGAGCAGGTCGAGCGGCCGGAGGACTGGCAGTGAGCGGCGACGCACTGCGCCCGGTCGGGATCGACGAACTGCTGGACCGGGTCCGCTCCGGCTACCGGCGCATCGAGGCGCGAGCGGCACACCAAGCGGCGCGCGACGGTGACGCCCTCCTCGTCGACATCCGGTACGCGGCCCTGCGCGAACGGGACGGCCTGATCCCCGGTGCACTGGTGATCGAGCGCAACGAGCTGGAGTGGCGGCTCGATCCGCAGGGCAGCCACCGGGTGCCGGAGGCCGCCGGACACGATCTACGCGTCGTGGTCATCTGCAACGAGGGCTACGCGTCCAGCCTGGCGGCAGCCTCCCTGCACCAGCTCGGCCTGCGTCGCGCGACCGACCTGGTGGGCGGCTTCCAGGCTTGGCGCGCGGCGGGGCTGCCGGTGGAGGCGGCGGGGTGAGGGGTGCGTCCGCTCGGGACCTGGCGCCCTGAGCGGACCTTCCTTCCTGCGGGCGACATGGCCCGGAGCTGCGTGGCCGGCCTGACTCCGGTGGCTCGTGCCCGGTGCCGACCGCCCCTCAGAAGCCGTCCTCCGTCAGGTACTCGGTGTCCTCGCCCTCTTCCTCCAGCGCCTGACGGACGACGCGGAGGGCCATGCCCTCGGGGTAGCCCTTGCGGGCAAGCATCCCGGCGAGGCGGCGGAGCCGCTTGTCGCGGTCGAGCCCACGGGTGGCTCGCAGCTTGCGGTCCACCAGCTCGCGGGCGGTCGCTTCCTCCTGCTCGGAGTCGAGCTGGCCCACGGCCTCGTCGATCAGCGCCGAGTCGACACCCTTGGTGCGCAGTTCACGGGCGAGGGCGCGGCGGGCCAGCCCCCGGCCGTGGTGCCGTGACTCCACCCAGGCGTCCGCGAACGCGCTGTCGTTGATGAGTCCGACCTCCTCGAACCGCGACAGCACCTCCTCGGCCACCTCGTCCGGGATCTCCCGCTTGCGCAGGGCGTCCGCGAGCTGCCTGCGGGTGCGCGGGGTCCCGGTGAGCAGCCGCAGACAGATGTTCCGCGCCTTCTCGGCCGGGTCCGTGGAGGACACCCCTGGCTCGGCCCTCGACGAGCTGGAGGTGTCCTCGTCCGTGCCGGACGGCTCCCCGAAGCCGCGCCGGCGACGGCCTCGCCGGGAGGAGCCGCCCCCGTGGGACCCCTCCGAGCGTGTGCCGTCCCACCCGGATCGGCGCGGCGCCGGGTGGCCGTCCTCGTGTCCGTCCGCGTCGTCACCGGGCACGGCCGTCGCCGGGTCGTTCCCGATGCCCCTCCCCCGTGGGGCACCGGGCGCGGTGTGCTCGTACTCGGCCCAGTCGGTTCGTCGCGTCACGGTCAGCTCTTGGCGGTGGCGGCCTTGGGCTTGGTGGCCTTGACCGGGGCGGTGGCCGCCTTGGCGTCCGTGGCCTTGGCGTCGGCGCCCGGGGTGGTGACCGCGACGGCGTCCGCGCCCGGCTCGGCGGTGGGCTTCTCGGGACGCACGCCGACGCCCAGCTTCTCCTTGATCTTCTTCTCGATCTCGTTGGCGAGGTCGGGGTTGTCCTTGAGGAAGTTGCGGGCGTTCTCCTTGCCCTGGCCGAGCTGGTCGCCCTCGTACGTGTACCAGGCACCGGCCTTGCGCACGAAGCCGTGCTCCACGCCCATGTCGATCAGACCGCCCTCGCGGCTGATGCCGTGGCCGTAGAGGATGTCGAACTCGGCCTGCTTGAACGGCGGGGCGACCTTGTTCTTGACGACCTTGCAGCGGGTGCGGTTGCCGACCGCGTCCGTGCCGTCCTTCAGGGTCTCGATGCGGCGGATGTCGATGCGCACGGAGGCGTAGAACTTCAGCGCGCGGCCACCGGTCGTGGTCTCCGGCGAGCCGAACATGACGCCGATCTTCTCGCGGAGCTGGTTGATGAAGATCGCGGTCGTCTTGGACTGGTTGAGCGCGCTGGTGATCTTCCGCAAGGCCTGGCTCATCAGGCGGGCCTGGAGACCCACGTGACTGTCGCCCATCTCGCCCTCGATCTCCGCGCGCGGGACGAGCGCGGCGACGGAGTCGATGACGATGAGGTCGAGCGCGCCGGAGCGGACCAGCATGTCCACGATCTCCAGCGCCTGCTCACCGTTGTCCGGCTGGGAGAGGATCAGGTTGTCGATGTCGACGCCGAGCTTCTTCGCGTACTCGGGGTCGAGGGCGTGCTCCGCGTCGACGAAGGCGACCTGGCCGCCGGCCTTCTGCGCGTTGGCCACGGCGTGCAGGGTGAGGGTCGTCTTGCCGGAGGACTCCGGGCCGTAGATCTCCACGACACGGCCGCGCGGCAGACCACCGACGCCGAGCGCCACGTCGAGGGCGGTCGAGCCGGTCGGGATGACCTCGATGGGCTCCATCGACCGCTCGCCCATGCGCATCACTGCGCCCTTGCCGAATTGTCGTTCAATCTGTGCGAGTGCGGCGTCGAGCGCCTTCTCGCGGTCGGTTCCTGCCATGGGTTCCACCCGGTTTGCTTGAGTCGATCGCTTCACGTCAAAGACGCTAACGCCTGCCACTGACAACGCGCCCCGACGCCGGTCCGGCCTGTGGATAACCGAGGGACATACCTACCCGAACCGCTACGAAGTCCCCGTCGACGGCCTCGCCTGAGCTTCCATGAGAATGGATGTTCGATTTTCGTGTCAAGCACCTCAGGAGCCACCCGCGAGTCGGAGGACACCCGCTATTCACAGTCGCCCCGCCGAGCGGGTGCCCCTCACGGGGAACCCCACACAGGCCGCGGCGCCGACCCCCGACGCCAGCAGCAGAGCGCCCGGCAGCGAGCAGGCCGCGAGCGGTCCGCCGCAGGCGGCGCCCACGGCGAACCCGGTGATCTTCAAGCTGGCACCCGTGGTGAAGATCTGACCGCGCAGGCGCTCCGGCGCCTCCCTGTGCCGGACGGCGAACAGGGCCGTCAGTTGCGGTCCCTCACCGGCACCGAGCAGCAGCGCGGCCACGACGAGGAAGGCCGGTCGAGCCGACGCCGCGAGCGCCGGAGCGGCCGCCTGGACCAGGGCACCGACCCGGATAACGGTGTCCGGAGCCCAGGCGGGCGCGCGGCGCGCGAGCACGGCGTTGGCCAGCAGGGCCGACGCGGCCGCGCAGGTGAGCAGTACCGCTCCTCGGGCCGCCCCGCCCAGGCAGCGCTCGCCCAGCAGGGGAAGGCAGGCCGTCAGCACACCCTGGGCCGCGCAGGAGCCGACCGAGACGAGAGTCGCCCGCGCCAGGGCCGCGTTCCTCGCGACGTACCGCACTCCGGCGACGAGGTCCCCGGCCACCGACCCCCGCTCTCGGACCGGCACCCTGGGCAGCCGCCAGGCGGCCGGCACCGCCGACCCGACGAGCACCCCGGCGACGACCACGGCGGTCGGCGCGCCCAGCCCCTCCGCCACACCCCCGGCAAGCGCCGGACCGGCCAGACCCGCCGCGCCGAACGTCATCGCGTCGAGGGCGTTCGCCCGCTCCAGCAGCCCGCCCGGCGCGACCCGGGCCAACTGCGCGGTCCACCCGCCCGCGACGGCAGGCGCCGACAACCCGGTCGCCACAGCGAGCACGAGGGTCGTGGCGAAGGGCAGCCGGCCGAGCCCGAGCAGAATCACCCCCAGCCCCCCGGCGTACAGGCCGAGCGCCCCCGCGAGCAGACGCCCTGGCCGCTCCGCCCGGTCAAGAACCGCGCCGAGCAAGGGTCCGCCCACCACGGCGGAGATCGTGACGCCCGCGAGCAGGGCGGAGGCGGCGGAGGCCGAGCCGGTGAGGGCGAACCCGGCCAGCATCAGGGCCGGCCCCGACGTCTCGTCCCCGATACGGGCGGCCACCGCACCGGCTAGGTAGGAAGTGAGCGCGTAACGCCTTGGCATCGCAGTGACGTTACGGAGGTAACTCAAAACTCCGCAACGTGCGTTACATTCGGCCGGTGTCCTCCACTCCCGCCGACTGGTCCACCCGGCACTCGGTGCTGACGACGGCCCAGCGCACCGCCGACCTGGTCAATGCGCTCGCCGACGGCCACCCCGAGCCGGCCGACGTGGCCGACGTGCTCCGCGCGTACGGCGAGAGCGACCCCATCGACCTCTCCGCGCGCGACCTGACCGAGATGCGCGCGGCCGCCGCCGGACTGCGCGAGGTGTTCGCCGCCGGGGACACCGACACCGCGGCCTCGGCCCTCAACCGCCTCCTGCGCGAGCACACGGGCCCGCTGCGGCTGTCCTCGCACGACGGCACCACCCCCTGGCACCCCCACCTCGACAGCGCCGACGACGCCCCCTGGGCCGAGTGGTTCCTCGCCTCGTCCTGCATGGCGCTGACCGTCCTCGTCTGGGACCGTCAACGACCGCCGGGCGGCATCTGCGACTCCCCGAGCTGCGACCACGTCTACGTCACCCAGGGCAGCGGCCCGCCCCGCCGCTACTGCTCACGCCGCTGCGCCACCCGCGAGCGCGTGGCCGCCCACCGCCGCGCCCGCGCCGCACAGGACCCCGGCTAGGGCCTGTCGCCAGGCCCCTGGGTCGACCCCTCCGACTCCGACACCGACTCCGTCTCCGGCTCCGGCTCCGGAGCGCGCGGGCGTCCCAGGCGAAGGCGGATGAAGGTGTCCGGGCGCCCCTGCCGCCGCAGCCGGTGTCCGTGCACGCGCGGGTCGTCAGTGACCGTGTACCGCTTCACGTACGCGCCCAGGAACGCCTGGAGCGTGGCCACCGCCGGGATGGCGATCAGGGCGCCGACCGCGCCGAGCAGGGCGGTGCCCACGATGACCGAGCCGAAGGCGACGGCCGGGTGGATGTCGACGGTCTTGGACGTCAGCTTGGGCTGGAGCATGTAGTTCTCGAACTGCTGGTAGACCACGACGAAGATCAGCACCCACACCGCGTACCAGGGCGCCACGGTGAACGCGATCAGCATCGGCAGCGCACCCGCGAGGTAGGTGCCGATGGTCGGTATGAACTGCGAGACCAGGCCCACCCAGACACCGAGCACGGGCGCGTACGGCACCCCGAGGGCCTGGAGCAGGATGTAGTGCGCCGCGCCGGAGATGAGCGCCATGAGGCCGCGCGAGTAGATGTAGCCGCCGGTCTTGTCGACGGCGATCTCCCAGGCGCGCAGCACCTCGGTCTGCCGCGCGGGCGGCAGCACCGAGCACAGGGCGCGGCGCAGCCGGGGGCCGTCGGCGGCGAAGTAGAACGAGAACAGGCCGACGGTGAGGATCTGGAAGAGGCCGCCGAGCACCTGGGCGGACACGTCGAGGACCCCGGCCGCGCTGTTCTGGGCGTACTTGCGCAGCCAGTCGGAGTGGAGCACGCCCTCCTGGACGTCGACCCGGCGCACCTCGAGGTGGAAGGTCTGGTTGATCCAGTTGATGACCGAGTCGAGGTACTCGGGGAATCCCTCGATCATCTTGATGATCTGGCCCGCGAGCATCGACCCGAGCAGGGTGAAGAAGCCCGCGGTGACGACGGCCAAGCCGAGGAAGACCAGGAAGGTGGCAAGCCCCCGGCGCATCCCGCGCGCGGACATCCGGCTCACGGCGGGCTCGATGGCGAGGGCCAGGAAGAACGCGATCAGGATGTTGACGAGGAGCCCGATCAACTGGTGGAAGGCCCAGCTTCCCAGTTGGAACAGGGCGACCAGCACGAGCGCGAGCACCATGGCGCGCGGCAGCCAGCGCGGCATCTTGGCGCCCGCGACGGCACCGGCCGCGGGCTCGCGCGGCGGCGGGCCGGCAGCGGGGGCGGGCCCGGCCGGGGGTGCCGTCTGCGGGTCGGTCGGCTCGATGTCGTCGATGCGTGCCACGGGCCAAGTCTGGCCCACGCCACCGACAGCCCCGACCGTCTGGGGGCCTCGGTGACCGACTCGGTATGTGGCCGTCAACACACCCGTCGGCTCGTCCGTCGACCGGGGGACCGGCGATCCGCGTAATTCGTCCCCGTCTTTCGGCCGACCCCGCCCGGCACCCGACGACGACCGTGACTCAGCGCTTGTCCCCCGGCACGTCCATCACGGTGCACACCACGTGCCACACCTCCTTGGCGTCCCAGCCGGCGTCCAGTGCCTGGTGCACCGTCCGTCCGCCCAGCTCGGACATGATGTGATCGCGCGCGAACGAGTCGGCGTACCCCGAACCGAAGTGCTCCGCCATCCGCTGCCAGAAGACCGTCAACCGCATGCCTCAAGTATCCCGCCTCAGGGGGCGGGTGCGTCCGGGACCGTTCTCGGCGGCCTCCGGTGGCCCTACGGTCTGGTCCATGGCCGAATCAGGTGCTCCCTCGCTCCCCTCCGCGCCCCCGGCGCACTCCCCCCTCTTCCGTGCGGAGCGCTTCGTCTGGCTCACCGCGCGCGTGCTGGAGCAGCGGCTCTTCGCGCACCACTTCCTGAACGGCGGCGCGGACCCGGTGGAGCGGGCCCTGGACGCCTATCGCAACGAGGACGGCGGCTACGGTCACGCGCTGGAGCCCGATCTGCGCGGCCCGGTGAGCCAGCCGCTGCACACCGCTCGCGCGCTGCGGGTGCTGGCCTCGGTCGGCCGGTGCGGCGGGCAGCGGGTGGAACGGGTGTGCCGCTATCTGACCTCGGTGTCCACCGCGGACGGCGCGCTGCCGGCGGTCCATCCGAGCCAGCGCGGGTATCCGGTGGCGCCGTTCGTGCCGGTGGTGGACGACCCGCCGAGCGAGTTGCTGGCGACGGGGCCGGTGGTGGGCCTGCTGCACCGCAACGAGGTGTGGCACGCGTGGCTGTTCCGGGCCACCGACTTCTGCTGGCAGGCGGTGGACGCCCTGGAGGTGTCGCATCCGTACGAGGTGCAGGCCGCCGTGGCGTTCCTCGACTCCGCTCCCGACCGCGCCCGCGCGCAGGCGGCCGCGGACCGGCTCGGCCGCCTGGTGCGCGAGCGGCGGCTCGCGGCGCTGGAGCCGGACCGCCTGGACGCGTACCCCGTCTCCCCCGGCTACGCGCCCGGTGAGCACCACTTCGCGCACGACTTCGCCCGCACCCCCGATTCGCTGGCGCGTGCGTGGTTCACGGACGAGGAGATGGAGCGCTCGCTGGATCACCTCGCCGCCGAGCAGGAGGCGGACGGGGGCTGGCCCGTGCGGTGGCGCCGTTGGGCCGCGGCTCCGGCGCTGGAGGCGCGCGCCGGGGTGACCATCGAGGCGCTGCGCACCCTGAGGGCCTACGGCCGCTACGTCGGCTGACCCGGCGCTCAGCCGGTGAGGGCGCGCACCCCCGCCGTCACGGCCACGGCCACCGCGACGACGAGCAGGAACGGTGCGCGCAGCAGCAGGGCGACGGCCGCCGCCGCGACTCCCGCGGCCCGGGCGTCCAGGACGAGGGTGCGGCCGTCGGCGAAGGTCTGCTGGGCGGTGAGCGCGGCCAGCAGGGCGACCGGCAGCAGCGCGGCGAGCTTCTTGACGAGCGGCCGCTCCACGGCGCTCGCGGGGACGAGCAGCCCGGCGAGCTTGACGGCGTAGCAGCCGAGCGCGGTGACGCCGATGGCGAGCCAGGTGTTCAACGGTCCTCCTCCGGTGCGTCCGGGTCCTGCGGGCGGCTCTGGGCGGCGCGGGCGCGCAGACCTTGTACGAACAGGGCGAGGGGCGCCGCCAGGGCCGCCACCAGTACGGGCGCCCCGGCGGGCAGCACCGGAAGCAGGCCGAGGCCCAGGACGACCGCGAGGGCCGCGACCGCGCGTTCGGTGAACGTGGTCAGCATGGGGGCGAGCAGCGCCAGGAAGACGGCGGGCCCCGCCGCGTCCAGCCCCCAGGCGTCGGTGTCCCCGAGGGCCTGCGCGCCGAGCGCGCCGAGCAGGGTGGTGAGGTTCCACAGCACGTACAGGCTGAGCCCGGTGACGGTGAAGCCGAGCCGCGCGGAGCGCCGGTCCGGCTGGGCCACGGTGACGGCGGTGGTCTCGTCGATCACCCACTGGGCGGCGAACGGCCGCAACGCGCGCGGGAGGGCGAGCAACTGCGACAGCCGCAGCCCGTAGAACGCGTTGCGCACGCCGAGGAAGAACGCGCCCGCCGCGGCGGTGAAGGGGTTTCCGCCTGCCGCGAGCGCTCCCACCAGGGCGAACTGGGAGGCGCCGGTGAAGACCAGGAGGCTGAGTGCGCAGGTCTGGAGGAGTCCGAGTCCGCTGCCTGCCGAGGTGACGCCGAAGGCGAAGCCGGAGAGCCCTACGGCGACGCCGACCCCGAGGGCGTCCCGTACGACGGCGCTGTCCGGCTTTCCCACGTCCTCGGCGGCCCTGTCCGCGAGTGCTGTCTGTCGCTGTGCCACGCCCCGGACGCTACGGTGGCCCGCCCGGCGGGGTCTTGTACGTTGTTGCGCCCGGCAGTGTTCTCACGGTCTCGCGTTCGCGCTGGTAGGCCCCCGGAGGCACGCCGACGATCCGGGTGAAGTGGCGGTTGAGGTGGGGCTGGTCGGTGAAGCCGACCAGGGCGGCGGCATCGGCGGGCGAGGTGCCGGCGTCCAGCAGGAGCCGGGCGCGGCGCACGCGCGCGTCGGTGAGCCAGGTGTGCGGGGGCATGCCGTAGGCGTCCCGGAAGGCCCGCAGCAGGGCGAAGCGGCTGGTGCCGAGGTCGGTGGCGAGGCGCTCCAGGCTGGGCGGGGCCGCCATCCGCTCCTCCAGCACGGCACGCGCGCGTGCGGCGACACCGGAACCGGCCGAGCGGGCCCGGCGCTCGGGCAGCGGGCCGCCGTTGAGCCGCAGCAGCCGGGTCACCGCCACGCTCAGCAGGGTGTCGGCGGCCAGCGCGTTGCCCTCCTCAGCGGCGCGCAGCACCTGGTGGACGAGACGGACGGTGTACGGGTCGTCCACCATCGGGGCGGCGAAGCCGGGCGTCCCCCGGACGGTGCTGGTCTCGGCCGCTATCCGGGCCACCACCTCGGGCGACGGGTACACCGCGCCGTACCGCCAGCCCTCGGGGACGCCCGCGCGGCCGGTGTGCGGGGTGTCCGGGTTGACCAGCGCGAGGGCGCCCGCGCCCACCGACACGTCGGCACCCTGGTGGTGGAAGACCTCCACGCCGTCCACTATGGCCGCTATCACGAAGTTCTCGTGGGTGTGGCGGGCGAAGGTCTTGCGGATGTAGCGAGCGCGGAGCAGGTCGACCCCGGGCAGTTCCGCGTACCGCCAGTGCCGTGCCCGCTCCCCTGAACCCGCCATACGCCCATTGTCGGCCACGCCCGCCGGTCGCCGCACGCCGCGATCCGCCCCGTTTGCCCAGGTCAGCCCGATTGTCAGTGGGCGGGTGCAGGATGGATGCATGGTGAGATCCGCCCACCCGGCCCTCGAAGGCTTCTCCCCCGCGACCCGCGAGTGGTTCACGGGGGCGTTCCACGCGCCCACCGAAGCCCAGGCGGGCGCGTGGAAGGCCATCAACGAGGGTTCGGACGCGCTGGTGGTGGCGCCGACGGGCTCCGGCAAGACCCTGGCCGCCTTCCTCGCCGCGCTGGACCAGTTGGCCTCCACCCCTCCCCCGGCCGACCCGAAGAAGCGCTGCCGGGTGCTGTACGTGTCCCCGCTGAAGGCGCTCGCCGTGGACGTGGAGCGCAACCTGCGCAGCCCGCTGACCGGCATCCGCCAGGAGTCCGTGCGCCTGGGCCTGCCCGAGCCCGAGGTGAAGGTGGGCATCCGCTCCGGCGACACCCCGCCCGCCGAGCGGCGCTCGCTGGTCACGCGCCCGCCGGACATCCTGATCACCACCCCCGAGTCGCTGTTCCTGATGCTGACCTCGTCCGCGCGGGACGCGCTCACCGGCATCGAGACCGTGATCCTGGACGAGGTGCACGCGGTCGCGGGCACCAAGCGCGGCGCGCATCTCGCGCTGTCCCTGGAGCGGCTGGACGAGCTGCTGCCGAAGCCCGCCCGCCGGATCGGCCTGTCGGCGACCGTGCGGCCGGTGGACGAGGTGGCCCGCTATCTCTCGCCCCGGCGCAAGGTGGAGATCGTCCAGCCCGAGTCGGGCAAGGAGTTCGACCTGTCGGTGGTCGTGCCCGTCGAGGACATGGGCGAGCTGGGCGGCTCCCCCGCCGCCGACGGCGACGACAAGGCGGAGAAGCCCTCGATCTGGCCGCACGTCGAGGAGAAGATCGCCGACCTGGTCCAGTCGCACCGCTCGACCATCGTGTTCGCCAACTCCCGCCGCCTGGCGGAGCGGCTGTGCAACCGGCTCAACGAGATCGCCTACGAGCGCGCCACGGGCGAGAAGCTGGACGAGCACCATTCCCCGGCCGAGCTGATGGGCGGCTCGGGCGCGGCCCAGGGCGCCCCCCAGGTGATCGCCCGCGCGCACCACGGCTCGGTCTCCAAGGAACAGCGGTCGCTGGTCGAGGAGGACCTGAAGGCCGGGCGGCTGCCCGCCGTGGTGGCCACCTCCAGCCTGGAGCTGGGCATCGACATGGGCGCGGTCGACCTGGTCGTCCAGGTCGAGTCCCCGCCGTCGGTCGCCTCGGGCCTGCAGCGCGTGGGCCGCGCGGGACACCAGGTGGGGGCCGTCTCCACCGGTGTGGTCTTCCCCAAGTACCGGGGCGACCTGGTGCAGGCGGCCGTGGTCACCGAGCGGATGCGCTCGGGCGGGATCGAGTCCCTGCGGGTGCCGTCCAACCCGCTGGACGTCCTGGCACAGCAGCTCGTCGCCATGACGGCGCTGGACGCCTGGCAGTACGACGATCTGCTGGCCACCGTCCGCCGCGCGGCACCCTTCGCCTCGCTCCCGGAGTCCGCGTTCACCGCCACCCTCGACATGCTCGCGGGCCGCTACCCCTCGGACGCGTTCGCGGAACTGCGCCCCCGCGTGGTGTGGGACCGCGTGACCGGCACGATCAGCGGCCGGCCGGGCGCCCAGCGGCTCGCCGTCACCTCCGGCGGCACGATCCCCGACCGGGGCCTGTTCGGGGTGTTCCTCGTCGGTTCCGACCCGAAGAAGGGCGGCGGCCGGGTCGGCGAGCTGGACGAGGAGATGGTGTACGAGTCCCGCGTGGGCGACGTCTTCACGCTGGGCACGAGTTCCTGGCGCATCGAGGACATCACCCGCGACCGGGTCCTGGTCTCCCCCGCGCCGGGCGTGCCGGGCCGGCTGCCGTTCTGGAAGGGCGACCAGCTCGGCCGACCGCTCGAACTGGGCCGCGCGGTCGGCGCGTTCCTGCGCGAGGTCGGGTCGCTGTCCGAGGAGGACGCCCGGCTGCGCCTGCTCACCGCGGGCCTGGACACGTGGGCGGCGGACAACGTCCTGTCCTACCTGGCCGAGCAGCGCGAGGCGTGCGGGCACATCCCGGACGACCGGACCATCGTCGTGGAGCGCTTCCGGGACGAGCTGGGCGACTGGCGGGTCGTCATCCACTCCCCCTTCGGCGCCCAGGTGCACGCCCCGTGGGCGCTGGCGCTCGGCGCCCGTCTCTCCGAGCGGTACGGCATGGACGCACAGGTCATGCACGCCGACGACGGCATCGTGCTGCGCCTGCCCGACGCCGACCTGATGGGCCTGGACCTGCTGGACCAGGGCCCCGCGAAGGCCGGCGCGGAGTACGACGGCGAACAGGCCCCGGTCGGCGCGGCGGACGTCGCCTTCGACAAGGGCGAGGTCGATCAGGTCGTCACCGACCAGGTGGGCGGCTCGGCCCTGTTCGCCTCCCGGTTCCGCGAGTGCGCGGCCCGCGCGCTGCTGCTGCCGCGCCGCAACCCCGGCAAACGCACCCCGCTGTGGCAGCAGCGCCAGCGTTCGGCGCAACTTCTGGAGGTGGCGAGCGAGTTCGGGTCGTTCCCGATCGTCCTGGAGGCGATCCGCGAGTGCCTCCAGGACGTCTTCGACGTGCCCGGCCTGGTCGAGCTGATGGGCGACATCGAGTCCCGCAAGGTCCGCCTGGTCGAGGTCACCACCCCCGAGCCGTCCCCCTTCGCCCGCTCCCTGCTGTTCGGCTACGTCGCCCAGTTCCTCTACGAGGGCGATTCCCCGCTCGCCGAGCGCCGGGCCGCCGCGCTCTCCCTGGACTCCCGGCTGCTGGCCGAGCTGCTGGGCCAGGCGGAGCTGCGGGAACTGCTCGACGCCGAGGTGCTGACCGAGCTGGAGCGCGAACTCCAGTGGCTCACCGAGGACCGCCGGATCAAGGACGTGGAGGGGGTCGCGGATCTGCTCCGGCTGCTGGGCCCGCTGACCGACGCCGAGTTGGGCGCGCGGGGCGCCGAGCCGGAGTGGGCGCGGGAGCTGGCCGCCGCCCGGCGGGCCATCAAGGTCCGCGTGGGGGGCGAGGACCACTGGGCGGCCATCGAGGACGCGGGCCGCCTGCGTGACGCGCTCGGCACCGCGCTGCCGGTCGGCGTGCCCGAGGCGTTCACCGAGCCGGTCAAGGACCCGCTCGGCGACCTCCTCGCGCGCTACGCCCGCACCCACGGCCCCTTCACCTCCACGGCCGCCGCCGCCCGCTTCGGCCTCGGCGTGGCGGTCACCGAGGGCGCCCTCCAACGGCTGGCCGGCAGCGGCCGGGTCGTACAGGGCGAGTTCCATCCCGCGGGCATCGGCCAGGAGTGGTGCGACGCCACGGTGCTGCGGCGGCTGCGCCGCCGCTCCCTGGCCGCGCTGCGGCACGAGTTGGAGCCGGTGCCGCCCGCCGCGCTGGCGCAGTTCCTGCCGCAGTGGCAGCACATCGGCAAGGGCCACGCGCTGCGCGGCACGGACGGACTGGTGCGCGCCATCGAGCAGTTGCAGGGCGCGTCGGTGCCCGCGTCCGCGCTGGAGAAGCTGGTCCTGCCGTCCCGTGTGGCGGACTACAAGCCGTCGATGCTGGACGAACTCACCGCGGCGGGCGAGGTCGTATGGGCCGGGGCGGGCTCCCTGCCCGGCAAGGACGGCTGGGTCTCGCTCTACCTGGCGGACACGGCCCCCCTCCTCCTCCCGCCCCCGCACCCCCTGGAACTGAGCCCGCTCCACCAGTCGATCCTGGACACGCTCTCCGGTGGGTACGGCCTGTTCTTCCGCCAGATCGCCGACCAGGTCCGCGCCACCACGCACCCCGCGGCGAGCGACGCCCACCTGGCCGACGCCCTGTGGGACCTGGCCTGGTCGGGCCGGCTCACCAACGACACCCTGGCGCCGATGCGCGCCCTGCTGGGCTCGGGCCGTACCGCCGGTGCGACGGCCCACCGCGCCAAACGCAATGTCCCGCGCGGGCGTTACGGCTCCCTGACCGCCGCAGCCCGAGCCACCTCCCGGTCCGGCCCGCCGACCGTCGGAGGCCGCTGGTCGCTGCTGCCCGTGCCCGAACCGGACGCCACCGTGCGCGCCCACGCGCGGGCCCGCGCCCTGCTGGACCGGCACGGTGTGGTGACCCGGGGCGCGGTGGGCGCCGAGGGTGTGGAGGGCGGCTTCTCGGCGGTGTACCGGGTGCTGTCGGTGTTCGAGGAGAGCGGCCAGGCACGGCGCGGTTACGTGGTCGAGGGGCTGGGCGCCGCCCAGTTCGCCATGGACGGCGCCGTGGACCGGCTCCGTGCGGTGTCCAACGCCCGTGACCGGGGCGAGCGCGTGGCACCCGAGCCGGGCCCGGCGGGCGACGGCGCCGGCAGTCTCCCGCCCTTCCCCGGCGACGGCCACGCCGCGTCCGACGCGTTCGACCCGTCCGCCGGCGCCTTCGGCCACCCGAGCCTCGACGGCGACTTCGCCTGGCCGCCCCGGGGCGGGGACGACGGCGGTCTCCCCCGCCCCTTCGGCCCGGCGGCCATCCCCGGCTCCTACGACTCCCCCGGCCAGGGCGGCCCTCGCGGCGGTCCGGGCTACGGCACCCCGCCGAACCGTGGCTACGGCCCCCGGGCCCGTGACACCTCCGCCGACTCCCGCGCGGTGGTCCTCGCCGCAGCCGACCCCGCCAACGCGTACGGCGCCGCGCTGCCCTGGCCGGAGCCGCCGACCGGATCCGGGCACAAGCCGGGCCGCAAGGCGGGCTCGCTCGTCGTCCTGGTGGAGGGCGAACTGACCCTCTACATGGAGCGCGGCGGCAAGTCCCTGCTGGCCTGGCCGGCCGACCCGGACGCCTCCGCGACCGACGACCCCCGCCTGCGCGCCGCTGCCGAGGCCCTGGCGGCGGCCGCCCGCGCGGGCTCCCTGGGCACGGTCACCGTCGAGCGGATCAACGGCACCGCGGCCCTGACCTCACCCCTGGGCACCCTGCTGGAGGGTGCCGGCTTCGTGGCGACCCCGCGCGGCCTGCGTCTGCGCGCCTGAGCCCGCCGCACCGGGCCGCTGAAGCCGGTCGTCCCGGCCCCGCCGTGGCACCCTGGACGCATGCCCGAAGGTGACACGGTGTGGCAGACCGCGAAGCGGCTGCACGACGCGCTCGCCGGCAGGGTGCTGGACCACAGCGACTTCCGGGTGCCGCAGTACGCGACGGTCGACCTGACCGGCCGTACCGTGCTGAACACCGCCCCACGCGGCAAGCACCTGCTCACCCGTTTCGAGGGCGGCCTGACCCTCCACACGCATCTGCGGATGGAGGGCGCCTGGAAGGTGTACGGCCGGGGCGAACGCTGGCGGGGCGGCGCCGGTCACCAGATCCGCATCGTCCTGGGCGCCGACGACCGCATGGCCGTGGGCTACCGCCTCTCGGTGCTGGAGCTGCTGCGCACCGAGGACGAGGAGCGGGTCGTAGGCCATCTGGGGCCCGACCTCCTCGGCCCGGACTGGGACCCGGAGCGCGCGCTCGCCAACCTGTACGCCGACCCCGCCCGCCCCCTCGGCGAAGCCCTGCTCGACCAGCGCAATCTCGCCGGGATCGGCAACGTCTACAAGAGCGAGCTGTGCTTCCTGCTCGGCGTGACCCCCTGGCTCCCCGTCGGCTCGCTCCCCGCGGACCGCGCCGTCCAGCTCCCCGGCGTCGCCCAGCGCCTGCTGGAGGCCAACCGGGCCCGGCCGGTCCGCCGGACCACCGGACTGGACCACAACGACCTGTTCGTCTACGGCCGGGCCTCCCGACCCTGTCTGCGCTGCCGCACCCCGGTACGCGTGGCCGACCAGGGCGACGGCTCACAGGACCGCCCCACCTACTGGTGCCCCACCTGCCAGAGCGGCCCCGCCCCCGCACCGGGCTCAGCCCAGCGCTGGCGTGAGCGCTATCCGCGCCCGGCGCGATAAGGCACACGGCCGACCTCGCCGCTCACCGACAGCGACCCCGCTCACCCCGCTCCGGCTTCACCCGAACGAGGGACCCCAGCACCCCCGGCCCCCGTACCCCCGTCCTTCCCGGTGATACGCCAAGCCTCCCGCCACCGCCCGGTCCGCACAGCTCCCTCGGCCCGCTCCTTGGCCACACAGTGCACCGGCAGCACGCCCAGCCCCCACCCGCCGAGGACCACGGAGCCCTCCAGCACGCCCGCGCCGTCCCCCAGGGCCAGCCGCAGCACCGCCCACCACCAGACCGCGCCCAGCCCGAGCCCTGCCCCCCAGCGCACTATTCGCCCCATCATGGTCCGCCACCTCCGGCCGGAAGCTAGAACACCGCCTGCCACCTGCGGAAGGCGCACCGAAGGGCTCACCGGAGCAGCGCCGGGCAGACAGGCCGACCGCCGGATCCGGGAACCCGCTTCTTCTAAGCGGTCTCGGCCTGAAACATCCAATGGTGCTTCTCGAGATCCGCCGTGATCTGGATGAACAGGTCTTCGGACACCGGGTCGGCGTCACCGGTCGCCTTCACCCGCTCCCGCATCCGGGCGATGACCGCGCCGAGAGCGGCGACCATCCCGGAGACCGCGTCCGTGTCCTTGATCCAGCCCGACGGAGGGACCTTGATGCCGGTGCCGGAGGCGACCGTGGCCGCGCGTCCGTCCGGCGGGACGCCCAGCGCCGAGGAGCGCTCGGCCACCGAGTCGGAGTGCAGGCGGGCGGAGGCGACCACCTCGTCCAGTTGGAGGTGGATGGACCGGAAGCGTGGCCCGACCACGTTCCAGTGGATCTGCTTGGCGACCAGCGAGAGGTCGACCAGATCCACGAGCGCACCCTGGAGGGCCTCGGAGACGGTCTTCAGATCGTCCTCGGGAAGGGGACTCTTCACCACGTACATCCGCTGTCCTCAGGGCTCGGCGGGCTTCACGTCCCTCCCACCATGACCGGCCCGCCCCACCCCGGCAAACGGAGCAAACCGGACGGCCGCGGCCGGGTCCGCGCAGGAAAAAGCCCCGGCCGGGCCTCACCCGGAAAATCCAGGGAGGCCCGGCCGGGGCTCACGTTCTCGGGCGCTAGGCCGCGTGCGCGCAGGTCACGCGGCGACCACGTCCACCGCTTCGGCGGGCGCCTTGATGGTCACCCGTTCCGGTGGCACACCGGTCACCGACACGGAACCCAGCATCGGGCGGACCGGGGCCGGGACACCATCGTTGGCGGCCGCGGACTGGGCCAGCTCGGCGAGTGCCAGTTCGTCACTCACCTCACGCATGAGTTCCGACATCCGTACGTCCAGCGCGTCGCAGATCGCGGAGAGCAGCTCGGAGGAAGCCTCCTTCTGCCCCCGCTCCACCTCGGAGAGATAGCCGAGCGAGACCCGGGCAGACGAGGAGACTTCGCGCAGAGTACGGCCCTGGCGCTGGCGCTGCCGACGCAGCACGTCACCCAGCAGGCGACGGAGCAGAATCATCGGTGGCTCCCTCCTCGGACCGCGTAGCCGCATCCTTCTCGCCCCACCGTACCGCCTCGCGCCGCGGCCGTGCGGGGAGCGATGTCGTGTTCACTCAGGGCTGCAAACATCAAAACCCCCCGTTCCGTTCCGTATCCTGTGCCCGCTCATTTCCGGTCTGTTCGCCCGCAAGCTCCCGCAGAAGCAGTGCGAGTACGCTCCGTACACTCTCCATACGAATTTCCGCACGGCCGCCGTTCAACCGCAGGGCCTCCACTTTTCCGCCGGGGGCGGAAGGAGAGCCTTGCCGGAAGGGTCCGTCGACCGCTATGTACACCGTGCCGACGGGCTGCCCGTCCTGCGGATCGGGGCCGGCCACCCCGGTGGTGGCGATGCCCCAGTCGGCGCCGAGCACCTCGCGCACACCGGCCGCCATCTGGGCCGCGACCTGCGGATCCACCGCGCCCGACCGGGCCAGCAGGCCGGCGTCGACGCCGAGGAGCCGGTGCTTCAGCTCGGTGGCGTAGGCGGTGACCGAACCCCGGAACACCTGGGAGGCGCCGGGGACCGAGGTGATCTCGGCGGCGACCAGACCACCGGTCAGCGACTCGGCCACGGCGAGCGTCTCGCCGCTCACTTTCAGTAGCCGAACCAGCTCGGTGGCCGTGGGGTTCACGCTTCTCGCTCTTCCAACGCCGCCGCCCGCTCGGCGATTCCCCGGCGGCGCAGCACGATGGCCTGTCTCACATAGTCGAGACCGGTGACGACCGTGAGGACGACCGCCGCGGCCATCACCCAGAACCTCAGGGTGGCCAGCCAGCCGGTCAGCGCCAGCACGTACATGCCGACCGCCACGCCCTGGGTGAGCGTCTTCAGCTTGCCGCCCCGGCTGGCCGGGATCACGCCGTACCGGATGACCACGAAACGCAGCAGGGTGATGCCGAGTTCCCGGCCCAGGATGACCGCCGTCACCCACCAGGGCAGGTCGCCCAGCCAGGACAGGCAGATGAGCGCGGCGCCCATGATCGCCTTGTCCGCTATCGGGTCGGCGATCTTCCCGAAGTCGGTGACCAGGTTGTAGGTGCGCGCCAGATGCCCGTCGAACAGGTCCGTGATCATGGCGACGGCGAAGGCCGCCCAGGCGAACGAGCGCCAGGCCGGGTCGTAGCCGCCGTCCGCGAGCAGCAGCGCCACGAAGCCGGGCACGAGGACCAGCCGGAGCATGGTGAGCAGGTTGGCGACGTTCCAGACGCTGGCCTGGTTGACGGCCGCGGCGGCCAGCTTGCCGCCGCGCGGGTGCCGCGCCTCCAGCGCGGCGGCCGGGTCGGAGACCTCCGGAGCGCCGTCGGCGGCGTGACCCGGTGCGCTGCGCGCGCCGGAGGAGCCGCCCGAGGCGGATGCCGGGACTCCGGTCATCTGGCCGCCTCCTCGCTACACACCGACGAACCGGGAAGCGGCTCGGCCACCAGGTCGACCCCCTCGGTGCCGACCACCTTGGCCTCGACGATACGTCCCACGGTGAGACCCTCGCCGCTCGTGAGCAGCACCTGGCCGTCCGTCTCGGGCGCCTGGTGCGCGGCGCGGCCGTACACCCCGTCCTCGCCGTCGACGGACTCCACCAGCACCCGCACGGTCTCCCCGACGCGCTCCTCGGCGCGCTGCGAGACGAGCTCCTCGGCGAGCCGGGAGATGTGGGCGAGACGCTCGGCGACCACGTCCTCGTCGAGCTTGGTGTCGTAGGTGGCCGCCTCGGTGCCCTCCTCGTCGGAGTAGCCGAAGACGCCGATGGCGTCCAGGCGGGCGCCGGTCAGGAAGCGCTCCAGCTCGGCGAGGTCGGCCTCGGTCTCGCCGGGGAAGCCCACGATGAAGTTGGAGCGGACGCCGGCCTCGGGAGCCTTGCCCCGGATGGTGTCCAGCAGCTCCAGGAAGCGGTCGGTGTCACCGAAGCGGCGCATGGCGCGCAGCACGTTCGGCGCGGAGTGCTGGAAGGACAGGTCGAAGTAGGGCACGACCTTCGGGGTGGAGGTCAGCACGTCGATCAGGCCGGGACGCATCTCGGCCGGCTGGAGGTAGCTGACGCGCACCCGCTCGATGCCGTCGACCTCGGCCAGCTCGGGAAGCAGGGACTCCAGCAGGCGGATGTCGCCCAGGTCCTTGCCGTAGGAGGTGTTGTTCTCGGAGACGAGCATGACCTCCTTCACACCCTGCTCGGCCAGCCAGCGCGTCTCGTTGAGCACGTCGCTGGGGCGGCGGGAGATGAAGGAGCCGCGGAAGGACGGGATGGCGCAGAAGGAGCAGCGCCGGTCGCAGCCGGAGGCGAGCTTGACCGAGGCGACCGGGGAGCCGTCCAGACGGCGGCGCAGGGGCGCGCGCGGGCCGGAGGCGGGCGCCAGGCCGTCGGGGAGGTCGGTCGGGCCGTGGCCGGGCAGGGCGACGGCGGCCGCGGACTCCTGGCGCTCGGCCGGGCTGATCGGCAGCAGCTTGCGGCGGTCGCGCGGGGTGTGGGCGGCGTGGACACCGCCGGCCAGGATGGTCTGGAGGCGGTCGGAGATGTCGGCGTAGTCGTCGAAGCCGAGCACGCCGTCGGCCTCGGGCAGCGCCTGGGCGAGTTCCTTGCCGTACCGCTCGGCCATGCAGCCCACCGCCACGACGGCCTGGGTTCTGCCGTGGTCCTTGAGGTCGTTGGCCTCCAGGAGGGCGTCCACGGAGTCCTTCTTGGCGGCTTCGACGAACCCACAGGTGTTGACCACGGCGACATCGGCGTCCCCGGCGTCCTCGACGAGCTGCCAGCCGTCCGCCTCCAAACGGCCTGCGAGCTCCTCCGAGTCCACCTCGTTACGGGCGCAGCCGAGAGTGACTAGTGCGACGGTACGGCGTTCAGGCATGGGCTCAAGACTACTTTGTCTGTCTGGCACCCCATGTCGACGGGGTTGGCCGTTGCCGGCCAACCCCGTCACTGTCCGCTCGCCCCGGGCGCCCGGAAGGGCGTCACCCGACCTCGGGGTCGCCCTTGGTGTACGTGAGCCGCTCCACGGCACCGGGCCGGAAGTCGTCGTCGATCTTCTTGCCGTTGACGTACAGCTCGATCGCCCCGGCGTCACCGAGGATCAGGTTGATCTTGGTGCTGTCCTGGAAGGTCTTGGACTCGCCCTTGTTGAGCAGACCGTCGAAGAGCATGCGCCCGTTGTGGTCCTTGGCGGAGATCCAGCTACGCCCGTCGGGGGCGCTGACCTGGACGGTCACCTTGTCCTGCGGGGCGGCCGCGATGGCGCTGTCGGACGGGTCGGACTTCGGCGTGGCGGACTGCCCGGTCTTCGGGGTGGGCGCGGCGGACCTGGTGGCGGTCGGCGAGGCCTTGCCCTCGACGGCCTGGGTGTCCGTGTCGCCGCCGGTCTGCGACTTGACGGCGGTGAAGCCGACGAAGCCGATGACGACGACGATCGCCGCGACCATGGCCGCGGTCCAGTTCGGGCCCCTGCGCTCGGGGCGGATGCGCTCCGCCTCGAACAGGGGGGCCGCGGGGGTGGGCGCGGGCCGGCCGCCGTGTTCGGCGTCGAACCGCGCGATCAGGGGGGCGGGATCGAGGCCGACGGCCTTGGCGAGGTTGCGGATGTGGCCGCGCGCGTACACGTCACCGCCGCAGGAGGTGAAGTCGTCCTCCTCGATGGCGTGCACGATGCCGAGGCGGATGCGGGTGGCGTTGCTGACATCACCCGCGCTCAGCCCGGCCGCGACGCGGGCCTGACGCAGGGCGGTGCCGACGGAGGGTCCGTCGTGCTCGGGGACGTCGGGGAACGGGGGCTCGTCTTCGGGGGAGTTGCTGCCGATGGACACGGGGGCGCCTTTCGAGCGTGTGAGCCACCTGTGCTGAGCGTTCAGTCTAGGCGGGGTACGAAAGGGTGGGGCAAGCAGGCGAACGGACTTTGTACGCCATCGGAATGGCCGGTCAGCCCGACGGCGGACGGGAGCGGGAGGCCCAGGCCGGTACCTGTACCCCTGCTCTCGCTCAACTTGACGTACTGCGAAGGGAAACGGTTGCCCGCCGATGTTTAACGGGTGGATCACGGTGGTGCCGCCACCCGGCGCAGTCCCGACACGCCGGATGGCCCGAAGCCCTATCCGTCAGACTCCCCGCGAATCACGGCGAGCACGCCGTCCAGTTCGTCAGGCTTCACAAGAACGTCACGGGCCTTGGAGCCCTCACTGGGGCCGACGATGTTCCGGGACTCCATGAGGTCCATCAGCCGGCCCGCCTTGGCGAAGCCGACCCGGAGCTTGCGCTGGAGCATGGACGTCGACCCGAACTGGGTGGAGACCACCAGCTCGGCTGCCTGGCACAGCAGGTCGAGGTCGTCGCCGATGTCCTCGTCGATCTCCTTCTTCTGCTTGGTGCCCACGGTGACGTCGTCCCGGAAGACCGGCGCCATCTGGTCCTTGCAGTGCTGGACGACGACCGCGACCTCGGCCTCGGTGACGAAGGCGCCCTGCATTCGGGTCGGCTTGTTGGCGCCCATGGGCAGGAACAGGCCGTCGCCCTTGCCGATGAGCTTCTCGGCGCCGGGCTGGTCGAGGATGACGCGGGAGTCCGCGAGCGAGGAGGTGGCGAAGGCCAGCCGGGAGGGCACGTTGGCCTTGATGAGGCCGGTGACCACGTCCACCGAGGGCCGCTGGGTGGCCAGCACCAGGTGGATTCCGGCGGCCCGCGCGAGCTGGGTGATGCGGACGATCGAGTCCTCGACGTCACGCGGGGCGACCATCATCAGGTCGGCCAGCTCGTCCACGATCACCAGCAGGTACGGGTACGGCTGGAGCTCGCGCTCGCTGCCGAGCGGCGGGGTGACCTTGCCCTCGCGCACGGCGCGGTTGAAGTCGTCGATGTGCCGGAAGCCGTAGGCGGCGAGGTCGTCGTAGCGCAGGTCCATCTCGCGCACGACCCACTGGAGGGCCTCGGCGGCCCGCTTGGGGTTGGTGATGATCGGCGTGATCAGGTGCGGGATGCCCTCGTAGGCCGTCAGCTCGACGCGCTTGGGGTCGACCAGGATCATCCGGACGTCCTCCGGGGTCGCCCGCATCATGATCGAGGTGATCAGGCAGTTGATGCAGGACGACTTGCCGGAGCCGGTGGCGCCGGCGACCAGGACGTGCGGCATCTTCGCCAGCGAGTGCATCACGTAGCCGCCCTCGACGTCCTTGCCGAAGGCGACCAGCATCGGGTCGTCGTCCTCGGCGGACTCCGCGAGCCGCAGCACGTCCCCGAGGTTGACCATCTCCCGGTCGGTGTTGGGGATCTCGATGCCGACGGCCGACTTGCCGGGGATGGGGCTGATGATCCGCACGTCCGGGCTGGCGACCGCGTATGCGATGTTCTTGGCGAGCGCCGTGATCCGCTCGACCTTCACGGCGGGGCCGAGCTGGACCTCGTAGCGGGTGACCGTCGGCCCCCGGGTGAAGCCGGTGACGTCGGCGTCCACCTTGAACTCGGTGAAGACCGTGCGCAGGGAGGCCACCACCGCGTCGTTGGCCGCGCTGCGCGCCTTGCCGGGGCCGCCGCGCGTCAGGAGGTCCAGCGAGGGCAGCGAGTAGGTGATGTCCCCGGAGAGCTGGAGCTGCTCCGCGCGGGCGGGCATCTCGCGGGGCACCTCGGGGGGCGCCTTGGTGAGGTCGAGGACACCGGAGTCGGTGTTCCTCTTACCCGGCACCGGCCGGGACGACGGCGCCGGGGAGGGCACGGGGACCGGGGTGGTCTCCTCGCGGTCCCCCACGCTCACGCCCTGGGTGAGGTCGGCGACGACCGGGGACGGCGGCATGCCGTGCTGCACGGCGCCGTCGAGCGCGGCGTTGGCCGCGGAGGCCACGTCGATGGCGTCCATCTCGCGCGGCTCGGGCCGCGCGGCCCGGCGGGGGCGGCGCCGGGTGAGCGCCTCGTCCTCGGCGGCGTCGGGGTCGTAGCCCTGCGGGCCGCCACGGCGGCTGCGGGGGCGCGCGGGCGGTTCGTCGCGCCACTGCTCGTCGTAGCCCTCGACGTCGTCCAGGTCGGCCGCGTAGTCGTGCAGCACGCCCAGGCGGACGCCGAGGGCGCGCAGGCGCTGCGGGATGTGGTTGACCGGTGTGGCGGTCACCACGAGCAGGCCGAACACCGTGAGCAGCACCAGCAGAGGTACGGCGAGCACCTCGCTCATCGTGTACGTCAGCGGGGTGGCGGCGGCCCAGCCGATGAGCCCGCCCGCGTCCCTTATCGCCCGCATGCCGTCGTCCCGCGCGGGCGAGCCGCAGGCGATGTGGACCTGGCCGAGGACGCCGATGACCAGCGCGGACAGCCCGATGACGATCCGGCCGTTGGCCTCCGGCTGCTCCGGGTGCCGGATGAACCGCACGGCGATGACCGCGAACAGTATCGGCACCAGCAGGTCCAGGCGGCCGAAGGCGCCGGTGACCAGGATCTCCACCAGGTCGCCGACGGGTCCGCTCAGGTCGGCCCAGGTTCCGGCGGCGACGATCAGCGCGACCGCGAACAGCAGCAGCGCCACGCCGTCCTTCCGGTGAGCCGGGTCGAGGTTCTTCGCTCCCTGCCCTATGCCCCGGAAGACGGCACCGACCGCGTGCGCCATGCCCAGCCAGAGGGCGCGCACGAGCCGGTACACGCCCCCGGTGGGGCTGGGCGCGGGCTTGGCCGGCACCTTGCGGACCGCGGGCTTGCGGGCCGGCGCCTTCTTGGCCGGGGCCTTGCTGGCCGGGGCCTTCTTGGCGACCGCCTTCCGCGCCGGAGCCTTCGCGGGAACGGCCGCCTTCCTGGCGGGCGGCTTCTTGGCTGCGGAGGGACGTGAGGCCATGGGTCCGAGGTTACCGGGGGAGACGACAGCGGACACGTGTGCCCACGGCTTCACCCGTTCGTGTCGCCCTTGCCGGGGCACGAAACTGACGCCCGCTCATGGTGTCCGCCGCACCTGGCGGGACGTCAGCCCTGCGGTGGCAGTGGGGCCGAGCCGTCGGCGCCCGGCTCCAGGGCGTCCAGCGCCCGGCGCAGTCCGGTGAGTTTGCGCTCCAGATGGGCGGCCGTGGCCACCGCCGCGGCGTCGGCCGACTCGTCGTCCAACTGCTTGGAGAGCGCCTCGGCCTGCTCCTCGACGGCCGCGAGCCGCGCGGACAGCTCCGCCAGCAGCCCGGCGGGCTCCTTGCTGTCGACGGTGTCCTTGCCGCCGCCCTCCAACTGGAGCCGCAACAGCGCGGCCTGCTCGCGCAACTGGCAGTTCTTCATGTACAGCTCGACGAAGACCGAGACCTTGGCGCGCAGCACCCACGGGTCGAACGGCTTGGAGATGTAGTCGACCGCCCCCGCCGCATAACCCCGGAAGGTGTGGTGCGGGCCGTGGTTGATCGCGGTGAGGAAGATGATCGGGATGTCCCGAGTCCGCTCCCGCCGCTTGATGTGCGCGGCCGTCTCGAAGCCGTCCATGCCCGGCATCTGGACATCCAGCAGGATGACCGCGAAATCGTCCGTGAGCAGTGCTTTGAGCGCTTCCTCCCCGGAAGATGCCCGCACCAGCGTCTGATCGAGCGCAGAGAGGATGGCCTCCAGCGCCAGCAGATTCTCCGGCCGGTCATCGACCAGGAGGATCTTGGCCTTCTGCACCATGGCCCGCCCTCCTCGCCCCGGCGGTACACCGGGCGCCGCCCCAGGGGACGACTCCCTTTCGCCGCCCGTCCTTGTGCCGGTCATCGTAGCCGCACCCCGCCCGTCGCCACACCCTGTCACCGCGATGTCACGGTGCACACGGCTCAAACGCGGGCAGAGCCTGGAAGGTTCCCGGAATCCGAGGTTCCCACACCTGACCCGCGTACTGAACCGCGCCCCCGTGACCGGTCCTGTCGTGCCGTCACTCCGGCCGCATCCACTGTCGCATGACACCCAGCAGATGATCGGGGTCGACCGGCTTGGTGACGTAGTCGGAGGCGCCCGACTGGATCGCCTTCTCCCGGTCGCCCTTCATCGCCTTCGCGGTCAGCGCGATGATCGGCAGGCCCGCGAACTGCGGCATCCTGCGGATCGCGGTCGTGGTCGCGTACCCGTCCATCTCGGGCATCATGATGTCCATCAGCACCACCGCCACGTCGTCGTGCTGCTCCAGGACCTCGATGCCCTCGCGGCCGTTCTCGGCGTAGAGGACCGAGAGGCCCTGCTGTTCCAGAACACTGGTGAGCGCGAACACGTTGCGGATGTCGTCGTCGACGATGAGCACCTTCTCGCCGCCGAACCGCACCGTGCGCACCGGCCGCTCGGAGCCCTCCGGCTGCTCGATGGTGATGGACTGCTCCGGCCGCTGCTCGGCCGACGGCAGGCTCCGGCGGCGGCGCCGGAAGAGGGCGGCGGGCCCGTTCTGCGTCTCCCGGTACGACTTCACCTCGGCCGGCGTCTCGACCTGGGGCGCCGCCAGCCTGGCGGACAGATGCGCCTCGGAGGCCACCAGCTCACCGGCCTCCAGCGGGGGTACCGACTGCTGGTAGCCCTGCGGCGGGAGTTCGCTCGGGTGCAGCGGCAGGTACAGCGTGAACGTGGAGCCGCGGCCCGGCTCGCTCTGCGCGTGGATCTCACCGCCGAGCAACTGGGCGATCTCCCGCGAGATGGACAGACCGAGGCCGGTGCCGCCGTACTTGCGGCTGGTCGTGCCGTCCGCCTGCTTGAACGCCTCGAAGATCACGCGCATCTTGCTGGCCGCGATGCCGATGCCGGTGTCGGTCACCGAGAACGCGATCAGGTCGGCGTCCGGGTCGGTCAGCACCCCGGCCTCCAGCAACTGCTCCCGGATGACCTGCGGCACGTCCGTACCGGCGGGCCGGATCACCAGCTCCACGGAGCCGGAGTCGGTGAACTTCACCGCGTTGGACAGCAGGTTGCGCAGCACCTGGAGCAGTCGCTGCTCGTCGGTGTGCAGGGTGGCCGGCAGCTCCGGGGAGACCCGCACCGACAGGTCCAGGCCCTTCTCGGCGGTCAGCGGCCGGAAGGTCGCCTCCACGTAGTCCACGAGCTGGACCAGCGCGATCCGGGTCGGGGAGACGTCCATCTTGCCGGCCTCGACCTTGGACAGGTCCAGGATGTCGTTGATGAGCTGGAGCAGGTCGGACCCGGCGCCGTGGATGGTCTCCGCGAACTCGACCTGCTTCGGGGACAGGTTGCTCTCGGCGTTGTCGGCGAGCAGCTTGGCCAGGATCAGCAGCGAGTTGAGCGGGGTACGCAGCTCGTGCGACATGTTGGCGAGGAACTCGCTCTTGTACCGCATCGACACCGCGAGCTGCTCGGCACGCTCCTCCAGGACCTGCCGGGCCTCCTCGATCTCGGTGTTCTTCACCTCGATGTCCCGGTTCTGCCGGGCCAGCAGCTCGGCCTTCTCCTCCAGCTCGGCGTTGGAGGACTGCAGCGCCTTCTGCCGGTTCTCCAGCTCCTCGGAGCGCTCCCGGAGCTGCTCGGTCAGCTCCTGGGACTGCTTCAGCAACTGCTCGGTCTTGGTGTTGACGGAGATCGTGTTGACGCTGGTGGCGATCATCTCCGCGATCTGGTTGAGGAAGTCCCGCTGGATGTGGGTGAACGGCGTGAAGGACGCCAGCTCGATCACGCCGAGCACATTGCCCTCGAACACCACCGGCAAGACGATGACCTGCGCCGGAGGGGCCTCGCCCAGCCCGGAGGAGATCTTCAGGTAGCCGCTGGGCACGTCCTTGACCAGGATCGTCCGCTTCTCCTGCGCGGCCGTCCCGATCAGCCCCTCACCGGGCCGGAAGGAGGTCGGCATCGCGCCCGTGGAGCAGCCGTAGGAGCCGAGCATGCGCAGCTCGTACTCCTCCTCGCCGTCCGCGGCCAGGTCCTGGCCGTCGACCAGCGGGATGGTCAGGAAGAACGCGCCGTGCTGGGCGGAGACCACCGGGGTCAGCTCGCTCATGATCAGCGAGGCCACGTCCTCCAGGTCCCGGCGGCCCTGCATCAGCGCGGAGATGCGGGCGAGGTTGCCCTTGAGCCAGTCCTGCTCCTTGTTGGCGATCGTGGTGTCGCGCAGGTTGGCGATCATCTTGTTGATGTAGTCCTGGAGTTCCTGGATCTCCCCGGACGCGTCCACGTCGATCTTCAGGTTCAGGTCACCGCGCGTCACCGCGGTCGCCACCTTGGCGATGGCGCGCACCTGCCGGGTCAGGTTCCCGGCCATCTCGTTCACCGACTCGGTGAGGTCCCGCCAGGTGCCGTCCACGTCCAGCACCCGCGCCTGGCCGCCGAGAGCGCCCTCGGTGCCCACCTCGCGGGCGACGCGGGTCACCTCCTCGGCGAAGCTGGACAGTTGGTCGACCATCGTGTTGATCGTCGTCTTCAGCTCGAGGATCTCGCCCCGCGCGTCGATGTCGATCTTCTTGGTCAGGTCGCCCTTGGCGATCGCCGTCGTGACCATGGCGATGTTGCGCACCTGGCCGGTCAGGTTGGACGCCATGCCGTTCACCGACTCGGTGAGGTCCTTCCACGTACCCGCCACACCGGGTACGTGCGCCTGGCCGCCCAGGATGCCGTCCGTACCCACCTCACGGGCCACCTTGGTGACCTGGTCGGCGAACGAACTCAGCGTCTTCACCATCGTGTTGATGGTGTCGGCGAGCTGCGCCACCTCACCGCGCGCCTCGATGGTGACCTGGCGCGTCAGGTCACCGTTGGCCACCGCGGAGGCCACCTGGGAGATGTTCCGCACCTGCATGGTCAGGTTGTTGGCCATCAGGTTCACATTGTTGCTGAGGTCCTTCCAGATGCCCGTGACACCCGGTACGTGCGCCTGGCCGCCCAGGATGCCCTCGGTGCCCACCTCACGCGCCACCCGCGTCACCTGCTCGGCGAAGCTGGAGAGCTGGTCGACCATGGTGTTGACCGTGGTGACCAGTTCGAGGATCTCGCCCTTGGCGTCGACGGTGATCTTCTTCGACAGGTCACCCTTGGCCACGGCCGTCGTGACCTCGGCGATGTTCCGCACCTGGATCGTCAGGTTGTTGGCCATGAAGTTCACGGACTGGGTGAGGTCCTTCCAGGTGCCGGAGACACCCTGCACCTCGGCCTGACCGCCGAGCATGCCCTCCGTACCCACCTCACGGGCGACCCTGGTGACCTCCTGCGCGAAGGACGAGAGCTGGTCCACCATCGTGTTCAGGGTGTTCTTCAGCTCCAGGATCTCCCCGCGCGCGTCCACGGTGATCTTCTGGGAGAGGTCACCCCGCGCCACCGCGGTGGCCACCTGGGCGATGTTGCGGACCTGCGCGGTGAGGTTCCCCGCCATACCGTTCACCGAATCGGTGAGGTCCCGCCACACACCGGCCACGCCCGGCACCTGCGCCTGACCGCCGAGGCGGCCCTCGGTGCCCACGTCGCGGGCCACGCGGGTCACCTGGTCGGCGAAGGCGGAGAGCTGGTCCACCATCGTGTTGATGGTGTTCTTCAGCTCCAGGATCTCGCCGCGCGCGTCCACGTCGATCTTCTGCGAGAGGTCACCGTTGGCCACCGCCGTCGTCACCTGGGCGATGTTGCGCACCTGGGAAGTGAGGTTCCCGGCCATGAAGTTGACGGAGTCCGTCAGCTCCTTCCAGGTGCCGGACACCCCGTCCACCCGCGCCTGACCGCCGAGGCGCCCCTCGGTGCCCACGTCACGGGCCATCCGCGTCACCTGGTCGGCGAAGCTGGAGAGCTGGTCCACCATCGTGTTCACGGTGTTCTTCAACTGGAGCATCTCGCCGGACACGTCCACGGTGACCTTCTGCGACAGATCGCCGTTGGCCACCGCCGTCGTCACCTGGGCGATGTTGCGCACCTGGCCGGTGAGGTTGCGGAAAGCGGTGTTGACCGAGTCGGTCAGGTCCTTCCAGGTACCGGCCGCGCCCGACACCTGTGCCTGGCCGCCCAGTTCACCCTCGACGCCGATCTCCCGCGCCACCCGCGTCACCTCGGCACCGAACGCCGAGAGCTGGTCCACCATCCCGTTGACGGTGTTCTTCAGCTCCAGCATCTCGCCGGCCACGTCCACGGTGACCTTCTGCGACAGGTCACCGCTGGCCACGGCGGTCGTCACGGCGGCGATGTCCCGCACCTGGGTGGTGAGATTCCGGAACACCGTGTTCACGGAGTCCGTCAGATCCTTCCACGTACCCGCCGCACCCGGCACGTTCGCCTGGCCGCCGAGCCGCCCCTCGGCACCCACCTCGTTGGCCACGCGCGTGACCTCGTCCGCGAAGATCCGCAGCGTCTCGGTCATCTGGTTGATCGTCTCGGCGAGCTGCGCCACCTCGCCGCGCGCGGGCACCGTCACCTTCTGCGACAGGTCACCGTTGGCCACGGCCGTCGTCACCTGGGAGATCCCGCGCACCTGCGCGGTCAGGTTCCCGGCCATCGTGTTGACGGAGTCGGTCAGCTCCTTCCACACCCCGGCCACGCCCGGTACCTGCGCCTGGCCGCCCAGGATGCCCTCGGTGCCCACCTCGCGGGCCACCCGGGTCACCTCGGAGGAGAACGAGGAGAGCTGCTCCACCATCGTGTTGACGGTGTTCTTCAGCTCCAGCATCTCGCCGGCCACCTGCACGGTGACCTTGCGCGACAGATCGCCGCCGGCGACCGCCGTCGTCACCAGCGCGATGTCCCGCACCTGCGCCGTCAGCCGGTTCGCCATCGTGTTGACGGACTCCGTCAGGTCCTTCCAGGACCCCGACATGCCCCGCACCTTCGCCTGCCCGCCGAGCTTGCCGTCGGTGCCGACCTCGATGGCCACGCGGGTGACCTCGTCGGTGAACGTGGACAACTGGTCGACCAGGTTGTTCACGGTCCGGCCGACCTTCAGGAACTCGCCCCGCAGCGGATGCCCGGTCCCGTCCGGCGCCTCGGTGCGCAGGTCCATGCGCGGCGACAGATCGCCCTCCGCGACCGCCGTCAGCACCCGGCTGACCTCGGACACCGGCCACACCAGATCGTCGACCAGCGCGTTGGAGTTCTCCACGGCGGCCGCCCAGGAGCCCTCGCAGGCACCCGTCTCCAGCCGCTCCGTGAGCTTTCCCTCACGCCCGACCGTGCGCCGCACCCGCGCCAGCTCACCGGTCAGATGCAGATTGCGGTCGGCCACCTCGTTGAAGACCGCCGCGATCTCCGACATCACACCGTCGCCGGACACCGTGAGCCGCTTGCGGAAGTTCCCGTCGCGCATGGATTCCAGCGCGGCGAGCAACCGGTTCAGGGCAGCCGTGTCCACCTCGGTGACGCCGCCGCTCCTGCGCGGGGACGGCCGGCCCTTCGCGCGCGTCTTATTGCCCCGCGTCGCTGCGCCAGACTCCACTGTGTCCCTCCCGGAGGGGTAGACCGTCACTGCCGTACCCGGCCGCGTCGGCCCGGCTTGCCGGGGACCGGCACACCGGTTGCTTCCGCGTACTCATTACCGCTCGGTACTGCCAGGTGCCGCCACCGGACCGGTGATCCGGCGGCATCCAGGGGCTGCTGCCCTTCGTGCACGGAACACACGCAGCCCGAACGGACCTTCATCAAAATCCTGCCCAGTGTTTCACCCCTGCCGAACCAGGCCATAACAGTTCGGCAGCTTCGCACACGGTTCGCACACCGTGGGGGGTAATCACCGGCGACCGGCATCCACTGCGACGGCGAAGGTAAGTAACCTTGCATCCGGCTGTCCAGCCGCACCGGCCCGACCGGCATGGGCGGCGGCACGAGAAGGACACGGGCATCGGAGGGGCGGCCGCAGAGCATGACCACCGGACTGATCCCGGGGGGACCTCCCCCGGAGCCACGGCCGAAGGGCGAGCGGACGCCGCAGCAGCGGTCCGAGCCGGACGGCCACCCCGCCCCGCACGTCGACGACAGAGCAAGGAGTTCCGTGATCACCGCCCGCGCGGCCGCCAGCTTCGAGCCCGTCGGGCGTTCGGTCGCGACCGCCCGCGCCTTCGTCCGCGACACCCTCCAGGGCTGGGGGTTCGCCGACATCGTCGACGACGCCGTGGTGCTCACCAGCGAGCTGGTCACCAACGCCGTGGTCCACGCGGGCACCGAGGCGGAGGTCCTGTGCCTGCGCACCGAGCACGGCGTCCGCATCGAGGTCTCCGACCGCTACCCCGAGCGCGAGGTGCCGCTCCAGAGCGCGCACGCAGTCATGGGCAGCCCCGACCGCGAGGGCGGCCGCGGCCTGCAACTGTGCGCGGCCCTCGCCACCCGCTGGGGCGTCGAGTACACCCCCACGCACAAGAACGTCTGGTTCCAGCTCGACCTGCCCGAACGCCCGGTCGGCACCCGCACCGCCGGACCGGCCCTGCCGCCCGACCTGCTCCCCCTGGCCGACAGCCGGGTCCGCGTGGCCGTCCTCCAGATCGACCGCAACGGCTGCGTCAGCGCCTGGAACGAGGACGCCGAGGAACTCTTCGGCTACCCGGCCAACGAGGTCATCGGCAAGCCCCTCACCGACCTCGCCGCCTGGCCGCACACCCCCGGCACCGGCACCGGCATCGCCGAGGCGCTCCTGCTCTCCCGCTGGGAGGGCAGCTACGGCGTCCGGGGCGCCGACGGCCGCGTCGCCCCCGTCTACGCCTCCCATCTCCGCGTCCGCGACACCGGCGGCGAGCCCTCCACCGTCTGCCTCCTGGTCCGCGACCACGAGCGCGCCGTCCTCCAGACGCCCTCCCGCGTCCCCGCGGGCGACCAGGGCGGCTCCGACGGCCAGAGCGCGGACCCCTTCGAGGTCTTCATCGGCTCCCCCGCACCCGACGACCTCGACGGACTCCTCCAGCGCACCGTCGAGCGCGCCCGCGACATGCTCGACGGCGACTCCGCCTTCCTGCTGCTCGCCACCGACGACGAGACCGAACTCGAGGTCCGCGCCTCCACCGGGCTGCCCTCCACCCGCCAGCGCTTCGCCCGCGTCCCCGTCGAGGCCGGCCCCGGCCGCTACGGCTCGGCGCGCATGCCCGCCGTCCACGAGGACCTGAGCGCCGTCCCCAGCGCCGCCGTCCCGCTGCTGGCAGGCACCGGCATGCGCTCGGTGGTCACCGTGCCGCTCAAGGTCGAGGGCCGTCTCACCGGCTCCCTCGGCGTCGCGGCCGAGGCGCCCGGCCGGTACTCCAACGAGGAGGCACTGCGCCTCCAGTTCGCCGCCGACCGCATCGCGCTGGCCGTGGAGTCCGCCCGCCTCGGCGAGCTGGAGCGGCTGCGCAGAGGCTCGCTCAGCTTCCTGGTCGAGGCGTCCGACCTGCTCGCCGGCACCCTGGACCGCGACCAGACCCTCGCCCTGATGGCACAGATGACCGTGCCGACCCTGGCCACCTGGTGCGCGGTCTACACGATCAGCGAGCAGTCCGCGGACCCGTACCTGTCGTACGTCCTGCACGAGGACGAGGAGTTCATCGACGGCATCAAGTCCTTGCTGTCGAAGATCCCGCCGCCCGACCCGGTACTGACGCCGGGCGCCCGGGTCTGGCCGCTGCCCGGCGAGGTCGCACACCAGGCCGCCCTGCGCAGCTCCATGCGCAGCCTCGGCCTGTCCGGCGGACCCACCCAGCAGCTCGCCTCCAGCATCGGCCCGACGCTGGCGACGGCCTCGGCGGTCGGCGGCGAGACGGTCGTGCTGCCGCTGGTGGCCCGCAACCGCGTCATCGGCATGCTGACCCTCGGCAAGCCCACCGACGACCACTTCCGCCAGGAGATCCTGGAGCTGGCCGAGGACCTGTCCCGCCGGGCCGCCCTGGCCCTGGACAACGCCCGCCTGTACTCGGAGCGCACGGCCATCAGCCAGTCCCTCCAGCGCAGCCTCCTGCCCCCCGGCCTGCCGCCCATCGACGGCGTCGAGGTCGACGTCATCTACCGCGCGGCGGGCGAGGGCAACGAGGTGGGCGGTGACTTCTACGACCTCTTCCCCATCGGCGACGGCGCGTACGGCTTCGCCATCGGCGACGTCTGCGGCACCGGCCCCAACGCGGCCGCCGTGACCGGCCTGGCGCGGCACGCCCTGCGCCTGCTGGCCCGCGAGGGCCTGAGCGGCCCGGCGGTGCTGGAGCGCCTGAACTCCGCGATCCTCGACGAGGGCGACCGCAGCCGCTTCCTGACCCTGCTGTACGGCGAGATGCGCCCGCAGGAGAACGGCGGCGCCGAGCTGAAGGTGGTCTGCGCCGGCCACCCCCTCCCGCTGCGCCTGCGCCAGGACGGCACGGTCACCCCGGCCGCCGAGCCGCAGCCGCTCCTCGGCGTGATCGAGGACCTGGAGCTGTACGAGGAGACGGTCACCCTCGATCCCGGCGACGTCCTGCTGTGCGTCACGGACGGCGTCACCGAACGCCGCGAGGGCACCCGCATGTTGGGCGACGACGGCCTCGCGGACGTCCTGACGACCTGTACGGGGCTCACCGCGGGCGCGGTCGCCGCGCGCGTCCTGCGCGCGGTGGAGCGGTTCGCGTCCGACGCCCCGTCCGACGACATGGCGATCCTGGCGATGCGGGTTCCGGGGCTTCAGCAGGACTGAGGCCCCGGCCCGGCCGGGCGTCCTGCGAGCGGACACACGAAAGGCCCCACCCGAGACGGGTGGGGCCTTTCGTTTTGGCTGAGCCCCCAAACGGAATCGAACCGTTGACCTTCTCCTTACCATGGAGACGCTCTGCCGACTGAGCTATGGGGGCCTTGTCGCTTTCGAGGTTTCCCTCGCGGCAACAAGAAGATCGTACCCTGAACGGGCTCGGCTTCCCAAATCCGTTCGCGGCCCGTTCAGAAAGCGGGCTGCAGCAGTCCGCCAAGGGCATTGCAGGCGGCGACGATCCGCTGCATCTCCCGCTTCGTCAGGGCCGGGTCGACGGGCAGGGCGAGCGTCTCGTCCGCCGCCCGCTCGGTCTCGGGCAGCATCCGGGCGGGGTGCCGGAACCGGGGCAGCCGGTGGGCGGGCGTCTGCACGGGAATCCGGCAGGCAACCCCCCTGGCCCGCAGGGCGCGTGCGAACGCGTCCCGGTCGGGCCGCCCGTTCCCCGGCACCCGGACCACGTACTGCTGGTAGGTGTGACCGTCACCGCTGTCCGGCGTCCGAACTCCCCTGAGCCTGGCGTCCAGATAGGCCGCCCGCTCGCGCCGCCGCACCAACTCCTCGTCCGGTGCTTCGGCTTCTCCTCGCTCCAGCACCAACAGCCCGTGCCGGTGTCCCAGTTCGCGCAGTGGCCGCACGTCGGCCCGCCGGCCGAACCGGTGGACCACGACGACGGCCGCGGTCCGGGCTGTCACGGCCGCCGCGACGGACTCCGCGTCCAGGCAGTAGGTGTCCGGGTCTATGTCGGCGAACACCGGCAGCGCGCCCACCAGGGCCACCGCCTCGGCGACTTCGGCGTTCCCGAAGGCAGGCACGACGACTTCGTCCCCGGCTCCCACGCCGGCGGCCCTGAGCATTGCTGCGGTACCCATGGAGGAGATGCTCGGGGGGCCACGTGAACGACAAGTTACGGAAAACAAAAAAGGGTTGGTCCCTGAACCGAAGTTCAGGGACCAACCCTTTTATCAAAATTAGTTCGGCGGCGTCCTACTCTCCCACAGGGTCCCCCCTGCAGTACCATCGGCGCTGTGAGGCTTAGCTTCCGGGTTCGGAATGTAACCGGGCGTTTCCCACACGCTATGACCACCGAAACACTATGAAACTGTTTCAGCCAAAACCCATGTGTGGCACATGGATGCTGTTCGTGGTTTCAGAACCAACACAGTGGACGCGAGCAACTGAGGACAAGCCCTCGGCCTATTAGTACCAGTCAACTTCACCCGTTACCAGGCTTCCATATCTGGCCTATCAACCCAGTCGTCTACTGGGAGCCTTACCCTCTCAAGGAGGTGGGAATACTCATCTCGAAGCAGGCTTCCCGCTTAGATGCTTTCAGCGGTTATCCCTCCCGAACGTAGCCAACCAGCCATGCCCTTGGCAGGACAACTGGCACACCAGAGGTTCGTCCGTCCCGGTCCTCTCGTACTAGGGACAGCCCTTCTCAATATTCCTACGCGCACAGCGGATAGGGACCGAACTGTCTCACGACGTTCTAAACCCAGCTCGCGTACCGCTTTAATGGGCGAACAGCCCAACCCTTGGGACCGACTCCAGCCCCAGGATGCGACGAGCCGACATCGAGGTGCCAAACCATCCCGTCGATATGGACTCTTGGGGAAGATCAGCCTGTTATCCCCGGGGTACCTTTTATCCGTTGAGCGACGGCGCTTCCACAAGCCACCGCCGGATCACTAGTCCCGACTTTCGTCCCTGCTCGACCCGTCGGTCTCACAGTCAAGCTCCCTTGTGCACTTACACTCAACACCTGATTGCCAACCAGGCTGAGGGAACCTTTGGGCGCCTCCGTTACTCTTTAGGAGGCAACCGCCCCAGTTAAACTACCCATCAGACACTGTCCCTGATCCGGATCACGGACCCAGGTTAGACATCCAGCACGACCAGACTGGTATTTCAACGACGACTCCCCCTGAACTGGCGTCCAGAGTTCACAGTCTCCCAGCTATCCTACACAAGCCGAACCGAACACCAATATCAAACTGTAGTAAAGGTCCCGGGGTCTTTCCGTCCTGCTGCGCGAAACGAGCATCTTTACTCGTAGTGCAATTTCACCGGGCCTATGGTTGAGACAGTCGAGAAGTCGTTACGCCATTCGTGCAGGTCGGAACTTACCCGACAAGGAATTTCGCTACCTTAGGATGGTTATAGTTACCACCGCCGTTTACTGGCGCTTAAGTTCTCAGCTTCGCCCTGTCGAAACAGAGCTAACCGGTCCCCTTAACGTTCCAGCACCGGGCAGGCGTCAGTCCGTATACATCGCCTTACGGCTTCGCACGGACCTGTGTTTTTAGTAAACAGTCGCTTCTCGCTGGTCTCTGCGGCCACCCCCAGCTCACCGAGTAAATCGGATCACCAGTGATGGCCCCCCTTCTCCCGAAGTTACGGGGGCATTTTGCCGAGTTCCTTAACCATAGTTCACCCGAACGCCTCGGTATTCTCTACCTGACCACCTGAGTCGGTTTAGGGTACGGGCCGCCATGAAACTCGCTAGAGGCTTTTCTCGACAGCATAGGATCATCCACTTCACCACAATCGGCTCGGCATCAGGTCTCAGACTATGTGTTGCCCGGATTTACCTGGACAACGTCCTACACCCTTACCCCAGGACTACCATCGCCTGGGCTGGACTACCTTCCTGCGTCACCCCATCACTCACCTACTAACCGCTTGGGCCGGCGGCTCCACCACTTTCCTTTCCCCGAAGGGTCCGGAACGGCTTCACGGCCTTAGCATCACGATGCTCGATGTTTGACGCTTCACAGCGGGTACCGGAATATCAACCGGTTATCCATCGACTACGCCTGTCGGCCTCGCCTTAGGTCCCGACTTACCCTGGGCAGATCAGCTTGACCCAGGAACCCTTAGTCAATCGGCGCACACGTTTCTCACGTGTGTATCGCTACTCATGCCTGCATTCTCACTCGTGAACCGTCCACAACTCGCTTCCGCGGCTGCTTCACCCGGCACACGACGCTCCCCTACCCATCACAGCACCCGTTGGGGCTTATTGCTGCAATGACACGACTTCGGCGGTACGCTTGAGCCCCGCTACATTGTCGGCGCGGAATCACTAGACCAGTGAGCTATTACGCACTCTTTCAAGGGTGGCTGCTTCTAAGCCAACCTCCTGGTTGTCTCTGCGACTCCACATCCTTTCCCACTTAGCGTACGCTTAGGGGCCTTAGTCGATGCTCTGGGCTGTTTCCCTCTCGACCATGGAGCTTATCCCCCACAGTCTCACTGCCGTGCTCTCACTTACCGGCATTCGGAGTTTGGCTAAGGTCAGTAACCCGGTAGGGCCCATCGCCTATCCAGTGCTCTACCTCCGGCAAGAAACACACGACGCTGCACCTAAATGCATTTCGGGGAGAACCAGCTATCACGGAGTTTGATTGGCCTTTCACCCCTAACCACAGGTCATCCCCCAGGTTTTCAACCCTGGTGGGTTCGGTCCTCCACGAAGTCTTACCTCCGCTTCAACCTGCCCATGGCTAGATCACTCCGCTTCGGGTCTTGAGCGTGCTACTGAATCGCCCTATTCGGACTCGCTTTCGCTACGGCTTCCCCACACGGGTTAACCTCGCAACACACCGCAAACTCGCAGGCTCATTCTTCAAAAGGCACGCAGTCACGAGATATGTGCAAGCACATATCCGACGCTCCCACGGCTTGTAGGCACACGGTTTCAGGTACTATTTCACTCCGCTCCCGCGGTACTTTTCACCATTCCCTCACGGTACTATCCGCTATCGGTCACCAGGGAATATTTAGGCTTAGCGGGTGGTCCCGCCAGATTCACACGGGATTTCTCGGGCCCCGTGCTACTTGGGTGTCTCTCAAACGAGCCGCTGATGTTTCGACTACGGGGGTCTTACCCTCTACGCCGGACCTTTCGCATGTCCTTCGCCTACATCAACGGTTTCTGACTCGTCCTGTCGCCGGCAGACGACAGAAGAGAGATCCCACAACCCCGTACACGCAACCCCTGCCGGGTCTCACACGTATACGGTTTGGCCTCATCCGGTTTCGCTCGCCACTACTCCCGGAATCACGGTTGTTTTCTCTTCCTGAGGGTACTGAGATGTTTCACTTCCCCTCGTTCCCTCCACACTGCCTATGTGTTCAGCAGCGGGTGACAGCCCATGACGACTGCCGGGTTTCCCCATTCGGAAACCCCCGGATCAAAGCCTGGTTGACGGCTCCCCGGGGACTATCGTGGCCTCCCACGTCCTTCATCGGTTCCTGGTGCCAAGGCATCCACCGTGCGCCCTTAAAAACTTGGCCACAGATGCTCGCGTCCACTGTGCAGTTCTCAAACAACGACCAGCCACCCATCACCCCACCAGACGAACTGGTGAGTGCACTGGGGCCGGCGACTGAGGAAATCCATTCCCTCAGACACCCAACAGCGTGCCCGACACCCTTCCCGTCTTTTCCGTTCCACGCCGAAGCAGTACTAGGAGAAAGTCAGTGAAGTGTGCCGAATAATCAACGTTCCACCCATGAGCAACCAGCATCGAACATTCGCCGATGTACTGGCCTCTGGACCGCTAGGCGGCCTAGAAGTGCTCCTTAGAAAGGAGGTGATCCAGCCGCACCTTCCGGTACGGCTACCTTGTTACGACTTCGTCCCAATCGCCAGTCCCACCTTCGACAGCTCCCTCCCACAAGGGGTTGGGCCACCGGCTTCGGGTGTTACCGACTTTCGTGACGTGACGGGCGGTGTGTACAAGGCCCGGGAACGTATTCACCGCAGCAATGCTGATCTGCGATTACTAGCAACTCCGACTTCATGGGGTCGAGTTGCAGACCCCAATCCGAACTGAGACAGGCTTTTTGAGATTCGCTCTACCTCACGGTTTCGCAGCTCATTGTACCTGCCATTGTAGCACGTGTGCAGCCCAAGACATAAGGGGCATGATGACTTGACGTCGTCCCCACCTTCCTCCGAGTTGACCCCGGCAGTCTCCTGTGAGTCCCCATCACCCCGAAGGGCATGCTGGCAACACAGAACAAGGGTTGCGCTCGTTGCGGGACTTAACCCAACATCTCACGACACGAGCTGACGACAGCCATGCACCACCTGTACACCGACCACAAGGGGGGCACCATCTCTGATGCTTTCCGGTGTATGTCAAGCCTTGGTAAGGTTCTTCGCGTTGCGTCGAATTAAGCCACATGCTCCGCTGCTTGTGCGGGCCCCCGTCAATTCCTTTGAGTTTTAGCCTTGCGGCCGTACTCCCCAGGCGGGGAACTTAATGCGTTAGCTGCGGCACCGACGACGTGGAATGTCGCCAACACCTAGTTCCCACCGTTTACGGCGTGGACTACCAGGGTATCTAATCCTGTTCGCTCCCCACGCTTTCGCTCCTCAGCGTCAGTAATGGCCCAGAGATCCGCCTTCGCCACCGGTGTTCCTCCTGATATCTGCGCATTTCACCGCTACACCAGGAATTCCGATCTCCCCTACCACACTCTAGCTAGCCCGTATCGACTGCAGACCCGAGGTTAAGCCTCGGGCTTTCACAATCGACGTGACAAGCCGCCTACGAGCTCTTTACGCCCAATAATTCCGGACAACGCTTGCGCCCTACGTATTACCGCGGCTGCTGGCACGTAGTTAGCCGGCGCTTCTTCTGCAGGTACCGTCACTTTCGCTTCTTCCCTGCTGAAAGAGGTTTACAACCCGAAGGCCGTCATCCCTCACGCGGCGTCGCTGCATCAGGCTTTCGCCCATTGTGCAATATTCCCCACTGCTGCCTCCCGTAGGAGTCTGGGCCGTGTCTCAGTCCCAGTGTGGCCGGTCGCCCTCTCAGGCCGACTACCCGTCGTCGCCTTGGTGAGCCATTACCTCACCAACAAGCTGATAGGCCGCGGGCTCATCCTTCACCGCCGGAGCTTTTAACCGCAGACCATGCGATCCGCAGTGTTATCCGGTATTAGACCCCGTTTCCAGGGCTTGTCCCAGAGTGAAGGGCAGATTGCCCACGTGTTACTCACCCGTTCGCCACTAATCCCCACCGAAGTGGTTCATCGTTCGACTTGCATGTGTTAAGCACGCCGCCAGCGTTCGTCCTGAGCCAGGATCAAACTCTCCGTGAATGTTTTCCCGTAATCGGGACTACACATCACGAGAGCGGAACCATCGGAGGAATAGTCCGATGGTTCACAGCGTCCTCGCTGTGTTTATTTCAAAGGAACCTCGTCCCGGTCGTGATGACCGGAGACGGGGTATCAACATATCTGGCGTTGATTTTTGGCACGCTGTTGAGTTCTCAAGGAACGGTCGCTTCCTTTGTACTCACCCTCTCGGGCTTTCCTCCGGGCTTCCCTTCGGTGTTTCCGACTCTATCAGATCGTTTTCCGATCCGATTTCCTCGGTGCTTTCCAGGTTCTCGCTTTCGCGTTTCCCTTTCCGGCGGTTCCGACTCTATCAGATCCTTTCGGCGTCTGATTCCCAGTCAGAGGGGGTTGTCTTCCCGGCCCGCTGGGCCGTTCCGACGTCTCAAACCTTAGCCGATCACCCCCGGCAGTTCCTAATCGGGCTGCCGGTCCCCATTCGAATTGAATTCGGACGCGCCGAAAGTAATCCCGAACGGGAGGGTCGAACTGATGGTTGGAGTGCCGCTGTCGCGGCGGAGGTGCCACCACAGAACCGTTACGGCTCCGGGGCAGACCAAGAACTCTACGGATCGACCCGGGGGGTGTCAACCCACCCTGTCAAGATTTTTTCCAGCGGGGACACGACTGGGGCCCCTCGACCGGTGTCGAGGGGCCCCAGTGCAGGTCAGAGCGTCGGAGGTCAGACCTCGACGACGACCGGAAGGATCATCGGGCGCCGGCGGTAGGTGTCCGAGACCCACTTGCCGAGCGTCCGGCGGATGAGCTGCTGGAGCTGGTGGGGCTCCACGACGCCGTCCTGGGCCGACCGCTCCAGCGACTCCGTGATCTTCGGGAGGACCTCCGCGAAGGCACCGTCGTCGATACCGGAGCCACGGGCCTGGATGTGCGGACCGCCCGTGATCTTGCCGGTGGACGCGTCCATCACCACGAAGACCGAGATGATGCCCTCGTCGCCGAGGATCTTGCGGTCCTTCAGCGCGGGCTCGCGCACGTCGCCGACCGAGAGGCCGTCGACGTAGACGTAACCGGCCTGGACCTTGCCCGCGATCTTCGCCTTGCCCTCGACCAGGTCGACGACCACGCCGTCCTCGGCGATGACGATCCGGTCGTGCGGGACGCCGGTCGCGGCGCCCAGCTCGGCGTTGGCCCGCAGGTGGCGCCATTCGCCGTGGACCGGCATGAGGTTCTTCGGGCGGCAGATGTTGTAGAAGTACAGCAGCTCGCCCGCGGACGCGTGGCCCGAGACGTGCACCTTGGCGTTGCCCTTGTGCACGACGTTGGCGCCCCAGCGGGTCAGGCCGTTGATCACGCGGTAGACCGCGTTCTCGTTGCCGGGGATGAGGGACGAGGCCAGGATGACCGTGTCGCCCTCGACGATGCGGATCTGGTGGTCCCGGTTGGCCATGCGGGACAGGGCCGCCATCGGCTCGCCCTGGGAACCCGTGCAGACCAGGACGACCTTGTCGGCCGGCAGGTCGTCGAGCTGCTTGACGTCGACGACCAGGCCCGGCGGGACCTTCAGGTAGCCGAGGTCCCGCGCGATACCCATGTTGCGGACCATGGAGCGGCCGACGAAGGCGACCTTGCGGCCGTACTTCTGGGCGGTGTCCAGGATCTGCTGGATGCGGTGCACATGGCTGGCGAAGCTCGCCACGATGATGCGGCTGTGCGCGCCCGCGAAGACGTTGTCCAGCACGTTGGAGATGTCGCGCTCGGGCGGGACGAAGCCGGGGACCTCGGCGTTCGTGGAGTCCGAGAGAAGGAGGTCGATGCCCTCCTCGCTCAGCCGCGCGAAGGCGTGCAGGTCGGTGAGCCGGCCGTCCAGCGGGAGCTGGTCCATCTTGAAGTCGCCGGTGTGCACGACCATGCCGGCCGGGGTGCGGATGGCGACCGCGAGGGCGTCCGGGATGGAGTGGTTGACCGCGACGAACTCGAGGTCGAAGGGGCCGACCCGCTCGCGGTCGCCCGCCTCCACCTCAAGGGTGTAGGGGCGGATGCGGTGCTCCTGGAGCTTGGCCTCGATCAGCGCGAGGGTGAGCTTGGAGCCGATCAGCGGGATGTCCGGCTTCTCGCGCAGCAGGTACGGGACCGCGCCGATGTGGTCCTCGTGGCCGTGCGTGAGGACGATGCCCTCGATGTCGTCGAGGCGGTCCCGGATGGACGAGAAGTCCGGCAGGATCAGGTCGACTCCGGGCTGCTCCTCCTCGGGGAAGAGCACGCCGCAGTCGACGATCAGCAGACGGCCGTCGTACTCGAAGACCGTCATGTTCCGGCCGATCTCACCGAGACCGCCGAGCGGGGTGACGCGCAGGCCGCCCTTGGCGAGCGGCGGCGGCGGGGCCAGTTCAGGGTGCGGATGACTCAAAAGACTCTCCTGACCACACGCGCCACGTACCGGTGGGCACGTGGCGCGCATGACGTTCAGTGCGTGCGGTTGTCATAAGGGGGGTGCGGGCACCGGTGCGCCCGCTGTTCGGTTGTGTACTGCGCTTGTGTGGCTCGGATGGTGCTGAAGTCTGTTGTCAGAGCTGTACCCCGCCGGCAGCAAGATCGATCTTGAGCTGGGCGATCTCCTCCGGGGAGCACTCGACCATGGGGGCGCGCAGGGGTCCGGCGGGCAGGCCCAGCAGGGCGAGCGCGGCCTTGGTGGTCATGACGCCCTGGGTCCGGAAGACGCCGGTGTAGACCGGGAGCAGCTTCTGGTGGATCTCGGCGGCCTTGACCACGTCGCCTGAGGTGTAGGCGTCCACGAGGGCGCGCAGGTCGGGGGCGACGAGGTGGCCGACGACGGAGACGAAACCGACGGCGCCGACGGAGAGCAGGGGGAGGTTCAGCATGTCGTCGCCGGAGTACCAGGCGAGGCCGGAGCGGGCGATGGCCCAGCTCGCGCGGCCGAGGTCGCCCTTGGCGTCCTTGTTGGCGACGATCCGGGGGTGCTCCGCGAGGCGGACCAGGGTCTCGGTGCTGATCGGGACGCCGCTGCGGCCGGGGATGTCGTAGAGCATCACCGGGAGGCCGGTGGTGTCGGCGACGGCCGTGAAGTGGCGGTACAGGCCCTCCTGCGGGGGCTTGTTGTAGTACGGCGTGACGACCAGGAGGCCGTGGGCGCCGTCGCGCTCGGCCTGGCGGGCCAGCTCGAGGGTGTGGTGGGTGTCGTTGGTGCCGACTCCGGCCACGACGCGGGCGCGGTCGCCGACCGCTTCCACGACGGCTCGTACGAGGTCCGATTTCTCCGCGTCGCTGGTGGTGGGTGACTCGCCGGTGGTGCCGTTGACGATCAGGCCGTCGTTGCCTGCGTCCACCAGGTGGGCGGCGAGCCGCTGCGCGCCGTCGAGGTCGAGTGCGCCGTCCGCCGTGAAGGGCGTGACCATAGCGGTGAGGACCCGCCCGAAGGGGGTCTGCGGAGTGGAGGTCGGAGCCATGGGTGACACGCTACTCGGTACTCGATCCATGGTCTGCCCGTGGGGTATCGGGAAAGTCAGGACAAAGTCGGGACAAGGAGGAGCCCGGCACTGCCTGCTCGGGGGTTCAAGCAGTGCCGGGTCCGTTTGATCAGGCTAGATGAACTTCTCTAAATGCCGCAATACGGACACTTCGGGTGGGCGATCCGTACATCCGTTCCGCGTGGGGGAACAGGGCTTCGCTACGGGGCCACACGGCCGTTCGCGTTGAAGGCGGCGTAGGTGAGCGGCATCAGACGGGCCCACTCGGCCTCCATCTTCTCGCCCACCATCTCGATCTCCCGCTGCGGGAAGGACGGCACCTTGGCCAGCTCGTGCTGGGTGCGCAGGCCGAGGAAGTGCATCAGGGAGCGGGCGTTGCAGGTGGCGTACATCGAGGAGTACAGGCCGACCGGCAGGGCCGCGCGGGCGACCTCGCGGGCCACACCCTCGGCCAGCAGCTTCTGGTAGTCGGCGTATGCCCGCTCGTAGGACTCCGCCAGGGTGCCGCGCACCGTCTCGTACTGGGCCGGGGTGCCCTCGACGAAGACGTACTTGCCCGGACGGCCCTCCTGGACCAGCTTGCGGGAGGTGTCGGGGACGTAGAAGACCGGCTGGAGCTCCCGGTAGCGGCCCGATTCCTCGTTGTACGACCAGCCGACGCGGTGCCGCATGAACTCGCGGAAGACGAAGATCGGGGCGCTGATGAGGAAGGTCATCGAGTTGTGCTCGAACGGGCTGCCGTGCCGGTCCCGCACCAGGTAGTTGATGAGGCCCTTGGAGCGCTCGGGGTCCTTCTGCAGCTCGTCCAGGGACTGCTCGCCCAGGGTGGAGACACGGGCGGCGAAGAGGACATCGCTGTCCGACGCGCTGGATTTCACCAGCTCGACGGTGACATCGCTACGGAGCGTGAGCGGCTCGGGGGTGGTCACTAGAGTCCTTCCATCACTTCTGCGGTTTGCGCCCACCATACGGGGCACGCGCACCGGTCAGAGCAACTACCTCACCTCAAAAATCGCATCCAGCGGTTTTCGGGACATGGGCACCTTTTGGGTCACCCGTGCGTCTAGAGGGGTGAGGCCGCTCCGGTGACGCTGCTCCACAGCTCCCGACAGCTCCCGCACCCCCCGGAAGGAGATCCACCCCCGATGTTCCGTCGTCGTGAGCCCGTACCCTTCGCCTTCATCGCCGAGGCCGACAGGTTCCGCGGCAATGTCACTCCCCCACCCCCGCAGCGCGCGTCCCGAGGCGAGATGGCCGGGCGCGGGCTGCTCATGCTGACGCTCGTCGCCGGGATAGTCGGCGCCCTGGTCGTCGGCATGCCCGCGCTGTCCACCCCGTCGGGTCCGCCGGCCGGGCAGTCGCAGGCCGCGCAGGGGCACTGACCCTTACGGCCGCCCACGGCTGGTGAGGTGGACCACAGGCGGATAGCCTCACCGGGCACAAGCCCGTGCGAGGACCTTGCGAGGAAACAGCCGTGCCCCTGCCTTTCCTGACGGCCGACCGCACTTTCGAGGCGGCCGACGAGAGCTCGCTGCCCTACGACGACCGGGACCGCTGGCGGCGCCCGTACCGCCCCGGCCCGTGGCGGGTCGGCGGAGCGGCGCTGGGGCTGCTGTTCTCCTCGTTCGTGCTGTTCGGCTCCGTACTCACCGCGCTGACCGGCACCACGGCCTCCGCCGGGGTCACCTTCCTGCTCGCCGCCGCCATCGTCATCAGCGCGCTGCGGGTGCTGCGCATGGGCGTCTGGGTGAGCGCGAACGGCCTGCGCCAGGTCGGCTTCCTCGTGACCCGTACGGTCCCGTGGCAGCGGGTGGTCTCGCTGCGGACGGCGCAGCAGCCGGTGCGCTGGCTGGGCCTGCCCCGGACCGTGCAGGGACAGGCGCTGACCCTGGTCCGCGAGGACCGCGCGCCCGACGACACTCCCCCGCTGCTCACCACGCACAGCCTGGACTTCCTGAACCGTCCCGCCGGCTTCGACCTGGCCTCGGACACGATCGAGGCGTGGGCCGCGGAGTACCGGCGCGGCTGAGAACCGCACAGACGCCGAAGGGGCCGCCCGCGCTGTCGCGGAGCGGCCCCTTCGGCGTCGCGGGGTCAGGCGGGGAGGTTCCTGCCGTCGTGCAGGGCGATGGCGCGCTGCATCGTCCTGCGGGCACGCGGGGTGTCGCGGGCGTCGTGGTAGGCGACGGCGAGGCGGAACCAGCTTCGCCAGTCGTCCGGGGCGGCCTCGGTCTCGGCCCTGCGCCGGGCGAACACCTCGTCGGCCGAGTCGCGGTCGATCCGGCCGTCCGGGGTGCGGCGCAGCTCGTCGACGGGCAGACCGCCCTCGGCCTCCAGTTCGGCGGCGAGCTGGTTGGCCCGGCGGACGAACTGGGTGTTCTTCCACAGGAACCAGATGCCGATGACCGGCAGGATCAGCACGGCCACGCCGAAGGTGACGGTGAGGAGCGTGCCGGACTGGATGAGCATCACGCCCCGGCTGCCGACCAGGACGAAGTAGAAGACCAGGACGGCGGCCGTGACGAGATAGGTGATCTTCGCGCGCATGAGGTAGGGGTACTCAGCCCAGGTCAAGGAAGTGTTCGAGGCCGAAGGTGAGGCCCGGAGCGGACCCCACCCGGCGCACACCGAGCAGGATGCCCGGCATGAAGCTGCTGTGGTGCAGCGAGTCGTGGCGGAGGGTGAGGGTCTCGCCCTCGCCGCCGAGCAGGACCTCCTGGTGGGCCAGGAGGCCGCGCAGCCGGATCGCGTGCACGGGCACGCCGTCCACGTCTGCGCCGCGCGCGCCGTCCAGTGCGGTGACCGTAGCGTCCGGCGCCGGGGCGGTACCGGCCTGGCGGCGGGCTTCGGCGATGAGCTGGGCGGTGCGGGTGGCGGTGCCGGAGGGGGCGTCCACCTTGTTGGGGTGGTGCAGCTCGACGACCTCGACGGACTCGAAGTAGGGCGCGGCGATCTGCGCGAACCTCATGGTGAGGACGGCACCGATGGAGAAGTTCGGGGCGATGAGCACGCCCGTCTCCGGGGACAGCTCGAGCCAGCTCTTGAGCTGCGCGAGGCGCTCCTCGGTCCAGCCCGTGGTGCCGACGACCGCGTGGATGCCGTGGCGCAGGCAGAAGTCGAGGTTGCCCATGACCGAGGCGGGGGTGGTGAGGTCGACGGCGACCTGGGCGCCGGCGTCCACCAGCGTCTCCAGCTTGTCGCCCCGGCCGAGGGCGGCGACCAGCTCCATGTCCTCGGCGGCCTCGACGGCTCGTACCGCCTCGGACCCGATGCGACCACTCGCACCGAGGACCGCCACGCGCAGCTTGCTCATCTCTTCGTTTCCTTACCGCAGTTGAGGTGCCGGGTGGGTCAGGCGACCGCGTCGTTCAGCCGGGCGGCCTGCTTGTCCTTCAGCGGGCCTATGACCGACAGCGACGGGCGCTGTCCCAGGATGTCGCGGGCGACGGAACGGACCTCGTCCGGGGTCACCGCGGCGATCCGGGTCAGCATCTCGTCCACGGACATGTGGTCGCCCCAGCACAGCTCGCTCTTGCCGATACGGTTCATCAGCGCGCCGGTGTCCTCCAGGCCGAGCACGGTGGCGCCCTTCATCTGGCCGATGGCCCGGCTGATCTCGTCGTCGGTGAGACCGTTCGCGGCGACCTGGTCGAGTTCGTCCCGGCAGATCTTGAGCACGTCGTGCACCTGGCTCGGCCGGCAGCCCGCGTACACACCGAAGAGGCCGCAGTCTGCGAAGCCGGAGGTGTAGGAGTACACGCTGTAGGCCAGGCCGCGCTTCTCCCGGACCTCCTGGAAGAGCCGGGAGGACATGCCGCCGCCGAGGGCGGTGTTGAGCACGCCCATGGCCCAGCGGCGGTCGTCGGTGCGGGCGAGGCCGGGCATGCCGAGGATGACGTGTGCCTGCTCGGTCTTGCGGCCGACCAGTTCGACGCGGCCCGCGGTGCGGATGGTGCGGCGGCCCTCGCGCGGGGCGATGGGCTCGGCACCGGTGTCGCCGAGGGCGCCCGCCTTCTCGAAGGCTGCGCGGACCTGGCGGACGACCTTGGCGTGGTCGATGTTGCCGGCGGCCGCGACGACGAGGTGGGTCGGGTCGTAGTGCTTCTTGTAGAAGCGGCGGATGCGGTCGGCGGTGAGGGCGTTGACGGTGTCGACCGTGCCGAGGACCGGGCGGCCGAGGGCGTTGTCGCCGAACATGGTGTGCGCGAACAGGTCGTGCACGCAGTCGCCGGCGTCGTCCTCGGTCATGGCGATCTCTTCGAGGATCGCGCCCCGTTCGACGTCGACGTCCTCTTCACGGATCAGCGAGCCGGTCAGCATGTCGCACACCACGTCGATGGCGAGCGGCAGGTCGGTGTCGAGCACGCGTGCGTAGTAGCACGTGTACTCCTTGGCCGTGAACGCGTTCATCTCGCCGCCGACCGCGTCGATCGCGGCGGAGATGTCGAGGGCGGAGCGCTTGTCGGTGCCCTTGAAGAGCAGGTGCTCCAGGTAGTGGGTGGCGCCGTTCAGCGACGGGGTCTCGTCACGGGAGCCGACGTGCGCCCAGATGCCGAAGGTGGCCGAGCGCACGGAGGGCAGCGTCTCGGTGACGATGCGCAGGCCGCCCGGGAGGGTGGTCCTGCGGACGGTGCCGATGCCGTCCCGGCCCTTGACGAGGGTTTGGGTACGGGCGACGGCCCGCGCCTCCGAGGAGGTGCGGGCCGTCGCCTTGAAGCTACGGGACGTCACTGGTCGGCGTCGTCCTTCTTGTCGTCCGAGCCGTCCTCGCCCTCGATCACGGGGATGAGGGAGAGCTTGCCGCGCGAGTCGATCTCGGCGATCTCGACCTGGACCTTCTGGCCCACACCGAGGACGTCCTCGACGTTCTCCACGCGCTTGCCGCCGGCGAGCTTGCGGATCTGCGAGATGTGCAGCAGACCGTCCTTGCCGGGGAGCAGGGAGACGAACGCACCGAAGGTGGTGGTCTTCACGACCGTACCCAGGTAGCGCTCGCCGACCTCGGGCATCGTCGGGTTGGCGATGCCGTTGATCGTGGCGCGGGCGGCCTCGGCGGACGGTCCGTCGACCGCGCCGATGTAGATCGTGCCGTCGTCCTCGATCGTGATGTCGGCGCCGGTGTCCTCCTGGATCTGGTTGATCATCTTGCCCTTGGGGCCGATGACCTCACCGATCTTGTCCACCGGGATCTTGACGGTGATGATCCGCGGGGCGTTCGGGGACATCTCGTCGGGCCGGTCGATGGCCTCCATCATCACGTCGAGGATGTGGAGACGGGCGTCACGGGCCTGCTTGAGGGCCGCGGCCAGGACGGAGGCCGGGATGCCGTCCAGCTTGGTGTCGAGCTGGAGGGCGGTCACGAAGTCCTTGGTGCCGGCGACCTTGAAGTCCATGTCGCCGAAGGCGTCTTCCGCACCGAGGATGTCGGTGAGGGTGACGTAGTGCGTCTCGCCGTCGGCCTGCTCGGAGATCAGGCCCATGGCGATACCGGCGACGGGGGCCTTGAGCGGCACACCGGCGTTCAGCATCGACATGGTCGAGGCGCAGACCGAGCCCATGGACGTCGAACCGTTGGAGCCGAGGGCCTCGGACACCTGGCGGATCGCGTAGGGGAACTCCTCGCGCGTCGGCAGCACCGGCACGAGCGCGCGCTCGGCGAGGGCGCCGTGGCCGATCTCGCGGCGCTTCGGGGAGCCCACGCGGCCCGTCTCGCCGACGGAGTACGGCGGGAAGTTGTAGTTGTGCATGTAGCGCTTGCGCGTCACCGGGGAGAGGGTGTCGAGCTGCTGCTCCATGCGGAGCATGTTCAGGGTGGTGATGCCCAGGATCTGGGTCTCGCCACGCTCGAACAGCGCCGAGCCGTGCACGCGCGGGATGGCCTCGACCTCGGCGGCGAGCGTACGGATGTCCGTGACGCCGCGGCCGTCGATGCGCTTCTTCTCCTTGATCACGCGCTCGCGGACCAACTGCTTGGTCAGCGAACGGTAAGCGGCGGAGATCTCCTTCTCGCGGCCCTCGAACTCCGGCAGGAGCTTCTCGGCGGCCAGACCCTTGACGCGGTCGAGCTCGGCCTCGCGCTCCTGCTTGCCGGCGATGGTGAGGGCCTGGGCCAGCTCGGGCTGGACAGCCTTCTTCAGCGCCTGGAACACGTCGTCCTGGTAGTCCAGGAAGATCGGGAACTCGCCCTCGGGCTTCGCGGCCTTGGAGGCGAGGTCCGACTGCGCGCGGCACAGGACCTTGATGAAGGGCTTGGCGGCCTCGAGCCCGGCGGCCACGACCTCCTCGGTCGGCGCCTCGGCGCCGCCCTCGACGAGCTTGATCGTCTGGTCGGTGGCCTCGGCCTCGACCATCATGATTGCGACGTCGCCGTCCTCCAGGACGCGACCGGCGACCACCATGTCGAAGACGGCGTCCTCGAGCTCGGTGTGCGTCGGGAACGCGACCCACTGGCCGCGGATCAGCGCGACGCGGACGCCGCCGATCGGGCCGGAGAAGGGCAGGCCGGCGAGCTGCGTCGACGCGGAAGCGGCGTTGATCGCCACGACGTCGTACAGGTGGTCCGGGTTGAGCGCCATGATCGTGGCGACGACCTGGATCTCGTTGCGCAGGCCCTTCTTGAAGGACGGGCGCAGCGGGCGGTCGATCAGGCGGCAGGTGAGGATCGCGTCCTCGGAGGGGCGGCCCTCGCGGCGGAAGAAGCTGCCGGGGATCTTGCCTGCGGCGTACATGCGCTCTTCGACGTCCACCGTGAGGGGGAAGAAGTCGAGCTGGTCCTTGGGGGCCTTGGAGGCGGTGGTGGCCGACATCACCATGGTGTCGTCGTCCAGGTACGCCACGGCGGAGCCGGCGGCCTGCTTGGCCAGGCGGCCCGTCTCGAAGCGGATGGTGCGGGTGCCGAAGGAACCGTTGTCGATGACGGCCTCGGCGTAGTGGGTCTCGTTCTCCACTAGCGTTTTCTCCTCGTCTTCGTCCCTCTCGCCCGTGTGGCGGGGGGACGGTGGTGGGAGAAGCGCTCCGTCTGGTGCGGGCCGGTCTTCGATCGAAGCACCCAGGGGATCGCTTCCCCCCTGGGAGCCACTACCGAGGACCGGCGGCGGCGCGGTGCGCGTCTCCTCGTTCTGTGTCGTACGTGATGCGTTGTGCTAACACCCTACAAAGGGGGAGTGACACTCCGCACGTTCCCGCACGTTCGGCGGGTACGTACAGCAAAGGGAGCGGCTCCCGATCCGGTCGGGAACCGCTCCCTCATGGCGACTTACTTGGCGCCGGCCGCACCGCGGCGGATGCCGAGGCGGTCGACCAGGGCGCGGAAGCGCTGGATGTCCTTCTTGGCCAGGTACTGCAGCAGGCGGCGACGCTGACCGACCAGGATCAGCAGACCACGGCGGGAGTGGTGGTCGTGCTTGTGGGCCTTGAGGTGCTCGGTCAGGTCGGAGATCCGACGCGAGAGCATGGCGACCTGGACCTCGGGGGAGCCGGTGTCGCCCTCCTTCTGGCCGAACTCGGCGATGATCTGCTTCTTCGTAGCGGCGTCGAGAGACACGCGTACTCCTCATGATGGTGGTGCCGCCGAGTGCCCCCGGTCTGAATCTCGGGGGAGCTTCCGTTACTCGGGAGGCGGGGACTCGCTGAGCGCGGCCTCCAGGGCGTGAGCTCCGGGGGTGCGTACACGAACGGCCGTCACTCAGGGTACCAGGGCGCTCCGGGCCGCCTTCACGGTGCCTAACCGACCATCGAGCGTACGTCCGCGAGGACACCCAGCGTGGCCAGGCAGAGCGGGGCCAGGGCGAGCAGGACGGCGCCCTCGGCGAGGTCGAGGAAGCGGCCCCAGAAGGGTGACAGCCCCTTGCTCGGGACGATCAGGCCGATCGCGGTGATCAGTACGGCGCCCACGGCGACGGCCGCCGTCAGCCAGGCGGTGCGCAGGTCGAGCGCGCCGCGGTCGTGGTGGAGCACGAAGTCGGTGAGGGCGTCCTGGGGCGGGTTCAGGGCGAGACCGAGCAGCAGCAGCGCGATCGCGGCGAGACCGGCGACCAGGACGCAGGACACCTGGGCGGTGTAGCGGAACAGACGCGCGCGGATCAGCATCGCGAGGCCCGTGGTGAGCGCCAGGAGCTGGCCCCAGACGTTGTCGCAGAAGCCGAGGACGGCGGCGGAGGCGACGACCAGGGCCGCCGTACCGCCGACGAGGCCGAGCAGCATCTCGTGCCCGCGCCGGGCCTGCGCGGCGACCAGGTCGGCGTCGAGCGGTTCGGCGTCGGCGCCCTGCGCGGCGTCCGGGTCGAAGGCGTCGTCGGTGGCGGAGTGCGGCGAAGCGTAGCCGATGGGCAGCCGGGCGAAACGGGCGGACAGGCCGGGCAGGAACGCGACCAGGCCGATGGCGACCGGGGCGCAGACGGCGGCGGTCGCGGTGGCGGAGGCGTCGGTGAGGAGGGCCACGAAGGTCGCCAGGGTGCCGACGGTCGCCAGGAAGGACGCGGCGACGAACGGGGCGTCCCCGCCCGGCGTGAGCGCCACCAGGGCGACCGAGGCGATCAGCACGGCCACGCAGCCCAGCATGAACTGGAGCTTGCCCGGCCCCTGCGCGGCCGGTGCGCCGATGACGCCGGAGCCCGCGATCATCAGCAGCGGCAGCGCGCCGAGGCCCAGGGCGACCGCGGAGCCCCGGTCGCCGTACACCCGGGCGCGGACCCCGGCGAAGGCGGTGAGCAGCACGCCGAGGCCGCCGGCGATGACGCCGGGCAGGCCGTGCATGTCGTGGCGCACGGGATCGGCGTACCAGAGGACGAAGCCGGTCAGCAGGATGAGCAGGGCGCCGCCCGCGAGGCCCGTGACGCGCAGCAGGTCCTCGCTCCACAGGTGCCGGTCGCGCATGACGGCGGAGGCGACGGCGTCGGAGACGTCGTCGTAGACCGCGGGCGGCAGGGACTCGGCGAAGGGGCGCAGGCTCAGCACCTCGCCGTCCAGGACGCCTTCGTCGGCGAGGGTGCGGGCGCTGTCGAGCACCCGGCCGTCACGGCGGACCAGGTGGTAGCCGGCCGGGGTGCCGACCTCCTGGGTCTGGCCGGTCAGCCGCAGTATCTCCGGATAGATGTCGGCCACGGCGATGTCCACCGGGAGCGCCACGTCGATGCGGCTGTCGGGTGCCACGACCGTGACCCTGCTGAATCCCGTCGCCGCTGTCGTAGTCACCTTCACAGACCCCCTGTTCGCGGATGCGCACGCTGCGGGCGTCACCCTACCGGGGCCCGGTGTCAGTGGTGACCAGTAGGATCGCCGGCAAGCGGAGGACGACCGTCGCCACGGGGGTGCCGGTGATCAACCGATCGTCCGCGCAGGAGGATTGACGCTCCGGTGAGCCAGCTCGTCATCAAGCGCCCGCCTCGCGCGCTGCCGCCCGAAGTGTCCTCGGAAGAGGTGCAATTGGAGGCTCCTCCCGAGCTGCCGCGCGGGCAGCAGGAGGGCATGCTGATGCAGGTCCTGCCGACTCTCGGCATGGGCTCCTCCGTGGTGTTCTACTTCGCATCCCCGAACGCCCATCCGTTCATGCGGATCATGGGTGTGGTCATGCTCGTGTCCACGGCGGCGATGGTGGTCTCGCAGATCGTCCGGCACCGTCGCGGTACGCAAGGGCAAATGGCCGACGTTCGCCGTGACTACCTCCGTTACCTCGCCCAGACGCGGCGCACGGTCCGTAAGACCGCACTGCGTCAGCGGGACGCCCAGCTCTATCTGCACCCCGCCCCCGAGCAGTTGTGGTCCCTGGTCGCCGAGGGCAGCCGGGTGTGGGAACGGCGCGTGGCGGACGAAGACTTCGGGCAGGTCCGGATCGGGCTGGGCCCGCAGCAGCTCGCCACTCCCCTGATGGCGCCGCAGACCGCGCCCGTGGACGAGCTGGAGCCGCTGTGCGCCGGTGCCATGCAGCGCTTCCTGTCGGTGCACGGCCAGTTGGACGGCCTGCCGGTGGCGCTGTCGCTGCGCGCCTTCTACCACGTGACGGTCTCCGGCGATCAGGAGCGCGCCCAGTCCGCCGCGCGTGCCCTGGTCGCGCAGGCGACGACCCTGCACTCCCCCGACGACCTGATCGTGGCCGTGGTGGCCTCGGGGGGCGCGGCGGAGCGCTGGGACTGGTCGAAGTGGCTGCCGCACTGCCAGTTGCCGGGCCAGTTCGACGGCGCGGGCACGCGTCGGCTGTTCAGCGACGACCTCGGTGAGCTGGAGCAGTTGCTCGCCGGCCGGCTGGAGGAGCGGCCCCGGTTCAGCCGGGGCGGGCAGCCGCTGCTGGACCAGCCGCACATCATGGTGGTGCTGGACGGCGGCATGGTGCCGCCCACGTCGGTGTTCGCGGCCGCGGAGGGCCTGCAGGGCGTGACGATCGTGGAGGTCGTCTCCGGCGAGCTGGACACCCCGCGCGGTGACCTCTCCATCGTGGTGCGCCCGGAGCGGCTGCGGCTGGACTCCGGTGGCGACGTGGCCTTCGAGGGCACGCCCGACGGGCTGTCGCTGCCCGGCGCCGAGGCGCTGGCCCGCCAGCTCGCCCCGCTGCGGATGGGCGGCGGGGACGACGACGAGCCGCTGCTCTCCAACCTGGACTTCACCGATCTGCTCGGTCTCGGGGACGCCGCCTCGGTGGACGTCCGGCGCACCTGGCGGCCGCGCTCCGTGCCGGAGCGGCTCCGGGTGCCGATCGGTGTCGGCGAGGACGGCCAGCCCGTGATGCTGGACCTGAAGGAGGCCGCGCAGGACGGCATGGGCCCGCACGGCCTGTGCGTGGGCGCGACCGGCTCGGGCAAGTCGGAGCTGCTGCGCACCCTGGTGCTGGGGCTCGCGGTCACGCACTCCTCGGAGACGCTGAACTTCGTCCTCGCGGACTTCAAGGGCGGCGCGACCTTCGCGGGCATGTCCCAGATGCCGCACGTCGCGGCCGTGATCACCAACCTGTCCGACGATCTCACCCTGGTCGACCGCATGGGCGACGCGATCCGCGGTGAACTCCAGCGCCGCCAGGAGCTGCTGCGGTCGGCGGGCAACTACGCCAACATCCACGACTACGAGAAGGCGCGCGCGGCGGGTGCCCCGCTGGAGCCGCTGGCCTCGCTCGTCCTGGTGATCGACGAGTTCAGTGAACTACTGACCGCCAAGCCCGATTTCATCGACATGTTCATCCAGATCGGCCGGATCGGCCGCTCCCTGGGCGTGCATCTGCTGCTCGCCTCGCAGCGGCTGGAGGAGGGCCGGCTGCGCGGTCTCGACACGTACCTGTCGTACCGGATCGGTCTGCGGACGTTCTCCGCGGCCGAGTCCCGCGCGGCGCTCGGTGTGCCGGACGCCTATCACCTGCCCTCGGTGCCCGGTTCCGGCTATCTGAAGTTCGGCACGGACGAGATGGTGCGCTTCAAGGCGGCCTACGTCTCGGGCACGTACCGCGCGGGCGGGGCCGAGGTCACGCAGGGCAGCGTGCCCGTCGAGCGCCGTCCGGCGCGGTTCACGGCGCTTCCGGTGCCGATGGCGTACGCAGCGTCCGATCCGGCCGAGGAGCGGGAGCGGGCCGCGCGCGCGGAGGACGACGCGCTGGCGGACACGGTGCTGGACGTGGTCGTCCAGCGCATCGAGGGCCAGGGCGTGCCCGCGCACCAGGTGTGGCTGCCCCCGCTGGACGAGGCGCCGGCGCTGGACCAGTTGCTGCCCGCGCTGTCGGTGTCCCCGGAGCGGGGCCTGCACGCGCCGGAGTACCGCTCGGGTGCGCTCGCGGTGCCGCTGGGCCTGATCGACAAGCCCTTCGAGCAGAAGCGCGAGGTGCTGTACCGGGACTTCTCCGGCGCGGCCGGTCACATGATGGTCGTCGGCGGCCCGCAGTCCGGTAAGTCGACGCTGCTGCGCTCGCTGGTCACCTCGTTCGCGCTGACGCACACCCCGCTGGAGACGCAGTTCTACTGCCTGGACTTCGGCGGCGGCGGCCTGGCCTCCCTCGCGGACCTCCCGCACGTGGGCGGGGTGGCGTCCCGGCTGGACCCGGAGCGGGTGCGCCGTACGGTCGCGGAGGTGGCGGGCATCCTCAACCGCCGTGAGCAGTTCTTCCGCACCAACGGCATCGACTCCGTCGCCACCTACCGCAGGCGCCGCGCGGCGGGCGAGCTGCCGGGCGAGGCGTGGGGGGACGTGTTCCTGGTCATCGACGGCTGGGGCAACTTCAAGACCGAGTACGAGGGCCTGGAGGGTGTCGTCAACGACATCGCGGGCCGGGGCCTCGGTTACGGCATCCACGTGGTCGTCTCCGCGTCGCGCTACATGGAGGTCCGCGCGGCCCTGAAGGACCAGATCCTGAGCCGGCTGGAGCTGCGCCTCGGCGACCCGATGGACTCCGAGTTCGACCGCAAGGTCGCGGTGAACGTCCCGGCGGGCGTGCCCGGCCGCGGTCAGGTCTCGGAGAAGCTGCACTTCATGACGGCGCTCCCCCGCATCGACGGCTCCTCGTCCGCGGGTGACCTGTCCGAGGCGACGGCCGCGCTGGTGCAGCGGGTCAAGGCCGACTGGCAGGGGCCCGCCGCCCCCACGGTGCGTCTGCTGCCGCGCAAGCTGCCGGCCGACCAGTTGCCCAAGGGCTTCGAGTTCCCGCAGGCGGGCATCGCCATCGGCATCGACGAGGCCAACCTGGAGCCGGTCTTCGTCGACCTGGACACCGACCCGTTCTTCCTGGTCTTCGGTGAGAGCGAGTCCGGCAAGACGAACCTGCTCCGGCTGATCGCCAAGCAGATCGCCGAGCGGTACACCCCGGCCGAGGCCCGCATCGTCGTCGGCGACTACCGGCGCACCATGCTGGAGGCGGTCCCGGAGGAGCACCTGCTCGAGTACGCGCCGATGGCCTCGGCGATGCAGGTCCACATGGACGCCATCCGGCAGTTCATGGAGATGCGGGCGCCGAAACCGGACATCACCCCGCAGCAGTTGCGCGACCGCAGTTGGTGGACCGGCCCGCAGCTCTTCGTCATCGTCGACGACTACGAGCTGGTGGCGACCAACTCCGGCAATCCGCTCGCCGCGCTGGTGGAGCACCTGCCGTTCGCGCGGGATGTCGGCGTGAAGTTCATCATCGCCCGCAGCCAGGCCGGCGCCTCGCGTGCCATGTACGAGTCGTTCATGCAGCGGGTGAAGGAGCTGGGCGCACAGGGCGTGGTCCTTTCGGGCGACCCCAGCGAGGGGGACATCCTCGGCACGGTACGGGCGCGTCCCATGCCGCCCGGCCGTGGCGTGTTCGTTTCGCGCAAGCGCGGAACGTCCCTAATTCAGCTGGGGTTGCTTCCGCAACGCCATTAGAGTGATCGATGCAATCCACAACCCGTTCCCGCGTTCGAACGAGCGAAGGAACGGGGATGACACGGGGAGAACGGGGAGGCGGCTGAGGTGAGTTCGGACGGGGGCGGCGTTGCCGCGGGTTCGGGCGGCGACGGTTCGGGTGGCCAGAAGGTGCCCGACACGGGGACGAGCTTCGACACCCTGGCGGGGGTCAATCCGGCCATGGCGCTGGACATCCAGCACAACGCCATGAAGAGCTTCAAGAAGCGGGTCGACGCACTGCTCGTCGAGCTGGACAAGTCGGAGGCGGCACCGGGCAAGGTCGGCGAGGACCGCCTGCCGCGCGCCCAGCTCGGCGCGTCCACCTTCAAGGAGGCGCAGTTCCTCCACGACTCGTACACCATCGTCCACGACGAGTTGGAGAACCTCTCGAAGGCGCTGAGCGCCCAGATCGAGAGCATGAGCCTCGCGGTACACGCTTCGCGCGTCGGCTACGCGAACCTGGATGAGGACATCAAGGCGCGGATGCGGGAGGTTAACGCTGAGGCGGAGAAGCACTATGACGCTGAGCGGGATCCGTATGCGCCGAAGAAGCCTGGTGAGGGCGCCCAGCCGCGTAAGGAGGATTGGTCTTGAGCGAGCAGCCTAAGCAGTCCGAGCCCAAGCTCAGCCGCACGGACTTCGAGTCCATGACGCACGAGCAGCTCGCGGCCATGTTGGCCTCCGCGGACATGACCTCTGCGGCTCACCTCTCTTCCAAGCTGTCCGACGCGGCGTCGACGATCAAAAACATCGGCGAAGACCTCATGAAGCACGTCAAGGACTTGGAATGGCAGGGCAAGGCCGGCGACGCCTTCCGTGATTGGGGCGGTCACACGGCCAGTGCCACGCTGCGGCTGAGCCAGTACGCCGGGGCGGCATCCGAGTGGATGGCAACGGTCTCAGAGGCCATCAACGCGGCGAAGCGTTCCATGCCGGACATCGCGGAGACCACCGACGCTAAAGCCGCCCTGGGGGACGCCCACAAGACGATCGACGCCGCGAAACAGCCGGGCGCACGTAACGACCCTGACGCCCGGAAGGCGGCGGAGACGGCACGCTCGCACGCGGACATCGCTCAGTCCAGGATCGACGCGGTGCGCCAGGAAGCGATCCAGCAGATGCGGCGGCTGGCGGGGACGTACGAGTACTCGGCCATGCAGGTGAACAGCATCACGCCGCCCACCTTCGCGCCGGCAGCGGGTCGGGCGGGGCCGGGCGACTGGTGGGTCAACGATCAGGGGCACTTGAGCGGGCCAACTGAGTATGTGAGTGGCGGCTCCTCAGGTGCGGCCAGCACGGCGGCCGTATCTAAGGGCGGCGTGCGATCTGCTGCGCTGCCACACATTTCGACAGGCCCTGTAATCGGAGCTCCGGGACATTCGAGCAGCCACGTATCTGTTCGCCCCGAGCCCGTGTCGTTGAACATCGACAGCGCCGACACTCTCCCTCGCACGTCGGCGCCGCCGCTCACTGCACCGTCGGCGGGTCCGGCGCTGCCGCCGCGTGAGGTGTCACCGACGGGGCTCCCGACCGGTTTGCCGCCGACCTTCACCGGAGGTGGCCGCACCCCCGGTACGACGTTGCCGTCGCGTGTACCGGGCATCGGCCGACTCCCGCAGATGCCCGGCCTGGCGAAGCCGATCGAAGGCATGCCTCGACCCCCTCGGGAGACGGGCATCGTCGGAGGCCGGCCGGTCAACGCAACTGGCCGCCCTGCGAACGGCATTCCGCGGGGAACCGTCATTGGGAGCGAGAACGGGCAGGGCCGCACTCCGCTCGGTCGCGCCATCTCTCCCGGCTCTGTCCAGGGAGCTCGGTCCACAGGAGGAATGGGCTCCGGGCGCCGACTCGCAGGCGAGACGGGTGGCGTCTCCGGTGGAGGCCCTGGCCAGCTGGGTCGATCCGGTAGTCGTCCCTTCACCTCGGGGGGTTCCGGACTTGTTCGCCCGCCGGTCAAGGGCGCCGAACAAGCGCAGGGCTCCCAGGTCGGCCGCACTGGCGCGGCAGGTCGGTCCGCAGACTCCCGCAAGTCGCAGGAGCAGCACGACAAGCGGCCGGACTACCTCGTGGAGGATGAGGAGACCTGGACCAGAGACGGGCGCCGGACTCTGCCTCCCGTGGTCGACTGAGTCCGCGCTCACCAACCCCAGGAAGGCACATGCGTACCAGAGGCATGCAGCGCTATCGAGTCATCTCCGTGGCTTCGGCCGCTCTCGGCCTGCTACTCGTCGGTCTCTCGGCCGGTCCCGCGCAGGCGGAGTCCATCCGGGCGCAGCAGTGGTACCTCGATGCCATGCACGCACCGGAGGTATGGAAGTCCAGTACGGGACGCGGAGTGACGGTGGCCGTCATCGACTCCGGGGTCGATGGCTCCCTTGCTGATCTCAAGGGCCAAGTCCTGGACGGGAAGGACTTCTCCACGTTGCGCGGCAACGAGCACACAGATGTCGCGGGCCACGGTACGTCCATGGCCGCGATCATCGCGGCGACGGGAGCACGCGGGGGACTGTCCGCTTCCTACGGTCTCGCGCCGGGAGCGAAGATCCTGCCCATCCGGATGCTGGACAGCCAAGAGGTCAGTGGTCGGATGGATGCCAATACGGAGTACTCGGAGAAGCTGACGCAGGCGATTCGCTACGCTGCCGATTCCAAGGCCCAGATCATCAACATGTCGCTTGCGCTGAGCGAATCACGCGGTCGCCACGACGTCGGCACTCCAGAGCTCGCGGCTGCCGTCAAGTACGCGCTGTCAAAGGGAAAGCTGCTCTTCGCGGGGGTCGGGAACAGGGGGGACAAGGAGAATCTTCCTTCCTACCCGGCCTCAACGCCTGGCGTTGTCGGCGTTGGAGCGGCGGACCAGAAGGCCAGGTTGGCTGCCTTCTCCCAGCGAGGACCTTCGGTGGACATGGTCGCGCCAGGCGTGGACATGGTGCATGCCTGTACCGGGGGTTCCCAGCTCTGCAAGTCGAAGGGCACCAGCGATGCGACCGCGATCGCTTCGGCCTCTGCCGCGCTGATCTGGTCCAAGCACCCCGACTGGACCAACAACCAGGTCCTCCGGGTCATGCTGAACACACTTAACAAGCCGGCAGACGGCGCGAAGCGGAATGACTTCATCGGCTACGGGGGCATCCGTCTACGGGCCGCGATGGACAATCCCGACCCCGGCCCGGCAGACGAATACCCACTCCCCGACCTGGCCGCCGCAGCCGCCAAGTCCCCCTCCCCCAAGGCGCCGAAGCCCACGGCCCCCGTGAAGCACGAGGAAGCGGCGCCGAAGTCGGACGACGGCGGGAACACACTCCTCTGGACCGGCACAGGCGTGGCAGCCGCGCTGCTGGTCGGCGCAGCGGCCGCCTTCGCGGTGTTCCGCTCCCGCCGCCGCACGGGCACAACCCCGCCGCCCCCTCCTGCCTATCCCCAGTACGTTCCGGCCCAGAGCCCGCACCAGCCCCCGGCGGACTCGCACCACCGCTCGGAGCAGAACCCATGAGTGGACGGGTCGGGAAGCCTGGCTCGCTCGTCTCATCGTCGGATTGAAGACTCATATGTCGTTTGATGAGATGTGGGGCCGTGCCCAGAATCGCACGCACGGAGGCAGCAGGTGAGTCGACACATTTTGCTCGCGCTTGGTGCGGCGTTGGCCGTATTGGCGTGCGCTGGCTGCGGCGTAGAAACGAAACCTTACGGCGAGGCGGCACTGAAAGACGCCTGCGAAGGGGTATTAGACACCAAAATGATCGCCGAAGCCAGAAAAAGTGACAACTTCGGCGATCTTCATGTTGCGGACGGGACGAGGTCCCACGCTTCTGCGGTGAAAACCATGCTGGAAGAGGATCACGCGGCTTACGCCTGCATCGTCGACGACAAGAGTTCTTCTAAGTCCGACTCCGGGGCGCTTTCCATCAAGTTCATTCCAGGACTCGGACCCCTGTTTTCTCCGGACGAGACACAGAGCTACGGCGGATACAGATCATCTAAACTAGGTAACGGCATGCAGGCCATAATCGAACCGGAGAGCGCCAGCGTCAATTTTCAGTGTGCCTCAAAAGACTGGATGCGTCCGCTTTCTGTCACCGGAAAATTTTACAGCGACTTCCCTCTGAGCTCCAGAGCGCGTTTCCAACCACTCTTCCAATCGTCGCTCAAGGTGGCGAAGATCCTCAAGTGCCAGAACGCGATCCAGTTCCCGGATCCCGCAGAGATGAAGTACCTGCCTCCCAAGAAGAAATAGAAAGCCAGCCATGTCATTCGATGCGATGTGGGGTCAGGCGCGGAGTACCGCTGCGGCCCGGCAGCAGAGCAGTATGCAGCTCAATCACGCGGATCCCTACCCCGGTATCACAACCGGTGGCGCCTCCGACTACACCGTCACCTCCCCGGATCTGAAGGCGGTCGGGAACGACGCGCAGGAGCTGTTCCACCACCTCGAGACCGACGCCTTCCACGCCGGCGCGACGACCAGCACTGCCTCGACCGAGCTGTCCGACGACGGTTTCAAGACGGGCTCGGCTCTATACACCGCCTGGGACACATGGCGTTCACAGGCCGAGGCGCTGCTCAGCGCTTGTGCGCACATCCACAACCACCTCGAGGACACGGTGTGGACGCACAAGAACCATGAGGAAACCCTCGTGACCAACCTTTCCGTCGAGAAGATCGACAAGCACTTCAAGTGAGGACCTGAGCATGGTCGCGTTCGACGATCTCCTCCATGCCCGCCTAGGCGGCATGCAGGACGCCGTGAACGACTGGTCGGAGACCGTCAAGAAGCTGAAGACGCTGCAGGAGAAGGCCGAGAACGGCATGCAGCGCAAGGCGGAGAAGGCGGACTGGAAGGGCCAGAACGCCGGCGTCACCCGCCCCTTCATCAAGAAGACCGCCAAGGAGTTCGGCGACGCGGCCAAGGAGGCCGAGAGCATCCGGAACATCCTTCGGGACGCCCTCGCCGAGTTCAAGGCCTCGAAAAAGAAGCTCGAGGAGATTGTCGACGCCGCTCCTGGCAAAGGGATGCGCATCGGCACCGATGGATCCATCAGCTACCTGATCCACCCTGACCGCCGCGGCAAGGACTACCACGGACCAGATCCGAAGCAAGCGGACTTCGACAAGGTCCACTCCGAGATGAAGGCCGCTCTCGACAGGGCTACCGAGGCGGACGAAGTGGCCTCCCGTGCACTGGTCACCCTGGTCGGCAAGGACGAGAACAACTTCTCCGGCACCGACTACCACTCCTTGAAGGACGCGAAGGCGGTCCAGGACGCCAAGGAGTTCGTCGCCCTTTCCAGGAAGGGCGCCCATGCTTCACCCAGTGAACTCGCCCACGCGAACCAACTCCTCAGGGAGCACAACGGCGACAGACTGTTCGCCGAGAAGGTGGCGACGGGCATGGGCGGCAAGGGCACCATGACCTACTGGGCCGCGATCGTCGACTCCCACCAGGGCAACATGCCCAAGAAGGAACTGGCCACCCTCAAGGATCTACAGAAGAACTTCAGCCTCACTCTCGCCGAAGCCACTCACTCCAAGAGTGCGCAGATGCAGCAGTGGAAGAAGGATGTGATCGACCTCGGCGACCGGCAGTTCATCACTGACCGGACCAAGGAGACCACCGGGCCGTTCGGCTTCCAGATCACGAGCAGCCTCATGCGGCATGGGGAATTCGACCAGAAGTTCCTGAACGACTACGGCGACAAGCTGATCGACTACGAGAAGAACACCAACGCCCCGCAGTTGTGGTCGCATGGCGGCCAGTACTACGACGCACTCAACTTTGGAGCGGCGAAGAACGACGGCGGCAGGGATCCCATGACTGGGTTCCTCGAAGCCCTGGGGCACAACCCGCATGCTTCCACCGAGTTCTTCCACGACAAGGAACACTTCAACTACCTCACCGGCGTGGAGACCAAGAAGGGCCCGGAGCCCAGGATCTGGCCGCAGGACAGCGCAAGCTTCGTTCCGAGCCCCGATCAGAAGCAAAAGCTACCCGGATTTGAGTCACTCGGACATGCGTTGGAGTCAGCAGTGACCGGCCACAACTATGAAGACGGGCCATCACGCAATACCTCAATCCATTCGGCCGAACAGGCTGAGATCATGAATCGCTTGGTGACCACCATGTCTAAGGACACCGATCTCGTTCGTGACGGGATGGCGGGGAGCCTCGGAAAGATCTCAGCGGAATACATGTCAGATATCCACAGAGCCTTTAACCCGGACAAGAGGGATTTGGATGCCTTGTTCCCGAACAGCGGGGTTGATTCTCAACTCAGAGAAGGCGATGTAACGCGCTTCCTGCATACCGTCGGCCGAGATCCGGATGGCTATGCGGCCGTCAACCTCGGGCAGCACCAGTACACCGCCAGTATCATCGACTTCCACTCCCAGCATCCAGATGTGTACGTCAACAGTCTCACTTCCCGTAATCCAGATGCAATGAAGAGTGCCGTTGCTACTTTCGCGGCGAACGCAGGCGAGATCGAGGGCGTCATCGGAGCAGGCCGCGCCTACGCACTGGAAAATAAAATTGTGGAAGGTGATGATAATTTCAACACTGCTCTAGGCAAGGCCGGAACCTGGGCCGGAAGTCTCGCCGGCATCGGGGTGGGCCTCGGAACAGCTCCATTCGCAGGCCCTTCCGGTACGATCGCTGGCGGCCTCCTGGGAACCGCGACCGGCGAAATCCTGAATGGGATTGTGGGGGCAAACAAGAACGATCACCTTGCCCACCAGGTGTACCGAAATGGAAGAGACTGGGAGGACTTGAAGATCGACACAGTAACCACGACTCAAGACTCCATCATGCTGACTAATCTGGGCCACAGCCGTGACGCCGGACTCTACATGAATGAAGCCTCCACGGCAGTCGAAGGCGGATTCGGTTCGGCACAAGACGACGTGGAAAGGTATTTCCAGGGCGAAGCACCGAAAATTCCGAAGAGCTCGAACGACTAGGACGGCGTGGACTCATAAATGGATCGAAAGTTCGGAACGAAGCAACTAGCAGCGGCAGTGGCAGCTGGTCTGGCAGTTGGTGGAGTTCTTACGTACGCCATTACGCAAGGCGCCTCTTCCACAGTTTCATCGGCATCTCTTAACGATGTCTGCTCGGATGTCATTTCGGGTCCCGGACCACGTAATGCCATGATCCGCACGATCGGTTCAGCTCAGGCCGTAAGCTCGCACTCTAGAACTTCCTCTCCGAGCGTTAGATACCGCTCATCCTGCATCGTTAAGGCTGATGGCCAGACCCCTCTGGTTGCGATCGCAGAGCTGGGGGACAACGGAGATTTCAAAGCATGGGAAGAATCGCTGGCCGCCAACGGAGACCTTGGGCCTTCCGGCGAAAGGAAGGAGTTTACCGTCAGCAGCAAAGGCCGAGGGGTCTCTGCCACCCGCTCCGCCGCCATCTATTTGAAATGCGACCCTGTAGATTCCAAGATCCAAGTTCCGCTGAACCTGAGCATTACTGTGTCCGGCACCAAGAGGGGCCCGTCGACACGCGCGGACCTGGCAGAAGTTGCACTTTCCTTTGCCAAGTACGCGCAGAGTTCAGCTCACTGCTCAGATCCAGCGTCCCTGCCCGCAGGGCCACCGAATCAACTCCGAGAATAGCGGAATAGTTTGTAACCAGCGATTATTCTGAAATCGATCAGGGTCCCGAAGTTCCTCCTGCGACCGGCCGCTGCAGGAGATCAACTCGTCACCGTGCATTTCCGGGAGACCGTGTCATCCTGAAGGCGAATCCTGAGTCCGAGAAAACATTTACGTACTGTCGGACCGGAGCCTCCACAACTTTCACAGGTCGGGTGGCCTCCATCTACTTCCACTGCCGCATGACGAGCCCGAAGAAGGACGTTTCCCTTCAGCTCGGCTGCAAGGGGACCAACCTCTCCAAGGGCGCGCCGGAGGCGGTTTCCGGGGTGTACGGTCCGCGCTGAATCGGTCTCGTTCGGGTGAAAGCCTGAGGGGCGCCACGCTTCAAGCGTGGCGCCCCTCAGCGAGTCACAGCCGGACTCAGCCCATCAGCATCCGGAACCGGGCCGCGTTGCCCTGGTCCGTGTCCTGGTAGCCGACGACCGAGTCGTCGAGGAGCTTGGCGATGCGGGCGAGCTTGTGGGTCATCTGGTCCATCTGCTCGTTGCTGTCGCGCTGGATGCCGGCGTAGGCGGTCTTCGCCTCGCCCTCCCAGGTCTCGGTGACGGCCTTGACCCGGCGCATCAGGGTCTCGAGCTGCTCGGACAGGTTCTTGGCCGTGCTGCGCACGTCGCTGGCGGCCTGGGTGACGGTGTCGTAATTGACGGCGGTGCGGTCTGCTGCGTAGCTCATGATGCGTCTCTCCCTCGTGGATACGGCCTGAGGATCAGGCGAGGTCCGTGATGCGGCTGGTGACCTGGTAGGAGTTGTCGACCTTGCGGATGTCGGAGATCCGCTCCTGCTCCTGGTCGGTGAACCCGCCGACGCTCGCGCGCATGGCCTCCTCCAGGTCGACGAGGTCGTCCTGGAGCTTCTTGAGGTTCTTGTTCACACCCTGCTGGACGGTGTCGAACTCCTTGCCCGCCGCGCCCTTCCAGCCGGCCTGGATCATGTCGACAACCCGGTTGAGGGACGTCACGCGCTCGCTCACCTGGTGGTGGAAGTCGCGGATGTCGTTGGCCAGACCGGTGAGCGCGTGTGCGCTGAGGTCAACGCCCGAAGCCATATCTGCTTGCCCTCCTCTTGGTGCGACGGTGACCTTCACCACCGCGACGGGTCCGCCGGAACCGAAGTCCCGGCCCTCCTGGCGGGCAAGACCTGCTGCGTGTTCACGCGCCGCGTGGCCGCAGCGTCGCACCGCCCCCGTGCGGTACCACAGTCGTGGCACCCGGAGCCACTCTAGTCATTTCGTCTGGCCCTTCCAACTGCAAAGTCGAGATACGGGAGTTCCGGCTGCCGGTACCGTGACGACCACTGTCACCACGGAGCGTTGAAACGCCGGGAAGGGGTCGCCGCGTCATGACGGAGACGGCTGAGGAGATGAAGGCGCGCAAGGACCGCGAGCGCGACGAGCTGTACGCCCTCGACATCTCCGGCGTCGAATGGCACTGCGCGCCGGGCGCCGAGGAGCACGAGGAACGGGTGGAGATCGCCTACCTCCCCGACGGTGCCGTGGCCATGCGGTCCTCGCTCGAGCCCGGCACCGTGCTGCGCTACACCGAGGCCGAGTGGCGCGCCTTCGTACTCGGCGCGCGTGACGGGGAGTTCGACCTGGAGCCGACGGAGCGGGAAGCCGTCTCCGAGTAGGGCCCACCGGCCGCGCGGAGGCGGGGGGGCACCTGGGTGCGACTCCCGCCTTCTCGCGTCACGTCACCTCAGTGCTGGAACCCCACCGATCCCACGCCCAGTACCGACAGCACCGGGCTCTTCGCGTCCTCGTCGTCGCGCTCCATCTCGCGGAGGCCGAAGAACACGTGCCCGTGCTCGTACGCGATCTGGGTCCGCTCCGGGTCGCTGAGGGCGCCCTCGTCGTCCTCCGGGAGGTGGAAGTAGAGGTACGGAGTCTCCTTGTCCGTACCGGAGTTCCACGCGACCACGGCGGCCGGCTGGACGGTGTCCATGCTGCGGCGGTAGAGGATCAGGTCGTCGCCGTCGGCGCGCAGCGGGACGACGTTCTGGAAGGCCCGTCCCTCGAACTTGCCCGTCGTGGTGCCCTTATGGACGTCGAAGGCGACGATGCGGTCGGCGGGCTGGTCGATGTCGGTGCTCTCCTCGGACATGGCGTAGAGGCGGCTCCGTCCGACGACCAGGCCGGGGCACTTGTCGAGCACGCCGAAGTACCCGGAGCCGCCGCACAGGGGCTCGTAGCCGGTCATCGAGATGGTGGCGTCCCGGTGGCCGTCGGCGCCGTCGAGGGTGATCAGGTCGGTGACGTCGATGTCCCCGGCCTCCACGGCCAGTACGGGCGGGTCCGCTGAGGGCAGGTAGACGCCCTGGACGCCCTTGGAGACCTGGTAGGTCCAGCGGGGCTTCCCGGTGCGGGCGTCCAGCTTCTGCACCCGGTAGGTGGCGTCGCCGGACCGGCCGCACCTGACCAGGGCGAGCAGCGCGCGGCCGCCCGCGTACCCCTGGTCCTGGCACTCGGCGCCGGTGGAGGCTCCCCACAGCTTCCTGCCGCTCGCCATGTCGTAGGCGACGGCGCCGTGGCCCCACGCGATGGCGACGACGCCCTTGGTGAGCGCGACGTTCGTGTTGGTGACGTAGGCGAAGTCGGCGGCCGGCATCGTGCGCTGCCACAGCTTCTTGCCGGTGTCCAGGTCGACGAGGACGACCTCGTCGCAGACGCCCTTGCCGGCCGAGGCACCGCTGTGGGGCGGCTGGACGACGACGGCGGTGCGGTGGTCGGCCGTCATGTCCCGGCTGGTGGCGCAGATGTGGCCGTCGAGCTTGAGGGACCAGGCCGTCTCGTCGTAGCCGGGTGAGAACTTGTAGCCCTCCAGACGGTCGGCCACGCCGCGTACGACGAGATTCCCGGTGGCCCACAGGCCAGGGCCGTAGCGGGTGTCCGAGGTGAGTTTCTCCTCGTCGTGCTGGACACCGAGCCGGCCCTCGACCGAAGCCGGGGTCTTCTCGTGCGTCTCGCGTACCTCGTCCGGCGCCTGCCGCACCGCCGCCGTGTTCTTCGGGTCATCGCCGGAGGAGGGCCAGAGGGCCACCGCGCCGATCACGAGGGCGCCGGCCACCACGGCCGCGGCCGCTCCTCCCAGGAGGCGTCCGCGGCGTACGGCTCGTGTCCTGTCCGCGGACCGGGCGGACTCGGTGTAGACGGACGGGGGCGGGCCGTAGCTCACGCGGCGGGGTCCTTCCGGCGGCGACGCAGGTCGCGCGTGACGATGGCCGTGCCCGCGATGACGGCGACGAGGACGACGGCGATGCCGAGCGCGTAGGTGGCGTAGCGCCGGTCGCGCTCCTCGGGGGACTCGGCCAGCGAGAAGGGGACCACGTCGGGCACGGGGGCCTTGGACAGGCCGGGGTCGGGTGTGGGGGTGGCGGGCGCGACGGCCCGGTCGGAATCCTGCACGGCGCGCACGGGGTCGACGACGCCCCAGCCGACGAAGTTGTCGTGGCCGTTGACCGAGCGTTCGGCGGTCTGCTCGATGCGGGTGATGATCTGGGCGGGGCTCCAGTCGCGGTGCTTCTCCTTCAGGAGGGCGGCGACGCCCGCGACGAAGGGGGCGGAGAAGCTGGTGCCGTTGTCGGTGCACTGGCCGCCGCCGGGGACGGTGGAGAGGATGTCGACGCCCGGCGCGGCGACGCCGACGAAGGAGCCGGCCTGGGAGAAGGCGGCGCGTTCGTTGTTGCGGTCCGAGGAGGCGACGGCGAGGACGCCGGGGAACGCGGCCGGGTAGGTGTTCTTGACCTTGCCGTCGAGGCCGTCGTTGCCCGCGGAGGCGACCACGACGGCGCCGTGCGCGATGGCCCGGCGTACGGCGCCGGCGAGCGCGGAGGTGCCGGAGAGCGGCTTGGTGGTGTCCTGGGAGATGTTGATGACGCCGGCGCCCTTGGCCACGGCGTGGTCGATCGCCTGGGCCATGGAGTCGGAATCGCCGCTGTTCTCCGCGTCGTTCTGCCGGATCGGGATGATGGTGGCGCCCGGGGCGATGCCGACGAAGCCGGTGCCCGCGCGGGGGCGGGCCGCGATGATGCCGGCGACCTTGGTGCCGTGTCCGACCTGGTCGTCGGTGGGGTCGGCGCCCTTGCCCTTGGTCAGGAAGTCGCGGCCCAGCGCCTTGTCGACGGCGGGCCCGAGCTGGGGGTTCTTGGTGTCGACGCCGGTGTCGATGACGGCCACCCGGACCCCCTTGCCCTTGCCGGTGCCCCGCCACAGCTCGTCGAGCAGGACGCGCTGGAGGAACCAGGGGGTGCCCTTGACGGTCTTGGCGGGGAAGGTGCACTCACCGCTGCCGTCCAGGTGGAGGGCGGGTGCGGGCGGGGCGGTGCCGAGGGTGGTCAGCAGTACGGCGGCGGTCAGCAGGGTTGCCTTCGCGGGCAGCACTCCTACGGCGCTCCTCATCATGTCGTCTTCGCGTGGGACGTGGTCTCACGAACCTTGCGGCTGGCGGGCGCCGTTGGTGTCGAGGCGGGGGCCCTTGGCGAGCAACTCGGACCAGTCGGCGGGCACCTTGGCGGGGCGGACGTTCTCGTAGCCGAGCTTGACCTGGGCCTCGCTGGGCTCAGGGGTGCCGTCGGAGGACTTCTTGGCCTGGGCGCCGATGTCGGAGGTGCGGCTGTCGCTGTCGCCGTTGTTCTGGACGGCGTAGCGCAGGCCGGTGTCGGTGACCAGGAAGAGGCCGCCCGCGGTGGTCGCGGTGCCCTGGCTCTGGGTGTAGAGCAGTCCGGTGCCGGGGGTGACGTAGGTGCTGGTGCCGTCGGCGGTGATCTCGGCAGGGTAGTCCTTGCCCGCCCAGGTGCTCAGGGTGGTGGTGTTGTCGCCGGAGACCTGGCGGAGCACGCTGCACACGGTGTCGCGGCCGGAGGCCGAGTCGGCGGCGTTGACCTGGTCCGCGCGCAGCCGGGGCCAGTCGGTGGGCTGTCCGGCGAAGGGGGCCGGGTCGGCGGTGAAGTCCTGGAGCCCGACGCTGCGGGCCTGGCTGTTCATGTTGAGCTTGCCGGTCTGGGGCGAGGTGATGAGCAGCCAGGCGGTGAAGTCGCTGATGGGCTGCACCTTGCCGGGCAGGACGACGTAGTGCCTGGTGCCCTCGCCGGTCTCGGCCTTCAGGACCATTCCGACCCTGTTCTCCTCGGGGGAGAGCTGGCCGGGCACCCCGGCGGGGGCGCCGACGTTCGCGGGGAGCCGGGGGAAGCTGATGGGGGCGCCCTGGTGGAGGGTGGCGAGCCATTCCTTGGTGACCGTCTGGGGCTGCTTCGTGCCGACGAGGGCGTTGGTCAGCAGGTCGTTCTCCGTGCCGGTGAGGGCGTACGCGGTGCCGTGGGCGTCGACGAGGTATCGGGCGCCGGTGCGGGTCTTGACGTAGAGCACGTCACCGCCGTGGAGGCGGCCCGCGCCGTCCGTCTTCGGGGCGTCCCGCGTGGCGAGGACGAAGGTGGCCTGCTGGACGGTCTCGCCCTTGCCGCCGGGCTGTTGGCACACGGCCCAGCGCTTGGCGGTGCCCGCGTCGTCGGCGGCGGGGAGCCGGTCGGGGGCGTAGGGGATGCCGAGGATGGGGCCGCGGGACAGCTTGCCGGAGTCGAGGATCTTGTCGCTGACCTGGATGACCTGGTAGCCGGCGTCGTTCATCAGCAGGCGGGCGGAGGCGAGGTTGAGCACCGGGTGCAGCCGGGTCGTCTTCCCGGTCTTGAGGACGACGTACCGGGTGGTGGACTGCTTGCCGACGATGACACGGGTGCCGGGCTCGTCCCAGCCGGAGGGCGCGGTGGGCTGGAACATGCCCCAGGCGCCGAAGACGGCCAGCGTCAGCGCGCCCGCGACCAGCGTCGGGACGAGGGCGCGCAGCGGCTTGGGGGCGCCTTCCTCGGTCCCGGACGGCGACGGCTGGAGAAAGGCCGCGAGGGTGCGCCTCTTCGCAAACGTGTAGGCGTTGAGTTCATCCCGCCGTGATGCCATAAGTGCCTGCTTCTCCCCGTTGTCGCAGTGGCGGGCACCGGTCCCGCGCCGCGATGTCAGACCGGCCCTCTACTATGCATGGTGGCCGCCGGTGCTGGTGGAGCGGGTAGGGTACCGGGGCCTTCGAGGGGCCCGAATGGGATGCCGGGACCTGTGAGTTGTGAGTGATACGGGGGGATTCGGTGATGGCTTCCGGTACGCGGTCGCGCTTGCGGGGCCGGGCACGGGCCGAGGACCCTCGCGCGCCCGGCCCCGGGCAGGGTGACGGTCCGGCGGGTGCGCAGGCTCCGCCGGCCGCCGGCGGGGCCCACTTCCGCACGACGGGTGGGCAGGTCGGATCGTTTCGCCTGCAACGGCTCGTACTTCTGGAGCTGGCCGTCGCCGTCCTGGTCGTCGGCTGGGTGATCTCGCCCTTCGCGCTGGCACCCGCGGGTCTGGTGGCGGTGGCCCTGGTGCTGCTGGCCGTGGTGCGCCGACGGGGACGCACGCTTCCCGAATGGCTGGTCACCGCGCGGGCGTTGCGGGCGCGTCAACAGCGCGCCAGGAACACACCCGTCCCGCCGGGCACGGAGCCCGCGCTGGTCCCCGCGCTCGAATGCGAACCCGCGCTGCGGACGTACTCGTACGGGGGACGGGACCGGAGGCCGGTCGGGATGGCCGGTGACGGCACGTTCCTCACCGCGGTGCTCCAGGTGGAGGCCGACGCGACGGCGCTGCGCGCGGACCGCAACCACCAGCCGCTCCCCCTCGCCCTGGTGCGGGACGCGCTGGAGGTCGACGGCATCCGGCTGGAGTCGGCCCAGGTGGTGCTGCACACCCAGCCCGCGCCCGCGCTGCATCTGCCCCAGCAGTCGGTGGCCGTCGCCAACTACCTGCCGCTGCAGGAGCAGACGGGCGCTCCTGCGGTGCGGATCACCTGGATCGCGCTGAAGCTCGATCCCGAGCTGTGCGCGGAGGCCGTGGCCGCGCGCGGGGGCGGGCTCGCGGGGGCGCAGAAGTGCGTGACACGGGTCGCGGACCATCTGGCGAGCCGTCTGACGGGCGCCGGCATGCGGGCGACCATCCTCGACGAGGAGGAGCTGATCGGCGCGCTCGCCACCTCCGCCTGCGCCAACCCGCTGGTCACGGCCGAGGCCGGGCGCGGTGAGCGGCGCGAGCGGCGTACGGAGGAGTCCGGGCGCGGCTGGCGGTGCGACAACCGGCGGCACACCACGTACTGGATAAGGCGCTGGCCGCGACTGGGCGGTGAGCGGGGCGAGACGCTGCCTCAGTTCGTCGCGCTGGTCACGGCGACCCCGGCTCTGGCCACCACCTTCAGCCTCACGCTCGCGCGGGCGGAGCGGCAGGAGGTGTCGCTGACCGGTCATCTGCGGGTGACGGGGCGCAGTGACGACGAACTCGTGGCCGCGCGCCGTTCGCTGGAGGGCGCGGCCCGGCATGCCGGTGCGGCTCTCGCCCGGCTGGATCGTGAGCAACTGCCGGGCATGCTGGCCACGTTGCCCCTGGGAGGCGCGCGATGACGAGGACACAGACGGCCACCGCTCCGCAGGCGGAGGCCACGCGGGCGGTGTCCGGGCTGCGCCGGGCCGGCGAGCGGCTTCGGCAGGGGTTCGGGCTGCTCGGCCCCCGGCACGGCCGGCATCTCCTGCCCGCCGCGCGACTGGACGAGCTGGCGCTGCCCATCGGGGACGACGGCGTCGTGGCCGGGGTGGACACCGAGGGCCGTCCGGCGGTGCTGGGCGTCAACCGGCCCACTCCGTACGACGTGGTGCTGATCGGCGGCCTGTGGACGGCCCAGGTGCTGGCGCTGCGCACGGCGGCGACGGGTGCGCGGGTCGCGGTGGAGACCGGCCGGCCGCAGTCGTGGATGCAGATGGTGCACGCCATGGGCGGCGGGCAGAACGGGCTCTCGGTGTACGAGGTGGGCCGGGTGCCGCCGCAGGGCGCGTCCGCGGGCACGCCGGTGCTGGTGGTGCGGGACTGCGGGATGCGGCCGCCGCGCGGGCGGGTCGCGGCGGGCCCCTGGCAGTCGGTGGTGACGCTGCTGCCGTATCTCAGCCCGGTCGCGCCCCGGTTGCTGCGCCAGGCGCGGCTCACCGGCATCCAGCGGGTCTCGCCGGACGAGGCGGCCGAGCTGGGGCGCACGATGGGATTGTCGCCGACCGAGGTCGAGTCGTTGCCGGCGCTGCCCGACGGGGTGACCCTGTGGTGCACTGACCGGGACCGGCAGTACGTGCTGACGCAGCCCACCGATGCCGAGATCGGGCTGCTGGGCAACCCGCGCCGGATGGACTGAACCGACCTTTCTCGCCCGCTTTGTTCGCATTCTGCGCGTTCCGAGGGTCAACCGGGCCTGCCGGGGTGGGGCTCGTGGTGATTAGGCTGGGTGCGGGCGTGATGCCAGAACCCGTGGACGGGCGCCGTCCCTGGGGGGAGGACCGGTGAACCGGGCTGTCACTCGACTCGGTCGCCCCGGCACGCGATGAAAGTGCTCGACCACACCAGGAGGAACTGTGAGCAGCGATCGGGACGGTATGCGCGGGGGCTGGGCAACACCCGACGACGACCAGCCCGACGCGGAGTCGGCCGTCGAGAACACGGGCGAGTTCACCATCGACTACGCGCCGCCCGCCTGGTACACGCAGAACGCGTCGTCGTCCGGCGCCTCTTCGGCCCCGGCTGCTCCGGCGGCCTCGGGCCCGGTCGCCTCGGGCGGTGACGCCACGAGCGGTGCCGGTGAGCCGGGTACGGCTCCGGTCCCCCCGTTCCCCTCGGCTCCGCCCGCGCCCGGTGCGCCGTTCACGCAGCCTGCCCCGGCGGGCGGTCCCGGCGCGCCGTACGCACCGCCGGCGCCGCCTGCACCCTCGGCACCGCCCGCGCCGCCTGCCGGCACCCCGGGTCCGGTGCCGCAGCTTCCCACCGGCTTCGAAGCGCAGCGGTCCGAGGCCGCTGCGGCGCCCTCCGCCCCGGCGCCCTCCGCACCCGAGCCCGAGCCCGAGAACGGGGACCTGGAGAGCGGCGCGACCATGCGCTTCTCCGCCGCCGCGCTGAAGCGGGAGATCGCGGAGCGCGAGGCCGCGGATGCCGAGGCGGACACCGGTGACAAGGACGCCGAGACCGCACCGAGCGCCGACACGGCCGAAGCCGCCGACGACCAGCCGGATGTCGGCACGGCCGAGCCCGACGGCGGCGCGGTCGCCGCCGAGGCCGAGGCGGAGGCTCCCGAGGAGGGCCCCACCGCTGCCGACGACGAGCAGGACACCACGGAGAGCTCCCCTGCGCAGGAGGCTGACGCGGAGGACGCCGAGGGCGACGGCGCCGCAGAGGCACCGGCTCCAGAGGCACCAGCCGCAGAAGCCCCGGCCACAGAGGCGCCGGTCGCAGAGGCCCCAGCACCCGGCGCTCCCCCCGCCTGGACTCCCCCGCCCGCGCCGCAGCAGGGCGTCCCCCCGCTGCCGCCGTCGTACCAGCCCGCCGCGCCCGCCCCGGCGGCGGAGTGGCCCGCGCAGGCCGGTCCCATGCCGGGCCGGCCGCAGCCCGCGTCGGCGCAGGGGCAGCCGCCCCTGCCCCCGCAGCAGCCGCCGTTCCCGCCGCAGCAGGCCCCCGCCGCCTGGGACCAGTCAGGCGCTCCCGCGCACCCCGCGGGCCCCAACCAGCCCGCTCCCCCGCCCGGTTACGGCTTCCCGCCCCCGCACGGCGCCCCGCAGCATCCCCCGGCGGGCCCCGACCCTGCGCAGGGCTACGGCTTCCCGAACCCCGCGCAGCCCAACCCGCCTGCCCCGCAGCCCGGTTACGGCTTCCCCCAGCAGCAGGGCACTCCCCAGCAGCCCCCGGCCGGCCCCACCCCGCCCCCCGGTTACGGCTTCCCCCAGCAGCAGACCAACTCCCCGCACCCCCCGGCGGAGGCCAACTCCCCTGCCCAGCCGCCCCCGTACGGCTTCCCTCAGCAGCAGGGTGCCCCCCAGCAGCCCCCGGCCGGACCCACCCCGCCCCCCGGCTACGGCTTCCCCCAGCAGCAGACCGACTCCCCGCAGCCCGCCAACCCCCCTGCCCCGCACGCCGGTTACGGCTTCCCGCAGGGTCCGGAGGGGCAGGCGCCCGACCCTCGTGCCGGTGCCGCGTGGCCGCAGCCCGTGCAGCACGACCAGCGGCAGCCGACGCATCCGGGCGCCGCGCCGCTCGGTTACACGGCGGCCGTGGAGCTGTCCTCCGACCGGCTGCTGAACAACAAGCGGCAGAAGACGCGCAGCGGTCGTTCCGCGGCGGCCGCGTCCCGGTTCAAGCTGGGCGGCAAGAAGGAGGAGGCGGAGCGGCAGCGCAAGCTGGAGCTGATCCGCACCCCGGTGCTGTCCTGCTACCGGATAGCGGTGATCAGCCTCAAGGGCGGGGTCGGCAAGACGACCACGACCACCGCGCTGGGGTCCACCCTCGCCTCCGAGCGGCAGGACAAGATCCTCGCCATCGACGCCAACCCGGACGCGGGCACGCTCGGCCGCCGGGTGCGCCGCGAGACCGGTGCGACCATCCGCGACCTGGTGCAGGCGATCCCGCACCTGAACTCGTACATGGACATCCGCCGGTTCACCTCGCAGGCGCCCTCCGGCCTGGAGATCATCGCCAACGACGTGGACCCGGCCGTCTCGACCACGTTCAACGACGAGGACTACCGGCGCGCGATCGACGTGCTCGGCAAGCAGTACCCGGTGATCCTGACCGACTCGGGCACCGGTCTGCTCTACAGCGCGATGCGCGGGGTGCTGGACCTCGCCGACCAGCTCATCATCATCTCCACGCCCTCGGTGGACGGCGCGAGCAGCGCGAGCACCACGCTGGACTGGCTGTCCGCGCACGGCTACGCCGACCTGGTCTCCCGCTCGATCACGGTCATCTCCGGGGTCCGCGAGACCGGCAAGATGATCAAGGTCGACGACATCGTGTCGCACTTCGAGCAGCGGTGCCGGGGTGTGGTCGTGGTGCCCTTCGACGAGCATCTGTCGGCCGGTGCCGAGGTGAACCTCGACATGATGCGGCCGAAGGTGCGCGAGGCGTACTTCACGCTCGCGGCCATGGTCGCCGAGGACTTCGTCCGGCATCAGCAGGCGCACGGACTGTGGACCAGGGACGGCAACCCGCCGCCGGTCGCGGCGCCCCCGATGCCGGGGCAGCCCGGCCCCGGCCAGCCGTACCCGTCCCAGCCCGGCCAGCCGTACCCGCAGCATCCCGGTCAGCCGTTCGTGCCGGGCCAGCAGTCCTACCCGCCCCAGCAGCCTCAGCCGGGCCAGCCGTACCCGCAGCAGCCGCAGCAGCCGCAGCAGGGTCAGCCCTACCCGCAGCAGCCCGGCCAGGCGCAGTACCCGCCCTACCCCGGCCCGCCGCAGGCCCAGCCTCCGCAGGCTCCCCCGCAGCAGTAGCCGACGACACGGAAAAGGGCGGCCGGTGCGTCAAGCACCGGCCGCCCTTTTCCGTGTCCGGAGGAACTACGCGTCCGGAGGAACTGCGCGTCCGAAGAAGCTACGCGTCCGCGGCCACGATCCCCCGGCAGCGCTCCACATCGGCGCCCATCTGCTCCAGCAGGGCTTCCAGCGAGTCGAACTTCGCCTGGCCACGCACATAGGCGAGGAACTCGACGGCGACGTGCAGCCCGTACAGGTCGAGGCCGACGCGGTCGATCGCGTACGCCTCCACCGTGCGCTCGGTGCCGTCGAACTGCGGGTTGGTGCCGACCGAGATCGCGGCGGGCATCATCTCGCCCTGGGCGTGCAGGTACCCGGCGTAGACGCCGTCGGCGGGGATGGCGGTGTGCGGCAGGGTCTCCACGTTCGCCGTGGGGAAGCCGAGTTCGCGGCCGCGCTGGGCGCCCCGGACGACCACGCCCTCCACCCGGTGCGGGCGGCCCAGGATCTCGCGGGCGCCGGCGACATCGCCCTCGGCGATCAGGGTGCGGGTCAGCGTGGAGGAGAACGGCTTGCCGCCGCCCGCCTCGCCGGTGACGTACAGGTCGACGATCTCCACCTCGAAGTCGTAGACCCGGCCCTGCTCTGCGAGGAAGTCCACGGTGCCGGCGGCGCGGTGCCCGAAGCGGAAGTTCGGGCCCTCGACGACCGCCTTGGCGTGCAGCTTGTCGACCAGGACCTTGACGACGAAGTCGGCCGGGGAGAGCTGCGAGAACTCGGGGGTGAAGGGCAGCACGAGCACCGCGTCGACACCGAGGTCCGCCATCAGTTCGCAGCGGCGCGGGTGCGGGGCGAGCAGCGGGGGGTGGCTGCCGGGCCGTACGACCTCGCTGGGGTGCGGGTCGAAGGTCACCACGACGGCCGGGACGCCCAGCTTCCGGGCACGGTCGACGGCGTGCTCGATGATCAACTGGTGGCCGCGGTGGACACCGTCGTAGGACCCGATGGTGACGACACTGCGCCCCCAGTCCTGAGGGATGTCCTCCAAGCCACGCCAGCGCTGCACTGTGACCGCTCCTCGAACCCGTGTCCGTGTCTGACTCCTGTGCAGGTCTAAGGGTGCCATGCCCGGTCACAGGGGCTCGCATCGGTACGGCTCCTGTGACCGGGCGCACGCCACAAACCCCTGCTCACGCGGGTACGGGCGTCCCGGCAGGGCCCTCGATCGCGTCCCGGGCGCCGGGGCCCACGACGGCTGCCCAGTGCTCCGGGGCCTGTGCCAGCCAGCGGCCCAGCCGCGCGGCGAAGCCGGGCAGCTCGCGGACGAGGTCGGCCAGGAAGCGGTCACCGCCGCCGGGGACGCGGTTGAGGAGGCGGCCGGTGCGGTGGACGAGTCCCTGAGCCTCCTGTGCCGACGGGCCCGCGCCGTCGTCGGGCAGGCCGGCGGCCGCGCGCAGCACGGCGGCGAGGACGGCCGGGTCGCGTTCGTGGGCGAGCAGCAGGTCCAGGAGTTCGCGGCGCAGCGGGGTCGTGGCGGGCGTGCCGGGGGCGACGAGGACGTCGGCCAGGGCGGCGCGGATCGGTTCGAAGCCCTTGCCGAGCAGTCCGGTGAGCAGGGGCAGCAGTTCGGCGCGGGCGGTGGGGCCGTGGCCGAGGCGGCGCTCGACGTACTCGGCGACGAGGTGCGCGTTCTCCGGACGGGGCACGACCGTCTCCCGGACGAGAACGGCGATGCGGCGGGCGTGCGCCGGGTCGGTGACGTCGGCGAGCGCGCGCAGGGTGGCCTCGGTGCCGGGGCCGCCGCTCAGCCGGGCCCGGAAGGCGTCGAGCACGGTGTCGGGGTGGGTGGCCAGGGCCGGGAGGAGGGCGGCGGGCGGCAGCCCGCGGTCGCCGGCCCTGAAGTGGCGCAGCGCCCGCGCCAGGTGCTGGTCGCGGCTGACCGGGTCGACGGCCAGCAGGGCGAGGGCGCCGCCGTGCAGGGCGCGGTCGGCGGGGCGGGCCAGCAGTGCCTGGGCGGCGCGGCGCAGCAGGGTGTGGTCGGCCGGGGTGCCGGCGTGGGGTGCGGTGCGGCGGGCGAGGACCAGGGCGGTGGCCCGGCGGTCGGGGTCCTCGTCGTGGGCCCAGCGGTCGACGGCACGGCAGGCGGCGGAGGGTTCGTCCTCGGCGAGTACGGCGAGCAGTTCGACGGCTCTGCGCCGGCCGCTGTCGATCAGGGCCTCGGTGAGGTCGTCGAGGGCGCCGTAGCGGTGGGTGTGCAGCAGGGCCTGGGCGGCGGTGGCCACGGTGGCGTGCGGGGTGGCGGGCAGCGGGCGCTCGTCCTCGAACCAGCGGGTGAGGTGGGGCTGGCCCGCGGCCGGATCGGCGGCCAGGAGCCGGGCCACGGCGTCCAGATACCGCTCCCCCGCCCCCTCGGGCACGGCCGGGTCGGCCAGCACCAGTCGCCGCAGCAGGGCGAACCGCTCGGCGTCGGGCAGGGCGAGGGCGGTCCAGAAGGCGGGCCCGAACTCGGGCGGTACGGCCCGCCCCGCGCGCCGCCAGGCCACGATGCGGTCGGCCAGGAAGCGCAGCGCCTCGCGGTAGGGCAGGGCGTCCGGCGTGCTCAGCAGGGTCCGGGAGAGCAGCCGGGCGGCCCACCAGGACGCCGGGTCGAGTTCGAGGGCGTCGGCCAGCTCCCGTAGCCGGAAGGCGAGTTGGCGGGGTTCGCGGCGGCCGAGGAGCAGCAGCGCCTGGACGACGGGGCCGATCCGGTGGTGCGGCACCGGCGGCACACCGGGCGGCCGCTCGGCGCGGGGGCGGTGGACCAGGACGTGGAGTGCCTCGCCCAGGTCGAGATGCGCGCCTTGGAGCCAGTCCGCGAACTCCTCGTGCGCGAAGCGGAAGCCGCTCCCGGAGCGGATCAGCAGCCCCTCGGCGAGGACGGCGGACGCCCATCCGGTGCCGCGGCCGAGCCGGGCCGGGGCGCGCCCGTGCGGGAAGACGGCCTCGAAGGTCTCCCGGTCCAGCGCGCCGTGCCCGTGCCCGAGGGCACGCCGGGCGGCCTCGTGCACCTGGCCGGCGACCCTGGTGGCGAGCCGTCGTACGGCGGTGTCGCCGAGGCCGTCGGCGGCGGCGAGGCGTTCGGCGACGCGCAGGCACCTCAGGTCGAGGTGGGCGGCGAAGACGTCGTGCCGATCCAGGGGACGCAGGGGTGCGTCGGCCGGGAGTGCGGCCCGCACCTCGGACAGCAGGCGCAGCGCGAGCGGGTGCCGGGCGTCGGCGTCGGTGAGAGCGCCGTCGGGGATGCCGTGCAGGGTGCGGGCGGTGCGGGCCTCCTGGCGGGTGAGCCCGGTCAGGCGCAGGCGCGCGGGGAACGCTTCCACGGCGCTCTCCCAGAACTCGTCCCGGCAGGCCAGCACCAGTCGGGCGCCGGTGGCCCGCAGCCAGTCGGTGGTCGCCCTGGCCCACTCGGGCAGCAGGGCGGGCGGCATCTCCTCGGGGGCGTCGAGGCAGAGCAGCAGCGGGCGTCCCTCGCGCGCGGCGAGCGCGGCCGGCCGGTCGGGGTCGAGGTCACCGAGGTCGGCGGGGCGGCCCGCACCACAGGCGGCGGCGATGGGCGCGGCCCGCTCCAGCGCACGGCGGACCGCGTCGGCCACGGAGTCGTCGGTGTCCAGGAGGTCGGCACCGCGCAGCCACAGCGTGGGAGCCGGGGTGTCACTCCGGCGGCGCCGGGCGGCGAGCGCCGCCAGCTCGGTCGTGCGGCCGCTGCCGGGATCGCCGGTGAGGGCGAGCACGGGACACGGACCCTCGATGAAGTCGGCCAACTCCGTTGCCAGGCTTGCCCGTTCCACGGTGCCGACGAGCCCGGTGAGGGTGCCGGGCGGGCCGTCCTGGCTGACGGAGGCGGCGCAGAGCTGGAGGACTCCGGCGAGGTTGAGGTCGGCGCCGTAGGCCGGGACGGTGGTCGCGTTGCGGGCGAGCAGGTCGGTGAGCGCGGGGTCCGCGCCGCCGGGGCGTACGGGGGCGGCGAAGCCGGAGTCCCGGTCGGCGGAGCGCAGGGTGGCGCCGAGGACGCCGAGGACCGCGCCGGTACGGGCGTCGAGGACCGGGCCGCCGGTCGTGCCGCCGCCGGGCCGGAGCGCGTCGCGGGCGGCGGTGCCGAGCGCGAGTTCCAGGGCGTCGTCCAGGACCTGGCTGCCGCCCCCGGCGGGGTAGGCGGCCCGGGCGGCGCTGAGCACCCGCGCCTCGCGCCAGCCGCCCGCGGCGATCCGTACGTAGGTGCCCGCCTCGATCCGGTCGCGGACGGTCAGCGGCAGCGGGGCGACGCCCAGGTTCTCGGTGCGGACGAGCGCGAGTCCGTGTCGCGGCAGGGGGACGACGGCCTCGGCGCCGACCACGCGCGTGCGGTCGTCGGCCGCGCGCAGCACCAGGCGGTCAAGGCCGTCGACGGCCTCGTGGCTGGTGAGCAGGGTGCCGTGGTGGTCGGCGAGGAAGCCGATGCCGCGCAGGCGCCCGGAGAGGTCGCGGATCTGCACCAGGGCGTCCGCGCAGTCCCCGGAGCGGCCGGGCACCGGGGCCGCCGCCGACCTGTCACCGCTCCCCGCCCGCGGCTCCTCTCCCGCCATCGTCCCGCCTCCCCAGCCGTGCACCCGCTTTCCACCTCGACGGTAGGCGCGTGATGATCACCGGAACAGGGCGCGGGAAGAAAGCGCCCCCTTCCGCTCCCCCGGTTCACTCCGAGCGCCCGCCCGGACGGGTGAATAGGCGGTGCGGAGTGGATAGACGTCATGGGTGGGGGAACCGAGGGGGGACCGTGGAGCGGCGGGTGTGGCAAGTACCCCGTGACCGCCGCTCCACGGGCAGTCCCGGTCAGGCGAAGACGGCGAGGCTCTTGGCCTTGCCCTTCTGCTCCTCGACGAGCGCGAGGAACCGGCCCTCGGGGTCGAACACCGCGATGGGACCGGCGCCCGCGTACACGTCGGGCATCTCCAGCCGGACGCCGTTGAGCAGCAGCCGGCCGCGCTTGGCGTCCACGTCCCAGCGAGGGAACGCGGCGGAGGCGGCCTCGGCGACCGGCATCACGGTCAGCTCCTCCTGGAGCTGGTCCAGGGTCCGGGCGGAGTCCAGCTTGTACGGACCGACCCGCGTCCGGCGCAGCGCCGTGAGGTGGCCGCCGACGCCCAGGTCGGCGCCCAGGTCGCGGGCGATGGCGCGGATGTAGGTGCCGGAGGAGCACACCACGGAGACCACCAGGTCGAGCACGGGCGTGCCGTCCTCGGCGACGGCGTCCCGGACGTCGTACACCGTGAAGGAGGAGACGGTCACCGGGCGGGCCGGGATCTCGAAGTCCTCGCCCTCACGGGCCCGCTTGTAGGAGCGCACGCCGTCGATCTTGATGGCGCTGACCTTGGACGGCACCTGCATGATGTCGCCGCTGAGCTTGGCGACACCGGCGTCGATCGCCTCGCGGGTCACCCGGGAGGCGTCGGTGGAGGAGCTGATCTCCCCCTCGGCGTCGTCGGTCAGGGTGTTCTGGCCGAGCCGGATGGTGCCCAGGTACTCCTTCTCGGTCAGGGCGAGGTGCCCGAGGAGCTTGGTGGCGCGCTCCAGACCGAGGACGAGGACACCGGTCGCCATGGGGTCGAGGGTGCCGGCGTGGCCGACGCGGCGGGTCCGGGCGATCCCGCGCATCTTGGCGACCACGTCGTGCGAGGTGAAGCCCGACGGCTTGTCGACGATGACAAGGCCGTCGGGCGGGGTGGGCTTGGCTGTCATTCGGCGGTGTCGTCCGTCTCGTCGTCGGACTCCGGCTTGCGGTACGGGTCCGCGCCACCGGCGTACGGGGCGCCCGCGGACGACTCGCGCACCTTGGCGTCGGACTGCCGGGCCCGGTCGAGGAGGTCCTCGATGTTGCGGGCCGTGTCCGGCAGGGCATCCGCGACGAAGGCCAGGGTCGGCGTGAACTTGATTCCGGCCGCGCGGCCGACCTCGGAGCGCAGGATGCCCTTGGCGCTCTCCAGGCCCGCGGCGGCGGCCGCCCGCTCCTCGTCGTCGCCGTAGACCGTGTAGAAGACGGTCGCCTCCCGCAGGTCACCCGTGACCCGCGTGTCCGTGATGGTGACGTGCGAGCCGAGCCGCGGGTCCTTGATCCCACGCTGCAGCTTCTGGGCCACCACCTCTCGGATGAGGTCCGCCAGCCTTTTCGCCCGAGCGTTGTCGGCCACTGGTCCGTCTCCCGTTCTTTCTTCTTCTCGCGTTTTCGTGGTCAGTCGTCGTCGCCGTGGAAGCGCCGTCGCACGGACAGCAGCTCCACTTCGGGGCGGGCGGCGACCAGCCGTTCGCACTGGTCCAGTACGTCGGTGAGGTGCGCCGCGTCGCCGGACACCGTGGCGAGGCCGATGAGCGCTCGCCGGTGCAGGTCCATGTGGTCCACCTCGGCCGCGCTCACGGAGTACTTCCGCTGGAGTTCGGCGACGATCGGGCGGACGACGGAGCGCTTCTCCTTCAGCGAGTGGACGTCGCCGAGGAGGAGGTCGAAGGACAGAGTCCCCACGTACATGTGCAACCGGTTAACCCGCCGGTACGGGATCGGTGGCCCCTCGTCCGTATGGCCGGGGACACCAAGAACGGTACCGCTTACCCGCCGGTGGCTCGACAGGGTTTACGGCACCGTGAGCTGCTGTGCCGCCCGGGGGCGGAGCCCCCGGGAGACGGCGCGCCGGCCGACGGAACCCGAAAGGTCCCGCCGGCCGGCGCACTGCGCAGCGTTACGAGCGCGGCTTCTCGCGCATCTCGTACGTCGCGATGACGTCGTCGACCTTGATGTCGTTGAAGTTTCCGAGGTTGATACCACCCTCGAAGCCTTCGCGGATCTCGGTGACGTCGTCCTTGAAGCGACGCAGCCCGGAGATGTTGAGGCTCTCCGCGATGACCTTGCCGTCGCGGATGAGGCGCGCCTTGGTGTTGCGCTTGACCTCGCCCGAGCGGACCAGGACACCGGCGATGTTGCCGAGCTTGGACGACTTGAAGACCTCGCGGATCTCCGCCGTGCCGAGCTCGACCTCCTCGTACTCCGGCTTGAGCATGCCCTTGAGGGCCGCTTCGATCTCCTCGATGGCCTGGTAGATCACCGAGTAGTACCGGACGTCGACGCCCTCGCGCTCCGCCATCTGCGCCGCGCGGCCCGCAGCGCGGACGTTGAAGCCGATGACGATGGCGTCGGAGCCGGTCGCCAGGTTGATGTCGGACTCGGTGACCGCACCCACACCGCGGTGCAGGATGCGGATGTCGACCTCTTCGCCGACGTCGAGCTGGAGCAGCGAGGACTCGAGAGCCTCCACCGAACCGGACGCGTCGCCCTTGATGATGAGGTTGAGTTCCTGCACCAGACCGGCCTTGAGGGCCTCGTCCAGGTTCTCCAGCGAGAACCGGACGCCGCGACGGGCGAAGTTGGCGTTGCGCTCGCGCGCCGCCCGCTTCTCCGCGATCTGACGGGCCGTACGGTCCTCGTCGACGACCAGGAAGTTGTCGCCGGCACCCGGGACGTTGGTGAGACCCAGGACCAGGACGGGGGTCGACGGACCCGCTTCCTCGACGTTGTTGCCGTTGTCGTCGAGCATCGCCCGGACACGGCCGTACGCGTCGCCGACCACCATCGTGTCGCCGATGCGCAGCGTGCCGCGCTGGACCAGGACCGTCGAGACGGCACCGCGGCCACGGTCGAGGTGCGACTCGATCGCGATGCCCTGCGCGTCCTGCTCCGGGTTGGCCCGCAGGTCGAGCGAGGCGTCCGCGGTGAGGACCACGGCCTCCAGCAGGGAGTCGATGTTCAGACCCTGCTTGGCGGAGATGTCGACGAACATGGTGTCGCCGCCGTACTCCTCGGCCACCAGACCGTACTCGGTGAGCTGACCGCGCACCTTGGTCGGGTCGGCACCCTCGACGTCGATCTTGTTGACCGCGACCACGATCGGCACGTCGGCCGCCTTGGCGTGGTTCAGCGCCTCGACCGTCTGCGGCATGACACCGTCGTTGGCCGCGACGACGAGGATCGCGATGTCGGTCGACTTCGCACCACGGGCACGCATGGCGGTGAACGCCTCGTGACCCGGGGTGTCGATGAAGGTGATCTTGCGCTCTTCGTCGTTGACCTCGGTCGTGACCTGGTACGCACCGATGTGCTGCGTGATACCGCCGGCCTCGCCCGCGACGACGTTCGTCTTGCGGATGGTGTCCAGCAGTCGGGTCTTACCGTGGTCGACGTGACCCATGACGGTCACGACCGGCGGACGCGCGACGAGGAACTCCTCGCCACCCTCGTCCTCGCCGAACTCGATGTCGAAGGACTCGAGCAGCTCGCGGTCCTCCTCCTCGGGGCTGACGATCTCGAGGACGAAGTTCATCTCGTCCGCGAGGAGCTTCAGCGTCTCGTCGGAGACGGACTGCGTGGCAGTGACCATCTCGCCGAGGTTCATCATCACGCCGACGAGCGACGCCGGGTTGGCGCCGATCTTCTCCGCGAAGTCGGTGAGGGAGGCACCGCGCGACAGGCGGACGGACTGTCCGTTGCCGCGAGGCAGCATCACGCCGCCGACCGACGGGGCCTGCATGGCCTCGTACTCCTGGCGCCTCTGCCGCTTCGACTTACGGCCACGACGCGCGGGACCGCCGGGACGACCGAAGGCGCCCTGCGTGCCACCACGGCCACCGGGACCGCCGGGACGGCCACCGAAGCCGGGACGGCCACCGCCGCCACCACCGGGACGGCCGGCGAAGCCGCCGCCACCGCCACCGCCACCGGGACCACCGGGACGGCCGGCGAAGCCGCCGCCACCGCCACCGGGACGACCGGCGAAGCCGCCGCCACCCGGACGACCGCCGCCGCCACCGGGACGACCGCCCGCACCGGGACCGCGGCCGCCGGGGCCACCGCCGCCGGGACGCGGGCCGGCAGCGGGACGCTGCGGCATCATGCCGGGGTTGGGACGCGGACCGGCCGGGCCGGGACGCGGGCCACCCTGCGGACGGGGCATACCGCCGGGCGACGGACGGGCACCGCCCGGAGCCTGCGGACGCGGACCGCCGCCCTGGGCACCGGGGCCCTGCGGACGGGGACCGGCGCCGGGGGCACCGGGACCGCCGGCCGGACGGGGACCGCCCTGCGGACGGGGCGCCTGCGGGCGCGCCATGCCGGTGGAGCCACCGGAGGTGAAGGGGTTGTTACCCGGACGGGGACCGGCCGGACGACCGCCGGGACGCGCGGCCTGACCCTGGCCACCGGAGCGCGGAGCGCCCTGGCCGGGACGGCCCTGGCCCTGACCCTGGCCACCCTGGCCGGGAGCGGCCGGACGGGCGCCACCGGGCTTGGGGGCACCGGGACGGGCGCCACCGGGACGCGGACCCTGCGCGGCGGGAGCCTGCGGAGTCTGCGGGGCCTGCGGAGCCTGCGGGGCCTGGGCGGCCGGCGGAGCGGTGAACTCCGGGGCGGCCGGGGCCGGACGCGGCGCGGGCTTGGGACCCGGCACCGGACGCGGGCCGGGAGCGGCCGGCGCGGGAGCCGAGGGAGCCGCCGGGGCAGCGGGCTGCTGCGCGGCGGGCTTGGGGGTCGCCGGCTTCGGGGCGGCCGGACGTGCCGTCTGCGCCGGAGAGGGCGCACCAGGCTTGGGGGTCGCCTTGCGGGGGGCGGACTTGCCGTTGCCACCGCCCTGGAAGGCGTCGGTCAGCTTGCGTACGACAGGCGCTTCGATAGTCGAAGACGCCGAACGGACGAATTCACCGAGTTCTTGGAGCTTGGCCATGACGACCTTGCTCTCTACACCGAACTCCTTGGCGAGTTCGTATACCCGGACCTTAGCCACTTCGCTCCTTTGAGGTCCGGGTGAAGCCGGACCGTCGCTAGTTCATGGGCGTACTCATCGCGTACTCATCGAGTGCTCATCGCAATCTCGACCTGCTTTCGACTCGCGAGGTACCAGGCCGCCACGGCGTTCCGGACGGCACTTCTTACGGTGTTGCCTGATCGGCAACTGTCGTCTGCTCGACGTATCGGCGCAACGCGTTTGTGTCGAGCGCTCGCGGGGCGCGCAGTGCCCGCGTGAACGCTCGGCGGCGTACCGCCTGGTCCAGACAGACCGGTGCCGGGTGTACATAAGCACCCCGGCCGGGCAGCGTACCGCGAGGATCGGGGACGCAGGCGTCCTCGATCATCACGATCCGCAGTAGATCGTTCTTGGCCGCCCGCTTCCGGCACCCCACACAGGTGCGTTCAGGGCATGCTCGGGTGTGCGTCCGGCCAGACACGGTTAAGTCTACCTCCCCGTACCGACCTCACCCCTTTGGGGCAGAGGTCGAACAGTTGCAGTGTGGTGAACGGTCACGATCCGGTCGGGATCTGTCCGGATCCCGACCGTGATCAAGACGGTGATCTAGTCGGTGACCTGCTCGGTGTCCGGGCGGATGTCGATGCGCCAGCCGGTGAGGCGGGCGGCGAGCCGGGCGTTCTGCCCTTCCTTGCCGATCGCCAGCGAGAGCTGGTAGTCCGGCACGGTCACCCGGGCGGAGCGGGCGGCGAGGTCGACGACCTCGACCTTGCTCACCCGAGCGGGTGACAGGGCGTTCGCCACCATCTCGGCCGGGTCGTCCGACCAGTCGACGATGTCGATCTTCTCGCCGTTCAGCTCGCCCATCACGTTGCGCACCCGGCCGCCCATCGGGCCGATGCAGGCACCCTTGGCGTTCAGGCCCGAACGGTTGGAGCGCACGGCGATCTTGGTGCGGTGGCCGGCCTCGCGGGCGATGGCGGCGATCTCCACCGAGCCGTCCGCGATCTCCGGCACCTCCAGGGAGAAGAGCTTCTTCACCAGGTTGGGGTGGGTGCGGGACAGCGTGACCGAGGGGCCGCGCACGCCCTTGGCGACGCGGACCACGTAGGAACGCAGCCGCATGCCGTGCTGGTAGCTCTCGCCGGGGACCTGCTCCTGCACCGGCAGGATGGCCTCCAGCTTGCCGATGTCGACCAGCACGTTCTTCGGGTCGCGGCCCTGCTGGACCACGCCGGTGACGATGTCGCCCTCGCGGCCGGCGTACTCGCCGAGCGTGGCGTCGTCCTCCGCGTCACGCAGCCGCTGCAGGATGACCTGCTTGGCGGTGGTGGCGGCGATCCGGCCGAACCCGGAAGGGGTGTCGTCGAACTCGCGACGCTCCTGCCCCTCCTCGATGTCCTCGGGGTCCTCCTTCGCCCACACGGTCACGTGGCCGGTCTGCCGGTTCAGCTCCACGCGTGCGTGGCGGCGGCTTCCCTCGGTGCGGTGGTACGCGATGAGGAGGGCCGACTCGATCGCCTCGACCAGCAGGTCGAAGGAGATCTCCTTCTCCCTGACCAAGCCCCGCAGGGCGCTCATGTCGATGTCCACGGCTACGCCTCCTCCTCTTCCTTCATGTCCGTCTTGTCTTTGCGGTTGAACTCGACCTGTACCCGCGCCTTGGCGATCTCGGGGAACTGGAGCCTGCGCTCCTTGGGCTTGCGGCCCTTCACACCGGGAACCTCCAGGTCCAGACCCTCGTCGTCCACGCCCAGGATGCGCGCGACGAGCTCGTCGCCGTCGGCGAGCTGGAACTTGACCAGCCGGTCCACGGCACGCCGGTAGTGGCGGGGTTCGGTCAGAAGGCGCTCGGCGCCGGGGGTGCCGACCTCCAGGTCGTACGCCTGGTCTCCCATCGCGTCGGTCTCGTCGAGCTTCGCCGAGAGCGCGCGGCTCACATCGGCGATCCGGTCCAGGTCCGCTCCGGTGTCGGAGTCGACGACCACGCGCAGCACCCGCTTGCGTCCGACGGAGTCGAGGGAGATCTCCTCGAGATCCAGCCCCTGGGAGGTGACGAGCGGTTCGAGCAGCTCTCGCAGCCTCTCGCTCTGGGTGGTGCTCATCCGGGTGACTCCTCGGCCGCGTGTGCTGTTGTGGGATGGGTCGCGTGTCTGATCAAAGGGTATCCGGTCGCGATGGGTGTTGCCGTCCACCTCGGGCGGGGCACGGGCCGGCCGCGTCCGTCCGGTGGCCGTCGGGGCGCGGGGCGGTGCCGGTGAGTGGTGCGGGCACGGGGCGCGGGTACGGTGATCACGGGCGTGCCGCCCGTTCGACGGGCCCCGCCTTCCGGTGCCCTCCCCCGCGTCTCCCCGTACGAGTTCCCCGAGGACGTCTGCCGTGCCGTACTCCCCACCGCCGCGCGCCCGCTCGGGGCCGCGGAGAAGAACCCTGCTCGCCGCCCTCACCGGTGCCGCCGCCCTGCTGACGGGCTGCTCGTCCGGGTCCGGCCCCGCCGCACGCGCGGCGTCGGCGGCCACCCGCGCACGCGCGCGTGCGGCGCGCGACAGCACCGAGCTGCTGGCGCAGTACGACGCGGTGCTCGACGCGCACCCGGCGCTCGCGGACCGGCTGTCCCCGCTGCGGGCGGCGGTGGCCGCGCACCGGGACGCCTTCGGCGGGAAGAACGAGCCCAAGGCGAAGAAGTCACCCACACCCGCTCCCACCGCGCCCGCCGACCGAAAGGACGCGCTGGCCTCGCTGGCGTCCGCCGAGCGGACCGTGGCGGACCGGCGCGCGGGAGCGCTGCTGGAGGTGCCCGGTGAGCTGGCGCGGCTGCTGGCGTCGGTGTCGGCCGCCGGGTCCGCGCACGCGTATCTGCTGACGGAGGCGGCGAAGTGAGCGATCAGGCGAAGAAGGCCGAACTGACCGCCCTGCAGGCGGCGTTGGCGGCGGAGCACGCGGCGGTGTACGGCTACGGGGTCGTCGGCGGCCGGATCGGCACGCCCCGGCAGGGCGAGGCGCGGTCCGCGTACGACGCCCACCGCGCGGCCCGCGACACCCTGGCCCGCTCGGTCCGTGACCTGGGCGGTGAACCGGTGGCGGCGAGTCCCGCGTACGCGCTGCCCTTCACGGTGGCGGACTCCCCCGCCGCGCTGCGCCTCGCCGCCGAGCTGGAGGAACGTCTCGCCGGGGTCTACGCCGACCTGGTCCGCGCCTCCACCGGCTCCCGGCGCACCACGGCCACCGCCGCCCTGCGCGAGGCCGCGGTGCGCGCGACCCGCTGGAGCGGCACGGCCCCGGCCTTCCCCGGCCTCGCCGAGCGCACCGACGACACCACGGGCCGGGCCGGAGCGACGGACTCCGCCCCTTCGGCCTCGCCCACCGCCTGACCTCGGCCTCGACGGGCGGCGAGCGGGAAGGGCGTAGCCTTCCCTGGGCCTCTCATCGTGGAGGGGCCCGATGGACGCAGGAGAAGGGGAACGACTCGCGCATGGCTTTCGAACCGCCTCGGCGACTGGTCCGGGCGAGCCGGGAGACCGCGCCGCCCGGTGACGACTGGCTGGCCGGGCTGCCCGAGGCGGCCGAACGGGCCGTCGCACAGCGCGAGTTGACCGTGGACCGGGTGCAGGTGCCGGGCGGCCGCAGCAGTCTGGTGCTGTTGGTGCGGCGCGCGGACGGCAGCCCCGCCGTGCTGAAGCTGGCCCCCTCGCGGGCCCGGCCGGAGAGCGAGCGGGCGGCGCTGGCGCACTGGGGCGGCCTGGGTGCCGTACAGGTGTTGGACGGCGGACCCGAGGACGTGGCGGAGGGCGCGCTGCTGCTGGAGCGGCTGCATCCGGACGTCTCGGTGCGGTCGCTGCCGGAGGCCAAGGCGCTGCTGGAGGCGGCCGGGACGCTGCGCCGCCTGTGGGTGGAGCCGCCCGCCGGTCAGGGCGCGCACCGGTTCGAGACGGTCGCGGAGCGCACCGGCCGGCAGGCCGAGGCGATGGCCGCGAATGCGCTGACGGACCCCGAGGCGGCGCCTCTGGTGGACGCGGCGCTCGCGGTGCGCGAGGAGCTGCTGGCCGGGGCGCCGGACCACCGGCTGCTGCACGGCACGTTCCGGCAGAGCAAGGTGCTCGGCGGGGAGCGGCTGCCGTGGCTCGCGGTGGGTCCGGACCCGGTGGTCGGTGAGTGCGCGTTCGATCTGGCGCGGCTGGTGCGCGACCGGGTGGAGGACCTGATCGCGGTGCCGTCGGGCGCCTCGGTGACCCGGCGCCGGATCAAGCGGCTCGCGGAGTCGCTGGAGGTGGACCAGGAGCGGCTGCGCGGCTGGACGCTGTTCCGGGCCGTGGAGTCCGGGGTGCGGGCCCGTCGGGTGGGCCGGGAACAGGACGCGGACCTGCTGCTGGAGTTCGCCACCTGGCTGTGAGAGCACGAAAGAGCCCGGCCGCGCGGTGCGGCCGGGCTCTTCGCTGTGCCTGATCAGGCGGTGAGGCGGGCGATGGCCTCCTCGACCGTCAGCTCCTCGCGCTCACCGGTCCTGCGGTCCTTCAGCTCCAGCACGCCGTCGGCGGAGCGGCGGCCGGCGACCAGGATCTGCGGGACACCGATCAGCTCGGCGTCGGTGAACTTCACGCCCGGCGAGACCCCGGCCCGGTCGTCGACCAGGACGCGGACGCCCGCGGCGGACAGCTTCTCGGCGACGTCGAGGGCCAGCTCGGTCTGGAGCGCCTTGCCCGCGGCGACCACGTGCACGTCGGCCGGGGCGACCTCCTTGGGCCAGCACAGGCCGTGCTCGTCGGCGGTCTGCTCGGCGAGGGCGGCGACGGCGCGGGAGACGCCGATGCCGTAGGAGCCCATGGTGACGCGGACCGGCTTGCCGTTCTGGCCCAGCACGTCGAGCTTGAGGGCGTCGGCGTACTTGCGGCCGAGCTGGAAGATGTGGCCGATCTCGATGGCACGGTCCAGCTTCAGCCCGGCGCCGCACTTGGGGCAGGGGTCGCCGTCCTGGACGACGACGACGTCCACGTACTCGTCGACCTCGAAGTCACGGCCGGCGACGACGTTCCTGGCGTGCGTGTGCTCCTTGTTGGCGCCGGTGATCCAGTCGGTGCCGGGGGCCACGCGGGGGTCGGCGATGTACTTGACCTTCTCGCCCAGGCCCTGCGGGCCGACGTAGCCGCGCACCAGGTCGGGGCGGCCGACGAAGTCCTCGGCGGTGACCAGCTCGACGGCGGCCGGGGCGAAGTGCTCCTCGACCTTGCCCATGTCGACCTCGCGGTCACCGGGCACGCCCACGGCGACGATCTCGCCGTCCACCTTGACCAGCAGGTTCTTCAGGGTGGCGGAGGCGGGGACGCCGAGGGAGGCGGCGAGGGTCTCGATGGTCGGGGTGTCCGGGGTGGGGATCTCCTCCAGCGCGGGCACGGCCGAGCCGTCGACCGGGGCCAGCTCGTAGTGCACGGCCTCGGTGTTGGCGGCGAAGTCGCAGTCGGGGCAGTCGGCGAAGGTGTCCTCGCCGGCCTCGGCGGGGGCGAGGAACTCCTCCGACTGTGAGCCGCCCATGGCACCGGCGGTGGCCGCGACGATGCGGTAGTCGAGGCCGAGGCGCTCGTAGATCCGCTGGTAGGCGGCGCGGTGCAGGGCGTAGGAGGAGGCCAGGCCCTCGTCCTCGGTGTCGAAGGAGTACGAGTCCTTCATCAGGAACTCGCGGCCGCGCAGGATGCCCGCGCGGGGGCGCGCCTCGTCCCGGAACTTGGACTGGATCTGGTACAGGATCACCGGCAGGTCCTTGTAGGAGGACGCCTGGTCCTTCACCAGCAGGGTGAAGATCTCCTCGTGGGTGGGGCCGAGGAGGTAGTCGCCGCCCTTGCGGTCCTGGAGGCGGAACAGCTCGGCGCCGTACTCGTCCCAGCGGCCGGTGGCCTCGTAGGGCTCGCGCGGCAGCAGGACGGGGAGGACGACCTCCTGGGCGCCGATGGCGTCCATCTCCTCGCGCACGATCCGCTCGACGTTGGCGAGGACCTTGGTGCCCAGCGGCAGCCAGGACCAGATGCCGGCGGCGGTGCGGCGGACGTAACCGGCGCGGACGAGGAGCTTGTGGCTGAGGACCTCGGCGTCCGCCGGGTCGTCGCGCAGCGTCTTCGCCAACAACTTGGACATGCGCTGGACCGGTACGTTCGCCATTTTTCTCGTACTCCTGCCGGAAATGTGGGTGATGGCTAGGAGGTTAGCCGGGGCTCCCGCGCGGGCGGAAATCGGTTAACGGCGGCGCAGCGGCAGGGGGGCGCCCATGACGGCGTAGGGCTTGGGGGCGCTCGGGAAGTGGACCTGGCGGGCGAGGTCGGTGTAGCCGAGGGAGTGGTACAGGCCGCGGGCGGGGCTGTCGGTGTCGATGGCGGAGAGGATGGAGCGGGGTTCGGCCGCGCTGTCGGTGATGCGGGTGATCAGGTGGCGGCCGATGCCCCGGTTCTGGTGGCCCGGGTGGACGTGCAGCTCGGTGATGACGAAGGACTCGTCGAGCCAGCCGTCGTTGCCCTGGGCGCGCAGGTAGGGCTCCACGATGGTGGACCACCAGTGGGCGCGGGAGTTGGGCATGCCGTAGACGAAGCCGATCAGCGCGCCCCGGCTGGTGGCACCGAGGGCGCGGGCGCCGGGCATGCCCATGTGGCGCTGGACGATCTGGCGGCGTACGGCGATCTCGTCCGGGCCGAGGCCGAAGGCCAGGGCCTGCACGGCGAGGGCCTCGTCGACGTGCGCTACGAGGTCCAGGGTGCCGATCACGAGGTCCATGCCGGGAGCGTACAGGGGGCCCGGCGGCGCCCATCTCAGAAGAGGATGCTCATGAACGCGCCGACCTCCTGGAAGCCGACCTTCTGGTAGGTCCGGCGGGCGGCGGTGTTGAAGTCGTTGACGTAGAGGCTGGCCACGGGGGCGATGTCGGCGAGGGCGTAGCGCAGCACGGCGGCCATGCCGGGGGCGGCGAGGCCCTTGCCCCGGTACTCGGGGGCGACCCAGACGCCCTGGATCTGGCAGGCGTGGGTGGTGGCGGCGCCGATCTCGGCCTTGAAGACGACGTTGCCGTGCCGGTCGAGGCGGGCGAAGGAGCGGCCGGCGCCGACGAGTTCGGCGACGCGGGCCTGGTAGAGGAGTCCGCCGTCACCGGCCATCGGGGAGATGCCGACCTCCTCGGTGAACATGGCCACGCACGCGGGCATGATCGTGTCCATCTCGTCCTTGCGGACGCGGCGGACGTAGGGGTCGGGGGTGACGTCGGCCGGCATGTGGTCGGTGACCATGAGGGGCTGGCGGGTCCGGACCTCGCGGGCGGGGCCCCAGTGGGGTTCCAGCAGGCGCCACAGCTCGGTGGTGGCCTCGGCGGGGCCGACGATGGAGGAGCAGCGGCGGCCGGCCCGGCGGGCGCGGTCGGCGAAGGCGCGGACGGCGCGGGGGGTGGCGCAGACGGGGACGAGGTTGGCTCCCGCGTAGCACAGGGACGTGAGCATGCCGTCCTCGTACCAGCCCCACATCTCGCCGCCGAGGCGCCAGGGGTCGAGGCCGGCGACCTGGACGCGGGCGGTCACGAAGGCGTTGGCGACGGGCTCGCGGTCCAGGACGGCGAGCGCTGCGTCGAGGTCGCTCGGTTCGAGCACCCGTGAGGTGGTCTGGGTCAACACGTGCGGGGCCTCACCCTGGGGGTTCTGCTTTGGTCCCCGCACTATAGCTGCGCGGCTCCGGGGGCGCGCTCTTGAGCTCGGGTGCCTTGTGCTCGCCGGCGGGTGCGGGTTCGTCCTGGCTGGTCGCGCAGGTTCCCCGCGCCCCTGGAGGGGGAAGTGGGCCGGGGCCCGCCTCCCCCTCCAGGGCATGGGACTTCTCAGCCCGCGACCGCCACCGTCGGCTCGCCCGAGGTGATGCCGTCCGCTTCCATCTGCTCGGCGAGCTTCATGGCTTCTTCGATGAGGGTCTCCACGATCTTCGACTCCGGGACGGTCTTGATGACCTCGCCCTTCACGAAGATCTGACCCTTGCCGTTACCGGACGCCACACCGAGGTCCGCCTCACGAGCCTCACCCGGACCGTTCACCACACAGCCCATGACCGCGACCCGCAGCGGAACCTCCATACCGGTCAGACCCGCCGTGACCTCCTCGGCCAGCTTGTAGACGTCCACCTGGGCCCGACCACACGACGGGCAGGAGACGATCTCCAGACCCCGCTGCTTCAGGTTCAGCGACTCCAGGATCTGCAGACCGACCTTGACCTCCTCCACCGGAGGAGCCGACAGCGAGACCCGGATGGTGTCGCCGATGCCCTCCGACAGCAGGGCGCCGAACGCCACGGCCGACTTGATCGTGCCCTGGAACGCCGGACCCGCCTCCGTCACACCCAGGTGCAGCGGGTAGTCGCACTGGGCCGCGAGCTGCCGGTACGCCTCGATCATCACGACCGGGTCGTTGTGCTTCACCGAGATCTTGATGTCCCGGAAATCATGCTCCTCGAAGAGCGACGCCTCCCAGAGGGCCGACTCGACCAGGGCCTCCGGGGTCGCCTTGCCGTACTTCTGCAGCAGACGGCGGTCCAGCGAACCCGCGTTCACCCCGATCCGGATCGGGGTGCCGTGCTCCTTCGCCGCCTTCGCGATCTCACGGACCTTGTCGTCGAACTGCTTGATGTTGCCCGGATTCACCCGGACCGCCGCGCAGCCCGCCTCGATCGCCGCGAACACGTACTTCGGCTGGAAGTGAATATCGGCGATCACCGGGATCTGCGACTTCCGCGCGATCGTCGACAACGCGTCCGCGTCATCCTGCGTCGGACACGCCACCCGCACGATCTGACAACCCGACGCCGTCAGCTCCGCGATCTGCTGCAACGTCGCACCGATGTCCGACGTACGCGTCGTCGTCATCGACTGCACCGAGACGGGGGCGTCTCCGCCGACCGGAACGGTGCCGACCTGGATCTGCCGGCTCTTGCGGCGCTCGGCGATCTTGGTCGGTACGGACGGCATGCCGAGAGAAATCGCAGTCATCTGCTGTGCAACCCCAAGTCGTGGATCAAGATCCGGTCCCGTGAACGGCGGGCTCCAGGCTTCGAGATTACGACACGGCACTGTCCGCCAGCACATCCCACCCGGCAAACCCACCCAATGGATGGCGGCCCGGAACACCGGGTTCCGGGCCGCTTCACCTGTCGGACGCGTGGCTAGGAGATCCGTACCGGGTTGACCACGTCCGCGATCAGCACGAGCACCGTGAAGCAGACGAAGATCCCTGCCACCACGTAGGCGACCGGCATGAGCTTCGCCACGTCGAACGGGCCGGGGTCGGGCCGCCGCAGCAGACGGGCCACCTGGCGCCGCAGCGACTCCCACAGGGCGCCCGCGATGTGCCCGCCGTCGAGCGGGAGCAGCGGGAGCATGTTGAACAGGAACAGCGAGAGGTTGAACCCGGCGACCACGAAGACGGCCATGGCCACCTGCTGGGAGGCGGGGATGTCCAGCGTGGCGATCTCACCGGTGACGCGGGCGGCGCCGACGATGCCCATCGGGGAGTCCGGCTCGCGCGGCCCGTCGCCGAAGGCGGCGTTCCACAGCGCCGGGATCTTGCCGGGCAGGTCGACGAGGGACTCCACCGCGTTGCCGACCTGGTCACCCATCCAGACCACGGAGTCGCCGAAGTCGAGCTTGACGACGCCGCGCGCCGGGCTGAAGCCGAGGAATCCGGCCGTGACGTACTGGCCCTGGACGTAGTTGCCGCTGGAGTCCTTCTTCGCCACCTGGTTGCTGGCGATGGTGGCGTGGAGGGTCAGCTCCTTGCCGCCCCGCTCGACCACGATCGGGACGTCACGTCCGGCGCTGTCGCGGATGAGGTCCGACAGCGTGTTCCACTTCTCGGTCGGCTTGCCGTCGAAGGAGACGATCTTGTCGCCGCCCTTGATCCCGGCCGCGGCGGCCGGAGAGGCAGGGTCGGACTTCTTGCAGTCGTCGCGGTGCTGGCTCTGCGCGATGACGCAGGCCGAGACCGAGGAGACGGTGTTGGTCTCCTGCTGGATGCCGAAGCCCATCAGCACGGAGAGGAAGAGCCCGACCGCCAGGATCAGGTTCATGAAGGGGCCCGCGAACATGACGATGACGCGCTTCCACGGCTTGCGCGTGTAGAACATGCGCGTCTCGTCGCCGGGCTTCAGCTCCTCGTACGCCGCCGAGCGGGCGTCCTCGATCATGCCGCGCCACGGGGAGGTGGAGCGGGCCGAGACCCGGCCGGCGTCGTCCGGCGGGAACATGCCGATCATGCGGATGTAGCCGCCGAGCGGGACGGCCTTGATGCCGTACTCGGTCTCGCCCTTGTGCCGCGACCAGATGGTCGGGCCGAATCCGACCATGTACTGCGGGACGCGGATGCCGAAGAGCTTGGCCGTCGACAGGTGCCCCAGCTCGTGCCAGGCGATCGAGACGAGCAGGCCGACCGCGAAGACCACTATGCCGAGGATGAACATCAAGGTCGTCATGCACGCGCCTCCGCGGTTGCCGTCCGGTTGGTCAGTTCGCGGGCCCTGGCCCGGGCCCAGGTCTCCGCTTCGAGGACGTCCGACACCGTGAGCGAAGTTCCCGTGACCGGGGTGCCGTGTTCCTCGACCACCCGGATGACGGTCTCCATGATCCCGTTGAAGGGCAGAGCGCCGCCCAGGAAGGCTTCGACGCACTCCTCGTTGGCCGCATTGAACACCGCCGGGGCGGTGCCCGCGAGCCGGCCCACGTGCCGGGCGAGGTTCACCGAGGGGAAGGCGTCGTCGTCCAGCGGGAAGAACTCCCAGGTGGACGCCTTGCTCCAGTCGAAGGCCGGGGCGGCGTCCGGGACGCGCTCGGGCCAGCCCAGGCCGATGGCGATCGGCCCACCCATGTCGGGGGGCGTCGCCTGGGCGATCGTGGAACCGTCGGTGAACTCGACCATCGAGTGGACATACGACTGGGGATGCACGACCACCTCAATGCGGTCGAAGGGAATGTCGTAGAGCAGGTGCGCCTCGATGACCTCCAGACCCTTGTTGACCAGGGTCGCGGAGTTGACCGTGATCACCGGGCCCATCGCCCAGGTGGGGTGCGCGAGGGCGTCGGAGACCTTGACGTCCGCCAGCTCGGCCTTGGTGCGGCCGCGGAAGGGGCCGCCGGAGGCGGTGACGACCAGCTTGCGCACGTCGGCGCGGTTGCCGGAGGCGAGGGCCTGGAAGAGGGCCGCGTGCTCGGAGTCGACCGGGATGATCTGGCCGGGCTTGGCCAGCGCCTTGACCAGCGGGCCGCCCACGATCAGCGACTCCTTGTTGGCGAGCGCCAGGGTGCGGCCCGCCTCCAGGGCGGCCAGCGTCGGCGCGAGGCCGATGGAGCCGGTGATGCCGTTCAGGACGGTGTGGCAGTCGGAAGCGGCGACCTGGGCGGCGGCGTCCGGGCCCACCAGGATCTCCGGGAGCGGCTCGCCGCCGTACTGCCCGGCCAGGGCCTCGCGCAGCGCCGGTGCCGCGTCCTCACGGGCGACCGCGACGGTGCGTACCCCGAGCTTGCGCGCCTGCTCGGCGAGGAGGTCCACCCGGCCGCCGTTCGCGGAGAGGGCGGTGACCCTGAAGCGGTCGGGGTTGCGCAGCACGAGGTCGATGGCCTGGGTGCCGATGGACCCGGTGGAGCCGAGGATCACCACGTCCTTCGGGCCGTCGCCCGCGACGGGGTCGTACACGAGGTGCGGGTCGGCGAGCGGGGCGGGGCTGGCGAGGCTGTCGGTCATCCCTCCATTGTGGCCGCACGCGGGGACCGTCAGGACCGCGCGTCCCTCGGTCGGGTGGCCGGGCCGGGGACTCGGTGCGCTGCGAGGTTTCTCCCTTTGTGAATCTGGGGTGAAGATCCTGTGATAACAATTCAGTTGAACGGGTGAACTTCATTCCCGTGCAACGCCTTTGTGAACGACATCCTTGGGGGGATCTCTTCGTGCGTACCGTGCGCCTTCGCGCCGCCCTGCCCGCCCTCGCCGGCGCGGCCCTGCTGACCGGCACCCTGCTGAGCACCCCGGCCCAGGCGGCCGGAAGTGTCCAGATCCACCGGGTCTACTTCGACAGCCCCGGCACGGACACCCGCTCCAACTCCAGCCTGAACGGCGAGTGGGTGCAGCTCAAGAACACGAGCCGCTCGGCCGTCTCGCTGAAGGGGTGGATCCTCAAGGACACCTCGAACCACAAGTACTCGTTCCCGAACGTCAAGATCGGCGCCGGGAAGTACATGAAGATCCACACCGGGAGCGGCTCGGACACCGGCTCGGACAAGTACCAGGGCCGCCGTGCCTACGTCTGGAACAACACCAGCGACACGGCGACCCTGACCAAGTCGAACGGCTCCAAGGTCGACACCTGCTCGTGGACGACCCGGAACGGCAGCGACAAGTACTGCTAGCGGCTAACCGCCGTAGGGGCGGCGGGCGTTGACGTGCTCGCTCGCCCCTGGGGTGGCGTCCGCGATCCACGCGCCGTCGCCCGAGGGGTCGAGGATGCCCTCCTCCAGCCACTCGTAGGCCCCGCCGAGGACGCCCTTGACCACCTTGCGGTCGACACCGTCGGTGTTGTGCCACAGGCGGGCGAAGAGCTCGTCGACACGGACGCGGGCCTGGCGGCAGAAGGCGTCGGCGAGCTGGTACGCCTCGCGGCCGTGCTCGCCCTCCCGCCGCAGCCGCTCGGCCCGTACACAGGCCGCGCTCATGGCGAACAGCTCCGCGCCGATGTCCACGATCCGGCCGAGGAAGCCCTGCTTGGTCTCCATCCGGCCCTGCCATCGGGACATGCCGTAGAAGGTGGCGCGGGCCAGCTTGCGGGCGTGGCGCTCGACGAAGCGCAGGTGCCCGGACAGGTCGACGCCGTGCTTGAACTCGGCGTACGAGGACGGGAGCTGCCCCGGACCCGCGACCAGCTTCGGCAGCCACTTGGCGTAGAAGGCGCCCGCTCCCGCACCGGCTCTCGCCTTGTCCTGGAGGGACTTGTCGGGGTCGATGAGGTCACCGGCGACCGAGAGGTGGGCGTCGACGGCCTCGCGCGCGATCAGCAGGTGCATGATCTCGGTGGAGCCCTCGAAGATGCGGTTGATGCGCAGGTCCCGCAGCATCTGCTCGGCCGGCACCGCCCGCTCGCCGCGTGCCCCGAGCGACTCGGCGGTCTCGTAGCCGCGGCCGCCCCGGATCTGGACCAGCTCGTCGGCCATCAGCCAGGACATCTCCGAGCCGTACAGCTTGGCGAGGGCGGCCTCGATGCGGATGTCGTTGCGGTCCTCGTCGGCCATCTGGGAGGCGAGGTCGACGACGGCCTCCAGCGCGAACGTGGTCGCCGCGATGAAGCTGATCTTGGAGCCGACGGCCTCGTGGAGCGCGACCGGCTTGCCCCACTGCTCGCGCTCGGCGGCCCACTCACGGGCGATCTTCAGGCACCACTTGCCCGCGCCCGCGCACATCGCGGGCAGGGACAGCCGGCCGGTGTTGAGGGTGGTGAGCGCGATCTTCAGGCCCGCGCCCTCGGGGCCGATCCGGTTGGCGGCCGGGACCCGCACCCGGTGGAAGCGGGTGACGCCGTTCTCGATGCCGCGCAGACCCATGAAGGCGTTGCGGTTCTCGACGGTGATCCCCTCGGCGTCGGCCTCCACCACGAACGCGGTGATGCCGCCGGGGTGCCCCTCCGACTTCGGCACCCGCGCCATGACCACGAGGAGGTCGGCGACGACGCCGTTGGTGGTCCACAGCTTCACGCCGTCCAGGACGTATTCGTCGCCCTCCGGGACGGCCGAGGTGGCCAGGCGCGCCGGGTCCGAGCCGACGTCCGGCTCGGTGAGCAGGAAGGCGGAGATGTCGGTGGTGGCGCAGCGGGGCAGGAAGGCGTCCTTCTGCTCCTGGGTGCCGAAGATCTTCAGCGGCTGCGGTACGCCGATCGACTGGTGGGCGGAGAGCAGTGCGCCGACGGCGGGGCTGACCGAGCCGACCAGGGCGAGGGCCTTGTTGTAGTAGAGCTGGGAGAGGCCGAGGCCGCCGTACTTGGTGTCGATCTTCATCCCGAGGGCGCCGAGCCGCTTCAGGCCGGCCACGACCTCGTCGGGGATGCGGGCCTCGCGCTCGATGCGGGCCGCGTCGATCTCCGTCTCGCAGAAGGCGCGCAGCTCGGCGAGGAAGGCCTCACCGCGCCGGACGCTCTCGGCGTCGGGGAGCGGGTGGGGGTGGATGAGGTCGAGCCGGAAGCGCCCGAGGAACAGCTCCTTGGCGAAGCTCGGCTTGCGCCAGTTCTGCTCCCGGGCGGCCTCCGCCACCTGTCGGGCCTCGCGCTCGGAGACGGTGGTGCGTTGAGTGGTGGGGGCGGACATGAGGCTCACCTCGCCGCGAAGAGGGATGTTGGCGGACCGTGGGTAACCGACCCGTTGCTACTGGATCGTTGGTACCTGAATCGGGCGCACCCCACCACCCCTTGCGCGTCCGTTCAGGTGAACGGACGCGGCAGGGGGAACCGGCGGCTCAGGCGGTCTCGAGGGACGGGACCAGGGGCTTCGAGCCCTCGGCGGGGCCGTCCTGGGCGGCGGCCGGGGGGTTCCGGCGGCCGGCGACGGCGTACGCGACGCCGACCAGCAGTCCGCCGCCGACGAGGTTGCCGAGGCCGACCAGGAGGAGGTTGTGGCCGAAGGCGGCGAGGGTGTCGTGGGGGACGTGCTCGAAGAGGCCGAGCGAGAAGGTCGTCATGTTGGCGACGACGTGCTCGAAGCCGGAGGCGACGAAGGCCAGGATGCCCGCGAAGATCAGCATGATCTTGGCGGCGTCGGAGCGGGTGCGCATGCCCATCCACACGGTCAGGCAGACCAGGAAGTTGCAGAGCACACCGCGGAAGAACATCGCCTCGCCACTCTCGGCCATCTTGGCGTTGAGCATGCCGGTCAGGCCGGCCAGACCGGGGGCGGGAGCTCCGGGCGCGGACACGACGTCCAGCACCCCGGCGGCGTGCACCAGCCAGGCGAGGGCGACCGAGCCGACCAGGTTGCCGACGAAGGAGCCGACGATCACGGCGAGCGCGACGAGCGGCGAGAAGGCCCGGCGGACCGCGCCCTGGACCATCGTCATCATGTTGCTGGTGGCCAGCTCGCCACCGGCGAAGATCACCAGCGTCAGCGCGACACCGAAGACCAGGCCCTGGATCAGCCTGACCCAGGGAGAGTGCGCGAGGCTGAGCGGGCCGGACACCATGACCATCAGGACGACGCCCATGCCGATGAAGGCCCCGGCGAGCGCCGAGAGCACCAGGTAGCGGCCGGGGGAACGGAGCAGCTTCGCCTTGCTCCGGGCGCTGGCGACCTGGTCGTCCAGGGCGTCTTCAATGGGTATCGGCACGGTGCCCTCTCACTTTCCGCGAATGTCCGCTCTATGCGGGTGGAAGTGTGCTCCTCCGTGCGCGAAAAAGTCAAAAGCGCAATCAATCGCTCGATAGGCAGTGTTTATCGGACTTAAGAGGTCAAACCTATCGCGCGATCGGCCGTGCTTATCACCTGAGGAAAAGAGAACGGCCGGAGCCCCCGCACAGCGGGCTCCGGCCGTTCCGTGTGACCTGTCCGTGGCAGGTCAGAGTGCGAGGCCCGTGAGGACCAGGACGCGCTCGTAGGTGTAGTCGTCCATCGCGGAGCGCACGCCCTCGCGGCCCACGCCGGACTGCTTGACGCCGCCGTACGGCATCTGGTCGGCACGGTAGGACGGGACGTCGCCGATGACGACACCGCCGACCTCCAGCGCGCGGTGAGCGCGGAAGGCGGTCTGCAGGTCGTGGGTGAACACACCTGCCTGGAGGCCGTACTTGGAGTCGTTGACCGCGGCGAACGCCTCGGCCTCGCCGTCGACCTTCGTGACGGTGAGGACCGGTCCGAAGACCTCCTCGGTGGCGAGGGTGGCGCCCGCGGGCACGTCGGTGAGGACGGTCGGCGCGTAGGTGGCGCCGTCGCGCTCGCCGCCGGTGAGCAGGGTGGCGCCCAGCTCGACGGCCTCGTTCACCCAGGACTCGACGCGCTGCGCGGCGGCCTCGCTGACCAGCGGGCCGACCTCGGTCTTGTCGTCGGCCGGGTCACCGGTGACCTGGGCCTCGACGGCGGCCACGATGCGCGGCAGCAGCCGCTCGTACACCGCGCCGTCGACGATCACGCGCTGCACCGAGATGCAGGACTGGCCGCCCTGGTAGTTGGAGAAGGTGGCGATGCGGGTCGCGGCCCAGTCCAGGTCGGCGTCGCTCGCCCAGTCGCCGAGGACGACGGCCGCGCCGTTGCCGCCCAGCTCCAGCGTGCAGTGCTTGCGCGGCACCGAGTCCATGATCGCGTAGCCGACCTGCTCGGAGCCGGTGAAGGAGATCACCGGGAGCCGCTCGTCCTGGACCAGCGCGGGCATCTTGTCGTTGGCGACCGGCAGGACGCTCCAGGACCCGGCGGGCAGGTCGGTCTCGGCCAGCAGCTCGCCGATGACCAGGCCGGACAGCGGGGTGGCCGGGGCGGGCTTGAGGATGATCGGGACACCGGCGGCGATGGCCGGGGCGACCTTGTGGGCGCACAGGTTCAGCGGGAAGTTGAACGGCGCGATGCCGAGGACGACGCCCTTGGGGAAGCGGCGGATCAGCGCCATGCGTCCCTGGCCGCCCGCGTCGGTGTCGAGCCGCTGGGCCTCGCCGCCGTTGAACCGGCGGGCCTCCTCGGCCGCGAGCTTGAAGACGGAGACGGCACGGCCGACCTCGCCGCGGGCCCACTTGATCGGCTTGCCGTTCTCGCCGGAGATGAGCTGGGCGATCTCCTCGGTGCGCTCGGTCAGCCGCGTGGCGACGTGGTCGAGGGCGGCGGCGCGGACGTGCGCGGGGACGGCGGCGAACTCGTCGCGCACGGCGTACGCGGCGGCCACGGCCTCCTCGACCTGGGCGTCGCTGGGCACGCTCGCCCGGCCGACGACACGGCCGTCCCACGGAGAGGTGACGTCGAAGCTGTCCTCGCCGGTGGCCTGGCGGCCGGCCAGCCAGAAGGCGTGGGTGGAGGTCATGTGCGGGTCCGGCCCTTCCGCGTCGGGGGGGTGTGCTTTGCGTGATCCACGGTAGGGCGGGCGCGCTCGGCGGTCGCTTGTCCGAGTCGTACGGAAACGGGCGGGGGATGCTCCGGTTCGGCGTGGTCGGCGGCGGGCGGGGGGCGGCTACTCCGCCGGGGTGGCCTTCAGCGGGCCGGGGGGGGGCCGGCTACTCCGCCGAGGTGGCCTTCAGTGGGCGGGGGGGGCCGGCTACTCCGCCGAGGTGGCCTTCAGTGCCAGCCACAGCTCCATCCGGACGTCCGGGTCGTCCAGCGAGCGGCCGAGGATCTCCTCGACCCGGCGCATCCGGTAGCGCAGGGTGTGCCGGTGCACGCCGAGGTCGGCGGCTGCCGCGTCCCACTGCCCGTGCCGGGACAGCCACGCCCGCAGCGAGGCGACCAGGTCGCCGCGCCCGGTCGCGTCGTGGTCGCGCAGCGCCCGCAGCAGGCCGTCCGCGAACGCCCGTACCGCGTCGTCGGCCAGGAGCGGCAGCACCGAGCCCGCGGCGACGTGCTCGTGCTCGACCATGGCCCGGCCGCGCCGCCGGGCCACCGACAGCGCCTGCTCGGCCTGCCGGTAGGCGGAGGCGGCCGCGATCGGGCCCGCGGGGGCCGAGAGGCCGACGACGAGTCCGCCGTCCTCGCCGCCCGAGGACTCCGGCACGAGCCGGGCCGCCTCCAGCGCGCCCGCGTACGCCGTGCACGCGGCGACGGCCGCGCCGCCGTCGGTGGCGAGCACCACCAGCCGCTCGCGCTCCGGCACGACCAGCACGGATTCACCGGAGCGGGCGGCGGCGGACTCGGCGGCCTCCGCGAGCCCGCCGAGCGGCTCGCCGTCCGTCCCCGGGGGCGCGGACTCGGCGACGAGGACCCGGAAGGGCGCGTCCAGCAGCCCGCCGTACAGATCTCCGGCGACCGTGCGGGCGTGGTCGGGCTCGCCGGCCAGCAGCATGCGCAGCACCGCCGCGCCGACCCGCCCTTCGGCGGCCTGCAGCGAGCGGGAGCGCTCGGTGGTGAGGGTGAGCAGGGCGATCGCGGAGTGCACGGCGTAGCGCTCGGCGGTGCCGGGGGCGGCTGCGGTGCCGACGGCGAGCGCGGCGCGGGGGCGGCGGCCGGTGCCGAGGGAGTGCAGTTCGATCCGGTCCTCGGTGTCGGGGGCGGCGACCACCGAAGAGGCGGGGGCGGGCCGTTCGCGCAGCCGCTCGACCTCCGCGGTGAGCCGGGCGGCCCGGCGGCCGGCCCACTCGGGCGCGGCGGCGACGACGGCGCCGGACGCGTCGTACAGCGCGGCCCAGCCGTCGACCTGGGCGGCGAGGGCGGCGAGCAGGCCCTCGGGGCCGGTGGTCAGCGCCTGCCGGGTCAGTTCGCGCTGGGCGGCGAAGCCCGCGGTGACGGCCCGGTACTGGTCGGCGGCGATGGCGGCCGAGACCGCCTTGCTGATGGCGAGGAAGGGGGTGCGCCGGGGCACCTCCAGCAGGGGCAGCCCCTCCTGCCGGGCCGCCCCGACCAGCGCCTCGGGGATGTCGTCGTAGTTCACGCCCACCGCGAAGCCGAGGCCGACGACTCCCGCGCCGGCCAGCCGCTTCACGTACCGCCGCATCGCCTCGGGGTCCTCCGCGTCCAGCTTGAGCGCGGTGATGAGCAGCAGCTCCCCGCCCTCCATGTACGGCACGGGGTCGGCCAGCTCGCTGACGTGCGCCCAGCGGACGGGCACGTCGAGCCGGTCCTCGCCCGCGCGGACGGTGAGCTTGAGCGCGGAGTGGTGGACGAGCGAGGCGAGCGTCGGCGGCATGGGACCTTCAGGTCGGGACGGCCGGCGCACCATCGCGCCGTCCGGGGGCGGTGATCTCTTGGCCGCCGCGTATGAACGGCCCACCCTGATTCTGCCTCACCGTACGATGGCGGGCCGCCGCTCCGGCCGACCGGCACGGTTCGCTCGGCGAAGGTGCCGCACTCGGCGGGCGCGGGTGGGGATCGGCTCGGGGTGCGCGGGGCCGGACGGTGATCGGCGCACCTGACCGCACAGGCGCCGCTCGGCGTGGGACGGCCCTGCGGCGCCCCGGCTGGGCCGCCGCTCGACGAGCGCCGCCGCGGCCGCTCAGCTCGCCGGGCTGCCCGTGCGCCACGGCGGCCCGGCTGCGGGCGCGCCTCCCTGGACCGCTGAACCCCCGGACGGGCCCCTTCAGCCCCGCAGGTCAACCAGCAGCGGTGGTGCGTGTTCGCCCCGGACCGTGGTCAGGGAGAGGACCGCGTGGCCCGGCGGGACCGCGTGGGCCAGTTCGGAGGCGGACCAGCGCTCCCGTTCGACCTGGCGGACGGTGACCGCGCGGGCGGTGGGCGCCTGGCCGGTGATGACGCGGCGCAGCATGTGCACGGCCTTGCCGGCCGGGGTCTCGGCGATGATCTGCCGGTCGGTGACGTCGCGGGCCTCGATCCACTCCTTGCCCCACACGTCGGCGAAGTCCTGCCCGTCCCAGGGCGTGAGTCCGGAGAACGCCATCCGGCAGCCGGTGGCGCCGAGCAGCGGGCCGCGCAGCGGGCGGGGCACGTCGTCCAGGGTGCGCAGGGTGAGGACGACGCCCGCACCGGCGGAGCGCAGCCTCTGGATGCCGCGCACGGACTCGGGGGTGACGACCCCGGCCGCCTCGTCGAGCAGCAGGCAGGCGAAGAGGGACCGGTCCTCGCGGGCGGTGACGGCGGCCGTGAACTGGGCGAGGACCAGCCGGGCCAGGATGCGGGAGGCGTCGGCGTGGCCGCGCTGGGGCAGGTCGATGCGGACGCGGACCGGGTGGTCGAGGGCCTTCAGGGTGAACGGCCGGGAGCCGCCGGAGGTGTCGAAGAAGGCGGCGAAGGCGGGCCGGTCGAGCAGCGCGACCCGGTCGGCGAGCACGGCAGCCACGTCGCCGGGGTGGGCCTGCTGCCGTTCCCGCGCGTCGAGTTCGCGCAGCAGGGACGCGTGCCCGGTCTCGGTCAGCGCCTTGCGCAGCGCGGCGAGCGGGCCGGGCGAGCCGTCGAGGAGCTGGCGCAGCTCGGGGACGGAGGGGAAGCGGTCGTGGACGGCGCGGAAGGGGCCGAGGAGCTGGGCGAGGACGGTGGTGGAGCGTCGGCTGTCGGAGCCGGGGTGCGGCTCGGCGAGGTCGCCGACGAGGGCCTCGGCGAGTATGGCGGCGGCCTCGTCCGGGTCGGTGGTGCCGCCGTAGAGGTCGAGGTCGTACACGGAGTCGGGGTGGCCGACCCGGACGACCACGTCGTAAGCCTCGGCCGGGCCGATTCCGGCGCCGGCGGCGCCGACGCTGACCACGGCGGCGCGGCCGGCGAGGGCGTGCAGGCACAGCGACTCGGCGAGCGGCCGGACGAGGCTGCCGGTCTTGCCGGAGCCGGCCGGGCCGACGGCGACCAGGGAGGTGCCGAGCAGATCGGTGCCGAGGGCGAGTCCGGCGCCCCGGTACTGGTAGGGGTTGCGCGGGTCGTCGGCGGCGGCGCCGAGGCGGACCTGGCCGGTGAGCAGGTCGTGACGGGCCTGGCGGGCTGGCAGATCACGCTCGCCCGAGGGGTGCGGGCAGGCGGCGGAGCCGTCACGGAGGACGGCTCCGGTGAACGCGGCCAGCGGGTACGCGCCGGAGCGCACGCCCTGCCAGGCGCGGTCGATCCGGGCGTGGTCGACGTCGCGCATGAGCCCGGTGCGCGCCTCGGCGGCGAGCCGCTCGGCGGCCTCGTGGGCGCCGTGGGCACGCAGCTCGGGCCAGTCGGCGGGGTCGTGGCCGGGCGCGGGCGGCGGCGGCTCGGCCGGGGTGGTGGACCGGAGCCAGGCGGGGGGTCCGAAGCGCCGCCAGACCTCGCCCCAGCGGCCGATGCGGCCGACGGCGAGCAGGATGACGGCGGCGATGAGGGTGTAGTACGAGTACCAGAGGACGGCGTTGCCGACGCGGTCGTTGCCCTCGCGCCAGGAGTCCGGGGTGAACAGCTCCAGCGGCAGCACCCACCAGCCGCCCAGGTAGCCGTTCCAGAGCAGGGACCACACCAGCCAGCCGACCAGGAACGCGATCACGGCCCCGCTGAGCAACTGGCGGGCCGGGGTCTGCTCGGGCTCGGTCTCGGGCCGGGGCCGGTGTCCGAGGCGCCAGACACCGGGCGCTGCGGCAGGCCGGGAGGCGCGCAGCCAGGCGAGGAAGGCCGAGCCGTCCGGGCGGGGCGGCGCTCCGGGTGGCATCGTGGGCATGGGCGGCGGCGCGGCGGGCCCTTCCGGGGGCCGCGTCGGGCGCGGCACCGCACCGCTGTGGGTGGCGCGCGTGTCCCGCGTACCTTCGCCGTCCATCGCCCTGCCCCCTTGACCAGCCGCTCCGTCACCGTCAGCGAGTCAATCTAACGCCCCCGCAAGGGGAGTTCACCGTTTACGCGGCCGACAGCCGCTCCGGCGTCCCGCACCACTATGTCCACCACGGACAACGGGCCGCGCCGACAACGCCCACATGGAGCATGCCCACCCCCCGGCACCCGTCTTAGCCTGCGGGAAAACAAGGCAAGCGTCCGTAATACCCCCCAGGAGCCCCGCATGACCGCACTTCCGCAGGAGCGCCGCGTCGTCACCGCCATTCCCGGCCCGAAGTCGCAGGAGCTGCAGGCCCGCCGTACCGCGGTCGTCGCGCAGGGCGTCGGCTCCACGCTGCCGGTGTTCGTCACGCGCGCGGGCGGCGGCGTCATCGAGGACGTCGACGGCAACAGCCTGATCGACTTCGGTTCCGGCATCGCCGTGACCTCGGTGGGCGCCTCCGCCGAGGCCGTGGTGCGCCGCGCGAGCGCCCAGCTCGCCGACTTCACCCACACGTGTTTCATGGTCACCCCGTACGAGGGCTACGTGGAGGTCGCCGAGGCCCTCGCCGAGCTGACGCCGGGTGACCACGCGAAGAAGTCGGCGCTGTTCAACTCGGGCGCCGAGGCGGTCGAGAACGCGGTGAAGATCGCCCGCGCGCACACCAAGCGCCAGGCGGTCGTCGTCTTCGACCACGGCTACCACGGCCGCACCAACCTGACGATGGCGCTGACGGCGAAGAACATGCCGTACAAGAACGGCTTCGGTCCGTTCGCGCCCGAGGTGTACCGCGTGCCGGTGGCCTACGGCTACCGCTGGCCGACCGGCCCGGAGAACGCGGGCCCGGAGGCCGCCAAGCAGGCCATCGACCAGATCACCAAGCAGGTCGGCGCCGACAACGTGGCCGCGATCATCATCGAGCCGGTGCTCGGTGAGGGCGGCTTCATCGAGCCGGCCAAGGGCTTCCTGCCGGAGATCGTGAAGTTCGCCAAGGACAACGGCATCGTCTTCGTGGCGGACGAGATCCAGTCCGGCTTCTGCCGCACCGGCCAGTGGTTCGCGTGCGAGGACGAGGGCATCGTCCCGGACCTGATCACCACCGCCAAGGGCATCGCGGGCGGTCTGCCGCTCGCCGCCGTCACCGGCCGCGCCGAGATCATGGACGCCGCGCACGCGGGCGGCCTGGGCGGCACCTACGGCGGCAACCCGGTGGCCTGCGCCGCCGCGCTCGGCGCGATCGAGACGATGAAGGAGCAGGACCTCAACGGCAAGGCCAAGCACATCGAGAAGGTCATGAAGGGCCGCCTCGCCACGATGGCCGAGAAGTTCGACATCATCGGTGACATCCGGGGCCGGGGCGCGATGGTCGCCATCGAGCTGGTCAAGGACCGCGCCACCAAGGAGCCGAACGCCGAGGCGGCCGCCGCGCTGGCCAAGGCGTGCCACCAGGAGGGCCTGCTGGTCCTGACCTGTGGCACCTACGGCAACGTGCTGCGCTTCCTGCCCCCGCTGGTCATCGGCGAGGACCTGCTGAACGAGGGCCTGGACATCATCGAGCAGGCTTTCTCGCGCATCTGAGCGACCGGGTCGCACGACGGGCGACTGGTCCGTACCTCTGACGGACGACTGCGGCAGGCCGTGTGAAGAACGTGTGCGAGGTGGATGACAGGACGCGATTGCGTCTGTCCGACCGCCTCCGCCTGCCGTAGGTTCGGTCCCGATGAGAGATACACCCCGCTCGCAGGGAACTGCGGGCGGCTTCAGGCCGGGGCCTCCCCAGCTTCGACCTGGTCGTGCCCTCGCGCACACAACCGGGGCCTGAGGGCTCCGGGATCTCCACACCGATCGGACGGTCGCCGCCCCAAACCCCCCGGGGCGTGCGACATCCCGGTCCGGACGGCCGCCCCGGAACCACCCCCCCCTGTTCCGGGGCGGCCGACCTCCTTCTCGCCCTTCTCGCCGCTCGCGCCCGTGCGAAGCTGGCCCGGTGCCGAATCCCGCCCGCCGCCTCGCCCTCGCCGCCGCCCTCCTGCTCGGCCTCCCGGCGCTGCTGTTCGCTTGGCTCACCTGGCAGGTCCTGGCACACGGACCGCTGCTCACGCTGGACGCCCGGCTCAGCCGCGCCCTGGTCCGTCCGGACCGCTTCTCCGAACTCCTCTCCGACCTCGGCAACATCGAGGTGGCCGTACCCCTGCTCGCCCTCGCCCTCGGCTACACGGCCTGGCGGGGCCGGTCCGCCGGGGCGCACCGCTGGTGGCTGCCGCCGGCGGCGGCCGCGCTGCTGATGGCGGTGCTCCCGGCGATCGTCGTCCCGCTGAAGCTGTGGACCGCGCGGCCGGGGACCCCCGTGGTGCCCCCGGCCACCGGCTACTTCCCCTCCGGCCACACCGCGACGGCCGCCGTGGCCTACGGCGCCTCGGCGCTGCTCCTCCTGCCCTGGTGCCGCACCCGCGCCGCACGCCTCGCGGCGGTCGCCGTCCCGGCCGCGCTGGTGCTCGCGGTGTCGTACGGGCTGGTGCGGCGGGGCTTCCACTGGCCGCTGGACGTGCTGGCGTCCTGGTGCCTGGGCGCGGTGCTGCTGACCTGTCTGGCGCTGGTGGTCAGCCGAAGTAGGAGTCGAAGGTCCGCTGGAACTCCCAGCCCGCGAACCGGTCCCAGTTCACCGACCAGGTCATCAGACCGCGCAGCGCGGGCCAGGTTCCGTGGGTCGCGTACGAGCCGCAGTTCGTCCGCTTCGTGAGGCAGTCCAGGGTCTTGGTGACCTCGGCGGGGGCGACGTAGCCGTTGCCGGCGTTGACCGAGGCGGGCATGCCAATGGCGACCTGGTCGGGGCGCAGCGGCGGGAAGACGTTGTTCGCGTCGCCCGCGACCGGGAAGCCGGTGAGCAGCATGTCGGTCATGGCGATGTGGAAGTCGGCGCCGCCCATGGAGTGGTACTGGTTGTCCAGGCCCATGATCGGGCCGGAGTTGTAGTCCTGGACGTGCAGCAGGGTGAGGTCGTCGCGCAGGGCGTGGATGACCGGGAGGTAGGCGCCGCAGCGCGGGTCCTGCCCGCCCCACTTGCCGCTGCCGTAGAACTGGTAGCCGTTCTGCACGAAGAAGGTCTCCGGGGCCATGGTGAGCACGAACTTGGTGCCGTACTTGGCCTTGAGCGTCTTCAGCGCGGAGATCAGGTTGACGATCACCGGGGTGGTCGGGTTCTTGAAGTCGGTGTCGCCGGTGTTCAGCGAGAGCGAGTGGCCCTCGAAGTCGATGTCGAGGCCGTCGAGTCCGTACTGGTCGATGATCTTCGAGACGGAGGAGACGAAGGCGTCGCGGGCGGCGGTGGTGGTGAGCTGGACCTGGCCGTTCTGGCCGCCGATGGAGATCAGCACCTTCTTGCCGGCGGCCTGCTTGGCCTTGATGGCCGCCTTGAAGTCGGCGTCGCTCTCCACGTTCGGGCACTCGGACACCGGGCAGCGGTTGAAGCGGATGTCGCCTGAGGTGACCGAGGTCGGCTCGCCGAAGGCCAGGTCGATGACGTCCCAGCTTTCGGGTACGTCGGCCATGCGGGTGTAGCCGGAGCCGTTGGCGAAGCTGGCGTGGAGGTAGCCGACCAGGGCGTGGGCGGGCAGTTCGGCGCCGCCCCCGCCGTCGCTGCGGGCCGGGGTGGTCGCGGTCACCGTGGCGGACCGGGCGGACTCCCCCGCGTCATTGCTCGCGGTGACCTGGAAGGCGTACGCAGTCGAGGGGTTCAGGCCGCTCACGGTGGCCGAAGTGCCGCTGCCACTCTGCACTTTGACGCCGTCCCGGTAGACCGAGTAGCCGGTCGCGCCGCTCACCGGGGTCCAGGACAGGGCCACGGAGGTGGCGGTGACGGTGCCGGTCCTCAGTCCCGTGGGCACGGTGGGCGGCTGGGTGGTGGTGCCGCCGGGGCCGGTGAGGGAGATGTCGTCGGCGTAGTAGGCGCCGGTGCCGTACCAGCCGTGGGCGTAGATGGTGACCTTGGTGGTGTTCGCGCCGGTGGTGAAGGTGGTGGCGAGCCTCTGCCAGTCGGGGGCCGACTGGGTCCAGGCGGAGACGTCGGTGGTGCCGGTGCCGCTCGCGCCGAGGTAGACGTAGGAACCGCGCACGTAACCGGCGAGCGTGTACTGGGAGTTGGGTCTGACGTTCACCGTCTGGGCGCACTGGGCGTTGTCGCTGCCCTCCGGGGTCGCCTTGAGCGCGGAGGAGCCGCCGTGCACCGGGGAGGTGACGGTCGCACCGGCGGTACAGGTCCAGGGGGACAGCCCGGACTCGAATCCGCCGTTGACCGCTGCGTCCGCGTCGGCCGCGCGGGCGGCCGACGAGAGCGCGGCACTGCCGGGCACGGCGAGAGCCATGACCGTGAGGAATGCGACCAGAGGTCGGGGTCTGTCCACAAATGCCTCCAGGCATGGGGGAGTTGGAGGTCGAGGGTGCACCCAACTTGGTCCAGACCAATTGCGTTGTCAAGGAGTTCCCGCCAAAGGAGCCCGGGCGAGGAACCTCCGTCAGGGAGTCAGGAGCGTCGCCCGCCCTCGTCCCTGGCCAGCGCGGCCGCCGCCTCGTGCATCGCCAGCTCCAGCAGCGCCGGGTCGGTCAGCGTCCCCGACCCGTCCGGCGGCACCAGCCAGCGCACCCCCTGGGTCGCCCGGCCGGGGTACGGCACCACGATCCAGGTACCGGAGCCCGCCGTGCGGATGCCGGTGCCCAGCCAGCGGGCGGCGGTGCCGGGCGGCACGAAGAAGCCCACCCGGTTGTCCCCGAAGTCGACCAGCACCGGGCCCGGTTGATCGAGGACGCGGGTGAGCACATCCAGCGTCGGATAGCCCAGCTCCCCCGGCAGGATGAGCACGTCCCAGGCTTTCCCCGCGGGCAGCAGGGCGACCCCCAGCGGGCTGCGTTCCCACTCCCACCGACAGGCTTCCGGATCCGGTGCCACGGACGCCAGCCACTCGACCGCAGTCTTCGCCCCAGTCATGAACAGACCTCCCTCTCTCACGGACGCGCGCGCGTCTGTGCATGAGAGGGAGGTGAACCCGCGCTCATTACGCGGGTTCACCCGTATCTTTCGAGTGACCTGGCTCACACGGCCGAGGTTGGGGGCTAACTGTCGAAACCGAGGCCCAGCCGGTCCATGGCCCGCAGCCACAGGTTGCGTCGGCCGCCGTGCGCGTCGGCCCGCGCCAGCGACCAGCGGGTCAGCGCGATCCCGGTCCAGGCGAACGGCTCGGGCGGGAACGGCAGCGGTTTCCTGCGGACCATCTCCAGCCGGGTGCGCTCGGTGTCCGCGCCGTCCAGCAGGTCCAGCATCACGTCGGCGCCGAAGCGGGTGGCGCCCACCCCCAGCCCGGTGTACCCGGCCGCGTAGGCGACCCGGCCCTGATGGGCGGTGCCGAAGAACGCCGAGAAACGCGAGCAGGTGTCGATGGCGCCGCCCCAGGCGTGGGTGAAGCGGACGCCCTCCAACTGCGGGAAGCAGGTGAAGAAGTGCCCGGCCAGCTTGGCGTAGGTCTCCGGCCGGTCGTCGTACTCCGCGCGGACCCGGCCGCCGTAGGGGTAGATCGCGTCGTAGCCGCCCCACAGCACCCGGTTGTCGGGGGTCAGCCGGAAGTAGTGGAACTGGTTCGCCGCGTCGCCGAGGCCCTGGCGGTTCTTCCAGCCGAGCGAGGCGAGCTGCTCCGCGTTCAGCGGCTCGCTCGTCAGCACGTAGTCGTAGACCGGCACCGTGTAGGAACGGACCCGGCGCAGCAGGCTCGGGAAGATGTTGGTGCCGAGCGCCACCTTGCGGGCGCGCACCGTGCCGTACGGGGTGCCGACCTCCATGCCGGCGCCGTACTGCTTCATGGTCAGGGCCGGGGTGTGCTCGTACACCCGCACCCCGAGGGCGACGCAGGCCCGCTTCAGGCCCCAGGCCAGTTTGGCCGGGTGCAGCAGGGCCACGCCCCGGCGGTCCCACAGCCCGGCCTCGAAGGTGGGCGAGTCGACCTGGGCGCGCAGGGCGTCCCGGTCCAGGAACTCCATGCCGTCCGCGAGGCCCTTGTCCCGCAGCTCCCGGTGCCAGTCGCGCAGTTCCCACGCCTGGTAGGTCTCGGTGGCCACGTCGATCTCGCCGGTGCGCTCGAAGTCGCAGTCGATGCCGTGCCGGGCGAGCGCCGCCTCGATCTCGTCGAGGTTGCGCGTGCCCAGCTCCTCGAGTGTGCCGATCTCCCCCGGCCAGCGGGCCAGGCCGTTGGCGAGGCCGTGGGTGAGGGAGGCGGCGCAGAACCCTCCGTTGCGGCCCGAGGCGGCCCAGCCCACCTCGCGCCCTTCCAGCAGCACCACGTCACGGCCGGGATCGCGCTCCTTGGCGTTGAGCGCGCTCCACAGTCCGCTGTACCCGCCGCCGACCACGAGCAGGTCGCAGGTGTCGGTGCCGGTGAGGGCGGGCTCGGGGTGGGGCTTGCCGGGGTCCTCCAGCCAGTACGGCACGGGCCGGGCTTCGGAGAGGGAAGCGGTCCAGTTGTCTTTTCCACGGCTCATGGCGCTAGGGGCCATGATTTCAACTCCCTACAGGGCTTTACGCCTTCTGCTGACCGCGACGGTGGGTGACGAGCATCGAGACCAGCACGAACAGTACGGCGACCAGGAACATGGCCGTGCCGATGACATTGATCTGGACGGGCGTTCCGCGCTGTGCCGAGCCCCAGACGAACATGGGGAAGGTGACGGTCGAGCCCGCGTTGAAATTGGTGATGATGAAATCGTCGAAGGAGAGCGCGAAGGACAGCAGCGCGCCCGCGGCGATCCCGGGTGCCGCGATGGGCAGGGTGACCCGCCAGAAGGTCTGTACCGGCCCCGCGTAGAGATCGCGGGCGGCCTCTTCCAGGCGCGGGTCCATCGACATCACGCGCGCCTTGACCGCGGTGACGACGAAGCTGAGGCAGAACATGATGTGTGCGATCAGGATCGTCCAGAAGCCGAGCTGGGCGCCCATGTTGAGGAACAGCGTGAGCAGCGAGGCGGCCATGACGACCTCGGGCATCGCCATCGGCAGGAAGATCAGCGAGTTGACCGCGCCGCGCGCCCGGAACCGGTAGCGGACCAGCGCGAACGCGATCATCGTGCCGAGCGCGGTGGCGCCGACGGTGGCCCACAGGGCGATCTGGAGGCTGAGCGAGAGCGCGCCGCACATGTCGGCGACCCCGCACGGGTCCTTCCAGGCGTCGGCGGAGAACTGCTGCCACTCGTAGTTGAAGCGGCCCTTGGGCTTGTTGAAGGAGAACACCGTCACGACGATGTTCGGCAGCAGCAGGTAGGCGAGCGTCAGCAGTCCCGCTACGACGACGAGACGGTGCTTGAGCCAGGTGAAGACGGCCATGTCAGACGAGGTCCTCCGTCCCGGCCCGGCGGATGTAGAACGTGACCATGGCCAGGATCGCGGCCATGAGGATGAAGGAGAGCGCGGCGGCCGTCGGATAGTCCAGGACGCGCAGGAACTGGGTCTGGATGACGTTGCCGATCATGCGGGTGTCGGTGGAGCCGAGCAGCTCGGCGTTGACGTAGTCACCGGCCGCCGGGATGAAGGTCAGCAGCGTGCCGGAGACCACGCCGGGCATGGACAGCGGGAAGGTCACCTTGCGGAAGGTGGTCCAGGGCCGGGCGTACAGGTCGCCGGCCGCCTCGTGCAGCCGTACGTCGATCCGCTCCAGGGAGGTGTAGAGCGGCAGGATCATGAACGGCAGGAAGTTGTACGTGAGCCCGCACACCACCGCCAGCGGGGTGGCCAGCACCCGGTCCCCCGCCGTCCAGCCGAGCCAGCCGGTGACGTCGAGGACGTGCAGGGTGTTCAGCGCGTGCACCACGGGCCCGTTGTCCGCGAGGATCGTCTTCCAGGCGAGGGTGCGGATCAGGAAGCTGGTGAAGAACGGCGCGATCACCAGGATCATGATCAGGTTCCGCCAGCGCCCGGCCCGGAACGCGATCAGGTAGGCCAGCGGATAGCCCAGCAGCAGGCACAGCACGGTCGCGGCGGCCGCGTAGAGCACCGAGCGGACGAACTGCGGCCAGTACTCGGCGAGCGCGTGCCAGTAGGTGGCGAAGTGCCAGGTGACCTTGTAGCCCTGCTCCAGCGAACCGGTCTGCACGGAGGTCGACGCCTGGTAGACCATCGGCAGCGCGAAGAACACGATCAGCCACAGGATGCCGGGCAGCAGCAGCCAGTACGGGGTGAACCGGCCGCGCCCGCGGGGTGGCTTCGCGGGCTCCGGCGGGGCGAGCGGCGGCGCCTCGGTGAGCGTCGGCATCAGAGAGCCGCCTCTTCCTCGGTGCCGGCGTCGATGTCCTGGGCGGCGTCGAGGGCGAAGGTGTGCGCCGGGTTCCAGTGCAGGACGACCTCGGCGCCGGGGACGAGCCGGGTGTCCCGCTCGACGTTCTGGGCGTACACCGCGAGCGCGCCCGCCACGGGGCTGTCGATCACGTACTGGGTGGAGACGCCGATGAAGCCGGCGTCGGCGATGGTGCCGGTGAGGCGGTTGCGGCCCTCGGGGACCGAGCCCGCGTCGTCGGCGTGGGTGAGCGCGATCTTCTCGGGGCGGATGCCGACCAGGACCTTGCCGCCGGTGGGCGCAGGGGCCGAACAGCGTGCCTCGGGCAGCAGCAGCTTGCCGTCCCCGGCGCGCAGCACGATGTCGCCGCCGCTGCGGGAGTCGACCTCGGCCTCGATCAGGTTGGAGGTGCCGAGGAAGTTGGCGACGAAGGTGGTGCCCGGGTTCTCGTACAGCTCGGCGGGCGAGCCGAGCTGCTCGACGCGGCCCGCGTTCATCACGGCGACCGTGTCGGCCATGGTCATGGCCTCCTCCTGGTCGTGCGTGACATGGACGAAGGTGATGCCGACCTCGGTCTGGATGCGCTTGAGCTCCAGTTGCATCTGGCGGCGCAGCTTGAGGTCGAGGGCGCCGAGGGGTTCGTCGAGCAGGAGCACCTTGGGGTGGTTGATCAGGGCGCGGGCGACCGCGACGCGCTGCTGCTGGCCGCCGGAGAGCTGGTGCGGCTTCTTGCGGGCCTGCTCGCCGAGCTGGACCAGCTCCAGCATCTCCTCGACCTGCTTCTTCACGCTCTTGACGCCACGCCGGCGCAGGCCGAAGGCGACGTTCTCGAAGATGTCGAGGTGCGGGAAGAGGGCGTAGGACTGGAAGACCGTGTTGACCGGCCGCTTGTACGGGGGCAGCCCGGTGACGTCGAGTTCGCCGAGGTGCACGGTGCCGGAGGTCGGCTCCTCCAGCCCGGCGATCATGCGCAGGGTGGTGGTCTTGCCGCAGCCGGAGGCGCCGAGCAGGGCGAAGAAGGAGCCCTGGGGCACGGTCAGGTCCAGCGGGTGCACGGCGGTGAACGAGCCGTACTTCTTGCCGATCCCGGTGAGGCGGACGTCGCCGCTGCCGTCTGTCGTCGTCTTCATCCTCGTCACGCCCCTGTGAGCTTTGCGAACTTCTCTTCGTAGGCCGTCTCTTCCTTCTGGCTCAGGGAGCGGAAGGCGTGGGACTTCGCCTGCATGGCCTTGTCGGGGACGATCAGCGGATTGTCCGCCGCGTCCCGGTCGATCTTCGCAAGCCAGGGCTTCACGCCGTCGACCGGAGTGACGTAGTTGATGTAGGCGGCGAGCGCGGCGGCCTGCTCGGGTTCGTAGAAGAAGTCGATCAGCCGCTCGGCGTTCGTCTTGTGACGTGCCTTGTTAGGGATCAGCATATTGTCCGTCGAGGTGACATATCCGCTGTCAGGAATGATGAAGTCCACATCGGGGCTGTCCGCCTTGAGCTGGACCACGTCCCCGGCCCAGGCGACACAGGCCGCGAAGTCCCCCTTGGCGAGGTCGGCGGTGTAGTCGTTGCCGGTGAAACGGCGTATCTGGCCCTTGTCGACGGCCTTCTGGAGCCGGGATATCGCCGCGTCGTAGTCGTCGTCGGTGAAGTCGGCGGGGTCCTTGCCCATGTCGAGCAGGGTCATCCCGACGCTGTCCCGCATCTCCGAGAGGAAGCCGACCCGGCCCTTCAGCTTCGGATTGTCGAGCAGGTCGGAGACGGATCTCACCTCGATGCCGTCCAGCGCCTTCTTGTTGTAGGCGATGACCGTGGAGATGCCCTGCCAGGGGTAGGAGTAGGCCCGGCCGGGGTCCCAGTCCGGCTCGCGGAACTGGGGCGAGAGGTGGGCGAAGGCGTTCGGCAGATGGGCGGGGTCCAGCTTCTGCACCCAGCCGAGCCGGATCAGCCGGGCGGCCAGCCAGTCGGTGAGCACGATCAGGTCGCGGCCGGTGTCCTGGCCCGCCGCGAGCTGCGGCTTGATCTTGCCGAAGAACTCGTTGTTGTCGTTGATGTCCTCGGTGTAGCGGACCGTGATGCCGGTGCTTCGCTGGAATGCGGCGAGCGTGGGGTGACGCTTGCCGCTGTCGTCGACGTCGATGTACTCGGTCCAGTTGGAGAAGTCGACCGTCTTCTCCCGGTCCGAGCGGTCGTCGGCCGCGGTGCCGCCCGGTGTCCGTCCGGCCGCCGGGATGCCACAGGCGCTCAGCGTCCCCAGACCGCCGACCGCTAGCGCGCCCGAGGCGGACGCCCGCAGCAGCGACCGGCGGGTGAGCGCCGCCCGCCCGTTGCGCATGCTGCGCCGCACGGCGGCCGACTGGGCCGGGGTGAGGCGGTCGGGCTCGTACTGATCCATACGCGTGGTGCCCTTTCGGAAAGCGGGGGGGGCTTAGTGGCGGTCCCCGAAGACCGTGCGGTGCCAGTCCTTGCGGGCGACCGCCGTGTTGTCGTACATGACGTGCTTGACCTGGGTGTATTCCTCGAACGAGTACGCCGACATGTCCTTGCCGAAGCCGGACGCCTTGTGTCCGCCGTGCGGCATCTCGCTGATGATCGGGATGTGGTCGTTGATCCACACGCAGCCCGCCCGCAGCTCACGGGTGGCGCGTCCGGCGCGGTAGACGTTGCCGGTCCACGCGGAGGCGGCGAGCCCGTACGGGGTGTCGTTGGCGAGGCGCAGGCCCTCGTCGTCGGTGTCGAAGGGGAGCACGACCAGCACCGGGCCGAAGATCTCCGACTGGACGATCTCGCTGTCCTGGGCGGCGCCGGTGACGAGGGTGGGCCGGTAGTAGGCGCCGTTCTTCAGGTCGCCGCCGGGAGCCTCGCCGCCGGTGACCACCCGGGCGTAGGCGCGGGCGCGGTCCACGAAGCCGGCGACGCGGTCGCGGTGGGCGTGCGAGACGAGCGGGCCGAGGTCGGTGCCGGGCGCGAAGGGGTCGCCGAGCCGCACGGTCTCCATCAGCGCGGCGGTCCGCTCGACGAACGCCTCGTACAGCGGGCGCTGGACGTAGGCGCGGGTGGCCGCCGTGCAGTCCTGGCCGGTGTTGATGAGCGCGCCCGCGACCGCGCCGTTGACGGCGGCGTCCAGGTCGGCGTCGTCGAAGACGACGAAGGGCGCCTTGCCGCCCAGCTCCAGGTGGAGCCGCTTGACGGTGGCCGTGGCGATCTCCGCGACCCGGCGGCCGACCGCGGTGGACCCGGTGAACGAGGTCATGGCCACGTCCGGGTGTCCGACCAGCCGCTCCCCCGCCTCGGGCCCGGTCCCGCTGACGATGTTGATCACCCCGTCCGGGATGCCCGCGTCGGTGGCCGCGCGGGCGAAGAGCAGCGAGGTGAGCGGGGTCAGCTCGGCGGGCTTGAGCACGATGGTGTTGCCCGCGGCCACGGCCGGGAGGATCTTCCAGGCGGCCATCTGGAGCGGGTAGTTCCAGGGCGCGATCGACCCGACGACACCGATGGGCTCGCGCCGCACGTACGAGGTGTGGTCCCCGGAGTACTCCCCCGCCGACTGCCCCTGGAGATGCCGGGCGGCGCCCGCGAAGAAGGCGGTGTTGTCGATGGTGCCGGGTACGTCGAACTCGCGCGTGAGCTTCAGCGGCTTGCCGCACTGGAGCGACTCGGCGCGGGCGAATTCCTCGGCCCGGTCCGCGAGCACGGCGGCGAAGCGGTGGAGGGCGTCGGAGCGCTCGCCGGGCGTGGCGGCGGCCCAGTCGGGGAAGGCGGCGCGGGCTGCGGCCACGGCCGCGTCCACGTCCCGCTCCCCGGCGAGTTCGTAGCGGTACACCTCTTCGCCGGTCGCCGGGTCGGTCACCGCCTGGGTGCGGCCCGAGGTGCCCGGCGCGGGACGGCCCGCGATGAACTGCGCACCCTCGGCGAAGCGGTCGCGCGCGGTGAATCGTTCCGGGGTGGCGCTGCCCGGCTTGTGCATGTCGCTCTCCTCCGCCGGACACCCCGTTCGGGGGCCGGGTGGCGTGGCTCCAGCTCGATTTGAGTGCCGATCCTGGCAGAGGGGTGGCACTCCAACAAGGGATTCCGTTGTTGCCTTTTGGTTACGCGACGGAATCTGTCGACCGGGCTGTCGAGTCGGCGCGGAAAAGGCCGGACGGATTGTCGGTGGCGGGTGCCACACTCGCGTGCATGGGGAAGATCGACGGTGTGGAAGCGCTGATCAGCGCGGTCCGGGCGGGGGCGCCCGTGAAGTACCTGCACTTCTGGGGGCACCGCCCGCAGCGGGACGGCGGGGTGGGCGCGGGGTGCCTGAGCCAGTGGTGGCCCGCGCCGTTCACGGTGGACGGGGCCGGCTACGCGACGGCCGAGCACTGGATGATGGCGGGCAAGGCGCGGCTCTTCGCGGACCCGGATGCCGAGCGCCTGGTGCTGGCCGCGCGGCATCCGGCCGAGGCGAAGAAGGCGGGGCGGCTGGTCCGGGGCTTCGACGAGGAGACATGGCGCCGGGAGCGGTTCCGGATCGTCGTCGAGGGCAGCGTGCACAAGTTCGCCGCCCACCCTGACCTGCGGGAGTTCCTGCTCGGCACGGGCGAGCGGGTGCTCGTGGAGGCGAGCCCGGTGGACCGCGTGTGGGGCATCGGGCTCAGCGCGCAGGACGAGGCCGCGTTCGACCCGGCCCGCTGGAAGGGGCCGAACCTCCTGGGCTTCGCCCTGATGGAGGCTCGGGAGCGGTTGCGGTCAGACGCGGGGTGAGGCGGGTTCCGCGGCGCCGAGTTGTAGGAGGTACCGGCGGGCTCGTCCGGCCGGCTGTCCTCCTTGTGGGCGACGAAGGCGAAGAGGCCGATGAAGAACGCCACGATGGCCAGGCCGACCACGATGCCGATGATGCCGAGCACGAAGCCCGCCTGAGCCTGCGAGCGGTTGGTGGCCTCGCCTCGGTCGGCACGCCTGCGGCCCTGGACGCCGAGGACCACGGCGACGACCCCGAGAACGATGGAGGGGATGCCGTAGAGGCAGAAGAGGACGATGGAGAGGATGCCGAGCACCATGGCGGCGGTGCCCGCGTTGTTCTGCGGGACGGGACCCATGGGCGCGCCGGACCAGCCGTAGGCCGGGGGCTGGGGGTAGCCCTGAGGGGTCGGGTAGCCCTGAGGGGTCGGATAACCCTGGGGGTTCGGGTAACCCTGGGGGTTCGGGTAGCCGGGGTGGCTCGGGTAGCCGTAGCCGACAGGGGGCGCGGGGGCGCCGTTGGGGGCGAAGGGCGGGACGCCGGGGCCGGTGGGCGCGATCGGCGGGGGCGGGACGGCCGGGCCGGTGGGCTGGGGCGGCACCGTGGGGCCCGCGTGCGGACCGAAGCCGACGGCGGGCATCGCGGCCATGGTCGCCTGATCGTGGACCGAGGGCTGCTGCGGGGCGGAGGGCGCCGGGTTCTTCCGGAGCGACGGTCCCTGAGGCGGCGCCCACGGATCGGAGCCAGGCTCCTGCCCGGCCGCCGCTCGTCCGCCGTCGGGCTGCGTCTGCTCCGTCACGTCCTCATCCCCCCGCTTGGATCGTCAGATCATGTTAGAGCCGCCCCACGGGCCGTACTCACCCACGTCCCCCTCCGACCGTAGCGCCTCGGCCGCCGCTCCTGCCCCGCTCTAGGATGTCTGCGCACCATCCGATCAGCCGATCACCCGCGCCCGGGCCCCACCCTCTGGTCCGCGAGCGCCTTTCCCCGGGGAGGACCCCTTGTCCGAGCGCAGCGCCGCCCGCGATCCGCACACGTTCATCGCCGGACTGCCGAAGGCCGAACTGCACGTCCACCACGTCGGCTCCGCCTCCCCCCGCATCGTCTCGGAACTGGCAGCCCGGCACCGCGACTCCAAGGTCCCGACCGACCCGGAGGCGCTGGCGGACTACTTCACGTTCACCGACTTCGCGCACTTCATCCAGGTGTACCTGTCGGTCGTGGACCTGGTCCGCACCCCGGAGGACGTCCGGCTGCTGACGTACGAGATCGCGCGTGACATGTCCCGGCAGCAGGTGCGCTACGCCGAGCTGACCCTCACCCCGTTCTCCTCCACCCGGCGCGGCATAGAGGACCGGGCGTTCATGGACGCGATCGAGGACGCCCGCAAGTCCGCCGAGGCCGACTTCGGGACCGTGCTGCGCTGGTGCTTCGACATCCCCGGCGAGGCCGGTCTGGAGTCGGCGGCGGAGACGGCGCGGATGGCGACGGACGACCGCGTCCGCCCGGAGGGCCTGGTCTCCTTCGGCCTGGGCGGCCCGGAGATCGGCGTACCCCGGCCGCAGTTCAAGCCGTACTTCGACCGCGCGATCGCCGCGGGCCTGCACTCGGTGCCGCACGCGGGCGAGACGACCGGCCCCCAGACGGTGTGGGACGCGCTCACCACGCTGGGCGCGGAGCGGATCGGCCACGGCACCAGCTCGGCCCAGGACCCGAAGCTGCTCGCCCACCTGGCCGAGCACCGCATCGCCCTGGAGGTCTGCCCGACCTCGAACATCGCCACCCGCGCGGTACGGACGCTGGACGAGCACCCGCTGAGGCAGTTCGTGGACGCGGGCGTCCTGGTCACGATCAACTCCGACGACCCGCCGATGTTCGGCACCGACCTGAACAAGGAGTACGCGATCGCGGCCCGCCTGCTCGACCTGGACGAGCGGGGCATCGCGGATCTGGCGAAGAACGCGGTCGAGGCGTCCTTCCTGGACGCGGCGGGCAAGGAGCGGATCGCGGCGGAGATCGACGCGTACACGGAATCCTGGCTGGCGGGCTGACGCCGCTTCAGCGCCGGGGAAGCTCGCACCAGCCCCGGCGCCCACCAGGCCGGTTCGCCCGCTGAGGCACCGTCGGCTGCCAGAATGACGCCCATGCAGACCTGGACCGCCGTCGCACACCGGGGCGACCCCTACCGCTTCCGCGAGAACACCCTCGCCTCGCTGCGCTCCGCGCTCGACCGGGGTGCGGACGCGGTCGAGATCGACGTACGCCTGACGCGCGACGGCGTACCCGTCCTGCTGCACGACGCCTCGCTGAAGCGCCTCTGGGAGATCGACCGCCCGCTGTCATCCCTCGCGGCGGCCCAGGTGACGGAACTGACGGCGGGCGGCGTCCCCACCCTGGCGGAAGCCCTGTCCGCCACGGAGGGCACCCGCGTGATGGCGGACCTGTGCGGCGGCGTGACCCCCCGCACGGCGGACCGCGTCCTGGACGTGGTCCGCGAGGCCGACGCGGAGGACCGCGTCTACTACTCCGCGGGCGCCGAATCCCTCCTGACCCTCCGCGCCGCGGCCCCCTCCGCCGAACTGGCCCTCACCTGGACCAGCACGGCCCGCCCCCGCCCGGCCGTCCTCACGGCCCTGCGCCCCCGCTACCTCAACTACCGCTTCTCCCTCGTCGACCGCGACCTGGCCCACCGGGTCCACAAGGAGGGCTACCTCCTTTCGGTATGGACCCCGGACACGGGCCGCTCGATGCGCAAGCTGCTGTCCCTGGGCGCGGACTCGATCACGACGAACCGGATCGACACGCTGACCGCGCTGCGAAAGCAGGCGGGGTAGACACCGGCCGGCAGAACGTCCAAGCCGTGAGCGCCCGTCGAAAGGCCCCCTTGGCTGAAGGCCCCCGCCGAGGTTTGCTGTCCTCAGGGGAGGGATGGCGTATGGCCGACGAGTCCGACGTCCTGCTCGAACTGTGGAAGGGACAGCGCGAGGAAGCCCGGCAGATGGAGAACCAGCGGGCAGCGCTCACCAACATCGTGATCATCGTGGCGGCCGCCGCTTTCGGCTTCCTCACCCAGCAAGGCGGCCTCAGTGCCTCTTCGCTGGGCGTGACCGTGCCCCTGTGTGCGTTGGGGACGTTCGGCGCGTTGGCGAGCGCGAAGTACGGAGAGCGGTGGGCCGTCCACTCCGGCCTTGCGGGCAGGCTGCGCCACGAGCTCGGGGTCCGTCACCCGGGACTCGGGCTGCCCGACCTCATCGCCGGCAACCAGGCGGTGCACAGAGCGAAGTTCCCTCAGGTGCTCAAGCTCAAGATCTGGATGCTCTGGGTGGTGCTCCACGCGGCCATCGCCCTCGGAGGGCTGCTTCTCAGTGTCTGGATCGTGGTGACCCTATGAGTCGCCGGCGCTGCCGGACACGGGGTCGGAGGAGACGTGGACGACGTCATCGTCCGGATGCACGACCTGCTCCGACCGGGGCGACGGTCCTGACGCCCCGGTCGGTGACGCCTCACTCCCCCACGTACTCCGCCAGGTGCTGCCCGGTGAGCGTCGACCGGTCCGCCACCAGCTCGGCCGGCGTCCCCTCGAAGACGACCCGGCCGCCGTCGTGGCCCGCGCCGGGGCCCAGGTCGATGATCCAGTCCGCGTGGGCCATCACCGCCTGGTGGTGCTCCACCACGATGACGGACTTACCGGAGTCGACCAACCGGTCGAGCAGACCGAGGAGTTGCTCGACATCGGCGAGGTGCAGTCCGGCGGTCGGCTCGTCGAGGACGTAGATGCCGCCCTTGTCCCCCATGTGCGTGGCCAGCTTGAGCCGCTGGCGTTCGCCGCCGGAGAGGGTGGTCAGCGGCTGGCCGAGGGTGAGGTAGCCGAGGCCCACGTCCGAGAGCCGGGTCAGGATGCGGTGCGCGGCCGGGATACGGGCCTCTCCCTCGGCGAAGAACCGCTCCGCCTCACTCACCGGCATCGCCAGCACCTCGCTGATGTCGCGGCCCCCGAGCCGGTACTCCAGCACCGCCGACTGGAAGCGCCTGCCCTCGCACTCCTCGCACGTCGTGGCGACGCCCGCCATCATGGCGAGGTCGGTGAAGACGACGCCGACGCCGTTGCACGTGGGGCACGCGCCCTCGGAATTGGCGCTGAACAGCGCGGGCTTGACCCCGTTGGCCTTGGCGAACGCCTTGCGGATCGGGTCCAACAACCCTGTGTACGTGGCGGGGTTGCTCCGCCGCGAGCCCTTGATCGCGCCCTGGTCGACGGAGATGACCCCCTCGCCCTCGGGCACCGACCCGTGTACCAGCGAGCTCTTGCCGGACCCGGCGACCCCGGTCACGGCGACCAGCACCCCGAGCGGGATGTCCACGTCGACACCGCGCAGGTTGTTGGTGTCCGCACCCCGGATCTCCAGCGCGCCCTTGGGCTCGCGGACCGTCTCCTTGACCGAGGCCCGGTCGTCGAGATGGCGCCCGGTGACGGTGTCCGAGGCCCGCAGCCCCTCGACCGTGCCCTCGAAGCAGACGGCGCCGCCGCCCGTGCCGGCGCCCGGACCGAGGTCGACCACATGGTCGGCGATGGCGATCGTCTCCGGCTTGTGCTCCACGACGAGCACCGTGTTGCCCTTGTCGCGCAGCCGCAGCAGCAGGCCGTTCATCCGCTGGATGTCGTGCGGGTGCAGTCCGGTGGTGGGCTCGTCGAAGACGTATGTGACGTCGGTGAGCGAGGAGCCGAGGTGCCGGATCATCTTCACCCGCTGCGCCTCGCCGCCGGACAGCGTGCCCGAGGGGCGGTCGAGGGAGAGATAGCCGAGGCCGATCTCCACGAACGAGTCGAGGCTGTGGCCCAGCGCGGTGAGCAGCGGGGCCACGGAGGGGTCGTCGAGTCCGCGTACCCAGTCGGCGAGGTCGGTGATCTGCATCGCGCAGGCGTCCGCGATGCTCACTCCGTCGATCTTCGACGTACGGGCGCCCTCGTTCAGCCGGGTGCCCTCGCATTCGGGGCAGACGGTGAAGGTGACGGCCCGCTCCACGAAGGCGCGCACGTGCGGCTGGAGCGTGTCGACGTCCTTGGACAGGAACGACTTCTGGATCTTCGGGATCAGACCCTCGTAGGTGAGGTTGATGCCCTCCACCTTGATCTTGGTGGGCTCCTTGTGGAGCAGGTCGTGCAGCTCGCGCTTGGTGAACTTCGCGATCGGCTTGTCCGGGTCGAAGAAGCCGCAGCCGGTGTAGATACGGCCGTACCAGCCGTCGACGCTGTACCCGGGGATGGTCAGCGCGCCCTCACGCAGCGACTTGGAGTCGTCGTAGAGCTGGGTGAGGTCGATGTCGGTGACCGCGCCCCGGCCCTCGCAGCGCGGGCACATCCCGCCAGTGCGGCTGAAGGTCACCTTCTCCGCCCTGCGCGCCCCTTTTTCCACCTTGATCGCGCCGCTGGCCTGCACCGACGCGACGTTGAAGGCGTACGCGCCGGGCGGGCCGATGTGCGGGGCGGCGAGCCGGCTGAACAGGATGCGCAGCATGGCGTTGGCGTCGGTGGCGGTGCCGACGGTGGAGCGGGGGTCGGCGCCGAGGCGCTGCTGGTCCACGATGATCGCGGTGGTCAGCCCGTCGAGCACGTCCACCTCGGGGCGGGCGAGCGTCGGCATGAAGCCCTGCACGAACGCGCTGTACGTCTCGTTGATCAGCCGCTGCGACTCGGCGGCGATGGTGCCGAACACCAGCGAACTCTTGCCGGAGCCGGAGACGCCGGTGAACACCGTCAGCCGGCGCTTGGGGATCTCGACGCTGACGTCCTTGAGGTTGTTCACCCGCGCGCCGTGGACCCGGATCATCTCGTGGCTGTCGGCGGCGTGCGCGTCCGTGCCCGTGCCCGTGCTCATGCTGTCTCCATCTTCAGGTACCGGCCCCTTTTCCCGCGCTGGACCGCTCAGCGGTGTTCCTGGATGCGGAGCATGTTGCCCGCGGGGTCCCGCACCGCGCAGTCCCGGATGCCGTACGGCTGGTCGGCCGGCTCCTGGACGATGTCGGCGTCGGCGGCCACCAGCCGGTCGAAGGTACCGTCCAGGTCGGGGGTGGCGAGGACCAGGCTGGCGTAGGTGCCCTTGGCCATCATCTCGGCGATGACGCGGCGCTCGTCGTCCGTGATGCCGGGGTCCATGGCGGGCGGGCTCAGCACGATGTTCGTGTCCGGCTGGCCCTTGGGGCCGACGGTGAGCCAGCGCAGGTCGTTGTGTCCCACGTCGTTGCGCAGCTCGAAGCCGAGGGTGTCCCGGTAGAAGGCGAGGGCCGCCTCCGGGTCGTCCTGGGGGAGGAAGCTGGCGTGAATGCTGATGTCCATGGCCGTCACGCTAGCCGCGGCCGGAAACCCGCGCTTCTCGATTCCTGACCGGTCTGGTCACCACCTTGACCACGCAGGTCGGCAGCCCCTCCGTGGCCCGCGCGGCCTCGGTCCGGTACACGCTCGGCGGCATCCCGACCAGCTCGCTGAACCGCGTGCTGAAGGTCCCGAGCGAGGAGCACCCCACCTCGAAGCACACCTCGGTCACACTCAGATCCCCCCGCCGCAACAACGCCATCGCCCGCTCGATGCGCCGCGTCATCAGATAGCTGTACGGCGACTCCCCGTACGCCGCCCGGAACTGCCGGCTCAGATGCCCCGCCGACATGTTCACCCCCCGCGCGAGCGCCTCGACGTCCAGCGGCCGCGCGTACTCCCGGTCGATCCGGTCCCGCACGCGCCGCAACAACCGAAGATCCCGCAGTCGGCGCGCGTCACCGGATGACTCACTCATCCTGAAATCGTGCCATGTCCGGCGCACCGCAAGGGTCGATGATCTTCGTGGTGTGCCATCCAGAGGACCACGTCACAGACTCGCAGCGCGCTCACGGTCTCGGGTATCCCGGCTCGTTCCCGCAGGTCGAGCAGTTCGTGGTGGAGGGCGTGGCCATCGGCTCGGAGCGCGCGGTGAAGATCGAGCCAGAAGGACGACGGACTGCCGAGGACGCACCTGACGACCCTGTCGTAGACGGGGACCAGCCGGGGCCGCTTGCGCGCCAGCAGCTTGCCTGCCGTGACCCAGCCGACGCCGTGCTGGGCATCGAGAAGATCCCACGCCCACTCGGCGGCGGACCCGCTCTCCAGTTCTCCGGCTTCGGCGTCCGCCATGTCGAGCTCACGCGGCATCTCGGGCAACAGCCTCGACATCTGCTGACCGAGGTCGCCTTCGAGCAGGTCGAGCGAGACCCGGCCGGGCACGGTCACCGACAACATCTGCACCGCGACCAGATCCTCAGCCGTCACCACATCCGCGACCCCGCCCCGATCACCCCCACCCCCCAGAAGCTCGAACCGAGCCCCCGTATAGGGCGCCCCACCCTCCAGCCCGAAATACCTCCGCAGAGCGACCACGGCACGTTCCGAGCCCAGGTGGCTCCGCACTATGTCCCCCAGACGCGACGACTCCGCCGTCATCCCCACTCCCCTCCTCAAGACCGCATCCACAACGCGAACCCGTCCACAAGTCCCGCGTAGAACCGCTCGTCCGGCACCGCCCCCGGATTCTTGCTCGCGTCGTAGAACGCGACGTTGGGGAACCTGGCGCCGGTGGAGGCGTCGAGGTTCTTGTAGAAGGCGAGCTTGCCCCGGCCGAAGCCCACGAAGAGCCAGAACACCCCGAGGGACGCCGTGTTCTGGAGGAGGGACCGCACCTCGGCCTTGTCCCAGGGCTCGTCCCCGACCTGCGTCACGATGAACGCCGGGTCCTGAGCCCCGGACTCCCGGTAGTGCCCGACGGCGTGCCGCATGGCCGCCGCGACATTTCCCCAGCCCCAGTCCACCTGGGTGTGCAACTGGTCGATGCGCCCCCGGTAGTTGTCGAGCCGGATGTCCTCCAGGAACGGCTGGTCCCCGCTGGAGAAAAGGACGGGGACGGTGCCGTCGTCGTCCAGGTTCGCCGAGAGGGCCAGCACCCGCTCCGCGAAGGCCTGGACCGCGAACGACTCGTACAGCTCCTCCATGTTCCAGCCGTGGTCCAGGAGCAGGTACACCGCCGCCCGTCGCTGCCCGATGCCCCGTACCGCCAGCGCGCGGGACGCCTGCCGGGCCGGGGCGACCAGGGCCGGGGCCACCCGCTCCACCTTCGCCAGATCCACCACGGCGCTCGGCGCCCGCGGCTTCTGCACCGGAACCGGGGCGGGCGCGGGAGGCTCCACGTCGACGCCGTAGTCGGTGGCGAGACCGGCCAGCCCGGACGCGTACCCCTGGCCCACGGCACGGACCTTCCAGCCGCCGTCGCGCCGGTACAGCTCGGCGAGGACGACGACCGTCTCCCCCGAGGTGAAGTCGGGTGCGGTGAAGGAGAGTTCGGTGGCACCCGGCTGGCTGATCGTGAGCACAGGGGCGCGGGTGAAGACCCCGCCCGGCTGCCCCGGATCCACGCTGACGACGACGGCCAGCCGGTCCACGTCGGCGGGCACACGGCCGAGATCCGCCGTCACCACCGATCCCGAGACCGATACGCCGTCCTGAGCCGGATGGTTGTAGAAGACCAGGTCGTGGTCGCCCCGGACCTTGCCCCGCGTGCCCAGCAGCAGCGCCGAGACATCGGAAGCCGGCCCCTGCACCGACACCGACAGCAGCACCGGTGCCGACGACAGCGCCGCGTTCTCCCCCTTGCGCAATGACGTTGCCCGCATACGCCCCCCCCTGATCGCAGGAAGGGAAACGCTAGACCCCCCACGCCCGCTCATGGCAGCTTTTGAGGGAATTTGGTCCGGCTCGGCGAGACGGGTCCTGCCGCTGCCGCGAAGCCCCTACAACCCCACGATCCCGTTCCACCGCCGCGTGAACTCCTGCCTCTCCGTCGGCTTGATGTCGCGGGCGATGGCCAGGCGCTTGCGCATCGTGGGGGTGGGGAAGATCAGGGGGTTCGCGGCGAGGGCCGCCGTTTCCTCGTCGGGGCTGTCGGCGAGGATGTGCTGGGCTGCCGGGACCGGGCAGACGTAGTTGACCCAGGTGGCGAGTTCGGCGGCCACCTCGGGGGTGTAGTAGTAGTCGATCAGGCGCTCGGCGCCCAACTTGTGGGCGGCGCGGTCGGGGATCATCAGGGAGTCCGACCACAGCTCGGCGCCCTCTTCGGGGACGACGAAGCGGATGTGCGGGTTGTCGGCCTGGAGCTGGATGACGTCGCCGGAGTACGCCTGACAGGCGAGGACGTCGCCGCTGACCAGGTCCTTGGTGTAGTCGTTGCCGGTGAAGCGGCGGATCTGGCCCCGGCGCACCTCGCGTTCCACCTGGTCGCACATGGTGTGGAAGTCGTCCGCCGTCCAGCGGGTGATGTCCACGCCGTCGCCCTGCATCAGCAGCGCGAACGCCTCGTTCAGTCCGGAGAACAGCGTCACCCGGCCCTTGAGGTCGCTCGCCCAGAGGTCCTTCACGTTCCGGATCTCGCGGCCGAGGCGGCGGCGGTCGTAGGCGATGCCGGTGATGCCGGACTGCCAGGGGACGGTGAACATGCGGCCGGGGTCGAAGGCGGGCCGGCGCAGCAGCGGGTCCAGGTACTTCGCCACGTTGGGCTGGCGGGCCCGGTCCATCCGCTGCACCCAGCCCAGCCGGACGTACCGCGCGCACATCCAGTCGCTGATGACGATCAGGTCGCGGCCGGTGGGCCGGTGGTTCATCAGCGCGGGGCTGATCTTGCCGAAGAACTCGTCGTTGTCGTTGATCTCCTCGACGTAGTCGACGGAGATCCCGGTGCGCTTCTCGAAGGCGTCCAGCGTGGGCCGCTTGTTGGGGTCGTCGTCATCGGTGTCGATGTACAGCGGCCAGTTCGACCAGGTCAGCCGGTGGTCGGTGGCGGACCGGTCGGGGGCGGAGCGGTCGCCGGGGCGGACGTACGCCGAGGGCACCCCGCACCCGGCGAGCGCGCCGAGCGCGGCGGTGCCCCCGAGGGCCCGCAGCACGGACCGGCGGGAGGGGGCGGAACCACGAACAGAGGTGTGAAGCACCCGGAAAGTGTGCCGCCCCGTCCCCCGGAGGGACAATCGGCCCTGGTCAGGCGTCCAGCGACGTCATGACGTGCTTGATCCGCGTGTAGTCGTCGAACCCGTACGCCGAGAGGTCCTTGCCGTAGCCCGACTTCTTAAAGCCGCCGTGGGGCATCTCGGCGACCAGCGGGATGTGGGTGTTGATCCACACGCAGCCGAAGTCCAGCTTCTTGGACATGCGCATCGCGCGTCCGTGGTCCTTGGTCCACACCGAGGAGGCCAGCGCGTAGTCGACGCCGTTGGCCCACTCGACGGCCTGGGCCTCGTCGGTGAAGGACTGGACGGTGATGACCGGGCCGAAGACCTCGTTCTGGATGATCTCGTCGTCCTGCTTCAGGCCGGAGACGACGGTGGGGGCGTAGAAGTAGCCCTTGTCGCCGACCTGGTGGCCGCCCGCCTCGACCTTGGCGTGCGCGGGGAGCCGCTCGATGAAGCCGGCGACCTGCTTGAGCTGGCCGGGGTTGTTCAGCGGGCCGAAGAGCACGTCCTCGTCGTCCGGCTGCCCGGTCTTGGTCTCGGACGCGGCCTTGGCGAGCGCGGCCACGAACTCGTCGTGGATGGACTCCTGGACGAGGACGCGGGTCGCGGCCGTGCAGTCCTGGCCGGCGTTGAAGAAGCCCGCCACCGAGATGTCCTCCACGGCCTTGGGGATGTCGGTGTCCTCGAAGACGACGACCGGCGCCTTGCCGCCCAGCTCCAGGTGGACCCGCTTGAGGTCCTTGGAGGCCGACTCGGCGACCGACATGCCCGCGCGCACCGAGCCGGTGATGGAGGCCATGGCCGGGGTGGGGTGCTCGACCATCATGCGGCCGGTGTCACGGTCGCCGCAGATGACGTTGAAGACGCCCTCGGGCAGGACCGAGCCGATGATGTCGGCGATGAGGACCGTGGAGGCCGGGGTGGTGTCCGAGGGCTTGAGGACGACCGTGTTGCCCGCGGCGAGCGCCGGGGCGAACTTCCACACGGCCATCATCATCGGGTAGTTCCACGGCGCGACCTGGGCGCAGACGCCGATCGGCTCGCGGCGGATGATCGAGGTAAGGCCGTCCATGTACTCGCCGGCCGAGCGCCCCTCCAGCATCCGGGCCGCGCCCGCGAAGAAGCGGATCTGGTCGACCATCGGCGGGATCTCCTCGGAGCGGGTGAGCCCGATGGGCTTGCCCGTGTTCTCCACCTCGGCCGCGATGAGTTCCTCGGCCCGCTCCTCGAACGCGTCGGCGATCTTCAGCAGGGCCTTCTGCCGCTCGGCGGGGGTGGTGTCGCGCCAGGCCGGGAAAGCCTTGGCGGCGGCGTCCATGGCGGCGTCCACGTCCGCCTGCCCGGACAGCGGCGCGGTCGCGTACACCTCACCGGTGGCGGGGTTGACCACCTCGGTGGTGCGTCCGTCGGCGGCGTCCCGGAACTCACCGGCGACATAGTTCCGGAGTTTGCGCAGCCCACGCGGCTCGGTGCTCACTGCCGGCCTCCTGATCTGGTTCGAGGGTTCGAGCTGGTCAGCCCGGTCGGCCGGTGCGGCGGTCCGCTGCGACCGTCCGGTGACTTCAGTCAGCCACCCTAGTCCGCACCCCCGCGTTTTCAACACCCCCATCGGCACTGATGCTGCGAAATCCGCACGCTGCGGGCTCGTAAACGACGGATTTCATCGCCGAAGCCTTGCGAAACCGACGAGACGTCGTGCACAGTGAAGCCGTGGCCAGTCGAAGCGCAGACCAGAGGGACTCGCCCCGCGAGTCCAGGAGCGAGTCCAGGGGCGCGACCCCCCAGTTGGACGCCGTCTCCCTCGCGATCATCGAGCAGCTCCAGGAGGACGGCCGCCGGCCCTACGCCGCGATCGGCAAGGCGGTCGGTCTCTCCGAGGCGGCCGTGCGACAGCGGGTGCAGAAGCTGCTCGACCAGGGCGTGATGCAGATCGTCGCCGTCACGGACCCGCTCACCGTGGGCTTCCGCCGCCAGGCGATGGTCGGAGTCCATGTCGAGGGTGACGTGGAGAGCGTCGCGGACGCGCTGAGCGCCATGTCGGAGGTGGAGTACGTGGTGATGACCGCGGGTTCCTTCGACGTCCTCGCCGAGATCGTCTGCGAGGACGACGACCACCTGCTGGACGTGATCAACCGGCGCATCCGGGCCCTGCCCGGTGTCCGCTCCACCGAGAGCTTCGTCTATCTCAAGCTCAAGAAGCAGACCTACATGTGGGGAACCCGATAACCGTGACGCAGAAGGACCTCAGCCGCACCGCGTACGACCACCTGTGGATGCACTTCACCCGCATGTCCTCGTACGAGAACTCGCCCGTGCCGACCATCGTCCGCGGCGAGGGCACCCACATCTACGACGACAAGGGCAAGCGCTACCTCGACGGCCTCGCGGGCCTGTTCGTCGTCCAGGCCGGGCACGGCCGGGTGGAACTGGCCGAGACCGCCCTCAAGCAGGCCCAGGAGCTGGCCTTCTTCCCGGTGTGGTCCTACGCCCACCCGAAGGCGATCGAGCTGGCCGAGAGGCTGGCCGGCTACGCGCCCGGCGACCTCAACAAGGTCTTCTTCACCACCGGCGGCGGCGAGGCCGTGGAGACCGCGTGGAAGCTGGCCAAGCAGTACTTCAAGCTGGTCGGCAAGCCCACCAAGCACAAGGTCATATCCCGCTCGCTGGCCTACCACGGCACCCCGCAGGGCGCCCTCTCCATCACCGGCCTGCCCGCGCTGAAGGCCCCCTTCGAACCGCTGGTGCCGGGCGCGCACAAGGTGACGAACACCAACATCTACCGCGCCCCGATCCACGGCGACGACCCGGAGGCGTTCGGCCGCTGGGCCGCCGACCAGATCGAGCAGCAGATCCTGTTCGAGGGCCCGGACACGGTCGCCGCGGTCTTCGTGGAGCCGGTGCAGAACGCCGGCGGCTGCTTCCCGCCGCCGCCCGGCTACTTCCAGCGGGTGCGCGAGATCTGCGACCAGTACGACGTCCTGCTCGTCTCCGACGAGGTCATCTGCGCCTTCGGCCGCCTCGGCACGATGTTCGCCTGCGACAAGTTCGGCTACGTCCCGGACATCATCACCTGCGCCAAGGGCATGACCTCGGGCTACTCCCCGATCGGCGCGACGATCGTGTCCGACCGGATCGCGGAGCCCTTCTACCGGGACGACAACGTCTTCCTGCACGGCTACACCTTCGGCGGCCACCCGGTCTCCGCCGCGGTCGGCCTCGCCAACCTCGACCTGTTCGAGCGCGAGGGCCTGAACCAGCACGTCCTGGACAACGAGGGCGCCTTCCTGCGCACCCTCCAGAAGCTGCACGACCTGCCGATCGTCGGCGACGTCCGCGGCAACGGCTTCTTCTACGGCATCGAGCTGGTCAAGGACAAGAACACCAAGGAGTCCTTCGACGCCGACGAGATCGAGCGCGTCCTGTACGGCTTCCTCTCCAAGGCCCTGTTCGAGAACGGCCTGTACTGCCGCGCCGACGACCGGGGCGACCCGGTGGTCCAGCTCGCCCCGCCGCTGATCGCCGACCAGGAGACGTTCGACGAGATCGAGCAGATCCTGCGCGCCACCCTGACGGAGGCGTGGACCAAGCTCTGACCTTCCCGCGCGGATGCCTCCGGTCGGTCGACCGGCACCGGCCCCGGCGCCGCCCGTTCGAGTGAGAACGGCGGTCCGGGGCCGTGTGCTGTGCCCCCTCCTCCTCGGCGCTGCCTAGCGTGCCAGTGACCGATCGGCCCGGTCTTCGTTCCCCCGAACAGGGCATACGGACACGGGAAAACGGATCAGAACCGAGGTGTACGCCATGGAGGCTCCGCCGGACAACGACGTGCTCTGGGCACGCTCCCTGCACTACAGGTACCCCGACGGCTCCCCCGGCGTGGCCGGCGTCTCGCTGGGCGTACGGGAGAGCGAGATCCTCGCGGTCGGCGGCCCGCGCGGCAGCGGCAAGACCACCCTGCTGCGCTGCCTGTCCGGGCAGGTCAAGGTGGACGACGGCGAGGTGTGGTTCAACAGCTCCCCGGTGCACACCCTGGGCCCGATGGGCCGCGAACGGCTGCGCCGCGACCGGTTCGGCTGGATCGACCCGGCCCCGGCGCTCGTCCCCGAGCTGAACGTCTGGGAGAACGCGGCGCTCCCGCTGATGCTGCGCGGCACGAGCCGCCGGCGCGCCAAGGTGGCCGCGATGGAGTGGCTGGAGCGGCTGGACGTCGGCGACAAGTCACGCAAGCGCCCGCACGAACTGCTCCAGGCCGAGCGCCAGCGCGTCGCCATCGCCCGCGCGCTCGCCCCCGGGCCCACGGTGCTGTTCGCCGACGAGCCGACCGCGCCGCTGCACCGCGCCGACCGCGGCCATGTGCTGCGCACGCTCACCACGGCGGCCCGCTCGCACGGCATCACGGTCGTCCTCGCCACCCACGACCCGGAGACCACGGCCCTGGCCGACCGCACGGTCTCGCTGCTGGACGGGCGGCGCGTGAAGACCGTGAACCTGCCCGACACCCCGGACACGGAAGGCCGGGCGGCGTGCTCGCTCTCCGTCTGACCCGCGCGGCCCGGCCCGCCGTCCAGTTGCGCCGCCTGCTCGTGGCGGCCGCCTCGGCGGGCACCGGCTTCCTGCTGCTCGGCTCCCTCGGCTACGCGATGGACCACCCCCGCACCCCGGGCGCGGCCGCGCTGCGCCTGGCCTGGTGCGTGGTGCCGATCGCCGCGACGGTGTACCTGGCGCGCGCGGTGGCCCGTACCGACCCGGGCACCCGTCCCCGGCCGGGGCTGTCGGCGGTGGGTCTCGGGCCGGGCCGGCTGATGGCGGTCTCCGCGCTGACCACGCTGCTCTCCTGCACGCTGGGCTCGCTGGTCGCGCTGATGTTCTTCCTGCATCTGCGGGGCGATCTGACGGGCATGCCCTTCGACGGGAAGGGCGCGCAGTTCCTCGCGGCCGACCGGCCGTTCCCGGTCCCGGCCGCGCTGACCCTGCTGGCGCTGCTGCCGGTCGCCGCCTCCTCGGCGGTCGCGCTGAGCCTGCGCCCCAGGGACCCGCGCCGGCCGGCCGAGAAGGGCCGCTCCGGGGCGTCCTTCGGTGCCCGCCGGCTCGCCGTCACCCGCCAGGCCCGGACTCCGGAGGAGGAACCCGCGGAGGTCGCCGCCGAGGAGGCGGGCTGGTCGGACGTGCTGACCGTCGCGCCGCCGCCCCGCGAGGCTCCGGCGGGCTTCCCCTGGGGTGTCGCCGCGCTGGCGGCCGGTCTCGCCGTACAGGCGTACGCGAACCGGACCGCCCCGGCGTCCGTGCTCGCGCTGCCCGTGGAGGGCGCCGCCGTGCTGGGCGCCTGGCTGCTCACCGCGCTCGGGCTGGTCCTGGCCGCACCCGGTCTCACCTACCTGTGCGGGCGGCTGCTCCAGTCGGCACAGCCCGGCGCGCTGCGACTGCTGGCGGGGCGGGTGCTGATGTCCGAGGCCACGCGGATCGGGCGCCCGCTCGGCGTGGTCTGCGCGGTGACGTCGGCCGCGCTCGCCACGACCGCGATGTACGACCAGCCGGCCGCCGCCTTCGGGCCGCTGTCCACGGTGGCCACGCTGGTGGTGGGCGGCTGCACGCTGGCCACGCTGCTGACGGCGGCCGTCGAGGCCCGCCAGTCCCGCGCCGGCACGACGGCCGCGCTGCTCCGGCTCGGCGCCCCGGCCACGATGCTGCGGGGCTCCGCCGCACTGCGGGCCGCCGCACTGATCACCTTGTTCGTGCCGCTCACCCTGCTGATCGCCTACCTGTCGGCGCTCCCGCCGACCGGCTGAGGAAGACGGTCCACGGGCCGCCGATGAGTTTTCCGGCGGCCCGCCGTCTATACCGGCGTACGGCATCGCGCACACACTTCAGGGGAGAACCCATGTACCAGCAGATGATCTTCGTGAACCTGGTGACCGCCGACGTGCCCGCCACCCGCAAGTTCTACAGCGGCCTGGGCTACGGCATCAACGAGCAGTTCAGCAGCGACGACTGCGTCAGCGTGGTGATCAGCGACACCATCGTGGCGATGTTCCTGACGCCCGAGCACTACGCCCGCTTCACCCAGAAGAAGATCGTGGACGCCCGCACCTCCAGCGAGGTCCTGCTCTGCCTGAGCGCCGAGAGCCGCTCGAAGGTGGACGAGCTGGTGGACAAGGCCATCGCGGCGGGCGGCACCTCCCACGGCGACCCCCAGGACCACGGCTTCATGTACGGCCGCGCCTTCGACGACCTCGACGGCCACACCTGGGAGGTCATGTGGATGGACCCGGCCGCGATCCAGGGGTGAGCATGCCCGCATGACAGCAGGCCGGATCATCTTCCTCAACGGCACGTCGAGTTCGGGAAAGTCGAGCATCGCGCGCGAGCTGCTCGACATCCTGGACGACGGCGTCTTCTCCCACCTGTCGGTGGACGACTTCAACTCGATGCGCACGCGGCGGGAACTGGGCCCGCGGGAGTTCGACGCCGCCCTGCGCCGGACCCGGCTCGGCTTCCACCGCTCGATCGCGGCCATGGCCGAGGTGGGCAACGACCTCGTGGTGGACCATGTGCTCAGCGAGCCGTGGCGGCTGGCCGACTGTCTGACCGTGCTGCCGCCCGAGGACGTCCTCTTCGTCGGCGTCCACTGCCCGCTGGAGGAACTCCAGCGGCGCGAGCGGGCGCGCGGCGACCGCGAACCGGGCCTCGCCGCGCTGCAGTACGACCAGGTCCACGGCCACGGCGACTACGACCTGGAGTGCGACACCGGTAAGGCGAGCCCGCGGGCCTGCGCCGAGCGGATCAAGGAGTTCCTCCCCCGCCGGCCGACACCCACCGCGTTCAGCCGCCTGCGCGAACTCCTGGACCAGGACCGGATGCCGCGCCACTAGCATGTGCGGATGCCTCCGATACCCGCCCGGCCCGAAGAGGTCGCCCCGGACCATGAGATCGAGTCGCTGGCGGAGTTCGACGCCGTCGTCGCCGCGCACGGAACCCTCGCGCGGTTCCGGGTGCAGGCCGTCGATCTGACCGGCCGTACGGAAGACCTGCTGAAGCTGGACACCACGGGCGCCGTCTTCCTCGGGTGCCCCATGCACACCGGGGCGGCCGCTCACGTCGCGGCCCGCGGCGCCCTGGTCTTCCCGCCGGTGCCGGGCCTCCCCTTCGATCCGTACCGTGGATTCGCCTACACCCCCGAGGAGTTGTTCGCCTCGCTGGCGAACGGGTACGAGGCGACGCCGGACGCTCGGGCGTACGAGTGGTTCCAGCGGACCAAGGACGACGGCGACATCCTCGCCTCGATGCTGCGCGCGGTCCACGACGACTCCGTCTCCGACGCCCTGGACGAACTCCTGGTCGACGCACGGGTGGTGGGCGTCATGGGCGGCCACGCCATGGCCCGCGGCACCGACGCGTACGCGGGTGCGGCCCGGCTCGGACGCGAACTGGCGCGCTCCGGCTTCACGGTGGCGACCGGGGGCGGACCTGGCGCGATGGAGGCGGCCAACCTCGGTGCTTACGCTGCCCCGTTCGAGGACGGGATGCTGACCGAGGCCCTCCGGGTCCTGGCCAAGGCGCCCTCCTTCACGCCGTCCGTGACGGACTGGGCGCGGGCCGCCTTCGAGGTGCGGGAACGCTGGCCGGACGGGGGAGAGTCGGTGGGCATCCCGACCTGGTTCTACGGCCACGAGCCACCCAACGCGTTCGCCTCGCACCTGGGCAAGTACTTCGCCAACGCCACGCGGGAGGACGGCCTGCTGGCCCGCTCCAACGCCGGGGTGGTGTTCCTGCCGGGCGCGGCCGGGACCGTGCAGGAGATCTTCGACAACGCCACGCCCAACTACTACGGCTCGCGCGGCAATCCGACGCCCATGGTGCTGGTGGACGAGGAACACTGGACGGAGAAGCTCCCCACCTGGCCGCTCCTGCGGGCGTTGGCGCGGGAACGGCCGATGGAGTCCCGTATCGCCCTGGTTGGCCGGATCGAGCAGGCTTCCGACGCGTTGAAACGTCTCGGTGGGCAATAAAAAAGTAAAGTCAACGCCCGTTGACGGCCTACGCATTGACATGCTTATGGCGCGCTTATAAACCTGTGTGTCTCGTGGGGGTGCTGGGGCATCGCTCCGTCCGTCGCTCCAACTCCCCCTCTACCCCCCGCAGTTCTGCACTCAGCAAAGGACAAGACTTGTCCATATCCCGCCGTAACGCGCGCCGCTCCGTGCGCATCCTGGGTGTTGCCTCCGCCTCGGCCGCGCTGGCCCTCGGCGTCGCCGGCCAGGCCCTCGCGTGCAACATCAACGACTTCTCGGCCGAGGCCAAGTGCACGGGCGACAAGGGTCAGATCGTCGTCAAGGACATCGACCCCTCCCGCAAGACCGCCACCGTCACCGTGTTCCTCGAGAACAACGGCGCCGATGAGAAGAAGATCGGCGAGCAGCAGGTCACCGGTTCCCGTGAGGGCGCGACGATCACCTTCGACGAGGACTGGAAGGCCAACGCGACCTACCGCGTCCACGTCAAGGTGCCCGGCATCGTCGACGAGGACATCAAGGGCAACCTGACGACCCAGGCGACCGCCTGCGCGAAGGAGGAGGCCCCCTCCCCGAGCGCCCCGGCCTCCGACTCCCCGAAGCCGACCCCGTCGGCCTCCTCCCCGGCCGAGGAGAGCGCCTCCCCGGCCCCCTCCGAGAGCGAGAGCGGCAACGCCGCCGCCCCGGCGTCCGAGGCCCCGAGCAACGCCCCCTCCGCGGCGATCGGTGACTCCAACCTCGCCGAGACCGGTGCGAACTCCAACACCGGCATGATCGCCGGTGTCGCCGGCGCCCTCGTCGTCGTCGGCGGTGGCGCGGTGTACTTCGGCATGCGCCGCCGTGGCGCGAAGAGCGGCGGCTGACGCCTTCGCCCGCCGAGCACGACAGCGGCCCGTCCCCGTCTCGTACGGGGGCGGGCCGCTGTCGTGCGCGCGGTGTCAGCCGAGGACGACGATCTCCGCCGCGTCGAACTCCACCCCGACCTCGGCGCCGGTCTCGGGCGCGTCCCGCAGCGGGCAGGCCGCCTCCAGGTGCGGGGCGCCGCCCTGGGGCTGGAGCCGGAGCGCCACATGGGTGCCCCGGAAGGTGCGGGCGGTGACCGTGCAGGTCAGCCCCTCGTCGGCGGCCACGAGCCGTACCCCGGCGGGCCGCACCAGCAGCTCCCCGGCGCCCTGCGGCGAACCCTCGGGCACCGGCAGCTTGCCCCACGGGGTGTCGGCGGCCGTCCCGGTGACGCTCGCCGGGACCACGTTCTCGAAGCCGAGGAACCGCGCCACGAACGCGTCGGCGGGCCGGCGCCACACCTCCAGCGGGGTACCGGACTGCGCGATCCGTCCGTCCCGCATCACCACCACCCGGTCGGCCAGCGCGAACGCCTCGCCCTGGTCGTGGGTGACGGCGAGCACGGTGGTGCCCAGCCGGGTGAACAGTTCCCTCAGTTCGACCACCAGCCGCTCCCGCAGCGAGCGGTCCAACTGACCCAGCGGCTCGTCCAGCATGAGCAGCCTCGGCCGGGGTGCGAGCGCCCGCGCGAGGGCCACCCGCTGCTGCTCACCGCCGGAGAGCCCGGCCACCGCCCGCCGGGCCGAGCCGGGCAGTCCGACCAGCTCCAGCAACTCCCCGACCCGCTCGTCCCGTCGGCCCTTGGGCATGCCGTGCATCCGCAGTCCGAAGCCGACGTTGCCGCCCACGTCCCGCTGCGGGAAGAGCTGATGGTCCTGGAACATCAGGCCGACCCCGCGCCGGTGCGCGGGAACGCCCGCCTGGTCCCGGCTGTCGAGCGACACCCTTCCGGCGTCCAGCGGTTGCAGCCCCGCCACGCTCCGCAGCAGGGTCGACTTCCCGCTGCCGCTCGGCCCGAGCACGCACACCACCTCGTGCTCGGCGACATCGAGGTCCACCGCGTCGAGCACCGCACGCCCGCCGAGACGGACGGTCGCCGCCTCAAGACTCAGCAGCATCAGAACTCCCCCGTCCGGTCGGTGCGCAGCCGCTCCAGAACGAGGAGCGCGGCCGCGCAGACGACCATGAGAATCGTGGAAAGGGCCATCGCCTGGCCGTAGTTCAGCTCCCCCGGCCGGCTCAGCAGCCGGGCCACCGCCACCGGGAGCGTCGGGTCGTCGGGCCGGGCGATGAACACGGTCGCCCCGAACTCACCGAGCGACACCGCGAACGCGAACCCGGCGGCGACCAGCGACGCCCGCCGCACCAGCGGCAGATCGACCTCCCGCCACACCCGCCAGGGCGAAGCCCCGAGCACGGCCGCCGCCTCCCTGAGCCGGGTGTCCACCGCCCGCAGCACCGGCAGCATGGTCCGTACGACGAAGGGGGCGCCCACCAGCGCCTGGGCGAGCGGGACCAGGAACCAGGACTGGCGCAGGTCCAGCGGCGGCTCGTCCAGCGCGATCAGGAAGCCGAAGCCGACCGTCACCGCGGAGACGCCGAGCGGCAGCATCAGCAGCGCGTCGAACCCGCGCACCAGCCGCCCCGCGTCCCGGCGGGCCAGCGCGGCGGCGGCGAGACCGCCGACGGCCAGGGCGATGCCGGTGGCGGCGAACGCGTACTCCAGCGAGGTCCACACCGCGTGCAGCGGCGCGACCAGGAACGTACCGCCGTCGGCGTCGGTGAGCGCCTGGTAGTAGCCGAACCCGGGCGCGTCCAGCGAGCGGCGCACCAGCACGGCGAGCGGCAGCACCAGCAGCACCGCGACGGTGGCGAGCACCCCGCCGAGCAGCGCCCACTGTCCGGCGCCGCGCGGACGGCGGGCGGTGACGGAGGCGTCGACCAGGCGCAGCGCGCTCTCCCGGCGCCGTACCGTCCAGGCGTGCACGGCGAGGATCGCGCCGACCGCGGCGAACTGGACCAGGGTCAGGACGGCGGCCGTGGTCAGGTCGAAGACCTCGGAGGTCTGGCGGTAGATCTCCACCTCCAGGGTGGAGAAGGTGGGCCCGCCGAGGATCTGGACCACGCCGAAGGAGGTGAAGGTGAACAGGAAGACCATCAGCGCGGCGGCGGCCACGGCGGGCGCCAGCGCGGGCAGGGTGACCTGCCGCCAGGCGCGCAGCGGGGACGCGCCGAGCATCCGGGCGGCCTCCTCCTGCCGGGGGTCGAGCTGTCCCCACAGCCCGCCGACGGTACGGACGACGACGGCGTAGTTGAAGAAGACGTGCGCGAGCAGGATGGCCCACACCGTGGTGTCCAGGCGGACGCCCCACAGCTCGTCCAGCAGTCCGCCGTGGCCGACCAGCGCGAGGAACGCGGTGCCGACGACCACCGTGGGCAGCACGAACGGCACGGTGACCACGGCCCGCAGCACCTGCTTGCCGGGGAACTCCAGCCGGGCGAAGGCGTAGGCGGCGGGCAGCGCGAGCAGCAGGGTGAGCGCCGTGGAGGCGAGCGCCTGCCAGGTGGTGAACCACAGCACGTGCCGGATGTCGGGGCGGGCCAGCACCTCGGCGAAGCGCCCGAGGTGCCAGGTGCCGTCGGCCTTGAGCCCGCGCGCCGTGATCGCGGTGACGGGCCAGGCGAAGAACAGCGCGAAGAACGCGACGGGCAGGGCCATCAGCCCCAGCCGCGCCACGCTCCCGCGGCTTCGCCGTGCGGCTACTTCAGTACGAGCGACGTCCACGAGCTGACCCACTGGTCGCGGTTGGCGGCGATCCTCCCGGGCGCCATGGTCGCCGGGTCCTTGGCCGCGGGCCCGTACTCGGTGAACTCGGCGGGCACCTCGGCGCCCTTGATCACCGGGTACACGAACATGTTCATCGGCATGTCCTGCTGGAACTTCCTGGACAGCAGGAAGTCGAGGAACGCCTTGCCGCCCTCGGGGTTCTTCGCGTTCTTCAGCAGCCCGGCGAACTCGACCTGCCGGAAGCAGGTGCCCTCGGCGACACCGGTCGGGGCGGTCGTCGGCTTCTTCTTGGCGTAGATCACCTCGGCGGGCGGCGAGGAGGCGTACGACACGACCAGCGGCCGGTCACCGCCCGCCTTCTTGCCCTCGGAAGAGCCGGAGAACTCCTGGTAGTAGGCCTGCTCCCAGCCGTCGACGACCTTGACCCCGTTGGCCTTGAGCTTCTTCCAGTACCCCTCCCAGCCCTTGTCGCCGTAGGTCGCGGCGCTGCCGAGCAGGAAGCCGAGGCCGGGTGAGGAGGTGGCGGCGTTCTCGGTGACCAGGAGGTTCTTGTACTTCGGGTCGGCGAGGTCGGCGAAGGTGCGCGGCGGCTTCAGCTTGTGCTTGTCGAAGTACGCCTTGTCGTAGTTGACGCAGACGTCGCCGTGGTCGACGGGCGTGACCCGGTGCCCCGCGCGGTCGAGCTGGAAGGCGGGGTCGGCCTGGTCGAGGCCCTTGGCCGCGTACGGCTGGAAGAGGCCGTTGTCGAGGGCGCGGGAGAGCAGGGTGTTGTCGACGCCGAAGAAGACGTCGCCCTGGGGGTTGTCCTTGGTGAGGACCGCCTTGTTGACGGCCTGTCCGGCGTCGCCGTCCTTGAGGACGCGCAACCGGTAGCCGGACTGCTTCTCGAAGTCCGCGATCACGTTCTTGGACGCGGCCCACGAGTCGTGGCTGACGAGGGTCACGGTCTTGGTGTCCGCGGCCCCCTTGGTGTCGGTTGACCCGCACGCGGAGAGCGTGAGCAGGCCGAGGCCGACCGCCGCGGCCACGAAGGTCTTGGTGTGCACTGGTGGTCCTCCTGGGTGGGCCAGGAAGAGACGCGGCCCTGCCCGGACTCCGCGCGGGAGGCCGGGCAGGGCGCAACAGCTTGAGTGATGACCGAACTTCCTACCCAGAATGACCTGGGCGAGGTTCAGAGGGTCTGCGGCCTGGTTGCCGCACTCTCAGCGCTGTGGCGCTCCCCTGTCGGAATATGCAGATGTATGACCGTATGAAGTTGTGCTGACCGGCCCAGGTTACCGCTCGGTGGCGGCGAGCTGGCCACACGCCCCGTCGATCTCCTGACCGCGGGTGTCCCGGACGGTCACCGGCACGCCGTGCGCGGCGATGGCCTTCACGAACGCCTCCTCGTCCTCGGGACGCGAGGCGGTCCACTTGGAACCGGGGGTGGGGTTGAGCGGGATGAGGTTGACGTGCACGGGCCTGCCCTTGAGCAGCCGGCCGAGCCGGTCACCGCGCCACGCCTGGTCGTTGATGTCCCGGATCAGCGCGTACTCGATGGACAGCCGACGGCCCGACTTCTCCGCGTACTCGAACCCGGCGTCCAGGACCTCGCGCACCTTCCACCGCGTGTTCACGGGGACGAGGGTGTCGCGCAGTTCGTCGTCGGGGGCGTGCAGGGAGATCGCCAGCCGGCACTTGAAGCCCTCGTCGGCGAAGCGGTGGATGGCGGGGACCAGGCCGACGGTCGACACGGTGATGCCGCGCTGCGACAGGCCGAGGCCGTCGGGGGCGGGGTCGGTGAGGGCGCGGATGGCGCCGACGACGCGCTTGTAGTTGGCGAGCGGCTCGCCCATGCCCATGAAGACGATGTTGGACAGCCGGGCGGGCCCGCCGGGGACCTCTCCGTCCCGGAGCGCCCGCATCCCGTCCACGATCTGGTGCACGATCTCGGCGGTGGACAGGTTCCGGTCCAGCCCCGCCTGCCCGGTCGCGCAGAACGGGCAGTTCATGCCGCATCCGGCCTGCGAGCTGATGCACATGGTGACCCGGTCCGGGTACCGCATCAGCACGGACTCGACCAGCGTGCCGTCGAACAGCCGCCACAGCGTCTTACGGGTGGTGCCCTGGTCCGTGGACAGATGCCGGACCACCGACATCAGGTCCGGGAACAGCGCCTCCCGCAGCTTCTCCCGCGCACCGGCCGGGATGTCCGTCCAGTGCTCGGGGTCGTGCGTGTACCGCGCGAAGTAGTGCTGCGAGAGCTGCTTGGCACGAAACGGCTTCTCCCCCGCCTCGGCGACAGCGTCCTTCCGCTCCGCGGGCGAAAGGTCGGCGAGGTGCCGCGGCGGCTTCTTGGCTCCGCGGGGGGCGACGAATGTGAGTTCTCCGGGCTTGGGCATGGTGATACCAGTGTCTCAGATCGACTCGGGGTGCCCAGGCCGGAGCGGGGTGGGGGTGGTCACCCGTGGGTGGCGTCTGTCGGCGTTGGTCGACCTCGGACGGCCCAGGGACGGCCCAGGGGTGCGTGCTCTGGGGATGGGATGATCTCTCCGGAGGGGTGCGAGTGGACATGCTTGAGCTGATGGAGTGGCTGGCCGAGCGCGGAGTCACGACCGTCTTCAAGGTCGACGGTGACCGCATGGTTGAGCGACGGACGGCATGGATGGTCATCGTCAGCGGTGGGCCGCTCGGTGACGACTCGTTCTTCCGTGCCGACCTGGCCACGGCAGACGCATGCCTTGACTCGTTGCTCGCCCATCTGGAGAGCAAGGGACTGTCGCCGTTCACATGATCAGGATGTTCCCAGAAGCTGTTGCTGCCGCTCGCAGTTCCGGCGAGCCGGGCCTCCGGATCGATCTCGGAAAACGTCGTGGCAGCGATGTCACCGTGGGTTCAAATCCCACCGCCTCCGCTTGATGAGCAGTGAGAACGGCGCCCGACCAGGAACATCGGTCGGGCGCCTTCCTCATGCGCGGTGCCTTCTAATGACCGTGGTTCCCCGTGAGTTCCCGGTCTACCGGGCACGGATGGGGCACGGCTTCAGTCGCCCTGGAACCACAGATAGCTGCCTGGAGTGCCGGCGCACCGCTCCAGCAACCTTGCCAGGTCGTCCAAGGCACGGAGCTGACGCTCATCGGTGCACCGTTGCCGTAGATCGGGGATCTCACCGAGAGCAACGGCAGCCTCCTGCTCGTTCATCAGAGCATCCCCGTACGGATCTACGGCGGTCAGCCGCCCAGGCACTCCGAGCAGCCGTAGCAAGCCGATCGCATCCGCCAACGCGTCCCCGTGCCCGAACGAACTCTGTATCAGCGTCGCTCGGGACTTGCGCCAGTTACGCGTTGGCCGTGCTGAGTGCAGCTCCACGTCTATCCCCACGGGCTCATGATGCCTGCTACAGAGACTCAACCTCTGATCCGTAGCTCTAGCCAGCTCGGTCTAGGACGGTCATTCCGGTCGCTCCGAGGCCTCTGAGGGACGCCGATGGGCGGGGGCAGTTGTTGGGGTTGCGGTACCGCGCTGCTGTACGGCTTGCTTCGCTGCCAGGTTCCGGGCGTGAGCTTCACGTCGCAGCCGCCGTTCGTAGTCGGCGATCTGACGGGCAACGGGGACGCTGGTGGACGTTCGGATCAACCGCTCGTTTTCACGATCCACCAGGAAAGGACCGTTGCCCCCCAATCGAGGGCGCTGTCCCTGACCGTCCCAGACGGCTCCCCAGTAGAAGATCCACCCGAACGGCAAGGCCACCACGCGCAGGATCCGAAGGTCGTACTCGACGCAGCCCCGTGCGCCGTCGATCTCGGCAAGCACCAGTCTGCGCGCGTCCTCCTCGGTCAGCATCGCCCGATGATGGCATGGCGCCTTCACACGCCGGGACGTTTCACGCCTGGCGTACACCCGCTTTAGGAGCGAGGTTGGGTAGCTCCGGGCCTGACCTGTGGGTTTCCACCCGTGGAAGGGGTGGACCGATCGTGCCTTTGAGCACCGTAGTTCCCCCTGGGGGCCCGCCTGTTCTAGCACGAGAGTGGCACAGCGCCGGGCCCGTTTGACTAGCCAGTCAGATGTCCAGCCGCCGCGGATCACCGGGGACCGTCCGTATCCAGGAGCGCAGTTTCCAGCAGACTGCGATGGGCCCCACGAGCATGCAAAGCATCCACAGGCCCACGCTGGCGGGGGAGATCATGTAGTACTCCCACCGCTCCGGAAGCAGGGCTGGAAGTGCGATCGCCAGCACGAGGGAAAGCCACGTGCCTATCACCGTGAGTACGGCCTTAGACACGATTACCGCTCTCCGCATTGCATTCCCCGCCTTCGATGTTCTCCTTCGGCCGTAGATTACATCGCGATTTTTTGAGGTCTGGCCTCATCTTTATCAGGTCGATCACGGCCCGCCTGGGGGCTGGAGGGACCCCAGCCCTAGGACAACCTTCTGACTGCCAGGGGCCGCTCCCGTCCGGTCGTGTTCGTCGCTGTTGGTGTCAGCCGTTGGTGTCAGGCGTCAGACCTGTTCTTGACAGATCAGCCCCCTGTGGCGTCTTCCGGTGCCGCCGGCCCTGGGCCCGCCACGTCAGCGCGACGCCAGCCAGCATGAGCAGACTCTGGCCGTGGAAGGGCACCAGCCAAGTTGCCGTGAGGCTCGCAGCAATCAGCGACGTCCCAGCACCCCACACGCGAGGCTGTTTGACTCCCTTGCGCACCCAAGGGAATGCGATGCGCCCAGTCGTCATGGCCAACAAGCCGGTCACGGTTAGTGTCAAGGCCATCACGAGAATGAGCACAAGAACGACAGGCGACACAGGACCCTCCCCCGGCGCCTTCTCTAGGCACTCGCCGTAATGATCTCAGCGCTCCACGGGGGGCACAATGCCGTGAGCCTGACCGGTGTTCGCCGTGGTTCCCCGCTCGATCAGGCACGGTTGGGGCATGCCTTCTGATCCGTAGCTGCAGAGATCGGTCATCAGCGGTCATACAGGCTGCCTGAAGAGTGCTGATGGGTACTGCTGGGCGTAGTCCCTTCGATGGCATGCGGGAGCGGACTTCCTCGCGGAAGTGCACAGGCTTGTAGCCGAGTTCGGCAAGCCTGGCGTAGGTGCCGCCTGGCCCTGTGTCCTTCTGGGTGATCGCGGAGTCGGCGACCAGCGACATGGGCAGGTAGCTCGTTGCGAGCAGGACGGGCTTGCCATCAAGGACGAAGCGCCGACGCCGCACGCAGACCCGCTCGCCATCATCAAGGTCTAGAACGGCGCTGACGTGATCCGGCGCGACCTCTTCGCACACCGTGACCTGATCAACCTCAAGGGCACGATTCTCAGTGTCGGCGGACCAGATCGACCGGCCGCTGCCCCACTGCTTCTGGGACAACCGCTGAATGCCTCGACGACGAAGCGGCTTGAAGTCCCGGACGAACACGCCGGCACCCTTGCGGGCCTCGACTACACCCTCGTCGCGGAGCACGCTCAGCGCTTGCCGCGCAGTCATGCGGGCCACGCCGTGCGCGGCCATCAGCTCGTTCTCTCCCGGAAGCCGATCACCCGGACCGTACTCGCCCGACTGGATCGCCTCGCGCAGGGAGTCCGCGATCCGTTGGTACTTGGGCCGACGGTCATCGTCGGTGCTGGCCATTCGGGAGCCTCTCCTCCTTGATCGATGGAACTTCGTCAAGACGCTTCGACGTTTTGACGTCTTTTCCAGGTCTCTAGACAGCTTGGGCCATAGGTATGTCGGTCGCGCTATGCATGTAACCGCGATCCATCTCCGATACCGGCCCATGGTCGACATGGGCGCCGGCTGCGGTCTTCGGCAAGGGGAGATCGTGGGGCTGGCTGAGGACGCCCTCGACTTCGAGAACGGCACCGTGCACGTGGTCCGGCAGGTGAAGCTGATCCGCGGCAAGGCCGTGTTCGCCCCGCCGAAATGCAACAAGGAGCGTGACGTGCCGTTGCCGTCGTCGGTGGTCGACGCGTTACGTGCCCACATGGACCGATACACGCCAGTGGAGATCACGTTGCCGTGGCGGAAGCCTGACGGCCCGAAGGTATCGGCACGCCTGCTGTTCACGAACACCGCGAGCGGGTTGGTCTGGCGCAGCAACTTCAACATCCAGGAATGGAAGCCCGCGCTCGCCTCAGCCGGCCTGATCGCGGAAGCAGGGGACGACGGGAAGTACGCGTTCGCCCGCGAGCACGGGATGCACGCCCTGCGGCACTTCTATGCTTCGGTGCTCCTGGACGCCGGCGAGAGCATCAAGGCCGTGAGCGAGTACCTGGGCCACTCCGATCCGGGGCTGACGCTGCGGGTCTACGCGCACCTGATGCCGTCGAGTCAGGAACGCACCCGGAAGGCCGTGGACACGGTGCTGCTGCCCGCTCCTCGAACCTGACGGCCCAGAGACGGCCCGACGGCCCCGACCGAGCCCCCTGCCTGGCGCTAAACTCCCTGGTAGGGGGCTTGTTCGTGCCCGGCCACTGCAAGTTCTCCGGGCTTCGGCATAACCCTTCCAGTGTCGCAGATCAACACGGCCCGCCCAGGCCAGAGGCGGGTGTGCGCGGTCACCTCCGGGGGACGACTGCGGACGTATCCACCTCCGGAGCACCCTCGTCGGCCCGACCGGAGCAGCAGCCGCCGGCCGGGGCGGGGGCGGCGCTCTTGCCCAGGGTGCCGGCGTCGGCCTTGACCACGTAGACCTCCCAGGGCTCCTTGCCGGGGCCGTGGACCCACACCTTGTCCTGGAGGGCGTAGCAGCAGGAGGTGTCGCGCTCCTCGAAGGCGGCCAGGCCGGCTTCCTTCAGCCGTCCGGTCGCCGCGGAGACCTGGTCGGTGGAGTCGACCTCGACGCCGAGGTGGTCCAGGCGGGTGTCCTGTCCGGGCTCGCCTTCGATCAGGACGAGCTTGAGCGGCGGTTCGGTGATCGCGAAGTTGGCGTAGCCGTCGCGCCGCTTCGCCGGTTCGACGCCGAACAGCTTCGAGTAGAAGTCGACCGACGCTTCGAGGTCGCTGACGCGGAGGGCGAGCTGGACGCGAGACATGGCGGTGCTCCCATCGACTTGCATTGACATCTGTCGATGCAACATTGCGCCCTGCATAGAAGCCTGTCAATATCGAAGCATGTCGAAGCAAGAGCCTGCCGTGTCGGACCGGACCTCCGGGGACGATGACTGCTGCCCGGGACTGCTGACCGCTCCCCTGGGCGAGGACCAGGCGGTCGAGTTGGCGAAGGTGTTCAAGGCACTGGGGGACCCGGTCAGGCTGCGGCTGCTGTCGCTGATCGCTTCGAGGGCGGGCGGGGAGGTCTGCGTCTGTGACCTGACTCCGGCGTTCGACCTGTCCCAGCCGACCATCTCCCATCACCTCAAGCTGCTGCGCCAGGCCGGCCTCATCGACTGCGAGCGGCGCGGCACCTGGGTCTACTACTGGTCGCTGCCGGAGACGACCGACCGTCTCGCGGGCATCCTCACCCGCCCGAGCGGCGAGCCCCTGCCCCTCCACGCGGAGACCGCCGGAGCGTCGTCGTGAGCATGAGCGCACCTGACCGGAACGTGGCCGGACGCCTGTCGTTCCTGGACCGTCATCTGGCGCTGTGGATCCTCGCCGCGATGGTGGCCGGGCTCGGCCTGGGGCGCCTGGTGCCCGGGCTCGGGGACACGCTGGCGACGGTGACCGTGAGCGGGGTGTCCCTGCCGATCGCGGCGGGCCTGCTCGTGATGATGTACCCGGTGCTGGCCAAGGTCCGCTACGACCGCCTCGACACCGTCACCCGGGACCGCCGGCTCCTGTTGCCCTCGCTGCTGCTGAACTGGATCGTCGGCCCCGCGCTCATGTTCGCCCTGGCCTGGCTGTTCCTGCCGGACCTGCCCGAGTACCGCACCGGCCTGATCATCGTCGGCCTCGCCCGCTGCATCGCCATGGTCGTCATCTGGAACGACCTCGCCTGCGGAGACCGCGAGGCCGCCGCCGTCCTGGTCGCCCTGAACTCCGTGTTCCAGGTGATCGCGTTCTCGGCCCTCGGCTGGTTCTACCTGAGCTTCCTGCCCGGCCTGCTCGGCCTGGCGCAGAGCGGACTGGACGTCTCGGTCTGGGAGATCGCCCGCAGCGTGCTGATCTTCCTGGGCATCCCGCTCGCGGCCGGCTACCTCACCCGCCGCATCGGCGAGAGGACCAGGGGCCGCACCTGGTACGAGTCGAAGCTGATCCCGCGCGTCGGCCCCTTCGCCCTCTACGGACTGCTGTTCACCGTCGTCATCCTCTTCGCCCTCCAAGGCGACGCCATCACGTCCAAGCCCCTCGACGTGGCCCGCATCGCCCTGCCGCTGCTGGTCTACTTCGCGCTCATGTGGTCCGGCTCCATGGTTCTCGGCCGGGCCGTGGGCCTGGACCACCCGCGTGCGACCACGCTCGCCTTCACCGCCGCGGGCAACAACTTCGAGCTGGCCATCGCCGTCGCCATCGCCACCTACGGCGCCACCTCCGGCCAGGCCCTCGCCGGCGTCGTCGGCCCGCTCATCGAGGTACCCGTACTGATCGGCCTCGTCCACGTCGCGCTGTACGCCCGCCGCTACTTCACCCCCGCCACGCCCGCAGCCCTGGAAGACCCCGCCCATGTCTGACACCGCCCTGCCCACGGTGCTGTTCGTCTGCGTCCACAACGCCGGACGCTCCCAGATGGCCGCCGCCTTCCTCACCCACCTCGCGGGGGACCGCGTCCAGGTCCGCTCCGCGGGCTCCGCACCGGCGGACACCGTCAACCCGGCCGTGGTCGCGGCACTCGCCGAGGTCGGCATCGACATCTCGGCCGAGGTCCCCAAGGTGCTCACCGTCGAGGCGGTCCGAGGCTCCGACGTCGTCATCACCATGGGCTGCGGGGACACCTGCCCGGTCTTCCCGGGCAAGCGCTACCTCGACTGGCGCCTCACCGACCCCGCCGGCCAGGGCATCGACGCCGTCCGCCCCATCCGTGACGAGATCGAACACCGCGTCCGCGACCTCATCGAGGAGATCGCCCCGGCGGTACGGCGGTGACACCCCCGGCCGGAGTGCGCCTCGGTCCCATGGGCCCGGAGCACGCGGCCCAGGTCCTGGAGATCTACCGACTCGGCATCGACGAAGGCGACGCCACCTTCGAGACGGCCGCCCCCACCTGGGACCGGTTCGACGCCGCCAGGCTGCCCGGCCACCGGCACGTCGCACTCGACGACACGGGCACCGTGCTCGGCTGGGTCGCCGTGGCGCCCGTCACGGACGGCTGCGCGTACGCCGGCGTCGTCGAGCACTCGGTGTACGTCCGTCCCGGCGCACGTGGCCGGGGGATCGCCGCCGCACTCCTGCGCGAACTGATCACGTCGACCGAGGCAGCGGGCATCTGGACGATCCAGTCCGGCGTCTTCCCGGAGAACTCCGCCAGCCTCGCCCTGCACCGGTCCGCCGGATTCCGCGTCATCGGCACACGCGAACGCATCGGCAAGCTCCACGGCGTATGGCGTGACGTCATCCTGATCGAGCGGCGGAGCACGTCCGCCGGAACGTCGTAGGAAAGGTGGGCGCGCAGTCGCCCCGCGCGAACGCCGACGGGCCCCGCCCTCGAAGTGAGAGCGGGGCCCGTCGGCGTGTCCGGGGTCAGGACCCCACGAACGCCACCATCAGCAGCCACACCACGGGTGCCGTCGGCAGGAGGGAGTCCAGGCGGTCCATGATTCCTCCGTGGCCGGGGAGGAGGGTGCCCATGTCCTTGATGCCGAGGTCACGCTTGATCATGGACTCGCCGAGGTCGCCCAGCGTGGCGCTGGCCGCGACCGCGAGGCCCAGGATCAGGCCCTGCCACCAGGCGCCGTCGTCGATCAGGAACTGCATGCACAGCGCGCCCGCGACCATGGCGAAGGCCACCGCGCCCAGCAGACCCTCGCGGGTCTTGCCGGGGCTGATGCGCGGAGCGAGCTTGTGCTTGCCGAAGCGCCAGCCCACCGCGTACGCGCCGGTGTCGCTGACGACGGTGAGGAGCAGGAACGTCAGCACCCGCCAGGCACCGTCGTCGGCGGTGAGCATCATCGCCACGAACGTCGCCAGGAACGGGACGTAGAACGCGGCGAAGACGCCGGCCGTGACGTCCTTCAGGTAACCCTCCGGCGGCTGTGTCATCCGCCAGACCAGGACCGCGAGCGCGGTGAGCGCCATGGCGACCCAGGCACCCTCGGGGCCGCGCGCGTAACCGGCGACCACCATGGCCGCCCCGCCCACCGCGAGCGGCACCAGCGGTGCCTTGATCCCCTTGCGCTCCTGGAGCCGACTGGTCAGCTCCCACAGCCCGACGACCACCGCGACCGCGACCACACCGACGAAGACGGCCTTGACGACGAACAGCGAGGCGATGATCACCACGCCGAGTCCGACGCCGACGCCTATGGCCGCGCTCAGATCACGGCCCGCGGTCTTCTTCGGCGCGGGTACCGGCTGCGGGGAGTCGGGCATCGGGTCGTCGTCCTGGTCTCCGCCATACGCGGGTACGTCGGGCACGCTGGGCATGGGGCGAGTCTGCTGCGCCTCGGGCGCATCGTAGGCGGGACCCGCCGGGGCAGCCCCCTGGACAGGCCCACCCGCGGTGGGCCCCCAGTACCCGGCCTGCCCCGCCTGCGGCGGCGCCCCCCAGGAAGAGTCGCTCATCAGACTTCGAGCAGCTCCGCTTCCTTGTGCTTGAGAAGCTCGTCCACCTGCGCCACGTACTTGGCGGTCAGGTCGTCGAGCTCCTTCTCGGCGCGGCGGCCCTCGTCCTCGCCGACCTCGCCGTCCTTGATCAGCTTGTCGATGGCGTCCTTGGCCTTGCGGCGCACGGAGCGGATCGAGACCTTGGCGTCCTCGGCCTTGTGCTTGGCGACCTTGATGTAGTCGCGGCGGCGCTCCTCGGTCAGCTCGGGGAACACCACACGGATGATGTTGCCGTCATTGCTGGGGTTGACGCCCAGGTCCGAGTCACGGATCGCCTGCTCGATGTTGCGCAGCGCGCTCTTGTCGAACGGGGTGACCACGGCCATGCGCGGCTCCGGCACGGAGAACGAGGCCAGCTGGTTGATCGGCGTCGGGGCACCGTAGTAGTCGGCCACGATCTTGTTGAACATCGCCGGGTGCGCACGGCCGGTGCGGATCGCGGCGAAGTCCTCCTTGGCGACCACGACGGCCTTCTCCATCTTCTCCTCGGCTTCGAGGAGGGTCTCTTCGATCACCACTTGCTCCTGCGTGTCTTGAGTGAGGCCCGGCTGCGATCCCCGATCGGGCGGCGGCCGGCTGCGTCGCGTCTGCTTCCTGCACGGTTCCCGACCGGCAGGACATTGTCCATCCCCCGGCCGGGGCGCGTCCCGTCCTTGCCCCGGACAAGGTCGCGCCCGTAAGGCGGGGTCGCCGGTCAGTCCCGGCTGCCCTGGTCACCCACGAGTGTGCCGATCTTCTCACCCTTGACGGCCCGGGCGATATTGCCCTCCGCCAGGAGCTCGAACACGAGGATCGGCAGGCTGTTGTCGCGGCACAGGGTGACGGCGGTGGCGTCGGCGACCTTGAGGTCGCGGGTGATGACCTCGCCGTAGCCGAGCGCGTCGAACTTGACGGCGTCCGGGTTGGTCTTGGGGTCGGCGTCGTAGACCCCGTCCACACCGTTCTTGCCCATGAGCAGCGCCTCGGCGTCGATCTCCAGGGCGCGCTGGGCGGCGGTGGTGTCGGTGGAGAAGTACGGCATGCCCATGCCGGCGCCGAAGATGACCACGCGGCCCTTCTCCAGGTGGCGCACGGCGCGCAGCGGGATGTACGGCTCGGCGACCTGGCCCATGGTGATGGCGGTCTGCACGCGGCTGTCGATGCCCTCCTTCTCCAGGAAGTCCTGGAGGGCGAGGCAGTTCATCACGGTGCCGAGCATGCCCATGTAGTCGGAGCGGGCGCGGTCCATGCCGCGCTGCTGCAGCTCGGCGCCGCGGAAGAAGTTGCCGCCGCCGATCACGACCGCGATCTCGGCGCCGTCACGCACGACGGCGGCGATCTCGCGGGCGATCTTGTGCACCACGTCCGGGTCGACGCCGAGGCCACCGCCGCCGGAGAAGGCCTCTCCGGACAGCTTCAGCAGAAACCGGCCGCGCACTTTGCCGTCGTCGCTCTTCTGAGCCTTGGTGGTCATGGAGATCCCGCCTCTTTCACGTGTTGCACATACGAAGAAGGCCATTGCCGATGGGGTCGTTTCCAGCTCCCATGCGCGGCAATGGCCTCCTCGTCAGATCTGCTGCCGTCCGCCACTTGCTCACGGACGGCGGTCTGCGCGGACGACTGCTGTCGACCCTATCGGGGTCGCGCGTCGATCGCGGTACGGACTCAGATGCCGACCTTGATGCGCGAGAAGCGCGTCAGGGTGACACCGGCCTCGTCCAGCACCTTCTGGACCGACTTCTTGTTGTCCAGGGCGTACGGCTGACCGAGCACCGTGGCGTCCTTGAAGAAGCCGTTGAGACGACCCTCGACGATCTTGGCGATCGCGGCCTCGGGCTTGCCCTCGGCGCGGGTGGTCTCCTCGGCGATGCGACGCTCGGACTCGACGACGTCGGCCGGCACGTCCTCCTTGGAGAGGTACTTCGGCGCGAACGCGGCGATGTGCTGGGCGATGCCCTTGGCGACCTCGGCGTTGGGCTTGTCCAGCTCGACGAGGACACCGATCTGCGGGGGCAGGTCGGGCATCGTGCGGTGCATGTACGCGGAGACGTAGCCGTCGGTGAACTGCGCGAAGCGGTCCAGGACGATCTTCTCGCCGAGGTTGGCGTTGGCCTCGTCCACGAACGCCTGGACGGTCTTGCCGGGCTCGATCTCGGAGGCGAGGAGCGCCTCGATGTCGGCCGGGGAGGTCTTGACGACGTGCTCGGCGATGGCGTTGGCCACGGCCTGGAACTTGTCGCCCTTGGCGACGAAGTCCGTCTCGCACTTCAGCTCGACCAGGACACCGGCGGAGTTGTCGTCGGCGATGATGGAGACCACGGCGCCGTTCTCGGCGGAGCGGCCCTCACGCTTGGCGACGCCCTTCTGGCCCTTGATGCGCAGCGCCTCGACGGCCTTGTCGACGTTGCCCTCGGCCTCGTCCAGCGCCTTCTTGCAGTCCATCATGCCGGCGCCGGTGAGCTCACGGAGCTTCTTGACGTCGGCGGCGGTGTAGTTCGCCATGAGTCTGTGAGTCTTTCTGGAAGTCTTGGGAGATCGGAGATCCGCATGGGCCCGCGATCGGCTTGCGGCCGGTCGCGGGCGTCATGTCGGCCTACGGGTGACGGGCGGGGGCGGGGTTCATGCCGCCCCCACCGTCAGCGCCGGTGTCAGGCCTGCTCGGCCTCGGGGGCGGCCTCAACCTCGGCGGCAGCCTCTTCGACGGCCTCGGAGACCGGGGCGTCGGGGGCCGGCGACTCGGCGGCGATCTCGACGGCCTCGGCGGCCTCGTCGGCCTTCTTCTCGCCCTCGAGCAGGTCGCGCTCCCACTCGGCCAGCGGCTCGGCCGCGGCCTTCTCGCCCTTGTCACCGGTGGCGACGCGCGAGCGGGAGATGAGGCCCTCGGCGACGGCGTCGGCGATCACGCGGGTGAGCAGGGTGACGGAGCGGATCGCGTCGTCGTTGCCCGGGATCTTGTAGTCGACCTCGTCGGGGTCACAGTTGGTGTCGAGGATGGCGACGACCGGGATGTTGAGCTTCCGGGCCTCGCCGACCGCGATGTGCTCCTTCTTGGTGTCCACGATCCAGACGGCGCTGGGCACCTTCTGCATCTCGCGGATACCACCGAGGGTCTTCTCGAGCTTGGCCTTCTCGCGGGAGAGGACCAGCAGCTCCTTCTTGGTCAGACCGGAGGCGGCGACGTCCTCGAAGTCGATCTGCTCGAGCTCCTTGAGGCGCTGCAGACGCTTGTAGACGGTCGAGAAGTTGGTGAGCATGCCGCCCAGCCAGCGCTGGTTGACGTAGGGCATGCCGACGCGGGTGGCCTGCTCCGCGATGGCCTCCTGCGCCTGCTTCTTCGTGCCGACGAACATGACCGTGCCGCCGTGGGCGACGGTCTCCTTGACGAACTCGTAGGCGCGGTCGATGTACGACAGCGACTGGAGCAGGTCGATGATGTAGATGCCGTTGCGCTCGGTGAAGATGAAGCGCTTCATCTTCGGGTTCCAGCGACGGGTCTGGTGACCGAAGTGGACGCCGCTCTCCAGCAGCTCCCGCATCGTGACGACGGCCATGGCCATCTCCTTGAGATTCTCGGTTGTGCCGCGTCCGCCGGACGGCGGTCGCGCCTGACGCCCGCGGTGCGCCGTGCCGCGAAGGACCGAGGGGCGCTTGTACGAACCCTGTGAGGGGCCTCGTACCGGGGCGTGCGAAGTCGACCCGGTGACCCGGATCGCCAGAAGAAGTGTACGGGACGGCCGGGGTACCGGGTGACGCCGCTGTCCACAACCGGCCGGTTGTCCACAGATCCCGCCATGATCGGCCGGCGCGCGGCAGGGTTTCCGCATGCGACGACTGGTGCGATACGTGATGACCTGGACAATCGGCCCAATTCTGCCACTTGCTCTGGCCCTTGCCCTGCTTACCCCTCTGGCCTGGGCGGACCCGCCGTCCGGAGAACCGCCCGGGAAGCGGGTGCCCGCCCTCGCCCGCGTCTGGCCGGTGGGGGTGCGTCCGGCGGTGCTGCGGGGCTGGGAGCCGCCCGCCACCGTGTATGCCGCCGGGCACCGGGGCGTGGACCTCGCGGCGCCACCGGGCGCCCCGGTGCGGGCGGTGGCGGCGGGCCGGGTGTCGTTCGCGGGGCGGGTGGCGGGCCGGGGCGTGGTCGCGGTGCGGCTGGCGGGCACCTCGCTGCGGACGACGTACGAGCCGGTGCGCGCCGGAGTGACGGAGGGGGCGGAGGTACGGGCCGGGGAGGTGGTCGGGACGGTGGAGGGCACCGGGTCGCACTGTCCTGGCACGTGTGTGCACTGGGGCCTGCTGGACGGCGGGACCTATCTGAATCCGCTGGCCCTGCTGCCACCGTGGCTACTCGTCCGGGGTCCGTCCCGGCTCCTGCCGGTGCTGGGTGTTCCGGTGCCGCCCGGCTGAGCGGTCTCAGCCCCGGACGCCGCGCAGGGCCATGGCGACCGCCGCCTCGGTGATCGTCTCCGGCTCCTCGGCCGCGCCGAGCTCGATACGGCGCACGGCCGCGTCCACGACGCCCTGGAGCAGCATCGCGGCGAGCCGTGGCTGCTCGTGCCCGAGTCCGGCCAGCGCCTCGACGATCATCGCCACGAGCCCGCCGTGCGCGGCGCGGATCTTCTCCCGCGCCCCGGCGTCGAGTTCGCTCGCGGAGATCGCCACGACGGCCCGGTGCCTGCGGTCCCCGACCAGGGCGAGCTGCCGGCGCACATACGCCTCGACCTTGCCCTCGGCGGCGGGCTCCCGCGTCATCGCCGCCTCGACCTCCGCCGCCCAGACGGGGAAGTCGACCTCGCACAGCTCCTCGACCACGGCTGCCCGCGACCGGAAGTACTCGTACACCGACGACCTGGCCAGGCCCGTGCGCTCCGCCAGCGCGGGGAAGGTCAGCGCCTCCGTCCCGCCCTCGGACAGCAGGGTCCGGGCCGCGTCCAGCAGGGCGGCTCGCTGCATCGACCGGTGCTCGGCCACGGAGGCCGCTCGAATCCTTGGCACGCCCCCACTTTACGGACCGCCCGCCGGACCCGGCAGGAGGTCAGCGTCCGAAGCTCGCCAGCTTGGCCCTGAGCTGGAGCACCGACTTGGTGTGGATCTGGCTGACCCGGCTCTCGGTGACACCGAGGACGTTGCCGATCTCGGCGAGGGTGAGGCCCTCGTAGTAGTACAGCGTGACCACGGTCTTCTCGCGGTCGGGCAGGGTGTTGATGGCCCGCGCCAGGAAGCGGCGCAGCTCGCGGTCCTCGGCCACCTCGACGGGGTTGTCGGCGGCGGTGTCCTCCAGGGTGTCCATGAGGCTGAGCCGGCCGCCGCCCTCGCCGCCGACGTGCAGCAGCTCCTCCAGCGCGACGACGTTGGCCAGGGACAACTGGCTGAAGACCGCGTGCAGCTCCTCGACCTCCACGCCCAGCTCGGCGGCGACCTCCTGCTCGCTGGGGGTGCGCCGCAGCTTCGCCTCCAGCGTGGCGTAGGCCCGCTCGTAGTTGCGTGCCTTCTGCCGGACCGAGCGGGGGATCCAGTCCAGCGCCCGCAGCTCGTCGATCATGGCGCCGCGGATCCGGGTGATCGCGTACGTCTCGAACTTGATCTCGCGGTCGATGTCGAACTTCTCGATCGCGTCGATGAGCCCGAACACGCCGGAGGAGACGAAGTCGGCCTGCTCCACATTGGGCGGCAGGCCGACACTCACCCGGCCCGCCACGTACTTGACGAGCGGCGAGTAGTGCAGGATCAACTGCTCCCGGAGGCGCTCGTCCCCCGTCGCCTTGTACGACCGCCACAGCTCGTCGAGCGTCGAGGGAGCGGGCGGCCGCACGCTGCCGCCGTCGCGGGCGGCTGGGGGGGCCGCCGCCCGGTCGGAGCCGGAGGTGTGCTGGGGCATTCGTCGCCTAGTGCCGTTCTGCCGTGAAGTGCCGTGCCGTGGGTGGGGGAAGCGGGGTAGTGGCTGGACGCCGGGTCGTCGGTGGGGCGCGGGCCGCAGCGGGGCGGTGCGGGTCGGCGGCCCCTCCGCACCCGAGCTTTCGTGAGCGTAGCGTGACTGGAGAGTCGCGGTGTGCGAACAACGGGGCACCACCCGCATGCGCACCCCTGTGCGGGGCGGCTCCGGCGCCTCACCCGGTTCGCTCAGCGTGACCGGTCGCGGGAGTCAACTCCGGTAAACGCCAAGGGCGTAGGGGATTCGCCCGGACGGCCGAACACCCTCGGTCAGGGCGGGTGCGGGTCTTTCAGGACCGGGAGGAGTGCCTGGCGTGTCAACTTCCAGCCGTCGTCGTGTCGTTCGACATAGCCAAGCGCTCGAAGCTCGTACAGCCGGGCGACCGCCTCCTCGCGGGTGGTGCGCGCCTCGCGGGCGACCTCCTCGGGCCCGGCCGGGCGGGCGGCCGGCAGCGCGGCGAGCACGGCCGCCGCATCCGGGGCGAGCAGATCGCGTGGCAGTACCGGGCCACGCCGGGGCGGGGCCAGTTCGCCGATCTCGCCGACGAGTTCGACCACGTCCGCCGCGTCGGTGACGAGCACCGCCTCACCGCGCAGCAGCTCGTGCACCCCGGCGGAGAGCGCGCTGGTGACGGGTCCGGGCACCCCCATGGTGAATCTGCCGAGCCGCTGGGCGGCGCGCGCCGTGACCAGGGAGCCGCTGCGACAGGCGGCCTCCACGACGACCGTGCCGCGGGTGAGGGCCGCGATCACGCGGTTGCGGACGACGAAGCGGTTCGGTGTCGGATGGTCACCCGGGGGCAACTCCCCGATCACCAGACCCTGTTGGGCGATCCGGTCGATCAGCGCGGTGTGCCCGCGCGGATAGGGCCGGTCCACTCCCGAGGCCAGCACGGCGACGGTGGCGCCGTCCGCCGCGAGGGCGCCCCGGTGCGCGGCGCCGTCGACCCCGTAGGCCCCGCCGGAGACGACCACCCACCCCCGTTCCGCCAGCCCGGCGGCGAGTGTGGCGGCCACATGGGCGCCGTACTCGGTGCAGGCACGCGCCCCCACGACCGCCACGGACCTCAGCGCCCACATCCGCAGTCCGGGCCGCCCGCGCACCCACAGGCCCACCGGGCGTCCGTCGCCCAGGTCGTCGAGCTGGGCGGGCCACTCGGTGTCCCCCGGACACACGAACCGTGTCCCGCCCGCCCGCGCCGCCGCCAGGTCCGCTTCCGGCTCGGCGCGCGCGGCTCGGGCCAGCAGGCCGCGCCAGCGGGTGCCGCTCACCCCGGGCAGGGGCTCGCCGCCCTCCCGCAGTCGCCGCACCGTCTCCGGCACCCCGAACTGCCTCAGCCATCTGCCCCCGATGTCGTCGCCGGGTTCGATGACGCGGGTGAGGAAGACCCGGCCCATCCGCTCGGACTCCCCCGCCGTCATGCCAGGGCCCCGATGGCCATGGGGACGCCGCGCGGGACGCCGGTGCGCAGTTGCAGCGCGAGGGCGACGTCACCGGCGTCCGGGCGGTCGTGTCCGACGAGGTCGGCGACGGTCCACGCCACCCGCAGCACCCGGTCGATGCCGCGCGCGGTGAGCACGCCCCGCTCCAGATTGCGCTCGGCGTCGTCCATGGCACCCGCCACGGCGTGGAAGCGGCTGCGCAGCTCCCGCCCGGGCACCTCGCTGTTGGTCCCCCACGGGGTCCCGGCCAGCCGGGCCGCCGCCCGCTGCCGGGCCTCTCGCACCCGGTCGGCCACGGTCGCGGTGGACTCGCCGCGCGCGCCGGGGTCGGTGAGCTGGGCGCGGGTGACCGCGTCCACCTCGACCCGCAGGTCCACCCGGTCCAGCAGCGGGCCGGAGAGCCGGGACTGGTAGCGCCGGATAGCCGAGGGCGGGCAGTCGCACAGGGAGTCGCGCTGCGAGAACCGCCCGCACGGGCAGGGGTTGGCCGCGAGCACCATCAGGAACCGCGCCGGGAACCGCACCACCCCCGCACTGCGCGCGATCACCACGTGCCCGGACTCCAGCGGCTGTCGCAGCGCGTCCAGGGTCTGGCTGTGGAACTCGGGCGCCTCGTCCAGGAACAACACGCCCCGGTGGGCCAGGGAGACGGCTCCGGGCCGGGCGATGCCGGGGCCGCCGCCGACGAGCGACTGCATGGTGGCCGAGTGGTGCGGGGCGCAGTAGGGCGCCACGTCGATCAGCGGCTTGCCCGGTGGCAGCAGCCCGGCCACCGAGTGCACGGCGGTGACCTCCAGCGAGTCCTGCCGGGTCAGCGGGGGCAGGACGGCGGGCAGGCGCTCGGCGAGCATCGTCTTGCCCGCGCCCGGCGGGCCTTCGAGGAAGAGATGGTGGCCGCCTGCCGCGGCCACCTCCACGGCGGTGCGCGCCGAGGTCTGGCCCACCACGTCGGCCAGGTCGTGGCCCAGGTCGTGCTGGGCGGCGCCGACGCTGTGCATTCCGGTGGCCGAACCGGTGCCGGGCATCCGGAGGCCGGCGAGGAGCGGGTCGGGCCGCCCGGGGGCGTCCGGTTCCTCCTCGGGCACCGGTTCGTCGGCGAGGACGGCGATCAGTTGCCGCAGGCTGCGTACGCCGAGCACCGACACTCCGGGCACGAGCGCGGCCTCGGCCGCGGCGCACTCCGGCACGACCACCTGTGTGTACCCGGCGTCGGCGGCGGCCAGCACGGCGGGGAGGATGCCCCGGACCGGCCGGACCCGGCCGTCGAGACCGAGTTCACCGATCATGACGATGTCGGCGAGCACCCTGGGGTCGATGCGCTCGGCGGCACCGAGCACGGCACTGGCGACGGCGAGATCGAATCCCGAGCCGGCCTTGGGCACCGAGGCCGGGCTGAGCCCGACGGTGAGTTTCTTCTGCGGCCACTCGCCGCCGGAGTTCACCACGGCGGCCCGGACCCGGTCCCGGCTCTCCGAAAGGCTCTTGTCCGGCAGGCCCACCAGGGTGAAGGCGGCCACTCCGGGCTCCAGGTCGGCCTGGACCTCGACGAGGACTCCCTCGACGCCGACCAGGGCCACCGAGCAGGTGCGGGCGAATCCCATTCAGGCCACCCCCCGCGCATGCTCCACGGCGGGCGCCCCGCGCCGGGGCAGCAGCACCCCGACCAGGTCGACCCGGACCCCGCCGGGCGGTGCTCCGCCGTGCGTATGGACCCAGCGCTCGGCCAGGTCCAGCAGCCGCCGGGCCTTCTCCGGCGTGACGGCGGCCATCGGGTGCTGGAAGCCCCCGCCCCTGCGGGTCTTCACCTCGCAGACGACCAGCGTGCCGCCGTCCCGCGCGACGATGTCGATCTCACCGGAGCGCCCGCAGCGCCAGTTGCGCTCCAGGATGCTCATCCCGGCCTCGGTCAGCCGCCGCGCGGCCAGATCCTCGCCGTACCTGCCCAGTCCACTGCGTTCCTTGCTCATGTCGGCACCACCTCCGGCACCCACCGTGGCGGGGCGTGCCGAAAGAAGTGGATCTTGGTGGATGGAGCCGCCGTTGTGGATATCTCCGCCACCCGTACGGGTGACTCACCACCGCTTCACCAGCGGGGATCACCCGCTGGGCAGCTCCAGATCACTCTTGTTCAGCTCCTCGATGTTCACGTCCTTGAACGTCAACACCCGGACCTGCTTGACGAACCGGGCCGGGCGGTACATGTCCCACACCCAGGCGTCCGCCATCGTCACCTCGAAGAACACCTCACCCTGAACCGAGTGCACCTGCATCTCGTAGTCATTGGTGAGGTAGAAGCGCCGTTCCGTCTCGATCACGTATTTGAACAGACCGACGACATCTCGGTACTCCCGGTAGAGCTTCAGCTCCATCTCGGTCTCGTACTTCTCGAGGTCCTCGGCGCTCATGGCATGTTCCCCTTCAGCCGTGCGATCCCCCCATTGTGCGCCAGTCCGGCGAACCCTCAGACGATTTCCGTGTCGAGGGTCACGGGTCTGGCCGGGGGACCCTCGTCGAGCAGCGTGCGCAGCAGCCCGGCGAGTCTGGTCGGATACACCGTCTCATGCGCCTGCTCGAGTTCCCGACACGTCCACCAGCGCGCTCCCGACACGCTGCGCCGCTCCAGCTCCGTCAGTCCCGCCGCCGCGGTGGCCGTCTGCTCCGTACGGGCCAGGTAGTACCACTCGTCCTGGTCCCAGCGGCGCCCGGCGAACGGGAAGGAGCACCGGCGGTGCCACAGCACCGGGCCCAGTTCGACCTCGGTGATGCCGGTCTCCTCGGTCAGCTCCCTGAGCGCGGCCTGCTCACGTGTCTCGGCACCCTCCACACCGCCGCCGGGCGTGAACCACCAGTCGTCGGCCTGGTCGTCCGGCTCGTGGCCGTGCAGCAGCAGGATGCGGTCCTCGGGGTCCAGCAGCACCACACGGGCGACCTTGCGCAGCCCACCCGGGCAGGTATCCGGGGCCTCAGCCGACATGGGCGGGCTCCGGCTCGGTACGCGTGCGGGAACGGCCCACGCGGGCAGCGACCGGACCGTAGGCGGCACCGCCCAGCACCAGCACCGCACCGGCGACGATCATCACCTCGATGAGCGGCAGCGGCCCCTGCCGCGACACCGGCCCCAGCACCTCGAAGCCGGACGGCAGGGCGAGCATGCCCTTCATCGGCCAGATCACCGAGTCGACGCGAGCGGCCACCGCACCTCGGCTCACCGTGCCCTCGGCCGCGTCGGTGAGGTGGGCGGTGGAGTCCAGCGAGCCCTGCCGCTCGTCACCGAGCAGGAAGAGGCGGCCCTTGGGCACGGTCACCGTCGGAAAGCCCTTGATCTCGGCCGGGGTGCCCTCGGGCAGGTAGGGCTCGTCGACCGGCTTGCCGTTGACCGTGAGCTTGCCGTCGGTGCAGCAGGCGACGGTGTCCCCGCCGACCGCGACCACCCGCTTGACCACGTCGGCACCGGTCACCCAGGTCTTGTCGCTGAACACGACCACGTCACCCCGGCGCACGTCCGCGCCGTCGACCCGCTGGGCCAGCACCCGGTCCCCGGCGTCGATGGTCGGGGCCATCGAGCTGGTCGGCACGATGTAGGGCCGGTAGGTCACGGCCGCCCAGCCGAAGCCGGCCAGGAAGAGCAGGAGGCCCACGGCCACCGCCACACCCGACAGCACTTGGCCGAGGCCCCCCTTGGAACCCGCGCCTGCGGCACTTCCCATGTCGTCTCCCGGTCCCCTCCGCCGGGATGGCCCGGCCTGCCACGATCCGCTCTTGGTAGCACACCGGCCCGGAAAGCCGCGAGGGCGGTGTCCCCCGTCGACCGGTTCTTCACCGGGTCTTCCGGGAAACACCGCCCTCGGCGATGCCCGTGGATCACACCTCGCGCGCGGCCCCGGCGGCGGGGCGGGTGCCCTTGCGGCGGCGCCACACGGCCACCGGCAGCACGCCCGCGACGGCGGCCGCGCCCGGCGCGTACGGCAGCGAGGCGGCCGCGGAGCTCTGCTTGTCCAGACCCGGCTGGTCGAAGGTGTCCGGGATCGGCAGGGTGCCCCAGCGGTTGATGGGCCACGCCTTCACGATCGCGCGTCCGACCACGTCCTTGACCGGCACCATGCCGTGGTTCTCGTCGGTCTGGTTGTACCGCGAGTCACGCGAGTTCTGGCGGTGGTCGCCCATCACCCAGATGTAGCCCTTGGGCACCTTGACCTTGAACTGGCCGCCCTGGTCGTCCACGCTGCACGGCGTGTTGCCCGGGTACACGTACGGCTCGTCCAGCGCCTTGCCGTTGACCTTCAGCGGGCTGCTGCCCTCGCACTCGACCGTGTCGCCGCCGACCCCGATCACGCGCTTGATGAGGTCCTTCTCCTCGGCGGACGGCATCAGACCGATCCAGCTCAGCGCCTTCTGCACCGCGTTCTGCTCCGGCGTCGGCTCGCCCGCCAGCCACTGGGCGGGGTCGTGGAACACGACGACCTCGCCGCGCTCGGGCTCGGAGCCGAACCAGGGGGTGAGCTTGTCCACCAGGACGCGGTCACCCTGCTGGAGGGTGTTCTGCATCGAGTCGGAGGGGATCGAGAACGCCTGCACCAGGAACGTCTTGATCAGCAGGGCCAGGACCAGCGCGATGCCGATCAGGATCGGCAGTTCCTTCCAGAAGGAGCGCTGCTTCTCCGGCCGGCGCGCAGCACCGCCGCTGCCGCCGCCTTCCTCGGTCCGCGGGGGCCGGCCGGGCGGCGTGCCGTCACCGGCCGCCGCGAAGCCGTTCCCGGAGTTCACGGCGCCGTCCGGGGCCGAGGCGTCGGACCCCACGGGGTGCCCGCGGTGCTCCTCGCCGTCGTGCCCCGACCGTGCGCCAACCGCCACATCCCCCACGCCAACTCCTTACTCTGTGCTGCCGCCTGCCCCATACACGGTGCAGGCCCACCACTCCCATAACGAGCGGGAGTTCCGCAGGGGTCGGGAGCTGGGTCAGTCCGTTCGGGTCGTCGGGGGCAACACTATGCGACCGGGCGGGGGCCGCACTCGTCCCGGACGCCGCGTCGGTGACGCTTGCGAAGGTTTTAGGTTCGTCCAGGCGCGTCCAGTGCGCGAAGGGCCAGCCGATGAGCATGGCCCGGCCGACGACCGACTCCTCGGCGACCGTCCCGCCGTACGACGTGTTCTGGTGGAAGCGGGAGTCGGCGGAGTTGCCCCGGTGGTCACCCATCACCCACAGGCGGCCCTTGGGCACGGTGATGTCGAAGGAGGTCGCGGAGGGCGCGTTCCCGGGATAGATGTAGGCGCCCTCGGTGAGCGGGACGCCGTTGACCGTGACCCGGCCCTCGGCGTCGCAGCACTTCACATGGTCGCCGCCGACCCCGATGACCCGCTTGATCAGGTCCTTCTCGTTGTCGGAGGGCAGCAGGCCGATGAAGGTCAGCCCCTCCTTGAACTGCTTGACCCCGACCGGGTCGTTCTTCTTCGGCGTCTCCTCGCCGGTCAGCCAGCCGCCCGGGTCGTGGAAGACCACCACGTCACCGCGGGACGGCCTGGAGCCGAACCACGGCGTGAACTTGTCGACCAGCACCCGGTCGCCGATCCGGATCGTCTGCTCCATCGAACCGGACGGGATCACGAACGCCTGGACCAGGAAGGTCTTCAGCACCAGCGCGATCAGCACGGCGACGCCGAGCAGCAGCGGGATCTCCCGCACCGCCGAACGCCGGCGCTTGCGCTTCACCTTGCGCTGGAGCCTGCGCCGCTCCGCCCGCGAACGGCCGGCGCTCGGCCGGGCGGTCCGGCGGGCGCCGGTGGGCAGCAGATTCTCGGCGGCCGCGCCGGACACCCCGCGCGGCCTTGCCCGGTTACCCATGCGCGGCCTCCGCGGCAGGTACGTGCGCGTAGGCGCCGGGGCGCTCGATGCGCGTCCAGTGGCCGTACGGCCAGACGATCCAGTCGGCGCGGCCCACCACGTCCTCCACCGGGACCATGCCGCCGCCGGGCGAGCCGAGGTGGTCGCGGGAGTCGCTGGAGCGGGCCCGGTGATCACCGAGCAGGAAGAGGCGGCCGTCGGGCACCACCACGTCGAAGGGCACGTCGGACGCGCTGTTCCCTGGATAGAGGAACCCCGTCTCGTCGACCGGGTGGCCGTTCACCTCGATCCTCCCCTCCCTGTCGCAGCAGACCACATGGTCGCCTCCCACCCCTACAACGCGCTTGACGTAGTCGGAGTGCCCGAAGTAGCCGGTCCCGTCGAACACCACCACGTCACCGCGGTCCGGCCGGGCACCGAAACGGTATGCCAACTTGTTTACGAGCACGCGGTCCCCGACCCTCAATCCGCGCTCCATGGAACCGCTCGGAATATCGAACGGCCGCACCACGAAGGTGCTCAGGAGCAGCATGAGGACCAGGCAGGTGAAGAGGGCCAGGGTGAACCGGCCGCCCGGCACCCGCTCCGCGAGCGGGGCCACCAACGCGAAACGCGACCGGCCCCGCGCACCCGGTGTACCGGGTGGGCGGGAGCGGTCGCGTTGCGTCGGCTGTGCTTCGGTGTCCATCGGGGCCAGATGCTATCCGGCCCCGCCATGACTCCGGGCAGGCGCTCAGTTGTCGCGCTTCTCCTTGATCTTCGCGGCCTTGCCGCGCAGCTCACGGAGGTAGTACAGCTTCGCGCGACGCACGTCACCGCGGGTGACGAGCTCGATCTTCTCGACGATCGGGGTGTGCACCGGGAAGGTGCGCTCGACGCCGACGGAGAAGGAGACCTTGCGGACCGTGAAGGTCTCGCGGACGCCCGAACCCTGGCGGCGGATCACGACGCCCTTGAACTGCTGCACACGCGAGCGGTTGCCCTCGATGACGCGGACGTGCACGTTGACGGTGTCACCCGGGCGGAAGGCCGGGACGTCGGTGCGCAGCGACGCGGAGTCGACGGTGTCGAGCAGGTGAGACATTTCGTCTGCTTTCTTCGCTGATGCCACAGGTCATCAACGGAACTAGATGTTCGAAGAGGTCGGCCGTGCGAGTCGGAACGGGCGTCGTGTCCCCCTGTGGCAGGGGCGCACGCCGGACGGACGCACAACAGCGCCCTATTGTTCCACGCCGTCGGTCCTGCGCCAAAATCGCCCGAACGGGTGCCCCTCCGGGTCCGGGGCCCAGCCCAGGATGGAGAGCATCTCCCGGTCCTTCTTGTCGAGCGTCGCGGGGTCGCAGCGCTCGATCAGGTCGGGCCGGTTGGCGGTGGTCCGGCGCATCGCCTCGTCCCGCCGCCAGCGCGCGATCTTCCCGTGGTGGCCGCTGAGCAGCACCTCGGGGATGTCCCGGCCGCGCCACTCGGGCGGCTTGGTGTAGACGGGCCCCTCCAGGAGGTTGGCCATCGCGCCGGGGGCGAAGGAGTCGTCCCGGTGGGACTCGGCGTTGCCCAGCACACCGGGCAGCAGCCGCGCCACGGCCTCGGTGACGACCAGGACGGCCGCCTCGCCGCCCGCGAGGACGTAGTCCCCGATGGACACCTCGTAGACCGGCATCCGGGTCGCGTACTCGTCCGTCACCCGGCGGTCGATGCCCTCGTACCGGGCCGGGGTGAAGATCAGCCAGGGGCGCGCCGACAGCTCGACGGCGAGTTCCTGGGTGAAAGGGCGGCCGCTCGGGGTCGGCACGATGAGGGCGGGGCTGTGCGCGCCGGACTCGTAGCCGTCGGCCAGGACCGTGTCCAGGGCGTCGCCCCAGGGCTCGGTCTTCATGACCATGCCGGGGCCGCCGCCGTAAGGGGTGTCGTCGACCGTGTTGTGCCGGTCGTAGGTCCAGGAGCGCAGGTCGTGGACGTTCACGTCGAGCCGGCCGCGCGCGCGGGCCTTGCCGACGAGGGAGACGTTCAGCGGTTCCAGGTACTCCGGGAAGATCGTGACGACGTCGAGCCTCATGCGCCCTCGTCCTCGTCCCGTGCCGAAGCGATCTCGGCGCGGTCGTCGATCAGGCCGGGCGGCGGGGTGATGACCGCCTTCTGCTCCGCCAGATCGATCTCGCTGACGATCTCCTCCACGAACGGGATCAGCACCTCGCTGCCGTCGGGGCGCTCCACGATGAACAGGTCCTGGGAGGGCAGGTGGGAGATCTCGGTGATCCGACCGACCTCCGTACCGTCCTCGGTGACCACGTCGAGGTCGATGAGCTGATGGTCGTAGTACTCGTCCTCGTCCTCCGGCATCTCCTCCGGATCGACGTCGGCGATCAGCAGCGTGTTGCGCAGCGCCTCGGCGGCGGTGCGGTCGCCGACGCCCTCGAAGCGCAGGAGGAGGCGGCCGCTGTGCACGCGGCCGGAGGCGATGGTGAGCGGCCCGACGGAAGCCGGGTCGGTGGCCAGGACGGCGCCCGGTCCGAGCCGCGACTCCGGCTCGTCGGTACGCACCTCGACGGTGACCTCACCCTTGATGCCATGAGCACGGCCGATCCGTGCGACTACCAACTGCACGAGTACAGATCTCCTGTCATACGACTGCGGGCCGGGGACGGCCCAGTGGCCCTCCCCGGCCCGAGCCGGTTGCTATGAAGCGTCAGCGGACGTGGTCCACGTCGACGAGGTCGACACGGACACCGCGGCCGCCGATGGCGCCCACGACGGTACGCAGAGCGCGCGCGGTGCGGCCGTTGCGGCCGATCACCTTACCGAGGTCGTCGGGGTGGACCCTGACCTCCAGCACGCGCCCGCGGCGCAGGTCACGCGAGGCGACCTGCACATCGTCGGGGTTGTCGACGATGCCCTTCACGAGGTGCTCAAGCGCCTCTTCGAGCATGCTGCTCAGGCCTCGGTCGACTCGGCGGACTCAGCAGCCGCCTCGTCCTTCTTCTCAGCCTTCTTCTTCTGGGTGATGGCCTCACCCTTGTTCTCGTCGTCGGAGCCCAGGGCCTCGAACGACGGGCGCGCGGGCTTCGGCGCAGCGACGAGCAGCGGCGCGGGGGCCGGCTCGCCCTTGAACTTCTGCCAGTCGCCGGTCTTCTTCAGAATGGCGAGCACCGGCTCGGTCGGCTGCGCGCCGACGCTCAGCCAGTAGGCGGCGCGCTCGGCGTCCACCTCGATGACCGACGGGTTGTAGGTCGGGTGGTACTTGCCGATCTCCTCGATGGCCCGGCCGTCACGGCGGGTACGGGAGTCGGCGACGACGATGCGGTAGTGAGGCGAACGGATCTTGCCCAGACGCTTCAGCTTGATCTTGACTGCCACGGGAGTGAGTTCTCCTGGTTTTGACGTGTGTTGGGCACGGCGGAGTTGCCGCGTGGGGTTGCGGTACCCGAGTGCCCGATGGACGCGTCAGCCGGAGGAGAGAGGGGTCCTGTGCGACTGTCGAGTACAGCTAGCCATTGTGCCACACCCGGAGGGTCGCTCCCGGCCAGGGGGCGGGCCCGCTCCCGGGCATGACGAGGGGGCACCCGGCGCCGGGACCTGGCGCGTCGGGTGCTGCCCGGCATCACGGAGCCTTGCGGCCGTGCGCGCGGTGGTGCGGCTGCCACGAACAGCCGCACCACTAGCTCGCCGCGGCCACCGCCTCCGGGATACGGAACGGCTTGCCGCAGCCACCGCACATGATCGGCGCCTGCGCCAGGACCGAGGGGACCACCCGGACGTTGCGGCCGCAGTCGCAGACCGCCTTGACGCGGACGCCGCCCCCGGAGGAGCCGTGCCGCGCCGCCGGACCCCGGAAGGTGCGCGAGGTGTCGGAGGAGGTGGCCACCGTGTGCGCCTTCAGCGCGCGCTGGAGGCGGTCGATGGTCGGACGGTAGCGCCGCTTGGCCTCGGGGTTGAGCGTGACCAGTGAGAAACCGCTGCTCGGGTGCGGCTCGTCGGGGTGGTCCAGGCCCAGCTCCTCGGCGATGGCGAGGAAACGGCGGTTGTGGTAGCGGCCGGCCCGGGAGGTGTCGCGCACCCCTCGGGACGCTGCGATGCCGTGCACCGCCTCGTGCAGCAGCCGCTCGAAGGAGAGCTCGTGTCCGCACGCGGACGACGACTCCCCGATCAGGGATTCCGGTGCGGCGAGGTCGGGCAGCTCGGGGTGGTACCGCTGAATGTCGGCCCACGCCTGCGCCAGCTCCGCGGCGAGAACAGGTGGTGTCTGTGTCGTGCTCACGTAATGACAACGAGCGGGGGTGCCGCTGTGTTCCTATTCCGGGGCATCTCAAATAATTTGCACCTACCCGTCAGTTGTCGCCGATGCGTCCTGACGAGGGCGGGTCCGCCGATTCACGGAGAAGCCTCTCAGCTCATCCCAAGCCGGTGCGTAGCCGAACGTACGGTTCCCGGCGGGCGCGGGACCGATGCCACCGCAGGTGCCGCACGTTACCCGGTGTCCCCGGGCACTCCCGCACCCGGTGGCGCGCTCCGGATTGCGGGGGCGTGAATTCGAGCCACACGCGCCATCCGGCGGCAAGCCGGGCCCCACGACCACTGGACGACTCGGCGAGCCGGGAGTTACCTGGCATACGTGGAAAGTGCGCACGCACGGCACACGGGGGCCACACACCGTGCACACGACGGACAGCCGGCGGATTGGGGCGCTACCTATGACACCTACGCTCGTGCGGGAGCACCTGGCCCACGCGGGTTCCGCACCACCCCGCGTGAACCCCCGCAAACGCGCGCGCGACTGGTCGGAGATCCAGGAGCGGATGCTTCTCCCGCTCCACGAGACCGTCCACGAGCGCCTCGAAGTGGGACCGGGCACCCGCCTGCTGGGCCTCGGCTGCGGCTCCGGGCTCGCCCTGCTGCTGGCGGCCGCCAAGGGCGCGGCCGTCACCGGCGTCGACTCCCGCCCCGAACACCTCGCCCTCGCCCGCGAACGTCTGGACCCGGACGGCCCCCTGGACGCCCGGCTGGTGCACGCGGACTCCCCCGCCGACGCGGCCGGCCCCGGGACATCCCCGTACACCCTCGTGACCGCCTACGAGACGGTCGGCGCCCTCGACGACTCCGACGGCCCGGGTGACACCCTCGCCGCCGCGCTGCCGCTGGCCGCGCGCGGGGCCGCCGTGGTGCTGGCCGGATGGGGCCCGCCCGAGCGGTGCGCCACCTCCACCGTGCTGCGGGTGGCCGCCAAGCTCGCCGAGCCGCGGCGCGGCTGGCGGCCGGCCCGGCGCGACGACCTGGAGGAGGTCGCGCTGCGCGCCGGGCTGAAGCCGGACGGCTCCGGCCGGGTGGCCTGCCCGTTCGGCTACGCCGACACCGACAGCGCGGTGCGCGGGCTGGTGTCGACCGGGCTGTTCGACGCGGCCATCGCGGCGACGGACCGCAAGCAGGTCGCCAAGGAACTGACCGAGTCCCTGCACCCCTACCGCCGCCCGGACGGGACGGTGTGGATGCCGAACGTCTTCCGCTACCTGATAGCCCGCGTGCCCTAGGGGGCACCCCCTACGCGCGAGGGCGCCCCCTCACGAAGAAGGGGCGCCCTCGGCACGTACGAGCCTGTTTCAGCCCATGAACTTCTTGAACTCGTCCGGCAGTTCGAAGTCCTTGCCGCCCTGCTGGGGCAGTCCGAGCGCGTTGCCGCCCTGCGCGGCGGCCTCGCGGCGCTGGGCCTCCTCCAGCTCCTGCTGCTGGCGCTTCATCGGGTTGCCCGAACGCTGCTTGCCCTTGGCCTTCTTGGGCTGCTTCTTGGTGCGGCCGGGGCCGCCACCCATGCCCGGCATCCCCGGCATGCCCGGCATCCCGCCGCCCTGGGCCATGCGGGACATCATCTTGCGCGCCTCGAAGAACCGCTCCACCAGGCCCTTCACCGCGCTGACCTCGACGCCGGAACCCTTGGCGATACGGGCGCGGCGGGAGCCGTTGATGATGTTCGGGTCGGTGCGCTCGGCCGGGGTCATCGACTTGATGATGGCGGCCGTGCGGTCCACGTCCCGCTCGTCGATGTTGTTGATCTGGTCCTTGATCTGGCCCATGCCCGGGAGCATGCCGAGCAGCTTGCTGATGCTGCCCATCTTCCTGACCTGCTCCATCTGGGACAGGAAGTCGTCCAGGGTGAAGTCCTGGCCCTTCTTCGACGCCAGCTTCGAGGCCATCTTCTCGGCCTCTTCCTGACTGAACGTCTTCTCCGCCTGCTCGATCAGGGTGAGGAGGTCACCCATGTCGAGGATGCGGGAGGCCATCCGGTCGGGGTGGAACGCGTCGAACTCGTCCAGCTTCTCGCCGTTGGAGGCGAACATGATCGGCTTGCCGGTGATCTGCCGGATCGACAGGGCGGCACCACCGCGGGCGTCACCGTCGAGCTTGGAGAGCACCACGCCGTCGAAGCCGACGCCGTCGCGGAACGCCTCGGCGGTGTTGACCGCGTCCTGGCCGATCATGGCGTCGACGACGAAGAGGATCTCGTCCGGGGAGACCGCGTCGCGGATGTCCGCGGCCTGCTGCATCATCTCCTGGTCGATGCCCAGGCGGCCGGCGGTGTCCACGATCACGATGTCGTGGACCTTGGCCTTGGCGAACTCGATGGAGTCCTTGGCGACCTTGACCGGGTCGCCCACGCCGTTGCCCGGCTCGGGGGCGTACACCGAGACACCGGCGCGCTCGGCGACGACGCTGAGCTGGTTCACGGCGTTGGGGCGCTGGAGGTCACAGGCGACCAGCAGCGGGGAGTGGCCCTGCGCCTTGAGCCACAGGCCGAGCTTGCCCGCGAGGGTGGTCTTACCGGCACCCTGGAGACCGGCCAGCATGATCACGGTCGGCGGCTGCTTGGCGAACCGCAGTCGGCGGGTCTCGCCGCCGAGGATCGTCACCAGCTCTTCGTTGACGACCTTGAGCACCTGCTGGGCGGGGTTCAGCGCCCTGGAGACCTCGGCGCCGAGGGCGCGCTCCTTGACGTTCTTGATGAACGACCGGACGACAGGCAGGGCCACGTCGGCTTCGAGGAGCGCGATGCGGATCTCGCGTGCCGTGGCGTCGACGTCCGCCTCGGTCAGCAGACCCTTGCCCCGGAGAGACTTGAAAGTCGCTGACAGGCGGTCGGAGAGAGTATCGAACACGGCGGCGTCGGTCCTCGGGGTCGGAGTCGTTTTGGGCTGCCCTCCAGGGTATCCGGCCGCGCAAGCGATTCATCCCCGCCCGTCGCACCCGGCGGGCGGGGAGTTCCGGCACCTGTCTCAGGCTCGCAGCGCCTCCTCCAGCGCCCGGGCCGTCGCCGTCGCGTCCTGCGGGGGCAGTGGCGCCCCGGTGCCGCTGGTGACGTAGAAAGCGTCGACCGCGTTCGCGCCCAGCGTGCTGACATGCATGCTCCGTACCCGTACCGCCGCCTTCTCCAGGGCCGAGCCGATACGGAACAGCAGGCCAGGTGCGTCCTGGGCGCGGACCTCGATGACCGTGGCGTGGCGGGAGGCGGCCGGGGCGACGGTGACGCGCGGGGGCGGGGCGGCCCGGCCCCGGCGGCGGGGGTAGGCGGCGTCGCGTTCGGCGAGGCGGGTGGTGATGTCCAGGGTGCCGTCGAGGGCGCGGACGAGGTCGGCGCGGAGCCGGGTGGCCTGTGGGAGGGAGCCGTACTCGGCGGCGACCCGCCAGTCGAGCAGCAGGACGGAGCCGTCGTCGTCCACATCGTCGGGCAGACGGAGGGTGCGCAGACCGCCGGTGCGGACGGTGAGCCGGTGCAGGGCGAGGACTCCGGCGAGCGCGGGCAGGACGCCGGGCTGGTCGGGTACGGCGATGAGCAGTTCGACGCCGAGCGGCTCGCTCCCGCCGGAGGTGTCGTCGTGCGGTGCGGCGGGTTCGGCCTGGGCGCGCAGGGCGAGGACGGGGCCGCCGGTGCGGTGGGCCTCGATGGCGAGGCGTTCCTGTTCGGCGGTGGGGGCGGCGGGTTCGGGTTCGGTGCCGGGGTGCTCTCCGGCGAGCACGGCGGAGACCCGGCGGACGAGGTCGGCGACGAGGGAGCCGCGCCAGGCGGACCAGGCGGCGGGGCCGGTGGCGAGGGCGTCGGCCTCGGTGAGGGCGTGCAGCAGTTCCAGCGTGCTCTGGCTGCCGACGGCGTCGGCGACGGCCCGGAGGGTGGCGGGGTCGTCGAGGTCGCGGCGGGTGGCGGTGTCGACCAGCAGCAGGTGGTGCCGGACGAGGGCGGCCAGGACGGTGACGTCGGCGCGGTCGAAGCCGAGCCGGGCGGCGACGTCCTTGGCGATGATCTCACCGGCCACCGAGTGGTCGCCGGGCCAGCCCTTGCCGATGTCGTGCAGGAGGGCGGCGACGAGCAGCAGGTCGGGGCGGCTGACACGGCGGGTGAGGGCGGAGGCGCGGACTGCGGTCTCGATGAGGTGCCGGTCGACGGTCCAGAGGTGGACGGCGTTGCGCTGGGGGCGGCAGCGGACGCGTTCCCAGTCGGGCAGGAGGCGGCTGATCAGTCCCTCGGCCTCCAGTGCCTCCCATACGTCGACGGTGGGGCGGCCGGAGCCGAGCAGGGTGATCAGTTGTTCGCGGGCCTCGGCGGGCCAGGGGGTGGGCAGGGGGCGCGCGGTGGCGGCCATGCGCCGTACGGCGTGCGGGGAGAGCGGGAGGGCCGCCTGGGCGGCGGCGGCCGCGGCGCGCAGGGGCAGTACGGGGTCGCGTTCGGGACGGGCGGTGCGGGCGAGTACGGCCTCGCCGTCCTGTTCGACGACGCCTTCGGCGAGCGGGGTGCGTTCGGCGACGGGCTTTCCGCCACCGAGCATGGCGCGCAGCCGGGGCCGTACGGCGCGGGCGCGCAGGACGCGGCCGACCTCGCGCCAGGTGACGTCCCCGGCGTACGAGATCACGCGGGCGGCCTCGTAGACCTGGCGGAGCAGGGTGTCGGCGTCGAGGAGTCCGAGTTCGGCGGCGACCTGGTCCTGTTCCTGGAGGGCGAGGCGGTCGGTGGCGCGGCCGGTGAGGAGGTGGAGGGCGTCGCGGGCGTCGAGGAGGCGTCGGCGGGCGTCGGCGAGGCCCTCGCGGGGTGCGTCGGCGAGCCAGGAGGCGGCGACGGCGCGCAGGGCGGTGGCGTCGCGCAGCCCGCCCCGGGCCTCCTTGAGGTCGGGTTCGAGGAGGAAGCGCAGTTCGCCGTGGCGTTCGGCGCGTTCGGCGCAGAGTTCCTGGAGTTCGGGGAGGCGTCTGGGGGCCTGGTTGCGCCAGTCGGCGAGGATCGCGGTGCGCAGTCCGGCGGTGAGGCCGAGGTCGCCGGCGAGGTGGCGGGCGTCGAGCAGGCCGAGTTGGACCTTGAGGTCGTCGCCGGCGGTCTTGCGGGCTTCGGCGGGGGTGCGGACGGAGTGGTCGAGGCTGATGCCGAGGTCCCAGACGGGGTACCAGAGGCGGTCGGCGAGGGCGGCGACGGCCGCGGGGTCGGTGCCGTCGTGGAGGAGCAGCAGGTCGAGATCGCTGCGGGGGGAGAGTTCGCCGCGGCCGTAGCCGCCGACGGCGACGAGGGAGACGCCCTTGGCGGCCGGTGCGGCGGCGGTGAAGAGGCCGGTCAGCCAGTCGTCGGTGAGTCCGGCGAGGGCGGAACGGCGCGGCGGCCCGGACCGCGCCCCCTGGTTGAGGAGGTGCAGCCGGGCCGCCGCGTAGCCGCTGGGTCCCGTGTCGTCGGCTTCTTTGCGGTCATCCGTGCGCGTCACCCAGCGACTCCTGTTCTTTCTCTGTCTTTCCTCGTGTCAGAGCGCGTCCGGGCCGCGCTCGCCGGTGCGGACGCGGACGGCGGTCTCGACCGGCAGGGACCAGACCTTGCCGTCCCCGATCTTGCCGGTCCGGGCGGCCTTGACGATGACGTCGATCAACTGCTCGGCGTCCTCGTCCTCGGCGAGCACCTCGACGCGGATCTTGGGGACGAGGTCGACGGTGTACTCGGCGCCGCGGTAGACCTCGGTGTGCCCGCGCTGGCGGCCGTAGCCGCTGGCTTCGGTGACGGTGAGTCCGTGGACACCGAACGCCTGGAGGGCTTCCTTGATCTCGTCGAGCCGGTGCGGCTTGACGACCGCCGTGATGAGCCTCATGCGTCCACCTTCTTGTTCTTCGTGGCGGCCGACGCCTGCGCCGTGCCGCTGCCGACGACCCCGCCGCCGGCGCCGCTGAAGTCGTAGGCGGTCTCGGCGTGCTGGGACTGGTCGATGCCGGAGATCTCCTCGTCCTCGGGGACCCGCATGCCGATGGTCCTGTCGAGGAGGAAGGCGAGGACGGCGGAGGCCAGCAGGGAGTAGGCGAGGACGGCGAAGACGCCGGCGCACTGCTTCCAGAGCTGGTCGAAGGAGTGGTCGCCGTAGAAGACGCCGGCCGCGTCGGACTGGCCCTTGCCGGTGGCGAAGAAGCCGATGAGCAGGGAGCCGACGATGCCGCCGACCATGTGGACGCCGACGACGTCGAGGGAGTCGTCGTAGCCGAACCTGAACTTCAGGCCGACGGCGGCGGCGCAGGCGACACCGGCGATGGCGCCGACGGCGATCGCGCCGAGCGGGGAGACGGCGCCCCCGGACGGGGTGATGGCGACGAGTCCGGCGACGGCACCGGAGGCGGCGCCGAGGGTGGTGAACGCGCCGTGCCGGATCTTCTCGTAGGCGAGCCAGGCCAGCATGGCGGCGGCGGTGGCGACCTGGGTGTTGACGAACATCAGGGCGCCCACGCCGTCGTCGTTGCCCAGCCAGGAGCCGGCGTTGAAGCCGAACCAGCCGAACCACAGCAGTCCGGCGCCGAGCATGACGAGCGGCAGGCTGTGCGGGCGCATCGGGTCCTTCTTGAAGCCGACGCGCTTGCCGATGACCAGGATGACGCCGAGCGCTGCGGCACCGGCGTTGATGTGGACGGCGGTGCCGCCCGCGAAGTCGATGACGCCGAGCTTGAAGGCCCAGCCGTCGGAGGCCCAGACCCAGTGGGCGACCGGGATGTAGACGACCGTGGCCCACAGGGCGACGAACAGGGCCCAGGCCGAGAACTTCACCCGGTCGGCGAGGGCTCCGCTGATGAGTGCGGGGGTGATGATGGCGAACATCATCTGGAAGACCATGAAGACGAACACCGGGATGGTGTAGTCCGGCCAGAGTTCCGTCAGCCCGATGTCGCTCAGTCCGAGCCAGTCGGCGTTCCATCCGATGAAGGCGGACCCCGAGCCGAAGGCCAGGGAGAAGCCGTAGAGCACCCAGAGGATGGTGACGATACCGATGCTGATGAAGCTCATCATCAGCATGTTGAGGGTGCTCTTGACGCGGACCATGCCTCCGTAGAAGAAGGCCAGACCCGGCGTCATGAGCAGCACCAGGGCGGAACAGATCAGCATGAAGCCTGTGTTCGCGGAGGACAGTTTCGGTGCCTCCGCGGCAAGCGTGATGGCTGCTGCCATCGGCGTCTCCTCATCGGTTGTACGGCCCCGTGCGGGCGGTGCCTGGGCGGTCCGGTCAAGTGAGGGGTGGGCCGGTTATGCGCCATGAGACTGACGCAGCGCGGTTTCGACGGGGGCCCCTGGCTGTTTCGCGGGGGTGACGAAGGCACCTGGCGTGTTACGCGTCCATGAACTGCCCGCTGCCGGGCACGCCGATCGTTATCGTGGCGCAACCGGCGCCGGGACAGCCGCAGCGACAGGCGGGTGGGGGCATACGTGAACCGGCCGCGTCCGGCCTCTCGATGACCTGGCATGGGGGAGCCGAGTCGGGCAGTTCGGGAGGACCGGCCGCGGCCGGGGCATGTGGGTCGCGCGGGCGGGTCAGCCCGCCTCGGCGCTCTCCGGCAGGTCGACGGCGAGCTGCTCGGTGAGGTCGATGACGACGGAGAGGTCCCCGAAGTCCCGGACCGCCGTGCCGACCGTCTTGCGGATACGGGTGTTCACGCGCTCCGAGCGGACCTTGCGGGCGGTCTCCATGGCGCTGGAGGCGTAGGCGCTGCCCCGCTCGGGTTCGCGCTGGAGGAGATGCACGGTGGCCATGCCGATCAGGTTGAGCGCGTAGGACCGCTGGTGTTCGCCGTCCTTGGCGAACAGTTCCACGGCGCGCTCCATCAGCGGCTCGGCGAGCGAGGCGTAGGTGGGGCTGCGGCCGGCGACGTAGGCGAGGTCGCGGAAGGAGTGGGAGTTCTCGCCGTGCAGCTCGGCCTCGGAGAAGAAGCGGATCCAGTCGGGGTCCGGCTCGTCCCAGTCGTCGGCGTCGGCGAAGGTGTCCTCGGCCATGCGGACGGCGCGCTTGCACTTGCCGGGCTGGCCCATGTTGGCGTAGGCGCGGGCCTCCATCGCATACAGCATGGACTGGGTGCGCGGACTGGCGCAGTCCCGGCTGCCGTACTGCGCGAGATGGATGAGTTCGAGGGCGTCGTCGGGGCGGCCGAGGTGGATCATCTGGCGGCTCATGCTGGAGAGCACGTAGGAGCCGAGCGGCTTGTCCCCGGCTTCCTTGGCCGCGTGCAGGGCGAGGACGAAGTACTTCTGCGCGGTGGGCTGGAGCCCCACGTCGTACGACATCCAGCCGGCCAGTTCGGCGAGTTCGGCGGCAACCTTGAAGAGCTTGCGGGTGGTGGCCTCGGGCTGGGGTTCCTGGAGGAGGTCGGTGACCTCGTGCAGTTGCCCGACGACCGCCTTGCGGCGCAGGCCGCCGCCGCACTGGGCGTCCCACTGCCGGAACATCTTGGTGGTGGACTCCAGCAGCTCCAGCTCGGGGCGGGAGAGCCGGCCGGGCCTGCGGGGCTCGTGGGCCGGGTCGGGCTCGGGCGGGGCCGACGCGGAGGGGGTGGGGACCAGCCAGCGCTGCATGGGCTCGATGAGCGCGGGGCCCGCCGAGAGGCCGAGGGAGGTGCCGAGGAAGCCACGCCGGGCGAGCATCAGGTCGCTGCGCGAGAACTCGCTGAGCAGCGCGACGGTCTGCGGGCCGGTCCAGGGCAGGTCGACGCCGGACGCGGACGGTGACTGGCGGGCGACGCGCAGGCCGAGGTCCTCGATGGAGACGACGCAGCCGAACCGCTCGGAGAACAGCTCCGAGAGGATGCGCGGGATGGGTTCGCGCGGGTTCTCCCCGTCCAGCCAGCGGCGGACCCGCGAGGTGTCGGTGGAGATGTGGTTGGCGCCGAGCTGCCGGGCCCGGCGGTTCACCTGGCGGGCCAGCTCGCCCTTGGACCAGCCGCTGCGCACGAACCACGAACCGAGCAGGTCGTTGGGGCGCTTGTCAGCGTTCGTCCCGCCACCGCCGTTGCCGCCCACTGGAACGCCCCCATTCCTGAATCCACCTGTCGCCGAATGCGCCAAGCCCTATCAGAATGCCGGTGGACCGGGCCGCCCGTCCGGTGGTTCTCACCCTTCGAACGAGCTGACGGCTTGCCCCCGGCATACCCATGAGTGCATGTGCCCCCGGGACTCGCACACTCACAGTAATCCCACGATCACCCTTCCAGCCACGGCGATCCTTGAAACGCCACCATTCGCCACCCCTTCGAATGAACTCAGGTTGACCACCCCGCGATTCACTTGACACCGGGCGATCGGCAGTGGGCGGAAGGAAGCGCGTGGGGGCGCGCGACGTCCCGTACACCACCGTTCGTGCCACGATGCGCTGCCTTGTCCCGATAGGGGTGAGGGAAAGCGAGAGTCGAGGAGTCACGTTCCGCATCCCTCTCACTCCGTTTCGTAACCACCGGCGCGCTCGACCCGTTGGAGGGGGCATGGGTTTCACGATCGGCGGCATCCGGGAGATCCGCTCCGGCACGCGTCGGCGCGGCCGCACACCGGAATGCACCACGGCCGCCGAGTTCGCCGGGCTGTGGGGCTGGGACGTGGTGCCGGGTGCACGTGCCGCGGGCGGTGCCTGCTCGTGCGGGCGGGCCGGCTGCCCGGAGCCGGGCGCGCATCCGCTGGACTTCGCGCCCCAGGTCTCCGCGGGGGCCACGCTGGACGAGGCGAGCCGGGCGTGGGCCGAGGTGCCGGGCGCGTCGGTGATGCTGCCGGTCGGCCGGGCGTTCGACGTGATCGAGGTGGCGGAGGCCGCGGGGCGCCGGGCGCTGGTGCGGCTGGAGCGGATGGGGCTGCCTCTCGGCCCGGTCACCGCGACCCCGGAGGGCCGCGCGCACTTCCTCGTCGCCCCCGGCACCGCCGCCGAGCTGCCCCACCTGCTGTACCGCATGGGCTGGGACGACCCCTCCGCGCTGGACCTGCGCGGCCTCGGCCCGGGTACGCACATCACCGCCCCGCCCTCCGACCGGGGCGGCCTCGGTCCGGTGCGCTGGCTCAGGCCGCCGGTGCTGGACGGGGCGACGCGCCCGCCGGCGGCCCGGCTGCTGCTGGGCACGCTGGCCTATGTGGCGCACCGCTCCGCCGCCCCGGCGTAGCGGCCCCGGCCCCTCTCACGCCGAAGCGCCCGTCCCCCGTCTCTCGCGGGGGCGGGCGCTTCGGCGTGAGCGCGGGTGCGGTGACGGGGGTCAGTCACCGAGGAGCGCGTCGACGAACGCCTCCGGGTCGAACGGCGCCAGGTCGTCGGCGCCCTCACCGAGGCCGATGAGCTTGACCGGCACGCCCAGCTCGTTCTGCACGGCGATGACGATGCCGCCCTTGGCGGTGCCGTCGAGCTTGGTGAGCACGATGCCGGTGATGTCCACGACCTCGGAGAAGACGCGGGCCTGCACCAGGCCGTTCTGGCCGGTCGTGGCGTCGAGCACGAGCAGCACCTCGTCGAGCGGGGCGTGCTTCTCCACGACGCGCTTGACCTTGCCCAGCTCGTCCATGAGGCCGGTCTTGGTGTGCAGACGTCCGGCGGTGTCGATGAGCACCACGTCGACGCCCATCTCCTTGCCCTCCTTCACCGCGTCGAAGGCGACGGAGGCGGGGTCACCGGCCTCCGGGCCGCGCACGGTGTAGGCGCCGACGCGCTCGCCCCAGGTCTGGAGCTGGTCGGCGGCGGCGGCGCGGAAGGTGTCGGCGGCGCCGAGGACGACGGTGCGGCCGTCGGCGACCAGGACCCGGGCGAGCTTGCCGGTGGTGGTGGTCTTGCCGGTGCCGTTGACGCCGACGACCATCACGATGCCGGGCTTGCGGCTCTCGGGCTCGGTCTTGACCTCGCGGTCCATGTCGGTGCCGACGAGCTGGAGCAGCTCCTCGCGGAGCAGGCCGCGCAGTTCCTCGGGGGTGCGGGTGCCGAGCACCTTGACGCGCTCGCGCAGCCGGTCGACCAGTTGCTGGGTGGGCTGGACGCCGACGTCGGCGGTGAGGAGGGTGTCCTCGATCTCCTCCCAGGTCTCCTCGTCCAGGTGCTCGCGCGACAGCAGCGTGAGCAGGCCCTTGCCGAGGGCGTTCTGCGAGCGGGAGAGGCGGGAGCGCAGGCGGACGAGGCGTCCGGCGCTGGGCTCCGGGATCTCGATCTCGGGAGCCTTCTCGGCGGCGGGGGGCTCCTCGACGGTGGTGGGGGCGCCGCCACCCGGAAGGTCCACCTCCTCGATGGTCCGGCGTTGTTCGTCGCGCGGGGTCTCGGCCTCGTCACCGACGTGCGGTTCGGCCGGGGGCGCGGTCAGGTCTGGGGTCGACGGCGGGGGCGGCGGCAGCGGCTTCTTGAGCCTGCTGGTGATGAGGAGCCCGCCGAGCGCGCCGAGCACGACCACGGCGATGACTACAGCAAGGATGATGGTTTCCATAACCTGTCCAGTATCAGCCATGGGGTATCCGACGAAGAGGCTTCCGCGCGCCTGGCATTTCCTCCAGGAGACAAATGCCACAGGGGTAGTGGAGTCGGATTAAACTACGATGACTCTCGGCTCCGCTCCGCGTGTTGAGCCCGTCGTCCTCGTCCCCCACCGCTAGGACACTCCCCCTTCATGAGCAAGACGGCCGCGCGCGAGGGCGCGCTGGAGACCCGTGGCATCGAGCCGGTCCCCGATCACGAACGCACCGCGCGCACCCGCGGGCTCTTCCCCACCTGGGTGGGGGCCAACATCAGCGTGCTTCTGCTCACGATGGGCGCGAGCCTGGTCGTGACGTATCACCTGAACTTCTGGCAGGCGCTCGTCGTGGCGGCCGTCGCGCCGCTCGTCTCCTACGGCCTGGTCGGGCTGATCGGCATCGCGGGCAAGCGGGGTGCCGCGCCCGGCATGGCGCTGTCGCGGGCGGTCTTCGGTCAGCGCGGCAATCTGCTGCCCGGTTCGCTGATCTGGGTCGCGCGCTGGGGCTGGGAGACGATCAACGCCGTGACCGGCGCGTACGCGCTGCTCACCATCCTGGACCTCGCTCTCGGCATCAAGGCGAACGGCGTGCTGGACATGGTCACGCTGCTCCTCTTCGTGATCGCCACGTTCGTGATCTCCGGGCTCGGGATCGGCGCCGTGCAGAAGTGCAGCAAGTACGCGACGTACCTCTTCGGTGTCTTCTCGGTGCTGGTCCTGGGGTATCTGGCCGTGCACACCGACTGGTCGCGCGTGCTGCACGGGAGCGCGGGGTCGACGGCCTCGCTGATCACCGCCGTCGGCCTGATCGCCGCGGGTGGCGTGAGCTGGATCCCGTCCGCGCCGGACTTCACCCGCTATCTGCCGCGTACGGCCTCCTCCAAGGCGGTCGTCGGGCACACCATCGGCGGGGCGGGCATCGTCGTACTGCCGCTGGTCCTGATGGGTGCGGTGATGGCGGTGGCCACCCCCGATCTGGCCTCGGCGGCCGACCCGGTCTCCTTCCTCGGCAAGATCCTGCCGCTGTGGATCACGATCCCCTACCTGCTGATCGCCGTGGTCGGCATGCTGCTGATCAACTCGATGTCGATGTACTCGGCCGGCTTCACCGCGCAGACGCTCGGTTTCCGCATCCCGCGCCACTGGGCCGTCTCCGTCAACGCCGTGATCTCGCTGGCGCTGGGCGGTGTGCTGATGCTGGTGGCGTCGAGCTTCATGGGCTCCTTCATCGCCTTCCTGTCGATGCTCGCGGTGGCCTTCTCCGCCTGGACCGGCGTCTTCGGCGCGGACATGCTCCGCCGCAAGGAGTACGACGCCCGCGCCCTGGCCGACACCACCCGCACCAGTGCCTACTGGTACCGCGCCGGCTTCTCCCCCGCCGCCGTGGCCGCCTGGGCGATCGGCCTGGTCTCGGGCCTGCTCTTCACCACCTCGGACTGGTTCACCGGCCCCCTGGCGAAGAACAACGTCATCGGCGAGTACGGCCTGGGCTGGATCGCGGCGATCGTCATCTCCGCCGCCCTGTACCTGGCCCTCCCGAAGCCCCGCATCCCCTCGCCGACCCCGGCACCGGCCGAGGAGCAGACCTCCGCGACGGTCTGACCCCCACCGAAACCCGAAGGCCCCCTCCACGGAGGGGGCCTTCGGCGTACCGGGTCGGGGAATCGGCGGGGTCCGGCGCCGGGCGGGGGCCTCGCGGTGGCTCCGTCAGCGCCTGCGCTCCAGCGCCCGATGCGCGGGGTGGGCCTGGCTCGCCGGTCCGCGCAGGATGTCGGCCAGTAGCCGAGCCGGGGGTCGACTCCCGTGCGCGAGTCGGCATCTCGGCCTACCCGCCCGTGTGCGGCCCGTGGGCTGTCGGCCCGCCAGGGGCACGAGCCCTCCACCTGGCCGACGGGGCTTCCCCCTTCGGAGATGCCGGCGCACAGCCGACCGAGCCCTCCCCGACGGGACCCGACATCGGCCCGTGCCCCCGGCGTACCCGGTCCGACCGAGGGCAACGGCACCGCCCCCGGACACGACAACACCGCCCCCGCTCCAGGCAGTGGCCGGAGCGGGGGCGGTGGAGGTGCGAGGAGAGGGGCAGCGGGGACTTGGCCCTTCTCCTCGGGTCCAGGGGGGGGCGGTCAGCCCATCTCTTCCAGGGTCTTGCCCTTCGTCTCCTTGACGAACTTCAGGACGAAGGGGATGGAGAGCGCGGCGAAGACCGTGTAGATCACGTACGTGCCGGAGAGGTTCCACTCGGCCAGCGACGGGAAGCTCGCGGTGATGGCCCAGTTGGCGATCCACTGCGCGGAGGCGGCGACACCGAGGGCGGCGGCGCGGATCCGGTTCGGGAACATCTCGCCGAGGAAGACCCAGACCACCACGCCCCACGAGAGGGCGAAGAAGAGGACGAAGACGTGGGCGGCGACGAGGGCGACCCAGCCCTGCGTGGCGGGGAGCTTGCCGTCGACGAGGTTGTACGAGAACGCCCAGGCTTCCAGCGCGAGACCGATGACCATGCCGACGGAGCCGATGAGGGCCAGCGGCTTACGGCCGACGCGGTCCACGAAGATCATGGCGATCACGGTGCCGATGATGTTGATGATCGACGTCGTGAAGGAGTACAGGAAGGAGTCCGTCGGGTCGACACCGACCGACTGCCACAGCGTCGAGGAGTAGTAGAACGCGACGTTGATGCCGACGAACTGCTGGAAGACCGAGAGGCCGATACCGACCCAGACGATCGGCTTGAAGAAGAAGCTGCCGCCGAGCAGGTCCTTGAACGAGGACTTGTGCTCGCTCTTCATGGCGTGCTCGATCTCGTTCACACGCGCGTCGAGGTCGACACCGTTGCCCTCGACCTCGCCCAGGATCGTGCGGGCGCGCTCACGCTTGCCGACGGAGATCAGGAAGCGCGGGGACTCGGGGATGGCGAAGGAGAGCAGGCCGTAGAGGACGGCCGGGATGACCATGACGCCCAGCATGACCTGCCAGACCTCGAGACCCATCAGCTTGCCGCGCTGGTCGCCGCCGGCGGCGTTGAGCAGGCCCCAGTTGACGAGCTGCGAGACGGCGATGCCGATGACGATCGCGGCCTGCTGGAAGGAGCCGAGCCTGCCGCGGTACGCGGGCGGGGACACTTCGGCGATGTAGGCCGGGCCGATGACCGAGGCCATGCCGATGGCGAAACCGCCGATGATGCGCCAGAAGGCGAGGTCCCACAGCGCGAAGGGCAGCGCGGAACCGACGGCGCTGATGGTGAACAGCACGGCGGCGATCTGCATGCAGCGGATACGGCCGATCCGGTCGGCTATGCGGCCGGCGGTGGCGGCACCGATGGCGCAGCCGATCAGCGCGATGGCGATGACCTGGGCGAGGACGGCGGAGCCCACGTCGTAACGGTCACGGATGGCCTCGACGGCGCCGTTGATCACGGAGCTGTCGTAGCCGAACAGGAAGCCGCCCATCGCGGCCGCGGCCGCGATGAAGATGACGTGCCCGAGATGCTCGGGGTGAGCCGTCCCGGCTCCTGGCTGGGGTGCCTGCGCTGTGCTGGTCACGTGTAACTCCTCGGGCCACGGCAACGCTGCCGGGTGGGGGCGAGCCCTTCCAGGTTCCAGTGGCGCACAACTTGGCGCCACTTACACCTGAAGGTAAAAGCAACGTTGCAGAGACTATGCCTTCAAGTTTCGAAGTCAATACCCAGATGACTGTGACTTAAGAGATACGCGCACGCTCAAGTTGTTCAAGAAGTAAACGCACGCTTATTTGATCTTGAAAGCCCGGCTAGCGAAGCCGCTGCGAGATGACCTTCGACACACCGTCACCCTGCATCGAGACGCCGTACAGCGCGTCCGCGACCTCCATCGTGCGCTTCTGGTGGGTGATCACGATCAGCTGCGAGCTCTCCTGCAGCTCGCGCATGATCCCGATCAGCCGCTGGAGATTGGTGTCGTCCAGGGCCGCCTCGACCTCGTCCATGACGTAGAAGGGGCTGGGCCGGGCCTTGAAGATCGACACCAGCATGGCCACGGCCGTCAGCGACCGCTCGCCGCCGGACAGCAGGCTCAGCCGCTTCACCTTCTTCCCCGGCGGCCGCGCCTCCACGTCCACCCCGGTGGCCAGCATGTCGTCCGGGTCGGTCAGCACCAGCCGCCCCTCACCGCCGGGGAAGAGCCGGGCGAAGACGCCCTCGAACTCGCGGGCGGTGTCCCGGAACGCCTCGGCGAAGACCTGCTCGACGCGCTCATCGACCTCCTTCACCACCCTCAGCAGATCGGCCCGTGTCTTCTTCAGGTCCTCCAGTTGCTCACTGAGGAACTTGTGCCGCTCTTCCAGCGCCGCAAACTCCTCCAGCGCGAGCGGATTCACCTTGCCGAGCTGCTGGTAGGCCCGCTCCGCCGCCCTCAGCCGCTTCTCCTGCTCCGTGCGGTCGAAGGGACGGGGCTGGTGACGGGGGTGCCCGGGATCCTCCGGCAGCTCCTCGCCGTCCGCCGGGAGCGAGGGCGGCACCGGCTGGAGAGGGCCGTACTCGGCCACGAGACCCTCGGGCTCGACCCCGAGTTCGTCCAGCGCCCTGGCCTCCAACTGCTCGATCCGCAGCCGCTTCTCCGCGCCGAGCACCTCGCCCCGGTGCACCGAGTCCGTCAACTTGTCCAGCTCCGCCTTGAGTTCACGCCCCACGCCGCGCGCATCGGCCAACTCCCCCTCGCGGGCGGCCTTGGCGGCCTCGGCGGCGTCCCGCTCCCGCTGGGAGCGGCCGAGGGACACCTCGATGTGCGCCAGCAGTTGCCGGGCGCCCTCGGCGACCGCCGCGGCGACGGCCGCCTCGTGGCGCAGCCGGGCCCGCCGCCGCTCCGCACGCGCGCGTGCCTCGCGCTCCGCGCGGGCGGCCCGGTCCAGCGAGTCGGCCCGTCCGGCGAGCCCCTTGACCCGTTCCTCGTGCGTACGGACCTGGAGGCGGGCCTCCATCTCGGTCTGCCGCGCGTTGGCGCCGTCGGCGGAGAGCCGGTCGCGCACGGAGGTGTCGGGCTCCTCCTCGGCCGGCATCTCCTCGGCGGTGGCCAGCCGCTCGGCCAGTTCCTCCGCCTCGGCCACGGCCCGCTCCAGCGCCTCCTGGGCGCGGGCGGCGGCCGCGGCCGAACGCTCCGCCTCCCCGGCGGCGCCGCGCGCCTGCCCGGCGAGCCGGCCGAGCTGCTGGGCGACGGCCGACTTCTCCCGGTCGGCGGCCCGGCGCCGCTCCCCCACTTCCTCCACGAGCGCGGCGGCCCCGGCTCTGACCGCGGCCGCCGTCTCCTGCGCCCGCGCCAGCTCCTCGCACCGCACGGCCAGCTCCGCCAGCTCGGCGGCGGCCTCGTCCACGGAGGCCCGCACCTCCAGAAGGCTGGGCGCCCCGGCCGAACCGCCCTCCGCGAAGTGCGCCCCGAGCAGATCCCCGTCAGCGGTCACCGCGATCAGTCCGGGCCGCGCGTAGACGAGCGCCTCGGCCTCCTCCAGCGTGCCCACCACGACGATCCCCCGCAGCAGCCGCCGCACGGCGGGCATCAGCTCGGCGGGGCCCCGCACGAGATCGGCGGCGAACGGGTACTGGCTCACCGCCTCCACCCGGCCGTCCTCGTCCTGTCCCCCGGCGACCAGCAGCGCCGCCCGCCCCGCCTCCTCCTTGCGGAGGTGACGGATCGCTTCGGCCGCTGCCGCGGGGGTGGTGGCGGCCAGCGCGTTGGCCGCCGTGCCGAAGGCGGTGGCGAGGGCGGTCTCGTGGCCGGGGGTGACGGTGAGGAGTCCGGCGGCCGGGCCGAGGATGCCGGTGAGGCGGTGGCGGGCTTCGAGCAAAGTGCCGGTGCCGTCCTTGCGGCGCAGGCCCAGGGCGAGGGCGTCGTGGCGGGCGCGCAGGGCGGCGCGTTCGCGTTCGGCTCCGGTGACCGCGTCGCGGGCGGCGCCGAGCGCGTTCTCCGCCTCGGCGAGCCGCAGCTTGGCGCTCTCGTGCCGTTCGGTGAGGTCGGCGTCGTCCGCGTCGAGCCCGTCGACCTCGGCCTGGAGGACCTCGTACTCCTCCTGCGCGTGGACCGCGCGTTCCTGGGCCTCGTCGCGGCCGGCGGCCAGCCGGTCGATCTCGGCCTGGGCGGAGGCGGCGCGGGAGCGGGCGGCGCCCACCTTGCCCGACAGCCGGGCCAGGCCCTCGCGACGGTCGGCGATGGCCCGCGCGGCGTCCTTCAGGCGCCGTTCCTCGGCGGTGAGCGCGCGTTCGAGCTCGGCGCGATGGGCGACGGTGTCGTCGAGGGCGTGCCGGGCCGCCTCCAGGGCGGCTTCGAGCTCGGCCTCCTGCTCCCGGACCCGGGCGGCCTCGCGTTCCAGGTCCTCGGGGTCGCGGCCGCGCCGTTCCTCGGGGGGCGCGGAGGTGGCGCTGCGGACGCGGGCCTCGGCCAGCGAGACGGTGCCGCGCACCCGCTCGGCCAACTGGGACAGGTCGTGGAAGGTCTGCTGGGTGCGCCTCAGGCGTGGGGCGAGCCGGCGTACCTCGTCCTCCAGGTGGGCCTCGCGCTGGAGGGCCTGGCGCAGTCCGCGCTCGGCGGTGTCCTTGCGTTCCTTGAGGGCGGCCTCGTCGGCGATCTCGGCGCCGAGCGCCTCACGGAGCCGTACGAGGTCGTCGGCGAGGAGGCGGAGGCGGGCGTCGCGCAGGTCGGCCTGGATGACGGCGGCGCGACGGGCGACGGCGGCCTGGCGGCCGAGCGGCTTGAGCTGGCGGCGGAGTTCGTCGGTGAGGTCCTGCACGCGCGCGAGGTTGGCCTTCATCGCGTCGAGCTTCCGCAGCGCCTTCTCCTTGCGCTTGCGGTGCTTGAGGACGCCGGCCGCCTCCTCGATGAAGGCGCGGCGGCCCATGGGGTCGGCGTGCAGGACGGAGTCGAGCTGGCCCTGGCCGACGATGACGTGCATCTCGCGGCCGATGCCCGAGTCGGACAACAGCTCCTGGATGTCCAGCAGACGGCAGGTGTCGCCGTTGATCTGGTACTCGCTGCCGCCGTTGCGGAACATGGTCCGCGTGATGGTGACCTCGGCGTACTCGATGGGCAGCGCGCGGTCGGAGTTGTCGATGGTGAGGGACACCTCGGCGCGGCCCAGCGGGGGTCGGCCGGTGGTGCCGGCGAAGATGACGTCCTCCATCTTGCCGCCGCGCAGGGATTTGGCGCCCTGCTCGCCCATGACCCAACTGAGCGCGTCCACCACGTTGGACTTGCCGGAGCCGTTCGGGCCGACGACACAGGTGATGCCCGGCTCGAAGCGGAGCGTGGTCGCCGAGGCGAACGACTTGAAGCCGCGGAGGGTCAGGGCCTTGAGATGCACGCAGCCGGACTTTACCGGGCAGGTGGTATCTCACTCCACGAACACTCGCAACCCTGCGGTTTCGCCCATGTACACGAAGGGCACATCATTTGTTGAAGACGCTGAAAGGATGCGCGGGGGAAAGAACTGAGGGACGCCGAAGCGTCCCTGTGACTCGGACGGACGGGCTCCGCCGTCCGGGTCGGCTCGAAGCGATTACCACTGACGCGGTGGTTACGGGCGGGTCCGACCGCTGCGAATGCTGTCGTGGACGATGCAGTGATCAGGTGAGCGCAGGCTCCGCCTGGTGTGCGTCGATGCTCTCCATGATCCTGTCCTGAGAGGCGGCAGCCGTCAGCGCGTCGTTCTCCGACTGGATCCGGGTGAGCTCGGATTCCAGGTCCTGTACTCGCTGCTGCAGCCGTCGCATCTCGGCGAGGAGTCGCGGGTCGGAGCCGCCGACGTAACCGAGAAGCGCCTTTGCCATGATGGATGGTCCTCCACACTGAGTGACCGTGACCGATGCGGACAGGTCGTGAGGGATTCGCACCCGGCATGCCTGGCACACGCTGGTGTTGCACTGCCGTTCGTCATGCCAAACAGCCAAGATGCGCGGGGCTTTCAGCGTCTCACCAAAAAGTTTGACGGTCAACACGATCACACCCCGTATTGGGGGGCGAACCCGCGGCGCGCGGCCGGTCGACGGCGGCGCTGCTGCTTCTACGGGGCCCTCGGGGCGTGACGATCAGCTACACCTCGGGAGCCTGCCACGCCGAGCCGTTCTTGGCAACCACCAGCCTGTTTTCCCCCGGCCGCCCCCGCGCGGCACCCCCGCGCGGGCGTGGAAAGCGGCCCTCGGCGAACGGGCTCAACGGATGGCGAAGCCGTCGTAGATGCCGCGGGGTGTGTCCCAGATCTCGGTGACACCGTCGACCCGTCCGGGCGTGTCGGCGCCCTGGAGCCAGCCGAGCAGTCCCTCGCAGCCCTCGCGGGGCCCCTCGGCGACGACTTGGACCCGTCCGTCGGCCAGATTGAGAGCAAAACCACTCAGCCCGCCGATCTCCAGCGCCCTGGCACGCGTGAACCAGCGGAAACCCACTCCCTGGACCCGTCCGCGCACCCAGGCCACCAGCCGTACTTCCTCACTCATGGCTGCAACCTAACCGCCGGATGTCCCGCGAGGCACACCCTGCCCCAGTGGCATGCGGTACCGTCCCCACCCAATGACTCTCATCTGAAACTCACTCGATCGAGTGAGTTGGATCGGCCGGGGGGTATCGCCGCAACCCGGCGTCGGCCGACCGCGAGTACGAGGAATGGGGCAGGGCATGGGACGCCATCGACGATCCGGCACAGGGAGTGCGGGGCCGGAGTCGTACGAACCCAGGGGCGCCGCGTCGTACCAGCGACCGCAGGCGCACGGCGGGACCACTGCCCCCGGCACGGACTACCTGTACGCCACCGACGACGAGCGCAGGGCCCTGGAGGCCGACTTCGCGGCGACGATCGGGGCGAAGCAGCGTGGCCATCGGCGCGCCAGGAAGGCGGCCACCCCGGTGCGCACGGGCCTGCTGGGCGTCTCCGCCGCCGTCGCCCTCGGCACGGCGGCCGTGGCCGCGGGCGCGGTGCCCGGCCTGCAGAACTACCGGATCGGCGGCGGCACCAGCAGCGGCCCCGGTGAGCGGGTGCAGGCGGTGGGCGCCCCCGGCAACGCGGCCAGCGAGCAGGGCGGTTCCTCCGGCAGCGCGGACACCCCGGTCGCCCCCGGCTCCCCCTCCACGGGCCAGAGGACCACGACCCCGGCGTCCCCCGCCCCCTCCGCCCCGGCGTCGGCCCCGACCTCGCAGGCCCCGGCCCCGAAGCCGGCCCCGTCGAAGCCGGCCGCCGACCCCGCGCCCGACCCGGAGCCCAGCGAGTCGCAGACCAAGGCCCCGGCTCCCGCCCCGAAGGCTCCCGAGACCTCGGCGCCGATCACCGCGTCGGCGCAGGCCATCGCCCAGGCGGAGGTGCTGAAGCTGGTCAACGTGGAGCGGGCGAAGGTCGGTTGCACCCCGGTGGCGGCGAACTCGGCGCTGACGGACCTGGCCGAGGCGTTCAGCGGCGACATGGCCGCGCGCGGCTTCTTCGACCACACCGACCCCGACGGCGCGACCCCGTGGGACCGGGCCGCGAAGGCCGGCGTGACGGGCCTCGGCGGCGAGAACATAGCCCGCGGCCAGGCCGACGCGGCAGCGGTCATGGAAGCCTGGATGAACAGCCCCGGCCACCGCGCCAACATCCTCAACTGCGACTTCAAGACCCTCGGCGTCGGCGTCCACATGGCCTCCGGCGGACCCTGGTGGACGCAGGACTTCGGCTACTGAGAAAGCCGCAGGTCAGATGCCTAGGCATCGTCCTGGGCCGTCACCCTCCAGTTCCGCGTCGGCGCCCGGTTGGATCATTGCATGCGAGCACCCGCGCGAGGACAATCCCCCTTCTGGCCAAGGGAGATGTGATGCTCAGCTTCATGGACTGGTCCGTAGTGGCGCTGGGGTGCGGGTTGGTCCTCGCGGGGCTCGGTGGCTGGTGGTGGGACCGGGCCAAGGTTCTAAAGGGAGCAGGCCCCGATCAGGGCAGGCGCTTCTTCTCGGCTTGGCTCCCCCTGCTCATGGGCGTGGAGATGATCGGCGCCAAGGTGCCCGGTCTGTTGCACGCGCCGTACCCCGTCCTCATGATCGTGGCCGCGCTCAACTTCGCGCTGATATTCACGGTGGCACTCCTGGCCTTCTGGATGCTTTGGAGGCGCGGTCACCACGACCTCGGATGACGCGAGCGCTAACCCCCAGTGAGCGCAATCTGGCGGTTAGCCCCCTGCTCGCCTACGCTTGCACCATGAGCGGGAGCATCCAGGAGCGGGCGGGCGAAGAGATCCAGGAGCGGGCGGGCGAGGAGTTCGACTTCGACGTGTTCGCCAGGGCCTGTCCCTCGCGCGGGACGCTGGAGCATGTCACCGGGCGCTGGGGCGGCCTGGCGCTGGGCGCGCTGTACGAAGGGCCGCTGCGGTTCAACGAGCTGCGGCGCCGGGTGGACGGGGTCAGCGAGAAGATGCTGTCCCAGACGCTCCAGGCGCTGGAGCGGGACGGCCTGGTGCACCGCGAGGCCCAGCCGGTCAACCCGCCCCGCGTGGACTACGAACTCACCCCGCTCGGCCGCCAGGTCGCCGAGCGGCTGCTCGCGCTCATCCACTGCGTGGAGGGCGCCATGGACGAGGTCCTCGCCGCCCGCGCCCGCTACGACGAGACGCGCGGGGCCCGCTGACACTTCGGGCAGAAGTAGCTGGACCGGTTCATCCAGGGGCGCCGCAGCATGGGCGTACCGCAGCGGCGGCAGGGCAGTCCCTCGCGGCCGTAGGCGTCCAGCGAGCGGTCGAAGTAGCCGGACTCGCCGTTGACGTTGACGTAGAGGCTGTCGAAGCTGGTGCCGCCGACGTCGAGGGCCGCGTTCATCACGTCCCGTACGTGGCCGAGGAGTTCGGCGGTGACCGGGCGGGTGAAGGTGGCCGTGGGGCGCTCGTAGTGGACGCGGGAGCGCCACAGCGCCTCGTCCGCGTAGATGTTGCCGACCCCGCTGATCAGCGACTGGTCCAGCAGGGCGCGCTTGATGGTGGTCCGCTTGCGGCGCAGCGCCTGGTGGAAGACCTCGTCGTCGAAGACCGGGTCCAGGGGATCGCGGGCGATGTGCGCGATCACGTCGGGCAGGCCCTCGGGGGTGTTGTCGTGCAGCGACAGGCCGCCGAAGGTGCGCTGGTCCACGAAGCGCAGCTCGGTGCCGAGGTCGTCGGCGAACCGGACCCGGACCCGCAGATGCTTCTCGTCCGGCGCCGTGTGCGGCTGCACGAGCAGTTGGCCGCTCATGCCGAGGTGGGCCAGCACCGACTGCCCGGTGTCCGCGAGCGGCAGCCAGAGGTACTTGCCGCGCCGGCTGGGCGTGCCGAACCGGTGCCCCTCCAGCCGGTGCGTGAAGTCGTCCGCTCCCGCCAGGTGCCGTCGCACGGCACGCGGATGCAGCACCTCGGCCTCGGCGACCACGCGCCCGCCGACCCATCGCTCCAGCCCCCGCCGGACGACCTCGACCTCGGGCAACTCGGGCATCGTCAACCCCCTGTGGGAAAACCGTGTGGAAGAGCCGAGCGCCCGCCCCCGTCGGACGGGGGCGGGCGCTCGGTCGATTGCTCGGTCAGGCGGTGGCGGACGACGGTGCGTCGTCCTTGACGGCCTCGGCCTCGACGGCCTCAGAGGTCGTCGTGGCGCGCGCGTCCGCGGCGGCCTTGATGGCCCGCCAGGCGGACTCGGCTGCCTGCTGCTCCGCCTCCTTCTTGCTGCGGCCGGTGCCGGTGCCGTACGAGACGCCCCCGACGCGGGCAGCAGCAGTGAAGGTCTTCTCGTGGTCAGGACCGGTCTCCGTGACCAGGTACTCGGGCACGCCGAGCCCCTCGATCGCGGTCAGCTCCTGGAGACTGGTCTTCCAGTCCAGGCCGGCTCCGAGGTTGGAGGACTTTTCGATCAGCGGGTCGAAGAGCCGGTGAACCAGCTCGGACGCCGCGTCGAGGCCCTGATCGAGATAGACCGCGCCGATCACCGCTTCCAGGGTGTCGGCGAGGATGGATGCCTTGTCCCGGCCGCCCGTGCCCTCTTCACCACGGCCGAGCCGGATGAAGGAACCCAGGTCGAGGCCACGGCCGACCTCCGCCAGCGCACGCGAGTTGACCACCGCGGCCCGCAACTTGGCCAGTTGGCCTTCGGGCAGGTCGGGGTGGATGCGGTACAGCGTGTCCGTGACGACGAGACCGAGCACGGAGTCCCCGAGGAACTCCAGCCGCTCGTTCGTCGGCAGGCCGCCGTTCTCGTACGCGTAGGAACGGTGGGTCAGCGCACGCACCAGAAGGGCGGACTCGACGTGATAGCCGAGCCGCCCTTCCAGAAGCGTGTGGGACGAGGCCATATTGTCCGCCGGTGCACTCGCACGTCGTCGAGAGCTGTTCACTCCGGCGTTCTCCGCCTTCTTGGCAGTGGACACAGTGCCTCTCACCAGCCCGCTCAGACTTCGAGGACCTGGCGCTTGTTGTAGGTGCCGCAAGACGGGCACGCGATGTGCTGCTGCTTGGGCTCGTGGCAGCGCTCGCACGCAACCAGGGTGGGGACCGCAGCCTTCCACTGCGACCGGCGGTGGCGCGTGTTGCTGCGCGACATCTTCCGCTTCGGAACAGCCACGGCTACTTCTCCTGCTTCTCGTCGGCACGTGCGGATCGAGGCACGTCGCCGCTCATCTCGTCCTTCTCGCCGTCCGACATGGTGTCGGCGAGTCCCTGCAATGCCGCCCAACGGATGTCGGTGGCGTCGTGGTGGTGGTCCGGGTCGCCCGTGAGCCGCGCTCCGCATTCGGAGCACAGTCCCTGACAGTCGTCCTGGCACACCGGCTGCATCGGCAGTGCGAGCACCACCGCATCCCGCAGCAGAGGTTCGAGGTCGATCAGACCGTCCTCGATGTACTGCCTGTCCTCGTCGTCCTCGGCGTCGTCGCCCGGTTCCGCGATAACGCGGCCACGGTCGTCGGCGTCAGGGTACGAGAACATTTCCTGGAAGTCCGCTTCGAGCTCCAGCCCGACCGGCTCCAGACACCTTACGCACTCCCCCTTGGCCTGTGCACGGGCGGTGCCTGTGACAAGCACCCCTTCCATGACCGACTCAAGACGGAGCTCCAGCTCGAGCGGGGCGCCTTCCGGCACTCCGACGACACCCTCGATACCGAGGTCCCGGGGGGCGTCGACCTCGCGGGTCAGGCGTTGCATCGCACCAGGCCGCCGGCCCAGCTCGTGCGTGTCGATCACGAGAGGGTTGCGGTGGTCGAGACGTGCGTTGGAAGCCATTCCCTGCTTTCGGTCTTCGAGCTAGGAGGGACGCGGCCCGACGGTGTTCCGGGCAGCGCTGATCGCGGGGATACACGCGACCGAACAGCCAGGATACTGGACCTTTCGCTCAGGGCCCAATCGGGTCCCCGGGCGGCTACAGCCCCCGGCCCTGCTCGTAGGCGCGGAGCTGCTCCGCGCTGATCATGCTGGTGTCGAAGAGGCTGGCCTCGTCCAGAGCGTAGTCCTGCTGGGGCTGCCCCTGCTGCTGGACCTGCTGCTGGTTCGGGTCGTAGCCGGGCTGCTGGGCGTCGTAGCCGTGGAAGGCTCCCTCGGCCTGCGGGGCGTAGCCGTTGGGGGCGGCGTACGGGTCCTGCTGGTAGCCGTACGCCTCCTGCGGGGCGTAGCCGGGCTGCTGGGGGTAGGCCGCCGGGTAGGCGTCGGGCTGCTGGTAGCCGTACGCCTCCTGCGGCTCGTACACCGGTTCCTGGGACGGCACCGGCGGCACCGGGGGCGCCGGTGTGCGCGGCGCCGGGGCGGGCGGGGTGTCGGAGAGCGCGGCGAGGTCGGCCAGGTAGTCGGCGTCGCTGGAGTGCTGGAACGTCGTGGTGTCGTCGGCGAGGGCCCCGAGGTCGTCGGTGGCGATCCGGCCGTGCAGCTTCTGCCGGCCGCGGTGGACGGCCTCCAGGGTCTTGGCGAGCACCGCCTCGAAGGCGCCGAGCTTGACGTCGACGTAGGCGTCCGCGTCGTGGCGCAGGGTCTCCGGGTCCTGGCTGCGCTCGGGGGCGTCCTCGTCCGCGTAGCCGTGCTCGTCGAGGCCGGGACCGGTGCCGAGCAGCTTCTCCCGGCCGCGGCCGACCGAGCCGAGGGTCTTGGTGAGGACGACCTCGAAGTTGGCGAGCTTGGAGTCGACGTAGTCGTCGGCCTCGGCGCGGACCTGCTCGGCCTCGGCGCGGGCCTCGGTGAGGATGCGGTCGGCCTCGGCCTGCGAGTGGCGGGCGACCTCGGTGCCGGCGATCAGGCTGCCGCGCTCGGCGCGCGCGGTCTCGATGATCCGCTCGGCCTCCTGGCGGGCCTGCTCGACCATCTGCTCGCGGCCCCCGATCAGCTCCTGCGCCTGCTCGAGGGAGCCGGGCAGGGCCTGGCGGACCTCTTCGAGCAGCGCGAGCAGTTCGGCCCGGTTGACCACGCAGGAGGCCGACATGGGCATGGACCGGGCGCCGGAGACCGCGGAGACGATCTCGTCGAGCTTGTTCTGGACGTCCACCTGACTCGCCACTCTCTAAAGCTGTGTTGGAGACGGACGGGACGACTGTACGGCCATGGGGCGGCCGCCCGACACCGGGTGACGTGTTGTCACCTCGCCGTCGGTGTCAGTCCTTCCGGAGCCGGCCGGCGAGGGCGGTGAGCACCTGCGGCGGCACCAGGTGGGAGACGTCGCCGCCCCAGGCCGCGACTTCCTTGACCAGGGAGGAGGAGAGGAAGCTGTAGGTGGGGTTGGTCGGCACGAACAGCGTCTCGACCCCGGTGAGGCCGTTGTTCATCTGGGCCATCTGGAGTTCGTAGTCGAAGTCGCTCACCGCGCGCAGGCCCTTGACGATGGCGGGGATCTCGCGCTGCTTGCAGAAGTCGACGAGGAGGCCGTGATGGGCCTCGACGCGGACGTTGGCGTACTCGGCGGTGACCTCGCGGATCAGGCCGATCCGCTCGTCGACGTCGAACAGCCCCTTCTTGGAGGTGTTGATCATCACCGCGACGTACACCTCGTCGTACAGACGGGAGGCGCGGGCGATGATGTCGAGATGTCCGTTGGTGATCGGGTCGAACGATCCGGGACAGACGGCGCGGCGCACGGGAGATCCCTCGCTCTCGGGTCCGGTCATCGTGCGTCTTCGCACGTTGAGGCGGCGCGACCGTACCAAAACGTTCCCTCGCCGTAACGACGGGACCGGAGCGGCTCGAAACCCTCGGGCCACCGGAATTCGCCGCCTCTGGTGCTTCGCTCCACGGTGACCAGGGCTTCGCCGGTCAGCCAGCCCCCGGTGCGGAGTGTGAGGAGGATCTCGCGGAGATCGTCGTCGGAGACGGCGTACGGGGGGTCGAGGAAGACGAGTCCGTAGGGCTCGGCGGGGGGTGCGGTACGGATGACTTGTTCCGCTTTGCCCGCCCTGACCTCGGCGCCGGGCAGGCCGAGGCTGCGGACGTTGTCGCGGACGGTGCGCGCGGCGCGGGCGTCGGCCTCCACGAGGAGGGCGTGGGCCGCTCCCCGGGACAGGGCCTCCAGGCCGACCGCGCCCGAACCGGCGTACAGGTCGAGGACGCGTTCGCCGTCCAGGGGGGTGCCGAGGAGGGACTGCCAGGTGGAGAAGAGGGCTTCGCGTGCGCGGTCCGAGGTTGGCCGGGTTCCTGTGCCGGGCGGTACCGAGAGGCGCCGTCCGCCTGCCGTACCGGCGATCACGCGGGTCATGTGAGGGTCCTTCTTCTACGGGTGCGTCTGTTTATTTTCGCAGGTGGGGGCGTTGCTTCGGTGCGTTGGCGGGTGCGGGTCCGTCGCGGCTGGTCGCGCGGTTCCCCGCGCCCCTCGAAGGACAGGCACTTCAGCCCTTTTCCAGGTACTGCTCCCTCTCCTCGTCCAGGAGGGCTTCCAGGGCTGTGCGCAGGCCCGGTAGCCGGGCCAGTTCCGGGTCCGCCGCCACCACGGCTGCCGCTTCCTCCCTCGCCTCGGCGATGATCTCCTCGTCCTCGATGACCTCCAGGACGCGCAGACTGGTGCGGGCGCCGGACTGGGCCTGGCCGAGGACGTCGCCCTCGCGGCGCTGTTCGAGGTCGATGCGGGAGAGCTCGAAACCGTCGAGGGTGGAGGCGACCGCGTTCAGCCGCTGGCGGGCGGGGCTGGCCTCGGGCATCTCGCTGACCAGCAGGCACAGGCCGGGGGCCGAGCCCCGGCCGACGCGGCCGCGCAACTGGTGGAGCTGGGAGACGCCGAAGCGGTCGGCGTCCATGATGACCATCGCGGTGGCGTTGGGGACGTTCACGCCGACCTCGATGACGGTGGTGGCGACCAGGACGTCCGTCTCGCCCGCGGCGAAGCGGCGCATCACGGCGTCCTTGTCGTCGGGGTGCATCCTGCCGTGCAGCACCTCCACCTTCAGGCCCTGCAGCGGGCCCCGGCTCAACTGGTCGGCGATGTCGAGGACGGCGAGCGGGGGGCGTTTGTCGCCCTCGGCGGCCTTCTTCTCGGCGGCGCTCTCGTCCTCGTCGCCGATGCGGGGGCAGACGACGTACGCCTGGTGGCCGCCCTCCACCTCCTCACGGACGCGCTCCCACGCGCGGGCGAGGAAGTGCGGCTTGTCGGCGGCCGGGACGACATGGGTGGCGATCGGGGAACGGCCGGCCGGGAGCTGGTCCAGGACCGAGGTCTCCAGGTCGCCGAAGACCGTCATCGCGACCGTGCGCGGGATCGGGGTGGCCGTCATGACGAGCAGGTGCGGGGGCTGCTTGCCCTTGCCGCGCAGGGCGTCGCGCTGCTCGACGCCGAACCGGTGCTGTTCGTCCACGACGACCAGGCCGAGGTCGTGGAACTGGACCTTGTCCTCGATGAGCGCGTGGGTGCCGATGACGATGCCCGCCTCGCCGGTGACGATGTCCAGCAGGGCCTGCCGGCGGGCGGCGGCCCCCATCGACCCGGTCAGCACCACCACCTTGGTCCCGTGCTCGGAGCCCCCGAGCATGCCGCCCTCGGCCAGCGCCCCCATCATCTCGGTGACCGACCGGTGATGCTGCTGGGCCAGCACCTCGGTGGGCGCGAGCATCGCCGCCTGTCCCCCGGCGTCGACGACGGCGAGCATGGCGCGCAGGGCGACCATCGTCTTTCCGCTGCCCACCTCCCCCTGGAGCAGCCGGTGCATCGGGTGGGAGGTGGCGAGGTCGGTGAAGATCTCCTGGGAGACGCGCTGCTGGCCGTCGGTGAGGGTGAAGGGGAGGCGGGCGTCGAAGGCGGTCAGGAGGCCGTCGTCCAGGGGGCGGCGGGGGACGGCGGGGAGCTGGGTGTCGGCGTAGCGGCGGCGGGCGAGGGCGACTTGGAGGACGAACGCCTCGTCCCACTTCAGGCGGGCGCGGGCGTCGGCGATGTCGGCCTTGGTGGCGGGGCGGTGGATCTTGACCAGGGCCTCGGGCAGCTCGACCAGGCCGCGCCCCTCGCGCAGCGACTCGGGGAGCGGGTCGACGGCTTCCTGGACGCTGGGCAGTACGGTCTGCACCGCCTTGCCGATCTTCCAGGACTCCAGCTTGGCGGTGGCGGGGTAGATCGGGATGAGGGAGCCGGCCCAGCTCTCCGCCGCCTCGTCGCCGTCCTCGGCGTCCTTGTCCAGCAATTCGTACGCGGGGTGGGCGAGTTGCATGCGGCGGTTGAAGACGGAGACCTTGCCGGAGAACATCGCGCGGGTGCCGGGCAGCAGTTCCTTGTGCGGCTTGTGCACGCCGTTGCCGAAGAAGACCAGTTGGAGCCGGCCGCTGCCGTCGGTGATGGTGACCTCGAGCCGCTGGCCCTTGCCGCGCGGGGCGCGGGCGGAGGCGAAGGTGTGCAGCCGGGCGTCGGCGACCTGGGCGACCACGGTGACGTGCTCGTCCATGGGGAGGTCGGCGAGGTGGGTGAGCTGGCCGCGCTCCTCGTATCTGCGGGGGTAGTGGTGCAGGAGGTCGCCGACGGTGTGCAGGCCGAGGTTCTCGGCCATCACCTTCGCGGTGGCGGGACCGAGCACCTTCTTCAGGGGTTCTCGCAGTGCGGGCACGAGATCCATTGCACACCACGGCACCGACATCGCCGTACAGGTGACCCCGCGCACGGCGCGGGCGGTCGCGTACACATCGCGGGATTCCCTGGTCAGCTCGGGCCTTCGGGCCTAGGATGGCCCGCTCCGGCCATCCCCCGCGGTCACCGCCCCCACGGCACCGGAACCGCCCGACCCCGCGCCGCCCGAAGCTCCCCCCGCCGGCGCCGTGACGATGGACTCCCAGACCTCCCAGTCATCCCCGGCTTCTCAGCCGTCCCCGCCGCCCCACACCTTCCAGGTCGACCTGCGTGGTCTGGTGGACCTGCTCTCCCAGCACCTGTACTCCAGCCCCAAGGTCTATCTGCGCGAGCTGCTGCAGAACGCCGTGGACGCCGTCACCGCCCGGCGCGCCGAGGAGCCCGGCGCCCCGGCGCGGGTGCGGCTGTACCCGGACGGGCGGGGCGGGCTGCGGGTGGAGGACAGCGGCATCGGGCTCACCGAGTCGGACGTGCACACCCTGCTGGCGACCATCGGCCGCAGCTCCAAGCGGGCGGAGGGCCTGGAAGAGACCCGCTCGGGGTTCCTCGGCCGGTTCGGCATCGGCCTGCTGGCCTGCTTCGTGGTCGCCGAGCGCATCCGGGTGGTCAGCCGCAGCGCCCGTACGCCCGATGCGCCGCCGGTGGAGTGGACGGCGGCCGACGACGGTTCGTACACCGTGCGCACCCTGCCGGACGCGGCGCGGCCGGAGCCGGGGACCACCGTGCATCTGGTGGCGCGGGCGGGCGCCGGCGAGTGGCTGTCGCCGGCGCGGGTGCGCACCCTGGCGCGGGACTTCGGCGCGCTGCTGCCGTACGACGTGCGGGTGGACGACGAGCCGGTCACGGATCTCCCGGCGCCCTGGGACCGCCCCTGGCCCAGCCCGGCGGAGCGGCGGGCGGCGCTGGAGGCGCACTGCCGGGAGCTGTTCGGGTTCACCCCGCTGGACTCGATCACGCTGGACGTGCCGCTGGCCGGGGTGCGCGGGGTGGCGTACGTGCTGCCCTCGGCGGTGAGCCCGGCGCAGCGGGCCACGCACCGGGTGCATCTGAAGGGCATGCTGCTCACCGAGCGGGCCGAACAGCTCCTGCCGGACTGGGCGTTCTTCGTGCGCTGTGTGCTCGACACGGACACCCTGCGGCCCACGGCGTCGCGTGAGGCGCTGTACGAGGACGAGACGCTGGCCGCCGTGCGCGAGGCGCTGGGTGAGCGGGTGCGGGACTGGCTGACGGGGCTCGCGGCCGGTGATCCGGAGCGGCTGGCGGCGTTCCTGGACGTGCACCACCTGGGCGTGCGGGCGCTGGCCCGGCACGACCGCGAGATGCTGCGGGTCATGCTGCCCTGGCTGCCGTTCGAGACCGGTGACGGGCAGTTGTCGCTGGAGGAGTTCGCGCGGCGGCACCCGGTGGTGCACTTCACCCGGAGCGTCGAGGAGTTCCGGCAGGTCGCGCCGATCGCCGCCGCGCAGGGCGTCGGGGTGGTCAACGGGGGTTACACCTACGACACCGAGCTGGTGGAGGCGCTGCCGTCGGTGCGGCCGGGCACGGTGGTCGCGGAGCTGGACGCGGACACGGTGACCGCGCATCTGGACGCGGTGGCCCCGGCGGAGGAACTGGCGCTGTCGGCCTTCCTGGCGGCCGCGCGCGACAGGCTCGACGCGCTGGGCTGCGACGTGGTGCTGCGGGCGTTCCATCCGGTGTCGGTGCCCGCGCTGCTGCTGGACGACCGGTCGGCGCGGCACGAGCAGGCGCGGGCGGACGCCGAGGAGCGGGCGGACGAGCTGTGGGCGGGCATCCTGGGCTCGCTGCGCGGCACCGCCCCGCGGGCCCGGCTGGTGCTGAACCATCTCAGTCCGCTGGTGCGGCGCGTCGGTGCACTGACCGACCCGGCGCTGACCGGCACGGCGGCCGAGGCACTGTACGGGCAGGCGCTGCTGCTGGCCCGGCGCTCGCTGCGCCCGGCCGATTCGGCGTTGGTGAACAGGGCGTTCGCCGCTCTGCTGGAGTGGGCGACGCTCGGGGAGGGCGAGGGGCGATGAGCGGGATCACGGACTTCGAGGCGCTGCGGCTGGCGCTGGCGGAGAACTCGGAGCGGCCGGAGGGCCCGGCGCGCAACGCGCGTGCGGAGGAACTCCTCACGGAGGCCGAGAAGCTGGACATCCCGCTCGCGGTGATCGAGGCGCTCGGCCATCAGGTGAAGGTCTACACCTACAGCTCGGAGAAGGACCGGGCGTTCGTGCCGTTCGCGCGGCTGCTGCGGATGTGGGACGAGCGGCCGGAGGACTTCGACGCGTACGAGGCGCACACGCTGCACTGGACGTTCAAGTGGATGACGGCGGGCATGCTGGGCCGGCCGCACGTCCCGCTGGCGTCGGTGGAGACCTGGCTCGGCGAGATGGAGCGCCGGTACCGGATCGCCGGGTACTCCGAACGGGCCGTGCGGGCTGCGGAGTTCAGTGTGGCCGCGCACGTCGGGGACGGGGCGCGGGCCGGGCGGGCGTACACGGCGTGGCTGGCCGCCGACCGGGACGACATGGCCGACTGCCACGCCTGCGAGCTGCACGGGCAGGGGCGCTGGCAGGTGGAGTCGGGCCGGGACGCCGAGGCGCTGGAGCTGTGGCGGCCGGTGCTGGAGGGCGAGTTCGGCTGTGCGCACGAGCCGCACGGGGTGCTGGCCCGCTCGCTGGCGCCGCTGCTGCGGCTCGGCCGGGTGGAGGAGGCGCGGGCGCACCATCTGCGGGGGCTGAGGCTGGTGCGGCCGATGGAGAGCATGCGGGACGCGTATGCCGACCATGTGGAGTTCTGCGCGCTGACCGGGAACGAGGCACGAGGGCTGGAGCTGCTGGCGGAGCGGCCCGCGTATCTCACCGACACCGGGCATCCGCGCAGCCGGCTGAAGTTCCTGGCGGTGGTGGCGCTGCTGATGGACCGGCTGACCGCGCTCGGCCTGGGCGCCCGGGAGGTGCCGGGTCCCACCGGGCGGACGTGGACCGCGCGGGAGCTGGCCGCGCACGCGCGTGCGGAGGCGCTGGAGCTGGCCGCGCGGTTCGACGAGCGCAACGGCACCTCGCACATCGGTGACCGGACCCGCGCCCGGATGGCGGCGGAGCCGCTGGTGGAGCGCCTGCCGCTGGGCGTGCGGACGGCTCCGGTCGCGGCGCCGCCTCCCGTGGCCGAGGAGGGCCCCGAGAAGGAGCCGGACCTGCCCGAGCTGCTGGCACGGGCCCGGCGGCTCTCGGAGACCCTCCAGCCCGACGCCCCGCAGGCGTGGGCGGCCCTCGCGCGGGCCGCCGAGGGTGCCGGGCTCGACGCACGCGCGCGTGCCGAGCTGGCCGACAACGAGGCGATGTCCCTAGGCCCCGACGGCGTCCCCGTCTTCGAGCGGGCGGCCGCCCTGTACGCGGAGGCGGGCGACCCCGGCGAGGCGCTGGCGGCACGCGCGCGTGGAGCGTACGTACGCGCGCTGACGGGCGAGGCGGACGCGGCGCTGAGGACGGTCGACGGCCTGTACGACGAGGTGCTCGCCCTGTACGCGGAGGAGGCGACCGGCCCCCGGCCGACGGCGGCGGTGCTGATCAGCAGGGCCCGGGTGCTGATGCGGTGCGTCCACGAGGGGGCACCCGGCGAGGAGGCGGAGCGGGCCGCGCGGGAGGTGCTGGCGTTCGTCGGCGGCCGCACCGGGGACGACGTACGGCTGGTGGCGCGCGGGGCCGAGGCGCGGGCCATGCTGGCGGAGCTGGCCGAGCTGGGCGGGGACCCGGCCCGCGCGGCCGACCTGTTCCGGCGGGCCGCCGCCGAGTACACGGGGGCGGGGCTTCCCTGGTTCGCCGTGGAGTACGAGGCGCGGGTGGGGGCGCTGGCCCAGCAGCTCGGGGAGCCGGCCGAGGCCGAGCGGGCGCTGCTGGCGGCGCTGGAGCACGGCGGGGCGTACGTGGAGCCGACCGGGCGGGCCCAGTTGCATCTCCAACTGGCCGAGCTGATCGGCGCGCGGGGCGGTACCGAGGAGGCTGCCGGGCACGCTCTGCGGGCCGCGCGCTGGGCGGACGAGGCGGGCGAGAGCGGCACCTTCGGCGCCTGGGCCCGGCATCTGCTGGGCGGGCTGCTGCTGCGCCAGGGGCGCTGGACGGAGGCGGCCGAGGTGCTGGAGTCGGCGCTGTCCGAGCTGTCCGCGGAGGTCCACGGGGACGGTGCGCTGGTGCAGACGCGCTGGTGGCTCGGGGACTGTCTGAGCGAGCTGGGCGAGCACCGGGAGGCGGCCGAGCACCGGCTGCTGGCGGCCGGGATCGCCGAGCACTGGCCGGAGCAGCAGGACCACGCGACGCTGGCGCACCTGGCCGGTGAGTCCCTGGGCGAGGCGGATCTCCCGGCGGAGGCGGACCGCGCCTACGTCCGGGCGGGCGAGCTGTGGGAGGCGCTGGGCAACCCGTACTTCACCGTGCGGGCGCTGCGGGCCCGCGCCTGGCTGGCGCCCCGGCTGGAGGCGGGGGTGCCGGGGGCGCGGGCGCTGATGGGGCGGGCGGTGGACGTGTGCGAGGACGCCCTCGCGGAGGCGGACGACCCTCTGGAGCGGGCCCGGCTCACCACCGAACTCGCCCACACGCACCGCCAGTTCGGCGAGCTGCTGGCCAAGGTGGCCGAGGGGCAGGGCGAGGCGGCGCTGACGGAGCTGGAGCGGTCGGCCGCGCTGTTCGCCACGCTCGGCGCGGACGGTCTGCACGGCCGTACCGGCGCCGAACTGGCCGCCGCGGCGCTGGAGAGCGACCTCGGCCGGACGGCCGGGGCGAGGGCACGCGCGCGTGCGGTGCTCGCCGCCTACGAGGGCGCCGACGACACGGACGACACCGTCCGCGCCCGGCGTGAGGCGGCCGCCCGCCTGCTGGAGGCGGCCGGGTGAGTCCGGTTCCTCACTCCACGCCGATGAGCAGCAGCGATCCCTGGCGGCCGCCCCGGTAGACCACGGTGTCGACGGCGAGGTAGGACTCGCGGACGCGGGCTTCGAGGCGGTCGGCGACCGTCTCGGGGGCCTCGTCGCCGACGACGAGGGTGACCAGCTCGCCGCCCGCCTGGAGCATGCGGTCGAGCACGGTCTCGGCGGTGCCGGTGAGGTTCCGGCCGATCACGGCCACATCGCCGTCGATCAGCCCCAGCACGTCCCCGGCCTGGCAGATGCCGGCGGTCGTCCACGACTGGCGTTCGGCGACGAGGACCTCGGCGTAGCGGGTGGCGCCCGCGGCGGAGGTCATCTGGACCACGTCCTCGTCGAACCGTCGCTCCGGCTCGTGCACGGCGAGCGCGGCGATGCCCTGGACCGCCGAGCGGGTCGGGATGAGCGCGACCCGGACGCCCTCGGCGCGGGCCTGCTCGGCGGCCGCGGCGGCGGTGTGGCGCAGTTCGGCGTCGTTGGGCAGCAGGACGACCTCGCGCGCGTGGGCGCGCCTGAGGGCCTGGGCCAGCTCCCCGCTGGCGGGCGGTTCGCCGGGGCGGGCGAGGACGGTGGTGGCGCCGGCGTCGGCATACAGCCCGGCCAGTCCCTCGCCGGGCACCACGGCGACCACGGCCCGCTGCGCCCGTTCGCGCGGCGGCCGCTGCCCGCCCGTGTGGACGTCACCGGCGGCGAAGTGGGTGATCCTGATCCGGTACGGCCGCCCGGCCTCGATGCCCGCCTCCACGGCGGCACCGGCGTCGTCGACGTGCACATGGACGTTCCACAGCCCGTCGCCGCCGACCACGACCAGGGAGTCGCCCAGGGGGTCGAGCCGTTCGCGGAGCCGGGCCACGGCCGCGTCGTCGGCCTCGAGGAGGTAGATCACCTCGTAGGCGGGCCCGCCCTCTCCGGTGTGCTCCGGAGCGTCCGGGCAGGCGACGGGCTCGGCGGGCGCGGTGTGGGGCTCCTCCGGCACCGCCTCTCCCGTGAGTGCCTCCACCAGGGCCGCCAGCACCGTGACCAGGCCGCGTCCGCCCGCGTCCACGACCCCGGCGCGGCCGAGCACGGCCAGTTGGCCGGGGGTGGCCGCCAGGGCGGCCCGGGCGCCCTCGTAGGCGGCCAGCGCGACCCTCCCGCAGTCGCCCTCGGCCCCGTCGGCGGCGTCGGCGGCGGCCGAGGCGACGGTCAGGACGGTGCCCTCGACCGGGTGGGCGACGGCCTCGCGGGCGGCGTCGGCGGCCCGGCGCAGGGCCAGGCGCAGGCCGGTGCCGTCGGTGTGAGGGGCGTCACCCGCCTCGGGGGCGGCGAGCACCTGGGCCATGCCGCGCAGCAACTGGGCGAGGATCGTGCCGGAGTTCCCGCGGGCGCCGATGAGCGCGCCGTGGGCCATCGCGCGCAGGGCGTCCGCGAGGGAGGGACCGTCGGCGCCCTGCTCGTATCCGGCGAACACCGCCTCGACGGCCGTGGCGGCCGATTCCGCGGTCAGGTAGAGGTTGGTGCCGGTGTCCCCGTCGGCGACGGGATAGACGTTGATCGCGTCGATCTCCTCGCGCACGCGCCCCAGCGCCCGCAGCGCCAGACCGCACCAGGTGCGCACCGCGAGAGCATCGAGGAATGTCTGCGGCACCTGCGCCACCTGCGCCTCCCTGTGGCTGGACGTGGGACGCAGCGTAGACCGTGGGACGGCGTCCACCGCAGGAGGGCCGGGCACGAGGTGCCTGGCCACCATGGTAGTTTCGTTGTACGGAAGCAGTCGTTGTATGCTGCTCCGGTTGCCCGATCCCGATCGGGCCATTCCCCCTGGCACCGCCACTCAAGATCTCAGGTTTACCTGATCTCGATCCCGGCATGCCGGGATCAACCGTAAGAGCATCTGAAGTCTTTGGAGTGACCCGTGGCTGCCAACTGCGACGTCTGCGGCAAGGGGCCGGGCTTCGGCAACAACATCTCGCACTCGCACCGCCGTACGCCCCGTCGCTGGAACCCGAACATCCAGCGCGTCCGTACCGTGGTCGGCGGGACGCCGAAGCGCGTGAACGCTTGCACCTCGTGCATCAAGGCCGGCAAGGTCTCGCGCTGACGCACAGCTAAGCGCGCGGCCATAGTCGGTTGCTGCAATGAGCCGGTCCACCTCGTGTGGGCCGGCTCATTGCGTTGCCCGTTCACCGTCCCAGGCGCCATGCATGGTCCACGGGCCCGATACCGCCGCCGAGCGCGAACCCGTGGGCGATCGCCCCGGTGACGTACTCCTTGGCCGCCGCGACCGCCTCCGGCACGGCCAGCCCCTTCGCCAGCCCTGACGCGATCGCGGAGGCGAGGGTGCAGCCCGTGCCGTGCGTGTGCCGGTTGTCGTGGCGCGGGGCGCGCAGCCGGAACTCCTCAGTGCCGTCGGTGAGCAGATCCACCGCCTCCCCCGTGAGATGCCCGCCCTTGATGAGCACCCACTCGGGCCCGTACGTCAGTACGGCTTCGGCCGCCGGGCGCAGATCCGCCTCCGAAGTGACCCGGACTCCTGTGAGTTGGGCCACTTCGTCCAGGTTCGGGGTGGCCACCGTCGCCACCGGGAGCAGCCGGGTGCGCACCGAGTCCAGGGCGGAGGCGGCCAGCAGCGGGTCACCGTGCTTGGAGACGCCCACCGGGTCCACCACGACGGGCGCGTCCGTGCCGGAGATCAACTCCGCGACCGCCTCGACCAGTTCCGCCGAGGCCAGCATGCCGGTCTTCACGGCCTGTACGCCGATGTCGTCCACCACGCTGCGGTACTGCGCCCGCACGGCCTCCACCGGCAGTTCCCAGGCCCCCTGCACGCCCAGGGAGTTCTGCGCGGTCACGGCCGTGATCACGCTCATCCCGTGCACGCCGAGCGCCAGCATTGTCTTCAGGTCCGCCTGGATGCCCGCTCCGCCACCGGAGTCCGAGCCGGCCACCGTGAGGACGCGCGGCGGCGCCTGCCCGGCGGGCCTCACTCGGGGTCCCCGAAGTGGTCCCAGCCACCCGTGTTCGTCCAGGGCGCCCCGTCCACGGTGACCTGGGGCAGCGCCGAGGGGTTGAGCACCTCGCCGATGACCTTCCAGCGGGCCGGGAGCTTGGTGTCGGGCGGGAAGGTGGCCACGATCGCGTGGTCCTCTCCCCCGGTGAGCACCCACTGGATCGGGTCCACCCCGACCGCCTGGCCGATGTCGTTCATCTGGGTGGGGATGTCGATCGCGCCGGAGCGGATGTCGATCCGGACCTTGCTGGCCTCCGCGATGTGCCCGAGGTCGGCGATCAGTCCGTCGCTCACGTCGCACATGGCGGTCGCGCCGAGCGCGGCTGCCGCAGGGCCCGCGTGGTACGGCGGCTCGGGGCGGCGGTGGGCCTCCACGAAGGCGCGCGGCGAACGGAAGCCCCGCGAGAGCACCGCGTACCCGGCCGCGGACCAGCCCAGCCAGCCCGTGACGGCCACCAGGTCGCCGGGCTGGGCGCCCGCGCGGGTCACCGGTTCCTGGTTGCGCAGATCGCCGAGCGCGGTGATCGACACCATGATCGTGTCGCCGCGCACGACGTCCCCGCCGACCACGGCGGCGCCCGCGACCTGGCACTCGTCGCGCAGGCCGTCCATCATCTCGGTCGGCCAGGTCACCGCGAGTTCGGCCGGGACGACCAGGCCGAGCAGCAGCGCGGTGGGCACGGCGCCCATCGCGGCGATGTCGGCGAGGTTCTGGGCCGCCGCCTTGCGGCCCACGTCGTACGCCGTGGACCAGTCGCGGCGGAAGTGCCGGCCCTCCAGCAGGATGTCGGTGCTCGCCACCACCCGGCGGTCCGGGGCGGCGACCACGGCGGCGTCGTCACCGGGGCCGACCCGGACCGCCGGGGTGGTGGTGAGACGGGAGGTCAGCTCCCGGATGAGCCCGAACTCACCAAGCTCACCCACTGTGCCCTTCATGGCCTCAAGCCCCTTCTGTACCTGTCCCGTGCCCGGTCGCGCGTCATCAGTGTCCCCGATACGGTCGAGGTGACCGTCAACTTCCGTCGTGCCCGCACCCCGGCGCGCGTGCCCCGTCTCCCAAGGGTCTCCCCCCGAAGAGCGGCGACGCGATACCGTGGCGTTCCTCTTTCCCACATGATCCTCGTGGCCGCCCTGGAGGTTCCGTGGTACAGGCGTACATCCTGATCCAGACCGAGGTCGGCAAGGCGTCGACCGTCGCCGAGACGATCGGCAAGATCCCTGGTGTGATCCAGGCCGAGGACGTGACGGGACCCTATGACGTCATCGTCCGCGCCCAGTCCGACACCGTCGACGAACTGGGTCGCATGGTGGTCGCCAAGGTCCAGCAAGTGGACGGCATCACACGCACCCTGACCTGCCCGGTCGTGCATCTGTAGCCCCCGTCTACCCTTGGCCGGTGAACTTCTTCCGTCACCGGCCCCTCGGCCTGCTCGCGCCCGCGCTGCTGATCGCGGTCGCGGGCTGTTCCACGGCGGACGACGGCACCGCGGTCGCGGCTCCCAGCCCCGACGCGCGGACCGCCCCCCTGTGCCGGCGTCTGGACGAGGCGCTGCCCGGGAAGGTGGACGGCCGGCACCGCGACGACCCCCGGCCCGCTTCCGCCTACACGGCGGGCTGGTCGGGCCCGGCGATCATACTGCGCTGCGGGGTGGTCCGGCCGCCGAAGATGATCTCCCCGGACGTCGCCCAGGGCCATGACCCCGACGCGCTCGCCGGCGGGGTCGACGGCGTGGACTGGCTGATGGAGAAGCGGGACGACGGATCACTGCGCTTCACCACGTCGGGCCGCCGCGCCTACGTACAGGTGACGCTGCCGAAGGAACTGTCCGGCCCGGACGACTCGACGGCGGTGCTGGTCGGCCTGGCCCCGGCCGTGAAGAAGGCGATCCCCGAGGGGATCGCCTCCATGCGGTGATGCCGGGGAACTAGCGCAGGCCGGTCGAACGGCGCAGCGCCGCCTGGACCAGGCGGTCCACCAGTTCCGCGTAGCCGATGCCGGACGCCTCCCACATCTTGGGGTACATCGAGATCGGCGTGAAGCCGGGCAGGGTGTTGATCTCGTTGATGACGAACTCGCCGTCGTCGGTGAGGAAGAAGTCCGCGCGAACCAGGCCCTCGCAGGACGCCGCCTCGAACGCCTCGACCGCGAGCCGCTGGATCTCGGCGGTCTGCTCGTCGGTGAGCGGGGCCGGGACGACACCGGGGTTGGAGTCGATGTACTTGGCGTCGAAGTCGTAGTACGCGTGCGCGCTGGGCGGCGGGATCTCGGCCGGGACGGAGGCGCGCGGGCCGTCCTCGAACTCCAGGACGCCGCACTCGATCTCGCGGCCGGACAGCGCGGCCTCCACGATGATCTTCGGGTCGTGGCTCTGGGCCTCGGCGATGGCCTCGTCCAGCCCGGCCAGGTCGTCGACCTTGGTGATGCCGATGGAGGAGCCGGCGCGGGCGGGCTTCACGAACAGCGGCCAGCCGTGCTCACCGGCGAAGTCCACGATCTTCTTGCGGGCGGCGGACTGGTCCTGCTGCCACTCACGGGGCCGGATCACCACGTACGGGCCGACCTTGAGCCCGAAGGAGGTGAACACCCGCTTCATGTAGTCCTTGTCCTGGCCGACGGCCGAGGCGAGCACACCCGAGCCGACGTAGGGCACACCGGAGAGTTCCAGCAGCCCCTGGAGGGTGCCGTCCTCGCCGAAGGGGCCGTGCAGCACCGGGAAGACCACGTCGACCTCGCCGAGCGCCTTGGGCACGGCGCCGGGCTCGCTGTAGACGACCTCGCGGTTGGCGGGGTCGACGGGGAGCACCACTCCGCCCTCGGTGGACTCCGCCACGTCCAGGACCTCCGGGGTGCGGCGGTCCGTGATGGCCATCCGCTGCGGCTCGTCGGCCGTCAGCACCCAGCGGCCGTCACGGGTGATACCGATCGGCAGGACGTCGTACTTGGTCCGGTCGATGGCGCCCAGGACGGCACCCGCGGTGACCGTGGAGATCCCGTGTTCGGAGCTGCGGCCGCCGAACACGACCGCCACACGCGGCTTGCGGGGCTGCTGCTCAGGGCTCTGGGGGAGGTTCTCGGTGCTCATATCGCGTTGAGAGTACCCGTTGGTAGGGCCCCGAGACAGCGTCGACCCGGCGCTTTCGCTCAGCGTCGCTCGGGCTTCGCGCTGCGCGACATCAGCTCCTTGAGCGCGACCACCGGGGGCTTGGCGTCGTGGACGATGCCGACGACCGTCTCGGTGATCGGCATGTCGACGCCGTGCCTGCGGGCCAGATCCAGCACGGACTCGCTGGACTTGACGCCCTCGGCGGTCTGCCGGGTGACCGCGATGGTCTCCTGGAGCGTCATGCCCTTGCCGAGGTTGGTGCCGAAGGTGTGGTTGCGGGACAGCGGCGAGGAGCAGGTCGCCACCAGGTCCCCGAGTCCGGCGAGACCGGAGAAGGTCAGCGGGTCGGCGCCCAGCGCCATGCCGAGCCGGGTGGTCTCGGCGAGGCCGCGCGTGATGAGCGAGCCCTTGGCGTTGTCGCCCAGGCCCATGCCGTCCGCGATGCCGACGGCGAGACCGATCACGTTCTTGACCGCGCCGCCGAGTTCGCAGCCGATCACGTCGGTGTTGGTGTACGGCCGGAAGTACGGGGTGTGGCAGGCGGCCTGGAGCCGCTGCGCGACCGCCTCGTCGGTGCAGGCGACCACGGCCGCGGCGGGCATGCGGGCGGCGATCTCACGGGCCAGGTTGGGTCCGGTGACCACGGCGATCCGGTCGGGGCCGACCTTGGCGACGTCCTCGATGACCTCGCTCATCCGCATGGCGGAGCCGAGTTCGACGCCCTTCATCAGGGAGACGAGCACGGTGTGCGGGGCGAGCAGCGGGGACCATTCGGCGAGGTTCTCGCGCAGCGTCTGGGAGGGGATCGCCAGCACGGTGAAGTCGGCGTCCCGCAGCGCCTCGGCGGCGTCCGAGGTGGCGCGCACCCCGGCCGGGAGCTCGACGCCGGGCAGGTAGCCGGGGTTGGTCCGCGTGGAGTTGACCGCGTCGGCGACTTCGGTGCGGCGGGCCCACAGGGTGACCTCGCAGCCCGCGTCGGCGAGGACCACGGCGAACGCGGTGCCCCAGGAGCCGGTGCCCATGACGGCGACCCGGACAGGCGTGCTCACTTGCCGCTTCCCCCTTCGGTGGCGGTGGGCGTGACCTCGGCGGCGGGCGCGGGCACCGTGTCCTGGCCGTGGCCGGACTGGGCGCGGGTGCGGCGGCGCTGCTCGATCCGCTCACGGCGCGGATCGTAGGGCACGGCCGGCGCCTTCTCGCCGCGGATCTCCTCGAGCTGGCGGGTGACGGCCGCCATGATGACCTCGGTGGCCTCCCTGAGGACTTCGGCGGTCATCTCCCGGTCGTAGAACCGGGAGAGGTCCACCGGCGGCCCGGCGAGGACGTGGTGGGTCTTGCGCGGGAAGAGGTGGGGCTTCTTCGCGTAGGGCGGCAGGAGTTCGTTGCAGCCCCACTGGGCGACCGGGACGACCGGGCACCTGGTCTGCAGGGCCACGCGGGCGGCGCCGGTCTTGGCGGTCATGGGCCAGCCGTCGGGGTCGCGGGTCAGGGTGCCCTCGGGGTAGAAGGCGACGCACTCACCGCGCTCCACCGCCTCGATCGCGGCGCGGAAAGCGCTCAGCGCGTCGGTGCTCTCGCGGTAGACGGGGATCTGTCCGGTACCGCGCATCGCGGCGCCGACGAATCCCTTCTTGAAAAGGCCGCTCTTCGCCAGGAATCGCGGAACCCGCCCGGTGTTGTACTGATAGTGCGCGTACGCGAAGGGGTCCACGTGGGAATTGTGGTTCACCGCGGTGATAAATCCGCCGTCGGCCGGAATGTGCTCCATTCCTCGCCAGTCCCGCTTGATCAGAACCGCCAGCGGCGGTTTGCAGATCACCGCGGCGAAGCGGTACCAGAAGCCGATTCTGCGGCGGGACACGCGGACACCTTCCTCCATGGCCTCTGAGGGCCGTCACCTCGGCCGGGGGCCGCACAAGTGTGACTCCGGGCCGCCGGTCTGTCGAGAACACCGTACGCCCGCATGTCTGCGGCGACCGCCCCCGCACTGGCCTTCACAGCATTCCTCCACACCCCGGGGCGGCTCGGGAAGCCTGGTGGGAGCGGGTGACAATGAGCGCGAGCAGAGAGGGACGGTACGCCGGTGCAGTGGAGCTTGGTCATCCCCCTGAAGCCCTTGGCACGGGCGAAAAGCAGGCTCGCGGACGCCGTCGCGGAAGGGGCGCGGCCGGGGCTGGTGCTGGCGTTCGCGCAGGACACGGTGGCCGCCGCGCTGGAGTGCGCCGAGGTCGCGGATGTGGCGGTCGTCACGGACGACCCGGTGGCCGGGCGGGCGCTCATGGCGCTGGGCGCGCGGATCGTGCCGGACGAGCCGGGCGGCGGGCTGAACGCCGCGCTCGCACACGGGGCCTCGGCGGTACGCGCGGGCCGCCCGGAGGCGGCCGTCGCCGCGCTCAACGCAGATCTGCCCGCGCTGCGCCCGGCGGAACTGGCGAGAGTTCTTTCCCGCGCCGCCGAATTCCCGCGCGCATTCCTCGCGGACGCGGCGGCATTCGGTACGACCTTGCTCGCCGCCGCTCCGGGCCGGGAACTGGCCCCGGCCTTCGGCGGCGCCTCACGGGCCAGGCACCACGCCTCGGGCGCCGCGGAACTGATGCCGGGGAGCGTGGAATCGGTACGGCAGGACGTGGACACGGGCGACGATCTGCGGGCGGCGCTGGCGCTCGGCGTGGGTCCGTACACGGCGGCGGCGAGCGCGCGGTGGGCGGCCCCGGTGCCCACGTCCGGGCAGTAGGCTGCGGACATGCAGGCCACCGCTTACACCTACGACCCCGAGACCCGCAGCGGGAAGGTGCTGCTCGACGACGGCACTCCGGTGCCCTTCGACGCGGCCGCCTTCGACGCGGGCGGGCTGCGGTTGCTGCGAGCCGGTCAGCGGGTGCGGATCGAGACCGAGGGCTCGGGCGCGGGGCTCCGGATCACGCTGGTGACCCTCCAGACCTTCTGAGCGGGCCCTGAACGGCTTCCCGGACGCACCGCGGGCCGGACTCCCAGGAGGAGTCCGGCCCGGCGCGTGTGTGCCCTGTGGACCTGGTGCCGTCGAAGGCCGTGCCTCTAGCGGGCGGTGGTCTTCTTGGCGGTGGTCTTGCGTGCCGTCGACTTCTTGGCGGGCGCCTTCTTGGCGGTGACCTTCTTGGCGGGGGCCTTCTTCGCCGTGGTCTTCTTCGCGGCCGCGGTCTTGGCGGTGGCCGTGGTCTTCTTCGCGGGGGCCTTCTTCGCCGTGGTCTTCTTCGCGGCGGCCGTGGTCTTCTTCGCCGGAGCCGCCTTCTTGGCGGTGGTCTTCTTCGCGGCGGCCTTGGTGGCCTTCTTGGCCGCGGCCTTCTTCACCGTCGCGGAAGCGCCGCCGGTCAGGCTGCCCTTGGGCGCCTTCTTCACGGAGACCTCGCCACCACGGGGGAGCTTCTTCGAACCGCTCACCAGGTCCTTGAAGCCCTGGCCGGCGCGGAAGCGCGGGACCGAGGTCTTCTTGACCCGAACCCGCTCGCCCGTCTGGGGGTTACGGGCGTAGCGGGCGGGGCGGTCCACCTTCTCGAAGGACCCGAAGCCGGTGACCGAGACCCGGTCGCCCGCGACGACGGCGCGGACGATGGCGTCCAGGACCGCGTCGACAGCATCGGCGGCCTGCTGGCGGCCGCCCATCTTGTCGGCAATCGCTTCTACGAGCTGCGCCTTGTTCACGTCTTCCCCTTCGGAGACATCGCCAGAACGAAAGTGTTCAAGCTTTTTCGCACGTTAGGCAGATATATACCGCAAATCAAACACGAAACGGGCTTCTCACCCTTGTGCCGCATCGGTTTCGGTGGCTCGGACTGTTCAGTCGTCCTCTTCGGGCATCCGGCCCGCTTCGAGGTCCGCCGTGAATCGTTCGAGACGCCTTGCCGCACCGGCGAGATCGTGTTTGGCCGCGGCCGTAATGACCAGCAGCTTCCGGGTCAGCGCCATCCGTACGCCCTCCGGGACTTGCAGTGCGCGCACGGTTGCGTGCGCTTCTTTGAGCTGGTCCGCGACTGCCGCATAGAGCTGGAGTTGGCCGTCGTGTTCCATGCACAGATTGTGCCATCTGGGGCGAGTTGTCGCCTGCGCAGGGGGCAACTGCCGCCTCCGCGCGCCGTTTCGGGGCCCTCGGCGGGACTGCCGGCACGGACTTCTGTGACCTGCAACTTCGTTGCGGGAAAGGGGAGTTGGGGCGCCAATGCGGCGCTCTCCGGGCCGTCCGGGTCCGGACATGCGCGTACCCCCAATCGTGGCGATCGGGGGTACGCGGCGGCCGTCGAGGTGGCCGAAACCTTATGGGTGCGAGCGGTTGCTCAGCTCGTCAGCGTCCGGGGCTTGTGTGCCGGGCGCGCGCTCTCGTAGGCGGCGATGTCGTCCTCGTCGCGGAGCGTGATGGAGATGTCGTCCAGGCCGTTCAGCAGCCGCCAGCGGGAGTTCTCGTCCAGCTCGAAGGGGGCGGTGATGCCCTCGGCGCGCACTTCACGGCGCTCCAGGTCGACGGTGATCCCGGCGGTGGGGTCCTGTTCGGTCAGCTCCCACAGCGCGTCCACGACCTTCTGCTCCAGCACCACCGTGAGCAGGCCGTTCTTCAGCGAGTTGCCCCGGAAGATGTCGGCGAAGCGGGAGGAGATGACGGCCTTGAAGCCGTAGTTCTGCAGGGCCCAGACGGCGTGCTCGCGGGAGGAGCCGGTGCCGAAGTCGGGTCCGGCGACCAGGACCGTGGCGCCCTGGCGCTCGGGCCGGTTGAGGACGAAGGTCTCATCCTTGCGCCACGCCTCGAAGAGTCCGTCCTCGAAGCCGTCGCGGGTGACCTTCTTGAGCCAGTGGGCGGGGATGATCTGGTCGGTGTCGACGTTGCTGCGGCGCAGCGGCACGGCCCGGCCGGTGTGGGTGGTGAAGGCTTCCATCGTTATCGCACTCCAGCGGGCACGTGGGTGTCGGACAGGTCGGCGGGCGAGCCGAGGTGGCCGAGGACGGCGGTGGCGGCCGCGACCTGCGGCGACACCAGGTGGGTGCGGCCGCCCTTGCCCTGCCTGCCCTCGAAGTTGCGGTTGGAGGTGGAGGCGGAGCGCTCCCCCGGCGCGAGCTGGTCGGGGTTCATGCCCAGGCACATCGAGCAGCCCGCGTACCGCCATTCGGCGCCGGCCTCCTTGAAGACCACGTCCAGGCCCTCGGAGACGGCCTGGAGACCGACCCGCGCGGAGCCGGGGACGACCAGCATCCGTACGCCGTCGGCGACTTTGCGGCTCTTCAGGATCTCGGCGACGGAGCGCAGGTCCTCGATGCGGCCGTTGGTGCAGGAGCCTACGAAGACGGTGTCGACCCGGATGTCCCGCAGCGGCTGCCCGGCCTCCAACCCCATGTACTCCAGGGCCTTTTCGGCGGCGTACCGCTCCGATGCGTCTTCGTACGAAGCCGGGTCGGGGACGTGCGACGAAAGCGGCGCACCCTGGCCGGGGTTGGTGCCCCAGGTGACGAACGGGGAGAGTCCGGCGGCGTCGATGACGACCTCGGCGTCGAAGACGGCGTCGTCGTCGGTGCGCAGGGTCTTCCAGTACTCCACCGCCGCGTCCCAGTCGGCGCCCTCGGGGGCGTGCGGGCGGCCCTCAAGGTAGGCGAAGGTGGTCTCGTCGGGGGCGATCATGCCCGCGCGGGCGCCGGCCTCGATGGACATGTTGCAGATGGTCATCCGCGCCTCCATCGACAGCTTCTCGATGGCGGGGCCGCGGTACTCCAGGATGTAGCCCTGGCCGCCGCCGGTGCCGATACGGGCGATGATCGCCAGGATCAGGTCCTTGGCGGTGACGCCCTCGGGCAGTTCGCCCTCGACGGTGATGGCCATGGTCTTCGGGCGGGCCAGCGGCAGCGTCTGGGTGGCCAGTACGTGCTCGACCTGGGAGGTGCCGATACCGAAGGCGAGGGCGCCGAACGCGCCGTGCGTGGAGGTGTGGGAGTCGCCGCAGACCACGGTGGTGCCGGGCTGGGTCAGTCCGAGCTGCGGGCCCACGACGTGGACCACGCCCTGCTCCACGTCGCCCAGCGGGTGCAGCCGCACCCCGAACTCGGCGCAGTTCGCCCGCAGCGTCTCGAGCTGGGCGCGGGAGACGGGGTCGGCGATGGGCTTGTCGATGTCGAGGGTCGGGGTGTTGTGGTCCTCGGTGGCGATGGTGAGGTCGAGCCGGCGGACCGTGCGGCCGCCCTTGCGGAGGCCGTCGAAGGCCTGCGGGCTGGTCACCTCGTGCAGCAGGTGCAGATCGATGTAGAGGAGGTCGGGCTCGCCCTCGGCGCGCCGGACGACATGGTCGTCCCAGACCTTCTCCGCGAGTGTCCTACCCATCGCTTTCCCTCCGGCCGGCCACGCTCTCGCCGACGCATCTAGAGATCTTGAGGAAGCGACGCCCGCGCCTGTGATCCGGGGCAAGCGGGCGTCCGACGCCGGGCCTGCCGTGCGCGGGCCGCCGTGTGCTTCAAGAGTGGCGCGTTCCGGGGAAAATTGAACTTGCGTTTCACAGAGTGAGACGGGAGTATCGTTGCATGGACAACAGTAGCGGCGTCGGCGTTCTGGACAAGGCGGCCCTTGTCCTGAGCGCTCTGGAGTCCGGTCCGGCCACCCTCGCGGGTCTGGTCGGGGCCACCGGACTGGCACGACCCACGGCCCATCGGCTGGCCGTGGCTCTGGAGCACCACCGGCTGGTGGCGCGCGACATGCAGGGCCGGTTCATCCTGGGCCCGCGCCTGTCGGAGCTGGCCGCGGCGGCCGGCGAGGACCGTCTACTGGCGACGGCCGGCCCGGTGCTCACACATCTGCGGGACGTGACGGGCGAGAGCGCGCAGCTCTACCGGCGCCAGGGCGACATGCGGATCTGTGTGGCGGCCGCCGAGCGGCTGTCCGGACTGCGGGACACGGTGCCCGTGGGCTCGACGCTCACGATGAAGGCGGGTTCCTCGGCGCAGATCCTCATGGCCTGGGAGGAGCCCGAGCGGCTGCACCGGGGTCTTCAGGGGGCGCGCTTCACGGCGACGGCGCTGTCCGGGGTGCGCCGCCGGGGCTGGGCGCAGTCGATCGGCGAGCGGGAGCCGGGCGTGGCCTCGGTCTCGGCGCCGGTGCGCGGGCCGTCCAACCGCGTGGTGGCTGCCGTCTCGGTCTCCGGACCGATCGAGCGGCTGACCCGGCACCCGGGCCGGATGCACGCCCAGGCCGTGATCGACGCGGCGGGCCGGCTGTCCGAGGCGCTGCGCCGCTCCGGCTGAGCCGCTCCACGACTCTCTTCGCTCCACGCTCACACCGGGCGGGAGCGGGCCCCAACGCCGCGGCCCGCTCCCGCCCGACTTGCTGTGTACGTGCCTCAACGGCGGTGCGGTGAGCGGGTCTTGGTGTGGCGGAGCCCGGAAAACAGTGAAGGCCCCTCGCTTACGCGAGGAGCCTTCTTCCTGTACCCCCGACCGGATTCGAACCGGCGCTACCGCCTTGAGAGGGCGGCGTGCTAGGCCGCTACACAACGGGGGCCTGGACACTGCGTTTCCGCAGGTCCGAGCTGGTCTACCTGGACTCGAACCAAGACTAACTGAACCAGAATCAGTCGTGCTGCCAATTACACCATAGACCAATGATGGTTTAGACCAGTCAGTACCCCCGACCGGATTCGAACCGGCGCTACCGCCTTGAGAGGGCGGCGTGCTAGGCCGCTACACAACGGGGGCCCTAGCGATTCCGAGTGATCGGAACCAGTACCCCCGACCGGATTCGAACCGGCGCTACTGCCTTGAGAGGGCAGCGTGCTAGGCCGCTACACAACGGGGGCTTTGCGGATGTGATCCGCGGTGCAGATGAGCTCTGCGAGCTGGCCTACCTGGACTCGAACCAAGACTAACTGAACCAGAATCAGTCGTGCTGCCAATTACACCATAGGCCACTGGAACGCAAGCCCCTGTCGGGGATCTTGTTCTAGCAGATGCGCCTGGGTCCCGGCCTTTCGGCCCGTTTCCCTCGGCGCAGGAAGAACATTACCCGAAGGTGGACGGGGCTCCAAAACGGGTATCCGAGCGGACCAGCGCCGGGAGTTCGGCGAGGCTGGTGATCCGGTGGGCCAGGGCCGTCCCGGCCGCCCTGGCGTGCGGGCCGCCCCGGTCGATCCACACGGACATCATCCCGGCCTCCGCCGCACCCCGCCCGTCGATCTCCGGGTGGTCACCGACGTACGCCACCTCGTGCGGGGGCAGCCCCAGCCCCTCGCAGGCGGCCAGGAAGGCGCCGGCGTCCGGCTTGGACACGCCCAGCTCCACGGCGCACAGCACGCTCTCGAACCGGTCCCGCAGTCCCAGGGTCCGCAGCTTGTGCTCCTGCACGGTCAGGCTGGAGTTCGACAGCACCGCGTGCCGGTGGCCGGGAAGGGCGTCCAGGGCGGGCACCACGTCCGGGAAGACGCTCCAGGCGGCCTGGTAGTGCCCGACGTACCGCAGAAACCATTCCTCAGCCTCGGCGTCGCTCAGTTCCGCCCCCAGGAAAGCCCGCACGCGGTCCAGCCGCTGCCCCTGGAAGGTGGCCTCGCCGGCCGCGTGGCGCGCCCAGTGCGTCTCGGTCGCCGACCGCCACAGTGCGAGCGCCTGCTCCGGCGTGGAGAAACGCGCCAGCAGCCCCTCCGCCAGGAGGTGCGCCCGCATGCCCTCACGGTCGGCGGTGGTGTAGTCGAAAAGGGTGTCGTCCACGTCCCAGACCACGGCTCGGATGCTCATGAGCCGACGGTAACGGGAAGCGGGCCCCCGGGCAGGGGGCACAGACGCCGAGGGGCGGCATCCGGTGGCCGGATGCCGCCCCTGGCGGTGTGGCGTTCGTTACGCCGCGAGCCTCGCGAGCGCCGCGTCGATGCGGGCGAGGGTCTCCTCCTTGCCGAGCACCTCCAGGGACTCGAACAGGGGGAGGCCGACCGTACGGCCGGTGACGGCCACGCGGACCGGGGCCTGGGCCTTGCCGAGCTTGAGGCCGTGGGCCTCACCGGCGGCCAGGACGGCCTCCTTGAGGGATTCGGCCGAGGTCCAGTCGGCGGACTCCAGCTTCTCGCGGGCGGTGCGCAGGAGCGCGTCCGAGCCTTCCTTCATGGCCTTGGCCCAGCTCGCCTCGTCGAAGGCGGGCTCGGGCAGGAACAGGAAGTCGACGTTGTCGGTGATCTCGGAGAGCACCTTGAGCCGGGTCTGGGCGTGCGGGGCGATCGCGTGCCACTTGGCCTCGTCGAAGTCCTCCGGCGCCCAGGGGGCGAAGGGGGCCTGCAGCCAGGGGGCGCAGCGCTCGGTGAAGTCCTTCACGTCGAGCAGGCGGATGTGGTCGGCGTTGATCGCCTCGCACTTCTTCAGGTCGAAGCGCGCCGGGTTGGGGTTCACGTCCGAGATCTCGAAGGCCGCGACCATCTCCTCGATCGAGAAGATGTCCTGGTCCGCCGAGAACGACCAGCCCAGCAGGGAGAGGTAGTTGAGCAGACCCTCGGGCAGGAAGCCACGCTCGCGGTAGAGGTTGAGGGACGACTCCGGGTCGCGCTTGGAGAGCTTCTTGTTGCCCTCGCCCATCACGTACGGCAGGTGGCCGAAGGCCGGGATCCGCTGGGCGATGCCCAGCTCCGTCAGCGCCTTGTACAGGGCGATCTGGCGCGGGGTGGAGGAGAGCAGGTCCTCGCCGCGCAGGACGTGGGTGATGTCCATCAGCGCGTCGTCGACCGGGTTCACCAGGGTGTACAGCGGGGCGCCGTTGGCGCGCACGATGCCGTAGTCCGGGACGTTCTCGGGGAGGTACGTGATCTCGCCGCGCACCAGGTCGTCGAAGGTGATCGTCTCGTCCGGCATCCGGAAGCGGACGATCGGCTCGCGGCCCTGCGCCTTGTACTCCTCGGTCTGCGCCTCGCTCAGGTCGCGGCAGTGGCCGTCGTAGCCGGACGGCTTGCCGGCGGCGCGGGCGGCCTCCCGGCGGGTGTCCAGCTCGTCCTGGGAGCAGTAGCAGCGGTAGGCGTGGCCGGCGTCCAGGAGCTTCTGGGCGACGTCCTTGTAGATGTCCATCCGCTGCGACTGGCGGTACGGCGCGTGCGGGCCGCCGATCTCGGGGCCCTCGTCCCAGTCGAAGCCGAGCCAGCGCATCGCGTCCAGCAACTGGTCGTACGACTCCTCGGAGTCGCGGGCCGCGTCGGTGTCCTCGATGCGGAAGACCAGGGTGCCCTCGTTGTGCCGGGCGAACGCCCAGTTGAACAGGGCGGTGCGCACCAGGCCCACGTGGGGGTTACCGGTGGGCGAGGGACAGAAACGGACGCGTACGGGAGAGCCGGGTGCGCTAGCCACGCTTGACAACCTTGTTGGTGAGAGTGCCGATGCCTTCGATGGTGACGGCGACCTCGTCGCCGACGCTCATGGAGCCGACACCCGCGGGGGTGCCGGTGAGGATGACGTCGCCGGGGAGCAGCGTCATGGCCTCGGAGATGTTGACGATCAGGTCCTCGATGGGATGGATCATCTCGCTGGTGCGCCCGAGCTGGCGCTGCTCGCCGTTGAGGGTGAGCTGGACGGTGAGGTCGTTCGCGCGGGCGAGGTCGATGTCCGTCTCCACCCAGGGACCGAGCGGGCAGGAGGAGTCGAAGCCCTTGGCGCGGGCCCACTGCTTCTCCCTGCGCTGCACGTCGCGGGCGGTGACGTCGTTGGCGCAGGTGTAGCCGAAGATGACGTCCTTGACGCGCTCGCGCGGGACCTCGCGGCACATGCGGCCGATGACCACGGCCAGCTCGGCCTCGTAGTGCAGGTCCTCGGTGAAGGACGGGTACTGGATGTCGTCGCCGGGGCCGATCACCGAGGTGGAGGGCTTGAAGAAGGCGAACGGGACGTCGGGTACCTCGCTGTCCAGTTCCCGGGCGTGCTCGGCGTAGTTGCGGGCGAAGGCCACGACCTTGTTGGGGAGCACGGGCGGGAGCAGCCGGACCTTGCTGAGGGGCACCTTGGTGCCGGACAGCTCGTGGTCGGCGAAGGGGATGCCCTTGATGATGTCGAGGACGAGCTCGTCCTGCTTGTCGCCCTCGACCGCGCCGAAGGCTACGTTCCCGTCGATGGAGAACCTGGCGATGCGCACGGGATTCTGGCGCCTCTCACTGAGAACCGGCGTACTGACGTCCCAGGTTAACCGGTCCGCGCGGCCCGTGTTCGGCCGGTGGTGCGGGTGGCGGTTATCCGGAGCGGGATAGCGGGCGGCATTAATTCCGGATTTCCGGGGTCACCGGGCGACCGCCGCGGGTGCCGTCGTCCGGTGCCCGCCGGGCCGGGCGACGGGCGACGCGGCGGGGGCCGCGTATTCACCTGTATTGCCGTCGGCCGGTCCGGGTAAATCCGCCCGGCGGCACAGTGAGCGCGGGGAGGGATATGCGGACACCGGGATATCGCGCCGCCGTATATCGGGTGAGGACGGGGAAAAAGCGAGCGCGGCCCGGCGGGCCGTCACGGGTGGACGGTCCGCCGGGCCGCGCTCGTGCGGGCCTGGTGGGGTCAGACGCCGGCCTCGACCACGGCGGAGGCCGGGAGCTCCATCAGGATGGTGCGCCGGGGGTTGGCGGTCCGGTCGGGAAGGTCGGCGGGGTGCTCGGGCAGCTCGGCGATCTGGAGTTCGCCGGCGTCCTTGAGGTGTGCCAGCGTCGTGCGTCGCGGGTTCGCCGTCGTCTGGAACATCATCGTCGTCTTCACCGTTGTCGTCCTGTGGCCTCGTGTCGGGGTGGGAATGGGCAGAGCCGCTCATCCTGTAAAGCGTCAGGCTAAACATGCGAATCCCCGTCACAGACGTGAACCACCCATGATCACCGTGTGAGTTTGCTCACTGCCTGACGCGTAAATCGGTCAATTCAGACCCCCACCCCCTTGCGATGAAACGGACATTGGCGATCTGAACCCATCATTCCGCTCCTGATCATGGCGACTGGGACACCGCCCGAACGGCCCGCACAGGCGATCGACTCGCCGGAATTGCCCACCTATACGGGTGATCCACCTCCACCCGTCGTGACCCGTGCATCACGCGCCGTCACGTAGGTCACAGCTCGGGGTCCGTCCCTTGTTGGAGATCCGGCACTGTGCTGGAATGCCGAGGACCGCCGCAGGATCGAGCCGGCGCAGGGGGCGCGACGCCGCGCCGAGTGGCGGTGAGACAGGGGGGAATCCAGCGCCGGTCACTCAAGACCACACGGGGGGCGTATTCAGGGCGCCCTTCATGACGCCGACACCGTGTCCCGCCGTTCACGCGGAGGGGCGCCTGGTCCAGAGGTTGCGACGCTAGTGCAGGGACGTTTCAAGAGGGATGGCAGCGCTTCGGCCGAGCCGGAGCCGCACGGCGGGACTGCCCCCATGGCCGGCGGCTCCTCGCACCAGCACGCCCAGAGCGCCGGCAAGGCATCGGCGGGCGACGGCGCCGAGCGCGCCAAGCGCCCCGGCACGTCCGCCCCGGCGGGTGCTTCCGGTGCCATGACCGCGACGCCCACCGCGAAGACCGCCAGGAGCGCGCCCAGCACCGGCTCCCGGATGGCACTGCGCAACTGGCGCATCTCCACGCGTCTGGTGTCGCTGCTCGCGCTGCCGGTGGTCGCGGCCACCACGCTCGGTGGCCTGCGCATCGGCGACTCGATGGACGACATCAAGCAGCTCGACAACATGAAGCTGCTGACCGAGATGACCCAGCGCGCGACCGAGCTGGCCGCCGCCCTCCAGGAGGAGCGCGACCAGTCCGCCGGTCCCCTGGCGCACGGTCTCAAGTCGTCCGACTACACGGTCAAGGGCTTCCGCGACAAGACGGACAACGCGAAGAAGACCTTCGAGGACTCCGCCGAGCAGATCGACGCGGCGAGCAAGGACGGCAACCTCCAGGGCGTCCGCGACACCCTGGTCGGCCTGGTCTCCCAGCTCGACGCGCTCGGCAAGATCCGCCGGGACGCGTACACCTCGGACGACAACTCGACGCAGACCGTCGAGGCGTACCACCGGCTGATCACCCAGCTCATCGACCTCTCCCAGGACATGGCCGAGGCGTCGAGCAACCCGGAGATGATCCAGCGCACCCGCGCCCTGGCCGCGTTCTCCACGGCCAAGGAGTACGCGTCGGTGCAGCGAGCCGTCATCGCGGCCGCCCTGCCCGCCAGCAACGCCACCAAGGGTGCCCTGTCCACCAACGACCGCCTCTACGGCGAGTCCGCGTACGACAGCGAGAACTCCGAGCTCAACATCTTCCGCAAGGTCTACGCGAGCCAGGGCGCCGAGGAGATCCTCAAGCCCATCGACGAGAACAACCCGACGATCCAGGCGGCCGACCTCTACGCCAAGCGGGTCTTCGAGTCCCGCGACGGCCTCGCGGGCCAGCAGGCGCGCTCGTACCTGGACTGGGTGGACGACAGCTCCACCAAGATCCAGCAGATGAAGAAGATCGAGCACGAGCTGCTCGACAGCATGGAGCAGAAGGCCCGCGAGCTGAAGGCGACCTCCGAGCAGGAGGCGATCATCTCGGGTGTGCTGATCCTGCTCGTGCTCGGCGTCTCGCTGGTCGGCGCGTTCGTCGTGGCCCGGTCCATGATCCGCTCGCTGCGCCGCCTGCAGGACACCGCCACCAAGGTCGCCCAGGACCGCCTGCCCGAGCTGGTCAAGCAGCTCTCCGAGTCCGACCCGCAGGACGTGGACACGTCCGTGGAGTCGGTCGGTGTGCACTCGCGGGACGAGATCGGCCAGGTGGCAGCGGCCTTCGACGAGGTGCACCACGAGGCGGTCCGCCTCGCCGCCGAGCAGGCGCTGCTGCGAGGCAACGTCAACGCGATGTTCACCAACCTCTCGCGCCGCTCCCAGGGCCTGATCCAGCGTCAGCTCTCGCTCATCTCCGAACTGGAGTCCCGCGAGGCCGACCCGGACCAGCTCTCCTCGCTGTTCAAGCTCGACCACCTCGCCACCCGCATGCGCCGTAACGGCGAGAACCTCCTCGTCCTCGCCGGTGAAGAGCCCGGCCGCCGCTGGACCCGCCCGGTCCCGCTGGTCGACGTGCTCCGCGCCGCCGCCTCCGAGGTGGAGCAGTACGAGCGCATCGAGCTGGCGTCGGTGCCCGGCACCGAGGTCGCCGGCCGCGTCGTCAACGACCTCGTGCACCTGCTCGCCGAGCTGCTGGAGAACGCCACCTCGTTCTCCTCCCCGCAGACCAAGGTCAAGGTCACCGGTCACGCGCTGCCCGACGGCCGGGTGCTGATCGAGATCCACGACACCGGTATCGGCCTCTCCCCCGAGGACCTGGCCGCGATCAACGAGCGCCTCGCGGCGCCGCCCACGGTGGACGTGTCGGTCTCGCGCCGCATGGGTCTGTTCGTGGTCGGCCGTCTGTCGCAGCGTCACGGCATCCGCATCCAGCTCCGCCCGTCCGACTCCGGTGGTACGACCGCGCTGGTCATGCTGCCCGTCGACGTCGCCCAGGGCGGCAAGAAGCCCGCTCCGGGCAAGGCCGGCGGCCCCGGCTCCGGTGGCGGTCCCGCCGCCGCGCAGGCCGCGGCCGGTGCCGCGGCGGCCCGCCGCAACAACGGCGGCGGTGGCGCGGGCGGTGCCCTCGGCGGCGCCCCGGCCGGTGGCGGACGCCTGACCGGCGGCCCCGGCCAGCGTGGCCAGGTCGGCTCCGGCCAGGGCCCGCGTGCCGCACTTCCCGGCGCCGGACAGAACGGCGGCCGCTCCGGTGGCCCCGGTGGCGCCCGTGGCCCGCAGGGTCCCGGTGCCTTCCAGCAGAACCAGCAGAACCGCCCCGCCCCCTCGGGCTCCGGCCAGGCCGGCCCGGCCGGTCAGGCTCCGGGTGCCCCGCAGGGGATGCACACCGCGAACCCCGGGGGCCCGCAGCAGGACGCCTTCGGCGGCCGCGGCCCCGCGCAGCAGCCGCAGCGCGCCGGTGCCGGTGCCGAACAGGGGCGGCAGCCGCAGCTCCCGCCGCGTGGCGGCCCGCGTGCCGAACTGCCCGGTGGCAACCCGCAGTCGCGTGCCTCGCTGGACGTGCCGCGCGGCCACGACGAGCAGGACCCGTCGCAGACCTCGCGGATGCCGCGTATCGACGACCGGCAGGGCATGGGCGGTACCGCCGAGATGCCCCGCGTCGACGCGCACGACCCGTCCGCCACGGGCGGCTTCCCCCGTCAGGACCTGTACGGCGGCGGCGACCAGCAGCAGCACACCGGGCAGTTCGCCCGGCCCGGCGCGAACGGCGCCCAGAACAACGGGCAGTTCCAGCGTCCGGGTGCGAACGACCCGCAGAACATGGGCCAGTACCAGCAGCCCGGCGCCCAGAACGGCGGCGGCTACGGCCGTCAGCAGGGCGGCGACGAGTACACCCGCTCCGACCTCTTCGGCGGACCGCAGGGCCAGCAGGCTCAGCAGAACACCGGTCAGTTCCCGGTCCAGCAGGGTTACGACGCGTACCAGGGCGGCAACACCGGCCAGCACGCGCTGCCCGGCCGTCCGGCGCAGCACCAGAACGGCAACCAGGCCGCCCAGAACCCGGCCCACACCGGCCAGTTCGAGCAGCAGCGCCCCGCCGCACCGCAGCGGTCGACGCGCCCCGAGGCCGGTTCCCGGGGTCCGGCGCGACAGGCGCCGGGCGACAACTGGGCGCTGCCCCCGGCCCCGGCCGGCACGCCGGGCGACGGCCGTACCCCGCTGTACGACACGCTGGAGACCAACTGGTTCCAGCAGGAGCAGCAGCAGTCGGAGTCCGCTCCGGCCCCTCAGCAGCCGCAGGCGCAGGCCCCCACGCCCGCCCCGCAGCAGTCCCAGTCCACCACCGGCTCGTGGCGCACCTCCCCGAACGACGAACTCGTCCGGCAGGCGGAGCGCGTACGACAGCCCGCGGCGGGCGGTGTCACCACCTCCGGTCTGCCGCGCCGTGTACCCAAGGCGAACCTCGTCCCGGGCACGGCACAGCAGCAACAGCACCACAGCGGTCCGCAGGTCTCCCGTGCGCCTGACGACGTACGCGGCCGGCTGACCAATCTTCGTCGGGGTATCGCTCAGGGCCGTCAGGCCGGGGGCGGCCAGACCGGCAGCTTCCCGAGCCCCACTCACCAGCAGGAGCGTTAGTTGAGTCCGATGAGCCAGGCGGCACAGAACCTGAACTGGTTGATCACCAACTTCGTGGACAACACCCCAGGGGTGTCGCACACGGTGGTGGTCTCCGCCGACGGCCTTCTGCTGGCGATGTCCGAAGGCTTCCCGCGCGACCGCGCCGACCAGCTCGCGGCGGTCGCGTCCGGGCTGACCTCTCTCACGGCCGGGGCTTCCCGGATCTTCGAGGGTGGCAGCGTGGCGCAGACCGTCGTCGAGATGGAACGGGGATTCCTGTTCCTCATGTCCGTCTCGGACGGTTCTTCCCTCGCGGTCCTCGCCCACCCCGAGTGCGACATCGGCCTCGTCGGCTACGAGATGACTCTTCTCGTCGACCGCGCGGGTGCGGTACTCACCCCGGACCTGCGCGCCGAACTACAAGGCAGTCTGCTCCACTGACCCACCCCGGCACCACCCACCACACGAAACAACCGTCCGGCCGCCACAATCCCCCCACCGGCCCTGTCAGACGGCACGACTGACCAACTTGCTGTCCCGCCCGGAGGATTCATGACCCCGCCCACCGCCTCTCATGATCCGTACGCGGAACCGTACGGGGATGAGGGCGACCAGCCACTGGTACGTCCGTACGCGATGACCGGTGGCCGGACCCGGCCGCGCTATCAGCTCGCCATCGAGGCGCTGATCAGCACCACGGCCGACCCGGCAGCGCTGATGGGAATGCTCCCGGAGCACCAGCGCATCTGCCACCTCTGCCGGGAGGTCAAGTCGGTCGCGGAGGTCTCCGCGCTCCTGGCCATGCCCCTCGGCGTGGCCCGCATTCTGGTGGCCGACCTCGCCGAGGCCGGCATGGTCGCCGTTCACCAGCCGGGCGGCGACGAGAACAACGGCGGCGCTCCCGATGTGACGCTGCTCGAAAGGGTGCTCAGTGGACTTCGCAAGCTCTGACTCGGGGCGGGCCACGACCTCCGCCAAGATCGTGGTGGCGGGCGGCTTCGGCGTGGGCAAGACCACGTTCGTGGGCGCCGTCTCGGAGATCAACCCGCTGCGTACCGAGGCCGTCATGACGTCCGCGTCCGCGGGCATCGACGACCTCACCCACACCGGGGACAAGACGACGACGACCGTCGCCATGGACTTCGGCCGCATCACCCTGGACCAGGACCTGATCCTGTACCTCTTCGGTACGCCCGGTCAGGACCGCTTCTGGTTCATGTGGGACGACCTGGTGCGCGGCGCCATCGGCGCGGTGGTGCTCGTGGACACGCGCCGGCTCGCGGACTGCTTCCCGGCCGTGGACTACTTCGAGAACTCGGGTCTGCCCTTCGTCGTCGCCCTCAACGGCTTCGACGGCCAGCAGCCCTACAACCCGGACGAGGTCCGCGAGGCGCTCCAGATCGGTCCGGACGCACCGATCATCACCACGGACGCCCGGCACCGCTCGGACGCCAAGAGCGCGCTGATCACCCTGGTCGAGCACGCCCTCATGGCCCGCCTGCGGTAGGGCCCCAAGTGCGATCTGCCGTAAGGCAGTTGTCGTAGCTCACCCGGAGCCGGCTGTGGCCTTTGACACGGTCGGCTCCGGTGTTCATAACAGTTCGGCAGAGGAAATCCCGCGCTTCGCCACGCGACGCGGTCGGCCGGTACCGCTGCGCTCACAAAGTCCTTGCCATTTGTGGGGCTCGCTCGGTAATGACCCGTTTTATCTACGGCTTACAACGACACCGCCCCCGTTTGTTACTGCCCAGGTCGGCGTGCTGGAATGCCTGAACTGCCCAGGGGTCAAAGACGTACTGAGTGGTCGAAGAGGAACCGGGCTCTGAGAGACTGCGGCACGACAGGTGCCGACCCGCCGAGAGGTTGTTGGTCGAGTGAGGCGAAGCAAGAACGGTCCCGAGCCGTCGGCGCGGGGCAACTTCACCCCGCCGCCGCGCGCTGCGGCGCCCACCCCAGCGGTGGCCGGACCGGAGCCAGAGGCAGCTCCCGCGTCCAGTGGGGGACGCTTCTCACCGCGCAACTGGCGCGTGCCGACCAGGCTGAACGCGATCCTGCTCATACCTGTGCTGGTCGCCCTCGTCATGGGCGGCTTCCAGGTGAAGAACTCGATCGACACCTGGCAGGACGCCGAGGACGCGCAGAACACCGCGCGTCTGGTGCAGGCGTCCCTTTCCTATGCGGACGCGCTCTACAACGAGCGTGACCTCAGCGCCGCCCCGCTGCTCAAGGGCAAGGCGGCCACGGCGCAGGACAAGGCCACGGTCGACGCGGCCCGCAAGAACACCGACCAGGCCGCCGCCGCGTTCAGCCGCGCCGCGCAGAGCATGCCGGCCAAGCCCGGCCTGGAGCGCAGGCTCAAGCTGTTCCGCGAGACCGAGCCCTTCCTGCAGACGCTGCGTGCGGGTGCCTACGGCCCCAAGTTCACCGGCGTGCAGACCGAAGAGGGCTACATCAAGGTCGCCCACCCGCTCATGGAGTTCGCCAACGAGCTGGGCCTGGGCACCGGAAACATCACGTCCTACGGACGTACCGTCTACGCCATCTCGCTGACCAAGGCCGCGCTGTCGCTGGAGCGCTCGATCGGCATGCACATGCTGGTCAAGCCCGGCCCGGACGCGCCGAACCTGGCGACCCAGCGCGTGGCCCTCTCCACCTACGCCTACCTGGAGGGCATCGCCGTCGAGGAGTACCTCGGCGGTGGCACCCAGGCCGACGCGGACCGGCTGGAGCAGGAGAAGCGGGACATCCTGAGCCAGGGGGCCGCGCTGGCCGCCGAGGCCAAGTCGAAGGACCCCTCCTACAAGGCGCCGCCGGCCGACCCGCAGAAGATGGTCGTGGCGCTCTCCCAGCTCCGCTCCACCGACCCGCTGGAGCGTCAGCAGCTCGCGGTGCAGGGCATCACGCCCGCCAACTGGTGGGCGGTCAACACCCTCAAGTTCAAGGCCTACCGCTCCATCGAGTCGGACATGGCCGACAAGGCGGTGAGCGAGGCCTCCGGCATCGCCGACGACGCCAAGACCTCGGCGATCATCACCGGTGTGGCCGTCGTCCTGGTCCTGCTGCTGGCCTTCATCCTGGCCGGTACCGTCGCCCGCCAGATGAGCCGCGCGATGCGCCAGCTCCGCAACGCCGCCTTCGGCATCGCCGAGCAGCGCCTGCCGATGCTGGTCGACCAGCTCTCCCGTACCGACCCCGGCCGGGTCGACACCCGCGTGGCCCCGATCCCGATCCACACCAAGGACGAGATCGGCGAGGTCGCCCGCGCCTTCGACCAGGTCCACCGCGAGGCGGTACGTCTCGCCGCGGAGCAGGCACTGCTCCGGGGCAACATCAACGCGATCTTCACCAACCTGTCGCGCCGCAACCAGTCTCTGATCGAGGGCCAGTTGACCCTCATCACCGACCTGGAGAACAACGAGGCCGACCCGGACCAGCTCGAGAACCTCTTCAAGCTGGACCACCTGGCCACCCGTATGCGCCGCAACGGTGAGAACCTGCTGGTCCTCGCCGGCGAGGAGCCGGGCCGCCGCTGGGACCAGCCGGTCCCGCTGGTCGACGTGCTGCGCGCCGCCTCCTCCGAGGTGGAGCAGTACGAGCGCATCGAGCTGTCGGGCGTGCCGGAGGCCGAGATCCACGGCCGCGCGGTCACCGACCTCGTGCACCTGCTCGCCGAGCTGCTGGAGAACGCCACCACGTTCTCCTCCCCGCAGACCAAGGTCCGCGTCACCGCGACCCGTCTTCCCGACGGCCGCGTGATGGTCGAGATCCACGACAAGGGCATCGGCCTCACCGCCGAGGACTTCGCGGACATCAACCACAAGCTGGCCAACCCGCCGACCGTGGACGCCGCGATCTCCCAGCGCATGGGTCTGTTCGTGGTCGGCCGGCTGTCCGACCGGCACGGCATCCGCGTCCAGCTCCGCCCCTCGGGCGAGCAGGCCGGTACGACCTCCCTGGTCATGCTGCCCGACGCGATCACCCACGGTGGTGGCGGCGAGACGCAGCTCGACCGCGAGGAGTTCACGGTCTCGCAGATCATCCCGGAGCAGCAGTTCGCCGGCGAGCCCTTCAGCCCCCAGCCGCAGGCGCAGGCAGCACAGCCGATGCGCACGGCGGCGGAGCTGGGCTTCGACGACAGCCGCTACACCGAGGTCCCCGACGACATCCGTGGTCTGGACCCGGTCAACCGCTCCCTGGTCCGCGAGGAGCGCCGTGCGGCCCTGGAGGCCCAGACGCACGGCCCGCAGGGCGAGGGCGAGGGCGGACAGCCCGGCTACCAGGACGGCTTCGACCCGGCACGCGGCGGCTACGCGGACAACGGCACGGGCTTCCCCGAGCAGCAGCAGCCCCAGGGCGGCGCGTTCGACGGACAGCAGGCGTACCAGGAACAGCAGCAGCAGCCGGCGTACGACGAGCAGTACTTCGCGCAGGGCAACTCCGCCCCGCAGAACGACGGTTTCCCCGCGAACGGCGGCTACCCGCAGTCCGGGTACCCCGAGCAGGGCCAGAACGCTCCCGCGGCCGACGCCTTCGGCGGCTCGTACGAGGGACAGTCCTTCCAGGACGACTGGCCCCAGCAGAACGGTTACCAGAACGGCTACCCGGCCCAGTACGCTGCGGACCCGGAGCCGGCGCAGGCCCCCGACCACGGTGAGCACGGCCACGGCGGCCACGGCGGCCAGGGCGGCGGCTTCGACCGGCCGGCCCCGGCCGGTCCCGCGGCCGGCGGAGTGACCAACGCGGGTCTGCCCCGCCGCGGCGGTTCGAACGGCTCGGGCCCGGTGGGCGGTTCCACCGGTCTGAACATGAACGGTTCGAGCGGACTGGGTTCGAGCGGCCTCGCGCCGAACGGGCTGAACGGTTCGGGCGGACTGAACGGTTCGGGCGGGCTGAACGGCTCCGGTGGCACCAACGGCACGCCGCAGGGCCGCCAGGAGGCTTCGGCCCCGGCGACCACGGGCGGCGGGAACGACGACTGGCGCTCGGCGAACGACGAGCGCTGGCAGCAGGCTTCGCAGCTTCGCAAGCCCAAGGCGGGCGGGGTAACTTCCTCCGGCCTGCCGCGGCGGGTACCCAAGGCCAACCTGGTCGAGGGCACCGCCGAGAGCACCCCTCAGGGGGGCCCACAGGTCTCCCGCGCCCCGGAGGATGTCCGGGGCAGGCTGAGCAACCTGCGTCGAGGCGTCCAGCGAGGACGCAGCGCAGGCAGTGAAACGAACGGCCAGGCCACCAACAATCAGCACGGTGGTCCTGACAGCACCTACGACCAGGAGCGTTAGTGTGAGCCCGATGAGCCAGGCGGCACAGAACCTTAACTGGTTGATCACCAACTTCGTGGACAACACTCCGGGTGTGTCCCACACCGTGGTGGTCTCCGCCGACGGACTCCTTCTGGCGATGTCCGAAGGCTTCCCGCGCGACCGCGCCGACCAGCTCGCGGCCGTCGCATCCGGTCTGACGTCTCTGACGGCAGGCGCCTCCCGCATCTTCGAGGGGGGCAGCGTGAACCAGACGGTTGTGGAGATGGAGCGGGGATTCCTCTTCATCATGTCCGTATCCGACGGTTCGTCGCTGGCCGTTCTGGCCCACCCGGAGGCGGACATCGGCCTCATCGGGTACGAGATGGCCCTTCTGGTGGACCGCGCGGGCACGGTCCTGACCCCGGATCTCCGGGCGGAACTCCAGGGCAGCCTTCTCAACTAACAAGCGGACGGTGCGCGTTCGCGTCCCGGGGCCGTAAGGTTTCGGGACGCGGCTCCACAGCGATGGGTGCCCGGCACAGTCGGAGGAGGAGAAAGTGGCAACACCCCCAGGCGGTCCGTCTTCGGGCAACTGGTCGTACGGTCCCGCACAGGGACAGGACGGCGGCTCGGCGAACGGGTACGACTTTCCCTCCGTCCCGGACCACCGGCAGCCGTACGCGCCGCAGGGCCCCGGCCCGACGCCGTACGACCAGCCCTCGGCCCCGCGCATCCAGCCGGTACAGCCGCCGCGTCGCCCCGAGCCCTCGGCGGCCCCGTCCGGCACCAGCAACCCCTTGGTGCGTCCGTACGCCATGACCGGCGGCCGGACCCGCCCCCGCTACCAGCTCGCCATCGAGGCGCTGGTGCACACCACCGCAGCACCGCACCAGATGCAGGGTCAGTTGCCCGAGCATCAGCGGATCTGCAACCTGTGCCGGGAGATCAAGTCGGTGGCCGAGATCTCGGCACTGCTGACGATCCCCCTCGGCGTGGCCAGGATTCTCGTCGCCGACTTGGCGGAGGCGGGCCTGGTCGCCATCCATCAGCCCGGCGGCGACGAGAACGCCGGCGGCCAGCCAGACGTGACACTGCTCGAAAGGGTGCTCAGTGGACTTCGCAAGCTCTAGCGGCGGTCCTTCCCGCTCCACCACCTCCGCGAAGATCGTGGTGGCGGGCGGCTTCGGCGTGGGCAAGACCACGTTCGTGGGGGCCGTCTCGGAGATCAACCCGCTGCGTACCGAGGCCGTCATGACGTCCGCGTCGGCGGGCATCGACGACCTCACCCACACCGGGGACAAGACCACCACCACGGTGGCGATGGACTTCGGTCGTATCACCCTGGACCAGGACCTGATCCTGTACCTCTTCGGTACGCCCGGTCAGGACCGCTTCTGGTTCATGTGGGACGACCTGGTGCGCGGCGCCATCGGCGCCATCGTGCTGGTCGACACCCGGCGGCTGGCCGACTGCTTCCCCGCGGTCGACTACTTCGAGAACTCGGGCCTGCCGTTCGTCATCGCCCTCAACGGCTTCGACGGCAACCAGCCCTACAACCCCGACGAGGTCCGCGAGGCCCTCCAGATCGGCCCCGACGCCCCCATCATCACCACCGACGCCCGCCACCGCGCGGACGCCAAGAGCGCGCTGATCACCCTGGTCGAGCACGCCCTGATGGCCCGGCTGCGGTAGCCGCTCCACGTCGAGGGGCCCCTTTCCACACCGGAAGGGGCCCCTTTGTCGTACCCCGCTGCCACACTGGATCTCCAGTCGGTGCGAAGGGGGACGTGATGGTGGGCGAGGCGGCGGCGCTGCGGCTGGGTTCGACCGTGGCGAAGGCGGCCGCCCAGATGTGGCTCGGGGGCAAGCGCCGCGAGCAGGAACGCACGCTGGACATGGCGGAGCTGATCCGGCTGCGCGTGTCCGGGCTGCGCTTCCAGCGGGGTGTGGAGCGGCAGTTCGAGGAGATGGCCGACGCGGTCTACGACCGGCTCGCTCCGTTCCTGGAACGGGAGTTCCCCGGCCTGGCGGAGAACAGCCGCCAGGCTGTGATCGACGCGGTGTGCGGCACCTTCGCCGCGGCGGACCTCTCCGACGAGGCGATCCTGGCCGCCGACGCGAGGCCCGCCGAGATCGTGCGTCGGCTGACGGGTGCGGCACGTCCGCCGGTCGGCCTCGGCGAGGCGGAGACTCGGCTGTACGAGGTGCTGTTCGCGGAGTGCGTCGAGTACTACGTGCGCATCGTGCGGGGGCTGCCCGTCTTCGAAGAGCGGACTCTGAGTGAACTGCTCGCGCGCACGACATCGTTGGGCGCGGAGATAGCCCGGGTGCTGAAACGGCTACCCGACCGTTCGCTGTTCGCCCCCGAGGGCACGGACCGGGACGGCGAGTTCCGGCGCCGGTATCTGGAGCTGGTCAGCACCACCCTGGACGAGGTGGAGCTGTTCCGGCGCACCTCCGACCGGGCAGGGGCGCAGGTGCGGCTCTCGGTGGCGTACGTCAGCCTGCGGGCGACGGGGGACGAGATACGGGCCCGGCGCGAGGGGGCGAGGCGTGCGCTTCCGCTGCTCCGGCCGGACATGAGCGACTGGGAGAACTCCGGGGGCGAGGGCGCGGGGATGCGGGTGGAGGCCGCGCTCGGGGGGCCTGGTCGGGTGCTGCTCCGGGGTGAGGCGGGGTCCGGGAAGACCACGCTGCTGCAGTGGCTGGCGGTCACGGCGGCGCGGGGCGCGTTCACCGGGGAGCTGGCCGGCTGGAACGGTCTGACGCCGGTCTTCGTGAAGCTGCGGGAGTACAGCGGGCGGGCGCTGCCGACGCCGGAGGCGATGCTCGACTCGGTGGCCGGGCAGATCACCGGAGTGATGCCGAAGGCGTGGGTGGAGCGCCAGTTGACCGACGGGCGGGCGCTGCTGCTGATCGACGGGGTGGACGAACTCCTCGACGCCGAGCGGCGGGGGGTGCGGGAGTGGCTGCGCAAGCTGCTGGCCGCGTATCCCGAGGTGCGGATCGTGGTGACCTCCCGTCCGGCGGCGGCCGGCGCGGACTGGCTGCGCCGGGAGAAGTTCACCGCGCTGCACCTGGACCGGATGACCCCGCCCGACCTGGCGGCGTTCGTCCGGCAGTGGCATCAGGCGGTGCGCGAGCTGGGCGAGGAGCTGCCGTGCCCGGTGGACGAACTTCCGCGCTACGAGCAGTCGTTGCTGAACAGCCTCAAGGACCGGCCGCACCTCCAGTCCCTGGCGGGTACGCCGTTGCTGGCGGCCATGCTGTGCGCGATGCATCTCAACCGGGGCAGTCAGCTGCCGCGCGACCGCATGGAGCTGTACCGCAACGCCCTCCACACGCTGGTCCACGAGCGGGACGCGGACCGGAACGTACCGAGCGCGGTGGACAGCGGGCTGAGCCTGGGCGACAAGGTGGTCCTGCTGCGGGACCTCGCCTGGCGCCTGTCGGACAACAACCGCAGCGAGATCTCCCTGGACCAGGCCGCGGTCCACGTCGGCCGCAAGCTGGCGGGGATGCGGCACCTGGACGAGGAGGACGGCAGAGCGGTCCTGGAAAGCCTTCGCGACCGCTCCGGCATCCTCCGCTCCCCCACCCTCGGCCGCCTCGACTTCGTCCACCGCACCTTCCAGGAGTACCTGGCGGCGGAGGAGGCGGCCGAAGAGGACCGCATCGGCAACCTGGTCGAGCGAGCGCACCTGGACCTGTGGCGCGAGACGATCATCATGGCAGCGGGCCATGCGAACCGACCTCAGCGGGAGGAGTTGTTGACCGGAATCCTTGACCGGTCTGCTGCGGAGTCTCGCTGGACTCGCAAGCTGCGCCTGCTGGCAGCTTCGTGCCAGGAAACGGTGCCGGAACTATCCGTGAGGTTGGCGGAACGGGTCGACGCGGCGGTGGAGGGGTTGCTGCCACCGCGACGCAAGAGTGATCCGGCACGGCTGGCCGTGGTGGGGACCAGCCTGCTGCGCAAGATGCCGAAGTCACTCATTGAGCTGACGGAGAAGGCAGCGGCACAGACGGTGCGAACCGTCGTGCTGATCGGTGGGCCCGAGGCGCTTGGACTGCTATCGGGCTATGTGGGCGATGAGCGCAGCGACGTGACACGACAACTGATTGAGGGCTGGAACTACTTCGATCCGGACGCTTATGCCGACGCAGTTCTGTCCGGGGTTGATCTGAGGGGTCACCTTGTCGCCATCAAGCATTCCGGCCAGTTGCGGCCCCTGGGGCGACTTTCGCCCAATCGGATCGACATCCGATTCCCCGTCACCGATCTAGCTTCGCTGCGGGTGCCGTCATCTCTCGATGATCTGGTCCTGTGGTCGCTTACCGGCGAAGTAGACCTGTCGCTACTACCGGATGTGCCCAGCCTCGACGCGCTGGCTCTGGACGGCGACGCGGCATTCACTCATCTGGAAGCACTGGGCCGCTTCCCGCGACTGACAAGTCTTGCCATATGCGTCCGGAACACCCGGGATCTCAGCAGCTTGCGCCTCAGCGAGAAGACCATCAACCTCTCATTGTGGGACGTCCACCGAGGCACGGACCTCGCGCAGTGTCGTAACGCGCTCTGTGGCCTGAACAATTTGAACTTGTGGGCCCATGAGTTCTCGGCGGTGGATCTCACCGCGCTGCCCGCAGTACCGATGCTCACCCTGCATCACTTCGATGTCGCTGGGTGGCTGGAGACACCAGGTTTCACGCCTCCCTCCGTGCAGCAACTGAAGCTCCTCGGCTGCAACCTTCCCGATGATCGAGGCGCCCTGGACTTTCCCGGTGTCGAGGTGATCATCATCTGAAGCGGGCACGCCGAAGGGCCCTTCCAGAATGAAAGGACCCTTCGAAGCGAAACTCAGTGCCAGCTATGCGGCGCCCGGAAGCCGCCCTCGCGCTCCAGGCGGCGCCAGCCCGCGCGGGGGCGGGGGCGGTGGGACGGGGTCGCTTCGGGGCGGGCGGCGGCGCGGGCGAGGAGGACCGCGGTGATGGCGGCGACCTCTTCGGGGTCGGCGTGGCCCTTCTCGACGCGGATGTCGGCACTGGTCATGGCGATGGTCTCCGAGGTCTCGGTCACTGCGGGGGATTGCCGTGCTTGCGGGAGGGCAGGTCGGCGTGCTTGGACTGCAGCATCGACAGGGACCTGATCAGCACCTCGCGGGTCTCGGCGGGGTCGATCACGTCGTCGACCAGGCCGCGCTCCGCCGCGTAGTACGGGTGCATCAGCTCAGCCTTGTACTCCTTGACCATCTTCTGCCGCATCGCCTCGGGGTCCTCGGCGTCGGCGATCTGGCGGCGGAAGATGACGTTGGCCGCGCCCTCGGCGCCCATCACGGCGATCTCGTTGGTGGGCCAGGCGTAGGTGAGGTCGGCGCCGATGGACTGGCTGTCCATCACGATGTAGGCGCCGCCGTACGCCTTGCGCAGGATGAGCGAGATCCTCGGCACGGTCGCGTTGCAGTAGGCGTACAGCAGCTTCGCGCCGTGGCGGATGATTCCGCCGTGCTCCTGGTCGACGCCGGGCAGGAAGCCCGGCACGTCCAGCAGGGTGATGATCGGGATGTTGAAGGCGTCGCACATCTGCACGAAGCGCGCGGCCTTCTCGCTGGCCTCGATGTCCAGGACGCCCGCGAGGACCTGCGGCTGGTTGGCGATGATGCCGACCACCTGGCCGTCGAGGCGGCCCAGGGCGCAGATGATGTTGCGGGCCCAGCGCTCGTGGACCTCGAGGTAGTCGCCGTCGTCGACGAGCTCCTCGATGACCTTGGTCATGTCGTAGGGCCGGTTGCCGTCGGCCGGGACCAGGTCGAGCAGGACGTCGCCGCGGCGGTCGGCGGGGTCGGAGGACTCCACGCGCGGGGGGTTCTCGCGGTTGTTCTGCGGCAGCAGCGAGAGGAGGTAGCGCACCTCCGCGATGCAGGTCTCCTCGTCGTCGTAGGCGAAGTGGGAGACACCGGAGGTCTCGGCGTGCACGTCCGCGCCGCCCAGGCCGTTCTGGGTGATCTCCTCGCCGGTGACCGCCTTGACGACGTCGGGGCCGGTGATGAACATCTGCGAGGTCTCGCGGACCATGAAGACGAAGTCGGTGAGGGCGGGGCTGTAGGCCGCGCCGCCCGCGCACGGGCCGAGCATCACGGAGATCTGCGGGATGACACCGGACGCCCTGGTGTTGCGCTGGAAGATGCCGCCGTAGCCGGCGAGCGCGGAGACGCCCTCCTGGATACGGGCGCCGGCGCCGTCGTTGAGCGAGACCAGCGGGGCACCGGCCGCGATGGCCATGTCCATGATCTTGTGGATCTTGGTGGCGTGGGCCTCGCCCAGCGCGCCGCCGAAGATGCGGAAGTCGTGGGCGTAGACGAAGACCGTGCGGCCCTCCACCGTGCCCCAGCCGGTGATGACACCGTCGGAGTAGGGCTTCTTCGCCTCCAGGCCGAAGCCGGTCGCGCGGTGGCGGCGCAACTGCTCGACCTCCTGGAAGGAGTCGGGGTCGAGGAGCAGCTCGATGCGCTCCCGGGCGGTCAGCTTGCCCTTGGCGTGCTGCGCCTCGGTCGCCTTCTCGCTGGGGCCCGCCAGGGCCTGCGCACGGATCTCGTGCAGCTCGGCGACCCGCCCGCGCGCGTCCGTCGGCTCACCCGTCGTCTCTTCCAAAACGGTCATGTAGTGACCATACGAAGGACCTCGAGGAAACCGGGCCGTCGACTCCGTACAGTCTCCGGAGCGTTTTCCTGGTACCACCGAACAGAACCGGGGCGGGATGCAGGCGTTCCGACTGCTCAGAGGGCGCCGTCTTTGTAGGGCTGCCACAAAGTGAGGGGTGTCACTGCCCCCCGGATTCCTGGGTGGGACATGCCATCCCCGGAGTGAAACGGGGGCACCCGGACGGCGGAAGGGGCCGTCGCGGCAACCCTACCTTCCGCCGTCCGGAGCGGGTCGGCTCAGCAGCCGCCGCAGTTGTAGTACAGGACGTCCCAGTGGTTGCCCTCGTCGGCGTAGATGTTGCCCGACCCGGACTGGTACTGCGGCGCGCCGTCCCCGCGCAGCCCGATGTAGGTGAAGTTGTTCTTGATGTACGAGGTCATGCAGGAGACCTTGCCGAAGTCCAGCTTGTAGCCGTTGTAGTGCGAGTAGGTGCCGGAGGCGTGGCCGACCTCGGTGCCGCCGGTGATGTTGAGCGCGCAGCCGCTGGCCCGCTTCAGGGTCTGGGCACCCTGGGCGGTCGGCAGGTTGAGCTGGTCGAACGACGTACAGGTGGAGTTCTGGCGGTTGGAGCAGCCGCCGGAGGACGACCAGGTCAGGCCGACGTCCCGGAACATCTGGGTGGCGGTGGCGTGGCTGATCTTGGTGACGGCGAAGGCGTCGGAGGCGGTGCCGACCACGGCGACGCCCGGGGCGACGACGAGGGCGAGCGCGGTCAGGACGGAGCGGACCTTCATGAATGACCCTTCCTGCGGTTGGCCGTGCTTGCTGCGGGGCGGCTGTGCAGGTGGTGCAGACAGATGGTGCCCGAGTTCTACGCGCGTCCGCCAGAGGGCGTACACGGTAACCGTGGGTCAGGATGGAAACACGTTCCGGATGATGTTGAAAATCGAACTGAATGGGTCTACGGTCGTAGACGTCGGGTTCGTTGAACGTTAAACAGACTCTCCCCAAGGAGCACACCATGGGCATCTTCGGCCGCAAGGACAGCACCCCCGAGACCAGCGCCGCGACCGCCGGAGCGGGCACCGGCCTCGCCGCGCTCACCGGCGACTACACCATCGACCCCGCGCACACCTCGATCGGCTTCACCGCGCGTCACGCCATGGTCACCAACGTCAAGGGCGGCTTCACGGAGTTCACCGGCTCGCTGCACCTGGACGGCGACGACGCCGCCAAGTCCACCGCGACGCTCGACGTGGTGATGGACAGCATCGACACCGGCAACGCCGACCGCGACGGTCACCTGAAGTCCGCCGACTTCTTCAAGACCGACGAGTTCCCGACGATGACCTTCCGCTCCACCAAGGCGGAGTCCCTCGGCGGCGACGACTACCGCATCACCGGTGACCTCTCCATCCTGGGCGTCACCCGGTCGATCACCATCGACCTGGAGTTCAACGGCGCGGCGACCGACCCCTTCGGCAACGAGCGCGTCGGCTTCGAGGGCAAGGCGGAGCTGCTGCGCTCCGAATGGGGCCTGACCTGGAACGCGGCCCTGGAGACGGGCGGCGTGCTGATCTCCGACAAGATCAAGCTCAGCTTCGACGTGTCGGCCATCAAGAACGCGTGAGCCCACGGCGGTCCGGCCGCACCACGCGTGAGCGCCCCGCTCCTCCTTCGAGGAACGGGGCGCTTTCGCGTGTCCGGGGGCCGGGGGCCGGAGCGTCAGAAGCCGCCGCCGCCGAAGTCCCCGCCTCCGCCGAAATCGCCTCCCCCGCCGAAGTCCCCTCCGCCGCCGAAGCCGTCGCTGAACCCGCCGGGGTCGAAGTCGGTGCCGGACATGTCGCCGCCCTCGAAGCCGCCGAAGTCGCCGTACCCGCCGCCGTAGTCGGCCGCGTAGGACGGGGTGGCCATCATGCCGCCGAGCAGGGTGCCGACGAGCAGGCCGGGCAGCAGGCCGCCGCCGAAGTAGCCGCCCGCCCAGGGGCCGTAGGCGGGACCGGCGTCCCAGTAGGGGCGGCGGCCGTACTCGGTCTCCACCTCGCGCGTGGCCGGTTCGCGGCCGTCGGCGAGCCGGGCGGCGTCGGCCGCGCAGACCGGCACCTCGCGGGTGCTGCCGCCGGACGGGGTCCAGGCGGCGTCGGTGACGGAGGGGCCGTGCCGGGGGTCGAAGAAGCAGGGCGGACGGCGCTCGGGCAGCGGGCGCTTCTCCCGGCGGGCGCCCAGCACGGCGAGGGAGAAGCGGCCGTCCTCCAGCGCCTCGGTGACCCCGCGCACGTCCTCCGGTCTGCGGGCCTCGCCCATGCGGCGCTTGGCGTCGTCGTAGGCGTTCAGCGCGTTCTCGTAGTCGGTGCGCATGGCGTCGTCCGCGCCGGGTTCGCCCGGATGGAAGTCGAGGCGGTCGAGTTCCTCGCCGAAGGCGGTGATGTCCTCGTCCACGACCACCCGCAGCCGCTCCAGGGAAGCCTGCTGCTCCTCCTCGCGGCGGCGGCGGTTGCGGCGGCTGAGGGTGTAGACACCGGCGCCGCCCGCCACCACGACCGCCCCGGCGACGATCAACGCCGTGGTGGAGACCCCGCCGCCGTTGTCGGAGGTGCCCCAGGAGGAGGGAGCGCGGCCGCGCACGGTGTCGAGCGCGCGGTCGGTGAAGTCGGTGAGCTGGGCCTTGGCGCCCTCGCCCCGGACGCTGGCCACGAGGTTCTCGCGGGCGGTGGAGGAGATGACCGAGGGGTCGGAGCCGGCGGCGAAGCGGTCGCCGAGGCGTATGCCGTACAGGCCGGTGATGCCGGTGGCGGCGCGGACGTCCTTGAGGACCGTCCCGCTCGGGTAGCCGGCGGGGAGGACCACGAGGAACACCGGTTTCCCGGCGTCCTTGATCTTCTTGGCGAGCGCGTCGGCATCGGCGCGTGAAAGCTGGCCGGAGGCCGCCGGGTCGACGTAGACCGGGCTCTTGCGCAGGGCCTGGCCGATGGTGGAGGTGCTGGTGTCGGCGCTGCCATAGGCCGAGGACGCGGGTGCGAGCGCGAACAGCGGCACCAGGACCATCGCCAGCGCGGCCAGCAGGAGAGCGGGGAGGCTTCGGGCGCGGGTCGAGAGCACGGCCTTCATGCTTCGACGCTACCTGAAGCCTCCCCCATTCGGTCAGATGTGCGGTTCCGTTCTGCTGGTCAGCGGGCGGCGCGGTACGCCTGGAGCAGCTTCAGCAGTGCCTGTCCGTACCGCCCGGTGAGCAGCGCGTGGTCGGCCTCGGCGAACGGCTTGGCCACCGCCGCCGTGATCCGCTGGCCCACCTTCTGCTGGACGATCAGCCGGGCCCGGGTGACCACCTCGCGCCCCCGGCGGTCGTCGTGTCGGCGCTCGGCGGTGGTGGCCGCCTCGGCGAGCCCGCCCAGCGCACCGCCCTTCGCCGCGACCCGCGTGGTCAGGCCCCAGCCGTAGGGGTACTGCGGGTCGTACGAGCTGTCGCCGACGTTGATCGGCAGTTGGGCCTCGCCGCGCGGCCACGTCACGGGGAGCTGGCCGGTGAAGGGCCGCTTGCCGTAGAGCACGTCCGCGACGCCGCCGCCCTCGGTGCCGGGCAGCCAGGAGGCGACCGCGGCGTCGATCCCGCCGAGCCGGTCACCGAGCAGCAGCGGGCGGCCGGAGACGGTCAGCACCACGCACTTCATGGCGCCGCACACCTTGTCCACGGCGGCCCGGTCGGCGGCGGACAGGGTCAGCTCGTGGCCGTTGCCCACGTCTCCGACCCCCTCGGCGTAGGGGGTCTCCCCCACGACGACCACGCCCACGTCGTGCCCCGCGGTCGGCGCGGAGGCGTCCTTGGACCAGGTGACCTTCCCGCCCGCCTCGCGCAGTCCGGCGAGGATGGTGGTGCCCTGGGTGATGTTCCCGGAGGAGCCCTGCCAGGTGATGGTCCAGCCGCCGGTCTGGTTGCCGATGTCGTCGGCGTTGGAGCCGGCGACGTACAGCTTCTGGCTCTTGCGCAGCGGCAGCAGGCCGCCGTCGTTCTTCAGCAGCACCTGCGACTTCGCGACCGCCTCGCGGGCGACGGCCCGGTGGGCCGGGGAGCCGATGGCGGCGGCGCCGGAGGTGTCGGCGTAGGGGTGCTCGAAGAGGCCGAGGCGGAACTTCTGGGTGAGGATGCGGGAGACCGCGTCGTCGATCCGCCGTTCGCTGATCCGGCCGGCCTTCACCTCGGCGGTCAGGGCCGCGGTGAACTCCTTGTAGGTGTAGGGGACCATCATCATGTCCAGGCCCGCGTTGACGGAGGTGCGGACCTGGGTCGCGTAGTCGCCGGGGAGCTGGTCGATGGCGTTCCAGTCGCTGATGACGAAGCCGTCGAAGCCCAGGCGGTCCTTGAGCACCCCGTTGATCATGTCGGCGCGGGCGTGCATCTTGACCGGGCCGCGTCCGTCACCGATCACGTCGAGCGAGGAGTACGAGGGCATCACGGTGCCCACCCCCCGGTCCACCGCGTCCTGGTAGGGGGCGAGGTGGACGGCCTCCAACTGCTGCCTGGTGAGGGTGGAGACGCCCTGGTCGACGGTGTAGGTGCCGGTGGTGGAGGAGCCGTAGGCGGTGCCGCCGTCGGCGACGAAGTGCTTGGCGGTGGCGAGCACCTTGTCGGCGCGGGCGAGGTCGCGGCCGTCGGCGCGGCCCTGGAGGCCCTGGATCACCGTCTCCATCGACTTCACCAGCGCCGGGTCCTCGCCGAAGGACTCGTAGGAGCGGCCCCAGCGTTCGTCGCGGCTCACGCAGAGGCAGGGTGCGAAGTCCCAGGGGATGCCGGTGGCGCGGACCTCGGCGGCGGTCACCTCGCCGGTGCGCTGGGCGAGTCGGGGGTCGCGGGTGGCGCCGATGCCGATGTTGTGCGGCAGGACGGTGGCGCCGGAGAGGTTGTTGTGCCCGTGGACCGCGTCGACGCCGTAGATCAGCGGGATCTGCAACCGCGTCGCCTGGGCGCGCAGTTGGAAGCCGTCGATCATCCTGGCCCACGCGGCCGGGGTGTTGGGGGTGGGCGTGGAGCCGCCGCCGGAGAGCAGTGAGCCGAGGGCGTAGGCGGCGATGTCACCCTGCTCGGAGACGGCGCCGCGCTCGGCCTGGGTCATCTGCCCGGCCTTCTCCGCGAGCGACATGCGCCCGAGCAGGTCGGCGACGCGCTTGCGCACGGGCAACTTGCTGTCCAGGTAAGGCAGTCCGTGGGCGTCGATGACGACCTGCGGGTTCTCCGCCGGGGCCTTGGCACCGGTGACCGTGAGCTTCAGCGGTACGGTCTCGGCCTCCTCGGCGGTGCGGTCCTTCAGGGTGGTCACCTTGACCGTCCGGGAGGTCCCGGAGGGGGTGCCGGCCGGGAAGGTGAGGGTGCCGGAGGCGGGGGTGTAGTCCTTGCCGGGGCGGGCGCTGCCCTCGCCGGTGGCGTAGGCGACGGCCACCGGGGAGGTGACGGGCTTCGCGTCGGTGGTGGCCAGGGTGACGCGGACGCTCGCCGTGCCGCCCTCCTTCACCGGGCGGACGGCGGTGTCGGTGGTGACGGAGGCGCGCAGCGCCGGGTCGGCGGCGCCGTACAGCTCGACGCCGTCCATGGCGAAGCGGCCCTTGACGCCGGTCGGCAGGGTGACCGCGTAGCCCCACATCCGGGTGAGTCCGAGGACATGGTCGATGCCGCCGACCGGCTGGTAGTCCGTGCGATAGGTGAACGCGGAGAACGGCAGCTCGATCCGCTTCCACCCCGTGAAGTCGTCGGTGAAGGACGTCGTCCACAGCTCGGACGCCTCGCCGTGCGCGCCGCCGTCCTTGATCTCGAAGGTGATCTTCTTGCCGCTGCCCTGCCCCTCCCACCACAGGCGCACGCCCCGGTGGGCGGACCAGTCGTGGGCGGGCGCGGTGGCGGCGTAGTCGTGGGTGAAGCCGCCGTATCCGCTGATGTCGTAGCCGCCGGTGAGCACCTTGGCGCCCTCGGGGGCGTCGGCGCGGGCGGTCAGCTCAAGGGCGGGCGGGTCGTCGCCGTCGCCGCCCCAGGTGAAGATGCCCTCGGCGGGCTGGGCGGCGAAGGGCACCTCGCCCTCGAAGCGGTCGACCGGCACCGGGGCCGGGTCCGCGCCGTCGGCGCCGGAGGCGGTGGCGATGCCTCCGGCCAGCGGGAGCAGCGCGGTCAGCAGAGCGGTGGAGACGAGCAGGGCGGTTCTGCGCATGGACCTTCCCTCGGCTCTTGGTTCACTCATGACTTAGCTCACGGCTTGAGTGAACTGGGGCCCCCTGGACCCCGTCAACCCTTCGCACGTGACGTGACGCTCCGTCAGATCATGCATAGGGCAGTCGGGTTGAGCGTTCGCCTTCTGAATGCGAGACCCCTTGACGCGGCCCCGGAGCCGTCATTTACTCACGGCTCGCACGCCGCTGTTCCCTCATCCCCCCACCTCTTGAAGGGCGGCGCCCCATGAGACGACCCCTGCGTCCGGCCCGGCTGCTGCTGGCCGCGCTGCTGACGACCGCCGGGATCACCACGTTCGCCACCCCGGCCGCGCACGCGGCGGGCGAGCCGGTCACGGCCTGGCTGACCACCACCGACGACTCCGCCGGACGGCACGTCGTGCGCGGTCTGGAGCCGCAGACGCCGTTCGCCTTCTCCGCCGGTACCGGTGGCGGCGGCGAGAACATCACCGTGGACGAGAACACCCGCTACCAGACGTTCACCGGCGGTGGAGCCTCCTTCACCGACACCGCCGCCTGGCTGATGAACAGCAGCGGCGCCCTGTCCCAGGCGACGCGGGACGCCACCATGCGCAAGCTGTTCTCGCCCACGGACGGCATCGGGCTGTCCTTCCTGCGCAACCCCATGGGCGCCTCCGACCTGGCCCGCTCCGGCTACACCTACGACGACGTGCCGGCCGGGCAGAGCGACCCCTCGCTGGCGAAGTTCTCCCTGGCCCGCGACCTCGCGGACGTCCTCCCGCTGACCCGGCAGGCCCGCCAGCTCAACCCGAACCTCACGGTGATGGCGTCCCCGTGGACGGCCCCGGCATGGATGAAGGACAGCGGCTCCCTGAACGGCGGCTGGCTGAAGGCGGAGGACTACGGCGCCTACGCCTCGTACTTCGTCAAGTACCTCCAGGGGTGGCGTGATCAGGGCGTGCCCGTCTCGTACGTCACCGCGCAGAACGAGCCGACCTGCTGTTCGGGCTACCCGTCGATGAGCTGGAACGCGAGCGGCCTGGCCTACTTCACCAAGAGCGAGCTGCTGCCCAAGCTGCAGCAGGCCGGACTCTCCACCAAGGTCCTGGCGCACGACTGGAACTGGGACACCTACGACTCCTACGCCGCCCAGACCGTGGACGACGCGGCCGTGCGCAGTCACCCCAACTTCGGCGGCATCGCCTGGCACGGCTACGGCGGCGACGTGAACAAGCAGACGGCCGTGCACAACCAGTACCCCGCGCTGGACGCCTTCGCCACCGAGCACTCCGGGGGCACCTGGATCGCGGACCAGCAGCGCGAGGACCTTTCCGACATCATCGACTACACCCGCAACTGGGCGAAGTCGGTGACCAAGTGGTCCCTCGCGGTGGATCAGGACATGGGCCCGCACAACGGCGGCTGCGGCACCTGCACCGGCCTGGTCACCGTGCACAACGGTGACGGCCGCAGCGGGAGCGTGGACTACACCGTCGAGTACTACGACATGGGCCACCTCACCAAGTTCGTCCGCCCCGGCGCCCAGCGCATCGCCTCCACGGCGTCCGGTGCCGTGCCCAACGTCGCCTGGCGCAACCCGGACGGCAGCAAGGCGCTCATCGCGTACAACGGCGCCACCTCGGCCAGGCAGATGACGATCAACTGGGGCTCGCAGCACGCCACGTACACGCTGCCCGCGCGCACCTCGGCCACCTTCACCTGGGCCGGCGGCCAGTCCGGCGACAGCTCCCGCACCGGGGCGTTCGCCGGGCTCGCGGGCAAGTGCCTGGACGTGGCGGGCGGTTCGAACGCCAACGGGACCGCGGTGCAGCTCTACGACTGCAACGGCAGCACCGCCCAGCAGTGGACGGTCGCGGCGGACGGCTCGGTCCGGGCCCTCGGCAAGTGCCTGGACGTGGTCTCGGCGTCGACGGCGGACGGCGCCAAGGTCCAGCTCTACGACTGCAACGGCACCGCGGCCCAGCGCTGGTCGTACAACACCGCCACCGGTGACGTGGTGAACACCGCGGCGGACAAGTGCCTGGACGTGACGGACAACTCCTCGGCCAACGGGGCACGGGCCCAGATCTGGACGTGCACCGGGGCCGCCAACCAGAAGTGGACCCTGCGGTAGGGCGGCTCGGGTTTCCGGCGCGGGCGATGGTGGTACCCGCGCCGTACCGACTGTGACCGGGAGCCCGAGATGACCACACCGCAGGATCTGCTGTTCGTCACGCTGGACGTGCCCGCCGACCGGCCCGTGGAACAGGGCGATCTGTCGCTGGCCCTGGCGGCGGCCGAGCTGCTCGATCTGCTCGCCGCCCAGGTGGTCACCCTGCGGGACGACCGGATCGTGCCCGTCTCGGAGCACCTCACCGGTGACCGTCTGCTGGACGGGGCCGGCGCGGCGCTGATCCGCACGGAGCCGTACGAGAGCGCCGAGGACTGGCTGTGGCGGCGGGGGGACGGGCTCTCCGCCGCCTACCGGGACGCGCTGGAGCACGCGGAGCCCTCGGGCTCCGGCCTGCGGCGGTTGTTCCGTCGCGCCGACCGTTCGGTGGACCGGATGGACTCCGACGCCCGGCGGCACGCGGCCGGGCGGTGGGCCGGGCACGAGCCGCTCCTGGCGGGCCTCGCCGCCGCCCTCGGCATCGAGGACACCGGGCACGAGGGCGCGGCCGAGAGCGTCAAGGACGACCGGGTGGCGGTCGTCCTCGCCTCACTGGGCGAGGCACTGACCGAACTGGAGGCGGTACGGCAGCGGCGGCGGATCGAGGAGGACGCCTTCGACAACGTCTGGCGCGCCCCCTGATCCGCCCCGCCGTGCCCGCTATCCCGCTATCCCGCTACTCGGCCGGCTCGACGCCCGCGCGCAGCAGCCCGTAGGTGAGGGCGTCCTCCAGGGCCTGCCAGGAGGCGGCGATGACGTTCTCCCCGACGCCGACCGTGGACCACTCCCCCGCGCCGTCACTGGTGGAGATCAGCACACGGGTGATGGAGCGGGTGCCGTGCTTGCCCTCCAGGATGCGGACCTTGTAGTCCACCAGCTCCAGCTTGGCGAGCTGCGGGTAGATCTTCTCCAGGGCCACCCGCAGCGCCTGGTCGAGGGCGTTGACCGGGCCGTTGCCCTCGGCGGTGGCGACGATCCGCTCGCCCTTGGCCCACAGCTTCACCGTGGCCTCGTTGGCGTGGGTGCCGTCGGGGCGGTCCTCCACGATGGCCCGCCAGGACTCGACCTCGAAGTACTTCAGCGGCGCGCCCTGGGCCTCGGCACGCAGCAGCAGCTCGAAGGAGGCGTCGGCGGCCTCGTACGTGTAGCCCTTCAGCTCGCGTTCCTTGACGCGCTCGACGACCCGGCCGACCAGGGCGCGGTCGCCGCCGAGGTCGACGCCGAGTTCCCGGCCCTTCAGCTCGATGGAGGCGCGGCCGGCCATGTCGGAGACCAGCATCCGCATGGTGTTGCCGACCCGCTCGGGGTCGATGTGCTGGTACAGGTCCGGGTCGACCTTGATCGCGGAGGCGTGCAGGCCGGCCTTGTGGGCGAAGGCGGAGACACCGACGTAGGGCTGGTGGGTGGAGGGCGTGAGGTTGACGACCTCGGCGATGGCGTGCGAGATCCGGGTCGTCTCGCGCAGGTGTCCGTCGGGGAGGACCTTCTTGCCGTACTTCAGCTCCAGCGCGGCCACCACCGGGAACAGGTTGGCGTTGCCGACGCGCTCGCCGTAGCCGTTGGCCGTGCACTGGACGTGGGTGGCGCCCGCGTCGACGGCGGCGAGGGTGTTGGCGACGGCGCAGCCGGTGTCGTCCTGGGCGTGGATGCCGAGCCGGGCGCCGGTGTCGGCGAGGACGGTGCCGACGACGGCGCTGATCTGCGCCGGGAGCATCCCGCCGTTGGTGTCGCACAGGACGACCACGTCGGCGCCGGCCTCGGCGGCGGTGCGCACGACGGCCTTGGCGTACTCGGGGTTGGCGCGGTAGCCGTCGAAGAAGTGCTCGCAGTCGACGAAGACCCGGCGGCCCTCGGCGCGCAGATGGGCGACGGTGTCCCGGATCATCTCCAGGTTCTCGTCGAGCGTGGTGCGCAGCGCCAGCTCCACATGCCGGTCGTGGGCCTTGGCGACCAGCGTGATGACGGGGGCGCCGGACTCCAGCAGCGCTCTGACCTGCGGATCGTCGGCGGCTTTGGCGCCGGGGCGGCGGGTGGCGCCGAAGGCGACGAGCGTCGCGTGCTTCAGGCGCAGCTCCTCGCGGGCGCGGGCGAAGAACTCGGTGTCGCGCGGGTTGGCGCCGGGCCAGCCGCCCTCGATGAAGCCCACGCCGAAGTCGTCCAGGTGCCGTGCGATGGCCAGTTTGTCCGCGACGGTGAGGTTGATGCCCTCGCGCTGCGCGCCGTCGCGCAGCGTGGTGTCGAAGACGTGGAACGAATCGTCGAGCTCGCTGGTTGCGGTCATGGTCTGAAGGCTCCTGTTGTGAATGTCGGTCTTACCGGAAATGACCGGCTCCACCGTTCCCCCCATGGTCCCTCGCGCTCCGCGTCCGGCTGCGGTTGGGCCGGAAAACGAAAAAACCCCTCGCGGGTGCGAGAGGTCTGCGCGCGGGTCGAGGACGACGGTGCCACCCGCATGTGGTCGTGCGAGGTGGTCACTGCGGACCGGCGCGCCTGCTGCCCATAATCATGGTGAGCGAGAGCACGTGGGCAGTCTGGCACAGGACGCCCGCCGTCCCACGGGGTGTCTCACCATGCGGGCCGCACTGTCCACGAAGGACCGCCCCGGAGCCCCGGAGCGGTCCCACGTACGGGTGACTAGCCGATCCGGTGCATCCAGCCGTGCTTGTCCTCGGTGTCGCCGCGCTGGATGTCCAGCAGGGCGCGGCGCAGGCGCAGGGTGACCTCGCCGGGCTCGCCGCCGCTCTGCTTCCACTCGGCGCCGGTCCGCTTGACGGTGCCGACCGGGGTGATCACGGCGGCGGTGCCGCAGGCGAAGACCTCGGTGAGGGTGCCGTTCTCCGCGTCGCGCTGCCACTGGTCGACCGAGATCCGGCCCTCCTCGGCCTCGTAGCCCAGGTCGCGGGCGACGGCCAGCAGGGAGTCACGGGTGACGCCCTCCAGGATGGAGCCGGTCAGGGTGGGGGTGACGATCTTGTCCCCGTAGACGAAGCACAGGTTCATGCCGCCCAGTTCCTCGACCCACTTGTGCTCGACGGCGTCGAGGTAGCAGACCTGGTCGCAGCCCTTGGTGGCGGCCTCGGCCTGGGCGAGCAGGGAGGCCGCGTAGTTGCCGCCGGTCTTGGCGTCGCCCATGCCGCCGGGGACGGCGCGGACGCGGTCCTCGGAGACCCAGATCGACACCGGCTTCACGCCGCCCTGGAAGTAGGCGCCGGCCGGGGAGGCGATGACGATGAAGAGGTATTCGTTGGACGGCTTCACGCCGAGGCCGACCTCGGTACCGATCATGAAGGGGCGCAGGTAGAGGGAGTCCTCGCCGCCGTGCCCCGGCACCCAGTCCTGGTCTTGGGCGATCAGCGCGTCGCACGCCTCGATGAACGTCTCGACCGGCAGCTCGGGCATGCCCAGGCGGTGCGCGGAGCGCTGGAAGCGCAGGGCGTTCTGCTCGGGACGGAAGGTGGCGACCGTGCCGTCGGGCTGCCGGTACGCCTTCAGGCCCTCGAAGATCTCCTGCGCGTAGTGCAGGACGTTGGTGGCCGGGTCGAGAGGGATCGGCGCGTACGGGACGAGCTGGCCGTCGTGCCAGCCGCGGCCCTCGGTCCACTTGATCGTCACCATGTGGTCGGTGAAGCGGCGGCCGAAGCCGGGGCTGGTCAGGATCGCCTCGCGCTCCGCGGCGGCGAGCGGATGGGCGGAGGGCTTGAGCTCGATCGTGGGCGTCGTCATGGGCGGCAGTCCTTCTCTTCCTGGCGTGGGACGGGCGGCTCGGCCTCTCGGCCGGGTTACCGGGGTCACCCCCGGCCGAGCGCGGCACCGGTGGTGGCGGGCCGCGCTCACGCCGTCCGCACGACCGGTGGCCGGTGTGCGGTCGTCGGGCATTCCCTCATACCGCGGCTCCGCGTTCGATTATCGCGCGGCGGAGGCGCCGGAAGGAATCGGGGTGAATACGGCCCAGGGGTCGATGGTGGCACCCGGCACGGGCACAGCAAAGGGCCGCCGGGCGCCTGAGGCGACCCGGCGGCCCTTGCGGGGCCTCGCGGGTCAGCCGGTTACTCGTACGACGAGCGCGTCGCCGATCTCGGCGGTGGTGCGGGGCGGTAGGCCCGCGCGCTCGGTGAGGTCGGCGGCGACGGCCGCGTCCACCCGGTCGGCCTCCGCCTCGTGCCCGAGGTGGCGCAGCAGCAGGGCCACGGAGAGGACCGTGGCGGTGGGGTCGGCCTTGCCCTGTCCGGCGATGTCCGGGGCCGAGCCGTGGACCGGCTCGAACATGGACGGGTACGCGCGCGTCGGGTTGATGTTGCCCGAGGCGGCGACGCCGATGCCGCCGGAGACGGCCGCGGCGAGGTCGGTGATGATGTCGCCGAAGAGGTTGTCGGTGACGATCACGTCGAAGCGCTCGGGCTGGGTGACCAGGTAGATGGTGGCCGCGTCGACGTGGATGTACTCGGTGGTGACCTCGGGGAACTCCTCGGCCACCTTGTGGAAGATGTTGGTCCACAGGTGCCCGGCGAAGGTGAGCACGTTGTTCTTGTGGACCAGGGTCAGCTTCTTGCGCGGGCGGGCCTGGGCGCGGGCGAAGGCGTCGCGGACGACGCGCTCGACACCGAAGGCGGTGTTGACGGAGACCTCGGTGGCGACCTCGTGCTCGGTGCCGGTGCGGATGCTGCCGCCGTTGCCCGTGTAGGGGCCCTCGGTGCCCTCGCGGACCACGATGAAGTCGATCTCCGGCTGGCCGGCGAGCGGGGTGGCGACGCCGGGGAGCAGCTTGGAGGGGCGCAGGTTCACGTGGTGGTCGAAGGCGAAGCGGAGCTTGAGGAGGAAGCCGCGCTCCAGGACGCCGGACGGCACCGACGGGTCGCCGATGGCGCCGAGCAGGATGGCGTCGTGGGCCTTGAGGGCGTCGAGGTCGGCGTCGGTGAGGGTCTCACCGGTGGCGCGATAGCGCCGGGCGCCGAAGTCGTACTCCTTGGTCTCCAGCTTCACGTCCTGCGGCAGGACGGCGGAGAGGACCTTGAGACCCTCGGCCACGACCTCCTGGCCGATGCCGTCACCAGGGATCACTGCGAGATCGATGCTGCGAGACATGTTCGGCACCCTACTCCGCGTCCCACGGGATGACACGGACCGTCCGCGATGCGGACAGCGGACGGTCCGGACACGCCATTCGGCTCAGTGGCCGGTCTCGCCGCCGTTGTCCCGGCGGTCGAGGGCGCGCTGGAGAGCGGCCGCGGCCTTGGCGCGGTCGGTCTCGTCGGAGCGGGAGGTGTGGCGGACGCGGCGGCGGACGGTCGTCTCGGCCATGGGAAATCGACTCCTTCGACAGAGTGGTTGCACGGCAGCGATGAGCTGTGAGACGCCGGAAAGGGCGGAGAGCGCACGCCGCAGGGGTTGCCTGCGCGGGGCGCGGCTCACGACCGCCATTCGCTGGATGGAGCGATTCGTTCGGCTCATCCCAAGCTAAGGGAACGAGCCGCGCCTGTCTGCACGATTACTCGGACTTCCTACTATCTGAGACGGCGAGCCGACTGACCTGCGCTTTCACCCGAGCGTCCTCAGCCGATGACGAAGGGCACCCGGTCGGCCAGGTTCCCGAGCAGGGTCCGCTCGCCGGGCGTCGGGGCGCGGCGGCCGGTGCCGAGGAGGAGGGCGTCCGTGTCGGACAGCGCGGCGGGGAACGGCGTCCCGGTGATCCGCTCCAGCAGGGCGCGGGCCGCGGCCAGGGTCCCGGACGGCGGGGCCGGGGCGTCCGGCAGGTGGGCGATCAGGTCCAGGTGATGGAGGGTCCACTCCAGGACGTACGCCGAGAGGTAGTCGGACGCGGTGAGGACCTCGTCCTGGGTGGCGACCCGGGCGGCGGGGTCGGCGAGCCGGGCCGCGCGGCCGGCGGCGGAGCCCACGTCGTCGAGGTGCAACTTGAGCAGGGCGGGGTCCTCGTAGGCCGCCGCCAGCCGGACGGTCAGGGCGTCCAGGGGGTCCTCGCCCGTGGGCGGGGTGTGGGTGACGGTCCAGTAGGTCGCCGCGTCGCGGGTCGGTTCGGTGCCCGCGGGGGTGACGAGGGTGATCAGGACGTCCTGGGCGTCGATGACGAGGTGGCACACCAGGTCCCGTACGAGCCAGCCGGCGCACCCGGAGGGCCGGCCGAGGTCCTCGTCGGCGAGGCCCGCCACCGCCTGCCGCAGGGCCGACCAGGAGAGGGAGAAGCCGTCCGTGCCGCCTGTGCCGCCCGTGCCGCCCGTGCCGCCCGTGCCGTCCATGGGCCGACGCTAGCAGCGGCCGGAGAACACGGCGGCCCGGCGAGCCTGTTCAGGGCAGGCTCGCCGGGCCGGATCGTGAGGGCTGTCAGCCCATGTGCGGGTAGCCGTACTCGGTCGGCGGGACCAGCGTCTCCTTGATGGCGCGGGTCAGGGTCCAGCGCATCAGGTTCTGCGGGGCGCCGGCCTTGTCGTCGGTGCCGGAGGCGCGGCCGCCGCCGAAGGGCTGCTGGCCGACGACGGCGCCGGTCGACTTGTCGTTGATGTAGAAGTTGCCCGCCGCGTAGCGGAGCTTCTCCATCGTGTACGCCGCCGCCGCGCGGTCACCCGAGATGACCGAGCCGGTGAGGGCGTAGTCCGAGACCGACTCCATCTGGGTCAGCATCTCGTCGTACTTGTCGTCCTCGTAGACGTGCACGGCAAGGATCGGGCCGAAGTACTCGGTGCGGAAGATCTCGTTGTCGGGGTCGGTGCACTCGATGACGGTCGGGCGGACGAAGTAGCCCACCGCGTCGTCGTAGGAGCCGCCCGCGACGATGGTGCAGGTGGGGTCCTCGGCGGCGCGGTCGATGGCGGCCTTGTTCTTGGCGAAGGAGCGCTCGTCGATGACCGCGCCCATGAAGTTGGACAGGTCGGTGACGTCGCCGACGGTCAGGCCGTCGATCTCGGCCGCGAACTCCTCCTTGAAACCGGAGTTCCAGATGGAGGCCGGGACGTAGGCGCGGGAGCTGGCCGAGCACTTCTGGCCCTGGTACTCGAAGGAGCCGCGGGTCAGCGCGGTCTTCAGCACGGCGCGGTCGGCGCTCGGGTGCGCGACGACGAAGTCCTTGCCGCCGGTCTCGCCGACCAGGCGCGGGTAGGCGCGGTACTTCTCGATGTTGTTGCCGACCGTCTTCCACAGGTACTGGAAGGTCTTGGTCGAGCCGGTGAAGTGGATGCCCGCGAGGTCGCGGTGCTCCAGGGCGACCTCGGAGACGGCGATGCCGTCGCCGGTGACCAGGTTGATGACGCCCTTGGGCAGCCCGGCCTCCTCCAGCAGCTTCATCAGCAGCACGGCGGCGTGGGTCTGCGTCGGGGACGGCTTCCAGACCACCACGTTGCCCATGAGGGCGGGCGCGGTGGGCAGGTTGGCGGCGATGGCCGAGAAGTTGAACGGCGTGATCGCGTAGACGAAGCCCTCCAGCGGGCGGTGGTCCATGCGGTTCCACACGCCCGGGGAGTTGGCCGGGGGCTGCTCGGCCAGGATCTGGCGGGCGTAGTGCACGTTGAAGCGCCAGAAGTCGACCAGCTCGCAGGGGCTGTCGATCTCGGCCTGCTGGGCGGTCTTGGACTGGCCCAGCATGGTGGAGGCGGCGATGGTCTCGCGCCAGGGGCCGGAGAGCAGCTCGGCGGCGCGCAGGATGATCGCGGCGCGGTCGTCGAAGGACATCGCGCGCCAGGCCGGGGCGGCGGCCAGGGCGGCGTCGATCGCGTCCTGGGCGTCCTCGCGGGTGGCGTTGCGCAGGGTGCCGAGCACGGCCTTGTGGTTGTGCGGCTGGACCACCTGGAAGGTCTCGCCGCCGCCCATCCGCTTCTCGCCGCCGATGGTCATCGGCAGGTCGACCGGGTTCTCGGCCAGCTCCTTGAGCTTGGCCTCCAGCCGGGCGCGCTCGGGGCTGCCGGGGGCGTAGCCGTGCACCGGCTCGTTGACGGGGGTGGGGACCTGGGTCACAGCGTCCATGAGATCCGTAACTCCTTTACGTTGAGCGGGTGTTCGGGCTCAGCCCTTGGTGATCATGCTGCGTACGAAGAACTGGAGGTTCGCCGGCTTCTCGGCGAGACGGCGCATGAAATAGCCGTACCAGTCGGTGCCGTAGGCGGTGTAGACGCGCATACGGTGCCCCTCGGCCGCCAGCCGGAGGTGCTCGTCGCCCCGGATGCCGTAGAGCATCTGGAACTCGTACTCGTCGAGCTTACGGCCGGCGCGGTGCGCGAGTTCCTGGGCGATGGAGATGAGGCGGGGGTCGTGGCTCCCGATCATCGGGTACCCGGCGCCCTCCATCAGCGTCTTCAGGATGCGCACGTACGCCTTGTCGATCTCGTGCTTCTGCTGGTAGGCGACCTCGGCGGGCTCCTTGTAGGCGCCCTTGACCAGGCGGACGCGACTGCCGTCCTCGGCCAGGCGGCGGGCGTCGGCCTCGGTGCGGAACAGGTACGCCTGGATGACGCAGCCGGTCTGCGGGAAGTCCTTCCGCAGCTCCTCGTGGATGGCGAACATCGAGTCGAGGGTGGTGTGGTCCTCGGCGTCCAGCGTGACCGTGGTGCCGATGGCGGCGGCGGCCTCGACGACCGGGCGGACGTTGGCGAGGGCCAGCTCGTGGCCGCCTTCCAGCGCCTGGCCGAACATGGAGAGCTTGACCGACATCTCGACCCGCTCGCCCAGTTCGAGCGCCCCCAGGTGGTCGACGAGCGCGAGGTAGGCGTCGCGGGCGGCGGCGGCCTGCTCGGGGGTGGTGATGTCCTCGCCGACGACGTCCATCGTCAGCTCGAGCCCCTTGGCAGTGAGGTCCGCGATGATCGGGACGATGTCGTCCACGGTCTCGCCGGGGATGAACCGGTCGACGACCTGCTTGGTCACCGGGGCGGCAGAGATCAGACGACGCATCCGGTCGCTGCGCGAGGCGGCGAGAATCACGGGACCCAGCACGGGGCACCTCCACAACAAAAGCACCGAAGACGGCCGGGACCCGACGATTCGGGGACGGCACGGAGAACCACCGTGAAACCTAGGGATCTCTTCGATGGTCGGCCATCGACAGACGTCACGCATCCGATCACCGGTTCTCAGACAGATGTATGAAGCCGCCTCGGAAATGCGGCAGAATGCCCGGGTGGCGGCCGATTACAGAGATGACTACCAGGAGCTGGTGGACGAGATCTCGGAGCTGCTGGGCGCCCCGGCGACCCTGGAGAACCGGGACTTCGAGCTGATCGCCTTCGGGGCGTACGACAGCGAGGGCGAGCTCGATCCCACCGCGCTGGACCCGGTGCGCGCCCGTTCGATCCTGACGCGGCGCTCGACCGCGGCGGTGCGGTCGTGGTTCGAGGGCTTCGGCATCACCCGCGCGACCGAGCCGGTCCGCATCCCGCCGACCCCGGAGGCGGGCGTCTACCGGGGCCGGATCTGCCTGCCGGTACGCCATCGGGGTGTCGTCCTCGGCTATGTCTGGCTGCTGGACGACGATCCCGGACCGAGCGACGCCCAACTGGCCGCCGCCATGCCGGTGACCGGGCGGATCGGCGCGCTCCTCGCCGACGAGGCGCGGGCCGGGGCGGGGCTCGGCCGGGAGCTGCGGGCGGTGCTCACGGCGGAGGACGGCTGGCAGCGGGACATGGCCGTCACCGAACTGCGGACCGCGCTGGGCCAGCGCGCCGACGGCCCGCACACCGTGGTCTGCGTCGCCCCCTGGTTCTCCGCCGACCCCGACGACGCCCCCTCGGTGCGCACCGTCCCGCACGCCACCGCGCTGTGCACGGTGCCGTGGGGCGCGACGGCGCAGAGCCTCGCGGTGCTGGTGCGGCTGCGCAGCACGGAGGTGACGGCCCCGGCGCTGGTGGCCGCCGCGCGGCTGGTGAAGGAGGCGGAGGGCGCCGTGGTCGGGGTGGGGGTCGGTGAACCCCGCGCCGGGCTGGCCGAGTTGGGCACGGTGTGGCAGGAGGCGTCGGCGTCGGCGCGGGCCGCGCTGGCCGAGCCGAGGTTCGCGCCGGTGGCCGAGTGGCGGGGCATCGGCCCGTACCGGCTGCTGTCCGCGCTGCCGCCGAGGTCGGCCCTGGACCCGGTGGCGGCCGAGCTGCTCTCCCCCGCCCACCAGGAGCTGGCCCGCACCGCCGAGGTCTACCTCGACCGCGCGGGCCAGGCGGGCCGCGCCGCGGCCGAGCTGGGCATCCACCGCCAGACGCTGTACTACCGGCTGGGCCGCGTGGAGCGCCTGACCGGGCTGGACCTGGACGACGGCGAGGACCGGCTGCTGCTCCACATGGCGCTGAAGCGGGCGCGGCTGGGCTGAGCGGTCAGCCCTTGCCGACGCCCTCGATGACCTGGCGGAGGCCGGCGGTGAGCGCGTCCGCGTCGGGGGCGGACCCGGGGTCGAAGGTCCACTGGCCGATGAGACCGGTCATCAGCGTCAGGTAGAAGCGGCCGAGGGTGTCGGCGGTCTCGTCGGTGACCTCCTCCTCCGGCACGCCCGTGAGCAGTGCGACGAGGCCGCGCCCGCCCTCGCGCTGCTCGCGGCCCAGGTAGGCGCGGACCTCGGGGAGTTCGATGGTCATGACCTCCATGCTGAGCCGGAAGACCGAACCGGGCTCCCGCATGGTGTCGACGATGTTCGACCACACCCAGTGGAAGCGCTCCAGCGAGCCGGGCTCCCCCTCGGGCTCCGCCCCGCCGAAGGTGTCCCCGGCCTCCTCCACCAGCGCCACGTACGCCTGCGCGAGCAGGGCGTCCTTGGAGCCGTAGTGGTAGCCGATGGAGGCCAGGTTGGTGCCCGACTCCTTCACGATGTCGCGCGCGGTGGTCCGGGCGAACCCCTTCGCCAGCAGGCAGCGCTTGGCGCCTTCGAGCAGATCCTCACGGTGTCCCATGCCGGTCAGCGTACCCCTGTCCATACAAGCGTCCTAGACGCATGACTTATACGTCTGTTCTAGACAGGCGTTTAATACACGCGTACATTCCTCGGCATGGCGAACCCGACGAGCACCACCCCGACTCCCGTCCAGGTACCGCCCGTTCGGGCCGGACGGCGTGAATGGACCGCGCTGGGCGTGCTGATGCTGCCGCTGCTGCTGGTCTCGATGGACGTGTCCGTGCTGTACTTCGCCACCCCGGCGATCAGCGCCGACCTCCGCCCGACCGGCACCCAGCAGCTCTGGATCTTCGACGTCTACGGCTTCGTCCTCGCCGGACTGCTGATGACGATGGGCGCCCTCGGCGACCGCTTCGGCAGCCGTCGGCTCCTGCTGGCGGGGGCCGCCGCCTTCGGCGCCGCCTCCGTCCTCGCCGCCTACGCCGACAGCGCCACCACCCTGATCGCGGCCCGCGCGGTCCTCGGCGTCGGCGGGGCCACCCTGATGCCGTCCACCATGGCGCTGCTGCGCACGATGTTCACCGACCCCGCCCAGCGGGCGAAGGCGATCGGACTGTGGTCCGGGGTGATGACCGGCGGCATCGCGCTGGGCTCGGTGATGAGCGGGGTGCTGGTGGAGCACTTCTGGTGGGGCTCGGTCTTCCTGGTCAACCTGCCCGCGATGCTCCTGCTCCTGATCCTCGGCCCGTTCCTGCTCCCCGAGTCCCGGAACCCCTCCCCCGGCCGCTTCGACTGGATCAGCGTCCCGCTCTCACTGGCCGCCGTGCTCCCGGTGATCTACGGCCTGAAGGAGATCCCGTCCGAGGGCTGGCACGTGCGGTACGTGATGTCGGTGACGGTCGGCCTGCTCTTCGCCGCGCTCTTCGTCCACCGCCAGCGCACCGCCGCCTCCCCTTTGGTGCCGCCCGCGCTCCTGCGGAACCGGGGCTTCACCCCGGCCGTGGCGCTGACCCTGGTGTCCGCGTTCGGCATGATGGGCTCGGCGATCTTCACCACGCAGTACCTCCAGTCCGTGCTGGGCAAGAGCCCGCTGTCGGCCGCGCTGTGGAGCCTGCTGCCCTCGGTGCTGATCGGGGTCGCCGGACCGGTGACGGCCGCGCTGGTCGCACGGGGCGTGGACCGGGGCCGGGTGGTCGCCGCCGGGTTCGCGGTCTCCGCGGCCGGGTACGGGCTGCTCGCGCTCACCGGTACCGGCTCGCTGTGGCTGCTGCTGGCCGGGGCCGGGGTGCTGGCGTGCGGGGCGGTGATGGTGCTGTCCCAGCTCACCGACCTGGCCATGAGCAGCGCCCCGGCGGAGCGGGCGGGCACCGCCTCGTCCCTGCTGGAGACGGCCACGGAGTTCGGCGGGGCGCTGGGCATGGCGGTGCTCGGCTCGGTCGGCACGGCCCTCTACCGTCACCGGATGCCGTCCGGCGCACCGGCGGAGGCCCGCGAGACCCTGGGCGGCGCGCTGGTCACCGCCGCCCGGCTGCCCGGCCGGTCCGGCGAGGCGCTGCTCGCCTCGGCGCGGGAGGCGTTCACCTCCGGGATGCACGCGGCGGCACTCGCCGGGGCGGTCGTGCTGGTGCTCGCCGCGATCGGCGCCGCGCTGACCCTGGCCGGGCGGGACGCGAAGCAGCCGTAGAACGCCGGAGCGCCGGGCGGCCCGAAGAGGGTCCGCCCGGCGCTCCGGTGCGTGCGGGGTGCGGATCAGTCCAGGTTCACCGAGCGGGCGGCGGTCGCGCCGATCTCCTCGGCCAGCTCGGTCAGCGTGGCGGGCGACACCGTGTCGTCCACGGTGAGGACGGCCAGCGCCTCACCGCCGGCGGTGGACCGGGCCACCTGCATACCGGCGATGTTGATGCCCGACTCGCCGAGGACCCGGCCGACGGTGCCGACGACACCGGGACGGTCCTCGTAGCGCAGGACGACCATGTGCTCGGCGAGGGCGAGGTCCACGTCGTAGTCGCCGACCGCGACGATCTTCTGGACGTGCTTGGGACCGGCGAGCGTGCCGGAGACCGACACCTCCTCGCCACCGGCCAGGGTGCCGCGCACGGTGACCACGTTGCGGTGGTCGGCCGACTCGGAGCTGGTGGTCAGGCGGACCTCGACACCGCGCTCCTGCGCGAACAGCGGGGCGTTGACGTAGGAGACCGTCTCGTCCACCACGTCCTCGAACACGCCCTTGAGCGCGGAGAGTTCGAGCACCTTCACGTCGTGCTGGGTGATCTCGCCGTACACCTCGACGTCGAGGCGGACCGCGACCTCGCCCGCGAGGGCGGTGAAGATGCGGCCGAGGCGCTCGGCGAGCGGCAGACCGGGCTTCACGTCCTCGGCGATGACACCGCCCTGGACGTTGACCGCGTCCGGCACCAGCTCACCGGCGAGGGCGAGGCGCACCGAACGGGCCACCGCGATGCCCGCCTTCTCCTGGGCCTCGTCGGTGGAGGCGCCCAGGTGCGGGGTGCAGACCACCTGGTCCAGCTCGAAGAGCGGGGAGTCGGTGCACGGCTCCTTGGCGTAGACGTCGAGACCGGCGCCCGCGACCCGGCCCTCCTTCAGCGCCGCGTACAGCGCGGCCTCGTCGACGATGCCGCCGCGCGCGGCGTTGACGATGCGCACGGTCGGCTTGACCTTGCGCAGCGCCTCGTCGCCGATCAGGCCGAGGGTCTCGGGGGTCTTGGGCAGGTGGACGGTGATGAAGTCGGAGACCTCGAGCAGCTCGTCCAGCGACAGCACCTTGACGCCCATCTGCGCGGCCCGCGCGGGCTGCACGTAGGGGTCGTAGGCGACGACCTTCATGCCGAAGGCCGACATCCGCTGGGCGACCAGCGCGCCGATGCGGCCGAGGCCGACGACGCCGAGGGTCTTCTCGGCCAGCTCGACGCCGGTGTACTTGCTGCGCTTCCACTCGCCGTTCTTGAGGGCGGTGTTGGCCTGCGGGATGTTGCGCGCGCTGGCCACGAGCAGACCGCAGGCCAGTTCGGCGGCGGTGACGATGTTGGAGGTGGGGGCGTTGACGACCATCACGCCGGCCTTGGTGGCGGCGGATACGTCGACGTTGTCCAGGCCGACGCCGGCTCGTGCGACGACCTTCAGATTCTTGGCCGCGGCGATCGCCTCGGCGTCGACCTTGGTCGCGGAGCGGACGAGAATCGCGTCCACGTCCGCGATGGCGGGCAGCAGTTCGGCGCGGTCGGCTCCGTTGCAGTGCCGGATCTCGAAGTCCGGGCCGAGTGCGTCCACGGTCGCGGGCGACAGCTCTTCTGCGATGAGTACCGTGGCTTTTCGACTGGGGTACGAGCTCACGTGAGTCCTCACAAGTCCATTGCGGACGGCCGTCCCGACGGCCGCTGGCGGTGGAGGGGTGCTAGCCGCGTGGAAGACGCACGACACTGTGGGCCTGACGCGTTTGTTGTGCAGTGTAGTGGCGCGCGGGCCGGGGACCTCTGCCGCTACGGAAGGATCACCCGGACGGGAAGCTCCATTTCGTACGGTTCCCCCGCCCGGTCGGCGCGGCGTGCCGTGGCGGCACCCCCGGCGAGGGGGCGCCGCCACGGCACGCTCCGGCTCACGCCTCTTCGTCGACCCAGGACATCAGCTTGCGCAGCTTCTTGCCCGTCGTCTCCAGCAGGTGCTCGGAGTCCTGCTTCTTGTACTCGTCGTACTTCTTCAGGCCGCCGTGGTACTCGTCCATCCAGTTCTTGGCGAAGGAGCCGTCCTGGATCTCGGCGAGGACCTTCTTCATCTCGGCCTTGGTGGCGTCGGTGATGATGCGCGGGCCGGTGACGTAGTCGCCCCACTCGGCGGTCTCGGAGATGGACCAGCGCATCTTCTCCAGGCCGCCCTCGTACATGAGGTCCACGATCAGCTTCAGCTCGTGCAGGCACTCGAAGTAGGCGATCTCGGGCTGGTACCCGGCCTCGGTCAGCGTCTCGAAGCCCGCCTTGACCAGGGCGGCGGTGCCGCCGCAGAGCACGGCCTGCTCACCGAACAGGTCGGTCTCGGTCTCCTCGGTGAAGGTGGTCTTGATGACGCCGGCGCGGGTGCCGCCGATGGCCTTGGCGTACGACAGGGCCAGCGGGAAGGCCTTGCCGGAGGCGTCCTGCTCGACCGCGACGATGCAGGGCACGCCGCGCCCCTCCTCGTACTGGCGGCGGACCAGGTGGCCCGGGCCCTTGGGGGCGACCATGCAGACGTCGACCTCGGCCGGGGGCTTGATGAAGCCGAACCGGATGTTGAAGCCGTGGCCGAAGAACAGCGCGTCGCCGTCCTTCAGGTTCGGGGCGATGGACTCCTCGTAGACCTGGGCCTGCAGCGGGTCCGGGACCAGGATCATGATGACGTCGGCCTCGGCGGCGGCCTCGGCCGCGGTGACCACGCGCAGACCCTGCTCCTCGGCCTTGGCGCGGGACTTGGAGGTCTCGGGCAGGCCGACGCGGACGTCGACGCCCGAGTCCCGCAGCGACAGGGCGTGGGCGTGGCCCTGGCTGCCGTAGCCGATGACCGCGACCTTGCGGCCCTGGATGATGGACAGGTCGGCGTCGGCGTCGTAGAACAGCTCGGCCACTGGTTCTCTCCTTGAGGTGCGGGTGCTGCTCCCCACCGTATTGCGGTGGGGGGACGGAAGGTTTCGGGGTCTCGGCATCCGGTCGCCGGGCGGGGCGGCCGGGCCGGGGATCACGCCGTGCGGTCGAGGGCGCGCAGCGAGCGGTCGGTGATGGAGCGGGCGCCGCGTCCGATGGCGATGGTGCCGGACTGCACCAGCTCCTTGATGCCGAAGGGCTCCAGCATCTTCAGCATCGCGGACAGCTTGTCGCCGGAGCCGGTGGCCTCGATGGTGACGGCCTCCGGGGAGACGTCGACGGTCTTGGCGCGGAACAACTGGACGATCTCCACGATCTGGGACCGGGTCTCGTTGTCGGCGCGGACCTTCACCAGAACGAGTTCACGCTGGACGGCCTGTCCGGGCTCCAGCTCGACGATCTTCAGCACGTTGACGAGCTTGTTGAGCTGCTTGGTCACCTGTTCCAGCGGCAGGTCCTCGACGTTCACCACGATGGTGATGCGGGAGATGTCGGGGTGCTCGGTGACGCCCACCGCGAGCGAGTCGATGTTGAAGCCGCGCCGGGAGAAGAGGGCGGCGATCCGGGCGAGGATGCCCGGCGTGTTCTCCACCAGGACGGAGAGCGTGTGCTTGGACATGTGTCGTGGTCTCTCTCGCTCGAATCCTGTTGTCAGTCCTGGTCGCCGTCGCCGAAGTCGGGGCGCACGCCCCGCGCGGCCATGACCTCGTCGTTGGAGGTCCCGGCGGCGACCATCGGCCACACCATCGCGTCCTCGTGGACGATGAAGTCGACGACGACCGGACGGTCGTTGATCGCGTTCGCCTCCTCGATGACCTTGTCCAGGTCCTCGGGGCGCTCGCAGCGGATGGCGTGGCAGCCCATCGCCTCCGACAGCTTGACGAAGTCGGGCACGCGCGTGCCGGCGCCGGGGCCCGTGGGTCCGTCGGGGCCGGAGTGCAGGACGGTGTTGGAGTAGCGCTGGTTGTAGAACAGCGTCTGCCACTGGCGGACCATGCCGAGGGCGCCGTTGTTGATGATGGCGACCTTGATCGGGATGTTGTTCAGGGCGCAGGTGGTCAGTTCCTGATTGGTCATCTGGAAGCAGCCGTCGCCGTCGATCGCCCAGACCGTACGGCCGGGCTGTCCGGCCTTGGCGCCCATCGCGGCCGGGACCGCGTACCCCATGGTCCCGGCGCCGCCGGAGTTGAGCCAGGTCGCGGGCTGCTCGTACTGGATGAAGTGGGCGGCCCACATCTGGTGCTGGCCGACGCCCGCCGTGAAGATCGTGTCGTCGGGGGCGAGCTGCCCGATGCGCTCGATGACCGCCTGCGGGGAGAGCGAGCCGTCCCCGGGCGTCTCGTAGCCGAGCGGATAGGTCTCCCGCCAGCGGTTCAGGTCGCTCCACCAGGCGCTGTGGTCGCCCTGGTGGCCCTCGCTGTGCTCCTTCTGCACGGCCTGGATCAGGTCGGCGAGCACCTCGCGGGCGTCGCCCACGATCGGCACGTCGGCCTCGCGGTTCTTGCCGATCTCGGCCGGGTCGATGTCGGCGTGCACGATCTTGGCGTAGGGGGCGAAGCTGTCCAGCTTGCCGGTGACGCGGTCGTCGAAGCGGGCGCCGAGGGCGACGATCAGGTCGGCCTTCTGCAGCGCGGTGACGGCGGTGACCGAGCCGTGCATGCCGGGCATGCCCACGTGCTGCGGGTGGCTGTCGGGGAAGGCGCCGAGTGCCATCAGCGTGGTGGTGACGGGGGCGCCGGTCAGCTCGGCGAGGACCTTCAGCTCGGCGGTGGCGCCGGCCTTGAGCACGCCGCCGCCGACGTAGAGGATCGGACGGCGGGCGCCGGTGATGAGCTTGGCGGCCTCGCGGATCTGCTTGGCGTGCGGCTTGGTCACCGGGCGGTAGCCGGGCAGGTCGGTCTGGGGCGGCCAGGAGAAGGTTGTCCGCGCCTGGAGGATGTCCTTGGGGATGTCGACGAGGACCGGGCCGGGGCGGCCGGTCGAGGCGATGTGGAACGCCTCCGCGATCGTCCGCGGGATGTCCTCGGCCTTGGTGACCAGGAAGCTGTGCTTGGTGATCGGCATGGAGATGCCGACGATGTCGGCCTCCTGGAAGGCGTCCGTGCCGATCGCCTTGGAGACGACCTGGCCGGTGATCGCGACCAGCGGCACCGAGTCCATGTTGGCGTCGGCGATCGGGGTGACCAGGTTGGTGGCACCGGGGCCCGAAGTCGCCATGCAGACACCGACCTTGCCGGTGGCCTGCGCGTACCCGGTGGCCGCGTGACCCGCGCCCTGCTCGTGCCGGACCAGCACATGGCGCACCCGGGTGGAGTCCATCAGCGGGTCGTACGCGGGAAGGATCGTGCCCCCGGGAATGCCGAATACGGTGTCGACCCCGACCTCCTCGAGCGAGCGGATGAGGGACTGCGCACCCGTGACGTGCTCGACGGGGGCGGAGTGCTGTCCTCCGGATCGGGGCCGCGGCTGCGGATGGTGGGCCCCGGTGGCCTGCTCGGTCATCGTCATTCTCTTCTCGAGCTTGAGGGTTTGCGAGGTTCGGGCGGTGCGGATGCGGAGCGGGGGGCCGCACGAGGGTCACTCGTGCAACAAAAAACCCCTCGTGCCGCAAGGGCAAGCGAGGGGAGCGCGTCGGTGGAGGTGCTGGGATTTCCGGACGGTGTCCGGTCGAGCCCCAGGTCAGCCGACGCGCTTTCCAAGTACGAGAATTCGGGTGCGCATGGCACTGACCCTCCCCCCGGCGCGCACCATGTGTCAAGTGGGTGGGACAGCCGTCTCATCATGTGAGCGGAGCGCCGTCCCGCCGAAGACGGTGGACATGGTCCCGGAGTAGAGCCCGGCCCCCTTCCCGGCGAAGACCGGCTCGGCGGGGGCGTGCGGCACCGGGAAGCGGCCGGAGGCGAGCGCCCGGCGCAGCCGGTACTCGTCCACCGGCCCGGCGAACGCCATGCCCTGGCCGTGGGTGCAGCCCATGGCGCGCAGCGCGACGACCTGTTCCGGCAGGTCCACGCCCTCGGCGACCGACTGGAGGCCGAGGTCGCCCGCGATGCGCAGCAGCCCGCTGGTGATCTTGTGCAGCCGGGCGGACTCCACGACGCCCTCGATCAGCCCCCGGTCGAGCTTGAGGATGTCCACGGGGAGCCTGCGCAGCGCCGTGATGGCCGCGTGGCCGCTGCCGAAGCCGTCGAGCGCGATCCGTACCCCGAGGCGGCTGAGCGCGGTCAGGCGCCGCTCCAGCTCGTCCAGGGAGATCCGCGGGTCGGTGCCGGAGAGTTCGATGATCAGCGCGCCGGGCGGCAGCCCGTGCCGGGTCAGCAGCGCCTCGATCGAGCCGAGCGGCAGCGAGCGGTCCAGCAGCCGTCGGGCGCTCATCCGGACGGACACCGGGACGACCAGGCCGCCCGCGGCCCGCTCGGCGGCCTGCTCGACCGCTTCCTGGAGTATCCAGCGCTCCAGTTCGGCCGTGCGGTCGCCGTCCTCGGCCACCCGCAGGAACTCGGCCGGGGTGAACAGCACCCCCTGGGCCGAGCGCCAGCGCGCGTGGGTGGCGACGGAGGCGATCCGGCCACCGGTGAGACACACCACCGGCTGGTGCAGCAGCGCGAACTCGCCCTCGTGCAGCGCGGCCCGCAGCCGTCCGGCCAGTTCGGCCTTGCGGACGACGTCCTGCTGCATCTGCGGTTTGTACAGCTCCACCCGGCCCTTGCCGCCCGCCTTGGCGCGGTACATCGCCAGGTCGGCGTTGCGCAGCAACTCGCCCGCGCCCAGGCCGGGTTCCGCGAAGGCGACGCCGATGGAGGCGTTGACCCGGACATCGTTGCCGTCGATGGCGTACGGCTGGGAGAGGGTCATCCTGAGCCGGTCGGCCAGCTCCACGATGTGCCGCTCGCGGGCGGTGCGGTCACGGGTGCCGTCGCCGGTGATCAGGGCCGCGAACTCGTCCCCGCCGAGCCGGGAGGCGGTGTCCCCCTGGCGGACGGAGTCCTGGAGTCTGCGCGCGGCCTGGATCAGCAGCTCGTCCCCGGCCTGGTGTCCGATGGTGTCGTTGACGGCCTTGAAGCCGTCGAGGTCGATGAAGAGCACGGCGGTGCCGCGCAGGGCGGCGCCCCGGTCGGTGGCCCGGCGCCCGGACAGGGCCTGCTGGACGCGCCGGGTGAACAGCGCGCGGTTGGGCAGGTCGGTGAGCGGGTCGTGCTCGGCGTTGTGCTGGAGCTGGGCCTGCAGCCGCACCCGCTCGGTGACGTCGCGGCTGTTGAAGATCAGGCCGCCGTGGTGGCGGTTGACGGTGGACTCCACGTTGAGCCAGCCGCCCCCGCCCGAGCGGAAGCGGCACTCGATGCGGGTGGTGGGCTCGTCCAGCGGGTCGGCGGCGAGGAAGCGGCGCACCTCGTACACCACGCAGTCCAGGTCCTCGGGGTGGATGAGGGCCGCCAGCTCCATGCCGATCAGGGCCTCGGCGCTGCTGCCGTAGACCCCGGCGGCGGCCGGGGAGACGTAGCGCAGGACGCCGTTGGGCGCGGCGATCATGATGACGTCGCTGGACCCCTGCACCAGGGAGCGGAAGTGGTTCTCCTTCTGGGCCAGTTCCTGGGTGAGGGTGATGTTGTCCAGCAGCATGATGCCCTGGCGGATGACGAGGGCCAGCACCACGGCGCCCGCGGTGATCAGCACCACGTGGTCGGGCCGGCGCCCGTTGAGCACGTTGTACAGGATGCCCAGGGTGCAGACGGCGGCGGCGAGATACGGGGTGAGGGCGGCGAGGGAGCCGGTGAGCGGTGCTCCGGCCGGGTAGCGGTGACCCTCCGTGCCCTGCGGGTGGGCCTGGGGTGTGACCGGACCGCGCTGGCCGGGCACGTGCTCGTGGACGACGCGGGTGTGCCCGTCGGACGCGCCCCGCTCGCCCTCGCGTCCTCTGGGGGCGGCCCAGGGGGCGTAGGCGAGCAGCAGGGAGCCCGCGAACCAGCCAGCGTCCAGCAGTTGCCCGGAGCGGTAGTTGCTGTGCAGCAGCGGGGAGGTGAACAGCGCGTCGCACATCACGGTGAGCGCGAGGGCGCCGATCGCGGTGTTGACGGCGGTGCGGTTGCCCGGGCTGCGCCGGAAGTGCAGCGCCAGCACCATGCTGACCAGGACGATGTCGAGCAGCGGGTAGGCCAGCGAGAGGGCGGTGTGCTCGACGCTCGGTCCGTCGATCCGGGCGGTCTGGGCGAGCGCCAGACTCCAGGAGAGGGTGAGCAGCGAGCCGCCGATGAGCCAGGCGTCCAGCGTGAGGCAGATCCAGCCGGCCCGGCTCACCGGCCGCTTGGCGAGGACCAGCAGGCCCACGATGGCGGGCGGGGCGAAGCAGAGGAAGAACAGGTCGGCGTAGCTCGGGCTGGGCACGGTGCTGCCGAGGACGACCTCGTACCACCCCCAGACGGCGTTGCCGAGGGCCGCCATCGCGGAGGAGAGGGCGAAGAGCAGCCAGGCGGGGCGGAAGCGGACGCGACGGCTGCGGGCGTAGAGGAAGCAGGAGACGGCGGCGGTGCCGGCCGCCGCGCTGAGCCCGAAGTCGCCCATGAACAGCGCGATCTGCGGGGAGCCCCAGTCGAAGGCCGAGCCGACGCCGTAGGCCGCGCAGATCACGGCGAGGGCGAGCTGCTGGGCCAGGCGCGATCCGTCGCCGGACGCCGGCGGCCGGGTCGGGGGCGTGCGGACGGGCTGCTGCGGCGCGCGGGGCGCCCCGTCGAGCGCGGTCGTGGTCACGGGCGGCGCGCTCACCGCGCCCTCCCGGTCCGGGCCGCGCCAGGGTCCCTCGGGGGCCGGTGCGGATGCCTGCGGCGGGCGCCCGGCCTGGGGTGGAGACTGTGCCGGCTCATGTGCCGCTCGCGCCTGCGCGCGGTCGTGCGCCAGGGTCGCCGTCGGCGGCTCCGCCGCGTCGGATCGTTCGTCCATAGGCCGTGCATCGCCCGTCGCCCCCCTCACAGAGCTGAAATGTCCATCCCCGGCGCCGATCGGTCGGCGGCGCACCCCTGTCGGGACGATACACCAGGATCGTCACTCAGGGACATAGCTTCTCTACTCTCCGTGACGACCAGCGACTATGCGGGCACACACCGCGCCCGGAGGGTCGCGGAGGGTGCCCACGAGCGGCTCACGCCCCGGTGGTGAGGACCACGTTGCGCAATGGCTCATGGTTCACGAACCGGGTCAACTGGTCCACCAGGAGCCGCTCGGCGCGCGGCCGGAACGCCGAACTGGGGCCGCCCACATGCGGGGTGATCAGGACGCCCGGTGCCCGCCACAGCGGATGGCCCGGCGGCAGCGGCTCGGGGTCGGTCACGTCGAGCGCGGCGGTGAGCCGGCCGGACTCCAACTCCCTGAGCAGGGCCGCGGTGTCGACGACGGGCCCGCGCGCGACGTTGACGAGCAGGGCGCCGTCCTTCATGCGGGCGAGGAAGCCCGCGTCGACGAGGCCCCGCGTCCCGTCGGTGAGGGGCGTGGAGAGGATCACCACGTCCGACTCGGGGAGCAGGGCGGGCAGTTCGGTGAGCGGATGCACGACACCGCGCGCGGTGGTGCGCCCGGAGCGCGCCACCCGGCTCACGCGCCCCACTTCGAAGGGAGTGAGCCGGTCCTCGATGGCGGCACCGATCGCGCCGTAGCCGACGATGAGGACGGTCCGGTCGGCGAGAGCGGGCCGGAAGTCGCCTTGCCAGCGCTCGTCGTCCTGGGCCCGGACGAACCCCGGGACGCCGCGCAGCGAGGCCAGGGTGAGGGTGAGGGCCAGCTCGGCGGTGCTGGTCTCGTGCACACCGCGCGCGTTGCAGAGCCGTACGCCGGGGGCGACCAGGCCGAGGTGCGCGGTGATGTCGTCCACGCCCGCGGTGAGCGTCTGGATCACCTGAAGGCCGGTCATCGCCTTCAGTGGACGCACCTTCACGGGCTCGCGCCTCATGTAGGGCACCACGTACACCGCGCAGTTGGCCGGATCGCCGGGGAACTCCTGCTGGTCGCCGTCCCAGAACAGGTGGTTCAGCCCCGCGGGGAGGCCCTTGATCTCCTCGGGCGGCAGAGGGAGCCAGACGTCTTGGGTCATGGCGAGGAGGCTAGTTCAGGACGGGCGGGCGCATTGGTTAGGTTGGGGACCTCGAAGAGGGAGGTTCGCGGGCAGGTGGAGCGCAGGACGATCGGCACGGGGGCGCTCTCGGCGGGGGCCGTGGGGCTCGGGTGCATGCCGATGAGCTGGGCGTACAGCGGTTCGCGGCAGCGGGGCGAGGAGTCGGTACGGGCCGTGCACCGGGCGCTGGACCTGGGCTCGGACCTGCTGGACACGGCCGACATGTACGGCCCGTTCACCAATGAACTGCTGCTGGGCCGGGTGCTGAGGGAGCGGCGCGCGGACGCCTTCGTGTCCACCAAGGCCGGGCTGCTGGTGGGTGATCAGCACATCGTGGCCAACGGGCGCCCCGGCTATGTGAAGCGGGCCTGCGACGCCTCGCTGCGGCGCCTGCAGACCGACGTGATCGACCTGTACCAACTGCACCGTGCCGACCCGGAGGTCCCGGTCGAGGAGACCTGGGGCGCGATGGCGGACCTGGTGCGGGCCGGGAAGGTGCGGGCGCTGGGGCTGTGCGCGGTGGGCGCGCGGGCCGGGCGCCGTTCGGGAGCGGGGATGCACGACACCACGTTGCGCCAACTGCGGCGGGTGCAGCAGGTGTTCCCGGTGAGCGCGGTGCAGGCGGAGCTGTCGGTGTGGTCCCCGGAGGCGCTGGACGCGCTGCTGCCGTGGTGCGCGGAGCGGGGTGTCGGCTTCCTCGCGGCGATGCCTCTGGGGAACGGTTTCCTCACCGGGACGCTCACCCCCGGCGAGGGGTTCGAGCCGGACGACGTACGTGCCCGCCATCCCCGCTTCACGGCCGAGATGATGGCGGCCAACCAGCCCGTCGTGGCCGGGCTGCGGCGCATCGCGCGGCGGCACGGGGAGGACGTCACCCCGGCGCAGGTGGCGCTGGCGTGGGTGCTGGCGCAGGGGCCGCAGGTGATCGCGCTGCCGGGCACCAAGCGGGAACGCTGGGCACGGGAGAACGCGGCGGCGGCCGGTCTGCGCCTGACTCCCGAGGACCTCGCGGACGTCTCGGAGCTGCCCGCGGCCCGGGGCTCCTGGGACTGAGGAGCGCGGATCCGGTGGTTCCGGGGCGGTTTCCCGTCGCGGAGGTGCCGTGAGGGCGCACAGTGGGTGTCAGGTGGGGTAGCAGTGCCGGTGCGCCCCCCTTCGAAGGGACCTGGACCGTGCGATGCCGAACCGTGCCCGCCGTACTCGCCACGACCGCGCTGCTGCTCGTCGCGGGCTGCTCCTCGGGCGGGGGTGACGGGCGGGGTTCGCCTTCGGAGGGCACGGTGACGGGGACGCCGTCCGCCTCCGAGACCGGTCCGCCCGCCAAGGGCTCGGTGAAGGTGCTGCGTACGGTCGCCGAGGGTCTGAAAAGCCCGTGGGGACTGGCCCCGCTGCCGGACGGGAACCTGCTGGTCTCCTCCCGTGACGACGCCACCCTCACCCGGATCGACGCGAAGACGGGCGGGAAGACGGTGGCGGGCCGGATCTCCGGGGTCGAACCGGCGGGCGAGGGCGGCCTGCTGGGCATCGCCCTCTCCCCCGGCTTCGCCTCGGACCACATGGTCTACGCCTACTTCACCTCCGCCTCCGACAACCGCGTCGTCCGTGTGCGGTACGACGAGAAGCGGGCGGCCGGTGATCAACTGGGCGCCCCCGACACGGTGTTCAAGGGCATCCCCAAGGGCCACATCCACAACGGCGGCCGGATCGCCTTCGGCCCGGACGGCATGCTGTACGTGGGCACCGGTGAGAGCGGCAGCAGCGGGCTCGCCCCGGACAAGAAGTCGCTGGGCGGCAAGATCCTCCGCATCACCCCGGAGGGCGAGCCGGCGCCGGGCAACCCCTTCGGCCGCTCCCCGGTGTACTCCTACGGCCACCGCAACGTGCAGGGCCTGGCCTGGGACAAGCAACAGCGGCTGTTCGCCTCGGAGTTCGGGCAGGACACCTGGGACGAGCTGAACGCGATCAAGCCCGGCGGCGACTACGGCTGGCCCTCCGCCGAGGGCAAGGGCACCGACAAGCGCTTCCAGGATCCGCTGGCCCAGTGGCACACCGACGACGCGTCCCCGAGCGGTATCGCCTACGTGGACGGCGTGATCTGGATGGCGGGGCTGCGGGGGGAGCGTCTGTGGCGCGTCCCGCTGCGCTCCACCTCGGCGGCGGCCCCTCCGCAGGCGTTCCTGGACGGCGAGTACGGCCGGCTGCGCACGGTGGCCCCGGCCGGGCAGGACCGGCTGTGGCTGCTGACGAGCGACACCGACGGCCGCGGCGACCCGGAGAAGGGCGACGACCGCCTGCTGGAGCTGAGGGTCCGCTGAGGGTCCGCTGACGGGGGCGGTGCGGCACCGCCCCCGCTCGTCCGGTCAGCCCGCCGAGGGCAGGCCGAGCAGCACGTCGGAGTACTTCAGCGCGGCCAGCAGCAGGCCGACGACGCCGAGGGCGACACCGCCCCACGCGACCGACTTGATCCAGGGGGCCTGCGGCCGTCCCGGCGCGCCGAACGCGGGCCGGGCGAGCACGGCCACGCCCACGACCAGCGCGGCCACCGCGAAGAGGCCGGCCCACAGGGCGGTGGCGTGCCAGGCGTCGCCGTAGACCGCCTTGATCTGCTGGGCGACGCCCGCCTGGGAGGAGGTCTTGAGCTGGCCCATGAGCTGGGCGCGGGCCGAGGCGACGGTGCCGACCCAGCCGCCGTTGAGCGAGACCAGGCCGAGCGCGGCGGACACCACGGCCGCGGCGCCCTGGCCGACCCCGGACGGACGGCTCGGCTCGGTGACGGCGGCGTCCTCGTGGGTCTCGTCCTGCCCGGGTGCCTGGGCTTCCTCGGTCACGGCGGTCTCCGCCACCGTCTCGTCGTGCTGCGCGCCGGTCTCGGTCCCGGCGCCTTCCGCTGTCTTCGTAGCCATGCCCGGCACCGTACGGACGGAGTCTGAGAGGCGTCTTAACGCCCGCTGTGCGCTGCGCCTTCGCGGGCCGCGCGCCACTCGGGGGCCAGTACCGCCCAGACCTCGGTGTCGGTGCGCACGCCGCGGTGCGGGTAGTTCTCGCGGAGCACGCCCTCGCGGCTCATGCCCAGGCGCCGGGCCACGTTGATGCTGGGCTGGTTGGCCGAGGAGGCGTGCCACTCCACCCGGTGCATGCCGCGTACGTCGAAGGCCCAGTCGAGCATGACCTTCAGGCCCCGCGTGACGAGCCCGCGCCCGCTCGCCGCGGGTACCAGCCAGCAGCCCGCCTCGCAGACCCCGCTCGCGGTGTCCCACACCCGGAACATCAGGCCACCGACGAGCTTTCCGTCCAGCCAGATGCCGTGCAGGCTGCCGGTGTCGGTGCCGCGCTTGTCGGCGTAGCCCTTCAGGAAGGCGCGGGCACCGGCGAGGTCCGGCACCACGTCCGGCAGGCCGACGTGCCGGCCGATGAACTCGCGCTCGCCGTCGATGTTGGCGAACAGCTCCTCCGCGTGCCAGACCTCCAGGGGGCGCAGCTCGGCGCCGTCTCCCAGTGCTGTGGTGTACATCGTGCCGTGTTCCTTCCGCAGTTCCCGGCCGTGGCCGGACCGAGCCTTTCACGGGCTCAGTCGAACTGATCACCGAGGGCCATGATCATCGTCCCCGCTATCAGCAGCCACAGGGCGCGGCGGGTGCGGCCCCGTGCGCCGAGGACGGCGGCACCGGCGCACACGGCGGCTCCCGTGGCGTACGCGGCGGGGACCAGGGCCGGGGCGGGGCCGGACAGGCGGAGCAGGGCGGCGGCCACTCCGGCGAGGGCGAGCACGGCGCCGGTGCCGATGGCGGTCCAGCGGGCGCGACGGGCCTCGTCGTAGAACTCGGCGGACCCGGCCTCCTCGTCGTAGAACTCGGCGGACCCGGCCTCCTCGTCGTGCTCGACGGCGGCCTTCCCGTCCTCGGCGGGTTCCGTCCGTTCCGCCTCCTCGGCCTCGGCGGGTCCGGCGACGGAATCGGTACGTCCACTCATGGCGGGCGAGCGTAGCGCCTTCGTCTCCGGCGCCTCGCCGCGCCCCCGGGAAACAGGACGTGGCCCCGGAGGACGAACCTCCGGGGCCACGTTCAGCGGGTGGGCGCGGGACTCAGCCCTCGCTCACGCCCAGCCGGTCCAGGATCAGCTCCTTGACGCGGGCGGCGTCGGCCTGGCCACGGGTGGCCTTCATGACCGCGCCGACCAGCGCGCCGGCCGCGGCCACCTTGCCGCCGCGGATCTTGTCCGCGATGGCCGGGTTGCCGGCGATGGCCTCGTCGACGGCGGTGGTCAGCGCACCCTCGTCGGAGACGACCTTCAGACCGCGCTTCTCCACGACCTCGTCCGGCGTGCCCTCACCGGCGAGGACGCCCTCGATGACCTGGCGGGCCAGCTTGTCGTTCAGGTCGCCGGAGTTCACCAGCTCGGTGACCCGCGCGACCTGCACCGGCGTGATCGCCAGCTCGTCCAGCGACTTGCCGGACTCGTTGGCGCTGCGCGCCAGCTCGCCCATCCACCACTTGCGGGCGGAGGCCGCGTCGGCACCGGCGTCGATGCTGGCGACGATCAGGTCCAGCGCACCGGCGTTGGTGATCGACTGCATGTCGGTGGCCGAGATGCCCCACTCCGCCAGCAGGCGGGTACGGCGGGCCAGCGGCAGCTCGGGCAGCGCGGCGCGGATCTCCTCGACCCACTCGCGCGAGGGCGCCACCGGGACGAGGTCGGGCTCCGGGAAGTACCGGTAGTCCTCGGCCTCCTCCTTCACGCGGCCCGAGGTCGTGGACCCCGTGTCCTCGTGGAAGTGGCGGGTCTCCTGGATGATCGTGCCGCCGCCGTCGAGCACGGCCGCGTGGCGCATGATCTCGAAGCGGGCGGCACGCTCGACCGAGCGCAGCGAGTTGACGTTCTTCGTCTCGGAGCGCGTGCCGAACTTCTCGCGGCCGTGCGGGCGCAGCGACAGGTTCACGTCGCAGCGCATCTGGCCCATCTCCATCCGCGCCTCGGAGACCCCGAGGGCACGGATGACCTCGCGCAGCTCGCGGACGTAGGCACGCGCGACCTCGGGGGCACGCTCGCCCGCGCCCTCGATGGGCTTGGTGACGATCTCGATGAGCGGGATGCCGGCGCGGTTGTAGTCCAGCAGGGAGTGGGACGCGCCGTGGATACGGCCGGTGGCGCCGCCGACGTGCGTCGACTTGCCGGTGTCCTCCTCCATGTGGGCGCGCTCGATCTCCACGCGGAAGGTCTCGCCGTCCTCCAACTGCACGTCGAGGTAGCCGTCGAAGGCGATCGGCTCGTCGTACTGGGAGGTCTGGAAGTTCTTCGGCATGTCCGGATAGAAGTAGTTCTTCCGGGCGAAGCGGCACCACTCGGCGATCGAGCAGTTCAGCGCGAGGCCGATCTTGATCGCGGATTCGACGCCGGTCGCGTTGACGACCGGGAGCGCGCCGGGCATGCCGAGGCACACCGGGCACGTCTGCGAGTTGGGCTCGGCGCCCAGCTCGGTCGAACAGCCGCAGAACATCTTGGTGTTGGTGCCGAGTTCGACATGGACCTCAAGGCCCATGACGGGGTCGTACGACGACAGCGCGTCCTCGTACGACACCAGGTCGGTCGTGGTGGTCACGGTGAAAACTTCCCTCTCAGCCCAGCAGGACGTCGTCGTCGCCCAGCCGCTTCAGCTCGCGGTAGAGGATGGCGAGGCCGGTGACGATGGCGACGGCGGACGCGGCGGCGTCGATCAGGCGCAGCGTGTCGCGCTCCGAACGGGCCTTCTTGATCTGCTTGGCCACGCCGACCGCGCTGAACGCGGTGCCGGCCATGGACAGGTACGTGCCGGACCTCGACTGCTTGAAGCCCTTGGCCTTGTTCAGTGCGCTCACAGCGACGGTGCCTCCTCGATCAGTGGGTGACCCCACTTTTCCACGAAGGCGGCCTCGACGGCGGCGCCGACCTTGTACAGCCTGTCGTCCTTCAGCGCCGGGGCGATGATCTGGAGGCCGACGGGGAGGTTGTCCTCCGGGGCGAGACCGCACGGCAGCGACATGGCGGCGTTGCCCGCGAGGTTCGTCGGGATGGTGCACAGGTCCGCGAGGTACATCGCCATCGGGTCGTCGGCGCGCTCGCCGATCGCGAAGGCGGTGGTCGGGGTCGTCGGGGAGACGATGACGTCGACCTGCTCGAACGCCTTCTCGAAGTCCCGCGTGATGAGGGTGCGGACCTTCTGCGCGGAGCCGTAGTAGGCGTCGTAGTAGCCGCTGGAGAGGGCGTACGTGCCGAGCATGATGCGGCGCTTGACCTCGTCGCCGAAGCCCGCCTCACGGGTGAGCGAGGTGACCTCCTCGGCGGAGTGGGTGCCGTCGTCGCCGGTGCGGCGGCCGTAGCGCAGGCCGTCGAAGCGGGCGAGGTTGGAGGAGCACTCCGAGGGCGCGATGAGGTAGTACGCCGACAGGGCGAGGTCGAAGGACGGGCAGTCCAGCTCGACGATCTCGGCGCCGAGCTCCTTCAGCAGTTCGACGGACTCGTCGAAGCGCTGCAGGACGCCGGCCTGGTAGCCCTCGCCGCGGAACTGCTTGACGACGCCGACCCGCATGCCCGCCACCGACCCGTTCCGCGCGGCCTCGACGACCGGCGGTACGGGGGCGTCGATGGAGGTCGAGTCCAGCGGGTCGTGGCCCGCGATGACCTCGTGCAGCAGGGCCGCGTCCAGCACCGTTCGGGCGCAGGGGCCGCCCTGGTCCAGGGAGGACGAGAAGGCGACCATGCCGTAGCGGGAGACCGAGCCGTAGGTCGGCTTGACGCCGACCGTGCCGGTGACGGCGGCCGGCTGGCGGATGGAGCCGCCGGTGTCGGTGCCGATGGCGAGCGGGGCCTCGTAGGAGGCGAGCGCGGCGGAGGAGCCGCCGCCGGAGCCGCCGGGGATCTTGGTGAGGTCCCAGGGGTTGCCGGTCGGGCCGTAGGCGCTGTTCTCGGTGGAGGACCCCATGGCGAACTCGTCCATGTTGGTCTTGCCGAGGATGACTACGTCGGCGTCCTTGAGGCGCTTGGTGAGCGTCGCGTCGTACGGCGGGATCCAGCCCTCGAGGATCTTGGACCCGACGGTGGTCGGGATGCCCTCGGTGGTGAAGATGTCCTTGAGCGCGAGCGGGACGCCGGCCAGCGGGCCGAGCTTCTCGCCCCGGGCGCGCTTGGCGTCCACGGCGCGGGCCTGGGCGAGGGCGCCCTCGCGGTCGACGTGCAGGAAGGCGTGCACCTTCTCGTCGACGGCGTCGATCCGGGCCAGGTGGGCCTCGGTGACCTCGACGGCCGTGAGCTCGCCGGAGGCGATCTTCCCGGCGATCTCGGCGGCCGTGAGCTTGATGATGTCGGTCATGACTTGTTAGTCCTCCCCCAGGATCTGCGGCACCTTGAAACGCTGCTGCTCCTGGGCGGGGGCGCCGGAGAGCGCCTGCGCGGGGGTGAGCGAGGGACGGACCTCGTCCGCCCGCATGACGTTCGTCAGCGGGAGCGGGTGCGAGGTCGGCGGTACGTCTTGGTCGGCGACCTCGCTGACGCGGGCGACCGCGCCGATGATGTCGTCGAGCTGGCCCGCGAAGTGGTCGAGCTCTTCGGGCTTCAGCTCCAGACGCGCCAGCCGGGCGAGGTGGGCGACCTCCTCGCGCGTGATGCCAGGCATGCAGCGATCCTCTGGGGTGAGTGAGTGTGGTTTGGGCCGGGGCTGGTCGTCCTCTTTCCGTCGTCCGCCCGGAGGGCGGGTCACGCGGCGTCCGGTGCGTGCGATCGCAAGGCGCCGGAGCGCCCTCGTGGCGGAGCCACGTGGGCGATTCGGCAACGCGGCGAGCGTGCGTGCCGGGCGTCGCGTGACAGACGGAAAGGGGACGACTAGCTCCAATCCTATGGGGCGTGGACCGCTGCCCGGTAAACGGTTTCCCGGCGGCCCCCGGCGAGGCCCTCCCCCACCGCGCCCGGGACGGGTCAGGCCCCCGTGGTGGAGCCGGGACGGACGATCATCAGGACGGTCACCGTCGCCCACAGCAGGTTGAAGACGCCGGTGAGCATGGCGAGGCGGGCGGCGGAGCCCGCCGCCCCCGGAGCGGCTTCCAGCGCGGCTTCCTGGGCGGGCAGGATCAGCAGGCCGAGGACGGCCGCGGCCACCGCGGTCAGGACGATCGAGGTGATCAGCCACCCGCTGCCGAGCACGCCGAGGTTCTGCGCCGTGGCGAACCCGAAGACGGGGACCGCGACGCCGACGGCCGCGTAGACCCGGCAGACGCGGTGCAGCAGCCGCAGGCCCGCGAGCGCCTCCTGGTCGCCCGGATCGCCGTGCGCGCGGCGCAGCGACCTCGGGAACATGCTCGCGGCGACGGCGACCGGCCCGATCGCCAGCAGGGCGGCCAGGACGTGGATGGAGAGGAGCAGCTTCGTCATGTCAGACGCCTCTGGGCGTGCATGGAGGGGATTCCTTCGTGAGGGGCGGGGTCCGGTCCTTGCCGGGTTCGCGGAAAAGCCAACCAGCCGGGCCGCCCCCGCCCCAGTGGCATTAGTGACGCCTTCCGACGGGATATCGCCAGACAGTCTTTTCCGGGCATGTGTGCAGGTCCGGGCTGTCGTCCCATGGCCGTGAAGGCCCGCGTCGCACCGTGCGGGTGGGTATGTTCGAGCCATGCACACCGTCGCCGTGCTCGCCCTGGACCAGGTGATCCCGTTCGACCTGTCCACCCCGATCGACGTCTTCACCCGTACCCGGCTCCCGGACGGCCGCCCCGGCTACCGCATCCGGGTGTGCGCGGAGCATCCGGAGACCGACGCGGGCTCCTTCGCCCTGCGCGCTCCCTGGGGGCTGGAGGGGCTCCGGGGCGCGGACACGGTCGTCGTGCCCGGTACCGCCGACCCCACCGCGCCGCCCGCTCCCGCCGTCCACGACGCGCTGCTGGCGGCCGCCGGGGACGGCACCCGGATCGCCTCCATCTGCTCGGGCACCTTCGTCCTGGCCGCCACCGGACTGCTGGACGGCCTGCGGGCCACCACCCACTGGGCCGTGGCCGGCCTGCTGGCGGACACCCACCCGGAGATCGCGGTCGACCCGGACGTGCTGTACGTCGACAACGGCCAGATCCTGACGTCGGCCGGGGCGGCAGCGGGCCTGGACCTGTGTCTGCACATGATCCGCCGGGACTACGGCTCGGCGGTCGCCGCCGACGCAGCGCGGCTCTCCGTCATGCCCCTGGAACGCGAGGGCGGCCAGGCGCAGTTCATCGTCCACGACCACGCGCCCACGCCACACGGCTCCGCCTTCGAGCCCCTGCTCGACTGGCTGCGGGACAACCTGGGCTCCGACCTCACCCTCGCCGACATCGCCGCCCAGGCCGGGACCAGCACACGCACCCTGATCCGCCGCTTCCGCGAGCAGACCGGCAGCACGCCGTTGCAGTGGCTCCACCGTGCCCGCGTCCGGCAGGCCCAGCATCTGCTGGAGACCACCCAGCAGTCCGTGGAACGCATCGGCGCCCAGGTCGGGTTCGGCTCGCCCACGGCCTTCCGCGACCGCTTCAAGCGCACCACCGGGGTCAGCCCCCACGCCTACCGCCGCTCCTTCACCTGACCCCTCGGACGGGGTCCGGTCCGGGGGACGGAGGGCGAAACGTTACCGCTGCCTGGGCGGGCTCACTCCGCCGCGGGAAGGGCCGCGCGCGGTCGCTGCCACCCCCGGGCGCCCCGGGCCTTCAGCCAGGCCGTGGTCTCCTCGGGAGGCATGGCCGCGGCCACCAGCCACCCCTGTACGGCGTCGCAGTGGAGGTCGCGGAGGTGTTCCCAGGTCTCGTCGTCCTCGACGCCCTCGGCGACGACCACGAGGCCGAGCGAGTGCGCGAGGTCGACCGTGCAGCGGACGATCGCCGCGTCCTCGGCGTCCACCGCGAGCCGGGCCACGAAGGAGCGGTCGATCTTCAGTTCGCTGACCGGCAGCCGCCGCAGGTGGACCAGGGAGGAGTAGCCGGTGCCGAAGTCGTCCAGGGACATCTTCACGCCGTGCCCGGCCAGCGCGGCCAGGGTGTCGGCGGCCCGCTGCGGGTCCTCCAGCAGCACGTGCTCGGTGATCTCCAACTGGAGCGCCCCCGCCGGGACCCCGTGCCGGGCCAGCCGGGCGGCGACGGAACCGGCGAAGCCGGGGGTGTGCACGTCACGCGGGGAGACGTTCACCGCGACCGGCACCCTGAGGCCCTGCTCGCGCCAGCGAGCGACCTGCGCGAGCGCGGTCTCCAGGACGTACTCGGTGAGGTGCGGCATCAGCCCGGAGGACTCGGCGATCGCTATGAACTCGTCCGGCGGGACCTTGCCCCGCTCCGGGTGCACCCAGCGCACCAGGGCCTCCAGGCCGGCCACCTGGCCGTCGAAGCGGACCTTGGGCTGGTAGTGCAACTGCACCTCGTGCGCGTCCAGCGCCCGGCGCAGATCGCCCAGCAGGGCCAGCCGGTCGGGGGTGTTGGAGTCCCGCTTGGACTCGTACGCCTCCACGCCGGTGCGGTCCCGCTTGGCCTGGTACATCGCCACGTCCGCGCGCCGCAGCATGCCCTCGGCGTCCAGCGCGTGGTCGGGGAAGACGGCGACGCCCGCGCTGGCCTCCAGCACGAGCGTGAGTCCGTCGAGGTCGAGCGGCGAACCGAGCGCGGTGACCAGCCCGCGCGCGATCCGGGTGGCCGACGTCGTGGAGTCGGCCACCGGCAGTAAGACGGCGAACTCGTCCCCGCCCAGCCGCGCGGCCTCCGCTCCGCGTGGCAGGGCCTTCTGGAGCCGGTCGGCGATCTGCAACAGCAGCCGGTCACCGGCGAGATGGCCGAGGGTGTCGTTGACCGACCGGAAGCGGTCGAGGTCGATGAGCATCAACGCCGAGCGGGCGCCGATGCGTTCGGCGTCGTCCAGCGCGGTCCAGATCCGCTCCAGCAGCCACTGCCGGTTGGGCAGTCCGGTCAGCGGGTCGCGCAACTGCTCCTCCGCGCGGGCCCGCGCCATCCACAGCGTGGAGTCCAGCGCGATCAGCGGGATGGCGAACAGCGGCAGCAGCTCCGGCCGGGCGTCGGCGACCACGCACACCAGCGGCGCGATGCCGAGCAGCGCCACGACGACCAGTCCCTGCCGGACCAGCGCGGTACGGGCGATGGTGGGCACCCCGCCCCCGCGCGGGGCGTGCAGGTACCACAACAGCCCCCGGCTGACGAGGAGATACGCCCCCGCCGCGAGCACCACCTCGGGGACGGTGCCCAGGTCCCAACCGGCGGGCCGCCAGGGCTCCTCCACGGTGCCCACCCGGCCGAAGGCGCCGAGCACGAGGGCTCCGGCGCCGATGCCGAGGATGTCCACCGCGCCGTGCAGCAGGCCCTGCCGCCAGCAGTTGCGCCGGGCCACGCCGACCAGGACGACGACGGTGAGGCTGACCAGTCCGGCCGGGACCCAGCCGTACAGCAGCAGGGTGGCGAGGGTGAGCGCGGCGCCGGAGGCGGTGCCGCCGCCCCAGCGGGCCCGGCCCAGCATGACGAGATGGCCGACGACGAGTCCGGTGAGCAGCGCCAGCGCCCACCCGGCCGTGCCGGCGGGGAAGAGCGCGCGGCCCCCGCTGAAGGCGCCGTAGAGCCCGGCGCCGAGGGCGAGGGCGGCCGCGGTGGCGAGCGCGGCGGGCAACGTGGGTGCCTGCGTGCGCTGTTGGGAGTCCTGCGAGGGGCCGAGGTCGGCGGCGAGGACCAGCGCCGCGTGCGGATCGCCCCTGTCCGCCGCGCCGTTCGGCCCCGCGCGGTCCTTGCTGCGTCCGGTCCACCGGTTCCCCCGCCACGCGCCCGTGCGGCGGCGCAGGCGCTGCCGTGAGCCGGGGGCGGCGCTCTCGGTCGGTTCCATACCCGTCCCTCTCACAGCCGGCGGTGCCCACGCCACGCGGCCCTAGCCCCGAGGACCGTCAGCGGCTCGGCGGTGGAAAGCCCTTCCCCGTGCCGGCTGTCGGGCACGGGGATGCACCGGCCGCGGCTGGGCACGGCGGGCGCACCTCTCAACAGTAGGCCGCGGAGGGCTTCCTCGGGCAGCGGTCGTGGACGGTCGCCCGAATGCGTACGGGCCACCCGTATGCATCTGATATGCGCCGAACGGGTGGCCTTCAACCGCTACTCCCCGGTCGGAAGCGCGACTTCGGCCGCGGCCTCGGGCCCGCGCTCCAGCAGGACGGCGAATCCGTCCTCGTCCAGCACCGGCACCTTGAGCTGCATCGCCTTGTCGTACTTGGAGCCGGGGTTGTCGCCGACGACCACGAACGAGGTCTTCTTGGAGACGGAACCGGTCACCTTCGCACCCCGGCTCTGGAGCGCGTCCTTGGCCCCGTCGCGGGTGAAGTTCTCCAGCGTGCCGGTGACGACGACGGTCATCCCCTCCAGCGGACGCGGGCCCTCGTACTCGCCGGTGGCCTCCTCCTCCAGCGGGACACCGGCCGCCTTCCACTTGCGCACGATCTCTCGGTGCCAGTCCTCGGCGAACCACTCCTTGAGCGCGGCGGCGATGATGGGGCCCACGCCGTCGGTGGCGGCCAGTTCCTCCTCCGTGGCCGCTTCGATGCGGTCGACGGACCGGAACTCGCGGGCGAGCGCCTGCGCGGCCACGGGGCCGACGTGCCGGATGGACAGGCCGTTGATGAACCGGGCCAGCGGGCGCCGCTTGGCCGCCTCGATGTGCTCCAGCAGGGAGAGGGTGTTCTTCTTCGGCTCGCCCTTCTGGTTGGCGAAGACGGTGACGACCTTCTCCTCGCCGGTCTTCGGGTCGCGCTTGGGCAGTCCGCTGTCGGGGTCGAGCACATGCGCCTTGATGGGCAGCAGCTTCTCCACCGTCAGGTCGAACAAGTCGCCCTCGTCCACCAGCGGCGGGTCGGCGGGCTCCAGGGGCCGGGTGAGCGCGGCGGCGGCGACTCCGCCGAAGTGCTCGATGTCCAGGCACTCGCGGCCCGCGAGATAGGCCACGCGCTCGCGCAACTGGGCCGGGCAAGTACGGGCGTTGGGGCAGCGGAGGTCGATGTCGCCCTCCTTCATCGGGCGCAGCGGGGTGCCGCACTCGGGGCAGTTCGACGGCATCACGAACTCCCGCTCGCTGCCGTCCCGGAGGTCGGCGACGGGCCCGAGGATCTCCGGGATGACGTCACCGGCCTTGCGCAGCACCACGGTGTCGCCGATGAGCACGCCCTTGGCCTTGACGACCTCCTGGTTGTGCAGGGTGGCGAACTCGACCTCGCTGCCCGCGACCTTGACCGGCTCGACCTGGGCGTAGGGGGTGACGCGGCCGGTGCGGCCGACGCCGACCTTGATGTCGACGAGCTTGGTGTTGACCTCCTCCGGCGCGTACTTGTACGCGATGGCCCAGCGCGGGGCGCGCGCGGTGGAGCCGAGTCGGCCCTGGAGGCGGATCTCGTCGAGCTTGACGACGACGCCGTCGATCTCGTGCTCGACGGAGTGCCGGTTCTCGCCGTAGTACGCGATGAACTCGCGCACGCCGTCGAGGCCGTCGACCACGCGGTTGTGCGGGGAGGTGGGCAGGCCCCAGGTCTTGAGCAGGCCGTACGCCTCGGACAGCCGGGTCAGGCCGCTGAAGCCCTCGTGGGCGCCGATGCCGTGGACGACCATGTGCAGCGGGCGGCCCGCGGTGACGCGCGGGTCCTTCTGGCGCAGTGAACCGGCTGCCGCGTTGCGGGGGTTGGCGAAGGGCTTCTCCTCGGCGGCGACCAGACGCTCGTTCAGCTCGAGGAACTTGTCCATCGGGAAGTAGACCTCGCCGCGGATCTCCACGAGGTCGGGCACGTCGTCGCCGCGGAGGCGTTCGGGGATGTCGGTGATGGTGCGGACGTTGGGCGTGATGTCCTCGCCGGTGCGGCCGTCCCCGCGGGTGGCGGCGCGGGTGAGGCGGCCGTGCTCGTAGGTGAGGTTGACGGCGAGGCCGTCGACCTTCAGCTCGCACAGGAAGTGGTAGGTCTGCTCGCCCAGTTCGCGGGAGATGCGGTCGGCCCAGGCGGCCAGTTCCTCGTCGTCGAAGGCGTTGTCCAGGGACAGCATCCGCTCGCGGTGCGCGACCGCGGTGAACTCGGTCTCGTAGGACCCGGCGACCTTCTGGGTGGGCGAGTCCGGGGTGCGCAGCTCCGGGAACTCCTCCTCCAGAGCCTCCAGGGTTCTCAGGAGCTTGTCGAACTCCGCGTCGCTGACGACGGGAGCGTCCTTCACGTAGTACCGGAAGCGGTGCTCCTCGACCTGCTCCGCGAGCCGCCCGTGCCTCTCGCGCGCCTCGGCGGGCACCGCTGTCGTCGCCGCTTGCTTGTCGCCGGCCACCGTGTCGTCCTCCCAGTTACTCAGGGTTGTCCGCGAGGGATCTCGCCGCCCGGACGCAGTGGGCGAGCGCCTGGCGGGCGTAGGCGGGGGAAGCACCCGCGAGACCGCACGTGGGCGTGACCGTGATCGCTTCCGCGAGCAGTCCCGGTCGCAGCCCCAGCCTGCGCCACAGCGTCCTGACACCCATGACGCTACCGGCAGGGTCTGACAATGCGGCATCCGTGCCGGGGACGACACCGGCGAACAGCCGGGTGCCGCCCTCCACCGCTTCCCCGATCACATCGTCGTCACGCTCGGTGAGGAGGGCGAAGTCGAAGGAGACGGCGTCGGTGCCCGCGCGGCGCAGCAGGGCGAACGGCACGTCGGGGGCGCAGGAGTGGACGACGGTGGGGCCGCCGACGCTCGCCCCGAGCACCTCGCGCAGGCCGGCCTCGACGACCTGCCGGTCCACGGCGCGGTGGGTGCGGTAGCCGCTGGCGGTCCTGACCTGGCCGCGCAGCACGGCGGTCAGCGAGGGCTCGTCGAGCTGGAGCACCACGCGCGCGCCGGGGATGCGGCGGCGGACGTCGGCGAGGTGCAGGCGCAGGCCCTCGGCGAGCGAGGCGGTGAGGTCGCGGCAGGCGCCGGGATCGGACAGCACCGCCTCGCCATTGCGCAGTTCCAGCGCGGCGGCCAGCGTCCAGGGGCCGACCGCCTGCACCTTGACGTCGCCCTCGTAGCCCTGGGTGAACTCCTCCAGGGCGTCGAGGTCCTGGCGCAGCCACGCGTGCGCGCGCCGGGTGTCGCGGCCGGGCCGGTCGGACAGCCGCCAGCCGCTGGGCTCCACGCGCGCGTACAGATCGACGAGCATGCCGGCGGTGCGGCCGATCATGTCGGCGCCGGGGCCGCGCGCGGGCAGTTCGGCGAGGTACGGGAAGTCGTCCAGGCTGCCGGTGACGGTCTTGGCGGTCTCGCGCGCGTCCCCGCCGGGCATCGAACCGACGCCGGTGGCCGCGGGGAAGGTGACCTGCGTGTTCTCACTCACCCCGGCAGGGTATGCCGTGCCGGGCGCGGGTGCGTCAGCGGCCGGGGCGCACCGTCAGGTCGTTGATCTCGGCGTCCCTGGGCAGGTCGAGGGCGAGCAGGACGGTGTCGGCGACCGACTCGGGGTCGATGAACCGGCCGGGGTCGTACTCCTTGCCCTCCTGCTGGTGCACCTTGGCCTGCATCGGGCTGGCGGTGCGGCCGGGGTAGACGGAGGTGACCCGGACGCCGTTGCCGTGCTCCTCGTGGCGCAGCGAGTCGGCCAGGGCCTTCAGACCGTGCTTGGAGGCGGCGTACGCGGACCAGCCCGCGTGGGCGTTGAGTCCGGCGCCGGAGTTGACGAAGAGGACCTGGCCGCGGCCGGTGCGGAGCTGGGGCAGGAAGTGCCGGGTCAGCTCGGCGGGGGCGATCAGGTTGACGTTGAGCTGGTGGCGCCAGGACTTGGGGGTGAGGTCACCGACGTCGCCGAGGTCGACGACCCCGGCGATGTGCAGCAGCGAGTCCACGCGGTCCGGCAGCGACTGGTGGGAGAAGGCCCAGGACAGCTTGTCGGGGTCGGCGAGGTCGCCCACCAGGGTGCGGGCGCCGGGGAACTCGGCCGCGAGTTCCTTGGCGCGGGCCGCGTCGCGCGCGTGGAGGACGAGTTCGTCCCCGCGCGCGTGCAGACGGCGGGCGACGGCGGCGCCGATGCCGGAACCGGCGCCGGTGATCACATGAGTAGCCATGCCCGCCATGGTCGCATCAGCGTCCGGCGAGGGACTCCTCCAGGTGGGCGAGGGCACCGGCCGGCTCCTCGGCGAAGAACATCAGCTCCGACAGCGGGCGCGGCAGGAAGCCCTCCGCCTCCATGCGGCGGAACTGCTGCTCCAGGCCGTCGTAGAAGCCGGCGGTGTTGAGCAGCACCACGGGCTTGGTGGTGCGGCCGTGCTTCTTCAGCTCCAGGATCTCGGTGGCCTCGTCCAGCGTGCCGGTGCCGCCGACCATGATGACCACGGCGTCGGCCTTCTCCAGCAGCAGCCGCTTGCGCTCTGCGAGGTCGGCGGCGACCACCATCTCGTCGGCGCCGGGGCGGGCCACGGCGGACAGGAACTCCACGGAGACGCCCACGAGCCTGCCTCCGGCCTCCTGCACGCCGTCGGCGACGACCTTCATCAGACCGGAGTCCGAGCCGCCCCAGACGAGCGTGTGCCCGCCCTTGCCGATCAGTCTCCCGAACTCCCGCGCAGGGCGCGTGTAGCGTTCGTCGAGGTCGGCGGCGGAGAGAAAGACACAGATGTTCATGCCGGCCACGGTACGCGGGCACGCGGGAACAACGACGGCTCCGCCCGTGCTTTTCCGGTATGGCACACGGACACACGATCACCATCGAACAGGGCGAGCAGCATGTGCGCGTCGCACACGACGGCCAGGTGCTCGCGGAGACCGACCGCCCCCTCGTACTGCACGAGACGGGCTGTCCGCCCCGGTACTACATCCCCGCCGAGGACGTCCGGCTCGATCTGCTGACCCCGTCGGACACGCACACCGACTGCCCCTTCAAGGGCACGGCGTCCTACTGGTCGCTGCCCAAGGCGCCCGATCTGGTGTGGGCGTACCCGGACCCTAAGCCGGAGGTGGCCCGGATCAAGGACCACTACTGCTTCTACGCCCCCGAAGTGGCGTGACCTCGCGGCGCGCCGCCGTGTCGTGACCGGTGACTCCGGCACCCGTACGGCAGTCTCCACGGGCATGGACAAGAAGACGACTTCCCTCGACGGCACCCCTCTCGCGTACCGCGTGACCGGCGAGGGGCCGACCGTGATCCTGGTGAGCGGCGCGATGTCCACCGGTCTCACGCTCGCCCCGCTGGCGGCGGCGCTCGCGGACCGCTTCCGGGCCGTCGTCTACGACCGGCGGGGCCGGGGCGCGAGCGGGGACACCGCGCCGTACGCGGTGGAGCGCGAGGTGGAGGACCTGGCGGCGCTGATGGAGGCGCTGGGCGGCGAGGCGGCGCTGTTCGGCCTGTCGTCGGGCGGCGCACTGGTGCTCCTGGCGGCCGCGAGCGGGCTGCCGGTGCGTGAGGCGGCGGTGTACGAGGTGCCGTTCAACGACTTCCTGCCCGAGGGCCCGGAGCGCCAGGTGGCGTACGCGGCGGCTCTGGACGTGGCACTGGCGGCGGGTGAGAGGGGGGCGGCGGCGGAGCTGTTCCTGCGGCTGACCGGGCTGGCCGAGGAGATGATCCAGCGGGCCCGCCAGTCCCCCATGTGGCCCGGCCTGGAGCAGCTCGCGCCGAGCCTCGCGTACGACGCCGCCCTGATGGGCGACGGTCTGCTGCCGGCGGACGTGCTCGCCCGCGTCCCGGTGCCGGTGCTGTCGGTGGCGGGCAGCCTGAGCCCCGAGTGGCTGCGCGCGGGCGCGCGGGCGGTCGCGGAGGCGGTGCCCGACGGGACGTACGCGGTGCTGGAGGGGCAGACGCACGCGGTGGAGCCGGCCTTCCTCGCGCCGGTGCTGGCGGACTTCTTCACCGGCTGAGCCCCGGCCGGGGGCGGTCCCGGCCGGGGTGTGCGGTCAGAGGGCGGCGGCCGTGGCGCGGGTGGTGGTGGCGATGGTCGCGGAGCCGACGACGCGCGTGCCGTCGTACAGCACGATCGCCTGGCCGGGGGCGACGCCCCGGACGGGCTCGGTGAAGGTGACGCGCAGTTCGCCGTCGACCAGCTCGGCGGCGACCTCGGTCTCGCCGCCGTGGGCGCGGAGCTGGGCGGTGTAGGTGCCGGGGCCCTGGGGGGCGGTGCCGCACCAGCGGGGCTTGATCGCGGTCAGCGCGGTGACGTCGAGGGCGGCGGCCGGGCCGACGGTGACGGTGTTGGTGACCGGGGAGATGTCCAGGACGTAGCGCGGCTTGCCGTCGGGGGCGGGGGTGCCCAGGCGCAGGCCCTTGCGCTGGCCGATGGTGTAGCCGTAGGCGCCCTCGTGCGTGCCGAGGCGGTTGCCGTCCTCGTCGACGATGTCGCCCTCGGCCTTGCCGAGCCGGTCGGCCAGGAAGCCCTGGGTGTCGCCGTCGGCGATGAAGCAGATGTCGTGCGAGTCGGGCTTCTTGGCGACGGCCAGGCCACGCCGCTCCGCCTCGGCGCGGATCTCGTCCTTGGTGGTGACGGTGTCGCCGAGCGGGAACAGGGCGTGCGCGAGCTGGCGGTCGTCCAGCACGCCGAGGACGTAGGACTGGTCCTTGGCCATGTCGGAGGCGCGGTGCAGCTCGCGGTTGCCGTCCTCGTCCACGAGCACCTTGGCGTAGTGGCCGGTGCAGACCGCGTCGAAGCCGAGCGCGAGCGCCTTGTCCAGCAGCGCGGCGAACTTGATCTTCTCGTTGCAGCGCAGGCAGGGGTTGGGGGTGCGGCCGGCCTCGTACTCGGCGACGAAGTCCTCGACCACGTCCTCGCGGAAGCGGTCGGCGAGGTCCCAGACGTAGAACGGGATGCCGATGACGTCGGCGGCGCGGCGGGCGTCGCGGGAGTCCTCGATGGTGCAGCAGCCCCGCGCGCCGGTCCGGAAGGATTGCGGGTTCGCGGAGAGCGCGAGGTGGACGCCGGTCACGTCGTGACCGGCTTCCGCGGCGCGCGCGGCGGCGACGGCGGAGTCCACGCCACCGGACATGGCGGCGAGGACGCGGAGGGGGCGCGGCGAGGTCTCAGTCATAGCCCTTCCAGGGTACGGGGCGGCGGGAACCGCGAACGCCGGGTGTGCGTTGACGATCACGAGGGGCTTCGGGGAAACGGGGGCGTACAGGGTGGAGACGGACGACGGGGACCGGCGGCCGGGCCGGCGGGCGCTGCTCATCGGCGGTGCGGTGGCCGCCGCGGGCGCGGCCGCGCTGGCCCATGAGGAGCTGACCCGGCTGTACTGGCGGCTGCCGGGCGTGGAGCGGGAGCGGGTGGCGGGCGCGGTGGACTTCGCGGGCGCCCGCTGGGTGGCGGCCTCCCCCGCCAACTACCGGCACGCGGACCGCCCGGACGACTACGTGGTGGACCGGGTGGTCGTCCATGTCACCCAGGGCGGCTACGCGTCGGCGGTGAAGGTGTTCCAGGACCCGGCGCACCAGGCGGCGGCGCACTACATCGTGCGGGCGGACGGCCACGTCACGCAGCTCGTCCGGGAGCTGGACGTGGCCTTCCACGCGGGCAACCGGTCCTTCAACGAGCGCAGTGTCGGCGTGGAGCACGTCGGCTTCGTGGACGACCCGAAGTCCTTCACGGACGCGATGTACGCCTCGTCGGCCCGGCTGACGGCCGCCATGTGCGCGCGGTACGGCATGCCGGTGGACCGGGAGCACATCATCGGGCACGTCGAGGTGCCGGGCACGGACCACACGGACCCCGGCCCGCACTGGGACTGGGACCGCTACATACGCCTGGTGCGCAGGGCGCGTACGACCCTGGCCTAGACGAGTCCGGCCGCCCGGGCGCGTTCCACGGCGGGGCCGATGGACTTGGCGACGGCGTCCACGTCGTCCTGGGTGGAGGTGTGGCCCAGGGAGAAGCGGAGGGTGCCGCGGGCGAGGTCCGGGTCGGTGCCGGTGGCGAGCAGGACGTGGCTGGGCTGGGCGACGCCCGCGGTGCAGGCGGAGCCGGTGGAGCACTCGATGCCCTGGGCGTCCAGCAGCAGGAGCAGGGAGTCGCCCTCGCAGCCGGGGAAGGTGAAGTGCGCGTTGGCGGGCAGCCGGCCGCCGGGTGCCGGGTCGCCGCCGAGCAGGGCGTCCGGGACGGCGGCGCGTACGGCCTCCACCAGGTGGTCGCGCAGGGCGCCGATCTCGCGGGCGAACCACTCCTGCCGCTCGGCGGCGAGGCGTCCGGCGACCGCGAAGGAGGCGATGACGGGGACGTCCAGCGTGCCGGAGCGGACATGGCGCTCCTGGCCGCCGCCGTGCAGCACGGGCACGGGGCTGTGCTCGCGGCCGAGCAGCAGGGCGCCGATGCCGTAGGGGCCGCCGACCTTGTGGCCGGAGACGGTCATCGCGGCGAGCCCGGAGGCGGCGAAGTCGACCGGCACCTGACCGAACGCCTGCACCGCGTCGGCGTGCAGCGGGACGCCGGACTCGGCGGCCACGTCGGCGAGTTCACGCACCGGCATCAGGGTGCCGATCTCGTTGTTGGCCCACATGACGGTGGCCAGCGCCACGTCGTCGGGGTTGCGGGCGATGGCCTCGCGCAGCACCTCGGGGTGGACGCGGCCGTGGGCGTCGACGGGGAGGTACTCGACGGTGGCGCCCTCGTGCTCGCCCAGCCAGTGCACGGCGTCCAGGACGGCGTGGTGCTCGACGGGGCTGGCCAGCACCCGGACCCGGTTCGGGTCGGCGGCGCGGCGGGACCAGTACAGGCCCTTGACGGCGAGGTTGTCGGCCTCGGTGCCGCCGGAGGTGAACACGACCTCGCTGGGGCGGGCGCCGAGCGCCTCGGCGAGGGTTTCGCGGGACTCCTCGACGGTGCGGCGGGCCCGGCGGCCGGAGGCGTGCAGGGAGGACGCGTTGCCGGTCACGCTCAGGTGGGCGGTCAGCGCCTGCGCCGCCTCGGGGAGCATCGGGGTCGTGGCCGCGTGGTCGAGGTAAGCCATGGTGACGCCGATTCTACGGGCCGCGCGGAGGCGGTCCGGGCCCGGCGCCGGTGCCTCACAGACTCCAGGACACGGTGTCGGTCAACCGCATGGCGAGGACCAGGACGACGATGTCGGCCACACCGAGGGCCATGCCCAGGAACGCGCGGCCCCGGCGGCGCGTTCCGCGCCAGAGGGAGACGGCCGCGAGGACGATGGCGACCGGTCCCAGGAAGAGGTTGAGGACGAGCAGCCCGAGCAGCCCGAGGATGAAGGACGCGACGGCCATGCCGTCGGCGTCGCGCGGGCGCGGCCTCGCCTCGACGTGACCGGTGGCAGGTGCGGTGAGATGCATGGTGCTCAGCTCCTGATGGTCGCTCACGGGTGGTCGGATCAGTCCGCGGAGGTGTGGCGGCGGCCGTGGCGCTCACGGACGGCGAAGATCACGAGCCAGACGCCGATGAAGGCGGCGACGGCGACGCTCACCGGCAGCGGGGCGTGGGCCACGGTGCCGAGTGCGACACCGAGCAGCATGAGTGCGGCGACGAGGAACAGCATGGTTTCGATCCCCCCTCAGGGACGTCTCGGTGAACAGTTGTAGTAACAGTTGTTCACTGACTCCGAGTCTAACCCTCCGCGCGGCTTTCCAATTCCGGAGAACAGTTGTTAACTGGATGACATGAGTCACACCCTCGGCGCCCGGCAGGCCCAGAAGCAGAAGACCCGTCAGGCGTTCCTGGACGCGGCGCTCCTGCTGCTGGAGGAACAGAGCCTGAGCAGCCTGGGTCTGCGCGAGGTGACCCGTGCCGCGGGGGTGGCGCCGACCGCGTTCTACCGGCACTTCCGCTCCACGGCGGACCTCGGGGTGGCCCTGGTCGACGAGGCGCTGGGCAGCCTGCACCCGATGGTGGGGCCCACGGTGTCGGCGGCGAACGACCCGGAGGAACGCATCGGGCGCGCGGTCGAGTTGATCGACCAGCATGTACGGGCCTTCCCGGCGCACGTCCGCTTCATCGCCCGCGAGCGGCACGGCGGGGTGCAGCCGGTGCGCGAGGCGATCCGGGCCCAACTGGCGCGTTTCGCCGAGGAGGTGAAGGCCGAGCTGGCCGAGGACCGGGAGGCGGAGGGCTGGGGGGACGAGGACCTGGCGATGCTCGCGCATCTCTACGTCGACCAGATGCTCATCACGGCCCAGCTCTTCCTGGAGGCGCTGGAGGCCCCCCGGAGCGAGTGGGAACGCGCGACCCGGCTGGCCACCCAGCAACTGCGCCTGATCACCCTCGGCAGCAGGCACTGGATGGACCAGGACGCGCCCTCCGCACCCTGAGGAAGCGCGCTCAGCCCAGCCGGACGCGGGCGAGCTGGCGGGACTGGGCGACCAGGCGGTCCTCGCTGTCCCAGACCTCGGCGTCCTCCTCCAGGAAGCCGCCGGCCAGATTGCGGGTGGTGATGGACACCCGCAGCGGACCCGGCGCGGGCCGGTGCCGGACGTGCACGGTCAGTTCGACGGTGGGTACCCAGCCGGTCAGCCCGATCTCGAACGCGGTCGGCGGCAGCGCGTCCACCGCGAGCAGCAGCGAGAGCGGGTCCGCGTCCCGGCCGTCCGCCAGCCCGAACCAGGCCCGCATCTCGCCCTTGCCGGAGGGCGCGCCGACCGCCCAGCCGACGGTGGCCGGGTCCAGCTTGAGCATCAGCCGCTCGGTGATGGCCGAGCTGCCGTCGACCGGCGCCGGACCGTCCGCGGGACCGAGGCACCGGTCCAGGGGCGGGATCGCGGGCGGGACGGCCGTCGTCCGCACGTCGTCCGGCAGGGCGGCGAGGTCGCCGTAGGAGGCGAGGACGCGGATGCGCTCGACCTCGTTGCCCTCGGCGTCGTACTGGAACAGCGACGCCTGGCCGGTGGAGAGGGTGCGGCCGGTGCGCACGGTCTCGGTGCGGACGACCGCGGGGCCGGGCTGGGAGGCCGTCAGGTAGTGCGCGGAGACGGTGAACGGGTCCGGATGCGGGAGCGTGTCCGCGAGGGCCCGGCCGAGCACGGCCAGCAGATAGCCGCCGTTGACGGCGTTGATGATGGTCCAGCCGGCCGAGAGGTCGATGTCGTAGACGCCGGGCGCGCGCCGGACGACCTCGGTGTCACGGTCGAACTCGCTGTCGCCGATCACGGCTCGGGGGACGGATACGGAGGCTGCTTCTGGCATGGCTGAACGGTACAACAGCTCATTACTAAGCGGTAGCTTTCTGCGTTGCGACCGCGTGAACAGCGGGTCTCACTCCTCGGTCACGGTGGAGCGGCGGTTCCAGGCGCGCGGGGCCCGCCAGTGGAACTTCATGGCCAGCAGCCGCAGCAAGAACGCCACGGCGGCGGCGATCCCGCTGGTGAGGGAGGTCAGGGCGTCGAAGCGGATGCACAGCACCACCATGGTGGCGCCGACGATGGCGGGCACCGCGTACAGGTCGCGGTCCCAGCGCAGCAGCGAGGGCACCTCGTTGGCGAGCACGTCGCGCAGCACACCGCCGCCGACGGCGGTGGCCAGGCCCAGGGTGGCGGAGGCGGTCAGGCCGAGACCGTGGCTGTACGCCTTGGTGGTGCCGGTGACGCAGAACAGGCCGAGTCCGGCCGCGTCGAAGACGAGCACCGCCGCCTGGATGCGCTCCACGTGCGGGTGGAGGAAGAAGACCACGACCGTGGCGAGCAGGGGGGTGACGAAGAACCCGAGGTCCGTGAAGGCGGCCGGGGGCACGGCGCCGATGATCAGGTCACGGATCAGCCCCCCGCCCAGCGCGGTCACCTCGGCGAGGACGGCCATCCCGAAGACGTCGAAGTTCTTGCGGACGGCCAGCAGGGCGCCGGAGATGGCGAACACGAAGATGCCGATGACATCGAGCGTGTGCTGGACGGAGGGACTGAAGATCTGATCGAGCTGCACCCGCACATTCTGACTTGTCGCGGGGTGCGCACCTTGCGAAGCAAGGCGGGAGGGGCGGCCGCCGTGAAAACGGCGGCCGCCCGGCTCACTTCTCGTCGGCCTCCGGCGCGTCGGCCTTCGCGGCGTCGGTCTTGGCCACGTCGGTCTTCTCGACGACGGGCTTCTCGACCTTTTCGACCTTCGCGACGGCGGGCTTCTCCGTCTTGGTCACCGCGGGCTTGTCGGCCTCGGTGTCCTTGGTGGCGGCGGTCTCCGCGACCTCCGCCGCGACGGCGGCCGACGTCTCCGCCGACTCCTCGAGCACCGCGTCCGGCACCAGCTCGGAGGCTTCCTTCGCCGCCGTCAGCAGGACGGTGTCCTGCGGGGCCTGGTCGGCGAAGTTCTCCGGGTGGTGGCAGGCGACCTTCTGCCCCGGCCGCAGCTCCAGGAGCAGGGGCTCGGTGGTCTTGCAGATCTGCGTGGCCTTCCAGCACCGGGTGTGGAACCGGCAGCCGGAGGGCGGCGAGATCGGCGAGGGCACGTCGCCGCGCAGCAGGATGCGGTCGCTCTTGGCGCCCCGGCGCTTGGGGTCCGGGATCGGCACGGCCGACATCAGCGCCTTGGTGTACGGGTGCATCGGCGCCTCGTACAGCGAGGTGCGGTCCGCGATCTCGACCATCTTGCCGAGGTACATCACCGCGATCCGGTCCGACACGTGCCGGACGACCGAGAGGTCGTGCGCGATGATCACGTACGTCAGGCCCAGTTCCTCCTGGAGGTCGTCCATGAGGTTGACGACCTGGGCCTGGATCGACACGTCCAGCGCGGAGACCGGCTCGTCCGCCACGACCAGCTTCGGCTTCAGCGCGAGCGCGCGGGCGATGCCGATGCGCTGGCGCTGGCCGCCGGAGAACTCGTGCGGGTAGCGGTTGTAGTGCTCGGGGTTGAGACCCACGACCGACAGCAGCCGCTGGACCTCCTTCTTGATGCCGCCCTCGGGCTCGACGCCCTGGAGCCGGAAGGGGGCCCCGATGATGGTGCCGATGGTGTGCCGGGGGTTCAGCGAGGAGTACGGGTCCTGGAAGACCATCTGCACGTCGCGGCGCATCGGGCGCATGCCCGAGACCCCGAGGTGCGTGATGTCCTTGCCCTCGAACTCGATGGTGCCCGCGGTCGGCTCGTCCAGGCGCGTGATCAGCCGGCCCATCGTGGACTTGCCGCAGCCCGACTCGCCCACGACGCCCAGGGTTTCACCGGCGCGCACCTCGAAGTCGATGCCGTCGACCGCGTGCACCGCGCCGACCTGCCGCTGGAGCAGCCCCTTCTTGATGGGGAAGTGCCGCTTCAGGCCGCTGACCTTGAGCAGGATCTCGCCGTCCGCGGTGTCGGCGCGTTTGGCCTGCGCGGGGATCGTCACTGCCTTCTCGTCGCTCACAGCTTCGGCGCAATCTCTTCGGTCCAGATCCGCTCCCGCTGCTCCGTGCTCATGTGGCAGGCGGCCCAGTGCGTGCTGCCGACCTCGGTCAGCTCGGGGCGGACCGTGCGGGTCACGTTGTCCTTGGGGAGGTCGGCGTACGGGCAGCGCGGGTTGAAGGCACAGCCGGACGGGATGTTGATCAGGGAGGGCGGGGAGCCCTTCACCGGGATCAGACGGTCCTGCTGCTCGCGGTCGAGCCGCGGCATCGAACCGAGCAGACCCCAGGTGTAGGGGTGCCGGGGCTCGTAGAACACCTTCTCCGCCGGGCCCCGCTCGACACAGCGGCCGCCGTACATCACCAGGATGTCGTCGGCGAGTTCGGCGACGACGCCCAGGTCGTGGGTGATGACGATGACCGCGGAGCCGAACTCCTTCTGCAGATCGCGGATGAGGTCGAGGATCTGCGCCTGGACGGTCACGTCCAGGGCGGTCGTCGGCTCGTCGGCGATGAGCAGCTCGGGGTTGTTGACCAGCGACATGGCGATCATGGCGCGCTGGCGCATACCGCCGGAGAACTCGTGCGGGTAGCTGTCCACCCGCTTGTCCGGCTGCGGGATGCCCACGCGGTCGAGCATCTCGACCGCGCGCCTGCGCGCGGTCTTCTTGTCGACCTTGTGGTGGATGCGGTACGCCTCCACGATCTGCTGGCCGATCGTGTAGTACGGGTGCAGCGCGGACAGCGGGTCCTGGAAGATCATCGCCATCTCGCGGCCGCGCATCCGGCGCACCTGGTCGGGATCGGCCGACAGCAACTCGGTGCCGTTCAGCCAGATCTCGCCCGAGATGCGGGCCTTCTGCTTGCCGTACTGGCCGGCGGTGTGCAGGCCCATGATGCCGAGCGAGGTGACCGACTTGCCGGAGCCGGACTCGCCCACGATGCCGAGGGTCTTGCCCTTCTCCAGCGTGAAGGTCAGTCCGTCGACGGACTTGACCAGGCCGTCGTCGGTCGGGAAGTGCACCTTCAGGTCGCGCACGTCCAGGAACGCCTTGTCGGCGGACTTGGTGTCGGCGGGCTCGCCCACCGCGGCTCCGGTCTTGCTGAGTTCGGTCATGAGAGCCTCACGCGCGGGTCGATCACGGCGTACAGGATGTCCACCAGGAGGTTGGCTATCAGCACCGCCACCGAGGTGATCAGGGTGACGCCCAGGATGACGGGCAGGTCCTGATTCTTGATGGCGTTGAGGACGGCCTGGCCGAGGCCGGGCAGGCTGAACGTCGTCTCGGTCAGGATCGCGCCGCCGATGAGGGCGCCGAGGTCCATGCCGAGCATGGTCAGGATGGGGGTCATCGTGGAGCGCATGGCGTGCTTGCCGATGACCGTCTGCTCCTTGAGGCCCTTGGCGCGCGCGGTGCGGATGTAGTCCTCGCCGAGGATCTCCAGCATGGTGGCGCGGGTGATCCGGGCGTACATCGCCGCGTACAGGAAGGCCAGGGTGATCCAGGGCAGGATCATGCCGCCGAGCCAGCCGCTGACGCTGTCCCCCAGGGGCACGTACTGCGCGTCGATGAGACCGAGCCCGTAGGAGAAGATCGCCAGGGAGAGCAGACCGGTGAAGTAGATGGGGAGCGAGACGCCGCCCAGCGCCACCACCATCGCGGTGCGGTCCCACAGGGTGCCCCGCTTGAGCGCGGAGAGGACACCCGCCGCGACACCGAAGACCAGCCACAGGATCGCCGCGCCGAGCGCGAGGGACAGCGTGACCGGGAAACGGTCCGTCAGCACCGGCCAGATGGCCTGTTCGCTGCGGAACGAGTAACCGAAGCACGGTGCGGCACAGTGGGTGACATCGCCGCCGGCCGCGTACGTGCGGCCCACGAAGATGCCCTTGAAGAACTCCCACACCTGCTGGAAGATCGGGTCGCTCAGACCGAGCTTCTCCCGGATCGCCTCGACTGCCGCGGGGTCGGCCTGCTTGCCCACGAAACTCGTGGCGACGTCGACCCCCGCCCACTTGGGGACGAGGAAGAAGATGCCGAAGACCACCATGACGATGACCACGAGCATCACTACGGCGGCGAAGAGCCGCCTGATGAGGTAAGCGAGCACAGCTTACGGCCCGCCGCGGACCGTGAACCGCCGGAGTTCATCCGGCGGTTCACGGTCTCGCCGCGCCGGCCTTCACCTGCCTTTCGTGCCGTTCGGCGGGTGTGCCGGGGTTACTTCGAGGACTTCAGACCGAGGTTGACGAAGTCGTACATGCCGCTGTAGCCGTTCGACGTGTAGATGTTCGCCACTCGGTTCGAGCGCCAGTTGATGAACTTCTCGAAGACGAAGGGCAGGTAGTAACCGCCCTCCATCACCTTGTGGTTGATCTCAGTGGCGATCTTGGCCTTGCCGGCGTCGTCCAGCGTCTTGACGTAGTCGCCGAAGAGACCGTCGATCTTCTTGTCCTTGATGAGGGCGTAGTTGTTGTTGCCGCTCTCGAGGATGTACTTGCTGTTCCACAGCGGGAGGCCGTAGCCCTGCACGGACGGGAAGTCCGGGCCCCAGCCCATGATGATGATGCCGTAGTTCTTCTTCTTGACGTTCGAGGGGCTGCCGATGATGCCGGCGATCTGCGAACCGTCGTACTGGTCGATCTGGGCGTTGATGCCGACCTTCTTCAGCGCCGCCTGCATCGACTGGGCGGTGGCCACCTCGACCGGCTTGTTGTTACGCACCGCGATGGTGGTGCTGAAGCCGTTCGGCTTGCCGCAGGCCTTCAGCTCTTCCTTGGCCTTGGCGACGTTACCGGTCTTGTTAGCACCGGCCATGCCGTACGGGTCGTACTTCTGGCCCTCGGCGCCGGGGACCGACGGCGGGAGCATGTTGGTGCCGATGTCGCCGCCGGCGACCGGGCCGCCACGGGCGGTCTGGAGCGAGACGTGGTCGGCACCGTAGATCACGGCCTTGCGGCAGTGCTCGTTGTCGAACGGCTTCACGCTCTGCGGGAAGGTGGCGTAACGGACGTAGCCGGAGACAGGGTTGTCCAGGTTCGCCTTGTGCTGCTTCAGAGCGGCCGTGCGGCCCTGGGGCGACATGCCGGTCTGGGCCAGGTCGATGTCCAGGTCGCCGTTGATCAGGCGCTGGTCCAGGTCGTTGGCGTTGGAGAAGAACTTGATCGTGATCGCGTCCGGGTACGCCTTGCGGACGGGGTCCGAGGCCGCCTTCCAGTTGGCGTTGCGGACCAGCTTGAGGTCCTTGCCGGGGGCGTAGGAGGCGAACTTGTACGGGCCCGAGGAGAACGGGTGCAGACCGTACTTGGACTTGGTGTCCTTGTCCTGGCGGACCGGGGAACCCGAGGTCAGCGCCAGCATCTCCTCGAAGTCCGAGTTGGCCGCGGGGAGGTGGAAGACGATGGTCTTGTCGTCCGGGGTGTCGATGGCCTTCAGGCCCAGGTGGTCCTTGGCCTTGTCCTTGTAGGGGCCCTTGTACTCACCCTTGGGGTCCAGGACCTCCTTCAGGTAGGTCGGACCGCCGGACAGCACGTCCTGCGCCCACACGCGCTCGATGCCGTACTTGACGTCCTTGGAGGTGATCGGCTTGCCGTCCTCCCACGTCACACCGTCACGCAGGGTGTACGTGTAGGTCTTGCCGTCGTCGGTCACCTTGGCGGCGGCGGTGGCGAGGTCCGGGGTGATCTCCGCACCCGCGGCGCCCGGCTCGGTCTTGTTCGTGACGAGCTGGCGGCTGTAGTAGCGGGAGAAGTTCCACATGAAGCCGTAGTAGCCACGCGTGGTGTCCCACGAGTCGGCGTCCTGCGCGGACCCGAAGCGCAGGGTGCCGCCCTTCTTGGCCTCGGACGCCTGGGCGACCTTGTTGTTGGCCGCGTCGAAGCCGGCCGCACCGTTCTTCGAACCGCCGTCGTCGTCGCCGCCGCCGCACGCGGCCGTGGTCAGCAGTGCCGCGACCACGGCGGCAGCGGCCGCGGTCCGCTTGGCCCGCCCTGAGGTGCGCTGGGTAGTCACGATCTCGGTTCCTCCGGAATTGATGAGAGACCCCGTGCTGGTTCCACGGGTCGCTTGGGGGTACGGCATGGTCAGCGGGAAGCCTTGGGGTCCAGGGCATCCCGGACGCCGTCGCCGAACAGGTTGAAGGCAAGAACGGTGATGAAGATCGCCACACCGGGGACCACCATGTACATGGGGTCCGAGTCGTAGTAGTCGATCGCGTTCGAGAGCATCTGGCCCCAGGAGGCGGTGGGCGGCTTGACGCCCACGCCCAGGAAGCTCAGGGCCGCCTCGGTGAGGATGTTGGTCGGGATCATCATCGTGGAGTAGACGATGATCGGCGCGACCAGGTTGGGCAGCAGCTCCTTGAACAGGATGTAGAACCGTCCGGCGCCCAGCGAGCGGGCCGCGTCGACGTACTCGCGCTCACGCAGCGAGAGGGTCTGACCGCGCACCACGCGGCCGATGTAGGGCCAGCCGAAGAAGCCGATGACCAGGATCATCACGAAGACGCGCACGGCCGAGCCGCTCAGTCCCAGCATGCTGTTGGGCATCACGGAGACGAGCGCGATGATGAACAGGAGCTGGGGGAAGGCGAGCAGACCGTCCATCACCCGGCTGATCGCCGAGTCGACCCAGCCGCCGAAGAACCCGGCGAGGATGCCGAGCACGGTGCCGAGGGCGACGGCCACCACGGCCGACAGGAAGCCGACCAGGAGCGAGATCTGTGCGCCGTAGAGGATGCGGGCCATGATGTCGCGGCCGTTGACCGGCTCGACGCCCAGCAGGTGATCGCCGCTCATGCCGCCCAGGGACCCCTTGGGGGTGCCGAACAGCGGGTCGATCAGGCTCTCGTGGTACGCGTCCGGGTCCTGCCCGAGCAGCGAGGTCAGCACGGGCGCCAGCAGGGCGATCACGATGAGCAGGACGACGACGGTGCCGCCGGCCAGGGCGAGCTTGTCCCGCTTCAGCCGCTCCCAGGCGATGCGCCCAAGCGAACGTCCCTGGACGTCCTTCGCCTTGGCGCTCGCCACCGCCGCCTCCTCGAGCGCGTTCGGGGCCGCGTCAGCGGTCGGCTCGTGCAATGGTGCCGTCATTCTGACAGGGACCCCTCTCAACCGGCCTGAACCGGCCCACACTTGCCGCGCGAGCGGCTTCGAAGACTGTCGTACACGGGGTGAGCACCCCTGGATCGGGAGTCTTCAACGCTTGGGCGATCGGTTTCCAGACTTGACGATGAATGGATGCCTAAACGTGATGCAACCTGGCACGTTCCGATATCCGAACGGCGGGTAACAGCGGTAGGACACGTGTGAATTCGGGACGACGCGAGCCAAAGACTGCCATTCACTCGCATCTCCGCGTGAACACGTCCTATTCAGTGTGCAGTTCACACCGACGCGACACGGGACCTCCACGTGACCTACCCGGAACAGGGTGTGACGAACACTCAGTTCACACAGATGTTCCGGATCGCCCGCCCGCCGCCCGGCCGCACGCTTCGGGCATGCCGAAATACCGGAGTGGCCCCGTGAAATGCGGGATTCCGGAACGCGGAATTACCAGGAAAAGGTAAAGAACGAAAAGAGAAAGGCGCGGGGTACGCGCCCGGGAATCAGTAGGCGCCGCGCGGGGGCGCGACCGGGTAGCCGCCGGTGGCCGGTGCGGCGCCGTGCGCCTCCCGGTCGTAGAACGGGCGGGCGTTGGCGCGCATCCACATGACGACGGGGTCGTACGCGTCGGTCATGGCGACCGTGGAGACCGGCAGGCCCTCGGGGACCGCGCCGACCGACTGCTGCATCATCGCGCGGACCGAGTCGACCGCGGCCGGGGTGGTGTCGTAGACGTCCAGGCCGAGGGCGAGGTAGGGGGCGCCGAGCGCGGGCTGCACCCAGGCGCGGCGCAGGGAGCGCAGGGCCGGGGTGCGGTGGGCGTTCTGCGCGAGCAGGGCGTAGAACTGCGGTACCTCGATGGCCGGTTCGGACAGCCGCAGGGGCCCCGCGGGCCGGCGGTCGAGGCCGGTGGCGATGCGGCGCAGGTCCAGCCAGGGGATGCCGACGCCGCCGCCGGGGGCGTGCGGGTTGAGCCAGAGGCCGTAGTGGTCCGGGTAGAGGGTGCGGGCGACGTCGAGGCCGTCGACCACCTCGTAGGACCGGCTCCAGCCGCTGGCGGAGAGTTCCTGCGCGGAGGTCACGCAGGGGGCGTAGCCGAACTCCTCGACCCGCATGTTCGCGTACTGCGCGTCGGGGGAGCCGGCCTGGCCGTGCCACAGCAGCATCCAGATCTGGCCGGACGAGGGGTCGGCGAGGGCGCGGAGCAGTGCCTCGTAGGCGTCGTAGCGTCCGGGAGTGACCTGGCGCAGCATGTGCTCGACGCTGCCGCTTGGGCTCGCGCTCACCTGTCCTACCGCCCCTTCATTGCAAGTTCCCCACGTCGGGAGACAGCTTAAGCGCCCACCGCGCCCCCGCGAGGTCGGCCCCGCGGGCCTCTGTTCCTCAGTTGCCGAACTGGTAGAACGGCCGGACGTTGCTCCTCAGCCAGTCGGCCACCGGGTCCTGGGCGGCTTCCAGGAGGACCAGGTTGACGGGCCAGGGGGCGGGGGCGCGGCCGAGGGCCTTGCCGAGGGCGTCCAGCGGGAGGGCCTGCACGTCGCCTTCCCAGTGGGCGAGTTCGACGCCGACGAAGAGGACCGGGTCGGCGGTCTCGATGACGGCGAGGCAGCGGCGGGCGCTGACGACGACGCCGGTGGCGGCGAACTCGGCGGAGGCGGCGGCGAGGAAGTCCACCGGGTCCTCCTGCCAGTCGGGCTCGAAGAGCCGGACCCGGCCGCCCGTGGCCGGACCGTCCAGCGGGGTGCGCCCCGAGCGGCACAGCTCGGCCACCGCCTCGGGGGGCAGCGGGAGTCCGACCACGCCGCCGGGGTTGATGACCATGCCCGCCTGCGGCGGCAGACCGCGCGCGAACTCCACGGCGGGCGCGACGGTGTGCGGCAGGTGTCCGCCCGGCGACTGGCGGAACTGCTCCTCGGAGGAGAAGACCGGGACGTACACCTGGCCGTCGATGTCGACCGTGGGCAGGTCGAGCGGGCCGCTGTGCGGGCCGCCGCCGCTGGGCAGGGGTATCCACACGAAGCCGCGCGCCAGTACCTCGATGAGGCGGGCGCCGGCCTCGGGTATGCCGAGGGAGGCGGAGAGGACCTCCTCCAGTTCGTTGCCGGGCCAACCGCCGTGCGGGTGGGGGTGTGCCTGTGCCGGGAAGTCCGCGGGAAGGTCCGCCGGGAAGTCCATGTGCCTACCGCCTGCTGGGAGTCATGCTGTGGTGCAGAAGGCTATCCGGTACGGCTGCCCGCGCTCACTCGGCGAACTCGATCCGCCGCAGGCCGTCCGCCGAGGCGCGGTCCAGCAGGACCACCGAGCCGCAGTCGGCGGGGCTCTCGCCGCGCTCCACGGCGCCCAGCAGGCGGGCGGTGGCGCCGCGGTGACGGCGGAAGGCGTACCGGGAGACGCCCCGGCCGCGCTCGCGCTGGCCCTGCCGGGCGGTGCCGGCCGGCACGTCGAGCAGGATCAGGTGCAGGGTGCCGCCCCGGCGGCGGGCCTCGCGGGCGAGCCAGGAGCGGACCCAGGGCTGGGTGCCGCAGTCGTGCACGACGACGCCCTCGCCGGTGCCGAGGGCGCGGCGCAGTCCGGCGTAGTGGGCGAGGCGGACCAGGGGGCGGTAGAGCGCGTAGGGCAGGGCGGCGGGGAGGCGGGCGGCCCAGCGGTCGCGGGCGTCCTGGGAGTCGACGCGGTGGCCGGGCACCGTACGGCGCATCAGGGTGGACTTGCCGCTGCCGGGCAGGCCGGTGACGACGGCGAGGTCGTGGGGGCCGAAGCGCAGGGTGCGGGGGCCGCCGCCGGTGCGGCCGCGCAGGTCGCGGACGACCGGCGCGGGCCACTGGGCCCGGCGCTCGTGGGCGGGCACCGAGGGCTGCTGCGGCACCGGGATGCCGGTGGTCGTGGCGTACACCGTGGTTCTGTTCACCGTGATCGTCCTCCCCCTGTGGGCTCAGGTCATCCCCTGCCCAACTTATGTAAAGAGAAGGTAATGCGCCGGGGCGCCGGTCGGGTCCCCGAACGGCTACAGGCATGTCACAGCCGGCGGGCCCTTCAGGGCCCGGCCGTGCCGTGCGATGATGTGCGCGCCAACTGCATACCGGCCGCTTGAATCCGCGCGGGAGAGTCCCCATCCGGGGCGCCGAAGGAGCAAGTCCCTCCCTTGAATCTCTCAGGCACCGTTACCGCGCGGGCGAGGCACATCTGAAAAGCGGGCCGCTGACGGCAGTGGCTCCACCCAAGGTGCAAGCCGTGACCGTGCGGGTCATGGCGAACCTCTCAGGTTCCGATGACAGATGGGGAGGAACGTTCCTCGCCCGCGTCCGGCTCCGTCCGCGCGGGGGACCCATCGCCCTGGGAGACGACCGATGAGCAGCACCGACTCCACCGCCCCGCGCCGCACCGCGCTCGACGCCGTGCACCGCTCGCTCGGCGCGACGATGACCGACTTCGCCGGCTGGGACATGCCCCTGCGCTACGGCTCCGAGCGTGACGAGCACCTGGCGGTGCGCACGCGGGCCGGCCTGTTCGACCTCTCGCACATGGGTGAGATCACGGTGACCGGCCCCGATGCGGCCGCCCTGCTGAACTTCGCCCTCGTCGGCGACCTCGCCTCGGTCGGTGTCGGCCGTGCCCGCTACACCATGATCTGCCGGGCCGACGGCGGCATCCTGGACGACCTGATCGTCTACCGGCTCGCCGACGCCGAGTACATGGTGGTGGCCAACGCCTCCAACGCCCAGGTCGTGCTGGACGCGCTGACCGAGCGCGCGGCCGGCTTCGACGCCGAGGTCCGCGACGACCGCGACGCCTACGCGCTGCTCGCCGTCCAGGGCCCGGAGTCCCCCGGCATCCTCAAGGCGGTCACCGACGCCGACCTGGACGGCCTGAAGTACTACGCCGGGCTGCCCGGCACCGTCGCGGGCGTCCCCGCGCTGATCGCCCGTACCGGCTACACCGGCGAGGACGGCTTCGAGCTGTTCGTGAAGCCCGAGCACGCGGCCAAGCTGTGGCAGGCGCTGCTGGAGGCCGGGACCGCCGCCGGTCTGGTGCCGTGCGGGCTGTCCTGCCGGGACACCCTGCGCCTGGAGGCGGGCATGCCGCTGTACGGGCACGAGCTGACCACGGAGCTGACCCCCTTCGACGCCGGTCTCGGCCGCGTGGTCAAGTTCGGCAAGGAGGGCGACTTCGTCGGCCGCGAGGCACTGGCGAAGGCCGCCGAGCGCGCCGAGGCGCAGCCGCCGCGCGTCCTGGTCGGCCTGATCGCCGAGGGCCGCCGGGTGCCGCGCGCCGGATACTCCGTCGTCGCGGACGGCGCGGTGATCGGCGAGGTCACCTCCGGCGCCCCCTCCCCCACCCTCGGCAAGCCGCTGGCCATCGCCTACGTCGACGCCGCGCACGCCGCCCCCGGCAGCACCGGTGTGGGCGTGGACATCCGGGGCAGCCACGAGCCGTACGAGGTCGTGGCGCTGCCCTTCTACAAGCGCGCCAAGTAGACACTGGCACCGGGTCCGGCCGTCTCCCGGCGTGACCCTGCGCACATTTCACCCGCTCTTCAGCGGTTCGAGCCCTTTTCCCCCGACGAGCACGTCCTCGCGTACAGGAGAATTCAGGTCATGAGCAACCCGCAGCAGTTGAGCTACAGCAAGGAGCACGAGTGGCTGTCGGCCGCCGAGGGCGGCGCGTCGACGGTCGGCATCACCGAGCACGCGGCCAACGCGCTCGGCGATGTGGTCTTCGTGCAGCTTCCCGAGGTCGGCGACGAGGTCACCGCGGGCGAGTCCTGCGGCGAGCTGGAGTCCACCAAGTCGGTCTCCGAGCTGTACTCGCCCGTCTCCGGTGAGATCACCGAGGTCAACCAGGACGTGGTGGACGACCCGTCGCTGGTGAACTCCGAGCCCTTCGAGGGCGGCTGGCTGTTCAAGGTGCGCGTCGCCGCCCAGCCGGACGACCTGCTCTCCGCCGACGAGTACACCGCCTACACCGCAGGCTGAGGAGCCAGTAGCCGTATGACTGTCCTGAACACGCCCCTGCACGAGCTGGACCCGGAGATCGCCGCCGCGGTCGACGCCGAGCTGCGCCGCCAGCAGTCGACCCTGGAGATGATCGCCTCCGAGAACTTCGCACCGCTCGCGGTGATGGAGGCACAGGGTTCGGTCCTGACCAACAAGTACGCCGAGGGCTACCCGGGCCGCCGCTACTACGGCGGCTGCGAGCACGTCGACGTGGCCGAGCAGATCGCCATCGACCGGCTCAAGGAGCTGTTCGGCGCCGAGTACGCGAACGTCCAGCCGCACTCCGGCGCCTCCGCGAACCAGGCGGCGCTGTTCGCGCTGGCCCAGCCCGGTGACACCATCCTCGGGCTCGACCTGGCGCACGGCGGCCACCTCACCCACGGGATGCGGCTGAACTTCTCCGGCAAGCAGTTCGACGTGGTCGCGTACCACGTGGACGAGGAGACCGGCCTGGTCGACATGGCCGAGGTCGAGCGGCTGGCCAAGGAGCACCGCCCGAAGGTGATCATCGCGGGCTGGTCGGCGTACCCGCGTCAGCTCGACTTCGCGGAGTTCCGGCGGATCGCGGACGAGGCCGGGTCCTACCTGTGGGTGGACATGGCGCACTTCGCCGGTCTGGTCGCGGCGGGTCTGCACCCGAACCCGGTCGAGTACGCGGACGTGGTGACCTCCACCACGCACAAGACGCTCGGCGGCCCCCGCGGCGGCATCATCCTGGCGAAGAAGGACTTCGCGAAGAAGCTGAACTCCTCGGTCTTCCCCGGCTTCCAGGGCGGCCCGCTGGAGCACGTGATCGCCGCCAAGGCGGTCTCCTTCAAGGTCGCGGCCTCGGAGGACTTCAAGGAGCGCCAGCGTCGTACGGTGGAGGGTGCCCGTATCCTCGCCGAGCGGCTGACCGCGCCGGACGCCCGCGAGGCCGGGGTGAACGTGCTCTCCGGCGGCACCGACGTGCACCTGATCCTGGTGGACCTGCGTGAGTCGGAGCTCGACGGGCAGCAGGCCGAGGACCGCCTCCACGAGGTCGGTATCACGGTCAACCGCAACGCCGTCCCGAACGACCCGCGGCCGCCGATGGTCACCTCGGGCCTGAGGATCGGCACGCCCGCCCTCGCCACCCGCGGCTTCACCGCCGAGGACTTCGCCGAGGTCGCGGACGTGCTCGCCGAGGCGCTGAAGCCGTCCTACGACGCGGAGGCGCTCGCGGCCCGCGTGCGGGTGCTGGCGGACAAGCACCCGCTGTATCCGACGCTGGGCGAGTAGTACCCCGTACGTGTCATCCGGGTGCCCCGCCCACTGCCGGTGGGCGGGGCACCCGTGCTGTGTCCGCACCACCTTTTTGTACCTGTTCGTATTGAGGAGTCACCGTGGCCGTATCGGTCTTCGACCTGTTCTCGATCGGCATCGGCCCGTCCAGCTCCCACACGGTCGGCCCGATGCGGGCGGCGCGCATGTTCGCCCGCCGTCTGCGCAACGAGGGCCTGCTGGACCCCGTCGCCGCCGTCCGCTGCGAGCTGTACGGCTCGCTCGGCGCCACCGGCCACGGCCACGGCACCCCGAAGGCGGTGCTGCTCGGCCTGGAGGGCGCCTCCCCGCGCACGGTGGACGTGGAGGGCGCAGACGACCGGGTCGAGGCGATCAGGAAGGCGGGCCGGCTCAGCCTGCTCGGCGAGCACGAGATCGCCTTCTCCTACGACGACGACCTGGTCCTGCACCGCCGCGAGACCCTGCCCTACCACGCCAACGGCATGACGCTGTGGGCGTACGACGCCTCGGGCGCGGAGCTGCTGACCAAGACGTACTACTCGGTCGGCGGCGGCTTCGTCGTGGACGAGGAGGCGGTCGGCGCGGACCGGATCGTGCTGGACGACACGGTGCTGAAGTACCCCTTCCGCACGGGTGACGAGCTGCTGCGCCTCACCAAGGAGACCGGTCTGTCGATCTCCGCGCTGATGCTGGAGAACGAGCGGGCCTGGCGCACCGAGGAGGAGATCCGCGAGGGCCTGCTGGAGATCTGGCGGGTGATGCGCGAGTGCGTGGCCCGCGGCATGTCCCGCGAGGGCATCCTGCCGGGCGGCCTGAAGGTGCGCCGCCGCGCCGCCATGTCCGCCCGCCAGCTCCGCGCCGAGGGCAACGCGCTCGCGCACTCCATGGAGTGGATCACCCTGTACGCGATGGCGGTGAACGAGGAGAACGCGGCGGGCGGCCGCGTGGTCACCGCGCCCACCAACGGCGCGGCCGGCATCATCCCGGCGGTGCTGCACTACTACATGAACTTCGTGCCCGGCGCGGACGAGGAGGGCGTGGTCCGCTTCCTGCTGGCCGCGGGCGCGATCGGCATGCTCTTCAAGGAGAACGCCTCCATCTCCGGCGCCGAGGTCGGCTGCCAGGGCGAGGTGGGCTCCGCCTGCTCCATGGCGGCGGGCGCGCTCGCCGAGGTGCTGGGCGGCTCCCCCGAGCAGGTGGAGAACGCCGCCGAGATCGGCATGGAGCACAACCTGGGCCTGACCTGCGACCCCGTCGGCGGCCTCGTCCAGATCCCGTGCATCGAGCGCAACGGCATGGCCTCGGTGAAGGCCGTCACGGCCGCCCGGATGGCCATGCGCGGCGACGGCTCCCACAAGGTCTCCCTCGACAAGGTCATCAAGACCATGAAGGAGACGGGCGCGGACATGAGCGTCAAGTACAAGGAGACGGCGCGGGGCGGGCTCGCGGTGAACATCATCGAGTGCTAGGGGCCGGGCGGCACTGAATACTGGGGATCATGCGCACCGACTTCGATCCCTCGGCCATGGGCCCCCGCGCCTTCTACCGGCTGCTCACCTCGGTGGTGGTTCCCCGGCCGATCGCGTGGGTCTCCACCGTGTCCAAGGACCACCCGGACCGGCCGAACCTCGCACCGCACTCCTTCTTCTCCGTCTCCTGCGTGGAGCCGCCGATCGTGCAGTTCACCTCCGTGACGCGGAAGGACTCGCTGCGGAACGTGGAGGAGACCGGGGAGTTCGTGGTCAACCTGGCGCCGGAGGGGCTGTTCCGGGAGATCAACGACACCGCGACGGACTTCCCGTCCGAGGTGAGCGAGTTCGACGCGGTCGGCCTCGAACAGGAACCCTCGCTGCGGGTGAAGCCGCCGCGGGTCGCGGCCTCCCCGGCGGCGCTGGAGTGCGTGCTGCACAGCATGCTCACGCTGGGCGACTCCACGGTGGTGTTCGGCCGGGTGGTCCACGCGGTGGTCAGCGAGGAGATGCTCGCGGACGACGGGCTCCCGGACATCGGGCGGCTGCGCCCGCTGACCCGGCTGGGCCGCGACGAGTGGGGGACGCTCGGCGAGGTGCTGGACAAGCCGCGCATCCGCTGGCGGGACTGGCAGGAGGGCGAGCGGAGCTGATCGACGCCGTCGCGTCGGAGTGACGCCTAGTCGGACCGGCCGAGTCCCCAGGCGTCGGCGAGCAGCGAGAACGAGCGGGCCCGGTGCGCGGGGTCGTGGGTGTAGGTCGTGATGATGAGTTCGTCGGCCCTCAGGTCCGCGACCAGCGCCTCCAGCTCGGTGACGACCGTCTCCGGGGAGCCCACCGCGCGTACCTCCTGGAAGTCGTCCACGAACCGGGCGACCTCGGGTCCGATCACTGTCCCCAGGTCTCTGACCGGGGGCCGTAGCGGGCCGCGCCGACCGGTGTAGATGCCTGCGGCCAGCTGCTGGGCGGTGGTGAACAGGTAGTGCGCCTCGTCGTCGGTGGGGGCGACCAGGACGTTGACGCCGACCATGGCGTAGGGCTGCCTGATCTCGGCGGTGGGGAACTCCGTCGAGAAGCGCGAGCGGTACAGCTCCAGCGCCTCGTGCCGCATCTGCGGGGCGAAGTGGGAGGCGAAGGCGTAGGGCAGTCCGAGATAGGCGGCGACGGCCGCGCCGTCGAGGCTGGACCCCAGCATCCACAGGGGGACCTCGGTGCCCTGGCCCGGCACGGCCCGCACCTCGGGTCCCTCGCCGTCGGGGGAGCCGAGGTAGCGGTGCAGGTCGACGACGTCCTGGACGAACGTGTCGGTGGCCGCGCCGCCCCGGCGCAGCGCGGCGGCCGTCGTCGGGTCCGTGCCCGGTGCGCGGCCGAGGCCGAGGTCGATGCGGTCGCCGTACATCTCGGCGAGCGTGCCGTAGTACTCCGCGACCATCAGCGGGCTGTGGTTGGGCAGCATCACGCCGCCGGAGCCCAGCCGGATGCGCTTGCTGTGTTCGGCGGCCCGGCCGATGAGCAGGGACGTCGCCGAGGACGCGAAGGTGGCGACGTTGTGGTGCTCGGCGTACCAGTACCGGGTGTAACCGAGCGCGTCCGCGAGCCGGACCAGTTCCACCGACTGATCGAGCGCGGTGGAAGTGTCGGTGCCCGAGGCCACGGGTACGAGATCGAGGATCGACAGCGGAACACGCGAGGTTGTCATGTCGGCGCCACAATCATCAGGTGCGGAGTGCCCCCACAGCGAAGGTGTCACAGGCCCGACCGGCCCGCAAACAGAGCTGGGGCGCGGCGGTCCGGGGGCCGCGTGCTCAAGATCCGGCGTGGCCCAACTCGCCCTGACAGGGGCTCACTTGACTTCCTCACCTGGGGCGAAGACACTCGGGTGAGTCTGGTGTGGTGTGCCCGGACGCCCTCTTCCTTGTCTCTTCTCCCCCTCCTTTTCCGTCCCGCCGCGGTGGAAGACGTCGTCGCCGGATCGGCTCCGCCAGCCAGGAGAACACATGTCTCTGACCCTCCAGTTCACCATCCGCAGCGACAAGGGACTTGTCCGCGAAGTCAACGAGGACTCCGTGTACGCGGCGCCGCATCTCTTGGTGGTGGCGGACGGGATGGGCGGGCATGCCGGCGGCGAGGTGGCCAGTTCCGTCGTCATCTCGCACATGGCCGAGCTGGGACCGGAGCGGACGCGGGCGGAGCCCATGGAGGCGCTGCGCGAGGCGATACTCGCCGGGAACCTGGCCATCGCCCGGGCGGTGCGCGCCTCGCCGGAGCTGGACGGGATGGGGACCACCATCACGGCGGTCCTGATGGAGGCCGACAGCGACCAGTTCGTCGTGGCCAACGTCGGGGACTCCCGCACGTATCTGATGCGCGCGGGCGAGCTGGTGCTGCTGACCCGTGACGACTCCCTGGTGCAGACCCTGCTGGACGACGGCCGGATCACCGCGGCCGAGGCGCTCGCGCATCCGCAGCGGTCCATGGTGACGAAGGCGCTGGTGGGCGGGGAGTCGCTGAGCCCCGCGCTGTTCCGTCTGGAGACGCTGCCCGGCGACCGCTTCCTGCTGTGCTCGGACGGGCTGAGCGATCTGGTGGCCGAGTCCGACCTGGCCGTGGCGCTCGGCATACCCGGCCGGGACGACGCCGCCGACCGGCTGGTCGAGCTGGCCCTCGGCGCGGGCGGCAACGACAACGTGTCCGTCGTGGTCGCGGACGTCGTCCACGGCGACGCCTACGCCCCGGACGACGCCGCCCCGGTCATCTCGCGCGCCCCCCTCCAGGAGGACACCGCCGCTCCCGCGCGCCCGGGGCGGAAGGGCCGCACGGTGTTCGTGCTGGCCGCCGTCGTGGTGGCGGCGGCCGTGGCGGTGTACCTGCTCGGCTAGGGCCTTTCTTCCGGATCGGGCCGACGCGGACCTACGGCGCCTTCCGGCCGACCCGAGCGGGGTCTGCCAGACCCCGCGACCGCGGCAAGATCCGGAAGACAGGCCCTAGCGCTGCTGGAAGGCGCAGCCCGCGTGGGCGCCGGCCGCGTAGGAGATGACGTCGGCGCGGGCAGCGGGCAGACCGCGCAGGAAGGCGCCCGCGTAGCTGCGGCCGATGAGGAAGGCTCCCCAGTTCAGCACCCAGGGGGCGGGCTCGCCGGTGCCCTCCTCGGGGAAGGGCTCCGGGAGCGGGGTGACCAGTTCCTGCACGATGTGCGGGGTGACCAGCGCCCGCTCCAGGCTCGCCGCCCACCGCGCGTCGTCCACGCTGCGGCCCAGCACGGTGCCGGAGCCGCCGAGGCCGTGCGCGGGCTTGAGCACCAGGCGCTCGCGGTGGCGCCGGCAGTACGCGAGCAGGTCGGCCGGCTTACCGTCGATCCGCGCCGTGCCGGGGCGCAGTTCATGGGTCCACGGGAGCAGGCGGCGTACGAGGTCCCGCTCCCCCGCGTCCAGGGTGTCCTGGCAGCGGTCCTCCCGGAGCAGGGCCAGCGCGCGCTTGTTGCCGTGCATGGAGGTGCGCAGCGGGGACAGCAGGGGGACGCCGCAGCGCGCGAACAGGTCGAGCAGGGCCTCGGCCTCCCGCAGCGTGGCCGCGTCGGCGGTCAGCTCGCCCAGGGTGAAGTAGCGGTACACCAGGTCGGCCGGGCGGCCGTCGACGAGGAGGCGGCCGCCCGACTCGCGGGCCTGGCCGGTGTGGCAGCCGTACGCCTCGATGCCGTGCGGGGCGAGCAGCCCGGCGAGCGCGGTGATCTCCGGCTCGGTGCCGCGGTAGCCGTCGGGACAGTCCATGAGGGCGACCCTGCAGGTCTCCCCGGTCCGGCCCGCGGCCTGGCGCATCTGCCCCGCGAGCACGGCGACGGGGTCGGGGAAGCCGAGGTCCTCCCGCGTGACGAACGCGGCCAGTTCCGGGTCGGCCAAAGTGAGCCGGTTCAGTTCCGGGATCTGCAGGCCGCCCAGCGCGCTGCTGATGTTGAACTCCAGCATGCGGAAGCCGGACCGGTCCCGGTAGAGGTCGGCGCGGCCGATGCGGGCGGGCTCGGGCACCGGGGGCCGCAGGGCCAGGCGGGACTGTTCGGGGCGCAGTCCGACCGCTGCGGCGAAGGCGTGCGGGTCGCCGTCGAAGAGCCGCTCGGGCAGTGTGAACAGCAGGTCGGTCACACCGTTGAGGTCGGCTTCGAGCTGTCCGGCCTCCTCGGCCGTGAGGAAGGCGGGCCGGGTGAGGAAGCGGTCCTCCAGGGCCCGGTGGACGAGGTCCAGCCGCGCCGGGTCCGGGTCGCGGAGGGCGAGCGGGCGGCGTCCGGGGCCAGCCAGGTAGCGGGCGGTGAGGGTGGTGGGCGGGGCGGTCGTCATGGGGCGGGCGTCTCCTCGGCCGGCGCGGGCCGGGTCGTGATGCGGACCAGGGCGGCGGCGGCGCGGGCGCGCGCGAGGGCCTCGTCGGGGGTGTCCGCGGTCGCGATCACCGAGCCGCAGCGGTCGTCCGAGCCGCGCAGTTCGGCGACCGTGTCCCCGGGGGCGACGTCGGGGTCGGTGTCCACCACGCCGGGGCTCGCCTCGGCCGCCTCCCAGCCGGTGACCTCCGTGACCAGGCCGGGCGGCGCGGTCAGGAACCAGGTGGCGGCGGCGCCCGCGGCACCGCTGCGCGCGGGCGGCCGTGCTCCCGCCACATGGGCGGCCAGCAGATCGCGTACGTCCGCGCCCGTGACCTCGCGTACGAGGTCGATGATGCCGTCGCCGCCGGGGCGGTTGTGGGACTCCACGACGCGCGGTCCGCGCGGGGTGACGATGATCTCCGTGTGCGCGGGCCCCTCCGTCAGACCCACCGCGTCGAGCAGGCTCCGGGTGGCGGCCGCCAGCGCCTCGTACCGGGCGGTGTCGATGCGGGCGGGGACGACGTGGCCGATCTCCACGGCGTTGTCACCGGTGAACTTCTCGGTGACGGCCAGCACTTCGTGCTCCCCGGCGCGGGAGAAGGACTCCACGCTGTACTCGGGCCCGTCCAGGAACTCCTCGGCGAGCAGCGCGTCCGGCACGGCCGCGACCAGCCGGGCGGCCCGCTCCACGTCGGCCGCCTCCCGCAGGACCTGGATGCCCTGACTGCCGGAGCCGTCGCGCGGCTTGAGCACGACGGGCAGCCCGGCACGCGCGGCGAAGGCGGCCACGTCGCGCGGCGCCCGCATCAGCGCGGCCCGGACGGCGGGCGTGCCCGGCGCGTCCGCGAGGGCTTCGCGCATCAGCGCCTTGTCCTTGAGCAGCAGCACCGTCCGCAGCGGGTCGCCCTGAAGACCGAGGGCGTCGCGGATGCGGGCGGCGGTGGTCAGGAAGCGTTCGCGGACGGTGACGACCCGGTCGAAGGGGACCGCCTTGTGCAGGGCCACGGCCCGGTCGAGCCAGGCTTCGCCGTCGTCGTCGGACAGCAGCAGCGCCTCGTCGCAGGCGTCGCGGTGGCCGGGGCCGAACTCGGCGAGCGTGCCGCCGTAGACGACGTGGCAGCCGTGGGCGCGCAGAGCCTTGGGCAGCCGGGTGCCGCCGCCCAGGACGAGGACGGTCCGGGCGGCCGCGGGGCCGGTGTCGGTCATACGGATTCCTGGGTGAGCGCCGGGTCCTTGGTGACCCGTGGGACGGCGGGGGTACCGGGGGTGTCGGGGACGGGCCGGGCCCGGCGTGCGGTGTACGGGGCGGCGGAGGCGACCAGGGCGACGACGGCGCCCAGCAGCAGCCAGCCGCCCACCGGGCGCCAGTCGGGGCCGGGGGCGAGGCAGAGCGTGGTCAGCGCCAGCGGGGCGACGACACCGGTCACGCCCCGGCCGAGGGAGAAGAAGCCCTGGTACTCGCCGTGCGAGCCGTCGGGGGCGAGTTCGTAGCTGAGGCCGTAGCTGCCTGCGGACTGCCAGAGTTCGCCGGCCGTGTGCAGGGTCATGCCGACGAGCAGCAGGCCCAGCGCGGCGAGCGGTGCGGAGGCGAGGACGGCGCAGGCGATGGCGGCCCAGCCCGCGAGGAGCACCCAGCCGGAGCGGCGGACCACGCGCGCGGCGGTGTCCACGTCCCCGGTGCCCCGGGAGAACGGCACCTGGAGCAGGACGACCAGCACCGTGTTGGCCAGCACCACGGCGGAGATGGTCCACTCGGGGGCGCTGGTGTGGTCGGCGATCCACAGTGGCAGGGCGAGGGACAGCACGTCGTAGTGGATGCTGGTCAGTCCGCAGACCAGGGTGACCTGGGCGTAGGGGCGGTCCCGCAGGACGGTGCGGCGGGCGGGCGCGGCCGGGCCGGTGGGCGCGGGGCGGACCGGGGGCACCTTGCGCAGGGGCAGCGCGGCGACGGCGTAGGCGCCGGCGTTGAGCAGGAGGACGGTCAGATAGGCGGCGCGGGTGTCGGCCGCGAGGGCGAACGCGGCGAGCGCGGTGCCGATGCTCAGACCGGCGTTGGTGACGGACTTCAGCAGGGCGCGCAGCCGTACCCGCGCCTCTCCGACGCCGACGCTGCTGATGACGGCGCCCCGCGCGGCCGCGCCGCCGCGTTCGGCGACGGCGGCGACGCAGGTGACGGCGATGAACGCCCACAGGGAGTGGACCAGCGCGAACGAGGCCGTGGCGAGGGCCTGTCCGGCGAGGGCGGCGGCGTAGGTGCCGCGGGCGCCGAAGCGGTCGGCGATCCGGCCCGCCGGGACGGCCGCCGCCAGGCCGGTCAGCCCGGCCACGGCGAGGCCGACGCCGACCTGGGCGGCGGAGAGGCCGACCGAGCGGGTGAAGAACAGCGCGCTGACCGGGAGGAGGAGCCCGCTGCCGGTCTGGCCCACGAGGGTGGACAGGGCGAGCGCGCGGGGCGCTCCCCGCTCCGGCAGCAGGGCGCGTATCCGGCCCGGTCCGCGACCTGACGGCAGGTCAGTCATGCCCGCCCTCACCGGTGAGCCGGGCCAGTTCCTCGAGGACCAGTTCGGCGTGGCGCTCGGGGTCGGGCACGGGGTGGATCAGGGAGCGGACGGTGCCGGTGCGGTCCAGGACGACTCCGGCGCGCTCGAACAGGGCCCGGCCCTCGGCGTGCACCTCGGGCACGCCGAGTTCGCGGCCGAGGGAGAGGTCCTTGTCGCCGATCAGGGGGTAGCCGAGGGCGCGTTCGGCGGCGAAGCCGGCCAGCTCGCCGGGCGCGTGGGCGCTGACGCCGAGTACGCGGGCGTCGGCGCGGGCGAACCGGGCGGCCGCGTCGCGGGCGGAGCACAGACCGGTGGTGCAGCCGCCCAGTTCGGGCACGCGCTCCCCGATGCCGGGCTCGGTGATGAAGAACAGGACGGTCCACTCGTGGTCGGGCGACGGCACGCCGACCGGACCCTCGGGCGTGGTGACGGTGCGCTGCATGGGGTTCCTCCGTGGTGGGGTGCGCGGGTGCGACGGGGGATGCTCACACGGAATCCGCGTACCGTTCCACCTCCCACGGGGTGACGACGCGGTGCCAGGCGTTGAAGTCCGCGCGGCAGTGCCGGTCGTGGGCCGTGGCGGCGAGGTCGCCCAGGGCGCCGCGTACGACGGTGTCCTCGTCGAGGGCGCGCAGCGCGGTGGGCAGGTCGGTGGGGAGCGGGGCGATGCCGCGGGCGGCGAGTTCGGCGGCGCCGAGGGTGTCGGCGGGCTCCTCGCAGGCGTCGGACAGCTTCAGCCCGCGTTCCGCGCCGTCGGCGAACGCGGCGAGGACGGCGGCGAACAGCAGGTGCGGGTTGGCGGCCGGGTCGGGGCTGCGCAGCTCCAGCCGGGTGGAGTCGGGTACGGCCGGGTCGCCGACCACCTTGAAGGCGGTGGAGCGGTTGTGCCGGGCCCAAGTGACGTGCACCGGGGTGCCGGAGGCGGGGACCATCCGCTTGTAGGAGTTGACGGTGGGGTTGCCGAGCGCGGTGAGCGCGGGGGCGTGGTCCAGGACTCCGGCGAGGCTCGCGCGGAAGAGCGCGGACATGCCCTGCGGGTCGTCGGCGTCGTGGAAGAGGGGGCGGTCGTCGGTGGTGCCGCGCATCGAGACGTGGACGTGCAGGGCGTTGCCGTAGAGGTGGGCGAGCGGCTTGGGCATGAAGACGGCCCTCAGGCCCCGGCGGCGGGCCATGGCGCGGGCGGTGTGCTTGAGCAGCAGGAGCCGGTCGGCGGTGGTGAGGGCGTCGCCGTGCAGGAAGACGATCTCGCGCTGGCCGGGGCACACCTCGTGGTGGTGGCCGGTGACGGTCAGGCCCATCCGGTCCAGCGCCTCGCTGATGTCGCGGCAGACCTCGTCGGCCTCCTCGGCCTCGCCCAGGTCCCAGTAGCCGCCCCGGTCGGAGGGGTGCAGGGTGCCGGGGTCGGACTCGCGCAGCAGGTAGAACTCGGCCTCGACGCCGAACACCGGCCGCAGGCCCCGGCGTTCGGAGTCCTCCACGGCGCGGCGCAGCACGGCCCTGGGGTCGGCGGCGAAGGGGCGGCCCTGGGCGTCGCGCACGTCGCAGAAGACCATGCCGACGGTGCGTCCGGCCGGGGTGGTCCAGGGCCGGACGACGAAGGTGTCCGGGTCGGGGACGAGCCGCAGGTCGCTGTGGTCGGGGTCGCCGAACCCGAGCAGGACCGAGCCGTCCACGGTCCAGCCGTCGGCGCGTACCGCGTCCCAGCGGGCGGCGGGGATCTCCAGCGACTTCAGCCGTCCGGCGATGTCGGTGAAGAGCAACTGGACGAAGTCGGTGTCGGCGGGCTCGTGCCCGGCCGGGACGGCGGTGGCCATCACGCGTCTCCTCGGTAGTACGGGGCCGGCGCGCTCGTCCGGCCGGTTCCGGCGCAGGCCACCGCGAGGTCCGCCGGGGACCTCGGCGGGACGTGGGCGCGCAGGACCCGGTCGGCGAGCAGGCCGAGGGAGCTGAGGTTGGGGAAGCCGGGGCCCTGGGCCAGGGCCGCCAGGTTGGGCAGGTGCAGCGGTACGGGCAGGCCGGGCGCGGCGAGGGAACGGTCGATGGCGCCTTCCACGGCGGCACGGGTGAGGGTGCCGCCGACTGCCGCGGTGAGGGCGGCGCGGGCGCGCGGGCCGAGCAGGCCGGTGAACCACATCGGGTCCCCGCCGGTGGCGTCCACCACGAGGTCGGCCTCGATCACGCCGGGGCGTCCGCCGTACTCGTAGGTGAGTGCGACCGGGGCGCCGGGGCGGGTGCCGGTGGCGCGGCCGGGGCACCAGTTCACCCGTGCGGTGCGGGCCAGGTCGTGCTGGACGTCGAGGGAGAAGACGGCGCGGTCGGTGCGCCGGATGAACTCCCTGCGGTCGCTCTCGGTGAGCGCGGTCCAGCCGGTGGGGTCGCTGTAGTAGCGGTTCTCGAAGGGGCTCTCGCCGCGGCTGTAGAGGGCGGCGCGCGGGGTGACGACGGTGACCTCGCGCTCCTGGGCGACGGCGAGTTCGCGGACCACGGTCCCGGCGGTCTCGCCGGAGCCGACGACCACCACGTGCCGTACGGCGGAGGGCAGTCCGGCGACGGCCAGCCGCCAGAAGCCGGCGGTGTCCAGCACCCGGTCGTCGTCGGCGGTGAGCGCGGTGCCGGACGGTCCCGGCCCGGACACCAGCAGGCCCCGGCCGCGTACGGTGCCGTGGCCGCCGGGAGCGGTGTGGCCGAGGGTCCAGCCGTCGTCGTCCGCCTCGGCGCTGTGCACCTCGCCGGTGACGACGCGCAGTCCGGCCTCGCGGGCGGCCCAGTCGAGGTAGTCGGCCCATTCGCGGTGGCTGGGCTGGGGGCGGCCCCGGTCGACCCAGCGGGCGTAGCCGCCGCGGCTCATCAGGTGTCCGGCCCAGCCGTAGCCGGTGGTGAGGCGGACGATCTCGGAGACGAGCGGGTCGTGCGGGTCGCCCCAGGCGGTGGCGTCGTAGGGGAAGCCGAGGTCCTTCTCGGGCAGGGTGCCCAGGCTCTGGCGGCCGTTGGTCCAGCCGTGGCCCTCCCGCCAGTGGGCTGCGGTGCGGTCGCGTTCGACGGCGACCACCTCGGGCGCGTCGAGCCCGGCCTCCCGGAGCACCTTGGCCTTGACGGCGAGGGCGATGGCCTTGGGGCCGGCGCCGATCACCAGCAGGGGCAGGTCGGAGCCCGAACCGCCGTGCGGGCGGGCCGGGTCGGCGGGCCGGGCGAGCGGCTCGGGTGCGAGGTCCCTCATCGGCGCCCTCACAGGAATCGGGCCGGGTCGAAGGCCGCCGGTATGCCCGCTCCGGCACCGCCCTGGATGCGCTCGGCGAGCTGTTCGGCGACGACCTGGGAGTAGGGCATGCCGTGTCCGCTGAAGGCGGCCATGACCCACAGTCCGGGACGGCCGGGCAGCTCGCCGACGAGGGGGCAGCGGTCCGGCGTGAAGGCCATGACGCCGCTCCAGGCGCGCACCACGGGCACGCCCGCGGTGCCGGGCAGCAGGGCGGGCAGCGCGGTGGCGAGCCGGTCGGCCAACTCCGGCGAGAACGCCGGGGTGTTGTCGTCGGCGGGCAGCGCGATGCCCTCGTCGCGGTGGGGCACGGTGGTGCGCAGGCCGCCCAGGAGCAGGGAGCCGTCCTGGTTCTGGCCGCCGTAGACCAGGCCCCGGTCCAGGCCCCACTGCGGGATGCGGAAGGACACGGGCGCGGTCTGCACGAGCTGGCCGCGCACCGGGGTGATCAGGTCGTCGAACTCGGGCAGCAGGCGTCCGGTCCAGGCGTTGAGCGCGACCACGACCTGCTCGGCGACGACCTCGCCTGCGTCCGTGGTGACGCGCCAGGC